>NZ_FNDT01000046.1 GCF_900099735.1 Arthrobacter subterraneus | reverse complement strand
CAAACGAAAATGACAGAAGACGAGAACAAGGCAGCGGCGCAGGACCTCGCGAAGCGTCTGCGGCTCCTGCTGGATGTCGCGATCGCCGAGTCGGGTTCCGAACCGACCTACTCGCAGATCGCGGCCTACCTTGATCAGCGCGGAACTAGTCTGTCGAGGTCACGGTGGACGTACATGGTGAACGGCCACAGGTTTGTGCAGGACGCTGCGGTCTTCGAGGGATTGGCGGCATTCTTCGACGTGGATGCGGCCTTCCTGGCGGGGGAGGGCGACGCGCCTATTCCGGCTAAAGTGAGTGCGCAGCTGGATCTCGTGCGCTCGATGCGGGCGGCCAAGGTGAAGTCGTACGCGGCACGCACGCTGGGGGATATATCACCGAAGGCGCTCCAGGCGATCAGCAGGTTCCTGGATGAAGAAGTGACACACACCTGAGCAGTGACGGCGCCGCTCCACACGGAGCCGGCATCGGCATGCTCCCGGAGGAGAGCGACCGCACTTTGAACATCGAACAGACCGTGTCGACGGCCGTAGCGAGCCTGGCGCTGGACAGCACTTTTACGTTCGATGAATTGTGCCAAGCGATGCAGAATTATAGGCAGCGCAAGCTCCGCGTCGTCGAACTAGCGGAGCTCGGTGACCACGACGGGATCTGCGCGCTGTGGCTGATCATGGACTCCGAAGACCTCGTCCTCCACGCTGGCAGCGACTCGGTCCTGCATCGTCAGCAGTTCGTCCTCCACGAGTTCGCCCATATGCTCCTTGGCCACGGCCAGGGCGACGAATGCGCGGTTGACGACGTCTTGCTCCCCGACATCCCAGCGCACACGCGCGGGCGCTTGCTCAGACGGCAAGATCCCAATTCTGAGAGCGAGATCGCTGCGGAGTCCGTGGCCGATCGGCTCGCCGCTGCGATCCGAGCATCGGCCTTCGCGGAGTCCCGATATTCGGAGATTTTCGGGTGATCCAGGCACTTGTCGCGGTACTCATGTGGGTGCTCGTGGTGAGTCTGCTCATCCTGCGGCGCAGACGCACGGAGCGCAGCATCACGTACGCTGCACTGACCATTTCCGTCGCGATGACCCTCAACGTGGACGCGATCTACAGCACGGTTGATACGGCCCTTGGCGCGACCAACATGGCAACACTTGTCGCCGATGGCGCGTTGATGATCGGACTCTTTTTCCTCGGCCGGGGGATCATGAAAGCCGGAGGGTATCGACCAAGACTGGTGCGTGTCGCCCTGGGTCTTCCGGCGCTCCTCCTCTCACTCGTCGGGGTTGGGTTTGCTTTTCTGCTCATCGACCGGGGGGCGACGACGACGACCTTTATGAGCGACCTCGGAGCGCAGCCTGCGGCTGCCACCTACTCAATGATCGGCTTCACGTACTGCGGAATCGTGGTCGCAGCGATGTTGATCCTCGCGGGACGTCAATATCGCCTGGGCGATGGCGCTCAGCGCATTCCCGCCGGCTTGCTGCTTCTTGGATCGGCTTTTGGAGTCGCACTGTGCCTGGTCGTCCTGATCATGGACGTCGCGCACGTCGTTGGCAACCTCGATTTGATGGACGCCGTCGCCGCGGCATACGGGCCTCTCTACTTGCTGACGTTCGTCTTCCTATGCACTGGTTTGGCAGGGCAATCAGCCGTCCGCTACATGCGAGATCGTTCACGGGGCGTGAGAACTGGTGCGCTGGTGAACGAGCTGGAGCCCATCTGGCGTCGGGCGACGCTCGTTCGCCCGGGGTTGAGCCAGACGCACTCTTCGGCCACCAACATGGAGGAGCCCGAGACGCGCCTTCATCGAGAGATCGTCGAAATCCGCGATGCCATGATCGATCCACGCGTCTCGTTTGAGGTAACCGGTCACGAGCGCGCACTTCTGGGGCGGGCGGAGGACCACCTCCTTGGGCTCGACGGACGGGGGGCGCAGGCAGCCGACTCTTCTTCAACTCGCCGTGGTTCCGAACGAGGGCACGTTTGAAACGCCTCCTCGCCGCGGGAGCGGTGTTGCTGACTGCATGCGGGTTGGGCCTCGGTTGGGGCATTGCTCGGCGGTTGACGGCATCCGCAGGCCCGAGGAGATTCGACCTCGTCGTACGTGACGTGGAGCGCGACGGTGATCGCTGCTTGATCGTCTTGGACCGAACGCGCCAGACAGTCGCGGATGGCATCTACAACCTATGGTTCGAGAATGGCGGCTGGGCTCAACTCTCTGCCGAAGTCTTCGATCGAGGGCCAGGTCGAATCGCACGGCTCGTGACAAGCGCTTCTGCCGGCTTCGCCCTGGCGGCTGGCGATCGAACCTCATGGAGCGGGATCTACTTTGCGAGCCCAACTGATGCCGGCCTTTCCGCCCGAGAAGTCGCGATTGACACCGTCGTGGGAAGTGCTCCGGCCTGGCTCCTGGAGGAAGAGAGTGACCGCTCGACGTGGGCGATCCACGTTCATGGTCTGGGGAGCACCCGAGCGGGCACACTGCGCGGAGTGCGGGTCGCTTCGGACCTGGGCTACACATCGCTCGTCATCACTTATCGAAACGATGGAGAAGGGCCGAAGGCGGGACCTGGCCGGTCCTCGCTTGGGTTCACGGAAGTCGAGGATGCCGAAGCAGCAGTACATTACGCGATACAACACGGAGCACATCGGATCATTCTCTTCGGATGGTCAATGGGCGCCACGATCGCTCTGCAACTCGTCGACCGTGCACGCTACAACGGCATCATCGTGGGGGTTGTGCTGGAGTCTCCGGTGCTCGACTGGGTTACGGTGATCAAGGCGAATTGCGTTCGGAGCGGGCTGCCTGCCGCATCAGGCATCCTTGCTATTCCGTGGCTCGCGCTTCCCCTGTTGTCACGCATGACCGGTCTGCCGACGGCCATCCCGCTTCGGGATCTTGATTGGGTCGCACGCGCCGCAGAACTCGCTGTGCCCACACTGATCATCCACGGGACCCAAGACGACTCCGCCCCAACTCAGGTCTCGCAGACCCTTCGCGACCTGCGCCCCGACCTCGTTGAGTTCGAAGCCTTCACAGCCGGCCACACACTGTCATGGAACTCCGACCCCGAACGCTGGCAATCGACGGTCACCGCGTGGCTTTTGGCACACGTCAACGCTGACGCCAGCTGAGGTTAAGCCCCGCGGCGGGAGAGGTCGCGCGAGGTTTCCGACGAAAAGGCCGCCGAAGCCGCGGCCTTGAAAGTAGAGCTCGCCACGTCCGCCAACCTGGCTACAGCAGCCGAAACCCGGGCAGGACAGGGAGAAGGGGCTGCAGCCAGCGCGCGTGCGGAAGGAGGTACTCTCGCCGCGGACTTCGCCGCAGCGGTCGCGCGAGCCGAAACCCTGCAGCAGGCCCACGATGCCCTGCTCCAACGCATCACCCCGCAGGGCGACAAGCCCGCCGGCGGGTCCGGGCGCCGGCATTGGCACACGCGTCCGGTACTCAGGCGGTGATAGGGAAGGTTGTATAAGTAAACGGAAACCTGCCTCGTTCATCGCTTCTGCCCACAGGCCCTGTTGGGGGTATGCGTCCGTGGCAAGACTGGATCGAGAAGGCGGTCCTTAAAGGGGTGCGCCGGATTCAGCGCGAACATTACGGCGGCCAGCCGTGCGAACCCGTACCACTAGGGGCCATACGGACCGGCAGACGGAGCCTGGAAGAAGAGAGACAACTGAATAGATTTCCCAATTCGCGGGGAAAATAAGAAAAAATCTGGGGGCCGGTGCTGTGTGGTGCAGGCTCCCGCTCCCACACCACACTTTTTGTCATCTTGAGGAAACCAATTGAGCGCAGAACACCCGGGTCCACGCTTTCCTGACCGTCAAGGACGTCGCAGCCGAACTGGCCACGGCCGATCCCAGATCGTGGCGCTGATCAGCGTGGGGATCTGCCGGCGATTCGGGTGTTGGCCGTGGTTAGTGGCGAGTCCAGGCTTCTGAGCTTGAGGAATATATCTCGAATGCTTACGAGCGCACTGCTGCCGCGATCAAGGAGCTGAACTCGTAGGTAGGGGAGGAGATCGGAATTACCCTAGCTCAAAGCGGAGCCGGGAACGATAAATCGCATCTGACAGGTACCAGGGGGATGAATTTTTCCCCACAATTTCACCCAGTATGGCAGTCGAACGTACAGCCGCGTTCTAGTCCAGAGCGATCTTGGTCTGAATATCACAGCTCTTCTGATTCCTCTCTTTTGCGGGGTTCCTAACAACCCGTATTAGGCTTCAGGTGTGGAATATATAGCCGTACTATTGCCGTCGGCGGGTGTCGGAGCCATTTTTTACTTCGCGATGCGCGCGATTTTCGGCGCCGATCGGGCTGAGCGCCAAGCGCAAGCCGCCGCTGAGCAGGAAGCCCATGCAAACGTTAACCTCAGGGCAGCACCCTCCCCTGTGGAGCCCAGGCAGAACCCCTAGGATCGTACCGCTAATTGGTGGGGGACTGTTGTAGGGCCCTCTCATCTCCGGCGTAAGGACCTAGGTCGTGTCTGTTAATTGTGGACTCGGTGGAATGTGACCATCGCGGTGAGTAGTACGCCGCCGAGGAACGTCGTGGCGTATTTGTCGTATCGGGTGGCGATTCCGCGCCAGTGTTTGAGGCGGTTGAAGCCGCGTTCGACGGTGTTGCGTTCTTTGTAGGTCGCGGGGTCGAAGGACGGTGGCCTGCCGCCTGCGGAGCCTTTGGCTTTGCGCCGTTGGATCTGGTCTGAGCGTTCCGGGATGGTGTGCTTGATCCTGCGGGAGCGCAGTTCGCTGCGGGTTGAGGGGTGGGAGTACGCCTTATCGGCGAGCAACCGGAACCGGGTGCCCGTCCTGGAGCTTGTGGACTTCAAGTAGCGGCAGCAGCTGCGGGTTATCTCCGGCCTGGCCGGGTGTGAGCAGCATCGTGACCGGTGCGCATGCCCGGTCGGTGAGGGCATGGATTTTGGTGGTCAGCCCGCCTCTTGAGCGTCCAATCGCGTGATCAGCTGGCTCGTCGGGCAGAAACTTGTAACTCGCTCCTGCCCCCTGTGCGGTCCGC
>NZ_FNDT01000045.1 GCF_900099735.1 Arthrobacter subterraneus | reverse complement strand
TTGAACGGGAGGCACTGAGAATCGGGGGTGAACCTGATCGATTCTCATGAAACAAGCACCATAAACTGCACTGAAGATAACCGCGGGCAATGGCGGATCGAACGGGCCAAGCTCGAGGACTACATTGCCGAGGCCTACACCCGCACCGCAACGGCACTGCAACGCGGCGTTAAGATCGGCGATGACGACGCAGAGTAGGACATCGAAGGCTCGAATCTGCTCTACTTTTCCTCCGGTCGGGCGGGCCTGACCGCGCTGCGCCACACCCAGCCCTCCCGGTGGATCTTGATCTTGGGTTCGAAGAACCAGATTCGGATCGCCGTGTCCGTCCACGCGGTCGCTTCGGCCCGTATCAGGTACGCCTGGGACGGGTAGCGGATCCACGCATACACGCGCCGTGCCGGCTGGAACTCGCGGGCAGGGTGATGCTCGAGATCGACCTCGGCCGCGGTGAGCATCATCGGCTCCTCACGCATCACGAAACGCTCAATCCACTCATCCAACAGCCGGTCATAGTAGGCCCGGTACCTCTTGTTCTCACCCACCACCGCCGCCTCTCCGCCGCCGCACGCTGCACGCCGTGGGCGAACATTCTTTCCTCCTGCAACAAGCGATCAGTAAGCTGGTGTCACACCATTTCCCCCATTTGGTGTAAATGCGGAGGGTTTTCGAGACTCAATCCTCCATGTGCCGGTAACTGTGCGTGCCCCCCATGCGCGCAGCTGCCGGCACCACTCATTTAAGCCGTCTGCTTCATCTTTAAATTAGAACACGTGTTCTATCCCTTGGAGTGGCGGCATTCTTACAATGCTGAGGGTGCACCGCACATGGTGAGGCGCGGGGCCGAGCTGGACAAAGCCGTTCACAGGAGCCGGTGCCCCCGGTGGCGTGGTTACCGGCCTTCGGTATGCTGCGAATGCGCCTTCAGTCGGGGGGCGTGGGGATTATTGGCGATGGCGCCGCGCAGGTTGCCCGTTCAGTTGGCGGTGAGCCAGGTGATGGCTTCGGTTTCGGTGAGGAAGAACTGGGTGGGAGTGTCCGAGTTCAGTGCGAATGCTGCCATGACCCGGTCCATTGGGCTGTTGCCGAGCAGGGCTACGCGGGGCGCGCCGCGGGCGGTGAGGAACACAGCCCTGGCTCCGGCGCTGATGGATGTTGGTTGCCCCATGTCGACCAGCAGGCCCGGTGCGGGGGCTGCTGCTGGTGTGAGGGCGGTGATCGCGTCAGTGACAGCGTGCGCGTCGGTTTCGCTGATCGTACGCCCGGGTTGCCAGCGCACGCGGATGTAGCCGGCGGAGTGCAGTTGCAGCTGGAACGGATTCACCTGAGTGGCCTGCATCGGTGTGCCTTCATCGTGCGGTGTAGTGCGCCTGGGCCTGTGCCTGGGCTAGCTGTACGGGATGCGCGCACCGGAACCAGCGGTTGAGGGAGACCAAGACTTGGTGATTCCGACCCGTCGCATCCCCTTGGGATCCATTGGTGGTAACCCGAGCGTCGAATCAACGGTATGGCAAAGACAGGGTGGATCAGCGCTTGTTAGGTAAATCCTTCACCATTTCCATTCCATTCCTGCGCCTTTCTGTGGGGTCTCGGTGCCTACACGCAGTTGTCATCAAAGATGACGCGGACGTTCGCGAGCTCGTCGCTGAACCCTCAGGGAAACAGCCCCTGATCTGTCATACGTGTCCCAGCAAAACAACTAACTCCGAGCCGAAAGGTGCTGTTGCCCACTGGCCAGAAATGGAAGGTTTGAGGAGGATAGTTAGTGACAGGTAGCGCCCGGTCCGAGACAGCCGGCGTATCTGCCGCAGCGTTGACTTCTCCAGCGCTAGGTGGGCGGGACCGTTTCACTCCTGACAGGAACGGCCCCGCCCGGCAGTACACCCTGGCCACCGTAGGTTACCCGTCACTGTTACTGTCCTGAGGGTTTTGATCAGACACGTTCACACACCGGGATCAGATTGATGCAGCGTCCGAGCGCCGGGATCAGAGTACTGGCATCTGCTTCGGGGCGCGACCGTGTAACCATGCCGCCAGAACCACGTCGATGCGGCCAATTGTCGAGGGATCGCTTGAGGGCTCCCAATTTCAGGATTGTAGCCACGGCCGAGCAGTCCCTTGCCGTCGCGATGCGAAAGGGAATTCTTGGCGTCCAGGGTGGAGTCTCAGGAGTCGAAGTGGGTGCTCGCCGGTTTGCCGGAGATTGCTTCCACGAGGCGGTCTGCCACGGTCCGGAGCTTGAGGTTCTGGTGGTTGGAGGCTCGAGCCAGGATGTCGAAGGCTTCCTGTTGTGTGCACCGGTTTTGGGCCATGATCGCTCCGACGGCCAGATCGATGCTGGTCCGTGAGCGCAGCGTTGCCTCCAGGTCTTCGACTTTTTCCGCGTGCGCGGCGACCCGCACTGCCAACTGCAGGGCACGGCTTGCTTGTTCGGCGTACACTTCGGCGATTTCGACGATGTCCGGAGTGAAGGTGTCTGGTTCCTTGGCGTAGAAGTTCAGCGCGGCACCTCCGTTGCCTCCGATGAATACCGGAACGCCCAGCATGGAGTAGTACCCGTATTCCTGTACGGCGGCGAAGTAGTCCGGCCAGCGTGTGTCGGTGCGGGTATCGGCCACCACGGTTGTTTGCTGTGTGGCGATGGCTTCCAGGCACGGGCCTTCATCAAATCCGTACTGGATCTCATCGAGCTTCCGGGCTTCATCGCTGCTGCTGGCAACAGTCGTAGCCTTCCGCTGCCGGACGAGTGTCACACCACAGTGGACAATCACGCCGTCCCCGATGATCTTCGAGGAGAACACCGCCAGGTCCTCCAGGAAACGATCCGCATCCTCGCTGCTGATCAACAGCTCCTGCAGCTGCTCCGCCATCGAAGCATTGACGTTCATTGGTTGCACTCATCAACTATAAATTAGAAGGTAAAGCAGAACCTTCGAAAGGATGAGACGATGACGACCGGCACGGTGAAATGGTTCAACGCTGAGAAGGGCTTCGGTTTCCTCAGCCCGGACGACGGCAGCCCGGATGTTTTCGCGCACTATTCGGCCATTCAGGCCCGCGGTTTCCGTTCCCTGGAGGAAAACCAGAAGGTTGAATTCGAAGTAACCCAAGGCCCTAAGGGCCCGCAGGCCGAGAACATTCAACCTCTCTAAGATTCCGGCACGGCCTTGTGGGCCTACTGGCTTTCGTGCGTCTTGAGCGCATAATCAGCTGTAGCGGGTGGTGTCTTCCCATTCGCCCGGCACTGAACTGTTCAGCGCCCTCTGGGAGCCGTCGACGCCCTCCACACCTCGGCGGCTCCCTCCAGAGGCCACTGATGCCGACCGTTTCATGACATTGCGCGGATACGCCGGTCGAGCTCTTCCAGATCTTTGATGGCAGCGTTGAGGAGCCGTTGTCCCTGCTCGTCCATAGGGCTGGGACCTTCGTATCGGCCCCGGATTTCTTCGACCGTGGCCACTAACTCCTGGCGAAGGAATTGGAGATTGGCGGCAAAAGGGTCCGTTTCGGCTGGCTGCGCACCCAGCTCTGTTGTCTTTGTCAGCTGTTTCATGCTGTCGGCCCCAGGAACGGAGCGGCCAGTGGATCAACGCGCAGGTCCGGATCCCACAGCACTTCGCTTTCCACCTCGACGATGAATTCCGGGACGTATCGCCCGATCAGCACCATGCCCTGATAGTGCATTGCGCTTTCATGCATGATCCGGCCGATCTGCTTCTCCTCAAGCAGGGCACGGACCCACGAGTCCCCGAGCGGTTCCACGAGGTTTCTGGCGCACCAATACCGGTAGAAGCCATGGAAGCGGTCCGCAGGCACAATCGAACCGTCTCCGGCCCACAGGCAACACCCGGTATAGAACTCCTCAAAATGATGCGTCATGGTTTCGACTTCCCTCGTGCTAGCCGATACTCCAAAAACACGCCTCGTGCCGACGGTATCCACTTTCACTCCACCCCGCCAGTGCTCATGCCCTGAATCAACAGGGTGAGCGGTTTCCAAGGTACCGGCTCCCTTCACAGAACTAGCAAGCATGCTTAGTGTTGTGTGTAACAGCTTAGCCGTGAATGCGCGGCAGGCCGCAGGACCTTCCGATCCTTGGTAGGCCTGATCTAGCGGGAGGGTGTGATGATGCACATCAAAATGCGCACGGTGGTGCGACATGATCCGAAAGCTTCCCACTTCGTCGCCTATGTCGACGGGAACGCTGCCGGGCACTGCCACTATCAGCTCCACGGCAATCACGTGTGGGTCCTGTCCACGGTGATGGACCCTCGTTTCACTGAACCTGGTGTCGAGGATCTCCTGATCGAGGGGCTGCTCCAGGAGGTGCACCGCCGTCGGCTGGCGCTCCTTCCATACTGTTTGCGCACACGCACCTACCTGTCGAAGCATCATCGTTATCTGGCCCTGGTGCCACCTGCCGAACGGGGGAAGTTCCGGCACCTTGCCCAGTCCGCTCCCACCCATCCACTCAACCGGTAAAAGGAGAATCTGAAATGACTACTGCACGCGAACTTATGACCGGCGGTGCGGAATGCATCGGCGAGAATGAAACCCTTGAGCAGGCAGCACAAAAGATGAAAGACCTGGACGTTGGATCCCTGCCCATCTGTGGTGAGGACCAGCGACTGAAAGGTGTCCTGACCGATCGGGACATCGTCATCAAGTGCCTGGCCGAGGGATCCGACCCGCGGGCAACCAAAGCCGGTGATCTTGCCGAAGGCAAACCTGTCACTATCGGCGCCGACGACAGCATTGAAGAAGCCATCAAGACCATGGCCGATCACCAGGTCCGCCGGCTACCCGTCATTGACGGCCACGACCTGGTGGGCATGCTCAGCCAGGCCGACATCGCCCGGAACTACCCGGAAGAACGAGTCGGTGAACTGGTTGAACTGATCTCCTACTAGCACGGCACATCAGGGAAAGGTGAGTAAAGCATGGCTACCTGCGACACCTGCGGAAACGACTACGACAAGACCTTCACCATCAACAAGGCGGGGGAGACGGGAACATTCGACAGTTTCGAATGCGCCGTCCACGCGATGGCACCGGTGTGCGCCCATTGCGGCTGCCGCATCCTCGGGCACGGCGTCGAAGGCGGAGGTGAAATCTACTGCTGCGCGCATTGTGCCCGCCACTCCGGGCAGGAAGGCGTGGCTGACCGGGCATGAGATATGCCCCCTACGAGGACCGGACCGACGCCGGCCGCGCCCTGGCAGCAGAACTGAAACAGGAATCTAATATCGCCGACGCCCTGGTCTTGGGGCTTCCCCGCGGTGGTGTCCCCGTCGCAGCCGAAGTCGCACAGGTTCTCGACGCGCCGCTGGACATCGTCGTGGTCCGGAAACTCGGATTCCCCGGCCATCCCGAGACGGCGATGGGCGCCATCGCTTCGGTCGGCGGGACCATGGAACTGGTGCAGAACATGGACGTCATGGCACATCTGGACCGTGTTGAGGACGGCCAGACCCGCTACAAGGAGACCCTGGCCCGGGAGAAGGACGAGCTGCGTCGCCGTGACCGGGAATATCGTGCCGGCCGCACCCCATCCGAGGTGCGCAACCGGCACGTGATTGTGATCGATGACGGGCTCGCCACTGGAGCGAGCATGCGGGCCGCCGTCGCCGCGCTGAGCCCCCTGGGGCCGCGGCGGGTGACCGTCGCTGTGCCCATTGCATCGCCGCGGGCGGTAAGCCAGCTTCTCTCCCTCGTTGATGACGTGGTCTGCCCATGGCAGCCCGAGGACTTCCGCGCGGTCGGCGAGGGATACGTGTCGTTCGACCAGACGCAAGACGACGAGGTCCGGGCGCACCTGACCTGGGCTAACGATCCTGATGCTGCAGGAGACTGATGACTCAGGTTGAAGGAAGCACATGACCATCAAGGACGCAGCCCTACCCCTTGAGGATGAAGCGGATCTCGATCCGCTGCTGACCAGGATCGGCGACGCCCGTTACGTCCTCATCGGTGAGGCTTCCCACGGGACACACGAGTTCTACGCTTGGCGTGCCGCCCTGACTCGCCGCCTGATCGAGGAGCACGGTTTCTCCTTCGTGGCAGTTGAGGGGGACTGGCCCGACTGCTACGAGGTGAACCGTTCAGTCACGTTGGCTGACGGTGCGCCGGAGGACCCGGCGCAGGTACTGAACGGGTTCGACCGGTGGCCAACCTGGATGTGGGCCAACCAGGACGTCGTCGACTTCACACGCTGGCTCCGCGACCACAACACGCAAAGGCACCCGGAGGGCCGGATTGGATTCTACGGGCTCGACGTCTACAGCCTGTGGGACTCTCTACGCGCCACACTCAATTACCTGCAGGCCCACCAGCCTGAACACGTGGAAACAGCCCTTGAAGCCTTCCGCTGCTTCGAACCCTATGCCGAGGACCCCCAGTCCTACGCACGGTCAACCCGTTTGGTGCCCTCCGGCTGCGAACCGGAAGTAGTCAAACTTCTGACGCAACTACGATCAGATGCACCGACTCAGTCGGGCACCAACCGGAACGCCCGCTTCAACGCAGAGCAGAACGCCAGGGCAGCTGCCGGGGCGGAAGCCTACTACCGGGCGATGGTTGCGGGAGGCCCGGATTCCTGGAACATCCGCGACACCCATATGCTCGAAACGCTGCAGAACCTGATGAACCATCACGGTCCCGACGCCAAGTGCGTGGTGTGGGAACACAACACCCATATTGGAGATGCCCGTTGGACCGACATGTCCGAAGCTGGAATGGTCAACGTCGGTCAGCTGGTCCGTGAACAGCACTCCGAAGACGGAGTCGTGCTGATCGGTTTCGGTTCCTACCAGGGGAAAGTCCTCGCCGCCGACTACTGGGGCGGGGAAGTGGAAGCGATGACGATGCCGCCCGCCCGCGAAGGCAGCACCGAAGAGGCAATCCACCGGACGCTGGGCCAGCGGTCGGCCCTGTTCGTGTTCAAAGGCGATGAAGAATCATGGGCATCGCAATCACGCGATCATCGGGCCATCGGTGTTGTTTACACGCCGCACGCCGAACGGTGGGGCAACTACGTGCCCACGGTCCTCGACCGCCGATACGACGTCTTCCTCTGGATCGATGAAACAACCGCGCTCACCTCGCTGCACGGTATGGAACCAGCCGGCGGGGAACTGCAGACCTGGCCCACGGGAGACGAGGAACCAGTCCCCTAGAGCCGGAGGAATGGACACGTTAACGAAAGGA
>NZ_FNDT01000044.1 GCF_900099735.1 Arthrobacter subterraneus | reverse complement strand
TCGGCGGCCGCGGTTATCTTAAGTTTCGGGTCGTGTTTGCCGAGTCTTTCTGTGCTTGACCTGCGAAAGCGTTCCTAGCCCGTCTTTCCGTGATTTTGAGTATCGTGGGTTTCGATAAGCCGTGTTGAGCATGTTTGTGACCAGGGAGGGACACGATGGCCGAGAAGCGCTTCCTGACTCTGGCTGATGTTGGAGAGGTTTTGAACATCTCTTCTTCCCAGACTTATGCGATCGTTCGCTCTGGTGAATTACCGGCGATCCAAGTGGGGGGCCGGGGTCAGTGGAGAGTCGAGGCTTCCAAGCTTGAGGACTACATCTCGGATGCCTATGAGCGCACCGCTGCCTCGATCAAGGAGATGAACTTGCAGGAAGCCGAGGAGACTAACTCCTAGACGGTTGACCTGAAAGGTACGACAGATCCCCGTTGAGAGTTTTCCTTCACGAGCATCTGGTTGATTCTTCTGGCCGCCCGCAGCTCATCCTGAGCGTCTTCCAGATCGTCCCGCAAGAGACTATTGCGAGATTGGGAATCTTCAAGGTCCAGGCGGGCCCGTTCGAGGGACCGTTCAAGTAGCCCGATTCGGGTTTTGAGTTCACCTGTGGTTTCAAGTTCGAGCTGTGCACCGATCTTGTTCCTCAGTGCCTTCTTCAGTTGATCCCGTTCTGCGGCGGTCCTTGTGAGCCTGGCGTTGAGCATCAGTACTTCATTGCGCAGGCTGTTGATGGTGGGCGCTGAATCGGTCGGCTTCCTATCAACGTCCTCCTTCGCATGGTTCTGTGCGGCAGCGCTACGTACGGCCTCGAGGAGGTCCGGCGCGTTATAGATCAGCCAGGTGCTTACTCCAGCGGACCGGGCTATGCCCGCGGCAGTGATGGACCGGCCTGCCTTTGTATGCGCTGCTATTGCCTTGAGCACTGCTTCACGCCGTCGTTTGCTGTCGGCTTTTTTGGCCGCGATGAGCCGTGCTGTACGCAGTGCAGACTTGCTCGATGTCTCGTTGGGGTGAGTCTTCATGCTTCTTTGGGCGTCAGTGGCAGGAGCTTCAGGGGGACGGCGGTAAGCGGGTCCTGGGCCGGCGCGGTGGAGAGAGCCTGTAGGAGTTCTGTCGCCCGGTCGATTTCGTTTTGCTCTGCTGGGGAGAGTCTGGTCTTGGTGTCGGCGAGCAGCCGTCTGATTTTGCGGTAGGAGCTTATTTCGGCGGTAAGGCTCTCCAATACCCAGGTATCGGCGATCGGTCGGGCGAGTTCCAGGTCGGTTGTGAGCGCGACGATGTGAGCGTCAATCAAGGGCAGGTGGGATACGTTGGCGCGGAAGTAGGTGCATCCACCGCATTTACTGCGTGCCGGGCACGCCTGACCGCCTGCTTTGACGTTGGATGGCTCGGTGCAGAGCCCCAGTGGTGTGGCTACCGATCCGCGGGTGTATGCGGGATAGCTGTGCGGGGGTTGGGCTGCGCCGTGGCGGTCAATGGTGGTGCGGTCGACGATGCGGATGGCGTCGGCTTTGCGTTGCCGGTTGATGCGGATGTACCCGGCGGAGGTTTCGAATCTTTTATGGTTCATCAGTTCCTGGATGACGTCCGGAGCGGTGTTGTTGTCGGAGAGCCTCTGGGCATAGGTGTGTCGCCATGAGTAGAGGCGCAGCCGGGAACGGTCGAAGGTTTCGGCTACGCCGCCTGGGCCCTGGATATGGTCGGGCAGGTTCTTGATGCGCTCGATCCACCGCCAATAGACGGTGTGGTACCCGCTGATCGTTATAGGTTTGCGTGCTGCTGGCCCGAATCCTGAGAGCGAGGGAAACATCAGGTCAGCTGCCCGTGGTTCTATGTCCGTGACTGCATTGAGACGGTCAAGCCAGGCTGTGATGATGTCTGCCGTGGAGTGATGGATGGGGAGTTCCAGGCCGATGTCGCCGGTCTTTGGGGCGTCGTAGCGGATGAAGGGCCGTCCGTCATCGTAGTGCTGCAGCGCGTCGCGTTTGAGGCCGAGGATCTCAGAGGGACGCCGGCCCAGGTCCCGCAGTAGCTGATAGATGGTTTGGTGCATGTGGTTGCAGAGTTCGGCTGGTCGGCCGTTGGTGTAGGTGTGGTCTTCGGCGACGGTGAACAGGTGCAGGTTCTCGTCCAGCACCTTGATGACCTCGTCGGGAATGGATTTGTTGACGGTGCTGCGCTTCCGGCCGCTGGTGAGGGTGTCCGTGGCGAGAAACCGGAACGCTGGGGCCAAGCGCTGAAGGGCGTTCAGCTCTCGTCCTTCGTGCAGGAGCCGACGGAATCGGTGGAAATGTTCGTATCTGTATCGTTCTGAGCGAGGTGCCCCATCGTGGGTGATCAGCGTCGAATAGGCCTGAAATATCGCTTTCGCGTCAGCCCTTCCCAACCGATCCGGGGTGGTTCCATATGGGCGGCGTAGCAGTGCGTCCGAGGCGATGCTGCACGACCGGATCAGGTCACGGATTCTATCGGCCGGGAGTTCGAAGACGGCGGCGTATTCCTTCACCGCCTCACGTAGCCAATGGATACGGACGGGGCGGAAATCCAGGGTCCCTTTCGAGCAGATGGTGTCGCTCCCGGATTGTGCACGAAGCATCAGGACCGCAGCGTCCCAGACGTCGTCCTTCCTCGCATCGGTGCCCGTGTGCTGGTACCGCCAGCGGGCCGACCACATCCGTGCGTAGTTCGTGAAACCCTTCTGCAACCGCTGATCCGTCGAGCTCGCCAGCATGATTTGGTGAAGCTTCTCCATCGTTCGCGCCCCATGCTCCAAGGCGATGGTGATGCAGCGCCGAAGCACCCAGGGATCCAGCCGGTAGCCCTCCTGGTCACGCTGTTGCAGAGTCAGGAGGAACTCATGCCGAAGAATTGGTGGAAGATCGACCAGCGAGAATTCGGTGGTGGACCACTGCCGGCCGATGGGACGCGGGACGGCGATGAATTGCTCCAAGGTGATGCCTTGGCGTTTGAGCCGTTTCCATTGAAAGCGATGGCCCAGACACAGTGACTTCTCGAAACGCCATTCCTCGGTCCGGCATCCCGGAACGGCGCACCGCTGGCCACGTGGGAACACACCCCGGGCTGTCGCTTGATACTTCTCCAGCGGGTAGTCACCGCCTGCGGCGGTGAGACGTCCCCGCCAGGCGTGATAGTGGTGGTAACACAGACCGTGGTGGCTCGACAGTGCCCTGCAGGACTGCCCGCTGACCGTGATGGTGCACCGATCCGCGGCCTTTGAGGTCCGATCTGCCCCATGGTCTGCGCGGTACCCGCCTTTCGTGCTGCTCCTGGCCGCCGATTTGCAGGGCACGCAGAGGGCTCCATTGCCTCTGGCTAACCCGGGGCAGCCGGCAGCCCTGCACGGATAGGCGGCAGTGAGCGGGTTGGCGGGATCCGAGGTGAAATGCCAGAGCTTGCCGTCCCATTCGCTGGGCCGCCAGTTTCTGTTGATGCGTTGCCGCAGGAATGCGAGGTACGTCCCCGGTTCCGTGCCGGGGGACTCTGTGAGTAGCATCTGCCGGAACTCAGCTGTCATTGTTCTCGCCACTTCCGCAGGTGACCGAATCGACCGCTGCTCTCATCTCGTCCGCCGACGCGTGCAGATAAACCTGCGTCGAGTTCAGGCTTCTATGGCCCAACAGTTCCTGGACCACATCGAGGGGATGTCCTGCTCGAACCCATCTGGTGGCAGCAGTGTGCCTGAGCTGATGCGGGCGCACCCGCACCTTGGTTCTTCCTTCCCATCGCCTGAACATGGCATGGACGCTGGCATAGCGGAGCGGCTCACCAGGTGGGCTATTACGGGAGTAAAGGTTCACGAAGACGTAGTCGTCCGAGATCCCGCCGAGGAGCTGGTAGCGCTCATCCTGATAGGCGGCATACGCCTGAGTCACCTCGTCTGTCACCGGGATGCTGCGGGGGTCGGCGGATTTGGCCAGGGCGCCATTGCTATTGATCCTGCGGTGAACATGGACATGCGGACCGCGTTCGAAGCACCCGGCATGGTTCGATTCCGGCAAGAAGTGAAGGTCCTCCAGGCGCAGACCCAGAGCCTCTCCAACCCGTAACCCGCAGTGCAGCATCAACCGGATCAGCAGCGCATCGCGCGGGTTCGTCGCGCACGCCATCAATCGCAACTCCTCATCAGCGCTGATCGGTTGCGGGCGTTTCGTCACTTCCCGCGATTTAAGCATCCGGCTCAGCCGCGGCATGCGGTCGGGATCTGCGCTTCCGTCAAGTGGGTTCACGGACCGCAGCCCAGCCTGGTCGAAGAATCTTCTATCGACGTCAACATCGCATAAGCCTTCGTGCGCGCAGAACCGCAAGAACTGCAGGACCGCGACAAGATACACGTTCACAGTCTTTCCCGACCGGGAACGATGGCCGGGAGCGGCAGTCTGCAGATGCAGTTTGTATCTGATCAAATCGAGCAGCGTCAGATTCCGCCAGTCCACACCTTCTGAAGACGCCCACGTGAGGAAAACCGCCAACTTCGTCTGATATGACCGTTGAGTGTTGATAGATCGGCCCGCCTGGCTCAACCACAGTGAGTAGAGTCTGCTTTCCTCAGACACCGTGAAGTCGGCGTCTACGACGACGTAGACCCGTTCTCCCGTAGAAAGAGGGACTTCAACCGCGCTGAAAGTGGTCACGAGGCCTGACCCTACCCCGCAGCCGATTGACATCAATCCAACGCAAACAAATTGAGTGGGCTAACTCCACCAAAATCGATCCAAACGCGCCAGAAGTCACTCAATGACAAGGTAGAAGCAACGTAACATTGGGTCGGTCATACTCGCCTCGGGAGGCGAAGAGCGATCCATAATCCACATCGTCGGCAGATGTAGGCGGCTCCATCCTCCACCGCGTGCAGCTTTGTCAGGGCTAGGTCACGTCCGCAGCATGAACAGGTTGCGGTAGCCCCATCGGGCTTGCTGGCTGCGGTCATATGTCAGTTTAGGAGTGCGCACCCGGCGCCGGGTATCTGCTTGCTCTGGGGTGCTTACTTGGTGGTGAGGATGTGGCAGATCTCTGCTGGCCCACAATCTGCTGGGTCCAGGGTGCGGCTGGTTTCGATGAGTTCCTCGAGCTCGCGTGCCAGAATGGCGAGTTCTTGTTGGCGTGTCCGGACCTCGGCAAGTTTCTGTTCGAGGACGAGTGATACGTGGGTGCAGGGTGTCTGGCCTGCATCGCGAAGGTTGAGGACCTGGGCGATTTCAGTCAGGGCAAGGCCTGCGCTTTGCGCTGCGCGAATGAACCGTAAGCGATCGACAGTTGCGCTGTCGTACGTCCGGTAGCCGTTAGCGGTCCGGTCAGGCGCGGGCAGTAGGCCCTGTCGCTCGTAGAAGCGGATGGTTTGATTGTCCACGCCCGTGGCGGCAGACACTTCTCCGATCAGCATGGTCCAATTCTAGCCCTTGACCTTATACCCGACTGCAAGGTTTACCGTGGGGTGCATGGACATCACCTTGCAGTACTTTGATGGTTGCCCGAACTGGACGGTCGCAGACGAGCGGCTGCGCATCCTTGCTGAGGAACGCCCCGACATCGTGCTCGAATATCAGCTCATCGAGTCGGTGGAAGCCGCCGAACGGGTAGGCTTCCACGGCTCTCCTACCGTCCTCATTAACGGCGTCGACGCGTTTGGTGATGACTCCACGCAGGTCGGCCTGGCCTGCCGCAGGTATATGACCGATGACGGGCCGGCGGGCGCGCCGAGCCTGGCCCAGCTCAGGAGCGCCGTCGGATGACTGCCCGCTCTGTCCATTGCACGGCGAAGCCCACGATGGACTGGCATCCACGCTGCGCCAGTTGAGAGAACAACGTTCCCACTGACTCACGAAGGAGTTTCCTTGATGACTGATACCTATGACCTGCTGGTAATCGGGGCGGGAATGGCCGGGGTTGCCGCCGCGACGAAAACCGCGTCCAAGGGCTGGCGGGTCGGAATCGTCGACGCGCTTCCCTACGGTGGGACATGCGCCCTGCGCGGTTGTGATCCCAAGAAGATCCTGCGCCGCGGCGCCGAAGTAATCGACGCCGCCCGGCTCATGGGCGGCAAAGGCATCGACAGCAATGGGCTCTCCATCAACTGGGAAGACCTGATGAAGCACAAGCACGGTTTCACGGACCCCGTTCCACACAATATGGAACAGGACCTCCGAGCCCATGGAGTGGAAACCCTGCATGGTCCGACAACCTTCACCGGGCCCACCCAGGTCGACATCGCAGACAAACCGTACGAGGCATCCAAAATCCTGATAGCGACGGGGGCAGTGCCGCGGCCGCTTGATTTCCCAGGACACGAGCATCTGATCGATAGCAGCGACTTCCTGAACCTGGAGACACTTCCTCGCCGGATCGTGTTCCTCGGCGGCGGCTTCATCTCCTTCGAATTCGCTCACATCGCTGCCCGGGCCGGAAGCACACCGATCATCCTCGATCGGGGAGCCAGGCCCCTGAAGGCGTTTGACGCCGACCTTGTCGACCTCCTGGTCAAGCGCGGATCAGACGCGGGCGTCGACGTGCGACGCCGCACCAGCATCACGTCTATCACCAAGTCCAGCAGCGGATACACCATCCACACCGACACCGCCGGCACCCCGGACTCGATCCAGGCGGACCTCATCGTCCACGGTGCCGGTAGAGTCGCTGAACTATCCAGGCTGGACCTGGACGCAGGTCAGGTGGCGCACGGCAGCCATGGTGTGGAAGTGGCCGGGCACCTGCAAAGCACCACGAACCCCGCCGTCTATGCTGCCGGGGACGCAGCGGACACCGCCGGACCACCGTTGACCCCCGTAGCGGTCATCGAGGCGAAGGTTGCCGCCTCAAACATGCTGAAGTCCGCCACGACAGTACCGGATTACGCTGCAACGCCAACGGCTGTCTTCACCGTCCCCGAACTCGTCCGGGTAGGCATGCTCGAGCAGGAAGCTCAGAGCAATGGCTTGAACATCGACGTCCGCTATACCGACACCAGTGGCTGGTACTCGAACTACCGGATCGGTGAAACCGCCGGAGCCACCAAAATACTGGTCGACAAGGACACCGATCTCATCGTCGGTGCCCACCTCTTCGGACATGGCTACGCCGAGCTAGCGAACACCATCAGCGTCGCCATGAAACACGGCCTGACAACCCGGCAACTGAAATCAACCACCGCTGTCTACCCATCAACCGGCTCCGACCTGGGCTCAATACTCTAACTGCCCCTGCCAAGAGACCAGCAACGGCGCGTTTGACCGGTTGAGAGAACCATCGTTACTCACTTGAACGGGAGGCACTGAGAATCGGGGGTGAACCTGATCGATTCTCATGAAACAAGCACCATAAACTGCACTGAAGATAACCGCGGGCAATGGCG
>NZ_FNDT01000043.1 GCF_900099735.1 Arthrobacter subterraneus | reverse complement strand
GGCCATTCCGGCGCCGGTGGTTGATACCTGGGCAGGGCTGTCAGATTCGCTGGTCCAGAGAATGCCTTTCCGAGGGCGCGCGGCCGTGATGGTGTATGTACCATCCGCCCGCTGTGAGGTCAGAAGCACGGTCTGTGTGGCGTCATCCACTGCGGCCATGCCCGAAGGTGTTCCATCCACCCTGCCCAGCGGCGCCCCCGTCCTGAGATCGTGGATGACAGCCACTGTCGTGTCCGCTCCAGCAGGGTCAGCCCATTCCAGCACCACAAGACTTCCGGTTGACGGTCCGTAACTACCTTCGAACCGGGCGGCGGCTTCTCTACCGACACCAAAGGGGCCCGGACTCAGCTGCGCCGAGGTCCAAAGCGTCTCACTTGAGCCGCTGTCGATAGCGGAGAAGTTTTCCGCGGTGCCCTCCAAGGCGGTCCCGTGATGCTCATAAAGAGCCGTTCCGGCCGGCTCGTCAACGACTGCTCCGGATGCGGCGTCGAGTAACGTCGTGGGCGTTCGTTCGTTGGTCAGCGCTTTGGGTGTGTTAGCAAAAATCAGGCCGGTACCAGGGGACGGGCCGGGGACCTCCGTAGGCCCCCACAGGGGGACGCCGTCCGCGGCGGAGAAGGCCGTTGCAACAGTGGCGCTCACCCCGCCCGGCCCATTTCTGCGGGCGTCGGAATCCAGGATGACGATCGCTGCTTCGCCTCCGACCTGTGTTGGTACTGTTCCGACGCAGGAGGGGTTGGTGTCCACACGCCAGTCAGTCCCGCTGGCGTCGAAGCCGTAAAAGCTTAGTTGAGAGCGGCCATCCCGGGGGAAGGCGGAACCGATGAAGGTTCCCCCGACGACAAACGGGGTGGTGTCGGTCCGTACTTCTGAGGTGATATCAAAGCCTGGGATCAATCGTCCGCTGTGTGCTGAACCGGACACAGTCGTTGGCGGTTCGCCGACCTCGACAGGCTGAGCGCCGACCCGCTCAGTGACCGGCAAACAAGCTGACACGCCGAGCAAGGCAACCAACGAGATGCTGATCGAGGCGCCCATCCTAGTATGTATATACATTTAGAAGTTCACGGTAGCACGCCCTGTAAATCACCATCAGTCGCCAAGAACGGTTTCCTAACTTCATCTGGCGGACTCCAGTACTTGTCTCTTGTGGTGCCGAGGGAAAGCGGAAAGATGAAGACTGATGTGACCTTTCGTAGGGCAGGAAACCCGTTACTGTCAGGCATTTGACCGCGTACGACGAGAGATGGAGCAGCACGATCATCATGATGAATGGCGATGGTATGGACGGTATGGGATTGATGTGGTTCTTCGGACTGCTGGTGCTCGTGGGGGTGACCGTGTTGGGGGTCGTGTTGGTGAAGGCCCTCTCCGGCAAGTCCTCACACAATGCCGGTCCCGACACCCGGCCTGGGCGCGGCGTGGTCCCTGGCCGCCGGGGGACGGAAATCCTTGAAGGGCGTTACGCCCACGGGGAGCTGAGTACCGAGGAGTACCGGGAGCGGCTGAAGACCCTGGAGGAGGACGGCCAGTGAGCCCGCTGACCCGCCGTCAACTGCTGGCTCTGGGTGCCGTCGGTGCCGGTGCCACAGCGCTCGGCGGGGCAGGACTGTGGTGGACCACCAGCAACGATCCCGGATACACAGGCGATGAGGAGCTGGTCGAGCCCCCGGTGCTCTCCAGCCGCGACGGCGTGCTGGAACTGGATCTGGAGGCCGCCCCGGTGTGGGTCCAGGTTGGCGGGCGTGAAGCCTCTGTGCTGGCTTTCAACGGGTCCCTGCCGGGACCGACCCTGCGCGTGGCGCCCGGTGACACAATCCGGGTGGCGATGACGAACGGTCTGCGGGCTCCGACGAACCTTCACGTGCACGGGTTGCATGTCTCCCCTGAGGGCAACGGTGACAACCCGTTCCTGAGCATCAACCCGGGAGAGTCCTTCAATTATGAGTTCGTCCTGCCCGAAGGCCATCCGCCGGGCACCTACTGGTACCACCCGCACCGCCACGGCCATGTAGCCGATCAGGTCGCCGCCGGCCTGTATGGGGTGATCGTGGTGGAGGACCCCGAGCTGATTCCTGTGACCCGGGAGCGGGTCATGGTGGTCTCGGACCTGTCTCTGGATTCCTCCGGTAATCTCGCTGAGGCCGGCCGGATGCAGCAGATGATGGGCCGGGAGGGTGAGGTCGTCCTCGTCAATGGTCAGGTGCGCCCGCGCCTGGACGCCGCACCCGGGGAACGGGAGCGGTGGCGGATCGTCAACGCCTGCCCCTCCCGGTACCTGCGCCTGCAGCTGGAAGGCCAACAGGTCCGACTGCTCAGCCGCGACTTCGGGCGCCTGCCGACCCCTGAGAAGACCACAGAAGTGGTTATCGCCCCCGGCAACCGCATCGAGCTGCTCGTCGAAACCACCGAGGGCTCATCGGTCCTGGTCGCGGCGCCCGTAGACCGCGGCGGCATGGACGCCATGATGGGCAACGGCATGATGGGCGGCAACGGCAACAGGGAAGCGATCGAGCTCCTCACCCTCGAAGTGTCCGGCGATCCGGTGCAGACGCCCGAGCCCGTCCCGGCAGGCCCAGCGCTGCGGGATCTGCGCGGAGAACCCGTGACCGGTCGCCACACCTTGGACATGGGTATGACCGGCAGCATGGGCGGTGGAAACGGGATGGGCGGTGGTAGTGGTAGGGAGGCCACCATGATGGCTTTCACCATCAACGGCCGGGAGTTCGACCCCGCCCGGACTGATACCCCGGTGACGGCTGGGGCTATAGAGGAGTGGACACTTCTCAACTCCAGCCCCATGGACCACCCGATACACCTGCACGTGTGGCCGATGCAGATCATCGAGGACGGTGACCGCGACGTCTCCGCGCCGAGATGGCAGGACGTCGTCAACGTCCCAGCCAGGGGGCAGGTGAAAGTCCTTATCGCGTTCGAGGACTTTCCCGGACGAACCGTCTATCACTGTCACATCCTCGACCACGAGGACCAGGGCATGATGGGTGTCGTCGAAGCCCGTTAAGGCCGGGGCAGCCGTGAGGGCGATGTCGCTTCCTGAACCCCCAGCGTCTAACGGCCGCGGTGACATCAGACCTCAAGCACCGCCTCCGCCCCTCCCAGGATCAGCCCTGCGGGGCAGCGGAGGTGGGTTGGTGGGTTTCGTACATTCGTATCGCCACGACGAGGGCCGAGAGGGCGCTGATACCAGCTGCGACCCATACGGCCGCGTGGAGGCCCATGAGGTCGGCGATGATGCCGCCGAGGACGGCGCCAACGGCGTAGCCGAGATCGCGCCAGACGCGGTAGATACCCACGGCGCGTCCGCGCCAGGCTGGATGTGCGACATCGCCGATGACGGCCAGCAGGGTCGGGTAGACCATCGCGGTACCAGCACCGAGCAGTGCAGTGCCGGCAGCCCAGCCGCCGAAGCCGTCGCCGAGTGCGATGACCACCAGGGCGGCGGCCTGGGTGGCCATTCCACCGGTGATCAGGTGTTTGCGCCCGATCCGGTCCGAAAGCGCTCCGGTGACCAGTTGGCCAACTCCCCAGACCCCGGGGTAGAGGGCGAAGAGCAGCCCGATCTGGGCGACGGTCAGTTCGGCGGTGGCGAACAGTAGGGGGAACAAACCCCAGGAGAGCCCGAAGTTGAGGTTGTTGACCAACCCGGCCTGACTGGCCGAGGAGAGAGCGGGTTCTTTCAGGCTGGTCTGGGCGGCGATCTGCCGGTCGGTGAGTCGCGCGTGGAGGTGGTCGTGGAGGCCGTCAGCACGGGCCACGTGCTGGCCGGCGTCGAGTAGGGCGTGGCCGCGGGTCTCTTTGACGAATAACCCGGAGAGCAACAGCGCGATGGCCGTGTAGGCCAGTCCCAGCAGGAACGGCGCCGGCCTTAGACCGTATTGCTCGGCCAGGTACCCGGCCAGCAGGGAGGTCACGGCCACCGCCCCGTAGCCGGCGGCTTCGTTGAGTCCCATCGCGAGGCCGCGTTGTTTCGGGCCGACGAGGTCGATCTTCATGACCACGGTGGTGGACCACGTCAATCCCTGGTTGATGCCCAGCAGTATGTTGGCGGCCACGACCCAGCCCCAGTTCGGGGTGAAGATCAGCATCAGTGGGACCGGCAGGGCGAAGAGCCATCCGATGAGCAGGACGGGCTTGCGCCCGTAGCGGTCCGAGAAGGTTCCGGCGAAGTAGTTGGCGATCGCCTTTGTGATCCCGAACGCGGCGACGTAGGTGAAGATGAAGGTGTAGCCGGTGAGCCCGAACTCGGTCTCGGCCAGCAGTGGCAGCACAGTCTGCTGCTGACCGACCATGCCGCCGACCAAGGCGTTGATCGCCACCAGCAGGATGAACTGGGCGGCGTTGGGCCGCAGACCCAGACGCAGGGGGTGGTCGGTGGTACGAGGGCTCATGCCCCGACCTGTAAGTCCTGGCCGGCAACCCGTGCCCAGTCGTCTGCCCCGCCGGTGAGTACGCGCACATCGGTGCGCCCGGCGCGCTCGAGGATGCTGGCCGCGCCCATGGCCCGTTCGCCGTGGCCGCACATCACTACCACCGGGCCGTGCGGCACCTTCCCCATATCCTCCAGTAGCGCGCCGAGCTCGATGTTGTGGGCTCCGGGCACATGCCCGGAGCTGAACTCACTGGCCTGGCGGACGTCGAGAACTGCCGGGGACCCGGCGACCATCTCCTTCGCCTCCACCAGCGGCAGCGCGGCCGGGGCGCTGGCTACAGCCCAGGCGTCCATGCCTCCGGCCAGTTCCCCGGCAAGAGTGTCGAAGCCGACCTTGGCGGCTTCCCAGGCGATGTCGGCCGGATTTTGGTCGGGGCTACGGACGATGACCACCGGCCGGTCGGGGTCGGTCAGCCAGCCCAGCCAGGTGGCGAAGACCGGGCGCAGAGTGTTCGATAGCGCCCCGGGAATGTGCCCGGCAGCGAAGTCGGCTGCGGGCCGGGTGTCTACTACCTGCGCCCCTTCAGCCATCAGCTGCTGGACTTCAGCGGCGTCCAGTGCCGGCAGGGTTGGGGAGGTTCCCAGTATGGCCGGGCCGGAATGGTTAATCGCTCCCAGCCGCAGGAAATAGTCCGGGAACGTCCCCAACGACCCGAGCAGGGCTTCAACAAAGGCGTCTTCCCCTTCAACCTGCAGCAGGGGGTTGGTGGCCCGTTCGGCGCCGATAGTGCTTACCCGTTCCCCTCCGGCAGCCGAGGAGCAGAATGACCCGGCCCCGTGGGTGGGCCACACCGGGGTGCTGTCGGGCAACTCCATCAGACGCTGCAGCGAGTGGTACTGGGCTCTGGCCAGCGGCACTGTCTGGTCCGGGGACACCAGGTCGGTGCGCCCGGCCGTGCCGACCATCAGTGATCCTCCGGTGAAGACCCCCACCAGTCGGGGCCCTTCGTGCAACAGGTAGGACAGGTGCTCTGGGGAGTGCCCCGGGGTGGCCAGCGCCTCGAAGGTGAAGGAGCCCAAGTCTATGGTGTCCCCGTCCTTCATCCCAGTGGCGGCGAAGCCGCGTTCACCGATCTCGGGTGCCAGCACGGTGGCCCCTTCCGCCTCGGCCAGCTCCCGAACTCCGGAGATGAAGTCGGCGTGCAGATGGGTCTCCACAGCATAGGCAATGCTCAGCCCCCGACGGGCGGCCTCGGCGCGGACTTGACGCACGTCCCGTTCCGGATCCAGCACCAGTGCGCGCCCGCCGCCGATGTCGAGCAAGTACGTCGAGTTGCCTAGTCCTTCGTCGACGACCGGGATGAGGTTGAACTGGCTCATGGTTGTTCACTCCTGTGTCGTGGATTCCGCCGGTAGACGGGTACGCTAATATTCCATAAAAACATGGAATATTATCCTTCCACCACTATTACACAGATCTTTGGAGGATCAAGTGGGCGACCGGCAGAAGAAGAACGAGTTGTTCGACCAGCTCGCCCGGGTGGGCAAGGCCCTGGGCAGTGGTAAGCGTTTGGAGCTGTTGGACCTGCTGGCCCAGGGGGAGCGGAGCGTGGAGAACCTCGCGGCCGTGGCCGGGTTGGGACTGAGCACCGCGTCCGCCCACCTGCAGGTGCTCAAACAGGCTGGGCTGGTGGCCACCCGCAAAGAGGCGACGAAGGTCCACTATGCTCTGGCGGGTCTCGACGTCATGCGCCTTTACAGCCAGTTGCGCACGGTGGCCGACAGTCGGGTCGCCGGGGTTGAACGTGCTCGGGTGGACTACCTCGGCGGCGGCGGCAGAGCGGGCGCCGGCGAGCGACCTGTGGATCAGGAGGTCGGACGGGACGAGTTACTGGACCGCGCCGCCAGGGGAGCGGTCACCGTCCTAGATGTCCGACCGGCCGAGGAATACGCCGCCGCTCACATTCCCGGGGCCGTCTCGATACCGCTGGAGGATCTCCAGCATCGCCTCGAGGAATTGCCTATAGATCAGGAAGTGGTGGCCTACTGCCGTGGCGCATACTGTGTGCTCGCCTACGAGGCCGTTGACCTGTTGCGCTCTAAGGGCCGGGAGGCACGACGGCTGAAGGACGGCATGCTCGAGTGGCGCCTGACCGAGATGCCCGTAGACACCGGCCACGCCGCCTGAGTCCCATAAATGCGACTGTAGTACTAGTGTCCTGCGCCTGAAATTCACTGCGTAATGCTGGAATCGACGCCGAAGAATGCCACGCACTGGTCCCGGGCGAAGATGGCCGAGCGCTCGGGCCTCTCAAAGTCAACGATCGGGCGGATCTGGAAGTCTTTCAAACCAAGCCCCACCGCGCCGACGGGTTCAGGCTTCCCAATGACCCCTTCTTCGTGGAGAAGGTCTATGACGTCATGGGACTCTACCTGAACCCGCCCGAATTCGCTGTGGTGCTCTCCGTCGACGAGAAGTCCTAGGAGGGCAGCAGAACAGATCCTAGAATCAATCGGCCGACTTCTGAATCGAATTTCAGGCGCAGGACACTAGCACGTCGTTGGTGTCAAAAACGACCGATGCTGATACCTCGCCAGAAACGATGGAGGCGAAAGAGGAACACGTCGGTCATAAGGCAAGTACGAAACAATAGGTGCGGGTATGTGGGCTCATCGTAATTGAGGGTGTAGCCGGGGTCTGAAGCCGCCTGATTCGAGCAGGCTGCGGACAATGTAGTTTGTGAGGTTCCGAAATCCCAGAGCTGAGCCGCGGAGGTGCTCGAGGCGACCGTTGATGGCCTCCGTGGGCCCGTTGCTGGTGCCGGGGCGGTCGAAGAACGCGAGGACGTCAGCGGCACGCTGCTTCAATGTCCGGCCGACCCGCCGGATCTCGATGAGTGCAGCCGGAACGCCGCTGGTGACCGAGCCGATCACGGCCTGCATCATCTGCTTCCCCCGTGTCTTATTCGGTTCCCGGTAGGCGGCGACGATCCGCTGATAGATGCCCCA
>NZ_FNDT01000042.1 GCF_900099735.1 Arthrobacter subterraneus | reverse complement strand
CGCTTCGCCTCACTCGGCGATGCGCGGGCCTTCATCAACGAATTCGTGGACTGGTACAACCACCATCACCAGCACTCCGGCATCGGGTTCCACACCCCGGCCAACGTGCACTACGGCTTCGCCGACGCAGTGGCCATGAAGCGCTCACAAACCCTGGCCGCGGCCAGGAACAAGCACCCCCACCGATTCAGTACCGCTACCGATCCCAAGATCCTCGCTCTACCCGGACCGGCATGGATCAACCAACCGACCGAAACCGCCGGAGAAACGGCGGCCTAACCTCCGTCTAACTCACCTTGGTACCGCTTGACTTGAAAAATTCCGACCCAGCACCTGAGTTTATCTACGGACTGGTAGTGGTCCTTGTGACTGTCGGGTGAAAATACGCGTGAGCCAACGTGTGAAACGACCTGCTGGTCTCGTTGCCATATTCGGTCGTCGGCTGGGGCAGTCCTCGAGGAGCGCGAACCATGTTCTTTCAATTTGAAACTTCCTGGTCGGGTCCGAACACGTGGAGGCTGATCCTGCCTGCCTGCCCAAACGTTAAGCGGGAGCGGACGCCGAAAACGCGGTGCGCCTACAGGAAGCTGCATACCTGCCCGGGATCGCATGAGGCTGGATCCGTTTCCACCGCATTGCGGTGGAAACCGGCGACGGCTGCGCGAAGGGAGATCAGTTCCGTGATCCGCCGGTCGAGGTCCTGCAACTCACGGGCGAGAAGCTCGCGGACGTGGCTGCAGGGCGATTCTCCTGTTTCCCGGAGGTTCAAGATGCCCTTGATCTGGTCGAGGGTGAGCCCGGCTGCCTGGCCCCGACGGATGAACTGAAGCCTGTTGACCGCGTCTTCAGTGTATTCACGGTAACCGTTAGGGCTCCGCGGCGCGGGCGGAAGGAGCCCGCAGCTTTCGTAGAACCGCAGTGCCGTGGCCGTCATACCGGCTGCCGCGGCAGCTTCTCCGATCCGCATCGCGTACCTTCCTTGGCATGAGTTCCTTGACGTTCCACCATAGGGGAAGGTGCACATTGAGGAGTATGCCTGAATCCGCGAAAGCTCAGTTTGACCTCGCCGTCATCGGCTCCGGCGGGGGCGCCTTCGCTGTCGCCATCCGCGCAACCAATCTGGGGAAAAGTGTGGTGCTGATCGAGCGCGGAACGGTCGGCGGAACGTGCGTCAACACCGGTTGCGTGCCCTCGAAGGCATTGCTGGCTGCGGCCGCCGCACGGCACGTGGCCCTGGACAGCGACCGTTTTCCCGGCGTCTCCATGGAGGCCGGAGCGGTGGTCATGACGAAGCTCATTTCCGGCAAGCGTTCACTGGTGGAAGGTTTGCGCACCGAAAAGTATGCGGACCTGATTGCCGACTATGGCTGGGAACTGCGCCGCGGCAACGCCGTCTTCGCCGGCAGTGCCGAAGATCCGGTGCTCGAAGTCACAGGGACGGACGGTGGCCGGGAGATTGTGCGCGCCCGGTACTATCTCGTTGCCACCGGGTCCTCGCCCTGGGCGCCGCCAATCGAGGGACTGCAGGATGTGGACTACCTGACCTCCACCACAGCCATGGAGCTGGACGAGGTGCCGGAATCGATGATTGTCCTGGGCGGTGGTTATGTCGCGTTGGAGCAGGCCCAGCTTTTCGCCCGGCTGGGTACGAAGGTGACCATGCTGGTCCGGTCCCGGCTGGTGTCCGCAGAGGAACCGGAGGCCTCCAAGGCGCTCGTCGGGGTGTTCGAGGACGAAGGCATCACCGTCATCCGGCGCACCACCGCCGAATCTGTGCGCCCGGAGGGGACCGGCGTCGTCGTACGCGCCAAAAGCTCTGGCGGACGCGATGAGTACACTGCCAGCCACCTGCTGGTGGCCACGGGCCGCCGCCCTGTCACGGACGGGTTGAACCTGGCCGCCGTCGGCGTCGACACCGGTGAACGCGGCGAAATTCTGGTCAACGACATGCTGGCCACCTCGAACGAACGAATCTGGGCAGCCGGTGACGTCACCGGGCACCCCGAGTTCGTCTATGTGGCGGCATCGCACGGCGCTCTTGCGGTGGAGAACGCTTTCAACAACGCCGGCCGGACCGTCGATTACGGCCACCTGCCGAGGGTCACCTTCACCACACCGAATCTGGCTGCGGTGGGTATGACGGACAGGCAGGCCACCGAGGCGGGCATCGACTGTGAGTGCCGGGTCCTGCCGCTGAAGCACGTGCCGCGGGCGCTGGTGAACCGGGACACCCGCGGTTTCATCAAGATCGTCGCGGCCACCGACACCGGCCGGATACTCGGTATCACGGCGGTGGCGGACAATGCCGGGGAGATCGCTGCGGCCGGCGTATACATTGTCTCGTCGGGTATGACCGTGGACCAGGTGGCGAACCTGTGGAGCCCGTACCTCACCATGGCCGAAGGCATCAAGATCGCTGCGCAGACATTCCACACCGACGTGTCCAGGCTGTCCTGCTGCGCGTCCTGAACCTGGTCCTGAACCTTGATGGAAGGAAGACCATGAGCGAGCACTTTGACGTAGCAGTTCTTGGAATGGGTCCCGGCGGGGAAGTCGCCGCAAGCCGGTTGCTCGCCGGCGGCAAGAAGGTGGTGGTCCTTGAACGGGAACTCATCGGCGGCGAGTGCGCCTACTGGGCCTGCATCCCCTCCAAGACAGTTCTTCGCCCAGCCGAGGCAAGCACCGAAGTGGAGCGCGCAGCCGGTATCGGAGGGGCGGAACTCGACTGGGAGAAGGCCCGCGAGTACCGCGATTACATGGCACGCAACCTCGACGACTCCGGTCAGGTGGACGGTTACGAAGGTCAGGGCGCCACGGTGATCAAAGCCGAAGCGCGGCTCACCGGTCCCGGTCGGCTGCAGGCCGGCGACCGGGAGATCACCGCCGACCACATCGTCACCGCCACCGGCTCCGACGCCGTCACCCCGCCGCTGGATGGGATCGACCAGATTACCGCGTGGAGCAACCGGGAGACCTACACAGCCCGTGACCTGCCCGGGCGTGCGGTCGTTGTCGGAGGCAGCGCCGTCGGGACGGAGACCGCGACTTTCCTGGCTCGTTTCGGCGTGCAGGTCACCCTCGTACATCGCGGGAAGCGGCTCATGGACCGCGAGGATGCCCGCGTAGGCGAACTCGCACACCAGCATCTGGTGGATGCGGGCGTCGACATCCGCCTCGGTGCCTCCGCCATCGGCGCGCGCCGTGACGGAGCAGACAGCGTGATAGCCCTCGACGACGGCACGGAGGTAAGGGCCGACGTCGTGATCATCGGGACCGGACGCAAGGCGCGGACCGAGGGTTTTGGCTTCGAGGAAGCGGGAGTGCAGTTGGGCAAGCGCGGCGAGGTCGTCGTGGACGAGAATTGCAGCGCCGGCAACAACCTCTGGGCTATCGGGGATGTCACCGGCGTCATGCCTTTCACCCATGTGGCCAAGTACCAGGGACGAATCGCCACTGACGCTATTCTCGGAAAGCCGCGGCCTGCAACGTACGAGGGCATTCCGCGCGTGGTCTTCGCCGATCCCGAGATCGCCGCTGCCGGTCTCACCGAGGAACAGGCAGCGCGGCGGGGAATCCGGACCTCTGCTGCCCGGCTGCAGCTGGCCAGCGCGATTGCCCGGCCGTGGACCTATGAACAGGATCCGCGCGGCGAACTCGGTCTTCTGGCGGACGTGGACCGGAAGGTGCTGGTCGGCGCGTGGGCGGTGGGCCCGCATGCCGGTGAGTGGATCCACCAGGCGTCACTGGCCATTCGGACGCAGATTCCAGTGGAGACGCTGCTGGACCAGGTGGCACAGTTCCCCACCTACCACGAGGCATACCACGAAGCACTCGAGAAACTCGAGATATAACCACTACACCGGCGCCTCACCTCCATTATCGGCTGCTCAGCGGGAGCCGCCTTAGTTCTGGCCTCCTGCGCAGCTCCGCCTACCCTCCGGGCGGAGAACTTCGCTGGCTTTGATGAAGTCTTGGAGGAGGCTAACGGACAGTCGGTTGATTTTTGGATGTACGGCGGTGATGAGCGGGACAACCGGTATGTGGACGAAGTCCTAGCCCCTGCCGCACAGGAAAAAGGGGTAACACTTCGGCGCGTGGCCGTGCCCGATACAGCCGATGCGCTGAATAGGGTGCTCAGTGAACGCCAGGCAGGCTGGCAGAGCGGATTAGTTGACCTCATCTGGGTTAACGGGACCCACTTCAGTGTCGGACGCCAAGCCGATGTATGGCAGTGCGGATGGACGGATCTGCTTCCTAACATGGAGTACACCGACCCTGAGGATTCGCTCATCACGGACGATTTCGGCACGCCGGTGGACGGGTGTGAGGCGCCGTGGCATAAGGCCCAGTTCACATTTTTCTACAATTCTGATGCCGTCGAGGACCCGCCAACGAGTCTGGAAGGCATTCTGGAATGGGCGCAAGAGCATCCGGGGCGGTTTACCTACCCGGCTCCCCCGGACTTCACTGGCAGCGCGTTCGTCCGTGAGGTTATGCTCAGTACCGCAGGCGGGGCTGAGGAAGTGCCTCTGGAGTACAGTGTCGAAGCCTTCGAAAAACATGCACCGGAAGCGCTCGATGCGCTGCGCGGCCTGGCACCGGCACTGTGGCGCGAGGGCAGAAGGCATCCCCGCGATGAGCAGGAGTTGAACCGGCTTTTCTCTGACGGTGAGGTGGACATGGCGATGACCTACGGCCCGGCAACGCTGCCCGGTCTGATCGCAACAGGCGCCCTCCCTGAGTCGACACGTGCTCTGACTCTGATGGAAGGCACCGTAGGCAACGCCAGTTTCCTGGCGATCCCGGCTAATGCCGGGGACGCCGCAGGAGCGATGGTGGTGGCGAACCTGGCGCTCTCGCCGGAGCAGCAGGCGGCAAAAGCGGATCTGGAAGTGTGGGGCCAGTTCACGGTCCTCGACCTCGAACGGCTGAGCCCCGCCCAAACGGCCTTGTTCAAAACTCTAACGCCCTCCCCCGTCGTACCCAGCTACGAGGCGATCTCGCACAAAGCGCACGGTGAGCTCGGTGCGGGGTGGGTTATGGCCCTGGATGAAGCGTGGCGACGAGGCGTCGCCGCGAAATGAGTGAATGATCGACCACCGTAAATCAGGCCACGGTAAAAATCTGGCGTTCCGATGAAATTCTGGTGAAGCCGTCCGGGCTTACGCGATGAATTGATGATGTCGCTGCTGCGCTTGATTTAGCTGCGACGTCCAGGGGAACTTCGACGAGAAAAACTATTAGGAGGCGGATCAGGCCGCCCCGCCGGTCATGAGTAGGTTTACATGTAGGCCACGGCGGATACACGCCGGCTCACGTCCGGCGAACGACTGAGGGAAAGGACCCGCGCATGGAAGGCACCTCCACATCCAAGAGTGAACAGAAACTGTCTCTGACGGGGTCCGTGGCCCTGGGCACCGGTGTGATGATCGGTGCCGGCATCTTCGCCCTCGTGGGTCAGGTCGCCGAACTGACCGGTGGTTGGCTACCGTGGGCGTTCTTCGCCGGTGCGGTGGTCGTGGCGTTCAGCTCCTACTCCTACATCCGCTACTCCGCCACCAACCCCTCCGCCGGCGGCATCGCCATGCTGCTCAAGGCCGCCTACGGCCCCGGAGTGGTTGCGGGCTCGTTCTCCCTGTTCATGTACGTGTCGATGATTCTGGCCGAGAGTCTGCTGGGCCGCACCTTCGGCACCTACCTGTTGCGGCCTTTCGGGATGCAGGACTCCGCGCTGTGGGTGCCGGTACTGGCCGTTACGGCCATCGCGGCCGCAGCGTTGGTAAACCTCGTCGGCAACCGGTGGGTGGAGCGCTCCGCCACGGTTACAGCGGCGATCAAGATCGTCGGGATCGCGGTCCTGGCCGTCGCCGGAATCCTCGCCGCCGGGATCTCCTCCCTAGGGCGATTGTTCACCACCGCGGACCGGACCCCGCCCGAGGCGGGGTGGTTGGGTTTCCTGGCCGGGATCGCCCTGTGCATCCTGGCGTATAAGGGATTCACCACGATCACCAACCAGGGCGCGGACCTGCGCGACCCCAAACGGAACATCGGCCGGTCCATCATGATCGCCATCGGCCTGTGCACCGTGCTCTACCTGCTGATCACCGTCGCGGTCACCGGCAGCCTCACCGTCCCGCAGATCGTAGAAGCCCGGGACTACGCCCTCGCCGAAGCGGCCGAGCCGACGTTCGGTTCCTGGGGCGTGACATTGACCGTGGTGATCGCCGTGGTCGCCACACTTTCCGGACTGGTGGCCAGCCTGTTCTCGGTCTCCAAGCTCTACGACATGCTCCGCAACATGGGCCAAGCCCCGGGCCTACCAGGGAAAGAGGGGCACCAGTCACTGTTCATCACCGCAGGGCTAGCCATCATCATGGCCGCCTTCTTCGACCTGTCCCAAATCGCCGCCCTCGGCGCCATCCTCTACCTGGCCATGGATATCGCCATCCACTGGGGCATCATCCGGCACCTGAAGAACGACGTCGAAGCCAGAATCTGGATCCCCTGGGTCGCGATCGTGCTCGACGTCGCGGTCCTGGTGTCCTTCACGGTCCTTAAAGCACAGTCAGACCCGTTCACCGTACTCATCACCGTGGTGGTGGCTTTGGTCATCGTCGTGACCCAGTGGCTGGTGGTACGCCGCAGAAACCACAACGGCGCATCCCCGCAGACAACCTCCGCCCAGCACCAATCCGACTAACGTGCACTCCGGACCTAGATGGAGCAGCCTTACAAACGTTGTCGGGTTTCTCCCATTGATCGGAAGGGTTGGGGTTTGGCGCAGCGCCACCACACCAGCGGGTCAGAAGGTGGACTGGCAGTGAGAGATTCAGTTTGAAGAGACCCGTTCGGGGCCGCTAAGAGCCGGCCTTTCATGTAGGGCCGACTACTCCGCCTCCTGCCCACATGGGCACGGCAAAAGCTCCCCACGCTCCGCTGCATTTCCCGCACACACATGGACAGCAGGAACCAGAGGGCCGCCTGCACACATCCACCACGTCACCCATGCGGAAGGCTCGCCTCGGGCATGCGGTGGATGTGCACAGCCTCCTTCACGCTGGGCGCTTGATTACAAACCCTAGATCTCAATGGAGTTTTTAGTGGCAAATATATGCCCGCAGCGCACCAAAGGCGCTGACTGACGACCCCGACTGTTGCTGGGTCATCCACCTGTGGGCGGGTGGAGCCCGAAGGATAGAGCTCAAAGCCGTCCACCTGTGGGTGGCCCCCAGTGTAAGCGGCAACTTTAAACTGACCGAGTACGGAAAATCTGATTGACCGTTCGCGGCAGTGGTTTTGACCGGCGGCGGCAAGCATTTTTGGACACTAGCAGGCCACGGTGTGGCTTGGCGTGCTGGGATTCCTCTTGTCCATCCCTCGTGTCGTTACGGGGAGAGCCCCTTCCTTCCGCGGTGAAATGGCGATGCCAATCGTCTGTATTTCACTCGTTGTGGGAAGGAAGGGGCTCGTTGTGAAGTCTCCAGGAGAGTTCATGGAAATTTTAGCTGCTTACGATTTGACCCGGTCGTACCGGGATGCCGCGAAGATCTGCGGCGTCTCACACAACAC
>NZ_FNDT01000041.1 GCF_900099735.1 Arthrobacter subterraneus | reverse complement strand
TTGAACGGGAGGCACTGAGAATCGGGGGTGAACCTGATCGATTCTCATGAAACAAGCACCATAAACTGCACTGAAGATAACCGCGGGCAATGGCGCATCGAACGCACGAAACTCGAGGACTACATTGCTGCCGCCTACACCCGCACCGCCGACGCCCTCCGCCGCGGCGAACTGACAGAGGAAACCACTGACCAGGCCTAACCCCACCCGGCGGCTGGCTGGTTCTCGTCAGGGTCGGCCGGGGTGACGGAGCTGCGCCACACCCAGCCCTCCCGGTGGATTCTGATCTTCGGCTCAAAGAACCAGATCCGGATCGCTGTTGCTGTCCACGCGGTGGCGTGGGCCTGCACCAGGTACGCCTGCGAGGGGTAGCGGATCCACACATTTACCCGCCGTGAGGGGTGGAAATCCCGGGCAGGATGATGCTCCAGGTCAAGCTCGGCTTCGGTGAGCATGATTGGTTCTTCGCGCATCACGAGCTGCTCGATCCACTGATCCAGCAGGCGGTCATAATGCCGGCGATATCGTGCGTTTTCACCCACCGCCACCATTCCTCCACCTCAGCTGCTGGCGGCACGCCTTCGGCGAACATGGCTTTCCTCCCACCGGCTCGGTCCGTAGGCTTGATCACCAGATGTCGGTTCCCGTACGTTTCCCCCCATTCGTACGGGTGCCGGCATCGCCTTTTCCATCCGTCATCCTGCACATTAAAATTAGAACACGTGTTCTATCAGGTGGTGCTGACTAACGTTGATCTGGTCCTCGACCTAGCGACGACCTGTCCACAGCCGAACATCGGACGTTCAACCCCCTGTGGAGGGCGAAAAGGACAGAAGAATCACTCTCCTTGGGGCAGATCGTGCGTTTTAGTATTGAACATGACCTCCAGCGCTGATCGTCCAGAGGATGCGCGTCGCATTATGCAGGTGCATGTAGGTACCCCAGGAAACTTGTCGATGGAGGCCAAGCAGGAGGTCGTTTTACGCGGAGATACGGCGGTGCAGGCTCAGCTACGAAACGAAGGCCTAATCGAAGTTGCGAGTTCTCAGGGATCGGCACCCAGCGTCGTGCCAGTCCAGCTCTTAGTAGGAACGAGCCTTATGGCCAAATATCCCGGCCTTCAGTGGGTGCCCTTGGATACCTGGATTTATGTGCGTTCGCTGACGGTTTGTGCCGCTGCGGTCCCAAAAAGTGCCGGGAGTGACGCCGCACAACGCTTACCTGCAGCGACTGTGCAGCAGCCGCCCGTTCCAATCGACGGTGTTCCCTACGAGTCACAGGGTTTTGACCCATATCTGCATGCCACGAGGCGGTACCCTGCGGCTCCTGGGTACACAGAAAAGCAGCTAGATGGGGTGCCTCTCGTTACGGTTTATCCGGGAATGGCTCCGGCGGTTATCGGGGTCGTATTTTGCGTGTTGACGATCCTCGGTGGGCCTTACGAGTTATATGTGGTCGCCCGGTGGGCTGTGACCGCTGCGGCTGTCTGGATGGCAGTTCTTGCTAACTCGCTAGCTGGAACACGCTGGGTTCTCATATTTACGGCCTTTGCCGTTGTTTTCAACCCCTTCATTCCGGTGGATTTCCCTCGTGAGTTTTGGATTCCCATAGACACAGCAGGCGTTGTCATATTTTGGATGGCTGGGGCGAAGTTTCGAGCATCGAAGGTGGTGCCGCCAGCTTAGACGCGGTCTTTAGAGCATCGTTCATCTCTTCGAGGGCGAGTTCCCGCTGGTCGGGCGGCTGGCCGGGCATTCAATTGGTCCGCTCGACTCGCGGCGGGTGAGAGGCAGAAGGGTAGCTGAGCAGCGGGTGAAGCTCAGGTGCTGAATTCTGCCCAGAGGGGGTAGTGGTCGGAGATCCGCCAGGACACCTCATTCTTCGTTAACCCTGTGAGGATGTGGGGGAGGAAGTCGACGTGCCCGGCGCGGCCGGTGTAGGTGAGGGTTTGGAGCATGCTGGTCCCGTCTGGTTTGGAGAACCAGGCGATCTGGTCGTAGTAGTGCCTGGTCTTGTCGTTGTCGAAGATGGTGCGCGGCACCGTGTCCAGCTCGGTCGGTGCCCACAGTCCGGTGGACACGAACGCCTCATACAACGGGTCGCCGATGCGGTCGAGGTTGAAGTCTCCCAGGACGAGGAGGTTTTCGTTCCAGTCATCGGGGCGTTCGGCCCAGTCCCGCATCCACTGGGCGAACGCTGTCACTTCGGGCAGCCGGTCCGCGGGCCTGTCACCCCACAGCACGTGCACGCTGGTCAGCACGAACCCGGCCTGGCCGCGGGTGAACCCGGCCGCGTACGGGGTCCGGGCGAACTGGGCTACCGGGCCGTCGGTTCCGGGTGGTAGGACGATCTCACCGACCAGCCCGGAGGGCTGGACCCGGGCCGTGTCGTACAGGTAGGTCAGGCGTTCACCGTTACCGGCGGAGCCTTCGGTGACATCGGAGGTGATGAACCGCCATTCCGGGCCCAGCAGGCCCATCAGGTATTGCAGGGCGGTGGTGTTCCGGCGGACCTCCTGCATGGCCAGCACATCGAACCGGGACGCGATCTCGGCGATGCACGACATGGCATGGAGGTCCCGTTTCGGGGAATCCCGGGATCCGGCTGTCCACTTCTCGGTCAGATCCCCGAACGCCCGCACATTCCAGGTCCCGATCAGAAGATTCGAGTCGTCCTTGTCCGGCACAGCGTTCTCCAATGCCGCCCGCAATCGGCCCACGTCCCGGTCCACGGCAGCGGGAGGATCGCTCGTCATGGATCCCATCGAATCACACGGCTGGGGAGGGGTCGGCGACCTGGTGTCTGGTGTATCCGTTGGTGTCGTGTCCGGTCGCTGGTTCGAGCTGGTTAAACGCCGCGGAGAGCTCCTCAGCGATGTGAGATCACGGAGCCACGTCCTCTGCGAGAAAAAGTTCACAGTTCGCGTTGTAATAGCTGTTCGTCGTCCCCTGATGCTTCATCCCGATGCGTCTGCAGACATTCTGGGAAGCCGAATTTTCAGCAGATGTGGCTGCGATGACTCGGTGAAGTCCCTCTCTGAAACCGTGAGCAAGTACCGCCGACGCCGCTTCCGTGGCGTATCCATTTCCCCAGAAATCAGGATGAAAGTGCCAGCCGATCTCCGTTTCTCCGGAAGGCTGGAGCGGTGGTTCGCCAGATGCAGGTATCCCCTTCAACAGGATGGTCCCTACAAGTCGGGCATCCTCTAATCGCTCGACGGCCCAAAAACCGTGGACAGAATGATTGAGTTCTCGACACTTAGCTATCAGCCGGTCGGCTTCGGACCGATCTTCCATCATTCGCGGAACCAAACCGATGAAACGCTGAACCTCCCAGCGCGAGTACAGATCGTAAACGAAATTAGCGTCCTCCGGCTCCCACGGGCGAAGTGATAAACGATCAGTCCTCAGGGTACGCATCCGACAATGATCCCCGAAACCACGGCGGATTCGACGCCTTGGAACACGACGTGTTGCCGGTAAAGAGCGCTGAGCTAGCCGTATGCGGGCGTTGCTGTAAAGCCTTGACTACCGGACAGGTGCCCTTTGTCGTATCCGAGCTTTAGTCGCGCGTGACTTTTCGTTGTGTGCGGTGCGGCATTCCGCACACCGGCATCCAACGTCGTAACGGTAGGGGGTGCCGTGTTGCGCGTCGGGCTGCACTAGAGACTGGTCCGAGCGGACCTTACGCATGTATTCAGAGTGCTTGGCAGCATGTGCGGCCCGGCAGCGCTCACAGCGACAGTGATGGTTCCCATACCCGTTGGTTGTGCCGTGGCGGGGATCATCGGGTGCCAGTTCACTCATCGTCTACAGACTCCATTTCATCTGTATCGGTTTCACCGTCCGGGTCGGATTGCTCGAAGAGGACCGTGCCGACCAGTTCCTGGATGTTGATGGCTTCGGCAACCGGTGTCGGACGTCCTTCGGCTTGAGCGAGACGGACGGCTGAGATGTATGCCAGACGGACTGCTTGCACAACGATCACCCGGCGCAAGCCTTCGGTGACCTCTCCTCGTTCGCGAGCGACGGCTGTCAGTCGCGCGATCGTTTCTGCGCGCCTAGCGATGCGGATATCAGGGTGACCGCGCTCTGCACGAGTTTCGTTGTCGACAAGTTTCCAACGTAAGGAGGATGGCATGGCGACGCGATCCGAAACTGGCGGGATCTTCTCGTTGAGGATGGCCTTGAACCGCGAGTTCGCAATCGCATCAAGATAGGCACTGTACTCAAATGCGTCGAGCTGCTTTTTGGCTTCCTTGTTCCCGCCGGCAACGTCTTCTAGCTCCCAGATAGGCCATACTTCAACCTCCGCCACTTCGAACACATCAAGAATCCGCATAGCCACAGCATCCGTACGCTGATTGGTTAGGTGGCGTCTGATTCTTGTGCGCAGCTGTTCGTTCGTTTGACCGACGTAAATGGGTTCGCCGTCGTAGTCGTAGAAGGCGTAGATGCCCCACTTCGCGTCAACCCATTTACGACCCTCCCCGTCGGTTGCGCGTTGAAAATCATCCAAGGATTCCCTGAACCGTCGGACATCATCGGCTGGAAGACTCTTTTTGACGGGCTTTCGTGGCCGGGGAGTGTGTGATGCTGCGCCCTTACTGGACAAGGGACACCGCCGAAGAACGCACCACCGAAGAATCCTTGACCAACGGCATCAGATAATGCTTCCCAAGCCACTCGACGGCCGGCACTGCGACTGCGTCGCCGAAGGCAAAGAGTGCCTGATTCGTGCGGGCTCCTATGAGGTTGTAGTCTTCCGCGCCCATAAGCCTTGCGTATTCCAATGGTGTCATCCAACGGACATGCACCCGGCTGTTGCCGACCCTCACGACGGCCTGCTTTGAGGACCCTCCACGCGCCGTCCGAAGACACCCCGATATGTCATCCGGTCGCACTTCCCACGTTGCAACACCATTCCTGGTGCGACGGTATGCCGTCCGGTATGTGACACCAGAAGCTCGTCGTAGGGCACTTAGCCGGCTTGCTTGTACAGGAGAGAGCGACTTGATGAAGGCATCGGTTCGCTCCTTGTCCCACCAGCGCTCATCGGCTACGGGCATTGTCTCTATGTAGTCGTCCAGGCCAGCTGTCAACGGGGCCGGTAACTCCGGTAACTCCATCTGATGGGTTTCGAGGGTGTCATCACTGAAAACCCACGATAGGTAGTCCGGTCGCAAACTGGAGTCAGGGGTTGCTGCGCCCTCCGGAGGGTTCTGTGCACCGACGAGAAACAGGCGCGGCCGCGACTGCGGAATGAAACGTCGGGCGTCGATGACTAGGACATCCACGGAATATCCGAGGTCATTGAATGCACGGATCGCGGCGGCGAGGTCATCGCCTCCGTGGCTAGTTGCCAGTCCGACGACGTTCTCAAGGACTGCTACGGCTGGGCGGTCGTCGTCGAGGTCGCGGAGGACTTCGATGAAACCCCAGAATGCGTTTGATTCTCCAGCGCGGATGCCACCTCGCGACCCGGCGAGGGAGAGGTCTGTGCAGGGAGATGACCCCCAGGCAAGGGCAGCATCCCTGGGTAACGCTGCCCGGTCAACTGCGAAGACGTCCCCGAGCTCAAAGGTATGTGGGTTCCCCAGTTCGTCGTCTCTGAAATGGGTGGAATACATGGCGTGTTTGTCGGGTTCGTAGTCGTTCGCCCAAGTCACACAGAATCCAGCTCGTTCCAAGCCCATTCGAGCCAGTCCCACGCCGGCGAAGAACTCCAAGACCTTAGGGCGGGCGCTGGTGATGGCGGTGACGTTATCAGGGAAGGGCGCTGGCATGCATCTAACATACGGCGCCTGCATGGAGAGGACACCTCAACGCGCGGGCCATAAGCACATGATCACTGCTTAGCCTCGACCGAGGCAGGGGGTTAAAGACCGAATGCCCTACTTCCGAGTGGTTCAGGCTGTCCGACCCCTTGTCGGGACCTGCTGTTCGGTAGGGCATGCGGCTTTGTTGATAGCTGCGCATGGAGCTAACCTTCCGGTTCCCCAAAAGGGGATGCCACTGGAAGATCAGACACCACGCGGTATCTAGCCCTACCCACATCTCCGAAGGCTGTCCGACCCCTTGTCGGGACCCTCTCAATAAAAGCGGGACTACATACTCCATTGTAACATAACCCGCTATAGACTGTCAAAACTCCACTATAAACTCTACCATGCAGACCCCCTACAGTGCAACATACCGACCGGATACCAATGCGTAAACCGGTAAAGCACCCTTACACTTGCACCCAATCGACACCGTGGTTTGCAGCCGGTAGCATTAGATATCCATATATTGCCACATATCACCTATGACGGATGGCCACGTGATGACCGAGCTCGCAGCAGGGAAAACGCCGCATTACAAGGAACCCAGCGACGACAGCCTGGAGATCGCACGCCTCATTAAGGGACGTTTAGGAAAGCGGGACCGCGCCCCCATCCGGGTGGCATTCATCGGTTCAAACGATTCGGTGCGAGAGGCTGGGGAAAATCCACCGCTGGCCCGGCTTCTTCGAGGAGGGCGCGGCGGGGAAGTGCGATTGAAGCTTGAGCTCAGTTTCTTATGGTTTGCAGTAAACCCACCGCATGACCTGTCTTACCCGGCGCGTGTTTGGGCTCTTCTCTTAGGCCTGGACGATCCTGAAGGGCGGGGTACAAGGCGGGTACGGCAAGCAATGTCAGCACTGGAAGCAGCCGAACTCATTTGGATTCGGACTTCTCCTGGGCAGCCCAGCAGGATCACACTGCTCGATGAAGGCGGATCAGGCGATCCCTACAAGCTGCCCGGCGACGCCTACAACAAGGCCAGGGGTACCGGAAATGAATGGCGACACCGTTACATTCAGGTGCCTGACACTCTCTGGACCAACGGATGGATTGCAACACTGTCAGGAGCAGCTGTCGCCATGCTCCTCGTGCTGTTCGCAGAGCTAGGGCAACGTGATCACCGGACTGTAGACCTATGGTTCAGCCCATCGCACGCGCAAAAGATCTATGCGATCAGCGAAGACACAAGAAGTAAAGGCCTCCGCGAACTCCGGGGGGCTGGCCTGATCAGTGCGCGAAAGAAGCCGGCATCACGAGATGCACTCGACTTCCGGCGTCTACGCAACACATACCGTCTTGAACTCGACAAGCTCAACGAACGGGCACTAGTGCCCGTGAATATCAACCCTCCGCGAGCGATGACGCCGAGTCAAACCAGGGCAGAGGAACTTCTGCAAGGATTTGCCAAACGGGTAGGCGACGCAAAGTGAAGCACACCGCGTCAACGGGCTAGTTACCAGCTCTGGCTTAGAGCGGAGGGTTGAGTGCTTGCGTTGGTCAGGTGGTCCTTAGAAGTTGAGAGGTTCCAAGCCTGTAGAGCCGTTTCGGTAAGTCACTTATGTAACCGAGCGACGCCTGTTTAGGGGGTCGGGGCATCGGCAACAGACTGGGGCGGTACACGCCAGGCACGCACTGCGGCGTACTCCTCTTCGTTGGCCAGGTGCCGCACTAGGTATTCGACCCACGCCGCTGTGTAAATGTACTGCTCGAACGTTCCGTTGTAGTGACAGAACTGCGGCTTCGTCACGGTCCGATCCGCCGAATTTGAAGGAGGTCGCACCCCATAAAAGGGACTGCTGAAGGTTTGGTTGACTCCTGACCTGTGAGGATTAACCTCGCGGGTGGAAGGATGTTCATCATGCCCAAGGCCTTTCCCGAAGAG
>NZ_FNDT01000038.1 GCF_900099735.1 Arthrobacter subterraneus | reverse complement strand
AGTCAGTTCCGGTCCCGCAAGTTCGTCTCCGCACTGCACGCCAGCGGCTTGAAGGGCTCGATGGGCAGGGTCGGTGCATGCGGCGATAACGCGGCCATGGAATCGTTCTTCGCCCTGCTGCAGAAGAACGTGCTGAACCGGAAACGGTGGGAAACACGCCAAGAACTACGCCTCGCCATCATCACCTGGATCGAGCGAACCTACCACCGCCGGCGACGGCAGAAAGCCCTCGGTAAACTAACCCCGATCGAGTTTGAGACAATCAACAACATGGCGCTAGCCGCCTAGAAACTATCAACCCCACGAGTCAACCAAAACGTGGGCAGTCCCCTACGCCATGGCGTGCCGCTCGTGGTTGCCGGGCAATCGGAGGAAAAGACTGAAGTTTGTGCCCGCGTCGCCTGGTCGGGCGCCGGGATCGACCTGCGCACCAATCGTGCCAAGCCCGACGACGTCGCGAAGGCTGTGCGCAAGGTCCTCGCCGATCCGTCCTACGGGCAGCATGCGCAGCGTATCGGCAGGGCGATTGCGGAGTCGCGTGGTGTCGATGCGCTGGTGGACTTGGTGGAGAACGAATCCCGGCGCAGACCGTAACTCCTGCCTGCCGGACTTAGCCTCGGCGTTCACCCACCAGCAGGTCTGAAGCATCGCTGCCCGCAGCCAGCCGCCGTCGTTCGCTTCGCTTCTGCAGCGTGGGGGAGCGGCCTCTTCAGGAGTTAAGAAACGACGACGGCGGGTGACCGCCGTCGTCGTCATCTGTGCCTGCCGGAGACTACCTGGCGGGCATCCGCAATCAGATGCTTCTGGCTGCGTCGGGGCTCCGTTGCTTGAGGCGTTCGAGCAAACGGTGTTCAGCATCCTGACCGGGAGCAATACCGGACGGAATACGGAAGAGGAGGACCGCTCCAAGGACCCACCAGAGGCCAAAGAGAATCCACGGGGGCGGAGTAAGTGCTGCCGGCATGCCGGGAAGGTACAGGCTGAGCAGCGCGATGCACAGGACAGCGGCTGCGATACCGATAAACGTGCCTCCGTTGCCCTTGCCGCCCACGCGGAGCGGACGGTCCATGTGGGGTTCGCGGCGTCGCAGGATCACAAACACGATGGATACCAGAATGTACGCGATGACGATGCTCGGTGCGCCGGAATCCACAAGCCAGACAAGCATTGACACACCGAAGAACGGCGCCAGGAAGGACAGCGCTCCGATGAACAGGAGAGCGTTGACGGGTGTGCGGTACTTGGGGTGGAGCTTGCCGAACCAGGCCGGCAACATGCCGGAGCGCGCCATCGAGTACATCAGCCGCGATGCGCCCAGGAGCAGCGAATTCCACGACGTGAGGATGCCGGCAATTCCACCGGCGATCAGGATCTTCGCCATCAGGTCACTGCCGAACAGTGCGCCCATGGCATCGGCGGTTGCGATGTCGGCCTGGGCTATGTCGCTGGCAGGCATTGCCGAAGAGGTAGTCAGGACGGTCATGACATACCAAATCGTTGCGAGGATGACGGCGACGACGACGAGCTTGCCGATCTGCCTGGCCGGAATGTTGACCTCTTCGCGGACTGGGGGATGACGTCAAACCCGACGAACAGGAACGGAACCACCACCAGGACCGCGAAGTACCCGTTCATGCCGCCCGTGAAGAAGGGTTCCATGTTGCTGGCCGAACCCCCGGTGAAGGAGCCGAAGACGAGCATGAGACCGATGACCAGAAGGAAAATCACCACGAAAGTCTGGGCCGTTCCGGCGAGCTTGACCCCGAGGATGTTGATTCCCGTGATGACCACCGCGGCGAGCGCACCGACGAGTGCTCAGGTCAGGTGTACCTGATAGCCGGCCACTTCCCAGAGCGGAATCTGGCTGAGATCGGGAAAGAGGTACTGCGCGGTGCGAGGCAGCGCCACGGCTTCGAACGCGACGATCGTGATGTATCCACCGGTGATGGCCCAGGATCCAATGAAAGACCACCGCGGCCCCATTCCGCGCAGCAGGAAGTTGTGCTCACCGCCTGCCTTGGGCATCGCCGCAGTGAGCTCCGCATAGGTCAACCCCACCACGCCCATGATGACGCCGCCGGTAACCATGGCCAGGACCGCACCCATGGTGCCGGCCGACGCTATCCAGCCGCCGGTCAGAACAACCCAGCCGAAACCGATCATCGCCCCGAACCCGAGGGCGAGAGCATCCCAGTTTCCGAGGACCTTTAAAAGGGAAGTGTCCGGCGTTGGCGCCGGTTGAGAAAGTCGCATAAATCCTCGCTAAGTTTGCCGCTGCTGTCGGCGCAGTTTGGTGTGGGGGAGTCGGGCGCTGCATGAGTGTGAAGTGCGCCACGCCGTGGTCCAACTTAGACGTACGCCGCTTGGGGCGCATTGTGCGTACGCCCTTCAGACGCCTGAAAGGTTAAGCGAATGCCCAACGAATCGGTCGCGCGCCCGTGCTTGCGCTCCGCTGCCTCTGACCCTTTGCTAATTCGCGAATGGCCTCCGTCGTTTCATGTCCGATAATTACGTCGCGACAGTCGCTGCGACTCGCGTTGGCTCAGTAGGCCCGTGGGTCGCTTCGGGTCCCGGGCGGCGTGAGATAGCGTCGCGGAGCTCTCACCAAAGAACGACGACGACACCCACCGGAGCGGGCGCCGTCGTCGTTCTTTGGTGTGGCTTGCGAAGAAGGAGTGCTAGCTCCGCACGGACTCCTTCTCGCGGTCGTCCTTTTCCCGGCCTGCCGGCTTGTAGGACTCCCAGAACGTCGCCCCGACAATGCCGAGTGGCTTCGGGTCGAAGACCGGATCGAGGCCGAGCTTCTGCTGCCGCTCGAAGTCCTTGAGCGCCGCCAGGGCGGGCTTCTGCAGGATGAGGATGCCGATGATGTTCAGCCAGGCCATGAGGCCTACGCCGATGTCGCCCATTGCCCAGGCATCGGCCGCGGTGTTCACCGAGCCGTAGGCGACGGCGATGAGGATCGCCACCTGCAGGCCCAGGGTGGTCACGCGGCCCACGCTTGCCCGGATGCCGGGGATGATCCGGTGCGAGGAGTTGCCCACCAGGAAGCGCAGGTTGGTCTCCGCCATGTAGTAGTAGGCGATGACCGTGGTGAGGCAGAAGAAGATCAGCGTGATCGCGATGAACGCGGCGCCGAACCCGGGGAAGACGGAGTCGAACCCGGTCTGCACAAACTCGGGCCCTGCCGTGGCCGTGGCCGAGAGCAGACCGCCCTCCACGAGGACCTCGCCGTCCTCGGTGCCTCCCGCGAAGACGCGGTAGGCGCCGGTGGAGAGGATCAGGAAGCCCGTGGCCGTGCAGACAAACAGCGTGTCGATGTAGACGGCGAAGGCCTGGACCAGGCCCTGCTTGGCCGGGTGCGACACCTCGGCGGCCGCTGCAGCATGCGGCCCCGTTCCCTGGCCGGCCTCATTCGAGTAGACGCCGCGCTTGACGCCCCACATCACGGCCAGGCCGATTACGGCGCCGAGAGCCGAATCCATGCCGAACGCACTGCGGAACACCAGAGAGAGAATCTCCGGGAGCTGGGCGGCGTTGACGAACACCACGATCATGGCGAGCAGGATGTAGGCAACGGCCATGAACGGCACTACGAAGGCGGCGACGCTGGCGATGCGCTTCACGCCGCCGACAATGACCAGCGCGAGGAGGATGACGGAACCGACCGCGACAACCAGCGGCGGAACGGTCCAGGCGCCTCCGATGGCGGTGGCCATCGAGTTGGCCTGCACGCCCGGCATCAGCACGCCGGCCGCCAGGACGGTGACGGCTGCGAAAACGTAGCCGTAGACCTTGAAGAACCCGGCACCCCTGGTGTGGGCGAACGCGCGGGAGAAGTAGTAGGCCGGGCCGCCGCGGTACTCGCCGGTCAGCGGGTCGCGGGTCTTGTAGAGCTGGCCCAGCGTGCACTCGATGAAGGACGTCGACGCGCCCAGGAATGCGACCGTCCACATCCAGAACAGTGCGCCCGGTCCGCCGAAGGCGATGGCGGTGGCGACACCGGCGACATTGCCGGTGCCGACGCGGCCGGACAGGGACATGGCCAGGGCCTGGAACGAGGAGACGCCGGACGCGGACTTCTCACCCCGCAGGATCTGGTGGACCATTCCCTTGATGTGCCGCACCTGCAGGAAGCGGGAACGGACGGAGAAGTAGACGCCGGTGGCGAGGCAGAGATAGACGAGCCAGTCGCTCCAGATAACGCCGTTGATGGCGGACAAAACATCGCTCATAAGTGTGGGATCCCTCCAGGAAAGAGCGTAGATAAGTGTGGTGAGTGCCGCCGTCGTGGGTGAACGAAGTGGCCGGCACCACACCAAAACCTGTGAAGCTTCTCACAAACGATCGTTTTGATCCAAATGGGAGGTTGGCGGGAGGGCGCAGCTCGACGTTATCCACAGTAACGAGCGCTCGGTGAACCTGAGGCGCAGGGGCTCGTTATGCTTTAGGGGTGCTCACGGCCGCAGGAGAAGTAGTCCCGATATCCTTCTCAACTAATGTGATGGCCGCGGTTGTCACTGGGACTGTGGTCCTGTTGGTTGGGGTGATTAATGTGTTGGTCACCCTCCACCAAGGCCGCTCCACGCGAAAGGCAGCGCAGCTACTGGCGGATCGTGAGCAATGGTGGAATCGATTCACTTGGGCTGCCGAAGAGTTGTTTTCGCCGCATGAGCCACGGGCGCTGGTAGCGATCTCTGTGCTCAATTCACTGGCAGCCGTAGAATGGATCAACCAGGACGACCGCGTGATGATTTTCAACGTTTTCGACGTGCTGAATTCAGACATCGATGTCGAAGAGCTTGAGGGAGCCTCAGATGGGCAAGGTTAGAAAAGTCAACGTCGCGGCAGCCAAAGCCCAACGGGATATCCTCCTTCGGGATGGGAAGCCGGTCCCGCGTCGAATCGAACTGATCGCCTCTTATAAGGGCGGCGGGACGCTCACCACCAAGGCAGAACGAGGGCCAGCTCGCACCGGTGGCGATCAGAAACTGCATTCGGCAATGAGTGGCAAACACGCCAGCAGCACTGAACGCGAGTAATTAGCAGCCTGCCCAAGAGACGCGGACCGCGCGCATCGGGACCGCCGCCGTCGTCGGCTGTGCCCGGCACGGTGATAAAGTCGGTACAAAGTATGGCCGTCCCCGATCGCTGATGCAGCGCGGGTCCGCGGCCCAGCAGGGCGTTCCCGCCACGAAGCACCTTACCGCCGGTATTTGAGCTCCGGGTTAGCCGCCCGTCACAAGAGATCGGATCCCATGACCAGGACTTCACGCCACCACTCCTCAACACGAGCTGACCGGACACCGCCCAGGCTGGACAAGAGTGCCATGCGCATCGTTGCACTGGGCGGTCTCGAGGAAATCGGCCGCAACATGACCGTGTTCGAGTTCGGCGGCAAGCTGCTCATCATGGACTGCGGCGTCCTCTTCCCCGAGGAACACCACCCCGGCGTCGACCTCATCCTCCCGGACTTCTCCTACCTGCGGGACCGGCTCGACGACATCGTCGGCCTGGTGCTGACCCACGGGCACGAGGACCACATCGGCGCGGTGCCGTACCTGCTCCGCGAGCGGGCCGACATCCCCATCATCTCCGCGCGCCTGACGCTGGCCTTCATCAAGACCAAGCTGCAGGAACACCGCATCACCGCCAAGACCGTGCAGGTCAAGGAGGGAGACCGGAAGAAGTTCGGGCCGTTCGACCTCGAATTCCTCGCGGTCAACCATTCCATCCCGGACGGCCTCGCCATGGCCATCCGCACCCCCGCCGGGCTGGTCCTCGCCACGGGCGACTTCAAGATGGACCAGTTCCCGCTTGACGGCCGGATCACCGACCTCGCCGGCTTCGCACGCCTCGGCGAAGAGGGCGTGGACCTGTTCCTCCCCGACTCCACCAACGCCGACGTCCCGGGCTTCCAGATCTCCGAGCAGGACCTGGCGCCGGCCATCGATGAGGTGATGCGGACCGCGCCGCGCCGCATCATCGTCTCCAGCTTCGCGAGTCACATCCACCGCATCCAGCAGGTCATCGACGCGGCGCACTTGTACGGGCGGAAGGTCGCTTTTGTGGGCCGCTCCATGGTCCGGAACATGAAGACCGCCCGCGAGCTCGGCTACCTGACGGTGCCGCGCGGCCTGCTGGTGGATTTCAAGGAACTCGACAAGATGGACCCGAAGAAGGCCGTCATCATCTGCACCGGGTCGCAGGGTGAACCGATGGCCGCGCTGGCGCGCATGGCCAGCCAGGACCACATGATCGACCTCACCCAGGGCGACACCGTGCTGCTGGCCAGCTCGCTCATCCCGGGCAACGAGACGTCCATCTACCGGCTCATCAACGACCTCACCAAGCTCGGCGCCAACGTGGTGCACAAGGGCAACGCGAAGGTCCACGTCTCCGGGCACGCCAGCGCCGGCGAGCTGGTCTACTGCTACAACCTCGTGCGTCCCCGCAACGTCATGCCGGTCCACGGCGAGCACCGCCACCTGAAGGCCAACGCTGAGCTGGCCATCCGGACCGGCGTGGAGCCGAAGAACACCCTGGTGGTGGAGGACGGCACCACGATCGACCTCAAGGACGGCGTAGCCCGCGTCACCGGCAAGGTCACCGCGGACTACGTGTACGTGGAGAACATGGTGGCCGGCGCCGCCACCGAGGAATCACTGCAGGACCGCATCCGCCTGGCCGAGGACGGCGCGCTCACCGTGCTGGCCATCGTCAACCCGGACAACGGCAAGCTGGAGGAGGACCCGGAGTTCTTCCCAGTGGGCTGGGCCCCGAAGGACGGCGAGCTGGACAAGGCCACCGACATTGTGGAGAAGACCCTCGCCCAGCTGAAGGGCCAGAAGACCGGCCCCGACGCGGAGCACGCCATCGCTGAGGCCCTGGTGCGCTGGTCCGACCGCTCGCTGCGCCGCAAGCCTGTGGTCACGGTCATCATCGTCGACGCCTAAGGTTCTCTCGCTTTCCTTCGGTCTTACTGCCGGTTCCCTGATGACGGAATCGGCAGTAAGTTCGAGCCATGGCAATCGCACGGGTATCCAGCAGAGGTCGCGTCACACTGCCCCTCGAGGTTCGTCGGCGACTTGCCATTGAGCCGGGCACCAGGGTGAATTTCGCGTTTACGTCCGACGGCCGGTGCGTGATGGAACCGGTCGGCGCACCGCTCAAGTCGCTTGAAGGCGTGTTTCATCAGGCTGGTGCGAAGCCGCGGTCCCTACAGGATATGGACATCGCCATCGGTGCAGAGGCAGCGAAGAACGTTATCCCGTGAACCAGTTCGCCAGGCTGTGAGGCAAGCAACTTACTGATTGCTCGATTGTCCTCACTGGGCGAGTGGCAACTTTCCAAAACAGAACGACGGCGGCCCGCTTCCTTGAGCGGGCCGCCGTCGTTCTGATTGTTGGCTGGGTGGTGGCTACTTTTTACCCGGGTGCGTGGACGCCTCCGTGAACAACTGGATGGACCCCGTATACGGGGTGACGGTATTGACCCGGCCGACCACGCCGACCGTCCAGGTGCCCGGCTCCGGATAGGTCACCAGGACCTCCCGCTCGGTGATCGGTGCGGCGAGGAGCCCAGCGGACGCGCCGACCTCGTTGCCCTGCGGGTCGTACAGGTGAAGGTAGATGTTCTCGGCGGGGTTGTCCCAGGCGATCTGCGTGTGGATGGCGTCGGTTCCTTCGCTGACCTCGACCTCGTGGTAGCTCCAGAAGGCGTCGTCGACCTCGGAGACGCCAGTGTCCACGGCGTAGCCGCCGGGCAGCACCGTCCCGCTGATCGTCTGCTCCGCACCGACCGGCTCAAAACCGTTGACTGACAGTGAGGACCTGCAGGTGGTCTTACCCTTCTCCGCCATCGCGACGGCGGCCTGGGCGTCCAGCATGCCGGCACCGACCTCGAAGGACGCGTACCCGGGCATCTCGGTCGCGGAGCACTCGAGGATGCTGATGACGTTGGCCGCCGTCAGGCTCGGGTTGGCTTCCAACATGAGCGCGACGACGCCGGAGACGTGCGGGGTGGCCATGCTGGTGCCGCTGGCCCGCGTGTAGAACGGGTTCTCGACGACGGCGCCCGAGGACATCTGCGCGCCGGTGGATGCACGGGCGGCTCCGATGTCGACTCCGGGGGCGGTGATCGTCGGGCGGTAGAGGCCCTCGCCTGCGGTGCGGTTCTGGTTGCCGTCCGGGCGTCCGGTCGAGGAGAAGCTGGCCAGCGTGAAGTCCTTGTTCGCGGCGCCCACGGCTACGACGTACGGTGAAACGGAATTGCGTCCCATCGTGTTGGGGCTGCCCGAGTTGCCGGCTGCGAAGACGGTGACCACACCGGCGTCGAACGCTTCCTTGGTGGCGATGTTCACGGGATCGTCAGGATCGTAGTCGGCGCCTCCGCCGCCGCCCCAACTGTTGGAGACCACGCGGACGTTGTGCTCGTCGCCCTCGGTGAGGATCCAGTCGTAGGACTGGATGGCCCACCAGGACAGCACATTGGCTGAGCCGAGCTTGAAGCTGATGATGTCCGATCCGGGTGCGACGCCGGTGAACTTGCCGTCGCTGGCGGCGCCGGTGCCGCCGATGGTGCCGGAGACGTGGGTCCCGTGGCCGTGGTCGTCATTGGTGGTGGGGTTGTCCACGAACGCGACGTTGGTGTCGCTCAACGGATCGCCGACCACCGCGAAGTTGCGGATGACCTTGTCGCCGTGTGGCAGGTCCGGGTGGGTGGCGTCGACGCCGGTGTCGGTGACCGCGACGGTGACGCCGGTTCCGTCATAGGCGCCGCGGAGTCCTTGTCCGGCCCAGACGTCGTCGGCGTTGATCATGCCGATGCTGTCCTCGAGGTAGAGCTCATCCACGGCGTTGTCCCAGACGCTGCGCGTGGAGGCCCAGGACGCGACCTCGCGGATCTGCGCCGGCGACAGGGTGGCCAGGCCCATGTCCAGCGTCCGGGTGGTCTGTACGTCCGGGTCCATCGTGGCGAGGGCGTCGAGGCCTGACCGGTCCTCGAACGTGACGATGACGTCCATCGAATCACCGGCGGAGGAGAGGAACTCCTGCACCGTGGCGGACAGTGTGGCGCTGTCGGACTCGGGGATGATCGAGGCGCTCGCCGGAGCAATGGTTGTTCCGAGGAGCCCGGCGAGGGCAAGGCTGAGCGTGAACTTCTTTGTTAGTTGCATGAGTGTGAAATTAACCGGCTCTTCGTAATTGAGGGTGTAGCCGGCGTGAGCGGGTCTGGCGCGTCGGTGGCGGGATAGAGGTCGAGGCCTTCCGATGATGGAAGTTCCTACACTGCCCATCTGAAAGACCTCGACGATGCTCCACGCTACCTTCGCTGCGCCTGATCTGACCACGTTCTGCCGTCTTGAGGAGCTCGGGCTCGAAGCCGTCGGGCAGCATTTGGACTCTGAGCGGGCGGTGATCAAGTGCCGTGTCGTTCAAGCGGATCCGTGGTGCCAGTCGTGCGGAGCAGAGGGCGTGCCGCGAGACACGATTACCCGTCATCTTGCGCACGAACCGTTCGGTCACCGCCCCACCACGCTGTTGGTACGGGTGCGCCGTTA
>NZ_FNDT01000037.1 GCF_900099735.1 Arthrobacter subterraneus | reverse complement strand
GCCCGTAGCCGAGGGAGTATCGGCGGCGCTGGCACTGACCCTGTGGTCCATATGGCTGGAGGCGGGGTCCGCGGTCTTCTCTCCCTCACCTTCGGACGCCTTCTGCTTCCGTGAGACGGCGTCGCGGCGTTGCGCGGCGCTGTCAAGGATCATGGTGACGGCTTTATCGAGTGCTGCGGAAGTAGCCTCTTCATGCTGGGCCTCTACCCGGACCCGAGGCCCAGGCAGCTGCTCCCATACCCGGTCACAAACGGAGGAGAGCTCCGCTCCAGGTACTCCACAGACGAGCAGGACGTCCGCGTCAGCGGGCGATTCGGCGACCGTCCATCCTCGGCAACGCACTTCGGTTTCCGCGCGCATCCTGGTCCGGTCCCACCCGGGGATTTCGATGATGAGGACATGTAGACGGTTCACGGCCGCACGGCTCAGCGCCCCTGCTAAACCCAACGGAGCGCTCCTTCACGCCACGCCCAGAGGACACCGGCCATAAGTACACCAAGAAAGATGAACATCTCCATCACAGCTTCGATTCCGCTGTCGGCGGCGACAACGGCCCATGGATACATGAAAAGCATCTCGACGTCGAAGGCCAGAAAGATCATCGTCAGTGGGTAAAAGCGGGAGTGGTAGCGGGAAAGCGCGTGCTCTTCCGGTATCCATCCGGACAGAAACGGCAGGTTCTCGATGGGTTTCGCCTCGACCGAGGTAGCCCTGTTGAGCAGATAGAGACCTCCGATGAAGGCTGCTGCAACCACAAGCATCACAAACACACTGAGATAGGTGGAGCTCACGTTCCCTCCCTTGGTGGTTCCTCTGTAATTTCATGTTCCTAGCAGAGCTGCTGGTTCAATCGTTTCTTACTCAGCTCAGCTCAGTTCAGCCCGTTCCGTCCGTCCGACACTTTCATCACCGGTAACAGCATCGAATGATCTCAGTTCTACCCCGAGGCGACTCGGCTACGGTAGCCCAACGTACTGAGATCAGGCGGATAGATGACCACGGGAGAGGTGCACGCGGCCCCTCAGGGTTCTACCGGGAAGGCTAGAGTGCCGGGAGCAAGCATCTGCGGTTCCTTCCGCCGAGGATGGATTACTGCTGGTCCAGCATGGCTAAACGGCGTCGGTATTCCTCGTCGTCGATTTCTCCTCGTGCAAATCGGGCCCGCAGGATCTCGTGCGCCTCACCAGAACCGGATCCTCCACCCTTGGTTTGGGTGTTGCGTGCAGATTTCACCGCGAGAACGATCAGTGCTGTCGCCGCGGCTGCCAGGAGTAAAATCACCACAACCGACCAGATCGCAGCCCATCCCATCATTCCGCTGCCCATCATTCCACCCATGTGCCCGTCCTTTCATTTGCTGATTAAATGCTGAACCCCACACTACTAACGATTTTAGTAGTGTGGGGTTCAGTCGGCACTTCAATCGGCTTGCTCGCAGATAGGTCGATTTGGGACGTCTCCGCTGGATTTACTAGGTGGAGGCGGGAAATCCGGTCGGGCAGGTCTGGGCGTAGGCGGTTGATGCCGCTGGTGCTACGGCAACGGCTAGGGGCAGGACGAGCATCACGGTTGCGGCTGAGACGGCGAGGAACGCGTGCAGTGTACCGAGCGGCGCTGAGGGTGTGGCAAGTCTGCGGACTCTGGCGAGTGCGCTGGTGCCTCCTGCGCCCAATGCTGCGGAAGGGGCGGGCCCTGCTTCAGCCAAGCGCACCATAGCTGTTGCAACCGTGAGTCTGGCGTTGCTGCGGGCAGCCCGGTCATCGGCGTCCATCTCGATCAGGCGTGCGATTTCGCTGTGTGCGATGCTGAACGCTGGAACCCGGGGGAAGGCGCGGTGGATTGCTTCTGCCACCGCCACGATGATGTGGTGACGTGCGCGCAGGTGCGCCTTTTCGTGGGCGATGACAGCAGTTCGTTGATCTTCGTCCAGGGCGCCGAGTGCTGCAGATGTCAGGACGATCTCGTTGTTTCGTCCTGGGAGGCAGTAGGCGGCGGCCGTTTGATGCTCCACTATGAGGAAGCGGCCGCTGGGATCCCTGCGACCCAGCAGTGCCAGGGACCGCGACTGACTCCGGTGGGCCTTTCGTGCGGAGATGAATTCCGAGAAGAGGCAGTACCCGGTGCGCGCCATGACGGCTGCGGCCGTGAAGGCACCGGCCGTTGTCACCACTGCCCCTCCAGGTGTGGAGTACTGCTCCTGGAGGACCGTGACACAAGCTCTCAGGAAGTCCGCCAAAGTCATGGTGAACGGCATAGCAGGAACCGCTAACATCACGCCTGCCAGCACGACACTCGCGATGACAGTGACGGATAACGACTGCCACACGATGATACCGACCTTGGGGGAGCGCTCGGCCCACGTACCCTTGCGTAGGAGCGGTGCGGCTCCCGCTGCCGCCACGGCGTAGGCGATAAGTAGGAGTGCCCCGATCACTTGCTGGCCTGGGTTTTGTCCTGCTCGGCACGATCCAGAACCGCCCGTAGCTGTGCGACCTCGTCAGCGGGTATTTGCTCAAGAAAGTGCAGAAGGGTCGCGGTGCGATCGCTTCCACCGGCAAGAACCTCTTGCATGTGGGCCGCGGCGTACTGTTCCCGAGTTTGCGTCGGCCGGTAGCGGAATGCACGCCCGTCGGGTTCACGGTCAAGCAGGCCTTTGCGGTGAAGTGTGTCCATCACGGTCTTGACGGTCATGTACGCGATGTCGCGGTTCCGCTGGATGTCCTCGAGTATGTCTCGTACGGCCGCCGGCCCGGGGCGAGACCACATCCGCTCCATGATCGCCGATTCGAGCTGGCCGAGACGGTGCATGCCAGGTCCCTTCTGTCGTACGTGTAACCCGCGTTTAGGGACAATCCTACCGCGCATAGTAGATGCCGGTGACGGCGGTGCTACTTTAGCCTGCGTCGGAGTTTTTTCTCTGACGGTCGGCCGTAGCTGAAGAGTTGCCCATCAAGCAGGATGCCAGGGGCGAAGACGACGCCGTGACTGATCGCGAGGTCCCGGCCATGCTCGCTTGTCAGTTCAATCTCCTCAATCGACAAGGGTTGGGTAGCTGATATGTCCTGGAGGATGGCTTTTGCCTGCTCACACCAGGCGCAGTTGTCCTGGGTCAGCACAGTGACGGTCGTTGGCATCAGCTGACCCGCCCGGCTTCGAGGTCTTTCATCAGTTGCTGCACCGGAACATACATCGTGTAGTTCGGGGCGCCACCGTAGTCGGCCCGCCACTGGATGGTGCCATCAGGGCCGACCAGGATGAAGGTGTGGCCGTTACGTGAGTCACCCATCATGCCGTACTTGTTCGCCTCGTAGCCTCGAGAGACGTCCAGGTCAGTATCGGCCAGGGCAACCGATCCCAGGCCGTCGTCGGCCATTTTCTGGGCTATGAGATCCACAGGCCCGCTGGTGATGGTTACCAGGGAATCTATTCCGGCCTTCTGCAGAATTGCGGGTGCCATTTCCAGATCTCTGATCTGATCCCAACAGGGCTGGCATCCCAACCCCTCATGGAAGTAGAGCAAGGTGGATTCGCCGCTGTAGTCGCTCAAATTGACGGTGTTTCCCTCTGTAGCGGGAAGGGCGAAATCTGGTGCCGCCTCTCCAATCCCCGGTGATCCGACGTCGTATACCGTGCTCGTCGCTTCAGCGTTCGTTGGTTTGGGGTTGACCGATCCCTGATAGATCAGGAACAAGCCGACCACAGCAGCGATTACGCCAGCGGCAACCACAAACCAGAGGCCTGAACGGCGTGAGGTCCCTTTGGCCTGGGAGGTAGAAATTTTCGTTGATCCCATATCAGAGGGATTCCTTTCCAGTGACGATACGGTAGGCCTCAGGTTCCTGCGGCACACTTCCATCACCTGGGCCTGGGGTGGCGTCGCTTTGCCCGGCAGCTGGTTCGGTTGCTGGGGGATCGTCGAGCGGTGACTCCGCGACGATCGTTGAATTGCGCCGGCGGATCGCCAGGACGATTAGTGAAACCAGTGCGCCGAAGATCAGCAGGGTGGTGGTCCAGCCCGGGACGAAGGCCAGTAGTTCCTGAACGTTCGAGACGAAATGCGTAAGCGCGGCGGAGAAACGCACTTCCCAGCCGTCAGTTGCCATGCCGGGTCCGCGAATGGCCAAGGCTATCGTTAGCGCGCCCATCACAAGCATGAGCATCCCGGATAAGAAGGTCGCAACCGGAACACGGTAGGAACTTTTAGGCCATAGCGGTAGCGTGCGCCCGGTGAGGAATTTTCGTTGCCCGATGCGGTGCCGGTCCCAAGCCAGCGCCATTGCGCACAAGGGCGCGACCATCCCGGACACGTATGCAACGCCGACGGCAAGGGCGGCGGGAAAGGATGATGCGGCCCCGGATATTGCTGCTACTCCTGCTAACACCGGGGCGCAACATGCACTTGCGGCACCAGAGAAAGCGCCGAGCGTGTAGACGGACCGTATGTTGCGTCCACCACCTGATCCGCCACGCACAAGCATGGGAAGCATGATTTTTCTGCCCGCCAGGATCAGCGCGCCCATCACGATCATCGCCGATCCTCCGACTGCGAAGATCGGTGTGTGGTACTCGATGAGGAGCCGGCTCAATGCCGCCGCCCCGAACGCGATTGGCAGGATGATCGTTCCCACACCCGCCGCAAAAACCAGGGTCATACCCAGAATCTCGGTTTTTCGCCGGAATGTCGTGGCGAAAAACGCCGGCAGCATGACCGACACGCAGCATGGGGCAAACAATGCGACCATGCCGCCCAAGAATGCCGCCAAGATGGTGGTGGACAGGAGTATTTCCTCCACGCCTTACCCTTTCGACCCGCTGATGGTAGACAAGTACATCTGATGGATCGTCAGAGGCGGGAAGATTGGCGCTGGCCTGCCTTGAGGGCCTCCACCTGCTGACGCAGTTGTGCCAGCTCCGCCGCCTGCGTGGACGGTACTTGCTCTGCGGCCGGCCGCGCTTTCCGGCCGAGGGCGCACTGCCCGCGCTGCATGGGTCGGAGGCAGAAAAAGTATGTCAGCGCCAGCGACGCCAGCAAGACCACTACCGGCAGGACCAGCTCGCTCATCAGAACGTTGCCCTGGATTGAGGAGTGGAGGGCTCACCACTTACGTCCCTCTGACCCGCGCGGAGCTGGTCGACCTCTGCGCGCAATTTAGCCAATTCCGCTTCTTCCGTCGGCTTCACCTGGGCAGGGGAGCTTTTACTGCCGCGCATCATGAACCACATCATCGCGCCCATGCCGACGGGGCAGGCCAGCAATGCGAGTGCATACAGTGCTTCGCTCATCGCAGTTCTCCTTCAGTGCTTCCCGCAACGGTCTTAGTCGACATCATCGGTGCGGTGCCCATCATGTTTTCGTGCATCCGCATCATGCCCGGATTGCCGTCTTTCATCAGTTCGTGCATGCGCATCATGCCGGGGTTCTGGCCGTCCGCGTCGACATGCCGGTGGTTCTCGGAACCTGCCCCAACGCCCGTAATCGGCATGGTGCCCGCAGCTGCTGCCGGCATGGCCGCTGCCAAGGACATAACGCCCGTGCCCGCTGCCACTGTTATCCACTTTCTTAACCGCATGAATGGTTTCCTTCCATCGTCAACGTAACTACTACGGTTCATAGTAGCAGAAGTACTAACTTGGTTAGTATCTAGATTTCGATGGCTGCGACTCGTTGTCCCAAGTCGAGGTCCACTGCACTTACGCCCCTACCGCCCCCCTGCATCCTCAGGGGGCTGGGCTGAGCGGGGGGTTGGTCCTCGAGCTCGACTGAGAGGCCCAGCCTGTCCGATGGGTGTCGGTTCGCCATACACGTCCACCCCGGTGCAGGAAACTACTATTTCAGATAGTATATAGCGTTCGGGTGCGGGGGTCGCCGCCCCGGCGAAGCAACGGAGAAGGCTGATGAGCGAAACCCTGTACGTACTGGCCCTGCTTGCTAGCAGGGGCGGTGCATGACGGGCGGGAGCAGTCCGAGGGCGGGGCAGGGCATGCAGGTACGAAACGATCGCGCCGTGTTGTCCCGCCTGCGTGAGGAACTGGCGGCTCTTCGGCCGGCGGCGGATTCCGGTTCCGGCGGCGAATCGTCTTGACTCCGTTACCCGTCAGATATCCGGCGCCGGCCCGGGATCGTACCGAAGGTTTGAGTACTTGCCAGTCGCCCACGTTTGTATGTGGCCGAAATCTGTATGTGGCCGAAATCGTCCCTTGAGCCTGCTTCTACAGGAGATCTGAATTGCCGATGCAACCGTTGCAGTGGGCTGGTACAGCGGTCAACGCCTTCCTTCCGCTGCATGGCGACCCCACCATACCGGAGGGCGCGGAAGACTTTGTCTTGTGGGCTTTGCCGGTCGCGAAGTTCTTCTTCAACGTTTCCGCCTCTGCTGTTGTTGGGTCGTTGATACTGGCATGTATCGCCTTGAGGCCCGGCAGCCGCGAGTATGCGCGTGCGTTGAACTTTGCGGGTGGCTCGGCGGTCATATGGACGCTCGCCTCAATCGCGGGTTCGGTTCTGAACTATCTGGACTCATGGGGTGAGCCGCTCACCTTCACAGAGGGGTTCGGCCAGAGACTCGGCCTGTTTCTAACCAGTGTCGGGCTGGGCCGAACCTCGCTTACCACCACGGCCATGGTCGCCGTCGTCACCATGCTCTGCTTCGCGGTGAGACACATAGGGCTGGTGGCGCTCACCGCGACTGCTGCCATCGCAGCTTTAGTGCCCCTGACACTGAACGGTCACCCGAACTACGGTGAAGGCCACGAAGCCGGAATCCTCGCCTTCGCACTCCACATCATTTCGGCCGCAGTGTGGTTAGGCGGGCTCATCACGATTGTCGTGCTCCGCCCCGTCCTGGAACAAGCGCAGCTAAGACTCGTGATCAAGCGCTATTCGACCGTGGCGTTGCTGGCTTTCGCCGTATTGACGTTCTCGGGATTCCTTAGGTTCCTGGCCACAGTGGGCAGCGCTGACAACTTCCTTTCCCCCTTCGGTTTCCTCGTTCTCGTCAAGATCACAGCGGCTGTTGCCCTTGGCCTGGTCGGTCTCATCCAGCGGCGCTGGGTACTAGCGAGGATCGACCGTGATACTTCCGCTCGGGCGCCCTATTTCTGGCTACTGGTCAGCCTGGAACTGATCATCATGGGTGTGGCGTCCGTTCTGGCCGTCATTTTGCTGCGCTTGGACGAACCGATACCAGATGACCCGCGTGTCGACTACCGTGTACTGGCCGAGAGCATGGCCGACCAGCCACTCCCACCCGTGCCAGGCATATCGACCTTCCTCACCGAGACAGCCTTCGACCCGCTGTGGTTCACGGTCTCAGCCGGGGCCCTCGCCTTATACCTCTTCGGCCTGATACGGCTACGCTCGAGGGACGTAAAGTGGCCTCTCATGCGGACCGCGTCATGGTCTGGTGGGGTATTGATATTGTTTTACGTCACCAACGGCGGATTGAACGACTATCAGAATTTTCTGGTCAGTGCGCAGATTCTTGCCCAAACGGCACTGATGACCGTAATTCCACTCCTGCTCGTGCTTGGGCGCCCTGTGGCACTTCTCATCGCCGCAACGAATGCACGCGCCGACGGAGCAATGGGACCGCGGGAGTGGGTCCGGTTCATCAGCCGCTCACGCCCGGCACGTCTGCTCACCAGCACCTATGCGACGACTACCCTCCTTATCGTTTCGGTGGGCGTGTTCTATGCATCGCCGCTGCTGGAATGGGCGGCCATGGAACTCCTGGGCCACCAGTGGATGGTCGCGTATTTCCTGGCGGTCGGCTGCCTCTTCGTTAACTCGGTGCTCCGCAGCAGCCGGATGCGTCAGGAACCAAGGTCTCGGCTGCTGCTGATGGGACTGATCGTCCCATCCATGTTCTATGTCCTTCTCGGGCTAGGCATCATCAACTCCGGATACCTGCTTTCTGCCGACTGGTACGCGGCGATGGAAAGCCCCTGGGGTATCGACCCGTTGGAGGACCAGCAGTCCGGGGGCTGGTACATCCTTGGCCTAGGGCTGATCCAGTTGTCGATCCTGGCCATTGCGGTGGTTAGAACCTCGGGCGACGCCGAAAGCCGGCGAAACAGAGCGAGCGGGGAAGCGGAAACGGTACCTGCTGTGACGAAGGCAGGGAAAGCTTGAACGAAACCAGGGACGGGCAAAACATGATTATTGGCAGGCATTGGTGAATCGGCATGTCTCCACCAAGGCGCGTTTAAAGTCCCGAACAGACGCTATACGGCACAGTCCGCTGCACGCCACCGTGCAGGTTGGCGGCGAGCTCCTGATCACCGCCGGAGTGGTCGTCCTGCTATACATCGCCTGGCAGCTCTGGTGGACCAACGTCGAGGCCGGCGCGCACCACGACGACGTCGTATCGTCATTGGCCGATTCGTATGCCAGCTCTGCGCCTGACGGGCCGCCGCTCAGGAACGCGATGCCCAAGCGGCGCAACAGGACGCCGCTGGCGGGCCGCCGGTCATGGACCCGGTCGCATACGGTGAGGCCATGGGAATCATGTACATTCCCCGCTTCGGTGAGAATTATTCCGTACCGATCGCCTCGGGCGTCGGGCTGGACGTCCTGGACAAGCTCGGCCTCGGGCACTATCCCGAAACGGGACTGCCGGGTGAAATCGGTAATTTCGCCCTGGCGGGTCACCGCCAATCGAACGGGAAAGTGTTGGACCTGATTCATACCCTGGTTCCCGGCGATGAACTTTACGTCCACACGGCGGACGGCTACTACACCTACGAGTACCGCGACCAGGAGATCGTACTGCCACACCGCACCGATGTTCTGCTGCCCGTCCCGACTCGCCCCGGCGTAGAACCCTCAGAACGTCTGTTGACATTGACTACCTGCTGGCCCCGATTCGGAGATGAAAAACGGATTATCGCATATGCGGTGATGACATCCTGGCGCCCGCTTGAAGCAGGTCCACCGGCAGCGATCGCGGACCGCATCGCAGAGATTAGCAGGAGGTGATGATCTAGTGTACGGACGGTTATTCCGACGCCTTCCCGGCCCGATGTGGTTAAGAATCGCGCTATCTACCCTACTCTTGGCGGTTGCAGTGCTCCTGCTGATGCAGGTCGTCTTCCCTTGGATGGATGAGTTGCTTCCCACTAACGAATCGGTCGTAGGAGCGCAGATTTAGACGCCGTATCAACATCGGGCTGGCGAACTGCCACGGCCTCTGTGCGTAGGGATTGTTCCGCGACGACGATAGTTGGCGGCGCTTTTGGCCTGCCGCACACCGTTGCTCTACTATTTAGCTTAGTAATCATCCCTCGGCGCTGGAGGAAAGCGACACCGTGACCCAACACCTCATTTCGGCGACTAAAGCCCACCGTTACCCCAGGATGGCCCTTGGCGCCGCCGGCGTCGCTGGCCTGTTGCTCGTGACCGCTTGCGCGCCGCAAGAAAACCAGAACGCTTCGGATGAAAGCCCCGTGCAGGAAAGCTCCTTCGCCCACGTGCACGGCATGGCCGTCGATCCAGAGACAGACCAGCTGCTGGTAGCTACGCACAACGGGCTGTTCACAGTGGAAGAGGGAACCGTCGAACAGGTCGGGCCGGTGAACGATCTGATGGGCTTCGCCGCCGACAGCGAAGGCCGCTACTACGCTTCCGGTCACCCCGGGCCAGGCTCGGACCTGCCCAACCCGGTGGGCCTGATCGAATCGAACGACGGCGGCAAGACGTGGCAGGAACTGTCCCGCCAGGGTGAGTCGGACTTCCACGCGATGGCCGTTTCCGAGGAAGGCGTCATCGGCTTCGACGGCACGTTGCGGATCAGCGTCAACGGTCAGGAATGGACCGAGGCCGGTGACCAGATCCAGCCCGCCAACCTAGCCGCGCTGCCGGACAGCCCTGTGGTACTCGCCACAACGCAAGAAGGCGTCCAGCGCTCGGAGGACGGCGGCTACACCTGGACGCTACCCAAGGATGCGCCGGTGCTACTGATGACCGCCTTCGCCGACGCAGACACCGCCGTCGGGGTGGCCCCGGACGGCGAAGTGCACATCAGCCGCGATGCGGGCCTCTCGTGGGAAGCCACCGGAGGGACGGTGACGGAGCCTGGCGCTATCACTGCCGCGCCCGGGGATGAGGACGTACGGATATGGATCGCGACGGCGGAGGGCGTGGAATTCTCGGACGACTCCGGTGCCAGCTTTTCGACTTTGGTCGAGGCAGGCGAGAACTAGTACTCATGACTGACGCACCGACCGGCGCGCCGCGGGGCGGTCCGCCCCTGTGTCCAGCCCGATGACTATTGGCGAATTCTTCGCCGACACGGTCCAGTCCGGTGCGCTCCTGGTGGCGATTCCGTTGGCCATGATTGCCGGCATCGTGTCCTTCATCTCGCCGTGCATCCTGCCGCTAGTTCCGGGCTACCTTGGCTACGTTTCGGGCTTGACCGACCCCGCCCGCCCCGATAACCGGCGCAAGGTGTTAGCCGGCGTCGGCCTGTTCATCCTGGGCTTTGCCGCGGTTTTCACCCTCTACGGAGCGGCGTTCGGTCTTATCGGCGGGTGGATGCTGCGCTGGCAGGACCTGCTCATCAGGGTCCTGGGGATCTTTGTGATCGTCATGGGCCTGGTGCTGGTGGGATGGCTGCCGTTCCTGCAGGGAAGCCAAAAGCTATCCTGGCGTCCGCGCAGCGGCGTTGCCGGCTCTCCCCTGCTCGGATTGGTGTTCGGTTTGGGCTGGACACCTTGCATGGGCCCGACCCTCAGCGCCGTGCTCGCACTCAGCACCACAACCGGGACCGCGTGGCGTGGAGCGTTGCTGGGATTCGTGTACTGCCTGGGGCTGGGGATCCCATTTGTGCTGGTGGCACTCGGTGTTGAGTGGGTCTCCCGGACACTGGCCTTCGTGCGCCGGCATATGCGTATCTTCAATCTGGCCGGAGGTCTCCTGCTGGTGCTCGTGGGCCTGCTGATGGTTTCCGGAATCTGGACGCTATGGATTTACCAGCTCCAGAACCTGGCCGGTACCTTTCTCACCCCGGTGTAGGGACCCCGCCTAGCTCTTCTCGCCTGGCAGAATCAGCCTCATACCAATTCGGCCGACCACCAACGCCAGTGCAAACAGCGCAGCGCCTCATCGCAGTGCGCCTTCAGCGCTACCGGCCATGCTCCGAGCCGACCCTGTAGTGGGGCCACGACGTGTTGCATGTCAGCATCACATCCGGGTGCATCCATCATCAGTTCGTCCATCCGAGCCATTTCCGGATTGTGTTGCCCATTTCGGGATCCCGGGGTTAATCGTAAAGACCGCGAGCCCACTATGACCGGCAGTGGTGGCGATTCGTTATGGCACCCGGTCAGTGGTGCGGGTGCCTGAAGGCCTTGACCCTCACCTACCCAGAAAGTCCGGCCGGCCAGCTCTTGTGAACCGTACCGGGTTTGATGGAGACATCGATTACCCGGAGGATGTTTTTCATGGCAGCACAGCGGAAGTACCCGATCGAGTTGCGCGAGCGTGCGACTCGGATGGTGATCGAGGCGCGAAAGAACCCGGCAACAAGGACCGGAGCGTTCGGGCGTGTCGGTGAACAGCTCGGAGTGAACCCGGAAGCGTTGCGGACCTGGGTGAAGCGGGCCGAGATCGATGAGGGACTGCGCCCGGGCACAACGAGCAGCGATGCGGAGCGGATCACCGAGCTCGAGCGCGAGGTCCGCGAACTGCGGCGGGCGAACACCATCC
>NZ_FNDT01000039.1 GCF_900099735.1 Arthrobacter subterraneus | reverse complement strand
TAACGGCGCACCCGTACCAACAGCGTGGTGGGGCGGTGACCGAACGGTTCGTGCGCAAGATGACGGGTAATCGTGTCTCGCGGCACGCCCTCTGCTCCGCACGACTGGCACCACGGATCCGCTTGAACGACACGGCACTTGATCACCGCCCGCTCAGAGTCCAAATGCTGCCCGACGGCTTCGAGCCCGAGCTCCTCAAGACGGCAGAACGTGGTCAGATCAGGCGCAGCGAAGGTAGCGTGGAGCATCGTCGAGGTCTTTCAGATGGGCAGTGTAGGAACTTCCATCATCGGAAGGCCTCGACCTCTATCCCGCCACCGACGCGCCAGACCCGCTCACGCCGGCTACACCCTCAATTACGAAGAGCCATCAAAGGCTAATTGGAATTTTGGCACGAGCCGATCGAAGTTATCATTGTCGAGTCCGTGTACCAAACTGTTCAACATGTCGGAGGGATTGTATATCTGCGCAACGACATCGTACTTTCCAGTATTATCGCCATGCTCTTCCAGCCAGCCGTCCACAATTAATTGGGCAGGTAAGTTCGGGGCTAACGCAAGACGAATACCTTGCTCGAACTTATCCCACTGCGATGAGTTCTGCGGTCGTGCCCGCCCTGAATACGTGGACTGACCCAAACCGGACCACCCCTGCACCATATCAAGCAATTCCTGGTCCTGAAACAGCCCCGCTTGATCATTGAATATGCCCTCCCTGAACCAGCGACCGAGTATCCAGCGATGAAGAAAGACCATGGAATTAATCTTTTCCGGATAACAGATGTTGAAGGAGATGCCCGTGGCTGCGTTGCTCAGAGCCATCAGCGCAAGCTGCTCCGTCGCCTCTTCCTTTAAGTCGTCCTCATCAAAGAGTCCTTGAGAAACGAGCAGATGAACGAATTCGGCGCGGCGGTCGGTATCCTGAATGGTGCCAAGACATAACACAATGGCTTGCTTGGATCGCTCGCCCTCCAAATGCAGTCCTACGAAGTCAAAGATGCCGAGCTTGCTCAGCTCTTCGCGGATCTCATTCCACACATGCGCGACATCTTTATCGGGTGTTAGCGGGATCCATCGCTGATGCCAGGTGAGTGTTCTCTCGTCGGGAGCGGATAGCGCTTCTATACGATGAGCGTCGAGCACTGTGATGCCATCTGTGTCCATGTCGAGGCTGTAGCCTTCCAACGGAAAATCTACAGTAGACGCGTAGTAGCTGAACGGCACGAGAAGTTCATGCCAAGTGGTCGACGCTACGATGGCGCGTATTTTACTTTTAGGCAATGCCTTGTCGCGTGATAATAGGTCCACGTATTTAGCAATTTCATGCATCGCCTCTCGAGCGCTTGAATCCGACCTCTTTAGTTCTATTATGGTTATCAGATTAGTCGAATCTCGCGCCAATATGTCGACGAAACCAGAAGCTCCTTCGTCATTACGTAGATGATAGTTAACCCCTATTAACCGAAGACCTGGTTCGATGATCGCTAGGTTCTTTGCTAATAAGTCGCGTATTTGATCCTCGACCTGATTACGCATCGTTCTCGTATCTTTCTGATGGGATTTAGCCCGTACACAACTCTGTCGTGATCTTCAGATCATCTCCATCTATGATAGAGAACTCACAAGTAACCCGATTAGTGCGGCACTTATAGGTGCAACCCCATGAGCCAAGGGTCCCTGAAATGATGATATTTCGGACTTGGTTCCATCGAATAGTATCCACAATTCTCGTAGAATTGTCGCACCTCCGGGTCCATCCCATCGTCATTACTTGCTGGCATCAGAATCGAATATCTGACGTTGCAAGAACGTCCTTCGTTTTCCGCGTAATTCAACAACTCTGCACCTACACCCGTCCATCTGAACTGTAGGTCCACAAAAATGTCTGATATGTGCAGCCAGTCCTCACTGCTATCTTCAAGAACCGCCAGAACTTCGGGGTTACAAGGCGAGATCTTAAAACTGATCCAACTCACGATGCGATTCTCCCTTTCAGAAACTGCCTCCAAGTTGAACCTGTAGCGTTTCGTTCTCATCCGAAACGCCTGATCTGGCCTCCATCCTTCAATGAGGTCAGCAACGTACGATAGATCCTCAGGGACCATTGGTCTAACTGTGGCGGCTCGGAACCTCGTCATGTGGTTAGCCTAGTACCGCGCGAATCCGGTCCAGATTAGTATCAAGCGACTAAGTCGTGTTTGTTAATTGTGGATTCGGTGGAATGTGACGATCGCGGTGAGTAGTACTCCGCCGAGGAACGTGGTGGCGTATTTGTCGTAGCGGGTGGCGATTCCGCGCCAGTGTTTGAGGCGGTTGAAGCCGCGTTCGACGGTGTTGCGTTCCCTGTAGATCGCGGGGTCGAAGGCCGGTGGTCTGTCGCCGGCGGAGCCTTTGGCGTTGCGCCGATGGATCTGGTCTGAGCGTTCCGGGATGGTGTGCTTGATTCTGCGGGAGCGTAGCTCGATGCGGGTTGAGGGATGAGAGTAGGCCTTGTCGGCGAGCAGCCGGAACGGCGTGGCGTCCTGGAGCTTATGGGCTGCCAGTAGCGGCAGCAACTGCGGGTTATCCCCGGCTTGCCCGGGTGTGAGCAGCATCGTGACCGGTGCGCATGTCCAGTCGGTGAGGGCATGGATTTTCGTTGTCAGCCCGCCTCTTGAGCGTCCGATCGCGTGGTCAGCTGGCTCGTCGGGCTTGTAACTCGCTCCTGCCCCCTGTGTGGTCCGCAGCGGCCTTCAGTTTCGGCGCTCCGGCGGCATGCTGATGAGCCCGGACACTGGTGGAATCAACCGAGAGCAGCGACTCCAGTTCTGTGTCATTTGCTTCGCTGGAGTCCCGCACTGCGGTGAACATCCGCTCATAGGATCCGTCGGCCGACCAGCGCCGGTGCCGCTCCCATACTGATTGCCAGGCACCGAACTCGGCTGGCAGGTCCCGCCACGGCGAACCGGTGCGGAACCGCCAGCAGATGCCCTCCAGCGTCAGTCGGTGATCATTCCACGGCCGGCCCCGGCGACCCGGTGCCGTCCGCAGGACAGGCTCGATAACCGTCCACAACTCATCTGAAATCACATTCGCACTAAGCATCTATCCAGCTTGAAACACGGCAAGCCGGATATTTAGCAGACACGCCCTAGGCGAGACTAAGCGCGGAGACGTCATGTTCCAATGTGACAACAAAATCGTCAAAACCGTAAGTGTCGTCGTCAGCGAACCCGCCGTCACACGCCGACCGCCGAACTACCAGAGCAGATAAAGCGGGAACGAGGACGACGAAGGATGGCTCGTCCTGGTCCAGCCGCTTGTGCATGGTCGGCCTCTTATTTCCGGTGGCACTTCAACAACACATTTCTGGGGTGAATCGAAAATCGGCACGTAGTTGATGCACGGCCTGACGTAGTGTGTTTCCGTGTCCGATCAGCAGCCCTTTCCCCCTTCCGTGTTTGCCGCGACCGCTTTCCCCGAGGAACCAGCGTTCAGCTCCGCCCTCATGCTCGGTCATGTGCTCACCGGAATGGGCGCGGACTACGACCCGACGGTCAGGCTGGAAGACATACATATCGTCCGCCACTCCTTCAGGCCAGGCGACCCGGACGCGCTCCATGGACCGGAGGACTTGAGCGAGGATCGAGTCGTCGCATACACGAGAGAACAGGACATCTCGCCACGTCGTTTTCCCTCTGACCCTCCGCGGTACTGGGTGATCCTCATAGCTGATGGCCAGCGCCGTTCCCGCTTGTGGGGCACCTTCGAGAACCACGGCGAGATCGTCGCAGAACGCACCGAATCAAACCGATACTTCGAACTGCGTCCCTCACGATTCCTAACAGCCCTGAATGACCGGCTCGTCATCGAGTGGGATAACCCCCGCAGCTGGCACAGGAGTGCCAACTCTGTCACCGCCGCGCGTATGCCTGTGTTGGAGATCGCCGACCGGGACAAGGTTCCCTTCCCAGGCTTCGACGGCGTCCTTCTCCCCTACCATCAACTGCGCGACATGGTTGATGATCCCCGCTACGTCGACTGGCGTACTGCTCTGGCAGAGGTTCAGGGAATTTACCTCATCACAGACTCCAGCAACGGGAAGCAGTACGTCGGCAAGGCAGACGGCTCGGAACGCATTCTCGGACGATGGACAACGTATGCCCGAGACGGCCACGGCGGTAATGTCGCACTGCGAGAGCTCGTCCGGGACAGCGCGGCCGGCGAGGTGACAAAGACGGATCATGCCCGCAACTTCGTTTTCAGCCTCCTCCGGGTGTTCGGCCCGAGCACCCCGTCCTCAGAGGTGAACTTAGCCGAATCCCACTACAAAGCGGCGTTGATGACCCGCGAATTCGGACTCAACAGGAACTGATCACGACCAGGTGGGACGGAACGCTTCAATTGAGGCACCCAGATGTTTGTGTCGTTCAGTCCCACCTCAGGGGACTCGAGCCTCCGACGGGTCCTCCATCGCAGAAGCCTCTGGCAGGTCGGCGTTCGGCGTGCCGGCGTCGCCACCGACACGTTGCAGAGGCACCCGGCGCGCGCGAGGAGAGCGCCGCACGCGATTCAACTGACCGTAGACCAGGTACATCACCGTTCCCATCACCACCCTCAGCAGAACCGTATAGACGAAGGTGTTGCCGATGGATTCCACGGAAGCACCGCCGTCGGTATTTGCCTTGATCTGCAGGCCCAGCGGCTGGTACAGGGGGTGGGCCAGGAGGACCGCGGTGTCGTAGTCATCCAGAAGGTTGTTGAAGTTCAAGGCAGCCACCGCCGCGGCTGCGGGCAGGACCGCCGGCAGCAGGATGCGCCGGAAGGTGTAGAGAGTTCCTGCCCGCATGATGGCGGCAGCCTCCTCCATTGACCCGTTCACTGAGGAGAACGCGGCCTTCCTGCGGACTCTTTCAGCTCATGTCACCGGCAACGGATAGTCTCAACCGCATGACGAGATTACTGCGGGTTGGCGGAAGAACCATAGACTTCGAACAAGCAAAAGAGTGGGCCAATACGTACTTCGTCGGTAGGCCTGGAACCTCGGCTTACCCCGCCTACGACGAGTATCCAGGATCGCCCGGAGAGTCCATCGGCAAACAGGATCTGCTCGCAGTTGTGCTGCTGAATGTGTCGAATAAACCGTTACCGGTGTACTACGGCCTTGAGTCGCTGATCCCTTTTCTGAACGAACGGCTTGATGATCCCGCCATTCACGGTGACCTTGCTTCTGCCAGCACGGAGACGATCAACGCTATCGTGCATCTGCTGAACGTTATCGAGGAACGACCAACCGATCACGTGCAGCTGACCACCCTATCGAAAGTTCTTCACCGGAAACGGTCCGCTTTAATTCCCCTGTTCGATGACAACATCGCTTACTGCTATAGCAAATGCGACGGCGCCCCGGTCCCCTATGTGAAGAAGGGAACCCGAAATCGAGCCGAATACCGACGCCTCTGGCTGGAAGCCCTCCAGCGTGATCTAGCAGGCCAATTCAGCCTGTGGGAGGAACTTGCCGCTACCGCGCCCGGGCCGTCGGTTACACCTCTGCGGGCGCTGGACATCATCGGCTGGGAACTCGGCAACAGGAGGAACTGATTGATCGGGTAGCGCTTCAGGTTGAGGGTTGGCAGCCTGCGGGAACCGCGGCCGATCGGTTGGTCGATGCGCAAGTCGGCGCTCAGTTTTGATGCATGCGCAATTGATGCCTGCTGACGAAGCTGGTCGGTGAGGCGGGCTTTGAGGGCACCTATCGCCGACTGGGAGGAGTTTATTCGTGGAGGTGTTCGTGGACGGGAATGACATGGGGAGGACGCGGGCGCAGCTCAGTGCGGTCATTGAAGCCTGCGAGTCGGACATCCGAAATGCAGTGGCGACGTTCCTACTGGAGCCTCACAGCGGGAATCCATTGCCCTCATTGAGCACTACTCAGGGGCCCGAATTCATGTTTCGGGTTGCCCGAGGCAGGCAGAAACTCTTCGGCGGAGTCGGATCCTCGGCAGTCAGCGGATACTTGGATATAGAGGCATGCCTTGATTTGGTGGGGGAGAATCTCGGCCGCTTCCCCACCAGCTTGGCTGGGACGCTCGGCTTAATTTCGCCGTACGTCCCGGTCTTTTTGGCGATCCGGTATAGAACGATTCATGGCCGACCTCTCTTCGCTCGTGATGCCGACGCTCTCCTTCGCCCACTCCAATCTTCCGGCCTGACGTCGTCGTGGTTCCCCGAAACCAAAGGGGCGTTGAATCTCGTCAACACGTTCCCGGATTGGAGACCGCATTTCACCTGCAAGCCCGTCCCATTGACCGGCGGCACCGACAATCTGCCCCCAGCCAACCACCACGCAAGCGTGCTCGCTGGGCGAGAGAGGGACGTGCTGGACCTGGCGAGCACATTGCAGAGTAACCGTTACAGGATATCCGTGCTGGAAGACGACGTCCGTGAAGTTGCTACGTCTTTGGCCCTAGTTGTGGCCTACCGCCTGCTCGATGAGAACAGCCGATTCGACGCGGTGCTGTGGGTAGCCGACAAAATCCCGGTGAAAGCTACTACGCCGGGCCCCCTATTGAAGGGTGCCGCTTTCTGGCACAAGGGCTTTGAGCGCGTCGCCCGAGTCATCGAAGAAGGATTCGACGCGCCATCGGCGCATAACTTGTCAGAAATGTTGGCACGTATCGGCAGTGGCGAATGCCTCGTAATTGTGGAAGGTCTGAAGCACGACGAGGCATCCGGCATGGAACAGATTTACGAGATGCTTCCCAGCACGGTCACTTACCTAACCTTGACCAGCGATTCGGCCGATTTGAAAGGCAATTTTCCGCGCCTAGCGCTCCATCGAATGGGCCGAAACCAATGATCACCACCCGCCACGGAGACACCAGTCGATGATGAATGTCAGGCTGCCGCTGAATGAAATCACCCTCGGACTGATCTGCAGGAAGGTCTACTGCGAGAATGCAGGATCAGTTCGCGCTCTCGTCGACTCGGTCAACGAGGAACGCACCCGCTGTGCTGCCTCGTCAGGAGTTTCGACGCGCCATGCCTATGTAGACCACATAGTCTACAAGCAATAGGATCTGTCTGTGTCCGATACAACGACGGTCCGGGTTAGCCGGACCACCCATCAAGAATTGCTCCAACTCGCCAAGGAGCGGCACCAAACTGTCGCCGACACGGTGTCACAAGCCGTCCGGTTACTCCACCAAGACGGCATTGGCAAGGATTTGGCTACCCCATTGACCGCTGAGGAAACTGCCTGGCTCGACGCTGACGCCGGGTGACGTCGTCGAGCTTGAACTCGGTACGCCACCCGGCTCCGAGGCAGGTCTGGCCCGACCGGCGGTGGTTGTGACCGCGGCCAGAATCTTGCGCGGCGGTCCCAACGTGGTCCAGGTCGTACCGCTCACTCGAACCCTCCGGGGCAGTGGCGCGGAGGTCGTGATCGAACGTGACAATCACAACGGACTCCGCGCTCCATCGGCCGCCCAATGCCAACATGTGCGATCCGTGGCCGTTGGCAGGATCACACAGTGCGTCGGAAACGTCGGCCCGGTCGCACTCCAGCAAGTTCGCAACACCGTCGCCGTTATCCTTGATCTCTAACGTCCTCGGGCTGGTCACGGTGCAGAATCGGACCACCCTTGCGGCGGTGTAACCGGAGCCAGACGGTGCAAAACTATCGTAAATAATCAGCCAGAATTTTTACATATCCGCCAGACATGGTGACAAGCTCCATATGGCTGGGAGTACTTTCCCCTCGAACAGCAGGCGCATGCAGGAAAGGGAAATCACATATGTAGAATCGTCGAGCTTATAGGGAAAGTAGTGTTGCCTTATAAGTTTCGCGGGAACTTATAACTTGCGGCGTGCCAACGGTGGGGAACCTGGGGTCAGTCGGAGCTCTCGTCCACTCGGTCAATGAACGCCTGTACTCGTAGTGCTGCTTCTTCAACCGACGCCGCAAGGCCAAGGTCCTCGAGTCCTTCCAGCGCACCCGCATAAATCGGACTCCAGTGGGAATGTGCCACGACGGTCGGAGGCCACGCGTGCCTCTCCCGCTTCGCGAACACGGCAATGCTCGCGCGACGCACTTCACCGAGCGACTCGTTGACTATCAGCGCTTCGAGCAGTTGCAGATCAACGAGGTCGTGAGCGCGGTCGTTCCGTCGAGGCTCCCTGACTGGATCAGTACAGGCGTGAATCTTCTGTGCGACCTGCCCCGGCAGGGTCATACATGGCACGGGCGAACTATTCGGCAGACCCACGAGGGCAAGCGCTTCTGAGGTGACCCTATCGTGGTGGTCGGCGTTACCTGCCTCGACGGGCGAAACCTCAATCGGGATCGAGGTGAATGGCTTGCCCTGATAGCTGAGCTTCGCCGTGAACCGACGCGGGCGTGAAATCAAGCCCGGGACCTCGAACTCCGCCGGCGGTGTAAGTACCGCTGTGAAGCCCTCCCATCCTGGCAAATAGGGTGAGTTGGTACCGGTAATCCGGCTATTTGGTACTGCGGTTCCGGCGAGTTGGTACTGCCGTTGGTGTTCGGGGTGCTGTGCTG
>NZ_FNDT01000035.1 GCF_900099735.1 Arthrobacter subterraneus | reverse complement strand
AGGATGGTGTTCGCCCGCCGCAGTTCGCGGACCTCGCGCTCGAGCTCGGTGATCCGCTCCGCATCGCTGCTCGTTGTGCCCGGGCGCAGTCCCTCATCGATCTCGGCCCGCTTCACCCAGGTCCGCAACGCTTCCGGGTTCACTCCGAGCTGTTCACCGACACGCCCGAACGCTCCGGTCCTTGTTGCCGGGTTCTTTCGCGCCTCGATCACCATCCGAGTCGCACGCTCGCGCAACTCGATCGGGTACTTCCGCTGTGCTGCCATGAAAAACATCCTCCGGGTAATCGATGTCTCCATCAAACCCGGTACGGTTCACCCTTGACGAAACCGCACAATCGCTCGATTATGCCCCGATCATCGGGTCCGCTGACTGATCCGGCCCGGCGGAGAGGGATGGGTTGGCCGATACGCCGGGTTCTGTCCTGCAGTTCGGTGAGGACCTGCAGTGGCGGCCATCTATCTACGAACGCCGTTACCGGCGCCCTCCAGCGGCCTACCCGGACACTCGGACGGGCAGTCCTCAAACGTGTCCTGTCTGGCCTTGCTCCGGGTGGGGTTTACCTAGCCGCTCCGGTTACCCGGTGCGCTGGTGGTCTCTTACACCACCGTTTCACCCTTACCCCGTCTGGACGAAGCCATCGGGGCGGTCTGTTTTCTGTGGCACTTTCCTGCGGGTTACCCCGAGTGGGCGTTACCCACCACCCTGCCCTGCGGAGCCCGGACGTTCCTCGTGGAAGAACCGAAGTCTTTCCACGCGACCGCCTGGCCAACCCATCCTTACCCAATTCTACGGGCCGGGTGCCGGGGCCCGCGTCCGAGGCACCCGTAGGTGACCGGCGCCGGCGGCTATGGACCCACCGGTAGAGTGTTGGGGTGCTGATTCTGCTTCCTCCCTCCGAAGGAAAAACGGCCGCGCGTAGAGGGCATCCGGTCGACCTCGCTGCCCTGTCCTTTCCCGGGCTTGCTGACGCCCGCTCGGAGGTAATGACGGCGCTTTCAAAGGTGAGCGCACATGAGGACGCCTCTGCTGTTCTCGGCGTCGGCGGCTCCCTTCTGGACGAGGTGCGCCGGAATATCGGGCTTCGCGATGCTCCCGCAGCACCGGCGCATGCCGTCTATTCCGGGGTCCTGTACGACGCGCTCGGCTACCGCAGCATGACCGTTACGCAGAAGCGCAAGGCCGAGGCCGCCGTCGTCGTCATCTCTGCCCTGTGGGGCGCAATCGGTTTCGGCGATGCGGTGCCCGCCTACCGGCTCTCCATGTCGGTTGAGCTGCCGGGCACGGGCCGGCTGGCAGGATTCTGGCGGCGGCACCTGGCGGAGGTCTTGGATGAGCGGGCGCGGGACTCGCTGATCGTCGACTGCCGGTCAAGCACGTACGCGACCGTCTGGGCGGGCCCACCCGAACGGTCGGTGGGGGTCAACGTCTTTCAGGAGCGGAGCGGGCGCCGTACCGTCGTCTCACACTTCGCCAAGCACACGCGGGGTGAATTGGCGCGCCACCTGCTGACCCGCAGGGGGAAACAGCCCGGTACCGCCGAGCAGCTGCTCAGGGCCGCCGGTGAGCGGTGGACCTGTGAGCTGGAGCCGTCGTCCGGCCGGAAAGCCGCCCAGCTCAATATCATTCTCCCGGGTACCTGACCGGTTCGGGGAAGCCCGAATGGGTCAGCTATCCGGCTCGGCGACCAGCTCGACCTCGAACCCCTCGGAGTTCTCAAGGTACGCCGCGTAATGGTCATGCCCGCCGGCATAGGGATGCCTGTCGCCGAACAGGAGCGACCATCCATGACTCGCAGCGCGGCGCGCAAGGAGGTCGACCTCGGCCCGCGATCCCGCGTTGAAGGCAAGGTGGTTGACGCCCTGCCGGCGCCGCTCATGGGAACCGGGCGCAACGTCCGGCCCCGCCTCGATCACAAGGTAAGTGCCGTTCCCAGCCCAGCTGGCGCCGTCGTTCCAGCTATCCTTCGGCACAAAACCCAACCGTTCGAACAGCCAGCCCATACTGCTTCGGGCAGCCCCCAGGTCCCGGACCCAGATCTCGACATGGTGCAGTGATCCGCTGGCGGCCCGTGGAGCTTCAGGAGTGGCAGTATCTGCCGCTTTCTGCGGCTTCGGAGAGGTCCGCGGCTTCCAGTCGACGCCGGCCATCCCGGCATCCATCGCCTCGTTGGACAGCCTGTCTGCGTCCTTGTTCTTCTCGCGGGGAATCCACTCATACCGGACGCGGCGGGGATCAACGAGTCGCCGGGCCTGACCGGCCAGTTTCTGCATGTCAGCATGCTTGATTTTCCAGCGGCCGCTCATCTGCTCGACGACGAGCTTGGAATCCATTCGAACGAGGATGCGGCAACGCGGGTCTATCTCATGGGCCAGCTCGAGACCGGCAAGCAGGCCTGAGTATTCGGCGACGTTATTGGAGGCGATCCCGACGTAGCCGGCCTTCTCCACGAGGATGGCCCCCGTGTCAGGGTCTCGGACCAGGGCACCGTAGCCGGCGTGCCCGGGATTGCCCCGTGAACCGCCGTCGGCTTCTACGATGAGGAGGTCGCGGGCGGGGCCGGCAGCGCCGTCGTCAGGGGTGGAAGGTGACACGTCATCGAAGAGGGTTCCTGCGGGATCGTGCACCCTTGTCAGCTTCCCCACTCTGCCGAACGCACGAGGATGCACCCCGAGTCCGGGCAGAACACGACATCGTCCTCTGCTGCGCGGGAGATGTCGGCGAGGTCACCGGGGCTGAGCTGCATGCCCGACCCTTCAGAACGCCCGTGGAAAAGCCTCGCCGCGCCGACTCCGCGCTTCGCCAGGGTCTTCTCATAGATGGCCAGGAGTGCCGGCTCGAACGACGCAGCGAGCTCATCCCGTGCTGCCTGCACCTGTGCGCGCTCGGCGTCAATCCCGGCAAGCTCCTCATCCCGGGCATTTTCGAGCTCCCTCAGCCGGGCCTGCACCGAGTCCGAGCGCTTCCGCGCGTCATCGCGTGCCGTGCGTGCGGTTTCAACCCGCTCCATCACTTCCAGCTCGATGTCCTCGAGATCCGACCGGCGGCGGGTCAGCGACGCGACCTCGCTCTGCAGGGCCGTAAGGTCCTTGGAGGAACCGGTTCCGCTGTTCAGCCGCTGCTCGTCGCGTTCGAGCCGCGTGACAACCGACTGGACGTCATCTTCGGCCCGCTTGAGGTCCCGCTCCGCATCGCCAAGGTTGGTCGCCGCGGTGACCAGCTCGGATTCCGCTGCCGCCACCTGGGCAGCCAGCGCCGCCAGTTCAGGGTTCGCACGGACAGTAGCTGCCTGCCGTTGCAACTGGTTGAGCTTCGAATCCTTTGCCTGCAGGTCAAGGAGCCGCAGTTGTTCCGCCTGGGGTGCTTTTGCCACCGATCGTCCTCCGCCTCGCCTAATTCCTTTGTCCGTCTACCTTATGGCACTGCTGTGGGGACCCGGCACGCTCTTCAGGTTTGAAACCGGCGACGATGCGCGCCTAATTTCCGCCCGGTGTGAGCACAAAGTCCCAGGGATCGGAGTTCACGCCGCTGACGCGTACGTCGACGGTGAAACCCTGGTCCGACAGCACGTTGGACAACGCGTTGGCTGCCGGGGTGAGCCAGAGCCACTCGCTGCCGAAGTGTGAGACGTCGATCAGGTACGGACGGCCGTTCACTGCGGATTCCCTCGCCTCGAGCGCAGGGTGGTGGCGCAGGTCGGCCGTAACGTAGACGTCCGCCTGGCTTGCACGCACCTGGTCGAACAGGTTGTCACCGGCGCCTCCGCACACCGCCACCCGCCGCACCAGACCGTGGCGGTCCCCTGCGACGCGCATTCCGCCGGCCACCGCAGGCAGCAGTCCGAAGACCAGTTCAGCGAAGTCTCCCAGGGAGGTCACCTCGGCGAGGTCCCCCACCCGGCCGATCCCCTCCTCCGGCAGTCCGTCCGCTGCGCTGGCCAGCGGCTCCACGTTGGATAAGCCGAAGGCGTCCGCCAGCACGTCGGAAACCCCGCCGACTGCGCTGTCCCCGTTGGTGTGAACAGTGACCAGGGCACAGCCTGCCTCGATGAGCCGGTGCACGGCGGCGCCCTTGGCATGGGTCGCTGCCACGGAATGCACGGGTTTCAGCATGAGCGGATGATGCGCGACGATGAGGTCGGCGCCGCGTTCCACGGCGTCGTCGAGAACAGCCTCCGACGGGTCCACAGCAAAGTAGACCGTCGAAACTTCCCGGTCCGGCCGCCCCGCCACAAGCCCCACAGCGTCCCAGTCCTCCGCAAGGGATTCGGGCCACAACTCTTCTATGGCGAGCAGGATGTCGCCGACAGTCGGCCTCGATTCGCTCGCCTCGTCAGTATCCGGGACGCGTTCTTCGTCAGCTTCCATAGCCCTATTTCTACCAGCTTTCGAACCGGATTCCGGGGTCCACCGGGCTCCACCGGCTCCCGCACCCGACGGCGGCGGGAATCATCGCGCCCCGCGACGCATTGTTAAGACCATGATGACTTTCGTATTGGGCGGGGGCTGCTTCTGGTGCCTCGATGCCGTCTACCAGAAGACCCGAGGCGTGACCGAAGTGGTGTCCGGCTACACCGGCGGCCATGACCCTAACCCCCACTACGAATCCGTGTGCGCCGGCATCACCGGGCACGCCGAAGTCGTGGCTGTCACCTTCGATGAAACCGTTGTTCCCACCGAAGTCATCCTTGGCATCTTCTTCGCCGCCCACGATCCCACCACGCTGAACCGCCAGGGATACGACGTCGGCACCCAGTACCGTTCGTCGATGTTCTACCAGGACACCGAACAGAAGGAACTGTTTGAGCGGGCCATCGAGCGGCACCAGGAGGACTGGGCGAACCCGATCGTGACCGAGGTGGTCCGCCTTCCGAAATTTTTCGTGGCCGAGGAATACCACCAGAACTTCTACGCCAAGCATCCCGAGCAGGGGTACTGCCAGGTGATCATCAACCCCAAGCTTGCGAAGGCCCGGAAATATTACGCAGAATGGCTCACCGCATAGTTCCCCTTCTGGCCGCTGACTAGGCTGGGCACAGTTTTGCTTCAATCCGTACGTACCTCAGACAGGAAACCCATGGCACCGATTTACGACGACGTCACCCAGTTGGTCGGCCGCACTCCCCTGGTGCGCCTCAACCGCCTGACCGAGGGACTCCACGCGCAGGTGGCGGTGAAGCTCGAGTTCTACAATCCTGCCAACAGCGTGAAGGACCGCATCGGCGTCGCGATCATCGATGCAGCTGAGAAGGCCGGAGCGCTCAAGCCGGGCGGCACCATCGTCGAGGGCACCTCGGGCAACACCGGAATCGCACTCGCAATGGTGGGAGCAGCACGGGGCTACAAGGTGGTTCTCACCATGCCGGAGACCATGTCCACTGAACGTCGGGTCATGCTCCGGGCTTATGGCGCCGAGATTGTCCTCACGCCGGGCTCCGAAGGAATGCGCGGCGCAGTTGAGCGTGCCAAGGAGATCGTGGCCTCCAGCGAGAATGCCATTTGGGCCCGCCAGTTCGCCAATGAAGCGAACCCCGAAGTCCACCGGACCACCACCGCCGAGGAAGTGTGGAATGACACTGACGGGTTGGTGGATATCTTTGTTGCCGGCGTAGGCACCGGCGGAACCGTCACCGGCGTCGGGCAGGTGCTCAAGGAACGCAAGCCCGGCGTGCAGATTGTCGCCGTCGAACCTGCTGACTCCGCGATCCTCAACGGCGGCGCTCCCGGTCCCCACAAGATCCAGGGGCTCGGCGCCAACTTTGTTCCGGAAATCCTCGACACCACCATCTACGACGAGGTCATCGACGCGAGCGTCGAGGATTCCGTACGGGTAGCACGTGAGCTGGGCACCCGGGAAGGCATCCTCGGCGGCATCTCCTCCGGAGCCATCGTCTGGGCGGCGCTTGAGCTCGCCAAGCGCCCGGAGAACGCCGGTAAGCTCATTGTTGCCGTTGTCTGCGACTTCGGGGAGCGCTACATCTCCACCGTGCTGTTCGACGACATCCGGGGTTAGTCATTCCTTCAACAGAAAGTGGTCTGTGAGCTTCCTAGCGAGACTGCGAGAAGACCTTGAGGCTGCCCGGGCACATGATCCGGCAGCGCGGGGCAATGTCGAAAACGGCGTCGTCTATTCAGGGCTGCACGCCATCTGGGTACACCGTCTGACCCACCGTATGTGGGCTGTTCCCGCCCTCCGGTTCCCTGCCCGGGTGCTAGCGCAGCTGGCGCGGTTCCTCACCGGTATCGAGATCCACCCGGGCGCCACGATCGGACGGCGGTTCTTCATCGACCACGGTATGGGGGTGGTGATTGGCGGAACGGCTGAAATCGGCGACGACGTCATGATGTACCAGGGCGTCACCCTCGGGGGTCGCTCCCTGGAGAAGGTCAAGCGCCACCCAACCATCGGCGACCGCGTCACTATCGGGGCCGGGGCGAAGGTCCTCGGCCCGATCACGATCGGTGCAGGCAGCGCTGTGGGAGCCAACGCCGTCGTGGTGAAGGACACGCCTCCGGATTCGATTGTGACGGGAATTCCGGCCACGTTCCGGCACCGTGACGCCGCAAGGGAGACACTTCCTGCGGTCGATCCCGCCGAGTACATCGACCCGGCTCTGTACATCTGAGCGCGACCTACGGCTGACGGGCGACGCCCTCCCCACCCGACAAAAGCGCCCCGGCGGTTTCCACCGCCGGGGCGCTTTTTGCGTGTACGGGACCCTTAGTGGGTGTCTACTGCTTCGACTTCCGAGCGGTCCTCGCCCCACAGCGTGTGGAACGTTCCTTCGGCATCCACCCGGTTGTAGGTGTGGGCGCCGAAGAGGTCCCGCAGGCCCTGGGTGAGTGCGGCGGGCAGGCGCTTGCGGCGCAGACCGTCGTAGTAGGCCAGCGATGAGGAGAAAACGGGAACCGGGATACCCAGCTGAACGGCCGTCGCCACCACGCGTCGCCAGGCGGGAACCGCACCGGCAATGGCCTCGGCGAAGGCCGGCGCCAGGAGCAGGTTGGCCGGCTTCTCATCTGCCGCGTAAGCCTTCATGATGTCGTCCAGCAGTTCCGCGCGGATGATGCACCCTGCACGCCAGAGCGAGGCGATCTCGTCCAGCTTCAGGTCCCAGCCGTACTCCGTGGCTGCCGCGGTGAGCATGTCGATGCCCTGCGCGTAGCTGACAAGCTTCGAGGCGTAGAGGGCGAGGCGGACGTCCTCGACGAAGCCCTCGGGCAGTTCAACGCTGCCCTCGTGGCCTTCAAGGATGCCCTGCGCGAGCTCGCGCTGGTCCCGCTGGGAGGAAAGGCCGCGGGCGAACACGGACTCTGCAATGCCCGAGGTGGGGCTGCCGAGTTCCAGTGCGGAGACAACCGTCCAGCGTCCGGTTCCCTTCTGTCCGGCCGAATCGACCACGACGTCGACGAAGGGCTTGCCCGTGCGGGCGTCGGTGTGCGCCAGCACTTCAGCCGTGATTTCGATCAGGAACGAGGAAAGCGTTCCGTTGTTCCAGTCGTTGAAGATTTTCGCCTGCTCAGCCGGCTCGATGCCGGCGGCGGTGCGCAGGACGTCGTATGCCTCCCCGATCACCTGCATATCGGCGTATTCGATCCCGTTGTGCACCATCTTCACGAAGTGGCCGGCGCCGTCGGTGCCCACCCAGGTGCAGCAGGGCTCACCGTTGTACTTGGCGGAGATCTTCTCAAGCATGGGGCCTAGGGAATCGTAGGACTCGCGCGATCCGCCCGGCATGATGGAGGGTCCGAGGAGCGCTCCCTCCTCGCCGCCCGACACACCGACACCAACGAAGTGGAGGTTCTTTTCGGCCAGCGCCGATTCCCGGCGGCGGGTGTCCTCATAGTGAGAGTTACCGGCGTCGATGACGATGTCACCTGGTTCAAGCAGCGGCTCAAGCTGCTCGATCACTGAATCAACGGGAGCGCCTGCCTTGACCATGATCAGTACGCGGCGGGGTTTCTCCAGCGAATCCACCAACTCCTGGAGCGATTCGGTCCGAATGAAATCGCCCTCGTCGCCGTGCTTCTCGAGCAGGGCATCGGTTTTCTCCACCGAGCGGTTATGAAGGGCTACGGTGTACCCGTTGCGGGCGAGGTTCCGTGCCAGGTTCGCTCCCATAACGGCGAGGCCGGTCACGCCGATTTGTGCACTCATCAAGTCTCCATCTGCAGGTTTGCCCCCGTGGTCAGGGGCACATCACTTAGCGACGCCCCTGTGCGCCTTGGCCCTCCCACCCTATTACCGGGGTGATGCCCGATGCCAGACGCGCTGCCGCCTGCAGGTAATGAGCTGACACAGAGGAAGCACAGATTGGGCGTCGGTATCAGTCCTGATTGCTATCTTTATATGCGTTCCTCAACGAAAGAATCCGTCTTGACTTCAACCCCCTCGGCCGTCCGAGACTTCCGACCTGACATCCAGGGCCTGCGTGCCATTGCTGTCCTGGGGGTTGTCCTCTACCACGCAGGCGTGGCAGTCATCCCCGGCGGGTATGCCGGGGTCGACGTCTTCTTCGTCATCTCCGGGTTCCTCATCACGTCGCACCTTGCGCGGACCCTCCGGTCCACAGGATCCATTTCATTCGCAGACTTCTATCTGAAACGCGCGCGGCGGATTCTTCCTGCGTCGATGTTGGTCATGGTCCTCACAACGATCGCCGCCTATCTCTGGATCCCACGGGTGGATGTACCGGGTGCGCTCCAGGACGCCGCCGCCACAGCCTTGTACGTCCCAAACCTTCTCTTCGCCGTGCAGGGCACTGATTACCTCGCGGAAACCGCTCCCTCGCCGTTTCAGCACTACTGGTCGTTGGGAATCGAAGAGCAGTTCTATCTCCTCTGGCCTGCGGTTCTCGCAGTCGCGTTTCTCGCGGCGCGGAAGTCGCCGCGGGGGTTGCTGGCGGTGGCCGCCGTCATGGTGCTGGGCTCGTTCAGTGTCAACTTGCTCCTGATGCAGGTCTCCACCCCATGGGCATTCTTTTCCCTCCCGAGCCGGGCGTGGGAATTGGGAGTCGGAGCAGTGATTGCGCTGCTCCCGTCAACGGTGACGAAACGTGCAGGTACACCGGTGGCGGGCGCCGTGCTGACCTATGTGGGGCTCGCAGGCATCACGGCATCTTTCGTGCTTCTTTCCGAAACCACGCCGTTTCCCGGTTTTGCCGCGCTCCTCCCGGTACTGGCAACCGCCAGCACCATTCTGGGCGGGTCTGGCGCAGCCGCACATCCCCGTGCACTGTCGAACGGCCCCATGCAGGCTATCGGCCGGTGGTCCTATTCGATCTATCTTGTGCATTGGCCGCTCCTGACTATCCCCCAGCTCGCGGCAGGAACGGAGAATCCTCTTCCACTGGTGCTCACGTTGGCTCTGGGAGCTGCGAGCGTCCCCCTGGCAGTCCTCATGTACCGATATGTGGAAGAGCCGCTCAGAAAGCCTTGGAGAAGTCCCCTCAACACGACCCGGCGATCGCTCACGCTCGTTGCCGGCGTCTCAGCAATATGCGCGGTCACTGCACTCACGACGGCGCAGGCTGTGGACCGAAGTAGGATCACCACCGATGAAACTGCCGGTTTTACCGCCGGGACAAGGAACCCGGAGGGAACCCCCTACGTCCCGTCGAACATTGACCCCGCGCTTGAGGAAGCCGGGGCCAGCGTTCCCGACACCTACGCCGACGGCTGCCACCTGGACCAGCTTGAGATCGAGCTGGCGCCGGGGTGCCAATACGGAGCTGATGACACGGAGCTCGACATGGTTCTGTTTGGAGATTCGCACGCTCAGCAATGGTTTGGAGCACTCCAGTCGGTGGCCACCGAGAGCTCATACCGGCTGCATACCCTGACGAAATCCTCCTGTCCGTCTGTGGACCTCATGATTTCCGTTAAGGATGCGCCCTATACCCAGTGTGAGGACTGGAAAAAGAAGGCAATAAAAGCAATCCACGAGCTGGACCCCGAAGTTATTGTGCTCGCCAACTACGGGCGGGTTCAGCCGGCGGATCCATCGGCTCCCCTGGAAGAACAGTGGGCAGAAGGACTCGCTTCGATGATCGATCAGATGCCGGCTGACGCGGAAGTGGTCATCCTCGCGGATACGCCGGAATTTCCGGTGGCGCCGGCTTCGTGCCTGTCAAGGAACCTTGAAGAGGCCGATGCATGCAGTGTGCTCCGCGAAGATGGAGTTGATTTGTCCCGGCAGAGCCTCGAAAAGGACGTAGCTCTCCGGGAGGGTGCGCACTATGTCGATCTGACGGCTTACCTCTGCACCGATACCTGCCCTGCGATCATCGGCAACGTGTTGGCCTATCGGGATGAGCATCACATTTCCCGCCCGATGTCCCTCGCGCTCGGAGAGCCCCTGGCCACTGCGCTGGCAGGGATCATCTGAATCCTCAAACCGAAAAACCCCGCTGTTCCAGCCCATACGGGCCAGGAATAGCGGGGTTTTCAGTGGTGGGTCCTACCGGGATCGAACCGATGACATCCACGGTGTAAACGTGGCGCTCTACCAGCTGAGCTAAAGACCCTTGACGCGGCGGGGCTGTGTGAACCGCCCTGCACCACGAGGAATTACTGTACCGGATCGACAGTCCGCAATGCCAATCAGGATGGCGAGGATCCGCCGTCGTGATTTTCCGTCGGCGGCAGAGCGTGAGCGAGGTGCGCGAGCGACTCAGACACGCCCAGTTCGAGCTTCAGGGACGCGAACTCGTCACCTCGGGTGGCGCCCCTGTTCACGATGACCACCGGTTTGCCATGCTTGGCCGCGTGCCGCACAAAACGGAGCCCACTCATCACCGTCAGCGAGGAGCCGGCCACCAGTAGGGCACCGGCGTCATCGACCATTGCGTACGCGCGCTCCACCCGGTCCTTTGGCACGTTCTCGCCGAAGTAGACAAAGTCCGGCTTGAGCATCCCACCGCAGACAGGGCACGGCGCAACGGTGAAATCCGAGGTGTCGTCAACATCGGCGTCAGCGTCCGGCGCTACGTCGCCGGCGTCTCCCGTCCGTTCGAGGTACCCGGGATTCAGCCGCTCAAGCAGCCGCGCGATGTCCCGGCGGCTGAAGGAGCTGCGGCACTGAAGGCACACCACGCGGTCGTACGTTCCGTGCAGATCCACCACCGTGGTGCTGCCGGCGGCTGAGTGCAGCCTGTCGACGTTCTGTGTGATCAGGCCGGTCAGGAGACCCCGCTGTTCCATCAGCGCCAGCGCGCGGTGACCGTCATTGGGATCCGCCCGCCGGAGGTGGTGCCAGCCGATGTGATTCCGCGCCCAGTAGCGACTCCGGAGTGCCTCATCCCCCACGAACTGCTGGAATGTCATGGGGCTTCGGGGTACGGAGTTGGGTCCGCGGTAGTCAGGAATTCCCGAATCGGTGCTGAGCCCGGCACCGGTCAGTACCGCCAGCCGCTTCCGGGCGAGAAGCTTCACCGCGGATCGCAGGTCCGCGATTTCCTCCGGGGTCAGCCCGCCCGCCGCGGCAGCGTCTGTGCTGGCGAATCCAGTCATGCCGAAGCCGGGCAGCGATGACGCGTGCGGCGGCGGCGTGGTCATTGCGACGCCGGAACCGTCGGTTCACAGAGCTGAACGAGCGCGGCCCGGTAGTCCTCAAACGGCCTCGGCTGCCCCAGCGGTGACTCGATCCGGGCTCTGATGAAACCGGCTGCATCAATGAAAAACGTGACGCGCCGCGCGTATCCGTCGGTGCGGTCCAGTGCCCCATACTTCTCAGCCACCGCGCCATGGGGCCAGAAATCGGCGAGGAGATCGAAGCTGTATCCATGCTCCTCCGCATAGGTGCGAAGTGCGTACTTGTGGTCCACCGACACAGCAAGAACCCTGACACCGCGCGCCTGGAACTCCCCCAGATTGCGGTGGATCTCGTCCAGTTCGCTCGTGCAGACCCGCGAGAATGCGAACGGATAGAACACCAGAACGACAGCGGACCCCTGCAGTGAATCCATGCTTACGGGTTCACCGTGCTGGTTGGGGAGCTCAAACCCGGGAGCGCGGTCGCCGGGCGCGGGCAGGGCGGTCACTTACTGCTTGCGTCGGGCCACGAGCCGCGTAGCGGCCCAGTCCCGGGAGACCCCGGCCGACGACGTTGCGTGCAGTCCGGCTGTGGGCGCTGCCTCCTGGATCTCGGACGGAGGAACATAGCCGTCCCGCCCCGACTTGGGCGTGAGCAACCAGACAACCCCCCCGTCATCAAGACAGGTCAACGAGTCCACCAGCGCATCCACCAGGTCGCCGTCGTCGGCCCGCCACCACAGGAGTACACCGTCGACCACGTCCTGGTCATCCTCAGTGAGGAGTTCGGATCCGATTTCATCTTCCAGGTCGCCGCGGAAATCAAAGTCGACATCCTCGTCATACCCAAGTTCCTGAACAAGGTCGCCGTCCTTGAAACCCAGTTTGCCCGCCACGCTACCTGCTGTGGCGGCTTCGGCCTCGCTCACTTTTTTCCTCCCGAAAGGCTGCGTTCTTCTCGGAGGTGCTTCTGACCCCGGATCCACAGTACGTTGATATGCATTATTACCAGCCAACACCCTTAAGCGCTACGCTTCAACCCGCGCCCACGGCCGCCGGGTCCGACCGCGCCCCTCCCGGGCCCATTCTGGCGCCGTGCCGGTGCGAAGGCAGAGAGCGGCCATTCGAATCGGCCGTTTCTGCCCTGCGTAACGTGGCCCGTTGCGGCCCATTCGGCTACGCATCAAACACCCTGCAGGGCTAGAGTGTCACAGTGAATCCATACGTCCGGCGAACGCCGATCGGATTCTGACCGCTTCGACGAGCAACGGCCCGAAGCGCAAAGTCGTAGACGTCGCAGACATAATCTGCGGATTGGGAGGGTTTGGCATGGTTGCTGATCAGGGGATTGTGGGTGCGGGTTCTGTGGATTCGGATCCGGAGGAGACGGCTGAGTGGGTTGAGTCGTTTGATCAGCTGGTTGATGTGCGTGGTTCTGAGCGTGCCCGTGAGGTGTTGGGTCGTTTGTTGGCGCGTGCCGGTGGCCGGTCGGTGGGTCTTCCCAGTGTTGTGACGACTGATTATGTGAATACCATCCCGGTTGATGAGGAGCCTGAGTTCCCTGGGGATGAGGAGATCGAGCGGAAGTTCCGGGCGTGGATGCGGTGGAACGCGGCGGTGATGGTGCATCGTTCGCAGCGGCCGGAGATTGGTGTGGGCGGTCATATTTCCACGTATGCGGGGGCGGCGACCCTGTATGAGGTGGGGTTCAATCATTTCTTCAAGGGTAAGGATCACCCCAGTGGTGGGGATCAGGTGTTTTTCCAGGGTCACGCGTCGCCGGGGATGTATGCGCGGGCGTT
>NZ_FNDT01000030.1 GCF_900099735.1 Arthrobacter subterraneus | reverse complement strand
GTGTGGGCGGTCATATTTCCACGTATGCGGGGGCGGCGACCCTGTATGAGGTGGGGTTCAATCATTTCTTCAAGGGTAAGGATCACCCCAGTGGTGGGGATCAGGTGTTTTTCCAGGGTCACGCGTCGCCGGGGATGTATGCGCGGGCGTTCCTGGAGGGCCGGTTGTCGGAGGAGGATCTGGACGGGTTCCGGCAGGAGAAGTCCAAGGCCGGGCATGCGTTGTCCTCGTATCCGCATCCGCGGTTGATGCCGGAGTTCTGGGAGTTCCCGACGGTGTCGATGGGGATCGGGCCGATGAACGCGATCTATCAGGCGCAGTCCAACCGGTATCTGCATAACCGTGGGATTCGGGATACGTGTGAGCAGCAGGTGTGGGCGTTCCTCGGGGATGGGGAGATGGATGAGCCGGAGTCGCGGGGGTTGTTGCAGCTGGCCGCCAATGACGGGTTGGATAACCTGAATTTCGTGATCAACTGCAACCTGCAGCGCCTGGATGGTCCGGTGCGCGGTAACGGGAAGATCATGCAGGAACTCGAGGCGTTTTTCCGGGGTGCGGGTTGGAACGTGATCAAGGTGGTCTGGGGCCGGGAGTGGGATGATCTGCTGGCGAAGGATTCCACCGGGGATCTGGTGAAGATCATGAACGAGACCGCGGACGGGGACTACCAGACCTACAAGGCGGAGTCCGGCGGGTTCGTGCGGGATCATTTCTTCGGGAAGACTCCGGCCACGAAGGATCTCGTGGCGGACATGACCGACGCGCAGGTCTGGGGCCTGAAGCGTGGCGGGCATGATTACCGGAAGGTGTACGCGGCGTACAAGGCCGCCACGGAATTCAAGGGCAAGCCCACCGTGATCCTGGCCAAAACCGTCAAGGGCTACGGCCTCGGCCCGCACTTCGAAGGCCGCAACGCCACCCACCAAATGAAAAAACTGACACTTGAGGCGCTGAAGGAATTCCGGGACTATCTCAAAATTCCCATTTCGGATGAGGTGCTTGAGGCGGATCCGTACGCGCCTCCCTACTACCATCCCGGAGCTGAAGCGGAGGAAATCCGGTATCTGATTGACCGGCGTCGTGCGCTGGGTGGTTTTCTGCCGGAGCGGCGGACAAAGCACGCCCAAGTGGAGCTGCCCGGGGACAAGACCTATGAGGTGGCCAACCGCGGATCGGGCAAGCAGCAGGCCGCCACCACCATGGCGTTCGTGCGTCTGCTCAAGGACCTCATGCGGGACAAGGGCCTGGGGTCCCGCATAGTTCCTATCGTTCCGGATGAGTCACGGACGTTCGGCATGGACGCCTTCTTCCCGACGGCGAAGATCTATAATCCGGCGGGTCAGAACTACCTCTCGGTGGACCGTGACCTGGTCCTCGCGTACAAGGAATCGATCCAGGGCCAGATTCTCCATGCAGGCATCAATGAAGCCGGCTCGGTGGCGGCGTTCACCGCCGCGGGCACCGCGTACGCAACCCAGGGCGAGCCGCTGATCCCGATCTACGTCTTCTACTCCATGTTCGGATTCCAGCGCACCGGCGACTCCTTCTGGGCCGCCGGAGACCAGATGACCCGCGGCTTCATCATCGGCGCCACCGCCGGCCGCACCACCCTCACCGGCGAAGGCCTCCAGCACGCAGACGGCCACTCACCCATCCTCGCCTCCACCAACCCCGCCGTCATCACCTATGACCCGGCGTACGGGTACGAGCTCGGCATCATCATGCGCGCGGGCCTGGAGCGCATGTATGGTGGCGATTCGGATGACCCCAACGTCATGTACTACCTGACCGTCTACAACGAGCCGATTATTCAACCGCCGCTTCCCGAAGGGCTGGATGAGGACGCCGTGGTGCGGGGAATTTACCGCCTGAAGCCTGGGAACGACGACGGCGATGCGCCCAGGGCGCAGATCCTCGCCTCCGGTGTGGCGGTCCCATGGGCGCTCGAGGCGCAGGAGCTGCTCGCCGATCACTGGGGTGTGTCGGCTGACGTGTGGTCCGTGACCTCGTGGACCGAGCTGCGGCGCGACGCCCTCGCCGCCGAGGAGGAAGCCTTCCTCAACCCCGGCGCTGAAGCCCGTGTCCCCTTCGTCACCCAACAGCTCGGCAACGCACCCGGACCCATTGTCGCAGTCACCGACTACATGAAAGCCGTCCCCGACCAGATCCGGCAATTCCTCCCCCAGGACTTCGCCACCCTCGGCGCCGACGGCTTCGGCTTCTCCGACACCCGCGCCGCCGCCCGACGGTACTTCAAGATCGACTCACACTCCGTCGTCGTACGCACCCTCGAACTCCTCGCCAAACGCGGCGAAGTCGACCCCGACGCACCCCGCCAGGCCATCGAAAAGTACTCACTGCTCACCCTCCCCTGACGTTGAGTTGGCAGGACACGCCGCTAAGGGTGCGTGAAAAGGGGTGTGTCCTGCCAACTCAAGGGGGTCGGGAGGCGGCGGTAGTGGGGAGTTAGGAGGAGCCTGCCCACTCGAGGAGCTTCTCCAGCGGCCAGGTGGTGATGATGCGCTCCGCCGGCACGCCGTTGGCCTCTGCCCGCTGCGCCCCGTACTGCAGGAAGTCCAGCTGCCCCGGCGCATGAGCGTCGCTGTCGATGCTGAACAGGCAGCCGGCGTCGAGCGCCAGCTGGATGAGGTCATCCGGCGGGTCCTGCCGCTCCGGACGTGAGTTGATCTCCACCGCCACGTTGTTCTCGGCGCAGGCAGCGAAGACCTTTTCGGCGTCGAATTCGGACTGCGGCCGCTGACCGCGCGACCCCTGCACCAGCCGCCCGGTGCAGTGGCCCAGGACGTTGGTGTGCGGATCCCGGATGCCGCCCAGCATGCGCGCTGTCATGGTCCGCCGGTCCGCGCGCAGCTTGGAGTGGACGCTGGCGACGACGATGTCCAGCTGACCGAGCATCTCCGGCGTTTGGTCGAGCGTGCCGTCCTCCATGATGTCCACCTCGATCCCCTTGAGGAGGCGGAAGCTGCCGCCGTCGTCGTCGTTGATCTGGTCCACGATCCGCAGCTGGTCGGTGAGCCGTTCCACGCTCAGGCCATTGGCAATCTTCAGGTTGGGGGAGTGGTCCGTGAGCGCCAGGTACTCGTGGTTGAGGGCGCGCGCCGCGTCGACCATCAGCGGGATGGGGCTGCCACCGTCGGACCAGTCACTGTGACTGTGCAGGTCTCCCCGGAGGAGCGACCGCAGCTCGGACCCGCCGTCGGCGAGTGCTTCCTTCGAGCGCTCGCGCAGGTCAGCGAGGTAGGACGGGGTGTCCCCGTTCAGGGCCTGCGTGATCACCTCGAAAGAGCGTGCCCCGATCCCCTTCATGCGTTTGAGCCGCCCGTCCCGGGCGCGTACCCTGAGCTCCTCCGTTTCGAGCTCAGCAATGGTTGCGGCTGCTTTGCGGAAGGCCTGCACCTTGAAGCTCGGAGCGAGTTCGCGTTCCAGCCAGAAGGCGATTTCATTCAACGCAGCGGTCGGATCCATAGGGCTATCTTCCATCATGAGTGGGGAATTCCAGGAAGGCCTTGACAGAAACGGTGTGAGCTGGACTACAATCAAACCGGAAGAAAGATTCCACAATATAGAAACCTTCTGGTTCCTAGACTATCGCCGGAAACATCGAGTCAAATCGAATTCGTTCGAGGGTAAGGGTGTTCAGCGCCGGCGATAGCGCTCTATAGAAAGCTGACACCCATGACCCTTGACGCCCTCAATTCCTGTACCCCCGCGGAAGCCGCGGCCAAACTCACGCCGTGTGTCGATATCCCGCGCTGGGTTGACGCCATAGTGGCTGCCCGGCCGTTCTCCTCGGAAGCCGAGCTGATCGCCTTCGCCGAGAACGCGGCCCACCCATGGACTGAAGCCGAGATCGACGGCACCCTGGCCCACCACCCGCGCATCGGTGAACGGGCCCAGGGAAGCACCGCCGAGGCCGCTCTGTCCCGCAACGAGCAGTCGGGAGTGAGCACCGCCGTCGAAACCCAGACCGCTTTGCTCGAAGGCAACCGTGCCTACGAGCAGAAGTTCGGGCGGGTCTTCCTCATCCGGGCCGCCGGCCGCAGCGCCGAGGACATTCTCGCCGCGCTCCACGACCGGCTGCGCAATCCGCCCGGGCAGGAACTGGACATCGTCGCCCAGCAACTCCGTGAAATCGCCATCCTTCGACTCAAGGGGGTCCTTGCAGCATGAGCCGCAGCCACATCACCACCCACGTGCTCGACACCGGAACGGGACGCCCCGCCGTCGGCGTTTCCGCCCGCCTGGACCGGCAGACGCCGGACGGCTGGCAGGAAGTCGCGGAAGGAACCACGGACGACGACGGCCGCATCACCTCCCTGGGTCCGGAAGCACTCGAGGCGGGAACCTACCGCATCGACTTTGAGACCGGCAGCTACTTTGCCGCGGCCAACACGGAGACGTTCTTTCCGTCCGTCTCCCTGATCTTCGAACTCACCGACCCGGCACAGCACTACCATGTGCCTCTTTTGATTAGTCCCTTCGCCTATTCCACCTACCGAGGAAGCTGACAATGACGACACCAACCATCGAAACGAACACCGCAACGGAACACTCTGCGGACACCAACGGCCGGATTGTCCTGGGCCGCAACCAGTACGGTAAGGCCGAATGCCGGCTCGTGAAGATCACCCGCGACACCGCCCGGCACCAGATCGAGGACCTGAACGTCACCTCACAACTGCACGGCGACTTCGAGTCCGCGCACACCGAAGGGGACAACTCCAGGGTTGTCGCCACCGACACGCAGAAGAACACCGTCTACGCATTCGCCCGCGACGGCATCGGCTCGCCGGAACAGTTCCTGCTGCGCCTCGGCAAGCACTTCACCGAGAGCTTCGACTGGGTCTCCGGCGGGCGCTGGGAGGCGGAGCAGTACTTCTGGGAGCGCATCAACGACCACGACCACGCGTTTTCCCGCAACAAATCGGAGACCCGCACGGCTGTACTGCTCATCGAGAACGGTGTGCGCCACATTGTGGCCGGGATCGAGGACCTGACGGTCCTGAAGTCGACCGGCTCCGAATTCCACGGATTCCCCCGCGACCGGTACACCACCCTGCAGGAAACCACCGACCGCATCCTTGCCACCGACGTGACCGCCCGCTGGCGGTACAGGGCTGACGCCTCGGACCTGGACTTCAACGCCATCTACACCAGCGTGCGCGGGATCTTGCTCGACGCTTTCGCGCAGACCCACTCCCTCGCCCTGCAGCAGACCATGTTCCAGATGGGCAAGCAGGCGCTCGAAGCGCACCCCGAGATCGAGGAAATCAAGCTCTCGCTCCCGAACAAGCACCACTTCCTCGTGGACCTCGAGCCGTTCGGGCTCGACAACCCCGGTGAGGTGTTCTTCGCGGCGGACCGGCCGTACGGCCTGATCGAGGCCACCGTTGAGCGCGAACGCGCTGACGGAGCGAAGAGCGAAGCAGCAATCTGGGCCAATATCCCCGGCTTCTGCTGAACATCCGTTGGGACGGCGCTACACGTGCCGCCCCGACCATGAGCGGCCGGGCACTTGCCCGTGCCCGGCCGCTCAACCAACCACTCATGTGAGACAAGGAAGTCATACTCATGAAAGCAGTCAGCTCTATGAAACTACAGGCAAAACCGCAACGCCCCGAGGACGAACGGCTGCCCCTCGGACGAACCTTCGCCTACGGGTTTCAGCACGTCCTGACCATGTACGGCGGAATCATCGCCGTCCCACTCATCGTCGGCACGGCCGCCGGCGTATCCCAGGACGACATCGCCGTCCTGATTGCGTCCTGCCTCTTCGTGGGCGGCGCCGCCACGATCCTGCAGAGCTACGGCATCAAGTTCTTCGGCTCCCAGCTGCCCCTGGTGCAGGGCGTCTCCTTTGCGGGCGTGGCCACCATGACCGCAATCCTCAGCGGAGGCGGTGGACTCGAGACAGTATTCGGGGCGGTCCTGGTAGCCGCCGTGATCGGCCTGGTCCTCGCCCCGTTCTTCGCGAAAATCATCAGGTTCTTTCCGCCGGTCGTGACCGGCGTCATCATCACCACCATCGGGCTGACACTGATGCCCGTTGCCGCCAACTGGGCGATGGGCGGCAACCGGAACGCCGACAACTACGGCAGCCTGACCAACATTGCGCTGGCCGCCGGGACCCTGGCCCTGGTGCTTCTCCTGAGCAAGCTCGGCAACGCGGCCATTTCCCGCCTGTCGATCCTCCTTGCCATTGTTGCCGGAACGGTCATTGCCGCGCTCCTGGGCCTGGCAGACTTCTCCAACGTCGGTAACGGCGCCATCTTCGCCTTCCCCCAGCCTTTTGCCTTCGGCTGGCCGGTGTTCGACATTGCAGCCATCATTTCGATGACCATCGTCATCCTGGTCTGCATGACGGAGACGACGGCGGATATCCTCGCAGTCGGTGAAATCGCCAGGACCAAGGTCGATTCCCGACGCATTGCCGACGGTCTGCGCGCCGACATGCTCTCCAGCGCGCTGGCCCCGGTCTTCAACTCCTTTGCGCAGACGGCATTCGCCCAGAACGTTGGACTGGTGGCGATCACCGGCATCCGCAGTCGCTATGTTGTGAGCGCCGGCGGTCTGATCATGGTCATCCTCGGCCTTCTGCCGGTCCTTGGGCGCCTCGTTGCCGCGGTACCGACGCCGGTGCTGGGCGGAGCAGGCATCGTCCTGTTCGGAACGGTCGCAGCGAGCGGTATCCGCACCCTGGCGAAAGTGAAGTACGAGGGGAACATGAACCTTGTCATCGTCGCGGTGTCCCTGGCGTTCGGCATGATCCCCGTGGTCTCACGCTCCTTCTACGATGAGTTCCCCACCTGGTTCGGCATCATCTTCCACTCGGGTATCAGCTCCGCTGCGATCATGGCTGTGCTGCTCAACCTGCTCTTCAACCACCTGAAGGCGGGCAACCCGGACCGCGCCTCCGTGTTCGTCGCGAGCCCGCCGCGCATGGTGCGCGAAGACGAGCTTGCCGCGCTCCAGGACGGCGACAGCTTCCAGGGCGGCAGGCTTGTTGCAGCTGACGGTACGGAGATCCCGGTCGTCACCGCAGCGCAGTACACCGTGGTCAAGGAGAAGCTGGACAAGGGTGAAGTCACCTGCGTCGAGGACATCCGGCGGATCTGCGACGAGTCCCCGGGCACTCACGCCTGAGGCAGGGCCCTGCCTGTCTCCATTCCCGGTGGCAGGCAGGGCGAAACGCCGCCGTTTCCAGAATCACGGCGTCTTCTCAGCGGCACGGTTCAGGACGAGACTGGTCCCATGAAACTTCAGCTGTCAGCAACGGTGCTGGATTCACCCGACGCCCGTGTACTCGCCGGGTTCTACCGGCGCCTGCTCGGGTGGGAGGCAAAATTTGAGGACGACGACTGGGTGATGCTCAGGGCGCCCGACGGCGGTGCCTCCCTCTCTTTCCAGACCGAGCCGCGGTATGTGCGTCCGGTGTGGCCGGCGGGCGAGGGCGACCCGCCCATGATGATGCACCTGGACATCCATGTGGATGATCTGGCGGCGGCCGGTGCGCATGCGGTGGAACATGGTGCAGAGCTTGCGGCGTTCCAGCCGCAGGAGGGCGTCCGGGTGTACCTCGACCCGGCAGGCCACCCCTTCTGCCTGTTCGTCGACTGAACCGGGGTCCAGGACCTAACGCACGCCGCTGCGCTCCTGGATGGTCAGGACAAGCCTGGCGTGCGCGTCATCGGTGAGCGGATACCACCGCATGATCCCGACGGCCACCAGCAGGATGACCGCCGGAGCAAGACCGGCGGCAACACGGATGCCGAGTGCCGCCGTCGGGCTCTGTGCCGTTGCCCCTGACTCGTAGCCGCCCCAGGCCAGCGCAAACGCGGCCAGGCCGCCGCCGAAGGCCATGCCGACCTTCCGGGTGGACGCCAGCAGTGAGTAGTTGGTCCCGTCGGTGCGGTGGCCCGTTTTCCATTCCCCGTACTCGACGGTGTCCGCGACGAGCGCCCACATCAGGATGCTCACGGCGGCAGCGCCGGCCAGGGCGAGGAACATCCCGGCAACAGCCAGCCATACTGCGTCCTCCGGGGCACTGAAGACGATGATGCCGCCGGCGGCGCCCATAAGCCCGCCCGAGATGTAGACGCACCGCTTTCCCAGCCGCTGGACCAGCCGCGGCGTGATTACCGCCAGGGCAAGCGTAATGACCACCTGGGCGCCGGCGACCAGCGCGAAGAGGTCCAGCCTGCCCAGCACATCCCGCAGGTAAAAGAGCTTCGCGGTGTTGGTCACCACGTTGGCCGTCATGAAGAAGAGGGAACTGATGCACAGGACCTGAAGCGGTACGTTCCGGACCAGGGTGTCCCGTGCCTGCCGCAGGGTCAGCCTGGGTGCGGAGGCAGGAAGCTGCTCCCGCGTCGCCAGTGCAGTGAACAGGTACAGGAGCGTTCCGACGACGGCGAAACCTATGGTCAGCGCGGTCAGGATGCTCCGGATATCGGCATCGTTCTGGAACTGCGGCGCGATGAAGATTCCCAGGAAGGCCGACGTGGCGAGTCCGCCCATGGTCCGGGCGCTCGCGAGGCGTGCCCGGTCCCGCGGATTCCGGCTGAGGGTGCCGGCAAGGGCACCGTACGGAACGTTGACCATGCTGTACGCCAGGCAATAGGCGAAGTAGGAGACATAGGCCCACGCGAGCGTCCCGGCGGGGTGGAGTGCATGGATGTGGAACACTGCCACGCACAGGGCCAGCGGGGCTGCACCGAAAAGCAGGAACGGGCGGAACTTGCCGAAGCGGCGGCTCGAGTTGCGGTCTGCGATTCTTCCGGCGAACACATCGGCGGCCGCGTTGAAGAGGCCGCCCAGGAGCAGGAGGGTGCCCGCGGCGGCGGCGGGGATTCCCGCTACATCGGTGTAGTAGACCAGCAGGAACATGCCCACGGTCGCGAAGGTCATGCTGTTCGCGATGTCTCCCGCACCGTAGGCGGCCACGCTGATGACCGGGAGCCGCTTGAGGGGTGCCTGGCCTGCCATGATCTCCGCTTCACTGTGCTACTCAGCCCTCGGTGGAGCTTAGAAAACGTTTTCTCACCATCCTAGCGTGAGTTACGTCCTCGCGCCGCCCGGGCGGCCGACGCCACGCAGTGAAGACCCTAGGTTGCGCCCTGCTCTGCGTGGCGGGCAGCCGTCTCGATCCGCTCCCAATGCTCGGCCCATTCCTCGGGCGTGCGCTGCGGCATATTGGGATCATCAGGCCCGCGGCCGGTGGCGCCGTCGAGCTGTTCACGGAGGATGTCCGCGTGGCCAAGGTGCTGGGCCGTCTCCACGCACACGTGCACAAGGATCTGCTGCAGGGTGACCCGACGGCGTTCGGGGGACCACCATGGCACTTCGCCGACAGCATCAAGGGGGAGGGCCTCGATCGTGGCGTCCGTGTGCGCGGCGGAGAAGTGATGGAGCTCGATGATCTGTTCGCGGGTCTCCTCCGCCGTGAGCCAGAGATCAGCTTCAGGGGCGGCGTCGTCATCGAACCACGGGAGATCACGCCCGCTGGGCCGGCCGAAAACCTCACCGAAGTACCCCAGCTGCACACTCGCGACGTGCTTCACCAGGCCCAGCAGGTTGGTTCCGGTAGGCGTCAACGGGCGCCGGGCGTCATAGTCGCCGAGGCCGTCCACCTTGGCGAGCAGGTCAGCGCGGCGAAGGCGCAGATAGTGGTGCAGAACCTCTTTGTCATCCATGGTTGGCACTCTACTGGCACCCTCCGACATGGACCATCAACGCTCAGCCGGCCTCCAGATCACGACGGCGGAAGGCGGCTGCTCCCGCTCCGATCAGCAGGAGGGCGGCCAGTGCCGCAGCGGTGACGGGGACAGGATCCAGCGACTCGGCGGGCACCCGCGGCATCAGCCCGAACGGCTCCGCGTCGGCAACGGCGTCCGGCAGGTTCAGCAGGGGTCCGTACAGTCCCACGATGATCGCACTCACCAGGATCAGCCACACCCACCAGGTGCCGCCCCGGAGAATGCCGTAGGAGAGTGCAGCGAGACCCGCGAAACCCAGCACCAGGGGAAGGTAGACCAGGCCCGCCAGGGCGAAATCGGCCGCGAGTGCGGGGTCGCCGACTGACATTCCCGCGCCGGTGCCGAGGCCGATCCCGATGAGCAGCAGCATCACCGTTGAGCCGAGGGTGGTGACCAGCAGTGAGCTGAGCAGCCAGCGGGGCCGGCTAACCGACGCTGCCAGGATGGCGCCGGTGCGGCCGTCAGCCTCCTCGGCCCTCAGCCGGTTGACTGAGATCACCGCGTAGACCGCCACCGCCATGGCGAAGTAGGCGGTGAAGGAAGCGAGCGTCGCACGCAGCACATCACCGCCCGCGCCCTGGCCGAAGACGGCGGCCAGCTGCGGCTGTGCTTCGAAGCTTTCGACGATCCCCTCACCCATGGAACCGGTCAGTACCGCAAAGGCAACGAGCCCGACCGACCATCCGGCGATGCTGCCCCGTTCCATCCGCAGGATCAGTCCCACCGGGTGCACCAGGGATGCCCGGGCACTGCCCCGGCCGCTGCGGGCCGGCAGCAGGCCGGCACCGAAGTCGCGGTGGGCCGTGAGCACTACGGCAACCGTCAGCAGTACCGCGAAGAGCGACAGGCAGAGCAGTAGCGGCCACCATCGCAGGTCGGTGAAGGCGCGGGTCTGCTGCGCCCACGCAATCGGCGAGAACCAGGAGAGCGCACTTCCGCCCACGGATTGGCTGTCGCCGATTCCGCGAAGCAGGAACGCCAGCGCCAGCGCTGCACCCGCCATGCCGGAAGCCGTCCGGGAGTGTTCGCTGAGCTGGGCCGTGACCGCTGCAACGCCGCCGAACACCAGGCCGACGAGCGCCATCCCGGCCGATACCGCCAGGGTGTCCGGAAAGGCCAGGCCGCTTCCCAGCAGGCCGGCGGCCAGGGTGGCGCCGATGGCCGCGTTGGCGGTGAGGAGGGTCAGGATCGCGGCCGCCAACGGTGCCCGCCGTCCCACGACACCCGCCCGGATCAGCTCCGCCCGCCCGCTTTCCTCCTCGGCGCGGGTGTGGCGGGTGATCAGGAAGATCGACATGAGCGCCGCGGCGACGGCGAGCATGCCGAGGATCTCGTTGGTCACCATCGCACCGAAGGTGTAGTTCTCGAGGCCGTAGCCGGGCCCGGTCAGCAGCGCTCCGGAAGGGTCCTTCATGATGTTGGCGCGGGTCTGCAGGGCGGCCTGGTCCGGGTAGGCGAGGGGAATCACCGCGGCGAAGTAACCTGCCATGCCGCCGACTCCGAGGGCCCACGCAGGAATCCGCACCCGGTCCCGGCGCAGCGCGAACCTGAACAGGCTCAGGGCGCCGGTCAGACTGCCGGCCTTCTCCTCCCGCGCCGGGTGATCCCGCCGGTCGGCGACGAGCGTAGCGTTCATGGCGCTCACCGCCCGCCGCTGAGGGCGGCCCGGCTCGGATCGTCCTCGCCGTACTGGTGGAGGAAGAGTTCCTCGAGTGACGGTGGGGTGCTGATGAGGCTCCGTACACCGAGGGGAAGGAGGTGCGCCAGGGCAGGCGGCAGGGCGTCGTCGTCGGCGGTGAAGTGGACCTTCTCCCCATCGCGGCGGACGTCATGCACGCCCGGCAGAGCCGCGACCCCGGCCGCGTCACCATCACAGACAACGACGACGGCGGTGCGCCGGAGATGCCGCAGCTCTGCCAGCGTGCCGCTCTGGACGGTGCGTCCCTGGCGGATGATGGTGACGCGGTCGCAGAGTGCTTCCACCTCCGCGAGGATGTGGCTTGAGAGCAGGACCGTGCGCCCTGCGGACCTCACCTCGCGGATGCACTCCTGGAACTCCCGCTCCATGAGGGGGTCGAGCCCGGAGGTCGGCTCGTCGAGGATGAGGAGTTCGACGTCGCTGGCCAGCGCTGCCACCAGGGCCACCTTCTGCCTGTTTCCCTTGGAGTAGGAGCGCGTCTTCTTGGTGGGATCGAGGTCGAAGCGTTCGAGGAGTTCGCTTCGCCGGGCGGGGTCGGCGCCGCCGCGCAGTCCGGCGATCAGGTCGATGGCCTCGCCCCCGGTGATCTTGGGCCAGAGGTTTACATCTCCCGGAACGTAGGCGAGCCGGCTATGGAGGCTGACGGCGTTCCACGGATCTGCACCAAAGAGCCTGGCGGTGCCGGCATCGGCACGCAGCAGGCCCAGGAGGATGCGGATGGTGGTGGATTTGCCGGACCCGTTCGGTCCGAGGAAGCCGTGCACTTCACCGGAATCGAGGGTGAGATCAAGGTGGTCGAGGGCGCGTACGGAGCCGAAGGACTTCTCGAGCTGACGCGCCTCAAGGATTGGTGCCATGGGAAACACCTTCTGGGAAGAGTGCTGAAACTACGGGGTTGGGCGGTGTTGTGGAAGCGCGGGAAGATCAGGGCTGGGGCGGGTCGGAGACGTACAGGAGGTAGGCGTCGAGCATGCTCCGGTCGGTGAGCAGCCCCTGGGTAAAAAGCTCCGTGCTGGGCAGGCCCATCCGGGAGAGGTAGCCCCGCATGGCCCCGGCGAAGTCCGAGGGATCCTCGGGCGGGTTGAGCGTCAGATCGAGCAGGAGCGCACCGAAACCCTGGACGGTGAGGTACCTGGCGCGGGCCTTCTCATCGAGTGAGGGGCGGATGGTTCCGGCCCTGACCCCTTCAGCGATCCATTCCTCGGCGTCGGCGGCGAAGTGGTCGATGAAGGACCGCGCGAGATCCCCGCCCGCCTGCAGGCTCCGGAGCGCGTAGCCCACCAGCGGGGCGGATTCCTCGACGGAGGCCATGGTCAGGAGCAGTTCGTTGGCGGATCCGGGCTGTACGGCCTGTTCCTTGTACTCGCGGATCCGGTGCAGCACGTACTCGTCGCAGGTCTCGCGAAGGCCCTGCTTTGACCCGAAGTGATGCAGGATGAGCCCCGGACTCACGCCTGCCGCCTCGGCGATGCTGCGCACGCTGACGTCGAAGCCGGACCGCCCGAACAGCCCGACTGCCGCGTCGCGCACCCTGGCCCGGGCGGTGAGGTCGGAGCGGTCGGTGTCGGCCGCGTTCGTCGATACTGAACGCATGTTCAGTATGCTAAACCTCTGTTCAGTCCGCCGCAATAGGTGCTTCGCGCAGGTCCCTGCGCATGATCCACCGGATGCGCCCCGCGCTGGTTGCCCTGGTCTCCGCGACGCGTTCGAAGCCTGCTTTCTCGAACAGCGAGGTGGTTCCGACAAAGGCGAGCGTGGTGTTCACCCGGGTGCCCTCGGCATCAATGGGGTACCCCTCGATGGCCGGCGCTCCATAGCCGGCCGCGAAGCCGACCGCTTCCTCGAGCAGCCTGGCGGCAATGCCGCGACGCCGGTACCCAGCCTTCACCACGAAGCAGATGACGCTCCAGACGGGGAGGTTGTCGACCTGCTGGATGGTCCGTGAACGGGTGAGCCGTCCCATCCCTGCGCGCGGGCCGACGGCGCACCATCCAACGGGCGCACCGTCCAGGTATGCGAGCAGGCCGGGAGGCGGATCCTCGCCGCACAGCTCCCGCATCCGTGCCGGTCTCCCAGCGGATCCCAGGGCGTGGAGCTCGGCGGATGCCAGCCGTGGGGACAGGCACCAGCAGGCGCTTGCGCCGGGCGTCTTCGGGGCAAGGAGGGAGGCGACGTCGTCGAACCTGTCCGCCGTAGCGGGATGCACCTCAACCGTCATGGACGCACATGATACGCCGCCCTGGATGGAGTCAGCTCGCCAGGTTCAGGTCATCCGAGATGGCCTGCGCGGCGGAGCGCAGCAGCGGGACCGCCTTGTCGGCGAAGCTCTCGTCCACCCGGGAAATGGGGCCGGAGACCGAGATGGCGGTAGGCGTTGGCGCGTCGGGGACGGCCATGGCGAAGCAGCGGACCCCGAGTTCCTGTTCCTGCTCATCAATGGAGTAGCCGCGCTCGCGGATGTTCTCGAGCTCCTCAAGAAGCTGCTCTACCGATCCGATGCTCTTCTCCGTGGGTGTGGGCATGCCGGCCCTGGTCACGATATTGCGCACTGTCTCGTTGTCCAGCTGGGCCAGAATGGCCTTTCCGACGCCGGTGTCATGGGTGTGTGCCCGGCGTCCCACCTCCGTGAACATCCGCATCGAATGCGATGAAGGGACCTGGGCGATGTAGACCACCATGTCCGAATCCAGGACCGCCATGTTCGACGTTTCGCCCAACCGGTCAACGAGCATCTTCAACTGGGGGCGGGCCAGCGCGCCGAGCTGCTTGTTGGCGCCCTCGCCGAGGCGGATCAGCCGGGGGCCGAGGGCGTAGCGCCGGTTCGGCAGCTGGCGGGCGTAGCCCTTCATGACCAGGGTGCGCAGGAGCCGGTGGATCGTGGGCAGGGGGAGGTCTGTGGAAGCGGACAGTTCACTGAGTGTGACCTCGCCTCCGGCGTCGGTGATCAGTTCGAGCAGTTCAAAGACGCGCTCGACTGACTGGACGCCGCCGCCTGCAGCCTTCTCGGCCATCGGTACTCCTCGCTAGGACTATCCGCAGAGCGGAATAACTTCTCCAAAGATACCCTAATTGCGCGCGAGCGGAACCTGGTGTCGAGGTGTAGAAACTGCCCGGAGGTGCAGGGCCGCCGATTCGAAGCGGCTGCCTTGCACCTCCGGGCAGTTTTTGATCCGCAACAGCATAGGAGCGGGCTTGTAATTCCGCCCTACAGATAATAATATCCATATTACGGAAACAGCAGAAGGCCGGGAACGGCCATACCCAGGAGGATCTTCAATGGCGAGTCCCAGCCCCGGTTACTCAATCACCCTGCGCGTCCAGGCGCCGTCGAGCTTTACCGCTACGGCGGAGCTGGCCGCGGCAGTCGGCTCAACCGGCGCATCCATCACTGCCCTGGACGTCACCGAATCGCACCACGACAGCATCGTGGTGGACGTCAGCTGCAACACCACGGACGCCGCTCACGGTGAGCGCGTGCGGGAGGCGCTCAACGCGCTCGACGGCGTTCAGGTCAAGAAGCTCAGCGACCGCACCTTCCTGATGCACCTCGGCGGGAAGCTGGAGGTTGTCCCTAAGGTGCCGCTGCGCAACCGTGACGATCTCTCCCGCGCCTACACCCCCGGCGTCGCACGCGTCTGCCTTGCCATTGCGGAGAACCCCGACGACGCCCGACGCCTCACCGTCAAACGCAACACCATCGCTGTGGTCACCGACGGCTCGGCCGTGCTGGGCCTGGGCAACATCGGCCCCGCGGCCGCGCTGCCCGTCATGGAGGGCAAGGCTGCCCTGTTCAAGCAGTTCGCCAACGTTGATGCGTGGCCGGTCTGCCTCGACACCCAGGACACCGAGGAAATCATCAGCATCGTCAAGGCGCTCGCTCCCGTCTACGGCGGCGTGAACCTGGAGGACATCGCGGCACCGCGCTGCTTCGAGATCGAAAACCGGCTGCGCGAGGAACTCGACATTCCGGTGTTCCACGATGACCAGCACGGCACCGCGATTGTCACCCTGGCTGCCCTCAACAATGCCCTCCGTGTGGTGGGCAAGCAGATCGAGAACGTGCGGATCGTCGTTTCGGGTGTCGGCGCCGCCGGGTCGGCCATCATCCAGCTGCTCCAGGCGCAGGGCGCAAAGAACATTGTGGCCTGCGACCGCAAGGGCGCCATCCACAGCGGGCAGACCCACACGGACGAGCACCGCCGCTGGATCGCCGAGAACACCAACCAGGACGCCTTCGCGGGCACCCTCCATGAGGCGCTCGCCGGCGCGGACGTCTTCATCGGCGTCAGCGGCCCGAACATCCTCGGCGAGGAGCAGGTGGCATCCATGGCCGATCAGGCAATCGTCTTCGCGATGGCGAATCCGGACCCCGAGATCGACCCGATCATCGCAGCCCGTCACGCTGCCGTCGTCGCCACCGGCCGCAGCGATTTCCCCAACCAGATCAACAACGTCCTCGCCTTCCCGGGCTTCTTCCGCGGACTGCTCGACGCCGGCGCCTCCGACATCACGCCCGAGATGCTCGTCGCGGCAGCCAATGCAATCGCCGCCAGGGTGGACGATGATGAACTCAACGCAAGCTTCATCATCCCCAGCGTCTTCGACCCGCATGTGGCCGGCGACGTCGCTGCAGCCGTGGCCGCCGCCGCCGGCTCAGCCCAGCGATCAGCCGCAGAATCAGCAGAGTAGGAGCAGGACATGACCATTGAAATCACGGGTACGACGCCGGTTGACGGCGCGGAGACCATCCTCACCCCGGAAGCGCTCCAGTTTCTGGAAAAACTGCACCAGGAGTTCCGCGATCGGCGGGAGGAGCGGCTGGCCGCTCGGGCGGCGAGGCGCGAGGACGTGGCGCAGACGGGACGGCTCGATTTCCTCCCGGAGACTGCCGAGATCCGCAGCGGGAACTGGACCGTCGCCGAAGCGCCTCCGCAGCTCCAGGACCGCCGGGTGGAAATGACCGGTCCGGCATCGCCGGCAAAGATGGCCATCAACGCACTTAACTCGGGCGCCAAGGTATGGCTGGCCGACCTGGAGGACGCGAGCACGCCCACCTGGCATAACGTCATCGACTCCCAGCTCAACCTTTACGGCGCGGCCCGCGGAAACCTCAGCTACACCTCGCCTGAAGGCAAGGAGTATGCGCTGCGGACGGATGCGCCGCTCTCGGTGGTCGTCGCACGCCCGCGCGGCTGGCACCTGCCGGAGAAGAACATCACGGTCGACGGCGAACCTGCCATCGGCGCGCTGGTGGACTTCGGGCTGCACTTCTTCCACAACGCCAAGCACCTGCTGGAGACCGGCAGCGGCCCGTACTACTACCTGCCGAAGCTGGAAAGCCATCTGGAGGCACGGCTCTGGAATGACATCTTCGTGTTCGCCCAGGACTACGTCGGCGTCCTGCAGGGCTCCGTCCGCGCCACCGTCCTCATCGAGACGATCCCGGCCGCCTTTGAGATGGACGAGATCCTCTACGAACTGCGCGACCACGCGTCCGGGCTCAACGCCGGCCGCTGGGATTACCTCTTCAGCATCATCAAGTACTTCCGCGACGGCGGGGAGTCCTTCATCCTGCCGGACCGGGCATCCGTGGCCATGACGGCACCCTTCATGCGCGCCTACACCGAACTTCTGGTCAAGACGTGCCACCGCCGCGGAGCCTTCGCCATGGGCGGCATGGCCGCTTTCATCCCCAACCGCCGCGAGCCGGAAATCACGGCGCAGGCGATAGACAAGGTGCGCGCGGACAAGACCCGCGAGGCCAATGACGGGTTTGACGGTTCCTGGGTAGCCCACCCGGACCTGGTGCCGGTGTGCCGCGAGGTGTTCGACGGGGTCCTCGGGGACAGGCCCAACCAGATCGATCGCCAGCGCCCGGAGGTCGAGGTCACCGCAGCGCAGCTGCTCGACGTCGAATCCGCCGACGGGGACGTCACCGAGGTGGGCCTGCGCGCCAACCTGTATGTCGCCGTCGCCTACGTTGCCGTGTGGCTCTCGGGCAACGGTGCCGTCGCCATCCACAACCTGATGGAGGACGCCGCGACGGCGGAGATCTCCCGGTCCCAGGTCTGGCAGCAGATCCGGAACAAGGTGGTCCTCGCCGATACCGGCAACACCGTGACACCGGAACTCGTGAACAGCATCCTCGCCGAGGAGACCGAGAAACTGCGCGGCGAAGTCGGCGACGAGGCGTTCTCGAAGTTCTACGAGCCGGCCAGCCGCCTCATCGCGGACATCTGTGTGTCCGAGGACTACACCGACTTCCTGACCCTGCCCGCCTATGAGCTGGTGAGCTGAGTGGAGTTTGCGCTCGGTTTCGACGACTACGCCGCGATCGATTCGAAGCTGACGGACACGGACCGGCTGCTCCGCACCGGCTACCCCGGCGACAGCGGCTCGCGCCAGCCGGTGCACACCGTCTACGTGCCGGCCGACAGGTACCAGCCCTCGCTCCCCGGTGACTGGGGGAGGGAGGCGGCCGCCGCCGTCGAACGCGCCGGCGGGATGGGCGCACTGTGCGCCGCGCTCGGCGTGAACGACGACGTCGGCACCCTGGTGAGCGCGAAGCTCACCACTGAGCCGATCGAGGACCTGCGACTCGACTTCGAGGACGGGTACGGCAACCGGCCCGACGACGAGGAGGACGCCGAGGCCGCCCGCGCCGCCATTGCGGTGGCCCGGGCGGTACGCGACGGCATTGCGCCGCCGTTCATCGGCATCCGGTTCAAGTGCTTCGAGGAGCCCACCCGCCGTCGTGCGCTGCGGACGCTCGACCTCTTTGTGGGTGGCCTGCTCGCGGAGGGTCCGCTGCCCGACGGGCTGGTGCTCACGCTGCCCAAGGTGTCCACGGTGGCGCAGGTGGAGGCCATGGTCTTCGCGTGCCAGCGGCTCGAAGCCGTCCACGGATTGCCGTCCGGGCGGCTGCGGTTCGAGGTGCAGATCGAAACACCGCAGCTGATCCTCGCCGCTGACGGCACGGTGCCCGTGGCGCAGCTGCTGCACCGGGCGGAGGGCCGCGTGTCCGCGCTGCACTACGGCACCTATGACTACAGCGACTCGCTGCAGATCGCCGCCGCCTACCAGTCGATGGAACACCCGGCAGCCGACTACGCCAAGCAAGTCATGCAGGTGGCGGTCGCCGGTACCGGTGTCCGGTTGTCCGACGGGTCGACGAACATCCTCCCGGTCGGCACCGAAGCGGAGGTATCCGCTGCGTGGGCGCTGCACGCACGCCTGGTGCGGCGCTCGCTGGAGCGCGGCTACTACCAGGGGTGGGACCTGCACCCCGCGCAGCTGCCCAGCCGGTTCATCGCCACGTACGCGTTCTACCGCGAGGGGCTCCCGGCCGCGGCCACGCGCCTCCGGAACTACGTGCACCAACTCGAAAGCTCCATCCTCGACGAGCCTGCAACGGCCCGTGCGCTGGCGCGTTTCGTCCACCGCGGAGTGCTGTGCGGAGCCGTGACCGAGGCCGAAGTGAACGAGCTGGCCGGCATCTCTCTTCCTGACCTGGAAGCGCTCGCGCACCCGCGGAAACTTCCTGAAACAGCTGAAAACATCTAAGGACTGAACATTGAGCAACTACTACGCACCAGAAACCGTCCTGCCGCCGCAGACGGACCTGCTGACGGGACGCGCCGTCGTCACCGAGGCCTACACGGTTATTCCCCGTGGGGTTCTCCGCGACATTGTGGTCAGCGAACTCCCCGAATGGACCAATACCCGCACCTGGATCCTCAACCGGCCGGTGGCCGGGGGCGCAACGACATTCGCGCAGTACCTCGTGGAGGTCTCGCAGGGCGGCGGGTCGACCAACCCGGAGCCGGAAGCCGGCGTCGAGTCCTTCGTGTTCCTCCTCGAGGGAGCGCTCACCGTGAAGCTTGAGGGTGAGCTGCACGACCTCACGCCGGGCGGCTTCGCCTTCATCCCGCCGGGCGCCGACTGGGAGGTTTCCAACTCCGCGGCGGAGCCCGCGAAGTTCCAGTGGATCCGCAAGGCCTACCAGCCGCTCGCCGGCCACACGCCGAAGGCCCGCGTGGGCAACGAGAAGGACATCGAGCCCGGCGCGATGCCCGGCACCGACAACAAGTGGCGCACCACCCGCATGCTGCCCACCGATGACATGGCCTACGACATGCACATCAACGTGGTCACCTTCGAACCGGGCGCCGTCATCCCGTTCGCGGAAACCCACGTCATGGAGCACGGGCTCTACGTGCTGGAGGGAAAGGCCGTGTACCGGCTGAACCAGGACTGGGTGGAGGTCCAGGAGGGCGACTACATGTCCCTGCGCGCGTTCTGCCCGCAGGCCTGCTACGCGGGAGGTCCGTCCAACTTCCGTTACCTGCTGTACAAGGACGTGAACCGGCAGGTCAGGCTGACCTAGGTCGATCATGGGGGACCGTCAACAACTGTCGACGGTCCACCCTGGCGTCAGCGCCTCAGTGCAACGTCGTCGATGGTACTCGGCAGACGATTTACCCAAGTACTGCGCTGCTCCATCGAGCAAACACCGTGAATAGGGGCGTCGTGAACAGGGCGAAGGCGAGCAGATTCACGACGACACTGTTCCAAAAAGCAGAGCGAAAGCTCGCCTTGCGCGTCTTGTGGCGAAGCGTCTGCTGCGCGACAATGCCACCCGGCCACCCACCGACGGCGCCTACCAGGAGCAGCGCGCCCTCTGACGTCCGCCACCCCCCGGAGACTGCGGCGGCCTTGTCGACCGCGTACAGGAGAAAGCAGAAGCCGCTTGCCAACAGATACAGCGCTGGGACCCACAGCGGGATGGGCCACATGGCGTTGACAAGCAAGTAGGCGATGATAAAGCCGAGGATTGCGAGATAATCCAGGGTGCCCGGTCTGCGCCGGATTCCTGCTTCAGGCGTCTGCCTGATCGGCGACGTTGGCGCTGGCGCATTGACAACCGGCCGCACGCGCGTTGCGCGCTGTTTTCCGTCTCGGGAGAGCTCAACCTCAAATGTGAAAGCCTCGCCAAGCTGAGGTCGGCGTGCCCGAGGCGGGAACCCTGAAATATGCACGAACGTCTTTTGGGACGTACCCGTTCGGGAGATGAACCCGAAACCGCGGTCGTCGTTCCACGAAGTCAGCGTTCCAGATACCCGCTCGGTCCCGATCCCCATTTCAACATGTTAGCGATCGATGTTAGAGCCTTATGCGTGCCACCGGTAAGTGTCGGGCTACAAACGCGTTGCCGCCGCGCTCGAAGTTCCACTTACAGACACCCGCCCGCCTTCAGGTTTTTAGACGCATCAGGTCCGATGCGGCGTCCGTCAGTTGAGGGAATTGACCTCGTAGGTATGGCCTGCCGCGCGCAGCCTCTCAACCAGGACGTCGCCGAAAGCGGTCGCCGGGGTCAGAGATCCTGCCGCGGGCGGCAGGCGGTCGCCGTCGAGGGCAAGTGAGAGTGCTGTCTCCCCTGCCATCACGGCGGTGGCGGCGTATCCCGGGTCGCCGGGCCCGGCTGCGATGGCCCGGTACCGCCGGCCGCTCTCTGTGGAAGCAGTTACCTGGGACCGGAACCAGCCTGAGCGCCGCACGGCCTCGCTCGGGCCGGCACCGGGCGGCGGAAGGACACGGTCCAGTAGTTTCCTCGTGGGAGGTAGGGCCAGTGCGGCTCCGAACACCCGTAGGCCGAGCGCCGTCGCTCCGGCGATGACGGCGCCGGCGGGACCGCGCCCGGTACCCATCACCTCGCCGTACCGCAGGGACCGGCCGTAGGCCCAACCCTGCAGGGCATTGCTGCGACGCACGATCCGCGTGTTCACCGACGCCATGATGAAGGGCGCGGTCCATAGGCCGCCCTCCCCGCGGCCGACCCACCCCAGGTCCGCCGGTTGCCGGGTCGACGGCTCCGCCGCCCGGTCCGGACTGAGGGAATAGGGATCGCCCGCGAGGAAACGCAGCACAGGGTCCGACCGCACGCCGTCGAGCTGCCCCCGCATCGACTCGATGGTGCCGCCGCTGAAGCCGCCCTTCGCCTTGGCCACGAGCTGCACCTCGGTCAGTCCGCGCGCGCCGTCAGCCTCCGCGGCGCGGTGCAGGAGGAGCACTGCGAGGTCCGACGGCACTGAGTCGTAGCCGCACCCATGAACGATCCGTGCGCCGGTAGTCCTTGCCAGGGTGTCGCAACGGTCGATGGCTTCACGGACGAAGGACACCTCGCCCGTCAGATCCCCGTAGTGGGTGCCGGCTCGGGCACACGCCTCGACGACGGGCAGTCCGTACTTCGCATAGGGACCCACCGTGGTGAAGAGAACCCTGGTGCCCGCGGCCAGCGCAGCGAGCGAGCCAGGGTGATCCGAGTCGGCCTCGATGAGGGCCCAGTCGTGTGCGGCGACGGGCAGCCTGGACCGGACGGCCTCGAGCTTCACTCTTGACCTCCCGGCGAGCCCCACGCGCAGGTCCGGCGGAGCGTGCTCCGCAAGATGAACCGTACCGGGTTTGATGGAGACATCGATTACCCGGAGGATGTTTTTCATGGCAGCACAGCGGAAGTACCCGATCGAGTTGCGCGAGCGTGCGACTCGGATGGTGATCGAGGCGCGAAAGAACCCGGCAACAAGGACCGGAGCGTTCGGGCGTGTCGGTGAACAGCTCGGAGTGAACCCGGAAGCGTTGCGGACCTGGGTGAAGCGGGCCGAGATCGATGAGGGACTGCGCCCGGGCACAACGAGCAGCGATGCGGAGCGGATCACCGAGCTCGAGCGCGAGGTCCGCGAACTGCGGCGGGCGAACACCATCCTGAAGCAGGCATCGGCTTTCTTCGCGGCGGAGCT
>NZ_FNDT01000027.1 GCF_900099735.1 Arthrobacter subterraneus | reverse complement strand
GAGGGTGTTTCATTGAGTGTGTAAGGGGTCCGGCCTGATGTGATGGTGTGGCCGCTGGTTTCACCATCTGAGAGGACGGCCCTTTTGGGCGAGAACGAACTGATTGATAACCCCTTGGCCGCTGTGCTCAGCGCTGATCAGATTGATGCTCTGGTCAACGCTGCGGAGGACCTCGGAGAGGGCCGGCACGGCGTTGAGGAGCTGCTGTCGCAGATGACCAAAGCGGTGCTTGAACGGGCCTTGGAGACCGAGATCAGCGACCACCTCGGATACGAATTGGGCGACCCTGCCGGGGCCGGTAGCGGTAACTCCCGCAACGGCAAGACCAGCAAGCAGGTCCACACCCTGCAGGGCCCGGTCGAGGTCACCGTGCCCCGGGACCGTAACAGCACTTTCGAGCCGGTGATCGTGCCCAAGCGGGCCCGTCGGCTGGGCAAGGTCGAGGACATGATCCTTTCCCTGTATGCCCGGGGCATGACGACCCGGGACATCGGCTCGCACCTGGAGGAAATCTACGGGGCGAAGGTCTCGGCAGCGACGATTTCCCGGGTCACCGACGTGATCGCCGATGAGATCACCCAGTGGCAGAACCGGCCGCTGGAAGCGGTCTATCCGATCGTTTATATCGACGCGATCTGGCTGAAAATCAGGGACGGCGGGGTCGTGGTCAACAAGGCCTGCCATGTGGCCGTCGGGGTGGACGTGGAGGGCCGTAAGCAGGTGCTGGGCCTGTGGTTGGGAACCCAGGAAGGAGCGAAGTTCTGGGCTAATGTGTTGACCCAGATCCGCAATCGCGGGGTCAAGGACATCCTCATCCTGTGCTGCGACGGGCTGACCGGGCTCCCCGCGGCGGTCAACAGCATTTACCCCGAAACCGTGGTGCAGACCTGCGTGGTGCATCTGCTGCGCTCGGCGATGAGATACGCCTCCTACAAGGACCGCAAAGCGATGGCGAAGGACATGCGGCCGATCTACACGGCGGTGTCCGTGGAGGCCGCTGAGCTGGCCATGGGGCACTTCGCCGAGGTCTGGGAGTCCAAGGCCCCGGGCGCGGTGCTGGCGTGGCGGAACGCGTGGGAGGACTTCATCCCGTTCCTGTCGTTCACCCCGGAGATCCGCAAGGTCATCTACACGACCAACCAGATCGAATCGATCAACTACCAGCTCCGGAAAATCACCAAGACCCGCGGCTCGTTTCCCTCCGACGAGGCAGCAATCAAGCTCGTCTATCTCGGGATCCGGAACATCGAGACCCTGCGGGGTGGCGAGCTGGGCACCGGGACCCAGGGATGGCATCAAGCACTGAACGCTTTCGCCATCCAATTCCCTAACAGGCTTCCGATCTGACCGACCCGGCAGAACGGATAACCAGCTGGTCCCTTACACACTTCATTTGACACGCCCCCAATCCGCCATCCCAGATCCGGAGTGCGTTCCACGGATTCATCCCAGGGGCGAAGTACAGCTGATTATCTGTAATCACGTGGTAGAGCCGCCCACCCACTATTCCAAAAGGCACCGCCCACACAATGACATCCAGTGTTTGCCCCGGTTCACCTCCCCGCGCAACGAGGCGCCGGTTCGTGAGCCAGATGGCCACCACAATGCCCGCAAGGATGCAGACTGCATAGAAAGCAATCGACAGAGGTCCCACCTGCAGGGCACTGACGGTCGGGGAGGGAATGTAAAGATCCACTGATGGGGCTCGTCTTCATGATCGGGGCTTCAAAAGATGCTGGCGGCGTGGACTGCGGGAACAACCCTGAGGGTAGAACTCCGGGATCATCACCCTCCGCCAAGGACACCGACCCCTAAAACCGAACGCCCCCATCCCCATGAAAGTTCCGCTGGCCTGATCTCGCGCTGCGAAGGAGACAGATGAGGGAGTCTCATCAGGCGGTGCCGTGCCGACGTACACATACGCAACCTAGTGGTGGGAGAACCCGCCGACACTCGCGCCGCCGTCAGTAACCAGGAAACTCTTCACAATATATGCGGCCGGAGTCAACGCCCATGACCTCTAGCGCGCTCTGGACAAATCTGGCCATGGAAGGCGGGCCAGCGATGTACCAGAGACAATCGTCCTTGTTCTTTACGCTCTTGAAGAGGAACTCTTCATCCATGATGCCGAACTTCGTTCTCACGGTCAGGCGAGCATCCTTCTTTTCGATGTGTCTGAGCTCCTCCATGTAGGCCGCACTCCGCTGACTCCGGTTGACGTACAGGAGTGTGATCTGGGGGCGGGCCTCCTCGTCGCGCTCGGCGTTAAGCCGCAGCATGCTCATGAACGGGGTGATGCCGATTCCACCGGCGACAAGGACGACCCGTCTGGCCGGTTGCCGAGGCAAAAGATGAAAGCCGTGCGGCCCTTCGATCATGACCTTAGAGCCGATCCGTGACTCGCTAAGTGTCTGTTTGAACCCGCTGCCGGTGTCACGATAGGCAACGATGATCCTCTCCTTGTCGGTAGGGGAGGAGGCGATGGAAAGTACCCGTGACGCGCCTCTCCGGTCACGATAGAGGAGCTTGGGCAGCCGGAGCTGAAGGTATTGACCGGCGTGAAACGCGAATTTCTCCGGCCGTTCGAGTGCGAGCTCCAGGGTCCCTTCCGCTACTTGCCTTCGTCCGAGCAAGGTTGTCGTAAACACTCCGCGCCCTCGCACCAGGTCTACCGGACCGTACTTCGTCGTTGGTGAACCGTCTTCACGAAAGCGGCGACCTGTGCCATGAAGACCGACAGCAGCATGCCGAGATAGACGAACCGGAGAATATTTTCTGGATACTCGGTCGGTAGGCCCATGAGGACCCGATGCGGGGCCGGTGTGTAGTGCATAAACGCGAAGTAGAGCGAGTGCAGCGCCACCACGTAGAAGATTACGTAGGTGAAGCTGTGCAACCACTTCCACGACGAAGGGCCGAGGAAGCTGACCGCTCTGTCGAAGGAGGTTGCTGCGAGAATGAGAGCGAAAAGGAGCGCCATGAGGCCCATGAGATTCGCCAAACCGAATCCCGGCTCGAAGCGCAGATAGGCATCGAGCTCAGCCACGTATTGATACCCCAGGAGTTCCCGGACGTCCCAGCGCGCCCAGCCGTCCCAGACGAGATAGAAGTGCACGAGCGTCACCACCGCGAACCAGATACCGGCCTCTCGGCGCCAAGAAATGATCCGCACCAGTGGCGCCCATAATCTTATGGCCGGACCGATGAGCGCAACGAACCAGATGAGGAAGGCACCGGCTACACCAAATGATTTCCACAAGCGCATCTCCGGGTCCCACCCCGAGTGCACCTGCCAGCCCAAGTACACAAGTAGTGTGGAAATTCCCCCGGCCAGTAGATGACGCAACAGGATTTCCCTCTTGTGCCTGACTCCTAACAACATGCTCGGTTCTCACCCTCAAATACTTTGCGGACATCAGGCTTCGCACGCCGTTCCAGCAACCCAGCACCAGTAGCGTTAATTGACGCTACACAGCTTGCTCGCAATGCTATCTCAGCCCCCTGACTTGGACTCGGGTTGACCGCCCGTGAGCGCTTCCTTGAACCCAGCTGCTGGCCTTCTATAACCGAGAGTCCTATCTGACTGGAATGGGTGACGGAGAGAGTAGGGCAGGAGCTGTGCCTTGAGCCGGGTGGTGGGTTTAGCGGTGCGATGCAGGGCACTGATGACCGTCTGCACGTCCTCCCAGGTGTGAAGGGTGCCGGCAGCTTGGCGCGGAGATCCGGTTGTTTGAGCGAATTCCTCGATCTCGTAAGCATGCTGCAGCCTTGAAAGCGAAACGGCTGCCTGCCCCTCAAGCGCGGCCTTGGATCTGAGGCGCTCAGCGAATGTACGGGGGGTGTCCGCTGGAACCATTGGATAACCATAATCACTTGCTATTTCGGTTGTTTCGGCCCAGGCCATCCTGGCCGGATTATGGGTACCCGAGGTGAGCAACCGACGCCGGCGGGAGGACCGTGCTTCACGTCTGAGGAATGGCGTAACGGTAATCAGGGCGAGCAGCAGTAGCGTTCCGGCCGTCAAAACCCCTATCTGCCCTAAACGGGAGCGGTCAGTCTGACCATCGGATGGAACCGGTGCGGCGTCCGGTGTGGACGGAGGTTGAGCGCCAGACAGCGGCAAATCCTGCGGTGTGAGGTTATCCTCAGCAAGCACCTCGGACGGGCGCGGTTGGGGTTGCGCATAGTCAGGGACCACACCCCGGCCTGGGGTGGGTTCGAACTTCACCCAGCCGACGTCCCTGAAGTAGAGTTCGGGCCATGCGTGAGCGTCCCGTGAATCGACGGCGAACTCCGTGAGCTCCTCCCCATCGGGCCCGCGAATGGTGTTCCCAGTGGGAGCGCCCGGGACATAACCGACCGCGACCCGGCTTGGGATCCCGACCAGTCTCGCCATCACGGCCATGGTGCCAGCAAACTGCACGCAATACCCGGCCTTGACGTCCAGGAAACGCTCGATCACGCCCATACTGGTGCCGTCATAACCGCCCTCCACCGGGGCTTCCAGGGAGTACGTGAACTCCTCCCCCCTCAGATAATTCTGGATCGCCATGGCCTTGTAGAAAGGGTTGACCGTTTCAGCCGTCAGCGCACGCGCCGTTGTCTCAACGGCAGCTGGAATGTCGTCGGGCAGTGTCATAAAGTCCGGGGAAACCTCGCCACCCGGAACGGGTCCTATGCCTGCAAGAAGTTCCCTCGTGAGTTCAGGGGTTGAACTTCGCACCTGATACGTTTGCTGCGCTGTTGATCCGCCGTCAGAGGCCAGGATGGTGAGGTTCTGCGGGTCCCACGTCCACATACCCTCCACATTCGTGATGCTTGTCGGCGCGTACGGCGCCAGCAGCCATGGGCTGGTGAAGCTCCCTGTGGTAATCGTGGTCACTATGGGGCTGCCAGTGCGATTATTTCCCCCCATTGCCCTGATTCCCGTGCGCCGGGAATCTAACCGCTGGTCCGGCTCCCACCGTTGGCCGGAGAAATCTTCCAAAGTTGACGACCGTAGATACAGCGGCTCGTCCGCGTTGGTGGCATAGGTGATGCGCCCGAAACTGGTCGGATTGCGCAGGTCATTGCCCAGTGTCACGCTCGGGTTCAATCCGGTTGTAGTGCCCCAGGCATTCAGGCGGGACCCCTGTGGAAACGCGCCTGAATTGAATCCCGGGATCATCAAGGGCAGGACAAGGGCGGTGGTGAGTGCTACCGCGCCTATGGAAACTGCGCGAGTGAAGAACCCGGCGGAGGTCCTGCCGGTGCTGGCCGTCTTTCTGGGCTTCTCCCGCCATTGCCCAGCGGCGAGAAGAAGCAAGTAACCGGTCACAGCAGCGACGAACGCGGGTATACCCACGCCGTCGGGTTTGATGATCGCTGGAGGTATGAGGATCACCAAGAGAATAATTCCGCTGACAGCCGGCATCCTGAGCGTGATGGCCAAAGTATCCATCAATACCGCCATCAACCCCGTTGTGGCACTGATGATGAGGAGAATTCCCACACCGGGTAGCACTGGGGCCAGCTGGGAGACCACGGTGTCTTCTGCATCCTTGAGCAAAAATGTCAGGCGTTCAGGGAACTCCGGTCCGGGAATCGCGCCCAGGATGCTCTGGGCGGAAAAGTATTGCCAATTCACGGTGCCGATCAGGACGAGCAGGCCGGTCACAAAGATCAGCGGGTCAGGGAAGTGCAGTCTTCGCGCGACGGCCATGCCGGTGAACACACTTCCGACCGTTAGCGCGACGGAGGGCAACCAGAGCCAGCCCTGAATCACGCCGTTGAGGCTCAGCGATGCGAGAATCACCGCTGCCATCGAGACCAGCGAAAGCACGAAGTGCCGTTGATCGTGTGGAGTGCGGCGCTGCTGAGCCGGACGCTGCACAGGTCTAGATGGTGCCGGCAGCAGCGTGGTCGTCATCGTCGTCCCTGCCCCCTTAGGGTGATCTGAGTCCGTTCGGGCTGATGTGCCCGGTTCATGCTTTGCCGCAGCCACAGCGGGTCACCCATGTTGATGGGTTCCGAACCTCTCGTGGGCCCTGCACGGGACACGCGGACGGCGTCGGCATCGGCGTCCGGGGTAGGCCGCAAAGGTCCGATTATGGTTATCCATGGGTCTCATAGCAACGCAGGGTGAGTGGGTTACTGTGTCAACTTGCTGCAGTGATTAAAAGTTCCCCGCGGTGGGCGTCCGCCGCGACGGTTCTGGACAGAACCGATACACTGCCCGACCTTGACCAGGAGCACGAAGAACTTCGCCGGTTTCTCTTCTTCGATGTTCCTTGGCTTCCGGGTTAGGTAATCAGCAACGAATGGAGAACCTGTGGATGTTGTTTCCCGGCTGCGGTCAGCGGGCAGGATCTCAGTTGGGGCCAGGACCGTTAGAGGTACTTCGATGGTGCTAGTCATGGCGCTGGTCCTGGGTAGCAGTGGACCGGTTTTCGCCGACGAGCTGGACGAGCGCAAGAACGCCCTTGAAAGTCAGATCGCCGAAGTGCAGCAATCGATGGACTTTCTGGATGCCGACATCATCGAAACGGTGGCTCAGCTGCGGGTCTACCAGGATGAGCTTCCGGCAGCGCAGCAGTCTCTGGTTGATGCGCAGGGCCGAGTTGCGGTCGCCGCCAATGAAGTGGCCGTACTGGCTCAGCGGGTGGACCTTGCGCAGGACACAAAGAACACTCTCACCGCTCAGCTGGAGCGGGATCGGGAGGAGATGGCGGCGAACCGTGTGGTGATCGGCCAGATCGCCAGTCAGGCTTATAAAAGCGGTGGTATACCTTCCGGTATTTCATTATTGCTCGGTGCTGAAAGCCCCGAAAGTCTCACCTACTCCATGGACATGGTGCATCAGGCGCTGCGCAGTCAGAACGCCGCCATAGAGCAGCTGTCCCAACAGAACGCCATCAACGTCAACTCGGAGGCGCGGCTCATATCGGTTGAGGAGGAAATCCGTGATCTCAAGTACCAGGCCGAAGAGGCCCTTGCCGCTGAACAGAGGGCGCGTGATGAGGCTGAAGTCGAGAAGGCGAAGGTCGATGGCCTGATTGCTGAGACCACCGCCCTGTCTGAAGAACTCCAGGCGCAGAAACCGGTCATCGAAAGCCGGTTGGCCAAGATCGAAGCGGAGCAGCGACAGGTGGTCGCGGACATCGCTGAGCGGCAGCGCAGGCTGCTGGAGGAGGCCCGCAAGCGTGAGCAAGCACGGCTGAAGGCAGAAGCCGAAGAACGCGCACGGATCGAAAACGAGCGACGGGCCGCAGAGGCCGCCGCCGCGAACCGTCCTGTTCCAGTGCCGGTACCCGTCCCGCCGCCGGCACCACCAGCCGTCGGGAGCCCTTCGACATTCGGGTTGAATCCGCCCCTCAATGGCCCCATCACCTCAACATTTGGTTACCGCCCCACACCGGCTGGGACCATCGACTGGAGTGGCACCGGAGGTTATGCGCATACAGGAATCGATTATGGTGTCGGCTGCGGGACTCCGATCTACGCACCCGCCGCAGGCGAGGTCTGGTTTGCCGATTCCGGTGTCCTCAGCGGTGCAGGAGTGCGCGTGGTGTTGAACCACGGGGTCGTTCAGGGAAACGCTCTGGTCACCAACTACTACCATCTGGAAAGTTTTGCGGTCTCAGCCGGCCAGCAGGTCAAAGCCGGGCAGCTCATCGCCTACGTAGGCACCTCCGGCAACTCAAGCGGCTGCCACCTGCACTTCGAAACCCAACTCAACGGTTCCCTCGTCGACCCGCTGGGACTGTTATAGGACTCAATAGGAACCACCGAGTCCGTGCACCAGCACGATGCCCCCCGATGTTGGGATCACCAGGTGGGCGGGGTCACGTCGGCCTGGACCAACGTAGGTCAGGGTCCCGGCCACTTTTGGGACGGCTCAGCTTGTGCAGCAAGGGAGCGGTCGTGGAACCGAAACGTCCAAGTTCTATCAGCCGGGGCGCGTTGTGGCTGGTCTCTCAGCCGATGATCGGCCTTTCTCCCGGGTAGTGGTAGAGCGTACCGCGCTGACGCAGTGCCAGCGCGGAAGCAACGGTAATTGTTCCGAGGCGGCCGGCGAACATCAGGGCCGACAGGACGTACTTACCTTCGGGTGGGAGTTCGGCGCTGAGGTTGGTGCTCAGGCCGCAGGTTGCGAACGCGGAGATCACTTCGAAGAGCACACGGCTGAGTTCCTCTCCGGAGATCCAGAGAATGAGTCCTGTCCCGACGAGGACAATGGTCGCACCCGTGAAAATGACGGAAATAGCCACCCGCATGGCGCCTTGCGGGATTTTCCTGCCGTAGACGCTAACGTCGGAATCACCGCGGGCTTCGGCGAGGATGGCCAGGAACATCACAGCGATGGTTGTGACCTTGATACCGCCAGCTGTCGACGCAGACCCACCGCCGGCGAACATGAGGGCATCGGTCAGGAGCATCGTGGTCGGTTCCATCTGAGCCTGGTCAACCAGATTGAATCCGCCGGAGCGGGTCATGACCGAGGCGAAGAGCGCGTTAATGATCTTGTCGCTTGCGCTCAAGCCCCCGATGGTTTCGGAATTAGACCACTCCATCAACCCCCACAGCACCATCCCGGCGAAGAGCAGGATGAGCGAGACGTTGATAGTGAGCTTGGTGTGCAGGCTCCACTTCCGGACGTGGTGGCGGTACTGGACGAGGATGAGGATGACCGGGAAGCCGAGGCTGCCGACAAACACTCCGACCATCAGCGGTACGAGGATCCACAAATCGGTTCCGTAGGGGACGAGGCCGTCGGAGTGCGGAGTGAATCCGGCGTTGTTGAAGGCCGAAATGGAGTAGAAAACACCGTGCCAAACCGCGAGCCAGAAGGGCTCGCCGAAAATCATGAACCGAGGGATCAGGGCGAGGGCCAGCACCACCTCCACCGCCACGGAAGTGGTGATGACAATGCGCAGCAAGGTACCCACCTCCCCCAGGCGGGTCGCATTGTTGAGCGCCGATTGGGCGATGAGCTTGCCCCGGACGCCCAGCCGCTTGCTCACCACCAGAGCCAGGAGGGAGGCAAGGGTCAGGGTGCCCAGACCTCCCACGAAAATGCCGATAAGGATAATCAGCTGACCGAAGAACGACCAGTAGTCGGCAGTGGACACAACGGTCAGCCCGACGACACACACCGCGGAAACGGCGGTGAACAGAGCATCGTGGAGAGGCGCTGACTGCCCTGAACGCGTGGCGAAAGGCAAGCTGAGTAGTGCAGTGAAGATCAGCACGACCACGAAGAAGACGAGTAAGGCCACCCGTGCCGGTGAACTATTGACGATGCCGTCGATGAAGTTACGCGCCCTGCCCAGCAGTCGCAGGCGGTCCTCCCCTTCCAACCACGAGGGGTGTGCTCGTACCATCCGTGCTGTTCCGCTCCGCTTCGGGTGGGCTGCCGTTAGCAGCCCTTCGAGTAGTAAATCACTTCCGACCAAGGACTTGCGGGCCGGACCTCTCACCTCAGCACCTGCTCGTTTACCAATCCAGAGCGCACTGGAAGTGACGGGCATTGATTCCAGTGCACCTACCGTGAAGAGTTCTCCGGATACTGAGAGTACGAGAGCCGGACGGGGCGATCGCGTCACACAGCTGTGTTCAGTGCGCGCACCGAATCGAAGGCACCGGGATCCTACAGTGCGGAACTGCCGGATTGACCAGCGGACGCTTCCACTTGGTGCTGAAGATGCAATTCTCGTCCTCTAGGTACGTCCGTCCCCCCGGACCTCACCTTTCTCGTACACATCGGGAACACCGTCACGGTCGGCGTCGACGGACTCGAGTTCCTCAATCTCCCGATAACGGCGGTTGCGGACCCGCAACAGCACGCTGGCCAGCAGAGAGGCCAGGACGGAGGCGCTCAGAACGGCAACCTTGGCCTGATCGGCAGCGCTGCTCCCAGGGGCGAAGCTCAGCTCGGCGACCAGCAGCGAAACGGTGAAGCCGATACCTGCCAGCAGTGCCACGCCCACCAGATCGATCCACTCGAAGGACGGATCCAGGTGACGGCGGGTGATCTTGGTGGTCAGCCAGGTGGTGCCGAGAATCCCGATGGGCTTGCCCAGCACGAGGCCGACAACGATCCCCAAGGTCACCGGTGCGGTCATGGCGGCAGTTATTCCTTCCCAACCACCCACAGCAACCCCGGCGGAAAAGAACGCGAACACGGGCACGGCGAAGCCTGCCGAAATAGGGCGGAAACGGTGCTCAAATTCCTCGGCGAGGCCACGCCCAGCCTCGGGACCCCCGCTGGCTTGGTCCTGCTTAACTGGGACCGAAAACCCGAGCAGGACCCCCGCCACCGTGGCGTGGACTCCGGCTTCGTGGACCAACACCCAAACCACCAGCCCCAGAGGCAGGAGGATCACCCATGCAGCCCAGGCATGAAGCCCGAAGAACCGGCTGTAACGCTGGGCGAGGAAAGTAAAGACACCCAGTGGAACCAGGGCTAGCAGCAACGGGGTGAAGGCCACCTCTTCGGTGTAGAAGACGGCGATGATCGTAATGGCCATCAGGTCATCGACCACCGCGAGGGTCAGGAGGAACAACCGCAGGGCAGGGGGTAGGTGGGATCCGATGATGCCCAGCACCGCCACCGCAAAGGCGATGTCTGTAGCGGTTGGGATGGCCCAGCCGCCGGCGGTTTCGGGGTTGGAGGCGTTGAACACGGTGTACAACAGGGCTGGGACGATGACCCCGCCCGCAGCGGCCGCTACAGGCACAATGGCCTTACTGAATTGACGCAGGTCCCCGGCTACGAATTCGCGTTTGAGCTCCAGACCCACAAGGAAGAAGAATATGGCCAGCAGCCCGTCGGCGGCCCACGTGCCGAGGCTGAGCCGAAGGTGCCAGGGCTCGTAGCCGACCTCATAGTCGCGCAGGGCGAAGTAGCTTTCCGCGAACCGGGAATTCGCCCAGACGATTGCGACCAGCGCCGCGACCACCAGTAACATCCCGCCGACGGTCTCCTTGCGCAGGATCTCTGCAACCCGCAACACCTCACGGTAGCTGCCCCGACCGAGAGTATCGTGGCTATGGTCCTCCGGACCTGGTGCGGGGTCGTGGCTGGACATCGCGGCGACTCCTTGTGGTGTGTTGCGAGCGTACACGGGACAACCAAAGTCCCGGCTCATTGGAGGGTTAGTCTACGTAGAATATTGGCTCGACCGACATCCAGGCCCTCACGAGGCTTTGCTTGCGGTAATATCGGCCTGCCATGGGAACGCACTGACCTTGTGTCCTCAGCGGGGCCGCAATTGCGGCTTTCTCTTAGACCTTAATCATTTTCGTTGTCTGTGCCGTCGGAGGCCTTTAGTGAAAGCAACTGCGGTGATCTCATTCGCCACACGTGCAAAGGCAGGCGCACTGCTGGTGACCCTGCTGTGCCTGTTCTGGCTTGCTGTCTCCTTTCAACGAAGTGTCCTTCTCCTCGGGGACCCAGCCCCCGCGGCAAAAGTGTTCGGAATCGCTTACCTACTCCTGCCCCTAATAGGGGTGTGGGCCATCTTCCACGAAATTGTGTTCGGTGTCAGGGCACAGCGGCTGGGTCGCATTCTGGAGAGCGAGGGCGCGCTACCGGTAGATGATCTGCTGCGCTCCCCTGCGGGAAGAATCATCCTTGCTGCAGCCGATGAACAATTCCCCCGGTTCAAGGCAGACGTTGAGAAAACACCTCAGGATTGGAGGAGCTGGTACCGGCTTTCCTGCGCCTATGATGCTGCAGGTGACCGGAAACGGGCCCGGTGGGCGCTGCGCGAAGCAGCTAAAATTCATGGCATTGATACCCGCTCCTCTTCCCTGTTAGTTCCGTGACTATCGCACCCTGCTGCACCGTTGAACGCAGGTGGCTCGGCACGGTAAACAGAAATGAAGTAATTGATGAATCCCTGGCTGGCTGCCCTCATCCCCGTTGCATTGATTGTTCTCCTCGGCGGGATCGCCTTCATTGCCGGTCGTAGGGCAGAATCATTGCCCTCACCGCGCCGGGGATCCCAAACCGTCACAGGTAGCGTGGAAGTAAGGAAAGCCAGCGTTGGGCCCGACCTGCTTCATGTCACCCTGAGGCAGACGTTGAGCGATAGCGGCCGATTGCTGTTCCGCGCTCCAGAGGAGCGCGCGATGTTGATTCAGTACCTTGACGTCGAGGGGCCAAATTCCGGGCCCATCTACTCCTACTTGCGCGTGCTGGAACGCGATTTCGGTGAGAATTTGTCCTTTGCGGTCAGGCACCTGCCCTCAACGGAGGACGCTTGGGCGGCGGCGGCCGCTCTGGAGGCGGCAAGTAAACAAGGTAGATTCCTGGATTTCCTTGCCGCTCTGGAAGATAACCGCTCGGATCCGGTTGCTGCCGGAAGTCGTGCGAACACGTCGATCCACCAGCGACAGCGAGAAATCGCCCGGGATCTTGGACTGGACTTGGCAAGGTTCGATGCCGACGTGGCAGATCCCCGGACGATGCAGCAGGTTGAAGCGGACCGGACCGAAGCTCACAGGGCAGGGGTAGAGAGAGGTTCGACGTTCTTCCTGCTGGACGGGAAGTCACGTCAGGTCACATCCTTCGACGGGTTCCGCGAACAAGTAGCTGACGCGGTGCGCCCGACACCAAATGGGGCCACCCGGCACCCCGTCGGAGATGATAGGCCGCAGCATTAGCGGAGGCTGAACCCGGATCTCGGGTGTGGTGCAGCGTTGCCAGGACGACGTGATCTCATCTCCGCCTGAGTATGGCACGCTGAAATGGCCCCATTTTTGGGGGTTTTTGCAGTCTGAAATGGCCCCACCCTCGACCTGACTCGTAGCGTTCTTCTCGTCTGCCAAGGCGAGTGGAAGGTACGGGTTTGAAAGAGAGATCGAGAGTGGAGCAATTCGAGCGTATCCGTCGTGATGCGAGAGATAAAGGTATGTCGATTCGAGAGCTGTCCAGGGTGCATCGGGTGCATCGGCGTACGGTGCGGGAGGCGCTGGCATGCGCGGAGCCGCCGGCGCGAAAGACACCGGTACGTGAGTCGCCGGTGCTGGGGCCGTGGAAGGAGATTATTACTGGCTGGTTGAAGGAGGATTTAACTGCGCCGGTGAAGCAGCGTCATACCGGCCGGCGGGTTTGGCAGCGACTGGTTGAGGAACATGGTGCGCAGATTGCTGAGTCCACGGTTACTCATGCGGTGTCGCGGATCCGGAAGGAACTGGCGGTGGCGGTGGCTGATGTTGCGGTTCATCAAACTCATGCGGCGGGAGCCGAGGCCGAGGTGGACTTCGGCGAGTTCTGGGCCGTGATCGCCGGGATCCGGATGAAGCTGTGGATGTTTGTCATGCGCCTGTCCTACTCAGGAAAGGCAGTGCATGTGGCGTATGCGAACCAGGCCCAGGAATCCTTCCTTGACGGGCATGTGCTGGCCTTTGAACGCTTCGGCGGGGTGCCGGTGTCCCGGGTGCGGTATGACAACCTCAAGCCGGCGGTGATCCGGTTGCTGCTGGGCCGGGAGCGGGTGGAGAACCCGAAGTTCATTGCGATGCGTTCCCACTACGGGTTCGATTCGTTCTTCTGCCGCCCCGGCGTGGAAGGGGCCCATGAGAAGGGCGGGGTTGAAGGCGAGGTAGGCCGGTATCGGCGCCGCTGGCTGACTCCGGTGCCCGAGTTCGCCACGATCGCTGAACTCAACGAGTTCATGGCCGGCTGCGATGCCAAGGACGACCAGCGGGTTATCGGGACCCGGCCGGCCACCGTGGCGTCGATGTTCACCGAGGAAACGGCCGTGCTGCGCGAGCTGCCGGACGACGTGTTCGAGGCAGCGGAGACGCTCTCCTGCAAGGTCGATGCGAAGGCGATGATCTGCGTGCGTCAGTCGTATTAATCTGTGCCGGCACGGCATGCCGGCAGACGGGTCTCCGTGCGGCTCGGCGCCCGCCGGGTCGAGGTCTTCGCTGACGGGTCCCGGGTCGGGTCCCACGTGCGCGCGGTCGCTAAATACACGCATGTGCTGGAGCTAGATCACTACCTTGAAGTCCTCGGCCGCAAGCCCGGGGCGTTGGCCGGGTCCACTGCGTTGGCCTCGGCCCGCGCCTCGGGGGCGTTTACGGCCGGCCACCAACGGTTCTGGGACAAGGCCAGGGCGAAGCTCGGTGACCGCGAGGGCACTCGGGCGCTGGTCGAGGTGCTGCTGCTGTCCCGGACCCTGCCGGTCGAAGCGATTGAGCATGCGATGAACACTGCGGCCACGACCCATGATTTCACTGCTGAACGCCTCGCGGTCGCTGCCCGCAACCACGGCACCGGCACCGTGACAGCGCCTAAGACCAGCAATCGGTTGAAGCTGGCTCCGGGCGTGGATGAACGCATACTGCATCTGCCCCAACGGAGCAGGCCGTCGCTGGCACGCTATGACCAGCTCCTAGCTACCGCGGCAGGTGCCCGATGAGCCCGGCGACGCGTACCGGCACTGACCCGGCAGCCGAAGCGGCGATCGGTGCGGCCTGCAAGACGCTCGGGCTGCCGGGAATCGCAGAAGCAGCCGTCTCGATGGCCGAGACCGCAGCCAGGCAACGGATGACCTACGCGGCGTATCTAGCCGAAGTGCTCAGTTATGAATGCGACTCACGTGACGATCGTCGACGGGTCCGACGGGTGAAGGAAGCGAAGTTCCCCCGCGCGAAGCGGCTCGAGGACTTCGACGCCGCGCAGCTGCCGGACCTTCCACCGGCGACGCTGGCGCACCTGGCCACGGGTGCGTGGATCGATAAGGGCGAACCGCTGGTGCTGCTGGGCGATTCGGGTACCGGCAAAACCCACCTGCTCATCGCTCTTGGCACCGCGGCGGCTGAACAGGGCCGGCGGGTCAAATACACCACCACCGCGGCGTTAGTGAACGAACTGGTCGAAGCGGCCGATTCCAAAGAGCTCTCCCGCGTCGTGAACCGCTACGCCAAAATCGACCTGCTCTGTCTTGATGAAGTTGGCTACGTCCAGCTCGACACCCGCGGCGCCGAGCTGCTGTTCCAAATCATCACCGCACGCGAGGAACGCGCATCAATCGCCTGCGCCTCCAACGCGCCGTTCAGCGAATGGGGCCAGACATTCACCGACCCACGCTTGGCAGCCGCGGTCGTGGACCGGCTCACCTTCCGCGGCCACATCATCGATACCGGAACCGAGTCCTACCGACTCAAGACCACGAGCCGGAACCACGTCCCAACCACCAGCTCAACCTGAACCAGGGACACCAACCGGGTGGGGCCAAATCAAACTGCTAACCCGGGGCCAAATGAAGTTGCTATATTCATCCGCCGAAAATCTTCTGTTGAAGGCCGAGGCGTTTGATAGCAGAACATGAACATGCTAGTGCGTTGGAGAAGGGCCGATGTGCGTTCTGAGTTCGTGGAGAACCCCGTCAAGATCTTTCAGGTCCTGTACTGCCGCAGACAGTAGCTGCTGCTGAACAGTCCACCCCTCGTCCGGTAAGTCACGATCAGGGTAATGTCCATCGCCTGTGGCCGCTTCACAGGCCGCGCGTATCTCCAGAACGGTACGAACAAGGGCGGTTCGAATAACTTCAAGCTGGGTTAGCCGATCCCCGGACGGCGCTCGACCTGTAATCGCGGACACCTCTGTGACAGCGGGGTGTCCGTTTTTACAGCTCACCCCGTATCCAACGCCTGGGACAGAGGCTGCGTTCCCCATATCCACCGTTTCGCCGGTCATCCGGTGACGGGCAGACCATTTCTTCCGGGCCGCCTGCAGTGTCTTCCGAACGCTTCCTCAGGCGGTTCCGTGTCCCCACCCAAGTTTCATCAGTACGCTGGAACGGCACCACCCCTGTCGGTGCGACGATGGCTACTAGAGCCGGCCCTCGGTGCCGGTAGCCCTCGCCCCCTGCTGTGCGGTTACCGGCACGCTCATTCTGCCCTGAGGTGGCGGGGTGAGTACTCGCCCGAAAAGCAAAAGGAAGGGAGGGCAACCCAGTGTGGGTTGCCCTCCCTTCCTTTTATGAGTGTTGCGCTATGCGCTGACGCGGACGTAGGAGGATCCTGCCAGGTCCGAGAGCGGGTGCAGTAGGGTTGCGTTGACGCCGTTCATGCCGCTGCTGATGACCTGACCGTTGCCGACGTAGATGCCGATATGTCCGGGGCGGATGACAAGATCACCGGGTGCGGGGGTGCTGACCATGGTGCCGTACTGGTAGAACTGGGTCGGGCCGAGGTCGCCAACGGCCTTGCCGATGGAGCGCAGTGCAACCTCAACGAGGATGGTGCAGTCCTGGGTGGCACCGATCTGCGCGTAGGCAGAGGCAACCAGCGCGGCCCCCACACCGCTGGCTGCGACAGTGCTTGATACCTGGGCGGGAGCGCGTTCAATGCTGGAGGATGCGGTTGTGATGCCCATGGTGCTGGTTTCGACCTGCGCGGGTGCTGCCGGTGCAGGTACAACCGGTGCCGGGGCAGCTGGAGCTGCTGCACCGTTCGGGTGGCTGGCAGCGCCGCCTGCAAGAGCGATGACATCACCGGGGTAGATGATGGAATCCCAGCCGAGCCCGTTGGCAGCGAAGATCGTTTCGAGGCTCACCCCGTAGGAGGCTGCGATCTTTCCGAGGGTGTCCCCCGGCTGGACAGTGTGAGTGGCAGCCCCGGGTGCTGCAGCAGCTGGTGAGGCGACACTAACTGCTGCGGTGGCTGCGGTGTCCACGGGCTGCTGCGCCGCGGTGGACGGGGTGGTGGTCGCGCCAGCGTTGGCGGGCAACGTCGACCCGAGCATCAAACCTGATACAGCAACAACTACAGCTGCCGGGCGTCCCACGGTTGCAACTCCCGACGAAGCCGCTTTAGCAACGTTGTGCAGAGGGCTGGCGGGGACGGCACGGTGACGTGCGATATGACGGTTCTTCGACATGATTAGCCTCTCCCAATGCCTGCGAGGTTAGCTGTCGGATTCGGATGGGAGTTCACCCGGGCGCACTGCAGCACTGAAATAGTGCCGCTTACGCCTTAACCCCTAGGGTTTCTTTCGAAACCCGCTTACCGGTTCCCCCGCCTCTGCCGTGATCTGTTTCAGAACGGACCTCCGCAGCGACAGAGTTAGGCAATCTGCTGGAGGGGTGTCACCCATATCTAGGTCCTGACACCGCTTGAATCATATCTGTAGTCACACTGAAAATCACAATCACGTAACGGCCACACCGGGGTGGTACTCGGACGGTCCCAATCAGGAAGATAGCCTGGCCGCCGGTTGTGAATGTCTCCCCAACCCGCCCATACGAAAGTCGGCGGCGGTGTCTTCACCCAAGATGAGGCCAGAGCAGCATGTCGGCGCGCTCCCTGAATGGGTTTCAGCTCCGATTCTCTGGTGAACCTTCCCGGCCAGCGGCTGGGGCTGGTGTGGCGTGTGTGATCTCCTGCTCCGCGGCGGCTTTCGCGTCCCGTTCGGCCCTGTCAACACCGAAGATGGCCCGCATCGTGAAGTAGAAGATGGTTCCCACGGCCGCAGAGGGCAAGAGGACGGAGATATATTCCATGGCGGCAGTCTATGGTGCCTGGCAGCCATCCACTGACTCCGCGACACCATCCACCGGACGGTGGGGGCCGTCAGGATCAGGTCAGGCTTTGAACTCAGCTCAGCTCTCACAGTGACCGGTGGCGCGCCGCTGTACCGGGGCCGCTGTGCCAGCGACGATGCTCAGCACGCAGACCCGGGCTGGAGTAAGACCGCCCCAACACAAGGTGCCCTTCCGCACCCCGGCGGAACGGGAACGGGAACGGGCATCTCCTGGACAGAACGGGGTTGCCCGAGCCGTCATGCACCTGGCCGGGGTTACAACCGCGGGACAACAGAACCGGTGCCAGCGATGGAGCAGGGAAGGTAGTGCTTTATGAGAACATCTGCAAATGCACACCAAGCTTCTCCCGCGGCGGTTGACCGGCATTGACGCTGCCCGAGGAACGGCGCTCTTGGGCATGATAAGCACCCACGTTTTTCCGCTCTACGCCTCAGACACCGGCGAAGCAACGTGGACAGCGCTCGTCTTTTCCGGACGGGCCTCAGGTCTCTTCGCGGTCGTCGCAGGCATCGGGCTTGCCCTCCTCACAGGCGGAAACTCGCCGCACCGTGGTGGTGCCCTTGCTGCAGACCGCCGGGGCATTGCTGTGCGCGCCCTGATCATCGCGCTAGTTGGACTGGCACTTGGCTCAGTGGAGACGAACATCGCGATCATCTTGTTCCACTACGGCATCTTGTTTCTCCTCGCCCTGCCCTTCACCGGTCTACCGTTCAAGGCCCTAGCTGCATGGGCTGCTGTCTGGATGCTGCTATCACCGGTCGCGGCGTACCTGCTGCGACCATTAATGCTGCAGCAGGTTGATCCACCGTCCTTGGGTGCCAACCCGTTCTTCGGGCACCTCGTCACACCTGCGACGCTTTCTGCCGACATCTTCCTCACGGGTTATTACCCCGTGTTGCAATGGATCACTTTCGTCTTGGTAGGTATGGCCATCGGCCGCCTCAACCTCGAACGTCTTGGCGTCCAGCTGGGACTGCTCGGTGTTGGCCTCACAGCGGCCGTCATGGCGAAGCTGCTCAGTTGGCAGCTGCTCGGGCCAGGAGGCGGGCTGAAGGCCCTCTCGGAAACGCCCGAGGGAAGCACCCATCCCCTTGAAGCGATGCTCGAGGTCGGGTTCGCCGGGATCGACCAGTCCGGGTCGTGGTGGTGGCTCGCTGTGAGTGCCCCACACTCGGGTGCACCTCTGGATCTTCTGCATGTAGCAGGGTCAGCGGCGGCCACAATCGGTTTCGGTTTACTGCTGACGCGCAGACACCGGAACCTTCTCCTGCCGTTATCAGCGCCCGGGGCCATGACCTTGTCGTTGTACACGCTGCATATATGCGTCATGAGTGTGGTGCAGCAACTCAATCCGTTACCCGACCCGGTACCGCTGTTCTGGGTCCAAGCAGTGATGGCGGTGATGTTCAGCCTCATCTTCCACCATTTGAAATCCCGGGGCCCGCTTGAATCTCTCCTCTCCCAAGCGGCAGGTGCAGCCCGGAGCACTCACAGCAGCCTACGTATCTAAGTGATACTGCACCATGAGGAGGAATGCAGGGCCGCGCTACGTCAGAACACTCAGATGGTGACCGCAGCGCTGTTCGCTTGCGCTGTACCAGGAAAGTCGAATGCCGGAAACGGCTGATCTTATTCTTTTGTGACGGTACCTACTGACCGTGGATCTTGCCGACCGTGGAGATTTGCCGACCGCCCATCCCCCGGGTGGCAATCGTCCCGCCGTGGGCCTCAGGAGCGGAAATTGGCTTGGCCTATTCTCCGTCCCAGAAGGCTGGTGCAGCCTTCATCGGGTCGTTGAGGTCCACGTCGCCGGGTTTCAGACCGACGCTGAACTGGGTCATCATGTCGTGGTCCTCGTGAGGGAGGTTGTGGCAGTGGATCATGTACTTTCCGCGGTGTGGACCGAACTTCATGAGGAGGCGAAGGGTTTCTCCTTCACCCACGTACACCACGTCCTTGGGACCTTGTTCGTAGCTGAACGGGGCCCGGCCGTTGCGGCTGAGGATCTGGAAGTCCACGAGGTGGATGTGGATCGGGTGGAACCAGCCACCCGAGCTGTTTTCGAATTCCCAGATTTCCGTGGCGCCCAAGTCCGGGTCAGCAATGACCCGCCGGAAGCCGCTGGCAATGATGTCTTCCCAGGAGTCCTCCCCGATAACCCAGACATCGTTATCGCGCTTCACCTGGAACTTGCGTACCCGGGTGTCGCGGGCCGGACGCAGGTTCATCACTTCACTGGAAGCCAACGTCTGCGGGATGGTCTTCCACGTGTGATCGGAGGTGTCCACGGGCTGGTCCGTGACATCGAAGGCCATAATCCGGTTGGTGAAGTCGTAGTCGATGTTGTTCTTGTTCGAGAGGTTCCGCAGTTCGATCCGCTGCCCGGGCTGGTACCCGGAGAAATCGATGAGCACTTCGTACCGCTCGGCGCCGGCGTGGCGCCATGACTCGACTGACTGCGTCCTGGGCATGAGCCCCCCGTCGGTGGCCGCCACATGCACGGGCTCACCGGTGCTGAGCGTCGGCCGGAAGGAGCGCGAGATGGACGCGTTGAGAATACGGAAGCGGTAGACGCGCCGCTGGACCTTCATTACCGGCCAGGGCTTTCCGTTGACGAGGATCACATCTCCCCACAAACCGGAGAAGGAGTTGTCGTCATAGGCGAGGTTGCCGTCCGCGGCGAACATGACATCCGAGAGTGTAAGAGAAACATCGAACTCGCCCTGAGGCAGCAGGGCCCGCTCGGTTGGATCATGCAGCCGGAACTGTGCTGACAATCCGGAATACGCGTTCTTCGCGGTGGTGTGCACGTTGTGGTCGTGGTACCAGAGGCTTCGTGCGGCCTGGAAGTTGGGATACTCGTAGTTCTTCGCGAACCCCACAGGAGTCACATCACTGGCATAACCGTCGAACTGCGGCAACGACGCCGAACCATGCAGATGCGTCGAGGTCGATATCGGATAACCGAATACCGGATGCGTCGGCGGAAGCTGGTTCCGGATCTTGAGCACGGCCCTCGTCCCCTGAACCAGATCAATCGTGGGGCCAGGGAAGATCCCGTTGTAGCCAAGAATCTGAGTGGACAGACGCGGAAGGATTTTGGCGGTACCGGCCTTCTGCGTGACGCTGTAGTAATGCACTTTCGCGCCGTCAGGAGCACGCCCCACCGCGTATGGTTCCAGCACCGGAGCCTGGGTAAGCAAATTGCGATACGGTACGGGCATGTCGCCATCTGCCAGCCTGCTCGCTGACTTGGCGCTTATGGAGCTGAACGGAACGGCCAGCGCCCCGGCCCCGAGTACCCCCAGTCCCCCGTACGTGAGGACCTGCCGCCGAGAAACAGCCATCGGTTTTCCTTTCCTACCTGCACGGAAAAGGATGCACCCTCCGCCTTGGAGAAAAGTAGTGCTTCATCCAACGGGATCCGCTGGCCGGTTAGTGTCCCCAGTCCCTCACCGCCGCCAACGGCCGCCACATCTTAGAATATAGGCGGAAAGAGGCCAGCGTTAGCGGCACGTCTGTGAGGGAAGTTCCTGACTGCGGTGATCCGGGAAGCGGCATTCGGACGGCTCCGACGGGCAGGACGTGTACGCGGTAACGGCGATGCGGCAAGATCTTGAGAGTTCGTACTGCACACGGTCAATGGCGCTGCAGCAGCATCCACCCCTGATGCGGCGCGTGCGCCGGAGGCCCCATCGTCGACGCACTGCTGCCACGCAGTGGCGGGACGACCTCGTTCCTGCTAAGAGTGCAACCAACCCGCGTTCATTGCACTGCGAAGGGTAGATCACCAGTTTTGATCCCCCATGTAGCTATACACCTGCGCATTGGTGGTGGTTACAGGCGCGAACAAAAAGCGGCAAGCACCCCCGTTCTAAGGTGCCTGCCGCTCTCTCAGTCTAGGCGCACGGTCGAGGAATAATTAGCCGCTGACTCGTAAGGAGGACGAGCCTGTGCGGTCGGACAGCAGGTGTTTGATTGATAGTGAGGTTCGCCCGCCCATTCCGCGGCTGATTACCTCGCCGTTGCCGACGTAGATTCCCATGTGGGCGGGACGGATGACGCAACGGCGCGCTGTTCCTACTCTCGTCTTGCCGAAAGGCTAGCCAGCTGGCTTGCCGGAATCCGACTGACGTAAACCATCGACCCTTGCACGTGACTCCGGGAGGGCTTCACGCCACAGCACGTCGCGTTCACGCAGGAGCTTCTGGAGGTCCGACCACGCAATCTTCCGAAACTGTGTCCGCGGTCGCTGCTTCGAAGCCTCACGCATTCTGGCCATCCAGTCGGGTTCATCTTCACTCGTTGTCATGACCTGAAGCCTCCAGTAGAACCTGTACGGGAGTCAATGACATGGACCCTGCACCAGGTGCAATTCGCATGTACCCCTCCCACGGGGTTTAGTGCCCACGAAACCAAGGGCTCAACTTCCGATTCGCGCGGTTCAAGCAATGGTTATGCGGCTGGAGCAAAACCATCGGGGGGTATTGAAATGCATACATGAGCGCCGACAGCCGGGTCCGTGTTGGGCGAAACCTTTCCCCGGCTGCCGGCCCTGGAACCGGGACGTACTGCCACTCCGGTTCCCGCACCCGTCGGGTGCTCGCTCAGCCTAGTGGCTGCGCACCCTCACACGTCAACCCTTTTTGGTGATATGCCGTCCGCTGGTATCGCCACACCAGTCATGTCGCTGAAGATCGCGAGGCTTCCGGTCATGGGTTCTGCCGCGGAAAGGTGCGGTACACCGGGCACTATCCTGCCGAACATCGGGCTGCGAAGGGTAACCCGCATAGTAATCTTGTGAGGGCTCAGCCATGACTCGGCGGATTGAAGGGGAATATCCATGACCAGTTCTGATATCCGCCGGCGCTGCGGCGGAAGGGGGTAGCCGTGAGGTCGGACTCGGTGAGCACTCAAGAAAAAGACATCTGGCGTACGGACCCGGTGACGCTGCGTGATGTGGTGTTGGACCGTGAGGCTATGGAAAGGCGCCTCATGCAGTGTCCGGCACTGGAACGGATTTGGATTTTCTGCCTGTTGGACCGAACTGTCAACGGCAACTTAGAAATGACCGGTGGCGGCAGGTTGGTTTGCCCGTTGGCGGCAGGTGATTGACCGGTCGCGGCAAGTATTTTTGGACAGGGTCAGGCGCCCCGGGCGTGCCGGGTTTCGGGGCGCCTGACCGGGTTTTGGGTTAGCTCATGGGGCGGGTTCCTTTCCCGTTTTGGGCTTGCATGAGCCGGACGGACTCGCCGCTGGTTTGGCAGAGGTGGGCGTGGTGGAGAAGCCGGTCCACGGTCGCGGTGGCGATGGTTTTTGGCATGAGTTCATCGAACCCGGAGGGGTGGATGTTCGAGCTGATCGCCAGTGACCGCTTTTCGTA
>NZ_FNDT01000020.1 GCF_900099735.1 Arthrobacter subterraneus | reverse complement strand
TGGGGCATCTATCAGCGGATCGTCGCCGCCTACCGGGAACCGAATAAGACACGGGGGAAGCAGATGATGCAGGCCGTGATCGGCTCGGTCACCAGCGGCGTTCCGGCTGCACTCATCGAGATCCGGCGGGTCGGCCGGACATTGAAGCAGCGTGCCGCTGACGTCCTCGCGTTCTTCGACCGCCCCGGCACCAGCAACGGGCCCACGGAGGCCATCAACGGTCGCCTCGAGCACCTCCGCGGCTCAGCTCTGGGATTTCGGAACCTCACAAACTACATTGTCCGCAGCCTGCTCGAATCAGGCGGCTTCAGACCCCGGCTACACCCTCAATTACGATGAGCCCGTTAAGTTGCCAGATTAGGGGATTGGAGCGGTCGTGTGATCTCACTTTCAATTAAAGCGGAGTCCAGTGGACGGGGAGCTATCCTGCGGTGTTGCTAGTTGCGAATTGAAGACGCCCCGTACAGCGGAATGCACACTCGCTCTGGGCTTTCACAGCGAAGGCGCGAAGAAGAAATCTGGCTGAAGTGTGAGCTGGTGACCATCAGTTCAGTACCAACGCGTTTCACGCCGACGGAGTAATTCAAGTCGAAGGTATGTCGTCGATGTCGTGGGTACAGGCGAGTAATCTCGGGGGTGTTGTCATACGTGAGAAGCCAAGGGTTCTCAAGGGAGTGAATGCTCGCAGCGAGCCTTTGATGGTCCGCCGCGACATAGAAGTTCGTGTAGAGACCTGAGCCCTTCAGATAGTAAGGAGGATCGATGAAGAAGACGACGCGATCCCTAGTGTCGATTTCTTTGAGGAAGTCCTCACCGTCGTGCCGAAAAAGTTCGATGTCATCGCGATACCGTCCTATGCGCTTAATCTTTGCGGCGAGATCTTCTAGGTTGTAGCGACAGTCGATTTTGTATGCACCTTGCTGATCCAGACCTCCAATGACTCCGCCTTTCACTACCCCGGAGCGGTTGGTTCGGTTTAGGAAAAACGTCGCGAATGCCAGTTCAAACGATGGTTCTGTAGCTGCTCGATGTACTTCGCGCTGCACCAGCCATTCTTCCACGGTGATAGGAGTGGATCTCATCGTGTCAATGAAGCGCTCGTGATCATTGAGTACGGCATCCCAGAAAGAGTAGATGCCGGCGTCAAGGTCGTTGAGTACTATGCGTCGGGCTGCGCCTTCGAACAACAAGCGCAGAGCCAGACCCGCGCCGCCCGCGAACGGCTCCGCATATGTGCGCTTATTCAACTGATTGTCGCGCAGCAACTGGGACGTCAGGTCAAAAAGCGCTGACTTCCCCCCCGGGTAGCGTAAGGGTGATGGTGTGACAGGCATGAGTAACTCCTACTTTCTCAATGCCGAGATTAATAACCAGTGGGGATTCTGGCCAGGGTTACTCTTCTCGACCATCGAGGGGAGCTTCACAGTTGGTTGCGAGCACCATGAGGATCGGCGCGATCTCATCCCAGGCGGCGGTGAGCTGCTCCCACGTCGGAAAAGCGCTCCCGTGCGCTACCGCCCCGAGATAGGCGGCGCTGAAGACGTAGCTCGAGTTAGTGACCTGGTTGTGCAGCATCCGTAACGCATTCTTCTCTTTGGTCGATAGATCGAGAAGGTTCTGCCTCGCTTTCTCACTGAGGTCCGCTAACGCTTGCTGCGCAAGAACATGTAGCTTGTCTCGCTCAGCAACAGTGCGGTTCATGCGATTTTCGAGATAGGCCACGGTGATGGCTTCGATGAAGATACGCACGCCGATGGCTGCCAAGGCAGGAGTTCTTCTTGTGACCAGGTGCAGCTCCAGCAGAATTCGGCGCAGGCCGTTGTCTCGTAGACTCGGGTGGAAAGCATCGGGGTCCACAAGCTTGAGCCGTCTACTCGGTGCCGACGAGGTTCCTCCGCCCTGTGCACCAGTGGGGCCGCCGTCACTGCCCTCATCGCTGTTGGCATCCGGGCTGGCATTGTGGTCCGAGGTTTCAGAAATGTCATCAGACGAGTCAGTCCCTCCGGATTGGTCTCCTGCGTCGGAGTTGCCAGCCTGCGCATCCGTTGATGCATCGTTGTCATCGAGGTCCGCCTCTCCGTCGATGTCGTCATCTTCTACGTCGTCATCACTCATGGGCACCAGGTGTTTCCTAGCGTATTCTTCCCGTTCCAACGCCGTGGTCCGAGAACTGGCTCCATTGGTGCTATTGATGATGTCCGTTAACAGTCGTTGCAGCCGACGGTTAAACAAAGACCGGGTGCCGTTGAAGGAAAACTCAGCGTCGCTGGCTCCCGTTGTAATGAGGAGGGCGTGCCGGCGAACGAAGGGATTGGACAAGAAACGGGTAACAGTGGTCAGAATGCCGTCGGGGCGAGGGCTAATCAGGCGCTTATCGGCGGCGTAATCGATGAGTGCGAGTGCCAACGTGTTGCCTGTGTCTCCAAAATGACGTGCCTGCTGTACTGGGTTCCATCCACGTGTACCGAGGCCGTTGTTTTCCCCGAGATGTTTGCGCTCCAACCAAATGTTGGCTTCCTCTCGCGAGCTGAAGACTTCCAGCTCTATCTCAAGCCCGGAGGGATCGAAGGACCTTGAGAGCCTCTCGAAACTCCTTCGTTCCTCGGGAGTGGGAGCTAGCGACGGATCGTGTAGAAGCATCAAAGCGCACAGACGCCGATTACCCTCAACCACTACGAGGTCGTTGCCGGCGTCCTTGATGGCACCAAAACGTTCTAACGGGCTCAGTCCGTGCTGCACGATGTCGCGCGCGAGCGGCCTGATGTTCTCTCTCTTCACGAACTGCGCGATGACATCGGAACGAGTCAGTCCTCGCTCATGGCGTGGGTTGTCAGGATCCAGATCCAAATCTCGCAGATCCCGCCATCCTATTGTGATTTTCTCTGCCACGATTAACCTTCCCCGAACGTGGATCTACACATGCGCAGTGCAGATGAATGATGAGACTTCAGATCGATTCTAGGGCAGTCCTCCTTGCATCTTTTGCCTGCAGTGGCGTCCTCAATCTCAGGGCTTGCGCTGAACGATCCTCCGCGGGTTTTGACCGCTTTCGCTGGCCTCTTCGCTATACAGAATCATCTCATTCTCGCGAAGGTGATCGTCCGAGATCAGCTCCCCGGCGACTCTGCGACCGCACGGGCCGCGGCAGCTCTGCCCTGCACGAGCACAAGACCGTTGGGACCTCATTGCGGGCTATTCAGTGAAGGGGCTCTATTGACGCCTTCAACAGCCCCGGTAACTCACAACGAGGTACCCGTACGTCGCTGTCCCCGAATAATCAGGAGCCGATGAAAAGATTGCTATGTCAACTAATATGGACCCCTTAACAGCCCTTTGACGTCGCAATACAATCCGGCAGGTCGTCATTAGGCCGACGTTTTGGGCGTTTCTCCTGAATCCCGAAGGAAATGGAAGTCGCAGCCCTCGTCCGCCTGGGTCACCTCTTGGACATACAGGCGCCGGTAGCCACGCTGTGGGACCGTGGGCGTTGCAGGACCGAGTTCCGCTTCACGCCGCGCCAGCTCCTCCTCAGACACCTCCATCTGCACCAGCCGCCGGCTCACGCTCAACGTAACTACATCCCCGGTCCGCGCCAGCCGCAACGGCCCACCGATCGCCGACTCCGGCGTCACATGCAGCACCACCGCACCAGCCGCCGTGCCGGACATTCGGCCGTCCGAGATCCGTACCATGTCCTTCACGCCCTGGGCAGCGAGCTTCTTCGGGATGGGCAAGTAGCCCGCCTCCGGCATGCCGGGGTTACCGACCGGACCGATGTTCTTCAGCACCAGCACTGAGTCCGGCGTGACGTCCAGCGAGGGGTCATCGATCCGGGCAGCCAAGTCGGCTGCGTTCTCGAACACCACCGCCGGTCCGGAATGCTCGAGCAAGGCAGGGGATACCGCCGCCTGCTTGATGATCGCCCCACCTGGCGCCAGGTTCCCTCGCAGCACCGCGAGGCTGCCCTGCGGGTAGATAGGCTCCGACAGCGGTCGGATGATGTCCTGCGGGAAGCCCGGACCGGCGTCGTTGATCTCTTCACCCAGCGTCCGGCCGGTCACGGTGAGCACGTCGCGGTTGATCAGCGAACCCAACTCACGCAGCACGGCAGGCACGCCGCCGGCACGGTGGAAGTCCTCCATGTAGTACTTGCCCGACGGCTTCAGGTCCACCAACACCGGCGTCTCCGCGCTCATCCGGTCCAGGTCGTCCAGCGACAGCTTGATGCCCAGCCGCCCGGCTACAGCAGTCAGGTGGATGATTGCGTTCGTCGAGCCACCGATCGCCAGGAGCATCCGCAGCCCGTTCTCAAAGGCAGCGGGCGTCAGAATCGACGACGGGGCAACGCCGGCAGTAGCCAACGCCACAGCCTGCGTTCCGGTCCGCTCGGCGATCCGCACCCGGTCCGCCGTCACCGCCGGCGCCGAAGCCGACCCGGGCAACGCAATCCCCATCGCCTCGGCGATGCACGCCATGGTGCTTGCCGTCCCCATCACCGAACAGGTGCCGACGCTGCCCACCAGACGCGAGTTCACGTCGTCGATCTCTGGTTTTGTAATCTCCTGCGCACGGAACTTGCCCCAGAACGCGCGGCAGTCCGTGCACGCGCCGACCCGCTCGCCGCGGTAACCGCCGGTCAGCATCGACCCGGTGACCAGCGAAACCGCCGGCACACCGGCCGACGCCGCACCCATCAGCTGCGCCGGCACCGTCTTGTCGCACCCGCCGATGAGCACGACGGCGTCCATCGGCTGCGCGCGGATCATCTCCTCCGTGTCCATCGACATCAGGTTCCGCAGGAACATGCTGGTGGGGGAGGAGAAGCTCTCATGCACCGAGATGGTCGGAAACTCCACCGGCAGCCCACCGGCCAGCATTACGCCGCGCTTCACGGCCTCCACCAGCGCCGGCATGTTGCCGTGGCACGGGTTGTAGCCGCTGCCGGTGTTCACAATTCCGACGACGGTCCTCTCCAGCGCATCATCCGAATACCCGGCGCCCTTGATGAACGCCTTCCGGAGGAACAGTGAGAATTCCGCGTCGCCGTAGCTGGTGAGGCCGCGGCGAAGGCCGGTGGGTTCGGGTGCGGGGGAGGATGAGCTCATCGGAACGCAGGCGTCCCGGTGATGTGGTTGCCCAGGATCAGGGTGTGCACCTCGTCGGTACCCTCGTACGTGCGCACGCTCTCCAGGTTGTTCGCGTGCCGCAGCGGCGAGTAGTCCAGGGTGATCCCGTTACCTCCGAGCATCGCACGGGCCTCCCGGCAGATCTCGATCGCCTCACGGCAGTTGTTCAGCTTGCCCACCGAGATCTGGTACGGCTCCAGCGTCCCGGCATCCTTCAGCCGGCCTACCTGCAGTGCAAGCAGCGTGCCCTTGTTGATCTCCAGCGCCATGTTCACGAGCTTCTGCTGCGTCAGCTGGTACCCGGACAGCGGCTTGCCGAACTGCAGGCGCTCCTTCGAGTAGTTCAGCGCCGCCTCGTAGCTGTCCCGCGCCGCACCCATCGCGCCCCAGATGATGCCGTACCGCGCCTCGTTCAGGCACTCAAACGGGCCGCGCAACCCCTTGGCCTTCGGCAGCATCGCCGACTCCGGCAGCCGCACGTCCTCAAGCGTGATGTCGCACTGGATGGACGCCCGCATCGACAGCTTCTGCGTGATCGGGGTCGCCGTGAACCCCGGAGTGTCCGTGGGCACCACAAAGCCGCGGACGCCGTCGTCGGTCATGGCCCAGATGATCGCGACCTGCGCCACCGATGCCAGCCCGATCCACCGCTTGGCGCCGTTGATAACCCAGTCATCGCCGTCGCGCTTTGCAAAGGTGGTCATGGATCCGGGGTCGGAGCCGGAAGAAGGCTCCGTCAGCCCGAAGCAACCGATGACCTCTCCGGCAGCCATGCGCGGCAGCCACTCGTTCTTCTGCTCCTCGGAGCCGTGCTTGGCCAGCGCGCTCATCGCCAGCGACCCCTGCACGCTCACAAACGTGCGCAGGCCGGAATCGCCCGCCTCAAGCTCCATCGCCGCAATGCCGTACTCCACCGAGCTGCGGCCCGGGCAGCCGTACCCCTTGATGTGCATGCCGAGCACGCCCAGCTCGGCCATCTTCGGCACGATCTCCAGCGGGAACACCGCATTGTCATACCACTCGGCGATGTTCGGCTTGATCTCCGTCTCCACAAAGGAACGGACTTTGGAACGCAGCTCGATCTCCTCCTGCGACAGGAGCGAGTCGATGGACAGAAGGTCAACAGACATGGTTCTACTTTCCGGTTGAGGTGGCTGGGAGCGGCGTGAACGCCGCATCGTTGTGTTCGTCGAGCAGCGGCGGCAGGCGCCGGTAGCTCGCGGGGGTCTCGGACAGGTGGATCGGGTTGGCGACCTGGTGGCTGGTGCGCGGGCCGGCGTCGTCGGCCATTTCGACGGCGGGATCAAGTCCCAGCTCCTTGGCCAGGTCCAGCGCCTCCATAATGGAGTTCACCTTCCCGGCCGGGACGCCCTCCTTCGAGAGGACGGCGGACCACTCGGCCGCGGGACGCTTGGCGAGCTGCTCCTCGAGCAGCGCCTTGAGCTCGTCGCGGTGGGCCACGCGCTGGGTGTTGGTCCGGAACCGTTCATCGTCGGCGAGTTCGGGGACCCCGAGGATGCGGACTAGGGACCCGAACTGCCGGTCCGTCCCGACGGCGACGGCCAGCGGTCCGTCGGCCGTGGCAAGAGTCTCATACGGCGCGATCGACGGGTGCGCGTTCCCCATCCGCTGCGGCGCCTCGCCGGTGGCCAAAGTGCTCGACGCCTGGTTCACCAGCCCCGCCAGCAGCGACGACAGGAGGTTCACGTCGATCCGCTGGCCCGTGCCCGTCGCGTCCTTGTGCCGCAGCGCCGCGAGGATCCCGAGCGCCGCGTTCTGCCCGGTGACCACGTCCACCAGCGCCACCCCCACCTTGCTCGGCTCCGAGTCCAGCGACCCGGTGACGCTCATCAGCCCGCCGACGGCCTGCACCAGGAGGTCGTACCCCGGAAGGTGGGCTCCCGCCGTCGAACCGAATCCGGTGATGGAGCAGTAGATGAGGTCGGGCTTTTCTGCGTGCAGCGTCTCGTAGTCCAGGCCGAACTTCTTCATCACGCCGGGTCGGAAGTTCTCGATGATCACGTCGGAGCCCAGCGCCAGTTCCTTCGCGCGTTTTAGGCCTTCGCTCGTCCGCAGGTCACACACCACCGAGCGTTTGTTCCGGTTCACGCTGGAGAAGTACGTGCCGACGCCGTGCTCGTCGACGGGCGGCGTCCAGGACCGGGTGTCATCCCCGGCAGGGCTCTCCACCTTGATCACGTCCGCCCCGAAATCGGCGAGCATCATCGACGCATACGGTCCCGCGAGGACCCGGGAAAAGTCCGCGATCCGGATGCCCTCGAGCGGTCCTGCTCCTGACGTGCCCATGACGCGTCATCTCCTTTACTTACTGGTGCGTTGAGTTGGCAGGACACGCCGTGAAAGGCGGGTCAAAAGGGGTGTGTCCTGCCAACTCAACGCGGGGGTGGTGGTGCTAGCTGCCTTGCGTCACGGGGTTGGTCAACGTCCCCACGTTCGACACCCGTGCTTCCGCCACATCCCCGGGCTTGATGTGGATGGCGCCCGGCGTTCCGGTGGAGATGATGTCGCCCGGGTAGAGCGGCATCACCTTCGAGTGGAAGCTGACCAGGTACTCGGGGCTGTACCGCATGTGGGACACGGTGTTAGTCCGCAGCACCTCGCCGTTGACCACGGTGGACACCTCCATGTCCGCGAGCGTCCCGTTCCCCACGGCCTCGGCCAGCGGCACAATCCGCGGCCCGAAGGAGAAGAAGCCCGGGAAGTTCTTGGACCGGGTCAGGAACCGCGGGTTCCGCTGCAGGATGTCCTCGGCCGTCTGGTCCAGCACGGGCACGACACCGGCCACATAGTCCAGCGCCTCCTCCACCTCCACATTGCGGCAGTACCGCCCGATGACGACGGCGACCTCCCCCTCCGCGGTGGTCCGCTCGCTCTGCGACGGGATGGGGATGTCCTCGCCCGGGCCGATGACCGTGTGGTCGCCCTTGATGAACGACGCCGGTTCCTCCGGCACACCCTCGGACAGGTCGGACGCGTGCTCCACGTAGTTCAGCCCGATGCCCCACAGCATCCGCGGGTGCCGGTAGGGGGCACCGTAGGTGACGGAATCGGGGTCGCGGAAAGCGCCGTCGTCGACCGTTGAAACGAGATTCTCCAGCTTGTCCAGCAGTTCCTCGCTGAGGATCTCGCGGACGTCGCCGTGCCAGCCGGGCAGCAGGTCGCGGACCAGGGCGAGGCCGCGCTGCGGGTGCACAACGGCGGCGAGCTCGTCCGAGCCCTCACGGACGGAGCAGAGGTGCAGGGTGTGTTCCATGATGCTTCTTCTTTTCTCTTGCGGGTGCGTTGAGTTGGCAGGACACGCCGTGAAAGGCGGGTCAAACGGGGTGTGTCCTGCCAAATCAACGGGAAGGGGTTAGTAGCTACGGACCAGGCCGCCGTCGCAGCGGATCTGTTCACCGGTGACATAGGCTGCCGGCACACTCGCCAGGAACGCCACGACGGCGCCGAACTCCTCCGGCTTCCCGTACCGGCCGGCGGGGATCGTCGCCTCGGAGGACTTGCGTGCCTCCTCGGGCGTCTTGCCGGTGCGCTTGGCAGCGCCGGCATCCAGGGACGCCACGCGGTCCGTGTCGATCCGCCCGGGCAGCACCATGTTCACGGTGACCCCGTCCGCAGCGACCTCGTTGGCGAGCGTCTTGAGGTACCCGGCGAGCCCGGCACGGCCGATGTTGGACAGCGCCAGGTTGGGCAGCGGCGCCTGCACCCCGGAAGACCCGACGGCGACAATCCGGCCCCAGCCGCGCTCCCGCATGTCGGGCAGCACCAGGGACACCAGCGTGATGTGCTGCAGCAGCAGCTGGTTCACGGCGGCGAGGGTTTGTTCACCGGTGACGTCGGCCGCTCCACCCGGGGCGGGTCCGCCGCTGTTGAGCACAAGCACGTCGATGGGCCCGAACGCCTTCTCCGCGGCGGCCACCAGCTGCTCCGGCGCCCCGTCCAGGTTCAGGTCAATCCCGACCCCGACGGCGGAGGGCAGCTTTTCCGCCTCGGCTCGCACCAGGTCCTCCCGGCGCGCGGCGAGCACCACGTTGGCACCCTCCTCGGCCAGCGCCTGCGCAATGGCCAGCCCGATCCCGGAGCTTGACCCCGGTACCAGTACGTTCTTCCCCTTGAGTCCGGTATCCATCTAGGCAAGCTCCTTAACAGCATCGAGGTGTGCATCGATCATGTCGGCCAGTTCGGCAGGCAGCGTGGGCGACGGCGGACGGACGGAAGCATCGGCAATGATCCCGCGCCGCTTGAGGATCTCCTTGCGCAGCGCAAGGCCGATGCCCGGCTGACCCTCGAAGTTCGCCAGCGGCAGCCACGGTGCAAAGGCATCGCGGGCAGCGCGGAAGCCGCCGTCGTCGTTCGCTTCAATGGCCGTCTGCAGCGCTTCCGGGTGGGAGAAGCCGGTCATGGCGCCCGAGGCGCCGGCAGCCAGCTCGTCGATCAGCCCCACGCCGCCGAGCCCACCGAAGACGGGCACGTCGGTGGCACGGGTCAGCGCGGCAATCGCCGCAGCGGTGGGCGGTGCCTCCGACTTCACGGCCGCAATGAACGGGCAACGCTCGACGACGGCGAGGATCTGCGCGGTGCTGATCTTCACGCCGGAGGCCACGGGGTAGTCCTGCAGCACGATGTCGGCGCCGGTTGCCTCGTGGATCGCGGTGAAGTGGGCGGTCAGGGCGTCCGGCTGCGGCGTGTTCACCTGCACCATGAGCGCGTCAAGGTTGGACCCGGCGGCCTCCACGGCGGTGCGGGCCTGCTCGATTGCCACGTGAGTGGAACGCGCCGACAGACCGACCACCAGCGGGGTGTCCCCGGCCGCCTCCGCGACGGTCGAGACGATGAGCCGCTGCTCGGCAGTGTCCAGCGTGCTGCCCTCACCGAACACCCCGAGCACCACCATGCCGGTGGACGGGATGCCCGTGTACAGCGCCACCTCGCGGCGGAGCGACTCGGTGTCCACATCGAACGATGGCCCGGAGAACGGCGTGGCCAGCACACCCCAGAGTCCCTTCTTCAAGTGCGTCATGCAACTTCCTTACTATCGGAATCCAGTACGAGGCAAACAATGTGCTCGGCGATCGCGAGCGATGAGGTTGCCGCCGGGGACGGCGCGTTCCGCACCGCCAGTACCGAGCCCTGACGGGTGATGCGGAAGTCGTCCACCAGCGAGCCGTCACGGTCCAGCGCCTGGGCGCGGATGCCGCTGGGACCGGGAACGACGTCGTCAATGGACAGTTCCGGCACGTACTTGCGGGCCTCGGCAACGAAGCGGCGCTTGCTCAGCGAACCCACCATTTCGACGGCGCCGGTCTTCCAGTGCTGTCTCGCGAAGGCCCGGAAGCCGGGGTAGCCCACGGCGTCGCCGAGGTCGCGCGGGGACACGGTGCCCCAGCCGTAGGCTTCACGTGCCAGGGCAAGCACCGCGTTGGGCCCCACCATGACCTCGCCGTCGGTGCGCGGGGTCAGGTGCACGCCGAGGAACGGGTAGCGGGGATCCGGGACCGGGTACACCAGCCCGCGGACCAGATCCCGCTTCTCGGGGCGGAGGAGGTAGTACTCGCCGCGGAACGGCACAATTTTCGGGTCTTCCCGGTCCCCGGCCAGCTTCGCCACGCGGTCCGCGTGCAGCCCGGCGCAGATGATGACCGTGTCGAAGACCTCCCAGGTGTCCGTCCCGTTGTGGGTTCCGGTCACCAGGGTTTCCTCGCCGCGGCGGGTGATGCCGGTGACCTCGAACCCGGTGTGCACGGTGCCGCCGGCGGCACGCACGTCCTCGGCGAAGGCCCGGGTGACCGCGCCGTAGTCCACGATCGCCGTGTGCGGGGAGTGCAGGGCGCCGACGCCCTCAACGTGCGGTTCCAGTTCCTTCAGCTCGTCGCGGCCGATGATCCGCACGCCCGGGACGCCGTTGGCCTGGGCGCGGGTCATGATGTCGCCCAGCCGTGATTCCTCCACGGCGTTCCGGGCGACAAGGACCTTGCCGATCTCGTCGTAGGCCAAATCTTTCGAGCCGCAGTACTCCTTGAGCAGCTCCACCCCGCGGCGGCACAGCTTCGCCTTCAGGGACCCCGGCGTGTAATACAGTCCGGCGTGCACTACGCCGGAGTTCCGGCCGGTCTGGTGCGCGGCCAGCGAAGACTCCTTTTCGAGGACGGTCACCGTGGCGTCCGGCTGCTGCTGGAGGAGCCGGCGCGCGACGGCGGTCCCGAGAATGCCGCCGCCGATCACCGCATAGCGAGTGGATGTCATGAAGTCTCCTTGACAGGGTTGGTGAATGGGCGCCGCAGGGTGAACACCGGAACGCCCCGCGACTTGCGGATCATCCGGCGACCGATGCGGAAGGTAACGGCAGCAGCCAGCGCTACGACGCCGGCCACCACCCAGGCAGTGGAATAGGAGGTGGCGCTGACCAGCAGCCCGAACAGCAGCGGCCCACCGGCGGCGCCGAGCGACAGCCCGGTCTGCACCACGCCGGTTGCCGAGGCGGCTGCCAGCCGGTTATCACGGACGACGGCGAAGTGCAGCAACCCGGGCCAGGTCCACCCTGCGCTGTAGGCGAGGAGGGTGCCGATCACCATCAGCGCGGCGGAGCCGACACTGAGCATCCAGTAACCGACAACGCCGGCCACCAGCAGGTTGGCAATCAGTACATAGGGGCTGCGGGTGGGCATCTTGTCCATGATTGCACCGAGGAGGATGCGGATGCCGAGGCCGATCACCGCTGCCCCGGCGAAAAGGTATCCGGCGGTGCTCGGCGCGATGCCGGACTGCACCATGGAGTCCACGAGGAACACACCGAGCGAAGTGGCTGCCGCCGCGGCAAGCCCGGCCCCGACGGTGAGGACCACCAGCCCCGCGCGCGGGGTGCCGCGGTCTTCCGGGTGGGCTGCCGCCGTCGTCAGTGCCAGAGGTGCCTGACCGCGGACCAGTGCCCAGAAGGCCAGGCACAGCGCCAGCGCGGCGCCGAAGAAGAAGGCATACCGCCAGCCGAGCAGCAGCGCGACGCCGGGGACGGCAAGCCCGCCCAGCAGCGACGCCATCGGGATGGAGGACTGCTTGACGCCGAACGCCAGGCCAAGCCGGTTGCTGCTGATACTGCGGGAAATGCCGAGGTTCGCCGAGGGCTGGGCCATGGCGTTGGCCAGGCCGCCGATGAACAGCGCCGCCACCAAAACGGGAAATGACGGTGCTGCACCGGCGCCGGCCAACGCCACGGTGGCAAGGCAGGCCGAGTAGACCATGCCGCGCCCGGCTCCCACCCGCTGGACAATGCTGCCCATCGGGCGGGCGAGGGTGCCGGCCACCGCAAACAGGGTTGCCGCGGCGATGCCCATCTGCGCCGGCCCCAGATCGAGGTCGTCGCGGATCTGCACCGCCAGTGCGCCCAGAAGGAACGCAGGCAGTACCCCGGTGGTGGTGACCGAGACGGCCTGCAACAGGGTGGTTACAGGCCGTCCGGAGGACGGTAGGTTCACGAGTGTTCGGACCCGGTGTCCTTGCGAGCGGAGGTCTCACTGCGGACGGAAGTCGCCGTCGTCGGGCTCTCCGCCTTCTGGGTGCCGGCGGTTGGGGCCTCTGAACCGGCCGTTACCGTTTCAGGAGTGTCAGCAGCCGGTTGAAGGGAATCGTCCTTGGAGGAGTGCCGCTTCCTGCGGATGAAGTGCAGTGCCAGTCCCAGGGCCACCATGGATCCGCCGATCATCATGTACATCGGCTCCATCACCAGCAGCGGCAGGGAACCGAGGCCGATCAGGGTGCGCTCCAGCCAATTCGCCGGCCCGGCGATCCAGCCGCCGAACGCTACGGCGAGGGAAGCGACGGTAATCGCGGAGACCACCAGCGCCAGGAGCACAGTGCCCACGCCGCCCTGCATGAGCAGTCCAACGCCCGGACCCGACAGCACAAAGATGAAGGGCACGAGGAACGCCGAGAGCGTGTATCGCCAGGTGAGCCACATTGTTGGAATGGGCTTGCCGCCGGTGATCGCGGATGCAGCGAACGGGGAGAGCGCCGTCGGAGGCGAGACCTCACTGAGCACGGAGTAGTAGAAGATGAACATCGCCGCGGCGTAACCCGGCACGCCGACGTCCTGCAGGGCAGGCCCGATGATGACCCAGGAGATGATGAAGCTCGCCGTGACCGGGACCGCGAGGCCCAGCAGGATGACGGAAATCGCGGAGTACAGGGCGGTGAGGAACAGGGACCCGCCGGCGAAGTCCACAATGATGTTCGCGAGTTTCAGGCCGAGACCCGTCAGCGTCATGACGCCCACAATGATGCCCGATGCCGCCATCACGGGGATGACGGAGAGTGCGCCGGTGGCGCCGGTGGCCAGCGCGTCCCAGATCTTCTTTGGGGACATCCAGGACTGCTTGTCGAGGAAGCTGAGCAGGAACGCGAGGACCGTGGCGTACACCACTGCACGGAAGGGGGTCATGCCGGTGGCCATGAACACCACAATCGCGATCAGCGAACTGAAGTGGTAGCCGAAGCGGAGCAGCAGCTTGCCAGGGTGCTGGGTCTGCATTTGGACCGGCTTGGTCTTGAATCGGCGCGCGTCCATCTCGATGGCGAGGATGATGCCCAGGTAGTACAGCAGGGTGGGGATAGTGGCCCAGATCAGAACCTCGAGGTAGGACACGTTCAGCAGCGCCGCGATGATGAAGGCGGCCGCGCCGAGGGTTGGAGGGGACATGATGGCGCCGATACCGGCGGCCGCGAGGACACCACCACCGTTCTCCTTGGGGTAGCCGGCCTTCTTCAGCAGCGGCCACGAGATACCACCGAGGGTCACCGTGGTGGCAACACCGGAGCCGGACACCGTACCGAGCAGGAAGCCCGCGAGGGTCACGGTGCGTCCGGGACCGGACTTGGACTGCCCGAACGCGGAGAAGGAGAGGTCAATGAAGAACTTGGTGGCTCCCGACGCCGTCAGCACGGCGCCGTAGATAGTGAACAGGATGATGTACGTCGCCGCCACGTCCGTTGGCACCCCGAAGATGCCCTGTGTTCCCATCACGTTGTGGCCCACGAGGCGGATCCAGCCGAACGAGGACGTGCCGAACGGAGCCGGGATGTATGGACCGAAGTAGGCGTAAGCGAAGAATCCGATCACCACCAGCGGCACCAGGATCCCGACCGTGCGGCGTGCCGCCTCCAGGACCACCAGGATGGCGATGGTGCCCATGATGAGGTCCAGGTAGGTGGGCACAATCGCACGGCGGAAGAAGCCGTCCCAGTCCATGATGATGTACAGGAACGGGACGGCGGCGACGACAGCCAGCGCCCAGTCGAGAATGTGCGGGTTGTCCGCCTTGCCCTTCTCCTTGTCCTTGTCCGAACGGCCCCAGCCGCGGTAGACGAGGAATGTCATCGACAGGCCGATCATGAGGAAGGCCGGGAGGTAGAACTGGGTGGCCATCGGGTTGAACACCCAGTACAGCCCGAAGACTGACAGTGCCACACCGATGACCTTGATGATCAGCGCGGGCGTGCCGGTGAGGTGCCGGGCCGGCTTTTCCGCCTCGAACTCGGCAATCAGGGCCTCTTCGTCCAGCTTGCCGTCGGTGTCCTTGAAGGGATCCGGCGATGCGTTGTACTTCTCGTCGGCGTTCCGGCTGGAGGTGGCCCGGTGTGCGCCGTGGGCATGCTTGTCCTTGTGGTGCGCCTCCGTGGAAGTCACTTCCGTGGATTGCACCTCCTCGGGCGGCGTCTCCCCATGTTCGCCTGCTCGGGCGGGCGCGGCACCTTTGCCGTCGGGTCGCTCGGTCATCGGGTCTCCTTGATGTCTAGCACAATGAACGGATTGTCATTCCCGACGAGGGGCCACAGCTCAAGTGGCGGTTGTCCGGGAACGTGGAGAGTGCGCTGCCCGAGGTCCGTGGCAGCAATAGAGAGAGTGTCAAAGACCACCGGACGCTCCGGGTTCGGCGGTACAACGTAATTGCGTCGGTCCTGTGATCCGGCGGGTGTGGGGGCGCCGGGCACGCCGTAATACTCTTCGAGGACCGCAAGCTGGTCGGCCGCTATCTCAACCAGGCGGTAGGAACCGTCCGGCTGGGCCTCATAGCGTTCCTCAGCGAGGGTCTGGTAGATCGAGTTGCGGTAGCTCACCGCGAAGGTGTCCCCGTCAAGGGGCACCCGCGCCAGCTCGCCGTCGTCGCTGGTCACCGTGAGGAAGCGCTGGGATGACCCAGCGATCCCCGCGGTCACGCCGGCCAGTGTGCCGAGGCACACGAGGACGGCGACGACGACGGCGAGCTTGCGCATGGTTGGTTAGCCAGCCTGGTCGAAGTACTTCTGGGCACCCGGGCAGGTCTCGACGAACGGAACGTCACCGGCGGTGGCGGGGTCCATCTCCTCTGCGGCAGGGTGCACCTGGACCAGTGCTTCCTTGTTCTCGAAGAGCGCCGTGGTGATGTCCTCCTGGAGCTGCTCGTCCATGCTGGACGGGGCCACCAGGATGTTCGGCGAGACGATCACGGAGACGGGTTCCGTCTGTCCCTCGTAGGTGTCGGCAGGGATTTCCTCTTCGACATAGAATTCGCCGAATTCCTCGGCCATCGGTTCGGCGTACTCACCGATGGGTACGATCACCATGTCGCCGTCGGCCGCGAGGTCGATCATTGCGCCGGTGGGCAGGCCGCCGGACCAGAATCCGGCGTCGATGGTGCCGTCACGCAATGCGGCGACGGTCTCGGCGACACCGAGCTGGCGGCGGTCAATGTCAGCCTCGGGGTCAAGGCCGGCGGCTTCCAGGGTGCGCAGCGCAGCAACTTCCGTTGCCGAGCCGGGGGCGCCCACCGAGATGACCTTGCCTTTCATGTCCTCAACGGTCTGGATGCCGGTTTCCTCGACGGTGATCGGCTGCAGGTAGTTGTTGTAGACGTTGCCGAGGGAGCAGATCTCCTGGGGCTTGCCGTCGAAGTCGTTGACGCCTTCGACAGCGTCCGAGACAACGTCGCCCACCGCAAGGGCGAGCTGTGCGGCTCCGCTTTCGAGCAGCAGGATGTTGTCAACGGAGGCGTTGGTTTCCTGGACAGTGGCGTCGTAGCCCTCGACATTGTCGCGGATGACGGTCGCAAAACCGCCGCCCAGCGGGTAGTAGACGCCGCCGGTGCCGCCGGTGGCAATGGAGAGCGCGCCTCCGCCGCCATCTGCGGCCCCGCCGCCGTCACCGCCGCCGCTGGGTGCGGGGCTGCCGCAGGCGGTCAGGAACAGTGCCGGTGCAAGGACAGCGGCGGCAACGATGCGCGTTCCGCGGGCCTTGTTCATGGTGCTGGACATGGATTTCTCCCTTGATTGGTAATTGATACTCGGTGCGGTGTTCATCTTCATTGGTGATGCCCCTTCTCTGGAGCGGTGTCAGCCGGGGCTCGGACGTCAGCCACGGCCAGCAGTCCCGCAAGGGTGCGGTAGTACCCCACGAGGACTGTCAGTTCTGTCAGTCCATTCGGACCGAAGTGTGTGTGCGCCTGCGCCCGGACGCTGTCCGTGACGCCGGCCTCGGCGATCAGTTCCCGGGTGAGCTCGAGCGCCGCTCGTTCACTCTCCGAGGCACTGGCCGGAACATCGCCCGCCTCCAGCTGGGCCAGCTCCTCTTCGGAAACGCCGACGACGACGGCCGCCCGGCTGTGCGCGTACCACTCGTACTCGGAATTCAGGGCTGCCGCGACGGCGCAGATCACCAGTTCCCGGGTACGGCTGGGGAGTTCGCCCTTGAAGCGGAGCGCGGCGCCGAGTTCCTGCACCGCGTTGCCGATTCCGGGCGCAAAGAGGAGTGCGTTGAACGGGCCGGCGAGGGAGCCGTCGTCGTGCATGATCCGGAACGGGCCGTTGGCGCGGGGGCCCGCGGTGATCTTTTCGTAGAGATCCTGCTGGTCCGCCGCCAGTCCGTCCGGCGCGAGGAGGGGGAAAGTGCTAGACAAGGGTCCGGCCTCCGTCCACGTAGAGGACGTGCCCGGTGACAAAGGACGCCTGGTCGGAGGCAAGAAAAAGGACGGGGCCGGTGAGGTCCTCGACGTAGCCCAGCCGCCCGGCCGGGACCAGCGAGGTGTAGTGCTCGCGAACGCCGGGCTTGTCCAGGTGGCCCTTGGTCAGGTCCGTCTCGGTGTAGCCGGGGGCAATGGCGTTGACCGTGACTCCGCTGGCGGCCCACTCACGGGCCATGACGCGCATCATCTGGTTGATGCCGCCCTTGCTCGCGGCGTAGGGCCCGTGGTCCGGGTGGGCGAGGAGGCTGGAAACCGACGAGCAGTAGATCTGCCGGCCCCAACCGGCGTTGACCATGTGTTTTCCGGCGGCCTTGCCGAGGCGGAAGGCGCTGGTGAGGTTGATGTCGATGGTGCGCTGCCAGTCCTCGTCCGCGGTCTCGAGGATGGGGACACGGTGGTTGACGCCGACGGCGTGGAAGAGGATGTCGATCCCGCCGAGTGTGTCGACGGTTGCCGCGACGGCGTCTTCGCAGCCTTCGACCGTGGAGAAGTCGGCGCGGAGGCCGTTCTCATGGCGCTGGAGCCGGGACTCGTCGATGTCTGCGATGACCACGCGGGCGCCCGCTGCGGTGAATGCTGCTGTGCAGGCTTCACCGATGCCGCCGGCGCCGGCCACCAGCACGCGCCGATCGGCAAGTCCTAGCCAGTTGTCCACGAATTGGATCCTTTGCTTCGTCGTCGAATGCTTGTGAGCGAAGGCGGTTATTGGAGATTGTATACAAATTTAGTACCCAGTGTAACCGCCGTCACACGAAAAGTTACCAGAGGTAACTGGGGTTGTGGGGGACTGTTATCAGAGTGTGACATGTTACTGACCTCCTGCGCTAGGGGGTCTGCGAGCCGGGCTCGGGCGGGTGGCGGCAAAGCGGGCGCGGCCGTTGGGCAGGCCGGATGCGTGCCGGGGTTCGGAAACTGGTCGGCGCTGCTGCTCGCCTATGTGGCGTCGAGGAACTTTCGGAGGGCTTCGACGGCGTGGTCGCGGTGCTCGTCCATGTGTTTCACCAGGCGGTCCGCGTCACGGTCGGCGAAGGCGTCGATGATGAGGTTGTGCTCCTCCTCAACGCGATGCCGGTTGGTGGGCACGCCGTAGTACACGAAGCGGTAGGTGTCGGTGGCGTCCCAGAGAACCTGGATAAGCCGATCGAGCCGCGGCATTCCGGACGCGGAGAGCAGCACGAAGTGGAACCTGCGGTTTGCCTCGGTCATGGGCAGGATGTCCGCCGACGCACTGGCCGCCTCCACCTCACGGGCGGCATCCTTCATAGCCTGAAGAACCGAGTCGTCAGCGCGTTCCACGGCGGCGTGGGCGGCCTCGGTCTCCAGAAGCTGCCGGATCCGGTATGTCTCAAGCAGGTCCGCGAGCGACAACCGGGCAACCTTGAAGCCGCGGTGCGGCTCGTAGACGATCTGGCCTTCACCCTCAAGGATCTTGAATGCTTCGCGCAGCGGGACCCGGCTGACGCCGAGCCGGTCAGCGAGTGCGTCCTGCCTCAGGGGTTCGCCGGGCTGTACCTCTCCGGCGATGATCATGCGGCGGAGCTCGGCCAGGGCGAACGCCTGGGCGGTTGGCGGGCGCCTACGCGCTGTGCCGGCCATGCTCCGCCCTCCCTTTCCTGGTACTGCTGCCGTCCGCGGTGCGTTCCGTTTTCCGTTTCTGCGTTCTGCGTTCCGTGTTTGGTGGGGCTCCGTAGCGGTACTCCCTGGGCCGGGCGGCCACCGAGTGCCGGCGCCGCACCTCCCGCTTGACTCTAGTTCAACATACCGCGCGACCCGGAGACGGGTAGGTGCTCCTGAAGAAGTGCCTGCGGTTCAAAAACACCGGCACCGCCTCCCGATGTTCGCCGGGACAGCTGCCTCGTCCGCACCGGTTCCCACCATTCTTGAGGAAAGCTTCGCCCAAATGCGAGCGCAGCCTTGAGACGCGTGGTTCACAGTGGTATCAGACTTCTCCGGATCGGACCGTCCGCCGATCCGGAGGCTGACGTGGGGTAACAGGTTGGGAGCACATGCGGTGGCCTGGCTGACGAACAAATCCAAGTCCGCGTTACCCCGGAATCTCCTCCGCCCGTTGGAGCCGGGGGACTGTGTGCCCGAGCCGTTGGAGCCGGGGGACTGCGTCCCCGAGGACCTGCCGGTGCACCGGGTCGAGGTGATTGAGCAGCTTGCCGCGGAGTTGCCGGCCGTCTCCGATGCCCTCCGATACCGGGACAATTTTGCCAGGTTGCTGCCCGGGCGCATCGAGGAAGTCGCCGTCGAGATCCGGTCAGGAAACGAGCAGGCGGCGGTGACAGCCCTGCTCAGCCTCAGCGTCGGGTCCCGGATGGTGGGAGCGCCGCGGCTCGAGTACGTAGTGGGGCGCTGCCTCGCCGACGTCCGCAGCGGACGCAGGACCGACTCCCTGCCGGCGCTCACCCGGGAGGCCGAGCGGTTCCTCACCCACGTCGCAGAGACCGTCAGCGCCGAAGCGCACCCCCGGGATGCCGGTCGGCACAGGCCGGATTCCTAGCTGCTCGACCGGCATCACTGCTCGACCGGGATCATCCGGTATCCGACGCCCCGGACCGTCTTGATGAACCGCGGTTCCCTGGTGTCCTCGCCAAGCTTCTTCCGCAGGTTGCGGATGTGTACCTCCACGAGGTGATGGTCGTCCGTCCAGCCCTCGCCCCATACCCGGGACAACAGCGTTTCCCGTGTCCACACCCTGCGGGCCCCACTGATCAGTGTGGCCAACAGGTCAAACTCGATCTTGGTCAGCGGCAGCTCATCACCGTTGATTCGCGCCACCCGCCCCTCGACGTCTACTGAGAGCGAACCATGGACGACGACGGCGTCATCCACTTCCGCTGCCTCTTCCGGCTCGTTGGCCTCGGCTGCCGCCGGTCCGGGTTCCCCGATGGACCGGGGGCGGCGGAACATCGCGGCAACCCGGGCGCGCACTTCGCGCGGGCTGAAGGGTTTGACGATGAAGTCGTCTGCCCCGATTTCCAGCCCCATCACCCGTTCGATCTCCTCCACCCGGGCCGTGACCATCACGATGTAGGCGTCCGTCGTCGGCCGTAGTTGTCGGCAGACTTCCATCCCGTCAAGGTCGGGAAGGTTCAGGTCCAGCGTCACAAGGTCCGGAGTGTGCTCACGGGCCAGGGAGATGGCTTCCCTTCCGCTGGCGCTCTCGATGACGTTGAATCCCACCATCGAGAGCGTGAGTGCCAGAAGCTCGCGGATGTCGGAATCGTCTTCGACAACGAGCGCCGTGCGCTCGTAAGAATCAGTACCCATAGGTAGTACCTTGCCAGAACGCGCGGGGAGCGGGGACCTGTCTTGTCCACATTGTGACTCCTGCCCCCGCGCTCACGCGCGGGGCAGTTCAATGGTGACCGTCGTTCCCGAACCCAGTTCCGAGTGGATGGAGAACCTGCCGCCGTGGCGTTCCACAGACTGTGCTGCGATCGGCAGCCCGAGCCCGGTGCCGGGGATCTCCGCAGCAACCGAGTTGGACGCCCGGTAGAAGCGGGTCAGTAGATGAGGAAGTTCCTCGGCGGGGATGCCGATGCCGGAATCCTCCACTGCTATCCGCACCATGCCGCGGCTGTGTTCAACGATGTCGTTGCGGTTGCGGTTGCGGTTGCGGTTGCCGGCACCGCCGCCCGGGCCGCTGTCGTCGTCGCTGTTATTCGTGTGAGGGTCTTCGGCACCGTAGCTAACGGTGACCGTTCCGCCGCCGGGCGTGAATTTCACTGCGTTGGACAGGACATTCACAAAGGTGCGTTTCAGGAGTTCGCCCACGCCCTGCACGTGCTGCGGCGAATCTGCCGGGGTTACCCGGATAGAGATGTTTTTAGCGGCGGCGAGGGGCATCAGGTCGGCGACCACCGACTCGACCAGGGGTTCCAGATCTATCCGGGCGTTACCAAGCCGGGTGCCGGCGTCGAGCACTGACAGGGCCAGGACGTTCTCCACCAGGGTGCTCAGCCGCTGCCCGTTGCGTTCGATGACCGACAGCATTCTCCGCGCGGCTGCCGGCAGTTCCCCGGCGTCGCCTTCCTGCAGCAACTCAACATAGCCGAGGATCGAGGCCAGGGGAGTGCGCAACTCGTGGTGGATAGTGGCGATGAATCCATCCCTGGCGGCGTCGAGCTCCCGGAGGCGGTTCATCACCTGCTGCTGGCCGAGGATCAGCTGGCCCTGTATCATGCCGTAGGCAAGGTTGCCGATCAGGTGCTGGAGGAGCGCAATCTCGGCATTGGACCACTTGCGGTGGCCGCGATCGGCCGCTATCCAGAGCACTCCGAAGGAGGACGCGCCCTCGCCGATCGGCAGCAGCAGCCCGCAGCGGGTGAAACCCTCCATCCGGGCGCGGATCTTCGGCAGGTGACGCGGGATCTCGTGGGGTCTCCCGGGGCTCACGGCCATAGAGCCCGAGGTTCGCCAGAGGTCGGTGCCCAGCTCGCGCAGTTCCTCCTGCTCGGCACTGACGTCGCTGGGTTGTCCGCAACCCTCACCGCGCAGCCAGCGTGCGGAGTCGCAGGAGACCCGTTCGTCGTTGAAGATGTGCAGGGCCACCTCGTCCGCCTCGAGCGCCTCACCGATGCCCTGCAAAGTGAGTTGGACCATTTTCGCCGGCTCGTTGGTGTGGCGGATCTCTTCGGAGATCCGCCTGACCCGTTCGCGAAGGAACGCGGACTCGTTGCTTCGCTTCTGGCGCAGCCGATTGCGGTGGATTGCGGTGTTGACCCTGTGCAGCAGTTCGGCTGAGGCGATCGGCAACAGAAGGTAGTCGCTGGAGCGCGTTGCCAGTTCGGGGTGGGACGTGACCTGGTCAGCCGAGGAAGCGATGAGCACTACCGGGATGTCCCTGCGCAGCAGGTGGTCGGCCTCCTTGGCGATGGTCGCAAGGTATTCCAGGGCCATTCCGGCGCCGACGATCGCAACATCAGCCCTGCACTCGCGCGCCTCTTCGAGCCCGCGGACCATATCGCTGTGGGCCGCGACGGCGAACCCGGCCTCCCGGAGGCTGCCCGCAATCTCGGCGAGCAGGTCGACGTCCGAGTCCACTAACAAAGCATTGCCCACCGGAATACCCAACTCGCCGGTTGCGCCCAAGACTCGTCCCCTTCGGTCGAAAGACAGACCCGTGTGTTGATGCTGGTCCTGCCGAGTCTAGCGACGCGGCCGGTGCTGTGCTGAAAGTGGCGGTACTATCGTGCATCAGCCGTCCTGAGCGAAAGGCTTGAACGTGCGCCGTGGCACCAATCTCCCCCGGATGGGGGACTTCAACCAGAGCGTCATTCTTGATGCTATCCGGCGATCCAGTGACGGATTGAGCAGGGTGGAGCTGGTGGATCTGATCGGGCTCTCCCCGCAGGCAGTTTCCAACATCACCCGGCGCCTGCTGGCTGAGGAGCTGATTGTGGAGGCCGGGAAATCCGGCTCCGGCCCGGGCAAGCCGCGGACCATCCTGCGCATCAACCCGTCGGGTCGATATGCGATCGGCGTCCACCTGGACCCGGCGCTGATGACGGTGCTGCTGATGGACCTGATGGGTGTGGTGCTGCACCGCAAGGTCCGCGAAATTCCGCAGAGGACAGAGCCGGGCGGGATCATCGATGCGATCGCCGGTGAAGTGAGCGCGCTGCTCGCCGAGTCGTCGGTCGATCCCGCACGTATTGAAGGCATCGGCGTGGCACCGCCCGGGCCAATCGACCAGCCGACGGGCGCTGTCGTGGACCCTCCCCTCCTGCTTGGCTGGCACCGGGTTCCGCTGCGGGATGCGTTGGCAGAGGCCACCGGCATGCCGGTTCTTGTGGAGAAGGATGTGATAGCTGCCGCTGTCGCCGAGATTTGGGGCGGCGGCCGGGAAAGCACGGAAAGCTTTGTCTTCGTCTATATCGGAACGGGTATCGGCAGCGGCATAGTGATGGGCGGCGAGGTGATACGCGGGACCTCGGGCAACGCCGGGGAGATCGGGCATATCGTCACTGATTGCAACGGTCCCGAGTGTGCCTGCGGGATGCGCGGCTGCATCGCGGTGACCTGCGATCCGCAGTCCCTGGTGCTCGAGGCGGAGCGGCTGGGCGTGCTGAATGAGGAGCGGCACCGCAACGGCGATGTGGCCGACGGGCTGCTTCAGCTCTGCACCGCTGCAGACCAGGGGAACGACCTCGCCGTCGAGATTCTCAACCGCGCGGCTGTGCGAACGGCCCGGGCGGTGTCTGTGCTCGCCAACGCGCTGGATGTGGACCGCGTGGTATTCGGCGGGCCGTTCTGGGAACCGCTGGCGAGTCGGTATCTGGAGGTGGTGCCGTCGTCGTTGTTGGGCTTCCGCGCCGCACGGAGCATCCATCCCGTGGAGGTGGTCTCCACCGGAATCGGCGACGACGTTGCAGCCGTCGGGGCGGCATGCCTCATGCTCGAGCGCACCCTTGGCCCCCGTGCTGAACGCCTGATGCTGGCGCGCTGAGCCCGACTGTTCTGACCAGCGGATTTCCATGCTTGACACATACCCCCTAGGGGTATAAATTCAGGTACCGATGATCGGGAAGGCAGCAGCGATGAGCGGAACACGGGCGGGCAGGGCAGGCCTGGCCGTTCCGCACGCCGTCGTCGGCTTTCTGGGTCTGGTAGCCGTGATTGTCGGGATCCTGGCGATGCATGTCTGGATGAGCGGCCACGGACCGACGGCGGCACACGGGGTCCATGCGCTGCCGGCACCGGTGACCGCCGCCGTCGAGCCTGCTTCCCACCATGCCTCGCCCGCTCCCGCTCCGGCGCCCGGCACTGACCCGGGACCGGTACACGGCTGTGCCGGGTCCTGTGAGGACGACGCCGTGGCGCTGGGGCTCTGCGTGCTGGCGTTCATTGTCGTGACCCTGCTGGCATTCCTGCTTCCCATGGGCAGGATGGTGCCCGGTGCGGTGCTGCTGCGCGGGCCGCCCCTGATTCTCCTGCGACCACTGGCGATTCCTGTTCCCTGTCTGGTCCGACTCTGCATCAGTCGGACCTGAGTGCGGTGCCCGCGGGGCATCGAGCACATTCCAGACACAGAGAACAGAAGGATCAGATCAACCATGAAGCGTTACCTTTCCCTTTCAGCGTTGGGCGTTGCCGCCGTCGTTTCCCTGGCCGGTTGCGGGGCGGGTGCGGAGTCGCAGCCCGGCCCGGCCGGGTCGTCCGGCGGCTCGAGCTCATCCAGTTCGCCGGAGTCCGCCGCGCATAACGACGCCGACGTGATGTTCGCGCAGATGATGATTCCTCACCACCAGCAGGCCGTGGAGATGAGCGACATGGTGCTCGCCAAGGAAGGCATCAACCCGGAAGTGATGGACCTGGCTACCAGGATCAAGGACGCCCAGGCGCCCGAGGTCGAAACCATGACGGGGTGGCTGGAGGCCTGGGGTGAACCCATGGCGATGGACGGCGGTATGGAGGGCCATTCCATGGAGGGCATGCTGAGCCAGGACCAGCTGGCGGAACTGGAATCAGCCGAAGCCGATGATGCCGCCCGGATGTTCCTCGAGACCATGACGGCTCACCATGAGGGCGCCGTCGCTATGGCCCAGGAGGAGATCGAGAACGGGGAGAACCCTGACGCGATCGCGCTCGCCGAAGCCATTGTGGCCGCCCAGGAGGCGGAGATCGAGGAGATGCGGGCCCTGCTCGCGGGTCCGTAACCTTCCGCTCATACCCAACCGTTGATTTGGCAGGACACGCCGTGAATAGTGGTCCATACGGGGTGTGTCCTGCCAAATCAACGCGGGGCATTGTGGGTTAAATCCATTCGATGTACTATTCCTGGTAGCGGCAGCCTCCCGATGCCCCAGTTTCAAAGGAGAAACCATGCGCGGCGCCTCTCGAACCACTCCTGCAGCGGCGCTTGCCGCGCTCCTCGTGCTCAGCGGCTGCTCCGGCAGCGACGGCGGCGGCGGGGAAGAAGCTTCCAGCAACACACTGCGGATCATTTACCAGAAGGCGGGGGACGCCTCCCCGCTGGACACCCTGATGCAGACCACCAAGGAGCAGTTCGAGGCCGCCAACGAGGGCGTCACTGTTGAACTGGAACCGGTCGAGGGAACGGACGAGGATTACAACACCCGCCTCGCCCTCTCGCAGCGCTCGCCGGACACCGCTCCGGACGTCTTCTACGAGGACACCTTCCGCCTCCGCTCCGACGTCGAGGCCGGCTACCTACTGAACCTTGACGAGCGCCTGGCCGGCTGGGATGAGTGGGTCTCTTTCAACGAGGGGGCCAAGGAAGCAGGAAAGGCCGACGACGGCAGCACCTACGCGGTGCCCCTCGGCACCGACACCCGGGTCATCTGGTACAACGAGCGGGTGCTCGAGGACGCAGGGGTGGAAGTCCCCTGGCAGCCCGAATCCTGGAATGACCTCCTCGAGATGGCGCGCACCGTGAAGGAAGCACAGCCCGATTCACGGCCCTTCAGTATGTATGCGGGAACCGGCACGGGCGAGGGCACCGTGATGCAGAGCTTCTACGAGCTGCTCTACGGAACGGAGAGCGGCGGCCTCTACGACGAGGAGTCGCAGAAGTGGATCGCAGGTTCGCAGGGCTTTATCGACTCGCTGGCCTTCCTCAAGACCCTTTACGACGAGGAACTTGCCGTCACGCCGGCGGAGGCCCTCGATCCGAATGTATGGCAGGTGGTCCTCGGCACCATGCTCCCCGAGAACCAGATGGGCGCCACCGTGGAAGGTTCCTACGCGCCGTCGTTCTGGCAGGAAGGCGGCATGCTGGAGTGGCCGGAGTACGCCGACGTCATGGGCGTGGCTCCCTTCCCCACCCAGGACGGGCAGGAGCCGGGCGCCGTGAGCATGTCGGGCGGCTGGACGCTCGCGGTCGGCGCAGGGACAGAGAACCCCGACCTCGCGTTCGAGTTCCTCACCACCGCCATGACCCAGGAAAACCTGCTGCAGTACACGGTGGACAACTCGCAGATCGCGGTCCGCACTGACGTCGCCGACGCGCCCGAGTACCTGCAGGCCAACCCGTTTGTCGAGGATGTCTCAGCCGTACTCGATGTCACCAACTACCGGCCCGCCACCTCGAGTTACGCCGAGATTTCGACGGCGGTCCAGGAAGCCACCGAAGCTGTCATCACCGGCGGCGCTACCCCGGAGGAAGCGGCAGCAACCTACGACGAAGCGCTCAAGGCCATCGTCGGCGAAGAGAATGTCGTTGAGGAGTAGCCATCTCTTCCACGGTCACTTCCCGGGGCTCTTCCTCCGGCGCCGCGCGTCGGGGTTACCGCGGGAACAACAGGCAGGAGCGGGAGCTGGGCGGACGGGGCTCCCGCTCCACCACCTCGCTGCTCAAGGCGGTGCCGCTGCTCCCTGCGATCGTGCTCATCGGGATCTTCCTGGCCGGACCGATCGTGTGGTCTTTCTACGGGTCCTTCACCAACGCCGCGCTGACCGGAGCCAACGCCAAGAACCCCGAGTGGATCGGCCTCGACAACTACACCAGCCTGTTCGCAGACCCGCTCTTCCCGAAGTCGCTGCTGCTTACGGTCATCTTTGTGCTCGTCTCGGCAGTGATCGGGCAGAACTTCCTCGGGCTCGGCCTTGCGTTGCTGATAAGACGGGCACACCGGCCAGTTTCCGACGTCGTCGGGATCTGCGTGGTGGCAGCGTGGGTGCTACCGGAGATCGTAGCGGCGTTCGTGGCGTACGCCTTCTTCTTCCGCGACGGCACGCTGAACCAGCTCACCGGGTTCGCGGGCCTGCCCGCGGTGGACTGGCTCTTTGAGCACCCGATGCTCGCGATCATCCTCGCCAACGTCTGGCGCGGTACCGCGTTCTCGATGATGGTGTACCAGGCCGCGCTCGACGATGTGCCGCAGGAGGTCACCGAGGCCGCGGAGATCGACGGCGCGGGCGGCGCCAAGACGCTGGTCTTCGTCACGGTTCCGATGATTCGGCGCAGCATCGCGACCAACCTCATGCTCATCACGCTGCAGACCCTCGCGGTGTTCACGCTGATCTACGTCATGACCGCCGGCGGCCCCACCAACCGCAGCACCACCCTGCCGATCATGGCCTACGAGGAAGCCTTCCGCTACAGCGACATCGGCTACGGCACGGCGATCGCCGTGGTCATGCTCATCATCGGCGCCGCGTTCTCCCTCGCGTACATCCGCCTGCTGCGCGAGAGAAACCCGTCATGAGCGTTCCCTTTTCCAGCACACCCACACCGACGACGACGGCGGCACCCCGGACCGGCGGAGCCGGCAGCCCCCGCGGTGCCCACCGGGGCTCACCGAGCTGGACCGCGAGTGCCGTTCTGGGCCTGATTGCCCTGTGCTTCGTGGTGCCGCTCAGCTGGCTGGTACTGGCGTCCTTCGATGCGGAAGCGACGTACGAGACTGCCCTGCCGGCGTCGTTCTCGCTGGCCAACTTCACCGCAATCCTGACGCCGGAACAAACGTTTCTGCCGTTGTGGAACAATCTCATCCTGTCCGCCGGATCGGCGGCGGTCACGGTGATCGCAGCGGTCCTGGCCGCCTATCCGCTGTCCCGTTTCAACACCCGGTTCAACCGGCCGTTCCTCTACACGGTGCTCTTCGGCACGTGTTTGCCGATCACCGCGATCATGGTCCCGGTCTACAGCCTGTTTGTGCAGCTGAACATGCTGGACTCACTCGCGGCAACCACGTTCTTCATGGCCGCGACCTCGCTCCCCATGGCCATCTGGATGACCAAGAACTTCATGGACTCCGTGCCGGTGTCGCTGGAGGAGGCGGCGTGGGTGGACGGCGCGTCCGCCATGAAGGCGCTATGGCATATTGTGGTTCCGCTGATGCGGCCGGGTCTCGGCGTCGTCTTCATCTTTGTGTTTATCCAGGCGTGGGGGAACTTCTTCGTGCCGTTCATCCTGCTGTTCTCCCAGCAGAACCAGCCGGCCGCGGTGAGTATTTTCCGGTTCTTCGGGCAATTCGGGACGATCGCCTATGGTCAGCTGGCCGCGTTCTCGATTCTGTACGCGCTGCCCGTCATTGTTTTGTACGTCCTCGTCTCGCGTGTGTTCGGTGGCTCCTTTGCCATGTCGGGCGCCCTGAAAGGTTAGATCACATGCACGACAATCGACTCCTCGTTGAGGCGCGGATAGCCCGCTTCCTCGCCGAACGGCTGACTCCCGCGGTGTGGCCGGTTTCCGTGCCGCTGGAGGTCTCCTTCTGGGAAGCACCGGGGGAACCCGTGCCGTTCACGGACGCAGCATCCCAGCGGTTTGAGCCGTTTGTGGTGGGCTCGGCCTGGGGGCAGCCCTGGGGGACCACCTGGTTCCGGTTCGCCGGGACGGTGCCGGAGGAGTGGTCCGCGGGCGGGTCCGTGGAGGCCGTGATTGACCTGGGTTTCTCGCGGATCATGCCCGGATTCCAGGCGGAAGGGCTGGTGTACGCGCCGGACGGCCGGGTGATCAAGGCACTGGAGCCGCTGAATATGTGGGTGCCGCTCGATGCGGCGCCGGGCGGCGCCGTCGAGTTCTATGTTGAGGCGGCCTCGAATCCCAATGTGATTGACGGGTTCGATTACCGGCCCACCCCGCTCGGTTCCCTGTCCACCGCGGGGGCCGATCCGCTGTACACGTTCCGCCGGGCAGAGGTGGCGGTGTTTGACCGTGAGGCCTGGGAGCTGGGCCAGGACGTGTGGACGCTGAACGGGCTGATGCACGAGCTCCCCGTTGACCTCCCGCGCCGGCACGGGATCCTGCGCGCGCTGGAGAAGGCGATCAACGCCGTCGACCCGTCCGACATCAGCGGCACGGCTGCCGCCGGCCGCGCCTGCCTGGCCGGGGTGCTGGCCTCCCCGGCGTATGCGAGTGCGCACCGGATACATGCCGTCGGGCACGCACACATCGACAGTGCGTGGCTCTGGCCGGTCCGCGAGACCGTGCGGAAGGTGGCGCGGACCTTCTCCAACGTGCTGGAGCTCATGGACCGCAACCCTGACTTTGTGTTCGCGGCGTCCTCGGCGCAGCAGTATGCGTGGCTCAAGTCCTTCTATCCGGATGTGTTTGAACGGGTTGCGGAGAAGGTGCGGTCCGGGCAGTTTGTGCCGACGGGCGGCATGTGGGTGGAATCCGATACCAACATGCCCGGGGGAGAGGCCCTTGCGCGGCAGTTTGTCGCCGGAAAACGGTTCTTCCTGGAGAACTTCGGTGTGGAGCCGCAGGAGGTGTGGCTGCCGGATTCCTTCGGGTACTCCGCGGCGCTGCCGCAGCTGGTGCGGGCGGCGGGGTCGCAGTACTTCCTGACGCAGAAGATCTCCTGGAATGAGACCAACCTGTTTCCGCATTCCTCCTTCCAGTGGGAGGGCATCGACGGGACGCGGGTGTTCACGCACTTCCCGCCGGTGGACACGTACAACTCGGATCTCAGCGGGCCTGATCTCGCGCGGGCTCAGCGCAACTACCGGGAGAAGGGTGCCGCCAACACGTCGCTGGTTCCGTTCGGCTGGGGTGACGGCGGCGGCGGGCCTACCCGCGAGATGCTCGCGGCGGCGGAACGCACCGCTTCGCTGGAGGGCTCACCATCCGTGACGCTGTCCTCGCCGACCCGGTTCTTCTCGGAGGCGGCTGCCGAGTATCCGGATGCGCCCGTGTGGTCCGGCGAGCTGTACCTCGAGTTTCACCGCGGCACGTACACCTCCCAGGCCCGGACCAAGCATGGCAACCGCCGGTGTGAGCATCTGCTGCGTGAGGCGGAGCTGTGGTGCTCGGTGGCTGCGCTCCGTGCCGGTTTCGACTACCCGTACGACGAGCTCGAAACCGCCTGGCACACCGTCCTGCTGCAGCAGTTCCATGACATCCTGCCCGGATCCTCGATTGCCTGGGTGCATGAGGAAGCGGAGCGGAACTACACGGCGGTCGAGGCATCACTTGAGTCGCTGATCGAGGCAGCGCTGAGTGCGCTGCTGGGTTCCGGTGCCGCCGCTGTGTCGCTGAATGCAGGCCCGTACCGCGTCGGCGGCGTGCCGGCGCTGGGAGGTGCAGTGCCGCCGTCGTTGGCCGTTTTCGAACCGGTGCGGAAGGGATCTTCCTGGGTGCTGGAGAGTGATTCGCTGCGGCTCACGGTCGATGAGAACGGATTGTTCACCTCGCTGGTCAGCCTCGCCGGGGGTGCTGCTCTTGGTGGGGGGCGCGAAGTGATTCCTGCCGGCATGCGGGCGAATGTGCTGCAGCTGTTCCGGGATACGCCGAACCAGTGGGATGCGTGGGACATCGACGAGCACTACAAGTTCAACGTCACCGAGCTGACCGATGCGGTGACGGTGGAGGCTGTCGGTGCGGTGCTGCGGGTGGAGCGGGTGTTCGGGAAGTCGCGGCTGGTGCAGCGGATTTCGTTGAGTGCTGACGGTACTGCGGTGGACATGGCGATCGAGGCCGACTGGCATGAGCAGCAGAAGCTTCTGAAGCTCGCGTTTCCGGTGGATGTGCTCACGGACCGGGCGGCGTCGGAAATCCAGTTCGGGCACATTCAGCGGCCTACCGCCGTGAACACGTCCTGGGATGCCGCGCGTTTTGAGACGGTGGCGCACCGCTGGGTGCACGTGGGGGAGCCCGGGTTCGGGGTGTCGTTGGCGAACGATTCGACGTATGGGTATGACATTTCCCGGGTGGAATCGCCCTCCGGGGTGCCGCATACATTGGTGCGTGCATCGCTGTTGCGGGGGCCGCTGTTTCCGGATCCGCAGGCTGACCAGGGCTCGCACTGTTTCCGGTTCTCGCTGCGGCCGGCGTCCGGGGTGGCCGAGGCGGTTGCGGAGGGGTACCGGGTGAACCTGCCGGTTCGCGCGGTTGCGGGGGTGGGTACGACCTCGGTTGAACCGGTGGTGACGGTGTCCAACCCGGCGGTGGTGGTGGAAGCCGTGAAGTTGGCAGAGGACCGCAGCGGCGATGTCATTGTGCGGCTGTATGAGGCGTTCGGCGGTAGGGCGTCGGCGGTGCTTTCCACTGGGTTCGGGTACTCGTCGGTGGAGGTGACCGATCTGCTGGAGCGGCCTCTTTCCGTTGAATTCATCGACGATGACGACGGTGTGGCGCTTTCGCTGCGGCCGTTCCAGTTGGTGACGCTGCGGTTTCGGGTTCGGTCTCGCTAGGCTGGCCGGTCCCGGTTTGCGGCTGGGTCGCTGGGGTTGGGTTCGCTTTGGGTTGCCGGGCGCACCTGAGGCGGTTCGCTTTGCTTTTCTACTGTCTGCCGGTTCCCTTCCTGGATGGCCGGTGGGAGCATGGTTGGCATGAGTGAGACTTCCCACGAAGACGAGCACAACGTCGCCGCCCGGCCCAAACGGAAGACTCCTGATGAGCACAGCGGCAACCAGGACGAGCAGGCGATGCTGCATCGGCGTCGGGAAGCAGAACAGAAGCTGCAGGAGCGCCAGGAGGAAGCCAGCCGCGAGGGTTCTTCGGGCAGCGACTAACCCCAACCGGTTCGGGCGGCGTGGGTTCTTCGCGCAGCGACGACTAACCCACGCCGGTTCGGGTAGCGTTCACTGATCCGCGCTGTTCATCTGACCGGTAGCCCTGCGCGGCGGCAAACCCTGGGCAGCGGAGACCGAGCCACGCCCGTGACTTTGCGCGTGACACCAACCGGGGAGGTTCGGCGAGTCCGTTATGCGCCTATTCAAGCCGCCTGGGCCTTAGAAGGGTGGTGGTGGTTCGGGGAGGGTGGTGTAGGTTTTCCCGCCCAGTGAGGTGACGTGAGGGGTGCCGTGTTGGTCTTTGCCGGCGGGCCAGATCCCTTCGGTTTTGATCATGTGGTGGAGTTTGCATCTGGGTCCGAGGTTCTCCAGCGCAGTATGCCCGCCGTGCGCCCAGGGGGTGAGGTGGTCGATGTCGCAGGTCCAGGATGACCGGTTACACCCCGGATGGGTACAGGTGGGGTGGGTGATCCTTACCCAGTCCTGGAGGTGTTTGGGTGGCCGGTACCGGTCCCTGCCGACACTGAGCACCGCCCCGGTTTCGGGGTGGACGAGGATCCGGGTGAAACTCGGCGCGTGCGCGGCGAGGCTGCGGGCGGTGTCCGGGTCGATCGGGCCGTACCCGTCCAACAGGCCGTTCTGACACCCGGACACGTCCGGAACACCGGGGGCGGTGCCGGCGCGGGGCTTCCGGCCATCCACGCCGGCTCCGGCACCGGCACCGGGGTCAGGGTCCGCGAAGCCGGACGACCGGGTGCCAGGACCATCGGCACCGTCGCCGGTGCCACCGGCGCCGCCGCTACGTTCCGCGCTCTTTCCGCCGAAACCCTTGATGCCCCCGGCGCCGGCCCCGACTCCAGCCTCCGCGTCGTCTTCCGTCGCATTCGTGAGGAGGTTTTGCCAGTCGCTTCGCTTATGCCCCAGGAGGGTCATGACCGGGACGGTGACGAATACGCTGGCCCCGATCCCGCGGAACCCGGTGCCTTTCTTCACGTCCCCGGTACAGGTGTGGGTCGGGACATCAGCGAACACGTCGGCCCGTAACTGGGACAGGATCCGCGCCTCAGTGGGGCCTTGGAGGGAGCGGGCGGCGGCGTCGACCCGGTTGAAAATCCCGTGCGCCTGCTCCGCGGGCAGGTACGCCCCCAGCCACGCCATCCCGTCCTGCTCCGGCTGAACACTCACCGAACGGTCCTGCACCGCCCGTGCCCTGCGCACAGTGATCGATTCCGGGTGGAGTTCCTCCCGGACCCGCCGGCACCGGCGTGCCAGTTTCGGGCGGGTCAACGCACCAGCGGATCCCAGGACCGTCTCCTCAAAAGTGGGTAGGGCTTCGAGGGGGAGGGACCCGGATTCCTCCACCAGGACCTGCGCCTGCACCGGGCTGACCCTGCCCTCCTCCAACGCCGCCCATGTCCCCGGCAGATCCTGCGTCAGCCGGAGAGCGTCGCCGAGCATCCGCTGGGCGGTCCGCCCCGGAACCCGCAACAACGGGGCGATCTCCTGCGCCGCGAGGGTGAAGCTAAGCCGGGAATCCGCCCCACTCTGCCCGTGCTCTCCCTGGCCGGATCTCGGCCCCTGAGTTCCGTCCATTCCTTGAATGTGGTCGAACACCTCGGCGATCAGGAAAGCCTGCCGGGCGGCGGCCCAGGAGGATAGACGGTCCACTGCCCGCAGGAGATTCAGCGCATCAGTAATTGTCCGCGACCGCCGGGATTCCGGTGTTGGAACGTCCTGCAGGAGGGATATCAGTTCGAATGCCGACGCTGATTCCCGCGCAGCGCGGACACGCTCATCATGACCGTCGTCGTCGAACTCATCGTCCCAGTCCAGTCCCAACGCCTGGCCAAGCGGCATCTCCAGCCAAGGCAGGTCGGCCTCAGCGTACGCCTGCTCCAGCTCGGCCTCCGAAACCGACCACGGCACCGGCAACCGTTCACCACCACCAGCACGAGCACCACCACCAGCGGGATCAGTTTCATCACCAGCGCCGCCACCCGTCCCAGGACCGGCACCCCCAACCACGTTCTTCATACAAAACACTCAATCATCCGGGTGTGACATTTTCGGATCCGACCAGGAACAGCGATTCCATGAGGGCCATTTTTCCTCTCGCGCGAAGAACGGCGTTTCTTCTCATCCACAACAGCCCCACATCAGGCGGAAATGCTGGAGAGTGGAGAGGACATCCGGCAAGGAAAGGCACACCATGACGAAGTGGCGGGTTCGAGACTTCCACTCGACCGACCTGGACGGCATCCTGCACCTCTGGGAAACCGTCAAGGCAAACAACGTCGAGCCCGTCTATTCGCTCTCCGAAGTGCTGGCATCCTGCGAGAAGGATCACGCCGTCGTCGCGGTCCAAAATGACCAGGTGATCGGCGCAGCAGTCGGGCGGGCCGCCCACGACCAGGGCTGGATCGTGTTCCTGGCCATCCTCCCCGAATACCGCAGCCGCGGAATCGGAACCGCTCTGCTCGCAGCCGTGGAAAGCCGGATGGCTCCGCACGGGCTGACCAAACTCTCAGCGCTGATGCCGGAAGCCGAAACGCGGGTGGGCGCCTTCATCAGCAGGGGCTTCGCGATGAAGCAGAACCTGCGCTACTTCGAACGGATCATCCCGGTCCAGCGCCAGGAGCTCGAGCCCCTGAGCTCCCTCGGCGGGAGGGTGCTGGCCCGCGGGCTGTGGGAAAACGTGTCAGGCATGCACCGGGAGAAGGAGCTGCTGGAGCGTCGTCTGGTCCTGCCACTGGCCAAGGCTGATCTGGCGGATGAATTCGGCGTGGTGCCGCCGCGCGCCGTCGTTCTCTTCGGCCCGCCCGGAACCGGGAAGACCACCTTCGCAAAGGCAATCTCCTCCCGGCTGGAATGGCCGTTTGTGGAGGTTTTCCCGTCACGGCTGGCAGCTGATCCGCAGGGGCTGGCGGGAGCGCTCCGGGAGACGTTCCTGCAGATCGCGGAGCTGGAGCACGCCGTCGTCTTCATTGATGAGGTCGAGGAAATCGCGTCGCACCGGTCGGGTGAACCGCCGTCGCCGCTCCAGGGGGTCACCAACGAGCTCCTGAAGATCATCCCGGCGTTCCGCGAACAGCCGGGCAGGCTGCTCATCTGCGCCACGAACTTCATCCGCACCCTGGATTCCGCCTTCCTGCGCCACGGGCGTTTCGACTACGTCATCCCCATCGGCCTGCCGGACCATCAGGCCCGCGAGGCCATGTGGCAGCGCTTCATTCCGGCTTCCGTAGTGAACGACGTCGATGTGGACCTTCTGGTGCGCCGCACCGATGGCTTCACCCCGGCTGACATTGAGTACGCAGCCCGCAGCGCTTCCCAGCGTGCGCTGGAGAAAGCCGTTTACGGGAACGGCAGCGGCCCGGGGGAGCGGGAGCCCGGAAAAGGCCCGTCCACCCAGGACTATCTCGATGCGATCGACGATACCCGGACCACGGTCAGCGAACAGGTTCACGAGCAGTTCCTGGAAGACATCGGTGCCCTCGGGCGGGTGTAGCCGGATATAACCGGTCAGCCTTCGCCGGCGTCCCCCAGTGTCCCAAGGAGCTCACCGATGCTGTGGTGCGCCTCCAATTGATGGCGCAGCGGGACATCAGAGTGGATCAGGTAGGTATTGCGCCGTCCACTGCGCTGTATCTCCAGATAGCCCTCGTCCACCAGTTCCGCGACGATCCGCTGTGCCGCCCGTTCGGTGATCCCGACGCTCGCTGCGATGTCCCGCATGCGCAGCTCCGGGTCCCGCGCGATACAGATCAGTACATGCGCGTGATTGCTGAGAAATGTCCAGTCGGCCACGCTCCAGCATAACCGCTACCTGTTGCACGTAATGTAATTCGTGTTTTAGATAGCGCATGTGGTGCGATGGTTCCATGATTGACCCCGTCATCCTGTTCTTCCTGCTCGGCGCAGCCGCGGGTCTGTTGCGCTCCGAACTGCGTCTGCCGGCAGCTGTCTATGAGCTGGTGACCATAGTGCTGCTGCTCTCCATCGGTCTCAAGGGCGGCATTGAACTTGCCCGGCAACCGTTCGGAGCGCTGGTACCGCAGATGCTCGCCGTCGTCGTCATGGGCTTCGCACTGGCGCTGCTGGCCTTTCCGGTCCTGCGTTATATCGGGCGGCTCAAGCGTGCCGACGCGGCGTCCATTGCCGCCCACTATGGCTCCGTGAGCGTGGGTACGTACGCCGTGGCCGTCGCCTACCTCGGCAGCCGCGAGGTGGCTTTCGAGGAGCACATGCCGCTGCTGCTCGTCCTGCTGGAGGTGCCCGCCATCCTGGTCGGCATTGTGCTGGCGCGGGGATTCTCCCGGGGAACGCGCTGGGGCTCTGTTGCCCACGAGGTCTTCGGCGGCAAGGGCATCGTCCTGCTGATGGGCGGGCTGTTCATAGGGTGGATCGCCGGCCCGGACGGTCTGTCCTCGATAGAGCCGCTGTTCTTTGACCTGTTCAAGGGGATCCTGGCTCTCTTCCTCCTCGAAATGGGTCTGATCACCGCTGCCCAGATCGGTGGTCTTCGCCGGCACGGGCTGTTCCTGGTGGCGTTCGGCATCGCGATGCCGCTGTTCTCGGGATTGATCGGCGCTGGATTGGGAACCGTCCTCGGGCTTTCGCTCGGCGGAACCGCCATGCTCGCCACTCTCGCTGCCAGCGCCTCCTACATCGCGGTGCCGGCAGCCATGCGAATGTCCGTCCCGGACGCCAATCCCACCCTGTCACTGGCGGCATCGCTCGGGGTCACCTTCCCCTTCAACGTACTGTTGGGCATTCCCATTTACTATTCAATCGCGACGTGGATCCACGGTTAGGGAGAGATAAAGCATGGAAAGTTTCACCCGAAAGCTGCTGACCATTGTCACTGAAGCGGCACTGGAAACTGTCCTGGTGCAGGATGTGGAAAAGCTCGGTGCGCACGGCTACACGATCACGGACGCACGGGGGAAGGGGCACCGCGGCGCCCGAAGCGCGGGCTGGGAAACCGACGCGAACATCCGCCTGGAAGTGGTCTGCGACGAACCGACCGCCGAGAGGATCGCAGCGTATGTCCGCGACCATTACTACGAGAACTACGCGATGATCCTCTTCATCAGCGACGTCTCTGTACTTCGGCCTGAAAAGTTCTGATCATCGGTGCCCTGGGACGGGTGTAGCCCGCTCGGTATGAAACACGCAGCTTTTGGTGCAGCTCGGTCAGCTTTCCCTGAGGCTTTCCCAAGATCCGAGCCGCAACGTCTGGCGCACGAATAGCTTGGTTGTGGGAAAGTCATCCGGCGACCAACCGTTGTCGAACTTCTCCGCCCACCTTCGGACCTGAAAGGTACACAGTGCGCCCATCATTCCGCGCTCTCACCGCCGCAACTATCACAGCGGTCGCCCTGAGCGCCTTCGTTCCGGGCGCCGCAACCGCCGCACCCGCAACCGGCGAAGACCCGGTCCGCTATCTGGTGCGCTATGCGCCGGGCACCGACGTCGCTGCGGCCGCCGCTTCCCTGCGGAAGTCGGGTAAGGCTGTCGGGCGCACCTTTTCCACTGCCGTCCGTGCCGCCGTGATTACGACGACGCCGGCACAAGCCGCAGCGCTCGCTACCGCACCGAACGTCGTGGCCGTCGAGCAGGATCTTCCCGTCCGGATCTCCAATACCCAGTCCAACGCTCCGTGGGGACTGGACCGCAGCGACCAGCGGACCCTGCCCCTCTCCTCCACCTACACGCCGCCTGCCGCCGGCGCGGGCGTCAACGTATACGTCGTGGACACCGGCGTTCTGGCTTCCCACGCCGACTTCGGCGGTCGGGTCGCCGCCGGATACACCACCATCGCGGACGGCCGCGGATCCTCCGACTGCAACGGACACGGCACCCACGTGGCCGGCACGGTAGCCGGCACCACCTACGGCATCGCGAAGTCCTCCACGGTGATTCCGGTCCGCGTCCTCAACTGCGACGGCGGCGGTTACATGTCCGACGTCGTCGCCGGCCTGGACTGGGTCGCCGCCCACCACGCTGCCGGCGTACCCGCTGTGGTGAACCTGAGCCTGGGCGGCGGGGCGAACTCCACCGTTGATGCCGCGCTCCAGAGTGTCATCAACGACGGCGTCACCGCTGCCGTCGCTGCCGGCAACTCAGCTGTCGACGCGTGCACCAGCTCCCCGGCACGGGTTTCAGCCGCGCTCACTGTTGCGGCGAGCGATTCCTCGGACCGACAGGCCTCCTTCTCCAACACCGGTTCCTGCGTTGACCTCTATGCGCCCGGCGTCGGGATTGCATCGGCCTATCACACCTCCAATACCGCGGTTGCGACCCTGAACGGCACCTCCATGGCTTCACCGCACGTGGCCGGTGCTGCCGCCGTCGTGCTTTCCCAGAATCCGGCACTCACGCCGGCCCAGGTGGCAACCAATATCACCGGGGCCTCCACGACGGGGGCCATTGCGGGAGCATCGACCGGCACGCCGAACCGGCTGCTTTATGTCGGCACAGGAACGACGACGACGGCCACCAAGCCGGCAGCCGCAACCAATGTCAAGGCCACTGCGGGCAGCAAATCGGCAAAGGTGACCTGGACCAAGGGCAGCGACGGCGGTTCGCCGCTGACCGGGCAAACCCTGTACGTCTACTCGGGCACCAGCAGGATCGCGGCGCTGTCCGTCTCAGCCTCGGTGGCCAGCGTCACGGTGACCGGACTGCGGTCACGCAGCTACTACTCGTTCAGCGTTGTGGCCACGAACAAGCTCGGCAGCAGTCCGGAGTCAGCGCGGTCCAACACGGTGCGGGCGAGGTAGCAGCGGTGAGGAGGGCGGCGCCGTCGTCTTCCTGGCCACGAGGTGGGATGGGATCTAGATCTTCGGGTCGGACCAGCCGAACTCAACGAGCGCTTGCTCCCACGGAACGTTATCGCCTTCCTCGGCCATGGCGGCGTCAAACGCCTGTGCATCGTCGCTCTCCTCGAGCTCGTCGACGTTATGTTCGTGCTGTTCAGAACTCATTGGTGCACCCATTGCCATGGCGGTCCTTACATTGCTTTCCTGGCCATAGACGGATCGACTGCCGCGGTGAGCCATCCCTTCGCATGCTGGCGCGCCGAGGCGAGATGGCCATTGAGGATCGCAACTTCATCAGGCGACGGGTACTGGACGGCATCGTTCACCACGAGATGAGTGCGAGCCCACTGAACAACCTGGCCCCAGTCCCAAAGGTGCGCGCCCGCGAGGACAACGGGTTCAGGAAAGTCGGAAGCCGCCTTGCGTGTTCCGCGGCACCAGTTGTTTACTGCCTGTCGCGATACCTCGAGACGCTCAGCAATTTCAGAAGCGGTGACAAGGTCCTGGACGACGGAGAGAATTTCGATGCCCGCACCATCGAGTGATTTAGCGAGGTCGAAGAATGAATCCAGGGCCGGCCCTGCAAGGAGCACTGCGGCGAAAGTTTGCTTCCCGTGGCGGGAAATGTGGGCATCCCACTCATCGCAAAGGAAGTCCTCCTGAGCCTCGCTCAAAGGGCGGAGACTTAACCGAAGTTCCAGCGGTTCCGTAGGTGGCATGTACCCAGTAGGCCACCTACGACGCGGTGTTGTCAATTGTAAACAGCTATGTTCGCCTTCGGAGTAGATCGTGCCTGTCAGGGCACCGAGACGCGTCCCTTCTTATCTGCTGCGCATGCCAGGTGGGGCTACGCGGAGTGCCGTTGATGCGGATGGATGAACCATCCTCCCCGCACGGACAGTAGATATAGAACTTGTGGCCCTGTCTTCGAAGACGCCAACCGGCATCCTCCAGCTCGACCAATGCATCGAAGATGTCCTTGTGGACTTCCCCTCTGACGTCTCTCGCCAGAATCCACTCAGCGCCCATAAGCCAGCCATTCGAAGGGCGGACGGCACCATCCCGAGTACGTAGGAGCCGCGAGAAGAGTCATGAGAAACAGCGTATCGGGCGCTACCCCCGTGCTTCCGCAAACCGCGGCGCCATTGACTCCATCTGCTCCATCACCAGCTTGATCGCCCCCGGCTGTTTGTCCGGCGGATACCCGTTCTTGACGAGAAGCCGCTTGATCGAAGACCGCAGCTTCGCCCGGACGTCGTCCCGCACAGTCCAGTCGGTCCGCACATCGCGACGCATCACCTCGACCAGATCCCTCGCGATCTTCGCGAGTACATCGTCCCCCTGCTCCAGCACCGCAGACTTGTTCTGCGAGACGGCATCGTAGAAAGCGAGTTCGTCGTCATTCAACGGAGGCGAAAAACGCTCACCGCGTTTCGACTCTGCAGCCACTTCCTTCGCCATCTCGACCAGCTCCGCGATGACCTCTGCTGAAGTGAGCTGCTGGTTGGTGTACTTGTTCATCAGCTCGGCGATCCGCTCCGCGAACGCCCGCTGCCGCACCACGTTGTTACGCGCAACCCGGGTCGACTCCTCAATGAGGGTCTTCCGCAACGCCTCAATCGCGAGCTGCGGATTCCGTGCCTGACGCGTCGCCGCAACGAACTCCGGCGTCAGATCATCGAGCGACGGCTTCGGCATCCCCGCCGCCTCGTAGATGTCCACGACCTCACCGGAAGCGGTGGCCGTCGCAATCAACTCATTGAGCATGCGCTGGATCTCGGCTGGGATCGGCTCGCCCCGTGACTGCCGGTCCTCGGCGTCGAACTTCGCCATCCAGACCCGGATCTCCTCATACACCTGGATCTCCGGCCGCAACTCCACCAGTCGTCCGGAACAGAGCGCGTATGCCCGCGCCAACTGTCCCGAAATGCGACGGTACCGGTCAGCAAGCGTTTCGCCGTCGTCGTCGGGCTTGTTGCCGGGAGTGCCGGGGTCACGCAGATAGTTGGCCGCGCCGCTGACCGCGTTCAGGAATGCCCTGGGGCCGCCGCGGTGCAGGACCGCTTTCCAGTCATAGCCGGCCAGCAAGGTGCGCAGCTCCTGCACCAGGTCGGTGGCGATGCCCACCGCCTCGTCGATGTTCTTGCCGATCGGCTTCCGCGCCTGGTCGGTGTCCGTGTACTCCGCCAGCGCCTTGGCCAGGTTGTCCGCCAGTGGAGCGTAGGCCACCAGCAGCCCGTCCTGCTTGCCGCGGAACGTGCGGTTCACGCGGGCGAGCGTCTGCATCAGCAGCGCACCCTTCAGCGGCCGGTCCAGGTACAGGGTGTGCAGGGGCGGTGAGTCGTACCCGGTGAGCATCATGTCCTTGACGATCACCAGTTCCAGCTCATCGTCGACGTTCTTGAGCCGCTCCTTGATGGACGCGTTGGCGCTGTCGCGACGAACGTGCGTGCTGACCGGCGGTACGTCGGTGGCATCGCCCGAGTAAACGACCTTGATGCGGCCCTTGTCGAGATCACCCGAGTGCCAGTCCGGCCGCAGCGCCACGATCGCCGAATACAGGTTCGCGCAGATCTCCCGCGTGGCCCCGACGATCAGCGCCTTGCCCGGCTTGTCGATGAACTTGGTCATCTGCGTCCGCCGGTCCTCCCAGTGCGCCACCAGGTCCGCGGCGAGCGACTTGATCCGCTCCGGCGCCCCGTACACCGCATTGACGACGGCGACACTCTGCTCAAGGCGCGCACGTTCCGTGTCGTCGAGGCCTCGGGTTGCCTCGTCAGCGGCGAGGTTGAGGTCCTCCTGCGTCACCGACTCGGCGAGGTTGACCTTGATCAGCCGCGGCTCGAAGTAGACGGGCACGGTGGCGCCGTCCTCTACGGCACGGGAGAGGTCGTAGATGTCGATGTACTCGCCGAAGACCTCCTTGGTATTGCGGTCCTCGAAGGAGATCGGCGTTCCGGTGAACGCGATCAGCGTGGCGTTGGGCAGGGCGTCGCGGAGGTGGCGGGCGTAGCCGTCGAGGTCGTCGTAGTGGCTGCGGTGCGCCTCGTCGACGACCACGATGATGTTGCGCCGGTCGGACAGCAGCGGGTGGTCGTGGCCGGCGTCGCGCTCGTCCTTGCTGCGGCCGAACTTCTGCAGCGTGGTGAAGTAGATGCCGCCGGTGGTGCGGTTGCTGAGTTCCTCGCGGAGCTCGGAACGCTTGCGGATCTGCTGAGGCGTGCCGGGCAGGAGCAGGCTGCGGGCAAACGTCTCGTAGAGCTGTCCGTCGAGTTCATTGCGGTCGGTGATGACCACGATGGTGGGGTTCCGCAGCCGCGGATGCCGCCCGACCTGGTTGGCGTAAAGCTCCATCTCCATTGACTTGCCGGAGCCCTGGGTGTGCCAGACGACGCCGGCCTTGCCGTTGCTCTCGACCGCCTGGACCGTGCTTCCCACGGCCTTGTTGACGGCGAAGTACTGGTGCGGTTTGGCGATGCGTTTGGAGAGTCCGTCGGACCCTTCATCGAAGGCGGTGAACGACGTCGTCAGTTGCAGGAAGCGGAGCTGCTCATAGAGGCCGAGGAGGGCGGTTTCGAGCGGATGCATCGGTTCGCCGTCGACGATCTGGCCGGGCTTGACGAGGTTACCGTCGCCGTCGACGTTCCAGGGAGAGAAGTGGTTGAACGGTGTGAACGGGGTGCCGTAGCGGGCGATGATCCCGTCCGAGACGAGCGCGAAGACGCAGAACCGGAACGCCATGGGGAATTCCCGCAGGTAGGTGCGGAGTTGGGCGTGGGCGCCGCCGACGTCGGCATGGGCGCTGCCGGCCTTTTTGAGTTCGAGGATGCTGACCGGCATGCCGTTGCAGTAGAGGACGACGTCGAGGCGACGGCGGTAATCTCCCTGCCGCAGGGTGACCTGGTTGACGGCGAGCCAGTTGTTGTCGGCGGGTTCGGTGCTGAGAAGGCGGAGCGTTGGGTTCTGTTCGGTGCCGTCGGAGTCGATGTAGCTGAGTCGATAGCCCTCGACGAGGAACCGGTGGATGCGGTGGTTCTCAGTGAGGGCGTCCTGCGACTTCGGGGAGGTGATGTCGGCCAGTGCCTGCTTGATGTACTCGGCGGGGACGTCGGGGTTGAGCCGGCGGAGTGCGTCGAGAAGGCGGGGGCGGATGAGCAGCTCGTCCCAGGTATCGCGTTCGCCGGAGCCGGGTGCTATGTACTCGCCGGCTTTAGGTTCCCAGCCGAGCGGTTCGGCGAGGACCTCGAGGGTGAGGCCCTCCCAGTCGGCTTCGGTGTAGCTGGTTTGTAGTGTCATCTGTTCCCCCTGTTTGTCGATCTACGGCTGAATGTTATGCTGGGAAAGTAGGACGCGGAAACGCCTCCCGCCCATCCGAAACCCCGCCACTGAGCGGGGTTTCGTGCTGTCAGGTCAGGTTGGTGACCAGATGTACTTGTAGCGAGTGATTGACATCAGGCTGGTCTGGATCGAGGCCATGGCAGTTCTCGCTACCGGATGATTTTCCTCGACTGTCATATAGCGGTTAGTGAAAAAGGTTGCGATATCGGCTGCCTGAAGTAACCTGCTGTGGTGCGATGGCCCGAAGTAGATTGTGTCGAGGAAATTATGAAGTGGAACCTTTGTGAATCCCTCCAAGGCACCGTTCTTAAGATTTCCGAACCGACTCCTGCTATCCGGTGCTGAATGATGCTCGTCGGCTAGAACGAGCGCGAACTCTTCGTTGTTATAGTCCCAATTGATGACGTTCTGAACCGACTCCAGCGCGTGACACAACGCCAGCGCATGTGGCTCGTGTGGTTTGCTGTACTTCCGCTCAAGTGCTGGTACGTCGATTCCCCTAAATACGAACTTTGCGCCCGCTTGGTGAAGACTTTTCGCGGCCAGGCGGGAAGCCTTGACCCGCAACGAAACGGGCACGTCTTTCCAGAGTGCTTTTCCTTGAAACAGTTCGTAGGCGTGCAATTCGGTCTTTGGATCGAATCCGCGGACCTGAGACGCCACCATAGCGCCGATCTGGTCGAAACTTTTCTCTATTTGCACCGCGGCCTGCGATCCGACTAGGAGTGCGCCCATGTAGTAATACTTCTGTCCTCGAGCAGATTCATCAATGAAGGTAAGCAGCACGGTCAGTGCGCCCCCAGGACTTCGAGTTGAATGACGTCGAGGCGTAGGGCACTGACGCTTGTGCGCTCTTTCCGGTAGCTGGTTTGTACTGTCATGCGTTCCCCCTGGTGATCATGCTGGTGGACCGTCGTCGGCCAGTTTTGCTTCCAGCTGTTCGACGCTTGGCAATAGTGAAAGTAGTACTTCCACTATTCGCCTGATTTGTGCCGCAGACGGGACTGCCCACGTTTTGGTTGACTCGTGGGGTTGATAGTTTCTAGGCGGCTAGCGCCATGTTGTTGATTGTCTCAAACTCGATCGGGGTTAGTTTACCGAGGGCTTTCTGCCGTCGCCGGCGGTGGTAGGTTCGCTCGATCCAGGTGATGATGGCGAGGCGTAGTTCTTGGCGTGTTTCCCACCGTTTCCGGTTCAGCACGTTCTTCTGCAGCAGGGCGAAGAACGATTCCATGGCCGCGTTATCGCCGCATGCACCGACCCTGCCCATCGAGCCCTTCAAGCCGCTGGCGTGCAGTGCGGAGACGAACTTGCGGGACCGGAACTGACTGCCCC
>NZ_FNDT01000034.1 GCF_900099735.1 Arthrobacter subterraneus | reverse complement strand
GGGCGAGGGCGATCCATGCGGCCCACTTCAGGATGGTGAGTAGTCCTTCTGAACCGGGAGGGGCTTCACCCCCGCCGGGGTTTGGCACTTGGGCGAGGATGTCTACAGCCGAGATCTGGAGGGTGAGGGCTGCTGTGTGGAGCATGGTGAGACCTTTCAATCAGAGGCGGCGCCGCTGCCCGGTTTCAGGGCAGCAGTGAATTGACTTCGGTGATGAATTTGCGGGTTTCGCGTGGCAGTCGTTCTGGTGCCACGTCGCCTGTCCGCCAGGCTTCCACCCATGGCAGATGCCAGAGGCGCGGTGCTCCCCCGCCGACAATGGTTTCCAAGTCGCGGAGTTCTTTGGGGAGTTTTCCCGGAGCGTCAGCCAGTACGGCCAGCCCCAGAAGTTCCACCTGTGGTGCTTGCGGCGCGGCCCACTCGATGAGCGCCCGCCGTGCCGCTTCTAGCCCGTTCATATTGGACCGGCAGACCAGCAGAACAAGGGGAGGCATCCCCGCATCCTCAAGTGCTGGCCAGGTGTGCTGCGTGGAACGGGACCCGTCGATCAAACGCGTTACCGCGCTTTCTCCCGCTCCCCCGTGGACACCTACGATCCATAACGAGGCTGAACCGGACACGTACCGCCGTGGTAACCGGTCTGCGGCGTCAGGTTCAGGAATGCCTTTCTGAGGTAGAGCGGCACCCGTCAATGGTGGTAGCGGAACTGCTACAGGCTCGTTCTCGACCTTTGTTGGAGCCGGTGTTACGGCTGCAATCCAGGCATTCCGCTGCTGATTCATATGTCCCCCTTCCGAATCAGAGATGATTCTAGTTAGCGAAGGTGACAGTCACGGGCGGCTGCCACAAGTAAAAGTATCACTCCATGGGCATTCGAAGGAACCAAGTTATGTTTTTAGGAACTAGAGTTGTATGGTTTATCCATGCTGGTAGTTGGTGGGGAAGTGAGTGACCTCGACGCACTCTTCGCGCCTTATGCCGAGAAGCTGTCGCCGGAAGAAGCGGCAGAGATTCTGGGTATCACCATCAAAACGACCTACAAGTACCTCAAAGAAGGAACCATCCCGGCCTACCGGCTGGGAAACAACTGGATCATTCTGCGGGAGGACCTGAAAGCCAAATTGCAGGAAGGTTCTAACCAGAACCGCGAGTAAGTAGCCGACCATGGGGGAACGGTTTGAAGTCAAAAGGTCTCTTTTACGCAGCGCTGGCAGTGGTGCCGGCGTTGTTTTTTGGACTGATTCTGTTGGTGGTGCTTTTGGGCGGCACAGAACAGCCGGCCTCCGCGAATGACTGCACCCCCACAAACAGTTCAGACATAGTTCCTGGGGACCTTCCAACAGAGTCCGTCGCCGGATACTCCGGTGAACAGCTCGTCAACGCCGCCCTGATTGTCAGCGCGGGCAAGGCACTGAATCTCAGTGTCAAGGGCCAGACCATCGGCGTCATGACCGCCATGGGTGAATCGAGCCTCCAGGTCCTCGACCGTGGCGACGGAGCCGGCCCGGATAGTCGTGGCCTCTTCCAGCAGCGCGATAACGGCGCGTGGGGATCTTACGAAGACCGTATGGACCCCGCCACGAGCGCGACCAACTTCTTCAAAGCACTCCAAAAAGTCGAAGGCTGGGAATCCCTCTCCCCCACCGAAGCCGCCCACAAAGCCCAGCGCAACGCCGATCCCTTCCACTACGAGCCGTACTGGGCCGACGCTATCGACGTCGTTGCCGCCGTCGCTGACATTGAAGGACTCGAAACCTGCCTTTCCGGTGGACCGCAGCTCGGCGGTGAAGGTGACGACCTGCCTTGGCCGAACGCCCCCTTCTGCGCGATTGGTGGAACCTGCCCACCAGGGGCAGTCTCCTCACTGGGCATGTACAACCGGGAATGCACTGACTTTGCCCTCTGGCGGCTGAACGCCATGGCCGGGGTCACTAGCGAACCGTGGAAGTTCCACAACTCAGACCTTGCCCTCGGGAACGCCGAAACGTGGATCAACGCCTGGCACCGTCAAGGCTGGGACACCGGACAAGAACCAGAAGTCGGTGCCGTGGCCTACTACGCGGCCAACGTCGGCGGAGCCGGTGCGGTCGGACACGTCGCCATTGTCGCTGGAATCAACGACGACGGCACCGTGGCGATCGAGGAATACAACGGCATGGCACCGCCGAACGATCACCAGTACAGCACCCGCAACATTCAGCCAGGCGAGGTCAGCGCCTACCTCTACTTTCCCGGCGACGACTAAGGAGAACACGCGACCATGACTCACTACACAGCCAGTCAGACCCGTAAGACGTTTCTACGGGCCAGCACCTTAGGTGTGACAGCCGCAGCGGTGCTGCTCTGCACAGCATGTTTCAGCGGTGACAGGACCGGCGCCACCAATGAGGACTCCCCCACGCCCGAACCGCCCCCCACCAGCACCTACACGCCCTCACACAGCGTCGGAGGCGGCCCGCAGGCACCCGATACGGACGTTCCCGAGAATCCGGAATGGACCCCCGAAGCTGAGGAGGCAGCCAAAGAGGTTGCCGTGAACGCCATGCGCGATTTTGCCCGCCCCGAGGTTGAGGAAACGCAATGGGCCAATGACTTCGCCCGCTGGCTCACCCCTGACGCCACCGTTTCCTACTCGTCGGTAGACCCGGCGAACGTGCCAGTCACCGAAGTGACCGGCCCCGCCACCTTGGAGATCGATGAAGCCAACGGCTTCGGTGTCATCGCTACCGTACCCACCGACATAGGCGACTACAGGGTGCAGCTGCTCCGCCAGGGTCAGGATGAGCCGTGGAAGGTAAACCGGCTCTACCCGCCCGAAGGTGCCAACTAAGCAGAACGACCACTAGAACGAATCAACCGACTCTTACCGGTCCGCCTCTGACGTAAGGAAAAACATCACCATGACCACCAGCCAGACCGAAGTCTCGACCTTCCCCCATATCCGGGCCATAGTTCGCGCCAACGGCACAGGAGAAGTCGTGATCGCAGGGAACTCCCGGCCCATCGACGCCTCCGATGAAACCGCACTGCGCCGCGAGGCCCTGACGATTGTCACTGACCTAGCCGGAGTGCTCAGCCGCCCGGTACGCGTCTACACCGAAGGCCCCGAAGGCGACGGTGAACTCGTCGTGCATCCTGACGGGAACATTGACGAAGTTACAGCTGAGACCAAAGGCCGCAGACGCCGTGCCGAAAAGCCCGTCAGCACACCATCACCGCCGACCATCGTCCACATCGATGAAGAAGGAACCGAAGACAAAGAATCGTTCGCGCAGGAGCCTTCCAGCGCCCCTGAGCCGCCGATAACCTCCGTCCCGTCCTCAGTGCCCGCTCCAGCGCCTGAAGTTCTTTCCCGCCGCAGCTTGAAGGAAACCTCCTTCCTGATTAGCGATCCGGTGGTGCAGCCAGCCACCCAGGGGTTCCGCGGCTTCCTGACACGCTTGGGGATCCGCATGACTCCTTCCGAAACTGAGCTGGCCGAACGCGCCGATATCCACGCTGTTTCCCAGCACTGGCCCGGCCCGCGCACTATCGCCGTGGTGAACCGCAAGGGCGGTGCGAACAAGACCCCCACCGTTGCGGCCCTGGCCGCTGTGTTCGCCCGTTACGGCGGCGGTGGAGTCCTCGCGTGGGACAACAACGAGAACCAGGGCACCTTGGGCTGGCGCACCGAGCAAGGCCCCCACTCATCGAGTGTGCTGGATCTGCTGCGCGATAAAGAGCAGCTGCTCTCCCCTCTTGCCCACAACGCCCTGCTGGCGCACTACGTACACCACCAGACCGAGGACAAGTACGACGTACTGCGCTCTGATGAAAACGACGAAGGCGACCACGAAATCTCCGCTGACGAAGTAGACTCAGTGCACTCCGTGGCCGCGAAGTATTACCGCATGATCGTCATGGATTCCGGCAACACCGCCCGTGCTGCGAACTGGCGGGCCATGATCACCCACACCAACCAGCTCGTCATCCCCACAACGACCATGGAGGACCGCGCCGAAGCTGCGAAGCTCACCCTGCAAACCCTCGCAGCAAGGGATGAGCACTCAGCCAAACTCGCTGAAAACGCCGTCGTCATCATCTCCCAGTGGAAGCCCGAGGACACTGACGAAGCCCGCCGCATCGCCGCAGGTTTCGAACCCCTCGTGCGCCGCGTCGTCACAGTCCCTTATGACCAGGCACTCAAAGCTGGCCGCATCCGCCACGCAGCCCTCAAACCCGCTACACAACGTGCCTGGCTCGCGGCTGCCGCCGCCGTCGCGCAAGGCCTCTGAGCGGTATGCGACCCAAAAATAGGTGCGACACGCTGCGGCCCTCCGCGGAAGCTGTAACAGTTAACGCAAGAATCGGGGTTATGGCTCTTCCCGGACGTACTAGACGACAGCGACCTACTAAAGGCGAACGTCATCTCATCGGTGCGCGCCTTCCCATCGCCGACGCCGTAAAACTGGCCGACGTGGTTGAAGCTAAAGGAACCACCGTTAGCGAGTACGTCGCGGAACTGCTCCATCAGCACTTGTCCACGGTTGAAATCGACCAGATTAGCCACCAGGAGGCCTTGCCTATCGCTAGGGCCAGTTAAAGCAGAAGGCCCGCCGTAGGCGGGCCTTCATATCAAGTTATTCAGCTCTACACCCCATTGCTTGCCGGCGCCGGGTGAAGGGCTCCAATCACGTCACCCGTTTTCGGGTTCCATAACCTAGTAGAGAGTGTACACCGGATGCCTTTGGGCTCACCAGATTCGCTTGCGCCACGCCGTGAGATATCCCCCAGCGATGCGTGGGTACTAGCGCCGCTGATCGCGGGACAACCGGTATATCGAACCGGACGCTGGACTGGCGACCGCTTCCAATACCCACGCACCCGCACACCCTCACCCATCACCAGGACTGTACCTCGGGCTCCCGCGGCCGTGCTCGTACACGGGACCGATGGATCAGTGCGCACGCTGTGCCTCGATCTGGACACTTCGAAGGCACGCAAAGCCGTCGTGGATGATGACGCGGACAAGCTGGGCGCGCTTCTCAACGAGGCTGGTATCCGTTACCTCGAAGACTTCTCCCCCAGCGGTGGACGGCACATCTACGTGCCCCTGCAGGAGTCCCTGCCAGCGGCTGAAGCACGCGAACTGATCGAAGCACTGATGTTCCGCGCCGCAAGCCTCGACCCAGGACCACACCAGAACATCACCGACGGCTGTATCCGTGTACCCGGCTCCGCCCACAAATACGGTGGCCACCAAGTGCTGCTCACACCGCTGGCGGAAGCGTACGACACCCTGAAAAGGCGAAACCCAACCAGTGCCATCAGCGCACTGCGCCAGATATTGGCCCCTGAAATGCTCAGACTTCACGCCGCACGTCGACGTACACAACGCTCGATACCTAGCCAACCCCGCGCAACGCACGGAACCAGTACAACCCGAAGCGGACGGCACTCACCGCTGCGCTCAGTAGCCCTTACAGGCCTCTACGACACCGAGCGCTACGCCTCTGATTCCGAAGCCCGCATGGCCGTCCTGAACCACTTCGCAGCCTGCAACTGGACGCTGGACCAGGTACGCACCGGCATGAACGGACCCTATGCCGGCCTTACTGCCCTCTACGGCACCAAGGCAGACCGCCTGCTCGCCACCGAATGGAACAAAGCAACCTCGTGGATTACAGAGAAAAAACCCTCCCGAACACATCACCAGAAGAGTGCCCATAACTACAACACAAGCCCTACAAAACTCACAGGGGGGGCAACAGATCCCACCTCAGCCTCGCTCAACCAGCTCGTCAACGATCTCGAAAACATTCTGTACGCAACCCTTGATTCGAGGTTTGCCCAATACGGACGGTTAGGAATAAGCCTCAAGTTCCTGTTTCGAGCAGTCCTGGGTTACATGCGAACCAATCAGACCGATGTTCTCGATGTCGGCTGCCGTACATTCGCAGTTGCACTCGGCAAGGATCATGTGACGATTGCTCGACTTCTGCCCGTTCTTGAGCATGCAACAGCGGGCATCCTCACTCGCATCGAACGTGGCCGTGGAAAGAACGCCGATAGCTACCTGATTCACCTCCCCCAGGAATACGAAACGACCGCTCGACAGCTCACTTGGCGCAAAGGAAAAATCCACGCTATTAGACCGGTATTTCGCGTCCTCGGAGACCTAGCGGCACTCGCGTACGAGGCCATTGAACGAGGCCGGCACTCCCCAACCACGGCGGAATTGGTACGCACCACAGGGTTCTCCCGAAACGCCGTCACAACTGCACTTGCGGAGATGGAAAATCTCCGAATGCTTCGCAGACATCACGGTCGGTGGGAAATCGTCGCCACAACCAACCTGTCCGACCTGGCCGAACGGCTTGGGACAACGATCGAGCGCCAACACCAAATCAGCAGGTACCGCAAGGAACGAGCTCAATGGCACGCCTGGCTAGACCGACACAACGACGGCACCGTAGGCGAATCGGACTTCTATGACCCTGAGTCCGAGGATTACTGGATTCCTCCATGCGGTGAGGAGGAACTGCAGCTTTCGCTATGGTCCGCAGCGTAGCTCCTCCTCAACCATTGGTGACTCTGTTAGTCCGTGAATCACGGACTAACAGAGTCACGGACTGCGGGGCTGATTGTTTAGTGACGTACTGCCGTACTGCGTCACTCTGTTAGTGGCGTTATTTTGCGAGCGGCTGCTCCCTACTCGCCGCCGCCACGATTCTCGGACCAAACAGAGTTCCGGCCGGCTCGCCGACGGAACTGGACCAGGCACATTCACAACGATGGCGTAAAGGTACTTACGGACTCTGTTAGTAACGCAGTACGCGATTCACAGACTACCGGCGCGCCTCCTTCATGTATCCGCCCCGAACCGAGACGATGACACCAAGGAGGAAACATGTCACGAGGATTAGATCGCGTCATTGCGATAGTGAACGGCAAAGGCGGTGTCGGAAAGACAACCATTGCCGCAAACATCGGCGGCATGCTGGCTGCAAGCGGATACCGGGTGTTGCTGGTCGACATGGACCCGCAAGGAAACCTTGCCGAGGAGCTCGGCTATACGGACGCCGATGCGAACGATGATGGGATGGCCCTCGCTCAGACGCTCGTCTTCGGTTCTGAGGCGCAGCCGGCCCGCGGTATCAGGGAGAACCTGGACGTCCTCATGGGTGGATCCCACCTGGACATGGCAGCAGCGGGTCTGACCCTGAAAGCCCAGAAGGACCCCGCCACAGCCAAAGCTGCTCTCGCTCAAGGCCTCGAAGGTTTGGCCGAGAACTACGACCTCATCTTCATTGACTGTCCTCCTGGCCAGGAAACCCTCCAGCAAGCTGCCCTAGCTGCAGCACGATGGGCGTTGATCCCAGTCAAAACAGACGCATCCTCCCGTAAGGGACTTCGGGATGTCGCACGGCGCCTGGATGCGGTTGTTACCATCAACCCTGACTTGGACCTCCTCGGCATCGTTCTCTTCGGCGTCAACCGCTCAGCCAGGCGGGTATCCGAAAGCGCCCGAGAGGCGATCCGCCAGGACTTGGGTTCCGGTGCGCCAATCTTCGAGACGGCCATCCGCCATGCCGAAGCAGCCGCGCAGGAAAGCCGCGAACGTGGCCTGCTCGCTTTCGAGTTGGAGGAAGCAGTACTCGCCGCCCCTAAATGGTGGGAGCTGCGGCGGGGGAGTGGCCAACAACATGATGGACCGCGCTCCAAAAGTGCGGTCGGAGTCGCCGAAGACTTCCAAGCACTCGGGGAAGAAGTCGTCGCTCGAATCACCGAAAGCGAAGCGACCTCAATCCCAACTGGCGCAACCGGAGCGGAGAGCTAGATGACCACTCAACCAACTCGACGCACCCTCACCGGCCTGACACCCAAAGCCACCAAGGTGGCCGGCGTTGATCGCCTCATCAAAGCCAACCGACCAGCGCCTGTCCAGCGCGAAGATACTTCGAAGTCTCTCCCTGCTTCCGAGCGAGAAGGTATTGCGTCGCCCCCTGAATCCCTTACAGCTTCCGACTCCGTAACTACAGACTCTGTAAGTCTGGCAGTTCCGAAGTACCTGCAACTGCAGCGACGCGAAGCCCGCATCCACGTTGAACAAGCCGACGCGCTAACCATGCTTACCCGGCGGCTCAACAGCGAACGGCGCCTGCCGAACGGCAGCACAGTCGGTGAACGCATCACCGACAACACCCTCATCCGCGTCGCCATCGACCTACTCCTTCAACGCGAGAACGAAATCCGTGGGGCAAGCGAAGAAGCAATAGCCCAGGGCTTAGGTTTGGAACCGCGCCGCATCGGCCGCTGAACGCGCTACAACGCAATCCTGACGAGGAGAAGCGAAGACCGGGGCGAAGAAAACCACCGTGGAATCGGCGCTGAAAGTCCGCGCCGACGACACCGCGACAGCGGCACTGGCCAAGGGAATGACGCTGGACATGGCCGCCGTCATCGAGGAATTCACCGGTGACGAGGACGCCATCACCGCACTGGAACAGGTAGCGGCCGAGAACCCGCACAGCTTCGACCACACCGCCCAGCGCCTGCGCGATGACCGGAAACGCGCCGCCCTGATCGCCGAAGCCACTACAGAGGCAGAAGCCCAGGGACTGGAAATCGTGGGTGTGGAAGTCACCTACTGGGACTACAAGGGACCGATCGCGAACATTCGCGACCTGCGCACCGCCGAGGGGGAACAGCTCACCGTGGAGGACGCGGACGCCGCCCACATCGGCTGGTCCTACACCGGGAACGTGAGCGTGTCCTACTTCAACACCGGCTGGAAAGCCGCCGGGTTCACCAAGCCCGGTGCCACCCGCTCAGGGAAGATGACCGAGGAGGAAAAAGCCGAACGACGCACCGTGATCGAGAACAACAAAGCATGGGACGCCGCCGAAACCGTCCGCGTCGAATTTCTCAAGAAGCTCCTGAAAGCCAAGACCGCCCCAAAGGGAGCCCTCAAATTCGTCGCCCAGTCCATGGGAGCGTACGGGTACACGGTCGCTGACGGGCTCTCCAAGCACAGTGGATTCGCCGCCGAACTGCTCGGAGCCTCCGACGGGTACGGGTCGCTGGCAACGATCACCGGCAAGCCCACGGCCAAGCACGAAACCAACGTCCTCGCCGTGGTCCTCGCCGGGTTCGAGAAGAGCCTGTCCCGCGCCGCATGGCGTAACCCGTCCAACACCGCCAAGCACTATCTCAACCAGCTCGCCACGTGGGGCTACACCCTCAGCGACGTGGAAACCATCATCACTAGCCACGGAAACACAGAACCACAGGAAACCGTGAACACAGAAACCAGTGCCACCGACACCGAGACGTTCGAGGACGTGCACGAGGACGAGCAAGAACTGATCGCTGAGGAAACCCAGTACGCCGAAGCGTCCTAGTTGAAGGGGAGTGGCACCCTCATCGTCCGCGGTGGGGGTGCTGCCGGTCCGGACGGAGCCGGCCCAGGCGAGGGGATCCTGGTGTCTCGCTCGCTCGCATCTGGAAGCGGTCCTCCGCTGCGCTGGCGGGCTGTAGACCGGGGCGCTCCTGGCGTCGCACCCGCTGACTTTTCTTCTTGTTTTGCTGCTGTCCTTCGGATTGTGTGTGCCTGCTCCACCCGGTCAACAGCTGACGCTGCTGCGTGCCCAGGTAAGGGTGTCGGCGCTCCCAGGGTCGCTTATTTCCTCCCACCCTTGCCTGTGCCCTTGCCCCTTGCGGGGTTGACCCGGTTCCGTCAGGCACAGCTACGCGATGCTCCGCCAGCAGGCAAAACAACGACGGGGGAGAGGGCCACTGCTGGACCACCACAGCCCACAACCCCACATCCTGCGACCAAGGAGCACCACGCATGCCAATGAAAACCTCATTCGTCCTCGCCCCGCCCACGGGCCGCACCGTGAACATCGCCGGACACACCGCACCTGTGCAGGAACTGCGGGAAGTCATCGAGTACCGGGAACCGGGGAAACTCACCGCCGGGAACCTGCTGCTCAGTGGGGACAGCCCGCACCGGGACCGCGCCCGTGCACGGTTCACCATCGACACCGCCACCGGCCTGATCACTCGCTAACCATCGGAAGGACACCACCATGAGCACGCGCACACGCACGGTGGCCCGCACCGTCACCGCCGATACCGAAGAAACCGTCACAGTCCCCGAACTGCCCGCCGATGACCGGGCAGGGGATGGGTACGACTGGATGGACACCCTCCCGGGTTCGGGCTGGGTGGCACTGCCCAGCTGGGCAAGTGAAGGATGGGACGCCGGCGCCTGGCCCTACATCATCTTCACCGTGGCACGGCACCGCGACGAGGAGGGCGAGTTGTTCGGGTACGGCACCTACGTTGAGGGCGACACCAGCACGCGCTGGTTCCGCTCCCAGGAACACTGCTTCGAAGCGATCACCGAAGAGGTGTTCTTCCACTGGAAGAACGGCCAATCCCACGGCCCCGAGAACCTGCCCGAAACCGCCGCCGAACTACCCAGCGGGGACCGCCTGCCCTACGACTGGACCAGCTGACCCGACGCGGGTGCCCTCGTCACCATCTGGTGGCGGGGGTGCCGCTGCCCGGCCCGGACGGAGCCGGCCCAGGCGAGAGGAGCCTGGTGACTCGCTCGCTCGCACCAGGAAACGGACCTCCGCTACCGCTCCGGGCTCAGAGGGCCGGCGGCTCCTTCGTCACCGCCGGCAGAGTTCTTTGGTTTTTTTGCTGCTGTCCTACGGATTATGCGTGCCCGCTCCACCGGTTCAACAGCTGCGCTGCTGCGGGCCCGGAAAGTCCGGACGGCGCTCCTGCGTCACTTATTTCCTTACCGGACTTTCCGCTCCCTTGCCCCTGCGGGGTTGACCCGGCTCCGTCGGGCACAAGCAAGCGAGCTTGCCAGCAGGCAAAACAACGACGGGGGAGAGGGCAACTGCTGGACCACCACAGCCTGAAGCCCCAATCCCTGCGACCAAGGAGCAACACATCATGAGTGCAACCCCGATCACTGTCTCGTCCCCGGCCGACATCTTGGCCTACATCCCGCACGTCCTCGGCTTCGCCCCGCGCGAGTCGTTCGTGTTCCTGACCCTGCAGGGCAAGCGGCTCGGCGCCACTTTGCGCATCGACGCCCCACAGGACACTGAACCAGCACTGTTCGCGCAAGCAGTCCTGGGTTACCTGTCCAACGACGTCGCCGCTGACGGTGTGCTGCTCGTCGTCTACACCGACCAGACCACCATCGACGGGACCAAGCCCTACAGTCAGTACGCGGCGGCCGTTGAGGCAATGCTGGACGCGGCAGGAATGCCAGTGGCAGATAGTTGGCTCGTCAGCTCTACCGAGTGGGTGACCTACTTCTGTGAGGACGCGGACTGCTGTTCCCCGCGATCGTTGGAAGAAATCACCGACAGCGCACTGAGTGCCCGCATGGTCTTTGAGGGATCCAACGCGACACGCGAAACCGTCACCGACCCCGCATTCACCGGAGACAACGCGAACCTTGACTGGATCGCCGACACCATCACCGGATGGGTGATCGAGGACCCCGCTGACTGGACCGCCCCCGTGATGACCGAGAACCGGGCACTGTGGCAGGAAACCCTCGGCACCGAACCCACCAAAGCCACCGCCCTGCAACTCATCGCAGCCCTGCACACCCCCGCAGTACGGGACCGGATCATCGCCGACACCATCAGCACCGACGATGACCCAGAAACCTTCGCCGCCGTCGTCATCGGCCGATACACCGGGACCCCGGACTGGGAACACGTCGACGCGACCCAAGAACTGCTCATCGAGTTGTTCCGGTTCACCCCGCCCGAAGCCCGCGCACCCTTGTTCGCGTTCCTCGGCTGGGTCCACTGGTACAAAGGCCGGTCCTCCATCGCCGCCCAATACCTCACCAAGGCGCAGGACACCGACCCCGAGCACACGCTCTCCGGACTGCTGACCCAGCTCGTGAACACCGGCACCCTGCCCGAATGCGTCACCAACCAGCACACCGCCTACCAGCGCTAACCCGGCAGGGGAGCGGGCAGGGAGCCGCGCAGGTTCCCTGCCCCCGCTGGCGTTCCCAGGATGCGCGGCGGCGGCCTCCCCCGCTTCGCTCCGCCGGCCGCCGCAGTTCACACGACACCCGCACACCACCTCAAACCCCGTGACCGCACCACCGGCCCCGGTACAGTAACCCCAAAGAAAGCCAGTTTCAGGGGGAAATCAGATGAACAACAACACAGACTTCGTCCACTCGGCCCACCAGGTCGCCTACGAGCCGCCGGGCAGCGCCGTCGAGGAAGCCCTCACTCAGGCCATGCCGCTCGGTGCTGCTCTAATCGGGCCGGTGAACTTCACCTGGGACCGGCCCAGCAGCGACCTCTGGCCCGACGACTAAAAGCCCGAACCGCCCGGTACTCCTTAGCGTGATGAACGATGCTGATGCCCGCGAGTGGGGGCCGGCGACCTCCCGCGAGGAATGGACCCTCATGTACGTCCGTGGGTTGAGCCTGCGGCAAATCTCGCGGCTCTGCAGGGTCAAATACGAAAAAGTCCGCCTCCACATCCGCACCCAGGAACGCCGCGACCCGACCCTGGCCGGTCGCCGGCTACTCGTCCACGACCAGCCCACCCTCCCACCACCCGGCTGGCAGGAGGCCGCGCCGCGGCCGTCCTGGGACGACCGGTACACCGAGCTGCATGACCTCATCACCCGTACCGGTCGGTTCCCGCAGCAGCTCTCGGATGACCTGGCCGAACGCCGGCTCTACAAGTGGGTCCGCTGGCAACGCACCCGCCACACCCGCGGCCGGCTCACACCAGACCAAGCCAACCGGCTGGACCAGCTCGGGAACTGGCAAGGCAACGCCCTCGGGAACCGGGGAACCCACTGGCGCACCATCCACGCCCAGCTGCTGCAGTTCATCCAGGACACCGGGCGGATGCCGCACCGCGACAACGAGGACGCGACCGCGCTCGAGGCAACCTTGGACGTCTGGATTCAAACCCAACGCGCCAAAGCCCGCGCCGGCAAGCTCACACTCGACAGGCGGGACACCCTCGACCTGACCGTCCCGGGGCTGGAACACCACGCGGGCCTCGCTGCGCTCGGGCTGAGACGGCACACACTGATTTTTGCTGCTGTCCTACGGATTATGCGCCCCGCTCCGCAGCGTCAACCGGCCCAAGGCCGGCCACACCCGCACAGCAATGATGTCCGGCGCTCCCTGCGGGTCGCTTATTTCCTCCCACATTCCCGCTGCGGGCACTGGCCCTCCGGGTTGAGCACTGCTGCGTCGGGGGCAAGCAAGCGAGCTTGCCAGCAGGCAAAAAACGACGGGGGAGGAGGAGACATAAAGGGCAGGGACATGAAGGCCCGAGACAGGGAGATCCAGTGTTTCTCTGTTTCCGTGTTCCGGTTCCCATCGAGCAGGCGGGGGAACCCTCGGGGATCCCGGGTGAAGGCCCTGAAGTGTCAGAGGGAAACCTCAGGATGGACCCAGCAGTACAGCAGTTGACTCTCACTACAACCGATACGTAACCAAGGACTGAATGCTATGAGCCTGACCATCTACACCAAACCAGGGTGCTTCCCCTGCCGGAAGACCATCGAGAAGTTCCAGGACGCAGGACTCATCCCGCAGATCGTGGACATTTCCAGCACCCCGGCAGCCCTGGACTACATCACCGGTGATCCAGCAGAGGGTGGGCTCGGCTACTCGCAGGCACCGGTCGTCGTGTACGAGAGGGACGGTACGGAGGATCACTGGTCCGGGCTGAACCCCACCAAGATCAGGCACGTCATCGCACTGGCCACCGCTTCGAAGTAGACCTACTCAATTACTCATTTACTCACCCGACGTAACGGGTAGCAGCACAACCAGGAAAGGCAGTTGATCATCATGGCAGGCGAAACCACCATCACCGTCATCGGGAACCTCACCGCAGACCCCGAGCTCCGCTTCACCCCCTCGGGTTCGGCGGTCGCGAACTTCACCATCGCCTCCACGCCGCGCACCTTCGACCGGCAATCCAACGAATGGAAAGACGGGGAAACCCTCTTCCTGCGCTGCAGTGTGTGGCGGGAATCCGCTGAGAACGTCGCCGAGAGCCTGACCAAAGGGACCCGCGTCATCGCCCAGGGCCGGCTGAAGTCCCGCTCCTACGACACCAAGGAAGGCGAGAAGCGCACCGTCATGGAGCTCGAGGTCGATGAGGTCGGCCCGTCCTTGCGCTACGCCTCGGCGAAAATCAACCGAACCCAACGCCCCACCGGCGACGGCGGGGGAGTCCAGGCAGCCTCCGGCACCCAGGGCGGGCAGAACGACCCGTGGGGAGCGCCAGCGAACGCGGGCAGCAGCCGCGGCTGGGGCAACGCACCCGATGCCGCCGAGCCGCCCTTCTAGAAGCAGATCTAGCGTAATAGTAGGAATAGTAGTAGTATTGCTACTATTCCTACTACTCAAGGAGTTTCGAATGGTTGACGCACCGGCTTCCACCGCACCACCGGCCCCAGTAACCCTGGCCGGCTCGGGGACCTCGCCGAGGGAGCGGGTGTATGCCGCGGCGGAAAAGATCAGCGCCGAGCGCAATCCGACCGTCTCCAGCGTCCGGGAAGCCGCCGGGGTCAGCAACGCCGACGCGACCCGGTACCTGAAGGCCTGGCGTGAGGAGAAAGCGGCCGCGGGCTCACACATCGCCGTCACACCGCAGCCGCTCCTGGAGCAGGCCGCAAGGTTGGCCGGCGCCGTGTGGGCCGACGCCGTGGCCCTGGCCGCGGAGCAGCACGCCGCCGTGGAAGCCCGCTGGGCCAAGGATAGCCAGGACAAGGACACCGAACTGGCCGAACTCGTCGCGGACCTGGACCGGATCACCACCGAACACGCCACCGAAACCGCGGCCCTGAAAGCCGAGCTCGCCGCCGCCGCCGAACGGGCCACCGCTGCAGACGCCCGGGCAGCCCAGGCAGACGAAGACGCCGCCACCGCACGGGCCGAAACCGGCACCCTCGCCAATGACCTCGCCGCCGCCCGCGCCCGCGCCGAAACCCTGCAGCAAACCCACGACGCCCTGATTCAACGCATCACCCCGGAGGACACAAAGAAACCCCGCCGGTAACCAATGCGGCTCACCATTGCGGCGTTGCCGGCGCATCAGGTCGGCGGAGCCGGAATGAAGAGAAGCACCGAGCCGAATAGATTTCCTTTTTGCAGGGAAAACCGGGGCCGGGCGCTGTGTGGTGCAGTACCCGGCCCCACCACACACACTTCTTGGCATCTTGAGGGGAAACCATTGTGAGCGCAGAACACCCGGGCCCACGCTTCCTGACCATCAAGGACGTCGCAGCCGAACTGACCACGAGCGAATCCCAGGTCCGGGCGCTGATCAGCTGTGGTGATCTGCCGGCAATCCAGATCGGCGGCCGCGGTTATCTTAAGTTTCGGGTCGTGTTTGCCGAGTCTTTCTGTGCTTGACCTGCGAAAGCGTTCCTAGCCCGTCTTTCCGTGATT
>NZ_FNDT01000036.1 GCF_900099735.1 Arthrobacter subterraneus | reverse complement strand
ACAGCGACCGCGGCGTCCAATACCGGGCCATCCGTTACGCCGAGCGACTCGCCGCCGAGGACGCCGTCGCTTCTGTGGGTTCCCGCGGGGATAGCTACGACAATGCGATGGCCGAGGCGCTGAACTCGCTGTTCAAAGCCGAGCTGGTCCGCAACAAAGGCCCCTGGAAGGACATCAACCACCTCGAAGTCGCCCTCGCCGAATGGGTCGACTGGTACAACCACCGACGCCTCCACGGCGAACTCGGCCACGTCCCACCCAGCGAATACGAACAACAACACGCCGGTGTCAATGCCGGCCTACTAACCACAATTTCCAACTAAAAATCTCTCCACCAAACCCGGGGCTTGACACCCGGCGGTGCCGCGGGTGAACCCGGCCGCGTACGGGGTGCGGGCGAACTGGGGGACCGGGCCGTCGGTTGCCGGTGGTAGGACGATCTCACCGACCAGGCCCGAGGGTTGTACCCGGGCCGTGTCGTACAGGTAGGTCAGGCGTTCCCCGTTGCCGGCGGATCCTTCGGTGACATCGGAGGTGATGAACCGCCATCCCGGGCCCAGCAGGCCCATCAGGTAGTGCAGGGCGGTGGTGTTCCGGCGGACCTCCTGCAGGGCCAGCACATCGAACCGTGACGCGATCTCGGCGATGCACGTCATGGCATGGAGGTCCCGTTTGGGTGAATCCCGCGGTCCGGCCTTCCACTTCTCGGTCAAATCCCCGAATGCACGGACGTTCCACGTCCCGATCAGCAGGTTTGAAGCAGTCTTCGTCGGGAGTGTGTCATCGAGCGCCGCCCGCAACCGGGCGACGTCCCGGGTGACGGAGGCGGGAGGATCGCTCGTCATGGTCCCCATCGAACCACACCAGCACTGGACCGCACCGGTAGGGCTCTATTTGTCCAACAGGGTGTTGGTCAATTCTCTTGCCCGGAGTGTGCGCAGGGGGTTGTCTCTACCGGGACCTGATCCCGTGGCGTTCGAGGGCGTAGGTGTAGGCCGGGTCATTCTCACGGATTTCTGTTCCTCTATCTGCGGTGACGGGGTCGTCCGTGAGCCCGACATCGGCGCGCCGGAGCCAGAACGCCCAACAATAGCCGTTGCCCTGGCCCACGGCACCATGTTTCGAGGGGAACCGAATCCCCATTGGATACGACCCGTCATCCAGGAGCTGATCACGGATCCATGATGCGAGGATGGTCGTGACTTCCCGGCGGCCGCTGGTGACTTCGGCCAACGTCAGGGTTTCTTCCACCTCGACTTCGTACAGCGGGCTGCCCAGTGCCCCGTTGAGCGCGGCGAGGGTCTCGGAATGGGCAATGTCAACCCATGGGCCGTCCTCGAACTGCAGCGAATACAGCAGCCGCCCGTCGCGCCAGTTGGCGGGAATCCACCCAGGAATCATGTGCCCGTTGGCGTGCCACTGCTCTTCAACTTCCTGCCGAATGGTCTCCACGGGTTCACCGAAGAACGCGGCCGTCTTCCTCAGGTACGCATTGTGCGAGGCGGTCATCCGCGCCCATGACAAGGCTTCCAGCATCGCCGTTGGGGGATCTTCCGCCGCGTAGATGGTCCGTCCAGGGGTATCGAACCGGTACCACGCGGACCGGTCAGCGCTGAGGAGCCCGCGCTCCTGCGGATTCAACGGGCCGTAGGATTCCTTGGCAACGCGATAGGCCAGCTCTGGCCCGTCGACCAGGGCCAGGCCGCTTTTCCCGCAGATCCGCATCAACCAATGAACCCGTCATCGACCATCGCGGCGGCGGCAGCAGCAGTCTCGCGGAATTTGTCGTCCCGGATCGCGTCGATCGGTGAATCATGATCCAGCCACGGGTTGGCGCCGATGAACCACATCCGTGCCACGTGTTCGCCTTCGGCTTCAGAAACAAGGATCCATTGGGCGTACGCGAACTGGAGCCGCTTCACGGCTGCCGGGTTGGGGTTCGGGCCGTCCTGCTGCGCCCACTTGTAGCTGATTCGCCGGTCCTTGCTACCGGCCAGAGCAGCGACCAAAGTGGCGCCCAGCGCCGCGTTGAGGCGCCTGACGATCTCCCGGATGCCGAGTCTGGCTGTCCTGGCGTGGGCTGTACCGGTGGTGGTTGCAATGCTCATTTGGGGCCCCCTTGCTGACAACATCAAATCTACCTTGTTTCGCCTAGAAAGAGACAAAAAATCTACACTCAAACCCAATGAGTCGGATCACAATCATGCATGAGTACCTGCTCCGACCGTCCTGCAAGGGCTGACGTATGGGCCGTATCAGCCTTTGCCGCGTACACGTGGGCAGGAGGCCTCAGGGCAAGAGGTTGCCCCGCCGTTCCGCTCAGCGATGATACTGCCGCCTTGCACTCATCCACCAACACATGAGCCCGGTTGGGAAACGCGAAATCCATCAGCGCGACCCTTAACGCCACACCATCATCTCCAGCCCCTTTCGTGGATGACTCATCGCTTGCGGAAGGCAGGCGGCCTCGCGAAGTGGAGCTGCCGGTAGGGAGAGCGAAAGATGCATGCTACTGGTCAGCACTCTTACCTTTTACTAGGGTGGCTCCAAGGTGAACGACCGGGAGGGACCGCAATTTCAGTACCAGCGCGAGGCAGTACGGGCATCACCGTGCAGGCGGTGATGCGAATCGTGCTGAGTTTTTCGTTGTTGATCGCGTTTACGACCTCTGCCGCTGCGGCCTTGTGCCTCCAAATGGAGCAGCACGGTCCCATGCCGATGAGTGACCGTGCGGTGGCTATGGAGCCATCGGGTCAGCTTGGTGATGCGATGGCGACGAGCATGACGGCCGGACCCGAGGGTTCACCTTCCGCACAAGCCTGTTGCCATCAGCAGGTCAACACCACTGAGGCCACCACCGCACCGCAGCGTGCGCTACCGGCAGAGCAGGCCGTAGTTCTTGCCGCGCAGGTCGAGTTGTTCCCAGCGGATAGCGGTAACCTACCGCCCGGTTTCTTTGATCCGGCGCTCGAAAAACCCGATCACCTCACGCCGTCATTGACGGCCTTATCGATCAGTCGCACATAAAATTCCAGGCCCCGTCTTGCGGGTCTTTGGCGTGCCCTCATGCCTGCTCCCAGTCCGACGTCCGTCGACCACAGTAGGTGAGAACGCCCCCAGCTGCACTAGCCCAGTTCCAATACACAGCGAAACAGCGGCTGACGTGGATCAGCTGCACCCTGATTGAGGAGAAAACAATGACACACCATGTGACGTCAATGCTCGATACCTACCCCAAGGATCTCGGGGGAGTGGACAAGGACAAGCTCGCCGAATGTATCGAAGCGTGTTTTGAATGTGCGCAGACCTGCACCGCGTGCGCTGACGCGTGCCTGAGCGAGGACATGGTCGCCGAGCTGACCAAGTGCATCCGCACCAACCTGGACTGCGCGGACATTTGCGCTACCACCGGTAACGTCCTGTCCCGTCACGCCGGGTATGACGCGAACCTCACCCGGGCCGTCGTGGAAGCCTGCCGTACGGCATGCAAGGCCTGCGCGGATGAGTGCGAACAGCACGCCGAGATGCACGATCACTGCCGGATCTGCGCCGAAGCGTGCCGCCGGTGCGAGAAGGCCTGCGAGGAACTGCTGTCCACACTGGGCTAAACCGTCCTTTCACCGCGATTTCAAGGAGCACTTCGTGAACTCAGCAGAGAACACGTCCGGCAGCCACCGCGCAGGGGCAGCCGGACATGAGCAGGAGCACACCGAACAGCAGCACCATCAGGAAGGACCCGCCGGTAAGAGCAATAGCCGCAGGGGTGGGAAGGATCACTCCAACCATGGCGGGTCAGGTCATGGTGGTTCAGGCAAGAAAATGTATGTGAAGTTCGGCGTCATCCTGCTGGTCAGCCTGGGGCTGATGTGGACATTGTCTATGTCGATGGTCCGGTCGATCGATCACTTCTATTACAACCTGAGCAACTTCTGGATGGCGTTGCTCATGGTGGCGGCGATGGCAATCGTCATGGTCGTCGGCATGTGGTCGATGTTCAAGAGCACCAAAGCGAACATCGCCATGCTGGTCGGGTTCGCGGTGCTCTTCGTCGGGGTGTTTGCCCTTGGGCGGACGGAAACCTTTGTCGGCAACGAACAGTTCCTTAAGTCGATGATCCCGCACCACTCCCGCGCGATCCTGGTGTGCCAGGAATCGAACATCACGGATCCGGAAATCGAGCAATTGTGCACGGAGATCGTTGAAACCCAGCGGGAGGAAATCGCCCAGATGCAGTCGATCCTGGATCGCTACGCGTCCGAGTGACCGGCAGCCGCTAGTTGGGTCGGGGCGTTCCCCATTCGCATCGCCCCGACCCACCAGTAGAAAGGGCAATAGCCCCGGCTGCCTTGACCGTATACCCCACGCTCACTGAAGGGCGTCACGCCGTCACCGCGGTCGCGCCGGCAGGCGGCGTCGGCGAGGAGGAGTTGCTGGCGTTGGCCGCGGCTGCCGAGTCCGACAGTGAGCATCCGGTGGCCCGGGCGATCGTCCGGGCTGCTGCTGACCATCCGGCGGCCGCTGCTCTGGGCTACCGGGGGAGCGGGTTCTCCTCGATGACCGGCCGTGGAGTGCGCGCATCGGTCATTGGGAGTGACGTGGCCGTCGGCGGTCCCAACATGCTCAGGGAGCTCGCTCTCGATACGCCGGCGGACCTGTCGGGCATCATCCGGGAGTGGGTGGACCGCGGCGCTTCGGTGCTGCACGTGGTCCGGGACGGTGGAATTATCGGTGCGCTACGGCTCGAGGACCGGGTGCGTGACGAATCCAGGGCAGCGGTGAAGGCCCTGCAGGAGCGTGGCGTGAAGGTTGCAATGATCACCGGGGACGCACGCCAGGTCGCGGACGCGGTCGGTGCCGAGCTGAGCATCGATGAGGTCTTCGCCGACGTACTGCCGCAGGACAAGGACTCCAAGGTGGCTGAACTGCAGTCGCGCGGGCTGAAAGTCGCGATGGTGGGCGACGGCGTGAACGACGCCCCCGCACTCGCCCGGTCCGAGGTGGGAATCGCGATCGGAGCGGGCACCGACGTCGCAATGGAATCCGCCGGCGTCGTGCTGGCGGGGAATGATCCGCGCTCTGTGCTGGCGATGATCGACCTCTCCCGGGCGAGCTACCGCAAAATGATCCAGAACCTCGTCTGGGCCACCGGATACAACATCCTCGCGGTTCCGTTGGCCGCTGGGGTGCTCGCCTTCGCCGGTTTCGTCCTCTCACCCGCAGCGGGTGCCGTGCTGATGAGCGTGTCCACAATTGTGGTCGCCCTGAACGCGCAACTGCTGCGCCGGATCGACCTCAGCCCCGAACGTATCACCACCTAAACACCGACCACCCAAGGGCGGTGTCCCGCTGGATCGCTGGCCAGACGGGCGACTGAGCAGAAGGGGTAACGCCAGGGTGGTTGCGGTTTCAACGGCAGCCAGGTGGGTTGGCTCGGCGGTCTGGGATGACAGGTGAATGACGGGAGTGCGAACAGTGATCATTGAGAGAGGAACCTTGGCATGGGTGTAGTGCTGACGGTCGTGGGGATCGCGATCATCCTGTTTGGGCTGATGGACATGTTCCACACCTTGTTGCACCCCAGCGGTCAGGGGCGTCTCAGCGGGTTGGTGCTCTCCGGTGTGTGGCGGTTCTCGAAGATGATCGGGCACCGGCTGGGTTCGGTTGTGGGTCCGGGAGCGATGGTCGCCGTGATCCTGTTGTGGGTGATGCTCCAAGGGGTCGGCTGGGCACTGATTTACTACCCCCACATTCCGGGCGGGTTCATGTACTCACCGGGTGTGGATCCGGCGGACTATCCGGATTTCCACGAAGCGCTCTACGTTTCCTTCGTGACTCTGTCGACCCTGGGCTTCGGTGATGTCGTCGCTACTGACACCTGGATCCGGATCGCTTCTCCGTTGGAGGCGTTGACCGGCTTTGCCCTGCTCACTGCCGCTCTGACCTGGTTCATCCAGATTTATCCGCCACTGTCCCGGCGTCGGGCGTTGGCGCTGAAGCTCAAAGGTCTGGCTGACACTGGTTTCGCCGAGGCGATCAGTGAGATGGACGCAGCCTCCGTCTCGCGGGTCCTGGACACTCTCACTGCTGAGGTAGTGAAGGTCCGCCTGGACTTCACGCATCACGTCGAGGGCTTTTACTTTCAGGAGCAGAGCCCCGATCTAGCCCTGTCCCGCCAGTTACCGTATGCGCTACGTCTACGTGACGCGGCCCTGGATCGACGGGAGGCAGTGGTGCGGCTGAGCGCTCAGCAACTGTCCCTGGCTCTGGACCAGCTCGGGGACGAACTCAGGGAAAGTTTCCTGCACACAGGGGGAAACCTTGAGGAGATCATCGCCGCGTATGCCACCGAGCACGGACAGAAACCGCGGACCTAAACGTCAATGTGACTAGCCCGAAAACCACGAGGAATCTCAGCCGGCACGGCGCGACAATGAGGCACCAGATCATCAGTCATCAACACATTGAGGTACTGGGCCGTTAACGGCACTGAAAGGTGTTCCGTCTGATGCAGACGCAACATCGCCAGGTCATTAACCCGGTCGGACCATAGGACGGTCGCTTCTCGGTGCGGGCGATGCAGTGAAGGGAACTGTCCCATTTCGGCCCATACACACACCCCCCGGGTAGGGCGTCAGGTGCAGGAAGTTTGGCACCGGCCCGGACCAACGCCAGAGCCGTCGGCATCCCGGGTTCGAGCGGCACGCTCTCCATCGGTCCATATTGCACTGGATCTAGGCTGTGCGCAGTGATGTCCAGATAACGACGACAGCCACCACGGCTATCGCGAGGAATCCGAGTCCGGAGTATCCCACTAAGGCCAGAATCGGGCCAGCCAGGGCGCCTCCGAGGGCGCCCGCAGTATTCATGCTCAAATCCGAGATGCCCTGGGTGGCGGGGCGGTCCTGGATTTGAACCGATTCCGCCACCATTGCCGATCCTGCCACCACCGAAGCCGACCAGCCGAGACCCAGCAGGACCAGGCTGATCGTCATGGCGGTGCGTGAGTTCGCAGCGACACCGGCGATGATAAGGGCCACCAAAAGCATGAACTGGCCCAACAGCACGACACGCACCCTCCCGGCTTTGTCCGCCAACCAGCCGAACACCGGGGAGAGGGCATACATCCCTGCGATATGCAGACTGATGGTAAAGCCTACGATTACCAGGCTTGCTCCATGCTCGCGCAGGTGAACCGGCGCCATGGACATCAGTGCCACCATGGTGGCATGGCTCAGCGCAACGGTGGCCACAGCATAACGCGCCCTCGCGTTGCTGCGCAGGATCAGTGTGCCGCTGCGGGGGCGGGGTGCCTCAACGGTTGTGTCCCGCACCGACATGGCCGCCAGAAGCGGGTCCGGCCGCAGCCCTACCAGGTACACGAGGGCCGCGGCCAGTTGGGCGGCCACAGAGAAGACGAACGCACCCGTCAGCGGAGGCAAGCCGATCGCCGCGCCAACGGCTTCGCCCGGACCGAAAAGGTTGGGCCCGAGCACTGCGCCAAGGGTTGTGGACCAAACAACGATGGACAGGTCCCGAGCTCTGGTGCCAGCCCGGGCAAGGTCAGTGGCGGCGAACCTGCTCTGCAGGTTCACCGCGGCTCCTGCTCCGAGCAGCATCAAACCGAGCAAAAGCAAGGGAAAGACCGACACCGCCGCCGATGTGATGGCAATGACGGCCCCCGCGCCGGCGATGAACGCCCCGGTCGATAGCGATATCCGCCGCCCCCTGGCGACTGCGAGACGGGCCAAGGGCACGGCAGCGATGGCTGCCCCGAGGGTACTCATGGTGGCGGCCATCCCCGACCATGCTGGCGATCCGGAAAGTTGTGCTGCGAGCAGCGAGCCGAGCGACAATGTCGCGCCCACCCCGACGCCTCCAAGGATCTGGCCACCGACCAGGACGGAGAGTATCTTGCGTTGCGACGGAATGCCGACGGCGGGCCCGGAGAGGAGGGTCGGCGCTGCGGTGCGCGGAGTTGTTGGCATGTCCACATCGTTCCACATACCCCTAGGGGTATGCAAGGCGGCGACTTCACGGTGGTGGCCATGGCGGCTTCTGGCATGCCGGAGGGCAGTCCGGCATGTCCTGTAGCTCATCTTTTAACCGCGTAACCGCGCACGAGACCCGCGTCCGCGACGTCCGAGTCCGGGTAAAGCCGGAGTGTCAAAGAGAGGTTTCATAACGACCCATATCTTTAGTCCGCCTTTGCCTTGATGGCGCGGGGTTCCCGAGGTGGAAAGTGGTCCACGACGCGCCTTCGACCCGGTGATGGCGGCCATAGTGTTCATTGAGTTGTTCGCGGTGGGTCAGTCTCGCTTGGCATTCTGGTATACCCTCGGGGGTATACTGGAGGCATATAGGTAGTCACCTCATCGAAAAGGAGATTTCAGATGTGCCGAGCGGTGTCATGCAGGAAGTGTGGGAAAACGACGTGGGCCGGCTGCGGTCAACATGTGGATCAGGTGCTGCGGGGTGTGCCCCGGGCCCAGCGCTGCGCCGGTCATGAGAACGAGCCTTCGGCCGTGGCGGCTTTCTTTTCGAAGTTTTTCACTAAGCGCTGAGACGGTGTCGCTTTTTCCTGGGGGAGGTATTCCTTGTGATTAAGGGTGCCTCCCGCGGGAGGGGCAGTTCTGGTGGGCGGCCAGGCATTGGAATGACTTTTGTGAAGATGGATACGTTGGCCTTTGGGTCGGCGGCGCGTCCTGTCCGCGCAGTCTTGGTCAGGTGAGGGTAAGGAAGAGTTTGCGGATCTCCTCCAGGGATAATGCTCCAGGGGGCGTTTCATCCGCTGGCGTTCTGGCAAGACAGTCGCGCATCTCCGTGGAAATGATGGAAAAGCATGCTTTGTTCAGCGCTGTCTGGACTGCGGAGAGTTGGGTAATCAGAGTCTCGCAGTTTGCCCCTGCTTGCACAGCAGTGATCACCGCGCCGAGCTGGGCGTGGGTTCGCCTGAGCGCGTTCATTGTCTGAGGTTGCTCCTCATCAGCCCCTTTGGTCGTCCTGGGTATTGCGCCTTGCTCGGGTGCGGTAGACGGTACCGGGGCAGGGGTGGGTTCAGGGTTTGTCGTCGGTGGGGTCTCGGTAGGGGTGGCGGTCATGATTGGCTCCTTCCCCTGTGGTGGTTGTCGTGCTCCTTATTTTTGCATGGCGTACCCCCCGGGGTATAGAGTTGGAGCATGGCAACCATTGATATCGGCACCGTCACCGGTAACGGCATCGTGCTGGTGGATTTCTGGGCCGCCTGGTGCGGTCCCTGCCGGGCCTTCGCCCCCACCTTCAGCGCAGCCTCTGAGAAGCACACGGACATCGTTTTCGCCAAGGTTGACACTGAAGCCGAGCAGGCTCTGGCTGCAGCCGCTTCCATTACCTCTATTCCGACACTGATGGCGTTCCGTGATGGCATACTGGTTTTCTCCCAGCCCGGGGCACTGAAACCCCTCCTCCTTGGACCAGCTCATCGAGCGGCTGAAGGCCTTGGACATGACCGAAGTGCAGGCCAAGTTAGCCTCCCGCCAGTCCGCTTAGGACTCGGAAGACGAGTAGCTGGAGAAAACTTAGGGCACGAGCAGGGCAGCTGAACCATCATTGGTTCCGGCCCATGGGCTCACCTGCGCAATTCATGCATCCCGCCGAGCACTATTGGGTGTGTTCCAACTATTCGCATTCGTTAGTCCCTGCCTGGCCGCCGTGTCCATCGGAACTCTTCCCGAGGTGCTGATCCGCAAGAGGCGGGGAAGTTCCTGCCCTCTACCCTGAAATGAGAGTCGCCCGAGGAAATATCGGCCCGCATACGCCGTGCCGACGTCTTTAACGCTCCGAAGGGCTCTCGTTTGAGGACAAGAACTCCTCGACGATTCCTTCCTCAGCCTGGCCGAGATACCCGTATACACACCCCAGAACAGATTCTCCCTGGGGGGATTGAAGCTTTTGGTGCCTGCGGTCGGTGACGTAGTGTCGTGTCACGGCAATGGTCACACATATCACTCGAGGCTACGTGGATACTGAAGAGCAGGCGTCCCTTCCAGCGGAACGCTCTACCCGGGCCGGGGGGCCGCGGCGTCCTCCGTTGTGGAAAAAGGTCAGCGCCGACCTTATGGATGAGGTTCTTGGTGGCGTCTTTGATTCGGGGTTTCCGGGCGAATTGGAGCTGGCCAAACGGTACGGCGTCAGCAGGGGCACGATCAGGGCTGCGCTGCGGCCGCTCCGTGAGGCCGGGCAGATTACCGCTCACCCCGGGCGGAAGCCTGCGGTTGTTGCGGGGAAGAGCACGGCTTACGGGCCGATCTACAGTTTGCTGGCGTCCATCCGTGAATCCGGCCTGCACCATTCAAGTGTCGTGCTGGCACAGCACCTTGTCCGGGATGCTTTGGTTGCTGGGAAGATGTCCCTTGATGCCGATACGGAGTTCTTCCATCTTTCGCGTGTGCGTCTTGCCGATGGGGAACCCCTTGGCCTGGACCAGGTTTGGCTCCCGGCTGCGGTCGCCGTGAAGCTGATGCAAGCGGATTTCACCGACGCCGCATTGTATGCCGAGCTGGAAAGACGCTGTGGCATTGTGCTGGATGGCGGGACCGAGCAACTTACGGCCGTAGCTGCCTCCGCGGATCAGGCCTCCTGCTTGAACTGTGCCGAGGGGATGCCGTTGTTGCTGATCGAACGCACTGGATGTTATCGGGCAAGGACTCTGGAGTTTCGACGAAGCTACATTCTGGGAGAAAGAATCACCGTAGCGACGTCGTTCGGGTGTAAGGCCGGCCTTGGCCCGCGTTCTGATTGAGGGAGCTCATTGGCCTCGCCCCCGGTGTCAACCGTTTGTTGACCCTGCGGCAGATGGCACCTGTGGTGCCCGGCACCGGTCCTCGGATGTCGCCCGTTGGTGGAGAGCCCACGTGAGCAGGGCCACGGACCCGGCAGCCAGCAGCGGCTGGATGGGTTCGAAGTACTGCATCGCACCGGAGGCTCCCAACGCCAACAGGACGAGCTTGTTGCAGACCGGGCAACCCACCGCGAAGAACGAAATCGCTGTACCAGCGGCTCCGAACCGGCGGTGGCGGTCATTCTGCGGGGTCGGTTCCCGGGCGACGTACGTGGCGGCGACCATGCCGGTGAGTCCGGCCGTCACGGCCAGAACAGGGAAGGACCACCACGTCGGCGGAACCTCACGGGTGAACAGCGGCGTGTCAATAAGATCCGTCGGGACGGCCACGATCAGGTAGGTGATGAGCGCGCCGCCGACTGCGGCCAACCAACGCCGGGCAGGCCAGTGTGACAGGGCCGCAGCCAGTGAGGTGCGGTGATCGTCCTTCATCGAACGTCCTTTTCCTCGTGCGCTACGGATATTTTCCTTTCAGCGCCGGCGTCGCTTGATCCTCGGCGGGTCCTCCAACGCAGTGCGGCGGTCAACGCCAACACTGTCACGGCCGCCACCATGAATACCGGGTTGGATACATCCGAGGCGATCCCGCTGGCAGCTGATTCAAGGCGGAACTGGTCGGACACGGTCAGTACCCCACCGAGTCCTGCGGTGCCGTCGGTGACAAGCAGGAGCACCCCAATGCCGATTGAGAGGCCACCGGAAATGACCATCACCACGGAGTTGGACCACCGCCCCACCGTGATCTGGCGGGGCCGCAACCACTTCCGCCCGGAAACCCCCAGCCGGTCCCACAGGAGGGCCAACACAAACAGCGGTAAGGCCATCCCCAACGCATACACGGCGAGCAGAACCCCGCCATATACGGCATTGCTTCCCACCGCCGCCACGGTCAGGACTGAGCCGAGAATGGGGCCGGTGCAGGCTCCGGCGACCCCGTAGACAGAACCGAGGACGAACACGGACAAACGGGGGCCTTCACCTTGATGGGCGCTGCGGAACAATGGGGGCAGGCGGATCCCTACCAGCTGGGCTATTCCCACGCTGATAACCAGAGCTGACGCAACTGCAATGAGAACGCTGCGGTGCTGGGTCACCAAAGAGCCGAGAGCACCGGCGAAGACGCCAAGCGGCACCAGTGTGGAGAGCAGCCCCAGGTAAAACAGCCCGGTTCTGGCTACGAGCTGGGCAGGGGTGGTGAAAGCGTAAGCGAAAAAAGCCGGCAGCAGTAAAGCTGAACATGGGCTGAGTAAGGTCAGGAGACCACCAAG
>NZ_FNDT01000051.1 GCF_900099735.1 Arthrobacter subterraneus | reverse complement strand
CCTGACTTGGCTCACGGATCCCGGTCTTCTGGGGGCGCGCGGCTGTGACCTGCGGTGATGTCTGCCCTTAGTGCGTTTTTCACGCACTAAGGGCAGGGTGTTTTAGTCTTCGTGGGTGGCGTTTATCAGGCGGGTTCGGACAGCGTCCGGGGCGACGGCTGTGCAGATCGCGGAGTATGCCGGCGGGCGTCAGCGGATCGTGGAGCATGTTGGGTCGGCGCATACCGAAGCGGAGCTGGGCCTGTTGCTGGCTCAGGCGCGTGAGCTGCTGGAATCACCGTCCCAGGCGGTGCTGGATCTCGGGATTGAACCGTCCCCACGAGTGGCCGCGATGGCCCCGCCTCCTGCATCACCGGTCTTGTTCCAGGATCCTGCCGGCCGGGAGCCTGTACGTGGTGGTCCTGCCCGGGTGGTGGGAACCGAGAGCCGGCTGCTTTTCGAGTCGCTGAGACAGGTGCTCACCTCGCTGGGCTTCGATGCCGTCGGTGATGAGACCTTCACCGATCTGGTGATCGCCCGGATCGTGGAGCCAACCTCGCTGCTGGACGCCGGCAGGGTGCTGCGGGATCTGGGCAGGGAACCGGCGAGCTACGCGACGATGAAACGCTGCCTGGCCAAGGTAGCGGCCGGTGACTACCGGTCGACGGTCGCCGAGGCGTGCTTCGCTCACGCCGCCACCAACGGGGATGTGTCCCTGGTCTTATACGACGTGACCACCTTGTATTTCGAGGCCGAGAAAGAGGACGACCTGCGCAAGGTCGGCTATTCCAAGGAACGCCGGGTGGACCCGCAGATCGTCGTGGGTCTGCTCGTGGACCGGGCAGGATTCCCGCTGGAGATCGGCTGCTTCGAGGGCAACAAAGCAGAGACCGCGACCATCATTCCGATCATCCGCCAGTTCCAGGACCGGCACGGGCTCGTGGACATGGTCGTAGTCGCCGACGCCGGAATGCTCTCGGCCAGCAACCTGGGCGCCCTGGACGAGGCCGGGTTGCGGTTCATCGTCGGTTCCCGGCAGACCAAAGCCCCCGGAGACCTCGAGGGCCATTTCCGGTGGCACGGGGACGCGTTCGATGACGGGCAGATCATCGACACCATCACACCCCGTCACGGCGGCAGCAGACGCGATACCAACCGGCGGGCCGAACCGGTCTGGGATCCCGTAACCCATCCGAAGGATTGGCGGGCCGTTTGGGCGTATTCCCGTAAACGCACCGTGCGGGATGAGCGGACCCTGACCCTGCAGGAAAACCGTGCCAAAGCCATCATCGACGGTGAGAAGCAGGCCAAAAACGTGCGCTTCGTCAGGACCACCAGTTCCGGTCGGTCCCTCGACGCCAAAGCCCTCGAACGGGCTCGCCGGCTCGTCGGGTTGAAGGGCTACGTCACCAACATTCCCGCGGCCATCATGCCTGCCGGGGAAGTCATCTCTTCCTATCACGACCTGTGGCGGGTGGAGCAGTCGTTCCGGATGAGCAAGACGGACCTGCGGGCCAGGCCCATGTTCCACCGGCAAAAGGACGCAATCGAAGCGCACCTGACCATCGTTTTCACCGCGCTGGCCGTCGCACGCCGGGCTCAACAGCTCACAGGTCTCGCGATCGGGAACATCGTCAAACAGCTCCGGCCGCTACGCTCAGCGACCATCGCGATCAACGGCGCCCACCAGACCTTCCCGCCCGAAATCCCCGCCGAGAAACAAGCCATCCTCAACGCGCTTCAACACCCCAAACTCACGCACTAAGCCAATGAGCCAACTCAGGC
>NZ_FNDT01000026.1 GCF_900099735.1 Arthrobacter subterraneus | reverse complement strand
GGTGATCCGCTCAGCTTTTATGAGCAACTAGTCGCTGACAGTGAAGCGCGAGATGAAGCACTTGCAGCACTGGCAGGGGAAGACCAGCCGACCCCCTCTACAGATGACCCGTCTTTCCAAATTCAGGGGTTCCAGCTCGAACGCTACTCAGATACGAGTGCAACGGTATCCCTTGGCTTCGAGATTGAAAACGGGGCAGTGGGATCAATAACTCTGCCGTTGGTCTGGGAAGAAGGAGATTGGAAACTCCTTATAGAACAGAGCGGAGCACCAGAACCTAAGCAGCTCAACGATCTATCGGACTTCATTACGTGGAGCGGGGTCTGAGATGGAAGAGGAGTGCGAGTGGTGGGACGCTCCTTGCCGACTCCGCGAGGGTACATCCGACTGGGCAGGTGAGGCCGTTGGCGGCGCAATTGAGGATCTCGCGGCGTCAATCTCTGATGCACTGGCTCAGATAGTTCTGACCCTCGCCACATTTTGGGTTGACATGCCAACGAGCAATCTCACGGTGGCAGGCGGTGAGGCCTCACCTACCGTCGCTTTTTTGCAGAATGGTCTTTGGTACTGGACCGCTGTACTGGCCGTTCTCGGTGTCATCATCGGTGGAACGCGCATGATGTGGGAGCAGCGCGGCGCACCGATCCGGGAGCTGGTCCGATCTTTGCTGACACTGACTCTCGTTTCGGGAATGGGCTTGTCCGTGATCGCTTTCCTGATCGTGGCCTCCGACGGATTCTCTTCCTGGATCATCGACCAAGCCACAGACGGTGACGGCTTCTCCAACGCCATTGAAGGCATGTTGCTTACGGGACAGGCAGACACCGCCGTTTTCATGGTGATCATCCTGGGCCTGATCGGGATCGTTACGTCCATAACCCAGATTGTGTTGATGGTCGTTCGTAGCGGGATGTTGGTGGTGCTGGCAGGGATCCTGCCGACCACAGCGGCTTTCACCAACACAGAGATGGGCAAGCAGTGGTTCCAGAAAACCATCGGCTGGACCCTCGCTTTCATCCTCTACAAACCCGCTGCGGCAATCGTCTACGCGGTAGCTTTCCGCCTTGTAGGCGGTGGGGAAATGTCCGGGTTCACCGGCATATTGAATTCCATTACCGGCCTTGCACTGATGGTGGTTGCGCTATTCGCCCTGCCAGCGTTGATGCGGTTCGTGACCCCCTTGGTGGGAGCTGTCGCCAGCGGCGGAGGCGGTATGGCTGCGGGTGCAGGAGCTGCGGCTGCGGCCGCGATGCCAACTGGTGCACGCTCGCTTGGTGCGGCGGGGCGCGGTGGCGGGAGTGCCTCTCCCATCCCGGCTAGTAGCAGTTCGAGCGGAGGGCAAGGTCCCGGTGGTGGTGGAGGCGGCAGTAAGTCCTCTCCTTCGGGCAGCTCGACTACGGGCAGCGCTCCCGGTGGAGCCAAGCCCACACCCGGTTCAAGCGGTGGCAAGAGCCCTGGTCCGTCCGGTGCGCCCTCGGGTGCACCTGCCGGTGTTCCCGCTATGGCGGGAGCCGGAACGGGCGGCGGCGGTGCCGCAGCTGGTGGTGGAGCTGCATCCGGTGCAGCGGCAGGAGCAAAGGCCGGCGCGGTAGCTGGCCCCGTGGGAGCGGCTGCAGGTGCAGCCGCATCAGCTGCGTCCAAGGGCGCAGAAGCAATAAAGAAGGTCTCAGACGAAGCAGCAGGGGATGGTCCAAGTGGCAGCAACAGTCAGTGATTACAGAGAACCAACCTACGGAAACTGGCGTGTTCCACGCTCCGCCGGGCTAGGCAACTTCGGTGCAATCGGCACCGGAGTCATTCTCGTCGGCCTGATCTTCGGCATCCTCTCGTTCGCTATCTGGAACCTGTTCGTCGGCCTGGCCGTGATGGGCGTCTTCGGCCTTGTCCTGCTCCTACTGACGATCAAGGACAAGCACGGTCAAACGATTGTGGACCGGGTAGGCGCTCGGGCAGTGTTCAGCCGCTCCCGGCGCAAGGGAACGAACCTCTACCGTTCCGGCCCTCTTGGCGTGACGGATTGGGGTATGTACCAACTGCCCGGCATTGCCGCTAAGTCGCGCCTGTACGAGTTCAAGGACTCCTACAACCGCCCGTTCGCCATGCTGCACATGCCCACTACCAGTCACTTCACGGTGATCTTCTCCACCGAACCTGACGGCGCATCACTGGTCGATCCCGAACAGGTCGATGCCTGGGTGTCGAACTGGGGCGGCTGGATCTCCGCACTGGGTGATGAAGCGGGTATCGAAGCGGCGTCCGTGACAGTGGAAACGGCCCCAGATTCGGGATACCGGCTGCGCAACGAAGTGACCATGAACATTGACGACAACGCGCCGGATATCGCCAAGGAAATGCTGCGCGAAGTCATCCGAACCTACCCGGAAGGCTCCGCAACGGTCAGGGCCTGGATCACCCTCACCTTCAACGCCACTATGCGTTCCGGTTCCCGGAAGCGTGAACCTCAGGAAGTCGCTAAGGATCTCGCCTCCCGGCTTCCTGGTCTGTCTCAGCGGTTGCAGGCAACCGGGGCAGGTATCGCCCGCCCTATGACAGCGCAAGAGCTGTGTGAGGTTGTCCGGGTCGCCTACGATCCACCGGCTGCACTGGTCATTGACGAAGCTCACGCCTCCGGGCACCCGGTAGAACTCACCTGGGGCGAGGTTGGCCCGTCCGGTGCGCAGACCAACTGGGAGAACTACCGCCATGAGGGCGCTTACTCGGCGTCCTGGACCATGAGCGGCGCTCCGCGTGGCTCGGTCCACGCCAACGTCCTTTCCAAGCTCCTGGCCCCGCACGGCGATGTGGACCGCAAGCGGGTCACCCTGCTGTACCGGCCGATGGATTCGGCCCGCGCAGCGCAGCTGGTCGAACACGATCAAAACAACGCCAACGTCCGCATTACCTCCGGTAACCGTCCCTCAGCCCGCGCCCTGGTCGATGCCCGCTCGGCGGCGCAAACAGCGGCAGAAGAAGCTCAGGGTGCCGGGCTGGTGAACTTCGGCCTGGTCGTCACGGCCACGGTCAACGGCTTGGACCGGCTGCCAGATGCGGTGGCCGCGATTGAACAAACCTCCGGTGCTGCACGGCTGCTGCTGCGCCGCGCTTATGGGTCACAAGACACCGCGTTCTCGGCGTCACTGCCGATTGGTTTGGTGCTGCCTAAGCACGTCCTCTTGCCCTCTGAGATTCGGGAGGCGCTCTAAATGGCGCGTATGAAGATCAAGACGAGCCGGCACCACGGAGAGCCTGTGGAGCCGAAAAAGAAGAAGCAGAAGAAAGCACCGGTGATCCGGGAGAAAGTACCCGGTGCGCGGGGCTGGCGTGGCCGTGGGGGTGGCGCAGCGGCGCTGGTTCCCTCGGTGCGTGAGTACCGGGGAACGACAGTGCAGGTGTGCGGGTTGTGGCCTTTTTCCTCGGGTACGTCCTCGCCCATGATCGGTGTGCCGCTGGGTAAGCACGAGGAAACTCAGGCCACGGTCTGCTGTGATCCGATCAGCTGGTTTCAGCGCGCCCGGCTGATTTCCAACCCCTCGGCGTTCATCCTCGGTAAGCCAGCACTGGGCAAGTCCACACTGGTGCGCCGAATGTGTATCGGTTTGGCTGGACAGGGCACGAGTCCACTGGTCCTGGGGGATTTGAAGGGCGAATACGTTGACATGGTCGATGCGCTCGATGGGCAGGTCATCGAGCTCGGCCGCGGCGTCGGATATTTGAACATTCTGGATCCCGGTCAGGCTATTGAGGTGGCGCAGCTCCTCGAGGACGAAGGTCACGAGGATGCTGCGGTGCGGGTCCGTGCTGACGCTCACGGGCGGCGCCTGAATATGGTGGTTGCACTCATCACGATCAGCCGGAACCAGCCTCCGACAGATCAGGAACAGACCATTATCGACCGGGCGCTGCGATGGCTCGATGAGCACTTCGAGGGCATCCCGGTGCTCGGGGATCTTCTCAAGGTCATCCAGGACGGCCCGGACGAGTTGCAGCAGGTCGCCCTCAATCGCGGAGATTGGAAGCTCTACCAGCAGGAAACCAAAGCCCTGGAGGCTACGCTGCTCGGCCTGACGGGCGGCGGGAAGCTCGGGGAAATTTTCTCCCGTCACACCTCAAAACCGATGAAGCGCGGTAAAGCCGTGGTGTTCGACGTGTCCTCCATCGATGAAACGGAAGCCGATCTCCAAGCTGCTGTGCTGCTGGCGTGCTGGTCTTACGGCTTCGCCACGGTCAACGCCGCTCACGCCTTGGCTGACGCCGGTCTGGAGCCTCGCCGTCACTACTTCGTAGTTTTGGATGAGCTGTGGCGGGCGCTGCGGGCCGGTAAGGGCATGGTGGACCGTGTTGACGCACTCACTCGCCTGAACCGCTCCGTCGGTGTGGGACAGGTAATGATTTCCCACACCATGAGTGACCTTCTCGCCCTCCCTGCGGAAGAGGACCGGATGAAGGCTCAAGGCTTTGTCGAGCGCTCGGGCATGGTCATCTGTGGTGGCCTCCCGGCCGCCGAAATGGCACTGCTGACCAAGGCGATTCCGCTCTCCCGGCAGGAACAGCAAAAACTTGTGTCCTGGCAAGATCCGCCGGCCTGGGACTCACGCGGGCTGGACATTGAACCACCCGGACGCGGGAAGTTCCTCATCAAGGTAGGCGGACGGCCCGGCATCCCCGTCCATATCGGGTTGACCAGTGTTGAAGCCTCGCTCAATGACACGAATAAGCGCTGGCACAACACGAACGATGCTCCACTGCTGGCGGAAACGGCAGCGGCCCCACCAACGGCAGGAGATCCGGCATGAGCGCACCAAACCGGAAAGGGACATCCGGGAGCTACACCGAGGGCATCCTTTTGTTCTCGGCCATGGGCCTGATTGCCGCTGTGGTCGGCGGGGCGTGGGTTTCCGCGCACTTGGGCTCAACATTGGCCGGTATAGCTGCGCCGCCGTCTCATCCGACTGAGCTGGTAGCGGGTCTTCTCAAGGGAGAGATCCCCTGGCCGGTACAGGCAACATTCATCGCCGCCGGCATCGGTGTGGCACTAGTCGCGCTTGCGGTGCTGATTGCTGTGCTGGTCGCTCGCTCCGGGAAGAACCGTACTCGGGTCGATAAAGCCGCTGTCCACATGGGACGCGGCAAGGATTTGAACCACTTGTCGACCAAGGGCGCGAAAGCTACCGCTGAGCGGTTAGGCGTCGTGGATTCAGTCGGTGTTCCGCTCGGACGGACCGTGAACGGCAAACGGCCTATGTGGGCGTCCTGGGAGGACATGCTGATTCTCATTGCGGGGCCTCGGACGATGAAAACCACGTCCTATGCCGTACCGGCGATCCTTGAGGCACCCGGTGCTGTCATAGCGACGTCGAACAAGCGCGACATTGTTGATGTGACCCGCTCGATTCGTAGCGAGGTTGGTGAGGTGTGGGTGTTCGATCCTCAGGGCGTCGCTGAGGAAGAACCCACCTGGTGGTGGAATCCGCTGAGCTACGTCAAAGACGAAGCGACCGCAGCGAAATTGGCGACCCACTTTTTCACTGGTTCTCGGGAACCGGGAGCCAAACCGGATGCGTTCTTTGATACTGCTGGCCGGAACCTGCTCAAGTCATATCTGCTAGCTGCGGCGTTGGACGATCAGCCCATTACGCAGGTTTACACCTGGCTGACCAAACAAGCCGATGACCGGCCCGCGCAGATCCTCAAAGAGCACGATTATCCGATGCTCTACGATGCTGTGATGTCGCGGCTGCGGGCTCCCGATAAGGAACGCGGCAGCGTGTTCAGTACGGCCCTGGAAATGGTTTCATCCCTCACTGACCGCAATGTAGGTAAGTGGATCACCCCGGCTGCTGGCTCTCATCGCCCTGAGTTTGAACCGGAAATGTTCGTTCGTGGCAGCGGCACCCTCTACAGCCTTTCCCGTGAGGGTGAGGGCACGGCAGGACCGCTGGTTACTGCCCTGACGGTGGCGGTGGTGGAGGCAGCGGAACAGTACGCAACCTCTCAGCCTGGCGGGCGGCTCAAACGCCCGTTGCTCGGTGTCCTTGATGAAGCGGCAAACGTCTGCCGGTGGAAGAATCTGCCCGATCAGTACAGTCACTACGGTTCCCGTGGAATCATCCTCATGACCATTTTGCAGTCCTGGTCACAGGGTGTGGAGGTCTGGAACGTGGAAGGGATGCGCAAGCTATGGTCCGCGTCGAACGTGAAAATTTACGGTGGCGGTGTCTCCGAAGTCCAGTACCTCGATGAGCTGTCCCGGCTGATTGGCCAGTACAGCTACATCAGTGTTTCGCGCAGCTCGGGTAAGTCCGGGCGCTCCAGCTCGCGGCAGGAAAACAAGGACGAAATTCTCTCTGTCTCCGATTTAACCTCGTTGCCGCGTTTCCGGGCGGTGCTGTTGGCCTCCGGTGCCCCGGCCACGATGATTGAGACAATTCCCTGGATGAACGGCCCGCACGCGGAGAAGGTCAAGAAGGCTCAGGGGGTAGGCAGTCGGTGAGTGATTTCAGCAGTGGATTCGATGATGGTTTCGGTGACGGATCTGCCCCTGACGTGAAGCCGCCGGCTGCCGATGAACCTGCGGAACTGGTCTTTTCGAATCCGCTGGAGTTCTTCGTTAACGTACTAGGCCCGTCCTACGTCCGTGAGGTCAACGGCGGCTCTGAGTATGTGTGGTGCCCTCAGTGGTACAAACACGTTGAAGGGCTTTCCCGCGTGGAGGCCATGTGGCGTGCGTGGGAGCACCTACGCGGCGACGGGGCGTTTGGAATGAGCATCTGGTGGTTGAACCACGCTGATCCTCATATGAGGGTTCTCATGGCACCGAACGGGCCTTTCAAGAAGTGCACCTATGACGGCCATGCTCCACGCCCTGAAATGGCTTCACTGCCTCACGTTGACCCTGAGCAATCTCTGTACCCGTTGTAAATCCGCTACCAGAGGGGAGGCCCCGCCGTTGTGAACTGGTCCCCGATAGTTGGACTGGTTTAGTAAGAGGCTAGGCGATAGGGCCTGAGCACGGTATTGCACCGGGCTCAGGCCCTTTAGGGGCGGCTTGTGAATTCGTCGAATATCAGACGCTAAGCCTGCGGCGTTTGGTAACGGGAAGGGCAACGCTCAGCTATGAATGATCATATGAACCGGCCCGCTCACTAACACGTATGGTCGATCGTCTCTGGCGCATAGGAATCTGAGGGGGGTTGGTGCGGAAATTTACGGTGAGGGGTTGGTGGTCATTTTTCGATGACGTCTACCGGGGCTGGCCAGGGTCGGCCGCATGGCCGTCTGGTTGGGGCGCACCCAGGGATGTTTGGCTGCCCATGCTTATTTGTGTAGGGCCCGTGGCCCAGGGAGGGTGAAGGCTTAGAGTGGTGGGCTTGGGGGTGGGCTCGGTGCGAGGGTTTGGAGGACTATTGATGGCAGCAGAACAGGATTTGATGGGCGTGCGGGTGCTTGTCACCGGTGGGACGAGCGGTCTTGGGCTCGCTATGGTCAGGGCGTTGGCCGGCGCGGGCGCTCGTGTCGCTTTGACGGGCAGGACGGCCCAGGGGGTCGGGGAGGCGGCGTCAGGGATTCCAGGGGCAGCCGGGTTTGTCGCGGACGTCCGCGATCAGGCGTCCGTGGTTGGTGCCGTTGATGCCGTGTGGGACGCTTTTGGCGGGATCGACGTGCTGGTCAACAATGCGGGTCTGGGCATGAAGACAGTCAACCCGGACTTTATGGCACGGCCGCAGGGCTTCTGGGACGTGCCGGTCGAGGGTTTCCGCGCTGTGATCGAGACCAACCTCACCGGCTATTTCCTGATGGCACGGGAAATCACGCCCAGGATGCTGGCCGCCGGGCATGGACGGATCGTGAATATTTCGATGAATCATTCCACGATGAACCGTAAGGGTTTCGTCCCCTATGGGCCTTCCCGGGCCGGTGCTGAAGCTCTTTCCCGGATCATGGCCGCGGACCTGGCCGATACGGGGATCAGAGTCAATATGCTTTTGCCTGGTGGGGCGACCCGGACTGGGATGCTGCCCTCCGGGACGGAGCTGCCCGCGTCATTGCAACTGCTTGACCCGGAGGTGATGGCAGTACCAGTGGTGTGGCTGGCTTCGAAGGAGGCCGCGGACGTCCACGACGAGAGGATTATCGCCACCGAGTTCGACGCGTGGCGCAGCCAGCGTCTGAGCGCATGACTCCGCAGCGCGGAGGCAGCCCGTTCAATGGTGTCAGGGACAAATACCGTGAGCCGATGACCTGCCCGCCGACGGTGTCCAGCCCGGCGAAGGCTTCCGGGCTGAGGGGCGGGTCTGCAGGTCGGAAGATCCTCAACATTGTGGCTGGTGTCACCGCTGTGGGCGGGTTCGCGGCCGATTGGAATAGAACCCATTTGTTCAATCCGAACTGGTCGCCGCATGCGAAGTTCCACGACGCGCAAACGATTGCTGTTGGGTCACTGTTGGGGGTGGTGGCCTGTACGTGTTGAACCGGAAGGGCCCGGCGCTGCAGCGAGACACCGCACTCGGGGCGTTGCTGCCTGCTTTCTTTTGGGCGTCGATGGGTGCCGCGTTCGGGTTTCCTGGCGCTGAGGGCTTGCAGTCCGAATTCCCTGAGGTAGTCCCGCGGGTCCGGGGAGTATGGATCGACGAGCGGTTCGCCAGTGCTGTAATGCTGGGGTTGATCGCTGTGGGCTACGGTCTGGACCGCCGGTCGCAAGCCGGCCAGGATCGCCCGTGATCACCGGTACTCAGGGGCCCTTGATGGCCTACTACAACGATGCCCTGAACTCGCTATTCGTCCGGGTGGCGCCCGCTGGTACTGGCCGCGGCCGTATCACTGACCCGTGTGATGGAGGAGCTTCGGGGCGCTTTGTCCAGCGCCATGTGGCTTTTAGCGCACCCGCGGCCGCGCCTGCCGGCACTCGTTCCTCACCGCCCACGCGACAAGCGTTGAGTCGGGGTTGAGTCGGGTGGGTGAATAAATTGCGGTCCGGCGGGGTTAGGTCCTAAGTCAGTACATTCAACAGAAGGACGGTCACTATGAAGCACGTCACACTTGGCGCCGCAGGGCTTGAGGTCTCCCGTCTGGGTCTGGGATGCATGGGCATGTCAGCGTTCTATACCGGCAGTGGCACGAATGAGTCCGAGTCGGTCGCCACGATCCACCGGGCCCTGGATCTGGGCGTCACGTTCTTCGACACCGCTGAGATGTACGGGCCCTACGTCAATGAGGAACTACTGGGCCGTGCCCTGGGTTCCCGACGCTCCGAAGTAGTGATCGCCACCAAGTTCGGCACCATCTCCCACCGCGCCGACGATGCTTTCGGGCTGGACGGAAGCGCGGAGAACGTGCGACTGTCGGTCGAGGGTTCACTGAAGCGGTTGAACACCGACTACATCGACCTGTACTACCAGCACCGGATGGACCCCGACACCCCCGTCGAGGAAACCATGGGGGCGCTGGCTGAGCTGGTCCAGGAGGGCAAGATCCGTCACATCGGGCTCTCCGAAGCCGCTCCAGAGACGATCCGCCGGGCTCACGCAGTCCACCCGGTGGCGGCCCTGCAGACCGAGTACTCGCTGTGGTCACGGGAACCGCAACAGCAAATCCTGCCAACGGTAAGGGAATTGGGCATCGGCTTCGTGCCCTATTCCCCGCTGGGGCGCGGCTTTCTCACCGGCACCATCCGCTCCGTGGACCAGCTGGACGAGGACGACTTCCGTCGCAATAACCCCCGCTTCGCCGGGGAGAACCTGCAGCACAACATCGGGATCGTCGAGCAGGTGGACGCGGTGGCCGCTGAACTGGGTGTCAAGCCCGGGCAGGTCGCCCTGGCGTGGTTGCTGGCCCAGGGCGATGACATCGCCCCGATCCCCGGCACGAAGCGCGTGGCCTTTCTGGAGGAGAACACCGCCGCGGACTCGGTCGAGCTCACTACCGCTCATCTGGCGGCCCTCGGCGAGGTAGCAGCCCCCGCCGGGGACCGCTACGAAGACATGTCAACGGTCAATCTCTGATTCCTTGCCGCGCAATGGGGCGCCGAACCCACAGGGGCCCCGAAGAGGACTTCGGGGCTTCCCACGGTTCGGGGCTGAGCAGAGCAGAGCAGCCTAATGCTGTGGCTGCTGCTGATGAGGTGCTGCAGCAGTAATTGACTCTTGCTGTGGCAGCGGGAGCGCGGTCCACGTCCCGCCGGTCGGATGTCTAGCGGGACCATTACCGGCAGGGACCGACGGCGTATGGACTGCTAAGCGTTGTTAAGCAGAAGGATTCTGCGTCTCACAGATATCGTAGTCAGCGCGCCTGATCAGCAAGGAAGTCGGAACTTTCCAAGAACGAACACACCGTCCGGTACGCCCTGGGATGCTCGACTCCCCCATGGCCATCTCCACCTACACCTAGGAACCCCTTCCGCCGGCGGAGCGAAACGCCCTGTCCGGCGCCGAGTAACTCTCGGCGACTTTCGACCAGATTGGTTCAGGCAAAGGAGATAGGGAATAGAGAAAATACCCCTCACTTCTGTCGCCGGGGCCGGAAGATGGCCGGCATGCAATCTCGACCAATTCACAGCTAATGGTCATGACCCAGCGCCCTTGACCGATTCACCGATCGGTTAGGCAATATTCAAGGAGGTCCCAGAGGAGGGCCTGCTCAGCCGCGGGCGCCGGCCAGCTCCGGAGCTGAGGGTCCGGCGGCGGCAGGCGCTGCGGGGAGTTTCGCGCCTTCGACGTCGACATCGGGCAGGATACGGTCCAGCCAGCGGGGGATCCACCAGGCTTTTTCGGCGAGGAGGTGCATCGCTGCGGGGATGATCGTCATCCGGATCAGGAATGCGTCGACCAAAACCCCGAAGGAGAGGCTGAACCCGATCGGGCGGACCATGGTCAGTCCGGAGAAGATGAACCCTGCGAAGACGGCCGTCATGATGATTGCTGCGGCGGTCACGACGCGTGCACCATGGCTGAAGCCGGTCCGGACGGCGCTGCGGGCGTCTTCTCCGTGGATGTGGGATTCGCGCATACCGGAGACCAGGAATACCTGGTAATCCATCGCCAGGCCGAACAGCACGCCGATGAGGATGATCGGTAGGAAACTCAGGACCGCCGCAGGATTGTGGACCCCGAAGATCTCACCGAGCCAGCCCCACTGGTACACCGCGACCACGGCACCGAAGGTCGCTGCCATGGAGAGCAGGAACCCGCCCGTTGCCAGCAGCGGGACCAGGACGGAGCGGAAAACGAGCAGCAGCAACACCAGCGAGAGCCCGATGACCACACCCAGGTACAGGGGAAGGGCGTTGAAGAGTTTCTCGGAGACGTCTATGTTGGCTGCTGTCTGACCGGTCAGGCCGATGCCCACCTGGGTGTCCGCTTCGATGTCCGCTGCGGCGCTGCGCAGGTCGGCGACGACCTGTTCGGTACTGGCGCTGGCTGGTCCCTCGGCCGGGATGACCTGGAAGATCGCGGTCCGGCCGTCCTCGCTGAGGAGAGCGGGCAGGGCGGCGGTGACGTTTTTGACCTCGCGGAGCCGGTCCGCGACGTCGTACTGCAGTTCCTCGGACTCGGTCTCGCTCAGCCCGGCCGGGAGTTTCCCGACGGCGATGATGGGACCGTTGACGCCTTCACCGAAGGACTCCCCGAGGGTGCTGTAGGCCTTGTAGGCGTCGGAGTTCACCGGCTCGGAACCCCCGTCGGGCAGGGCTACCCGAAGCTGGGCCGCCGGAAGGGCGGTAATGGCCAGCGCCAGGACCGTAACGGTCAGGACGATGACGGGGTGGCGGGTCACGAACGCGCCCCAGCCGTGGCGGCTGTGTTCCTGGTCCGCGGCTTCTTCCAGGGCTTCGGCCGATATCCCGGCCCGGGCCGCTTTCTCGGCCGCGGTGGCCTCGGCGGTCCGTGCCTTGTCCCAGGCCCTCCTGGACAGGATCCGGGTTCCGATGAATCCGAGCATCGCGGGGGTGAGAGTCAGTGCGACGAGCACGGCCAGGGCGACGGTACCGGCACCTGCCAGGCCCATGATGGTCAGGAACGGAAGACCGGGTACGGCCAGAGCGGCCAGGGCGATGACGACGGTCAGCCCGGCGAACAGTACCGAGTTTCCGGACGTACCGGTGGCCCGTGCGACGGATTCCTCCATGGCCATGCCGTGCAGCAGCTGGGTGCGGTGCCTGTTGACGATGAAAAGTGAGTAGTCGATGCCCACAGCCAGTCCGAGCATCAGGGCAAGGAACACCGACACGGACGCCATTTCGATCACGCCAGAGAGCGCGAACGTCGCGCCGACACCGACGGCCACGCCGACGATGGCCATCAGCAGCGGCAGGCCGGCAGCGACCAGGGTTCCGAGCATGAGGATCAGCACCAGCGCCGCGACGCCCACACCGATGATTTCCGCGGCGCCGAGGACTTCGGAGACATCCTGGGTGATGCTCTGGCTCAGATACACCTCCACTCCGGAGGCGGAGGCCGCCGTGATGGTTTCCTTCACCTCTTCACGGACCTCGGGCGCGACTTCGTAGATCGATTCGGTGAACTGGATCTGGGTGACGGCCGATTTCCCGTCCTCGGACACTGTGCGCATTCCGGCGGAGGCATCGAGCTTGCGCTGGCCCAGAGCCAGCGCTTCGGCGTTGGCGGCGATTTCCTCGGCCCCGGCGTCCAGCTCCGCACGGGCTGCCTCCAGCTGGGCGAGGGCCTGGTCCATGCCGGGAGCACCGGCAGCCGCAGCGGCCTCCAGCTGGGCCTGCTGCGCGTCGAGCTGCTGCCGGCCTTCATTGATCTGTTCATTTGCCGCGTCCAGCTGGGCCTTGCCCTCGGCGAGCTGGGCCGCTCCGGCGTCGATCTGGTCCTGCAGTTCGAAGGGGTTGGCCGCTGACTGGACTTCCGGAATGTCCGTCAACCGGTCCAGGGCATCTGCGATCGCCTGTTCCTGGGCAGGCGTGAAACCGCCGGAAGGGGCGTGGAAGACCACGGCGCCGCTACCGCCGGCCGCTTCGGGCAGTTCCTCTTCAAGCTGGTCCAGCACACGCTGGCTTTCGGTACCCGGGATGCTGAAGTTGTTGCTCATGGTGCCCTGGAACGCAACCGCAGCACCCCCGGTGCCCAGCACCACGGCGGTCCACAAAGCCAGGACCCACCAACGGCGGCGGTAGGCCAGCCGACCCAAGTGGTAAAGCAGGGTTGCCATAGATTTCAGCCGTTCTGGTAAAAGGTGCGGATTATCGGGTAAAGCCGTGGCGCAGGTAGCCGACCACGTCGACCAGGAGCTGGCGCAACAGCACCAGGGACTCCTCAGTCACATCACCGCCGGTGCGGCGATACCACTGGGACAGGGCGGCCTTCCCCGAGGAGAGGACCGAGCCGACCAGCGCATTGGCATAGAGCGGATCGGAACCGGCTCCGGGTCGCTGGCCGATAGCGGCCACCAGCCTGTCGGCGCAGTTCTCCCAGCCTTCGAGCTGGAACCGGTTCATCTGTGCGTTGGTCCCGGCCAGGCCGTACACCTCGGCCATAGCGGCCAGATGAATCGGATCCGCGAGGGCGGTGAGCACCTGATGCATGGAATCAACCAGCGGTTCCTCCGCCGGGCGGGACAGAAACTGATCCGCCGCGTGGTCCAGGAAATCCTCGATGCTGACCACCAGGGCCGCCTCACGACTGGGAAAGTAGTTGAAAAAAGTACGTCGTGACACTCCGGCCGCCGCGGCGATGTCATCCACGGTGAACCCGCCCGGGCCCTTCGCCCGGACAAGGCCCATCGCGGTTTCCACGATTGCGTTGCGGGTGATGGCCTTGTTCGCTTCCCATCCGGGCTGGACGGTACCGGCCGTCTCCCGAGAGCTGCTCATGCAACCATCCTACGTAAGGGTTTGCACTCAATGCAAACCCTTACGTCTGGGTGGGGATTACGTCCCGGGCCGGCACTCCGCTGGCGCCCGGTCGTCGGCGTCGTCTGCGGTGATCAGGATGTTGCCCTCGGAAATCGATTCCGACAGCACGTCGTGTTCGATGGCGGTGGCCAGCGGCTTCTCCCTGACGAAGCACAGCAGTGCCGTCGCGATCAGCGCCAGCGGGACCATCCAGACGAAGATCGGCGTCAGCGCGTCGTTGTAGGAGGAAATAACCGCGTCCTTGACCGGCGCCGGCAGGACGTTGACCACCGCCGGTGTCAACGAGTTCGAGCCGCCGGGCGCCCCGCCCCGGCTGTGGAGGTGGGGAGGCGTTCAATGAGCAGGTCGCGCAGGCGGCTTGCGAAGAGACTGCCGACGACGGCCGATCCGAGCGTGGCGCCGATCTGGCGGAAGAAATTATTCGACGCGGTGGCTGTCCCGACCTGACTGAGGGGGAAGGAGTTCTGAACGATCAGCACCAAGATCTGCATGTTCAGGCCCAGGCCCAGGCCCATGACTGCCAGGTAGGCGCAGATGACCCATAGAGGCATTGCTGGATCGAGGGTGGAGAGTAATGCCAGCGCCACGGCAACAATGGCACCTCCGGCAATCGGCATCCACTTGTACCGTCCGGTTCTGGACACCAGCTGACCCGATACGACCGAGGCGACGGGCAGGGCGCCCATCATCGGGATCATCAACAGCCCGGACTCGGTCGCGTTGGCACCGAAGGCCATCTGCAGGTAGGTCGGAAGGTATCCGATGGCACCGAACATCGCCACCCCGATCAGCAGGCCCGCGATGGTGGTGAGGTTGAAGTTGAGGTCCTTGAACAGGTGCAGGGGAATGATCGGCTCTACGGTGCGCCGCTCGACAAGGATGAACGCCACCGCTGCCAGGACGATGCCGGCAATCCACACCGTCCGGTACACCAGTTATCCTTACCCGAAACGGCCGCCGGCGCGAGCTAGTCGATGTCGTAACCGGGGACAAATTCTCGGGCGTTAACAGTAGAGACGCCGCAGCAGTCGTCACCGAAAGGACGATGCAAATGCCTGACCGCCCCGAAGCGCTTATTGATGCTTTTGTAGCGGCCTGGAATAAGGCCGATGCCGATGCTTTAGCCGAGTTGTTCGTCGAGGACGCAGACTTTGTTAACGTCGTTGGAATGTGGTGGACCAGTCGGTCGCAGATCCGGTACAACCACGCCTATGGGTTTCGTCACATGTTCTCTGAGACCACCCTCTCACCCCTCAAAGTCTCGGCACGATATCTGAACGGCGATGTTGCTGTCCTTCACCTCCTTTCTTCGTTGACAGGTCAGGTGAAGCCTTCAGGTGAAAGGGCCGGAGACAGGATCGCTGTTCTCACCTTTACCGTTGCCCGCCAATCAGAGAATCACTGGCTGGTGGTGAGCGCGCAAAACACTGACCGAGTGCCAGGTGCCCAGACTTTCATCTCAAATGGAAGCGAGCTCACGCCTGGTAATTACGAACGACGTAGCGTACGCGAAGAGCCAATGAAGTGAGTGCGTGCTCAAGCAGGCCCTCGCCCTGCTGCCTGGTTCCAGGCCCTCGCCATGAAAGTCCGAGGAGGCTAGGGCGATGTAGCGGTGGCGGTCTCGCGTTTGACGACGGGGACCACTTCGGTCATGAACAGTTCCAGGGATTCGTTGATCATGGCGTTGGGCAGGTTTCCAACGTCGATTTGGCCGAGGAACCGGTCGATGCCGAGCAGTTCGACTCGTTTGAGGATCTCTTCTGTGACTTGTTGCGGGCTGCCGACCGGGAGTCCTCGCTGGATCCACAGGTCGTACCCTTGGCGGTGGAACTCGGCGCCGCCGGTTATGCCCATCTCGCGGAGGTAGTGGGCGTAGTAGGGGTAGAAGGAGTCTCGGGCGCTCTGGGAGGTCTTACCGATAAACATGTGGCCGCTGGCGCCCAAGCGCAGGCCGGCGGGGTCCTGTCCGGCCTGTTCAGCCGCCTGGCGGTAGAGCTCCACCCTGGGGATGAACTGTTCGGTTCCGGTGAAGAAGCCCATGATCATCGGCAGGCCTAGGGCGCCGGCGCGCATGGCGGAGGCGGGACTTCCCCCGATCGCTACCCAGACTGGCAGCCTGTCCTGCTGAGCGCGGGGGACGATGTGGGCCTTGTTCAGTGCGGGGCGGTGCCCGCCCCTGCCAGCTGACTGTTTCCTGCTCACGGATTTGCAGGAGCATTCTGAGCTTTTCGTCGAAGAGCTCGTCGTAGTCGGCCAGGTCGTAGCCGAAGAGGGGGAAGGATTCGGTGAAAGCGCCGCGGCCGGCGACGATTTCGGCCCGACCGTGGGAGAGGTGGTCGAGGGTGGCGTATTGCTGATACACGCGCACCGGGTCCTGGCTGGACAAGACGGTGACGCCGCTGGTCAGGCGGATCCGTTTAGTCGCCGAGGCCATGGCGGCCAGGACCACCTCGGGGGCCGAAAGTGAGAAGTCGGGGCGGTGGTGCTCGCCTAGGGCGATCACGTCCAGCCCGCCCTGATCAGCGTTGCGGGCCAGCTCCACCAACTCGTCCAGGCGCTGGGTCACGTCTGTGGTTGCGGTACCGTCCGGGTGCTGGTTGATCTCCCCGAAGGTATAGATACCAAGTTCCATGGAAATGTCTTTCGTCGTGGTGTGTAGTCGTGGCGGGTTGCGGCTCATTTGGCCTCATTTGGCTGAGAGAAGCCGTTCGACGCGGGGTTTGACCTCGGTGGCCAGCAGGGTGAGGGATTCGATGAAGTGTTCGTGGGGCAGACCGCCGATGTCTGTTTGCAGGAAGTGGCGCATGTGACCCATGTAGCCGTGCAGGTGGACGATGCGTTCGGCGACTTCGTCGGGGTCGCCGATGTAGTACGCGCCGGGCGCTTCGGCTTGGGCGAGGTAAGCCCGTCTGTCGGGTGCGGGCCAGCCGCGCAGCCGGCCCATTTCGATGTTGAGGTTGTGCCAGCCGGGGTAGAACCGCTCGAGGGCTTCCTTTTTAGTTGGGGCGATCAGACCGAGGGCGGCGACGGAGACCTGGATGTTCGCACCTGCGTGGCCTGCCTTCGCTGCGGTGGCACGGTAAAGCTGGGCGAGCGGGGCGAAGCGGTGCGGGGCGCCACCGATGATGCCGTAGGAGATGGGCAGGCCCAGCTGCCCGGCACGTGCAGAGGAACCGGCGTTCCCGCCGGTGGCCAGCCAGATTGGGATCTGACCGTTTACGGGGCGGGGCACGACCGCGAGCTTGTCCAGCGTGGGGCGGACAGAACCGGACCAGGTGACGTACTCGCTGTTGTGGTGATTGATGGTCATCAACAGGTCGAGTTTTTCGGCGTAGAGCTGATCGTAATCGGTCATGTCGTAACCGAACAGGGGGAAAGTCTCCGCGGAAGATCCACGGCCGGCGGTAATCTCGATCCGCCCGCCGCCGGAGACCGCGTCGGCGGTAGCGAATTGCTGGAAGACCCGCACCGGGTCGTCGGTGCCGATGATGCTGGCCGCGCTGCCGAGCTTGATCTGCCGGGTAGCTGCGGCGGCTGCGGCGATGAGCGCTCCAGGCGATGAGGCGGGCATGCTTGTGGTGTGATGTTCCCCGACACCGAAATAGTCCAGTCCGGCCTGGTCGGCGTGGACGATACCCTCGAAGAGGTTGCGGACGGCCTCGGAGGTTGAACGTGGGGACCCGTCGGGGTTCAGCTGGGTGTCGCCGAAGCTGTACGCGCCGATTTCCATGGTGTTACCTGAGTTTTCGTTAAGGCTGGTGTGGCCTGCCGATTGGGTTAGACGCCGACCCGAGCGCATGCTGCGGCCAGCAGGTTTTGAAGTTGGTGGGAGGTATGGGATCCGTTGAAGACCTCGGTTCCGGGCTGGAAGGCTCGTCCCGCCACCAGGGATCCCGCGTCGACGGCGTCATAGCCGAGCCTGTTGAGGAAGCCCGCGACGGCGGCTTTGGCATCGTCGTGGTCCCCGGCCAGGGCTAGGGCACGGCGGCCGGGACGGCCGGGCGCTTTGTCGTCTTCTTCAAGTTCGTGGTATCCGATGTGGTTCAGCGTCTTGACCAGCCTGGCTCCGGGAAGGAAGTCCTGGATGATTTCACTGCTGGTCCGGGGGTCGTTTTCGAAGTCGTCCACCTCCCCATCGGTGGGTGCCCAGTAGTTCATCGCGTCAATAACTGTCCGCCCGGCCAGCAACTGCGGAGAGAGGGTGCGGTACTTGTGCAGCGGAACAGCGACCACCACCAGATCCGATGCCGCAGCCTCGGCGGCGTCCACGGCGGCCGCACCCGGGGTGATGATGTCCACGAGCAGGGAAATCTCCTGTGCGGGCTTGGCGGTGGCGATCCTCACCTCATACCCGGCTTTGAGGGCCTGGCGTGCGACGGCAGTACCGACACGCCCAGCACCGAGAATCCCTACAGTTGTGATGCTCTCTGGCTGCACGCTCATGCGGTGGCTCCTTAATGGGTAGGGGTCGGCGGCGGCCGGGAGAGCTTCGAGTCGAGGCCCCATGGCAACTCCAAACCCCTCAAACTATGTTGCTCAACAGACTATATATTCTGAAGAAGATCTGTGCAAGTACGCAGTTTGCGGTAGCATAGGGGTATGAGTGAGAGCCTGCAAACCCTCCAGACCGGCCCCTCTGCCGCAGCGCCCGGAGACTTCGGCTGGCATTTAGGCATGGTGTTACGCGGTTACCAGTTCCTCTTTGAAGAGGCCGTGGAAGGCATGCCCGCAGGAATCCGCGGTTACCAAATACTCTCTACTGTCCTTCACCGTGACCCGCCCAACCAACAGGCCCTCGGTGCCCATCTGGCGATCGATCGGACGGTCCTGACCTACCTGCTGGACGCCCTCGTAGACGCCGGCGTCGTCGAACGCGTCCCGGCGCCCTCGGACCGCAGGGCACGCAAAATCGTGGCCACCGACAACGGCCGCGAAATCCTTGCCCAATATGAAGAGCGGGTGGCCACCGCCGAATCAGAACTGCTCTCCGGGCTCAAGGAACCCGAAGCAGACACCCTGGCTACACTAATCGCACGCCTGGCCATGGACGTCCACCGCTCACAACCCGGATCCAGCCCCTGTGAAGCCATGGACCACCTGCCCTGACACCAGCCACATCCCCGGTTTCGGCGCACATAGCCTGCCCGGCAGCTGGGCCACTACCGTAATCAGGCCAAGAGCGTGAACCAGAACGTGCAGACCTGCGAACGCAAGGGCGCCTTCTGATTCGCGGGGCGTAAGCCAGCCCTCGTGTGGCCGGGGCGCGGTCCCTAGCGAAGGATCCCTGGGTGCCCTGTCGGAATGGATTGAACTGTGCTGAACTGGGCTAGGGACCGCGAATCCCGCCTAAATAACAGCCGGCGTATCCTGCCGACGCTAGAAAGGATTGAGGTAGTGCCAGAAAAAACATACAAAATCGGGTATTTCGTCGGCAGCCTGGCCAGCGGCTCCATCAACCGCACACTATCCAAGGCGCTCATCAAACTGGCCCCAGAGGAACTTGAGTTTACCGAGATTCCAATCAGGGACCTCCCGCTTTACAACTACGATTTCGATGCCGATTTCCCCGCCGAAGGTAGGGCGCTGAAGGAGGCCATCGAGGCCTCCGACGGCATCCTATTTATCTCTCCCGAGTACAACCGGTCGATTCCCGGAGCGCTGAAGAACGCAATCGACTGGGGATCCCGTCCATGGGGTGCCAATTCATTTGCCCGGAAACCGACAGGCATCATCGGTGCTTCCCCAGGCAACATCGGTACAGCCGTAATGCAATCCTCCATGCGCTCTGTACTGAGCTTCCTCGATGCACCTCAGCTGAACGCACCGGAGGCGTACGTAAAATTCGACGCCGATGTGTTCGGGGACGACGGTGAAGTCAGGGACGAGTCCACGGCCACTTTCCTGCGCCACTATATGGAGGAATACGGTGCGTTCGTTGAGCGCGTGTTGGACGCCAACGCCCCCGGCCATATCGGCGACCAAAACCGGGACGTTTCACACTAGCCAAATGGCAAAAGCCCATAACCGCTGAGAGCCGGATCGGATGAGACTTCAGTTCAGCCCGCACTCACCCCTCGCGCCACCCCACGGGGGTTAACCGGGGGCAGGAGGGCCAGCCGTTCCATCGCTCGGCGCTTGCGGAAGTAGCAGCCCAGGCTGCTACTCCCGGCACGGGACGTCGGCGGCGCATCCGATACCGGTTGTCGGTCCGGACCTCCTCCCGAGTGTACGTACATTGCTTCATCCTTCGCTGCCACTCCCCGTTTCCATAGTCTGGGAGGCTCATCGGATGGTCGGGTAGTTTGGTGGTTGAACCACGCTGATCCTCATATGAGGGTTCTCATGGCACCCAACGGGCCTTTGAAAAAGTGCACCTATGACGGCCACGCTCCACGCCCGGAAATGGCTTCGCTGCCTCACGTTGACCCTGAGCAATCTCTGTACCCGTCGTAGATCCACTACCAGAAAGGGGAGGCCCCGCCGTTGCCGGCAGGGCCTCCCCTTTTGCTTGTGTTCATGTCCTGGTCAGCGTTCTCGCGCTCCCTGTTCGATGGAGCGTCCTCGGGTCGAGCTTTTCATCTTGGAGGTCTTGCCCAGGTTCGGTTTAGAGCTCACTGCTGCGCTCGGGGGTGTTCCTTGGTGCTTGTCGGCCATGAGGCGAGCTTTGACGGCTTCCCGGTCGGGATGATCCTCTAGTCTCTTTTCGAGCTGCTGACGCCTCTCCGGGGAGTCATAGGCTGGCTCTGCCGTGTTGTTCGCCCGCGCCTGGTCCTCCCGGTTTGCCCCGGCTATGGTGGCGCCGGCGATCACTTCGTCGCCGCGAGCTGCGGCAGCGTTGGAGCGTTCGGTCTCGGCCTGCTGACGTGCCGCTTGGGCTCGGGTGAAGGCTGCGGAAATGTCCTGTTCGGAGGCTCCGGGGGCGTCAACGTCGATTCCGTAGCGTTGCTGCACCTGATCGCGGATTCTCTCTGCGTGCTCGGCGGCAACTGGGTCGTAGCCTTTCCATGCTTCTGCTGTCTCATGGGCGCGTTTGATCATCTCGGGGGTGGCCTTATCCCACCACTCGTCCCGGCTTACCGGGTCGAGCTGGGCGCGAGCTGCTGCCTGGGAGGCGTTGAACCGTTCCTGAAGCTCTCGGGCCCGTGCTTCTTCTGCCTGCTGGATGCTGCGCAGTTGTTCCTCACGCATCCTCGCTAGCTGCTCTCCGATCCGTGCCGCTGCCATAAGGCCAGCACGGAAACCGCCTTCTACTGCTTCATCAATTCCGTCCGACTCGCTCATGAGCTATCCCCTATCTCTCAATCCCTCGTTGACTATCTCGTTCTGGCCCGCGTGCTGGTACTGCACGCCCGGTTGGCTTCTGTCCGCCTGTGAGTGTCGCCGGTATCGGTGCGCCTTCGCGGGCACGTCCAGCAACCAAACGTGCTCTCAGGGTTTCCTCATCGAGTCCGGGATGCTGTTCGCGCAACTTCTCGATGGTCATACGTTCCGGCTTCACGGTCTGCGCTGCTGCGCTGCCTTCGACGACCTTCGTCGCGGCGATCACTGACCTTGACAAGCCCCTCACCCGGTTAAGGTCTGCGGTGGCTTTGTGCATATCGTGAATGGCTTTAGCGGTAGCCGCGAGCTGGCGGAACATCAGCGCATACGCCGCGCGGTCGCTCTTGGAAGTCGCGGCCAGCAGGATCATGCTGGCTCCCCTGGCTGACACCGCGCCGGCCTTCGGCTTCGTCGGCGGGTAGCGGCGCAACTGGGCTGACTTCGCTAGCTCTCGTGAGGCCTCGGCCAACGGCCCCGGCGTCTTCTCGATCCGCCGTGACCAGGCACCAAACGCTGCTGAGGTTTCCCGCGCAGCACTGGCCCACGCAGCATGGTCGGTGTACGGGGTGGATGCCAGTTTCTCGCGTAGCGCTCCAACTTCGTTGGCGTGCTTTTCCCACAGTTCGGCGCTCGGGGTTTCCCTCTCTCGGCCCGGTGCTACGACTCGCTTATTGCGTGCGGCGGCAGTCCACTCATTGACCGCTTCGGTGGCATTCTCCGGCGTGCTCTCCCACCCTTCGCGTAGCTTCGGCAAACTCAAATCCCGGCCCATGGAGTTACCGCCGTACCAAACGGCGCGCTCTCCCTTGGCTGGGCGTTCGGCAACTGAGTAGCCGGTCACTACGTCGGAGCGGCCTGCCGCGAAACGTGGCCTAACCAATAAGCCTTCCTGGCGTGCTCGACGCACAAACTCGGCCTCGCTCACGGATGCTGTAGCGCAGCTTCGGACAGTCCGTGCGACACTGTGCCGCTCGACTTCGGGTTTGCCCTGGCGTCGCGCCTTCTCCTGCTCGGCGGGGGTGAAACCACGCTCAGCCCGGACCGACCCCAGCTCGTTGAGCCCGTACTTCTTCTCCAGCTCACGACAGACCTGTTGGGACTTGTACTTAGATTTCCAGGCGTTCCACTTTGTTCCATCGTCTCTGACCATCGAGGCCACAATGTGAACGTGGTCATTGCCGTTCTTGCTGGCACCGTGACGGACCGCCGCCCACCGTGCGGGAGCTTTGCCGCTGGCCTCAGTGAACCCCATAGCGTTCATGTAGTCGTTGGTGATGTCTCCCCACTGCTGATCGGTGAGCTTACCTTCCTCAGCGCTCAGACTCAGCGAGCAATGGAACACGTGCCCGCCGTCAACCTCCGTGCCGTAAAACTGCTTCGCCCGGTCAAGGCTGTTAGCAATATCAAGAGCTGAATCGCGGTTGAGTTCGTTGTCGTCATACCAAGCCATGAGCGCGGCATCCCCGGCTACAAGGTGCGGCTCTTCGTGCTCATTGGCACGACCCGGACCCGCAAAATAAACCATGAGTCCGCTCATGCGATCACCCTGGGTGATGTTCGGAATCACAGCTCTACCGCCCCGCCATGGCCGCCAGCAAACGATCCACCCGATAAATGACACTCTTGGCATGCGTGATCGACGCTGCCGCGTCTGCCGGAATCTCACTGGTGCTATTGGCGTGCCGTGCAACCTGGTTGATGTTGTTCGCCACGGTGCCAACAAGCCGGGCCAGATTGGAAAGCTCCATGAACTGATCGCGCCGCTCGGACGGGGTTTCCCCTCCCTCACTCAAAGCAGACTCCACTAACAACCGGGCAACGGTAACGCGGTGCTTCTCCGCGATCTGAACCAGCCGGGCTTCTTCCTCCGGGGTGACCTTGATGACGTGGCGGTGCATCCTGCCGCCCTCGACGTTGGCACGACGACGGCGCGACTTCCAACCGGCAACACCGTTGCTCTCGCTCATCCGTCCCCCGTCCTTCAATGCCAGCGCAGCGAACCCGGTTCATCCGGGGACCACACTGCCAGTGTGCCGGACTCGACCAGACAAGTCGAGGCGGTTCCGAGCTTAGGGCACCTAAGTTACCAGCTTGCTCCGCCACGGTCGCCTTTTCCTTTCAACCGGCGATGTATGCGGGTTTGGGGTGTTCATGCTTCTTGGAGCGCTTCGCGCATGCGTTCTATTGACCGGCTGCGCCGTTCCGTTTCGGCTGGTGAAGGTACTGTCCGCCCTTCTCTTGGCAAGTCTCCGCCGGCGGCTTTCGCGGCATATCCTCGTCCGCTTCGCTCCCTGCGGTATTCCACGGTCCCCCAGCTCCAACCTGCCAATTCACTTCGCGGCCAAGTGAAGACGGCGTTGCCGAAAGGAACGGTGGCAAGGATACAAACAGGAGGACACAACAATGGCTCTCATCTCACCTAAGAGCGTGGAAGGTAAATACGGTGTCAGCACCGCCGAGCTGGCACGCTGGCGGCACTCAGGCGAGGGTCCGCAGTACTACCGGATCTCCGCCCGTCTAGTCCGATACGGGACAGACGATCTAGACAACTGGTTCCATGATCCAGCGAACGCGCACCTGCACGACCTTCCGGTAAACGAGTCAGCAGAGCTGTGTTCCGTATAGTGCCAGCTCGGCTGCAACAAAGTTAGGGTGAAGGTATGGCAACTCTCAGCATTGAACAGGCACAGACTCAGGCCCGTGCTCTCCTGGATTCACGCATCGAATCCGTGACCGCATTGGTCAAGGCGCGGCAACGAGTCGCTGACCTCAAAGAGCAACTGGCAGAAGCGGAGAAGGACGACAAGCGCGCCTATGTGCGTGCCACCAAAGACGGATGGAGCGCAGACGAACTCAAGAAGCTCGGACTAGAGAACAGTGCAGCCGGTCGGCGCCGATCCGCAACCCGTAAGACATCGTCGACCCCACAGGCTGACGAGGAACATACTCGCGTAGAGAATCAGCCGCGCCAAGGCGAATGAAGCATCATCGATGAAGCCCTCCTACGAGATCCGCGCAACAGCAACCAGGCATGCAAAGGACGTCATCAACCTGGCCTACGCTTCATTCCCCTTCGAGAAGGAGAACGAGCGCGAGGCGCTTGGTTCACAAGCTGATGTGCTCGCCACATACCGTGAGATGCTCGGACGAACCGGGGACGGATTTCAGCTCGTGGCCGTCGACAAAAAGGACAAGGTAATAGGGCTCGTCGCGGTCCGCCCTCTGCAAACTGCAGAGGGCCGCCAAAGCATGAGTGTATTCACCATCCCTCGGATCGGTCCGCAACAACGGACCCCAGCTGATTGCTGAGGTGTCGGGTGAAAGATGGATTAGCGCGACGTCGACACGATGCGTATTTCAAGCACCTGGAGTCCTACGCTCCCCAGCTAGATAGTTGGCGGCTCCGAGCGCAGCGGATTGAGCCACCGCAGTTAGGCAGTGAGCTGGACGCTGATAACAAGGTGTTCGTTCACCTCATCAGTGATGAGGCACGACTGTCTCTTATCTCCGCCGGGGAGCACCTGCGACTAGCGTGGACAGCTGTCAAAGCCGGAGAGCTGTATCCCACCGCACATTTCACAACACTTCGAGGCGCCCTGCTGGCCTCCGCCCAGGCGGTCTACATCCTGGGTCCGGATGAACCCGGCGTCCGACGAGAGCGAGGATTGACGGTCATTGTGGAGGCATACAAGCGCCTTCGACAGTTCCACCTCGAATGTCTGAACATGCCGGATCTGTCCGATGATGACCGCAGGAAGACCCATGAGCAGATGGTCTGGCTAGACGGCCGAAGGGCAACGGCGATCAAAGCTGGTGGTCAGCCTCGAGGCCCGAACATCTCCGATGACGTCATCCCTTACGCAGCCAACTTCGTGTTCGTGGGTGAGCCGGACAAGCAGAACAGCGTGATGCTGTTATGGAGACAGATGAGCGGAGACGCCCATGCGCTGACGTGGTCTATGACCCTCCGCGCGACGCTTGGGCCGACTCAGAAAGGTGAACCACTAACCGCGGGTACCGCGGCAGGGTCACTCGAGGCTATCGCTGAACCTTTCGTTGCTTCATTCCGCTTGCTCAAGCGTGGCTGGTCCCTGTTCGATCAGCGGTGCGAAGCTTCGGAAGGACGGTAAACCACACAGCCGACATACACCATCAGTCAGCGCAGCGGTTTCCCTAGACTGTCCGTGCGCGCCAGTTTCACAGCATCCAGCTTCACGAATTCGTGCTGCAGATCGCCGTTCAAATCGACATACTCAACCTTGAACGTGTTCCCCTCTTTCAAGGCTTTGTCGTCGAGCACGCCCTCAAATGACTTGCCTACCCCGCCGCGCACCAACGGATCATTGCCGAACGTGTCCGAAAGTCCTACTGGATTACCAGGCGTCCAATATTCGTGCGCCACAAGCCGGACATTCCTCGCTACGGAAGCTCCGTAGTTCCTGATGTAGAAGAAGTCCTCACCATCCGAGCCCAGCCAATCCGCGCGCTTTATCTCGAAAGCTGGCTTCTGTACTGCTGCCCGCGCCCGCCTTACCTCTTCGCGCACCTCGGTACGCCCAGACTCGACTAGAGCGTCACGTGCCGATTCAACCTCTGCCAAGCTCTCATCTCTTCCCTGCTGGATGAGAGCTGCACGAGCCTGCTCAACCTCCTCGAGGCTCGCCTTTCTGCCTTCCTCATGGAAGTGATTGCGCTGTGCATTCGCTTCAGCAAGTGCTTCTTGTCTACCCTGCGCGACCAAGCGTGTCCGGCCGGCCGGCGTTGAACCTCGCAGGCCGAACAAGTGCAGCGGCTCCCTCCAAATCCACCTAGGAAACGCAACCCACACTCGATTCCGTATCGGCTTGACGAAGAATGAGATGCCCAAAGCGGTCAAAGCCACCCAAATCACGACGCCGAGACGAAGTATTGAGTCTTGCTGCTCACGGGTGAGCTTGGTGGGAGCACCCTCGGCGAAGTAGTTGTACTCCAGATAGTGGGATACATAAGCGGCGACAGGGATGGTCACGACTGCGATGAAGATGCCGATGAAAAGCTGCTGACCGGTGCTGGAGCCGCGTTCAGGCGTTTGGGGGGTTGTCACCGAACAGATGTTATCCGCACAAGGGATAGACAATCTTGGTGTTGCGTTGGGGTACACCCCAACGCAACAGTCCCAGCGCACCGGAATTGTGACTTTTCAGCAGGGTGGCGGGCTTTTTGAAGATGGTTGGCGGGACCTAGTAGCTCCAGCGCAACGTCCCGTATGCAGGATCCTCCAGCGGACACTTTCTCGGGCGGGTACAACGCGGCAGGGCCCGACGGGACGATTCCCACTAGACGATCCACTACGTTCACACCATCCCAACGCAGTGGTCTAGTCGATCTACCAGCTCTTGATGAGACCTTGACTAGCCTGAGATTGCAAACAATGAGTGCTCATCAATTTCTAGGGCTTGACACATCGCCGACAGGTGCTGCGGATCGTTGGCCCGTATGAGGAGAAAGAGCGAGCGAAGCACAACCGATGCCTCGGTCGGATCGAGCATGGCCGAGACATTTCCTTCTTCGTTGTGTGAGTAAGTGTGCAGATACCTCTCTACGTGTGTTCGGACCGCGGGATTACCCAGCGACTCCATGGCGGCTTTCATTCCGGCGTGAAAGTTACCGATGTGTTGCGGATACCTGAAGCTGAGAAAGGCCTCCATCATCTTGCGAGCGGCATTCGGAACCAAGGCAAGAAGATCCATGCGTTCAGCGAGCCCGAGCTCCGGTGACGCCTCAGCGACCGATTTAGCTACTCGCGCGAATAGGAAATGGTATAGCGAACGCAGCCGACGACTTTGATTCTTGTCGGTTGTCCAAGGATCCAGTTGTGGGAGTCGGCGCGGGGTGCCAGACCGGTGGGAGCGATAACGCATACGGATCTCGTGAATTGTGAACCCACCCGAAACATGACGTCCTGCACTTTCCAGTTGCATCACCCACTGTCGGAAAAGTTCGAAGTTGTGAGTCAACAAGATCACCTGACTCGCGTAGTCATCTTCGATCAAGGAAGCCCAGAGGAAGGAAGAGACGCCGAAGAGAATTGCGTCGTCCATGCTCGATACAGGGTCATCGACCACGACGATCGGCTCGTCGCCAGGAACGACGCCTCTTCGCACACTGGCGAGGAAATGTAATAGCGCGATAGCAGTTCTCTCGCCCTCACTTAGGTGGGTCGCCGGCGCCCCCGCCCGCTCGATGCGGTACTGCTTACCATCAGCACTCGGCTCGAACCGCAGATCTGCGCGGCCAAGGAGCCTCGCAACATCGGTGGTAAGTTCGGTGGCTTGAGGCACAGGATCTGCGTCCTGGTTAGCTAGCGCGATAATGCGTTCGCTGAGCAGACGCAACTCGGTGGCGAGTTCTTCCGCCCTCGTATTCTGGTCGAGGACCGCAGCGGCACGCTCGTCATAGTCCTCGGCTACTGCTCGAACTCGTGCCAGCTCGACGCGGCGAGCCGCCGCGGTTGCCTCCCTCGCATGCGTAGACCGCTTGTGTTCATGTTTGCCCACTACCTCTTCTACGTGTCGGAGTGATGGGATCGATACAGGCGGCAAATCGATTGTCGTCACCGAGAAGGGATTCTCTCTCTTCAGTCGGAGCGCTTTGAGGATTCGGTGGAGACTACCTTGGAATTTGTCATTCTGATCGCGAAATTCCGACCGAGCTAGACGCAGTTCTCCTGCGAGGTCAGGGTATAAATCGGCGTCTCGCGGCACGCTGCTCGCCATTGAGTTGGCGGTCGCGCAGCTTTCCTCAATCAGTGCTACCTGCGCATCGATGCGCGACTGCAGATCGGTGAGTGACTTATCGAAATGTGCGGCCAGCTCTCGCCTTCTCTCGTCCGAAATGGTGTTGTCGCAGAAGAGACACGTTTCAATTTCGACGTGAAGATCTACTCCTCGCTGCACCCAGGCAGCGCGATTGGGACTGTCCGCGAGGGCAGAAAGCGGTCGGGATGTCACGTCAGTTTGAAGTAGCTCGATGGCGGTATCGCGCAGTTCTGCCACACTCGGTAGGTGTGAGCGATTGAGCCTTGTATAAGCCTCTTTTGCGGCCGATGTCGCCATCGCGCGGTCAGCAGCAATGTCCTCAGATGCGCCATCAAAGAGCGCACGATCATTTGTGAGCAGGGCACGCACATTGGTGCGTGTATAGGAGTTGGTCGCCCGATATGTAGCGACAGGCGACGCTCGCAGGTCCTCTACAACTTGCCCTGCCACTTCGGTAAGACGCTGTTGAAGAGCTTTGTGCAGCGAGTCCGCCTTCGACCGGGCTTCCCGCGATAAGGGTTCTAGTTCAGCTTTGCGAGTCTCAGCTGCTCGGAGCTTTTCCTCCGCATCAACATTTACTTTCCCAAGGGTGAGTAAGCTATCGGAGCGTGGACCTGCGTCATCATCGAACCGTAGGTTCTCGCGGACATATTCTGTATTGAAGACGCGAACGCGTTCCCAAAACGCAGAACTTGTCTGTGTAACTACTTCCGGGCTTCCGTCTATGACCACGTCGAACTCTGCGGCGGCACGTTGCACCTCCAGCGCCGAGCTAGAGCACGCTCGAAACAGATTCGCCAGCGTGCTCTTTCCGCTGCCGTTTGTGCCGTAGATCAAATTCACTCGGGCGAACTCGGTCGCGCGACCCTCGTCAGTCCAGCCTTGAAAAGCGCGGTAATTACCAATCTTTCGCAACCGATTTATCCGTGCGTGCGACATCTAGCCCCCTTCTATCGTCGCAACCTCATCTGAACCACGCGAGGTTGTCCTTCCGTCCCTAATCTGACCGTACCGCCTAAGTGGCGATCAGCTCTGGCACTGGGATCGCTTCGTGACTGGGCCAAGCGCTGCAATACCAGTGGGACCGATCAACGCGGACGGTCCTGCAGTGATCCTTATGAGGAACGCTCCTCGGGCCTCCATGCGAACAGTCGAAGCTCGCAGGATCACTGGCGCACCGATCCCCCGTAAGACCTGCCCTAAAGGTGCACGATAAAGGTCCGCCGTCTGCAACATTCACTTATCTTTCAAGCGTAGGGTTGCAACACACGAGGACGAGACAATCCCACTGTTGTTTTCAGAAGTCGCCTGCACTCTCTCCCGCGGAATTCCGGGGTTGTGCAGACGATTGTTGACAACGGAAATGTCAGAAGTGCCGTGCACGGAACAGCATTCCGCTCACTAGTGCTCTGCACCAACCATCGCTTTCAGAAGTCGCCTGCACCAGCCTGCGGGAACTACTGCTTTGAAGCCACAGCAGTGCCTGCGGCCGGGACCCACCGGTAGAGCGTCGGCACGGAGACTCCGAGGCTGTTGGCCACTTCCCGGGGCGGGGTTCCCTGGTTGAGGAGTTTGCGGGCTGAGCGGATCTTGGCTTCCGTCATGACGCGTTTGCGGCCGCCTATTCTTCCTTGTTCGCGCGCTGCCTGCAGGCCTGCCTGGGTGCGTTCGACCATGAGCTCCCGTTCCATCTGGGCCAGGGATGCCATCACGTTGAAGAAGAAGCGCCCGGAGACCGTGGTGGTATCGATCGCATCGGTGAGGCTGGCGAAGCCTACGCCGCGGTCATTCAGGCCGCCGGCGAAGTCCAGGAGGTCTTTCACGCTGCGGCCCAGGCGGTCTAGCTTCCAAACCACCAGGGTGTCCCCGTCACGCAGGGTGTCCAGCGCCTGGTCGAGCCCGGGACGTTGGTTCTTGGTGCCGCTGATCTGGTCTTCGTAGATTTTGTCGCATCCGGCCTTCTTCAGGGCGTCGAGCTGCAAGCTCAGGTTCTGGTCCCGGGTGGAGACCCGGGCGTAGCCGATGCGGTGCGTGGTCATGGAGTGTTCTCTTCTCAAAACTCAATTCGGGGTGTGGGTTTGACTGTACCGTTTCGAGAACTATTTGTGAGAACGACAGGCCCTGAGCCCGGCTTTTCGTCTGAACGGCGGTTTCCGCAGAAAGACGCCCCTTAGCAGCCGCTCGCCGCGAACACCTCGATTCTCAAATCAACCTGTTCTTGAAATCCTTCGTTATCGAGAGGTGCGCTAGGGTATGCGTGCGCAGCGCGAGGACCGTTAGGACCGAGGAGGAAGATCGGGGCATTGCTGGTTGACTGAAGCATGACCAAGCTCGAAGTCAGAATTAGATATCTCATCAACGATTTGTGGATTGACCCCGGGTTGATGGGGTGGGGCCATCGATTGGACATCGACGGCGAAGATATCGAAATCAGGTTTCCTGGCTCACCAGATGATTTTACGGCTCGCGAGTGGGAAACAGACCTTCAACCAACGCCATCTGGGACTGCCCACGTTTTGGTTGACTCGTGGGGTTGATAGTTTCTAGGCGGCTAGCGCCATGTTGTTGATTGTCTCAAACTCGATCGGGGTTAGTT
>NZ_FNDT01000050.1 GCF_900099735.1 Arthrobacter subterraneus | reverse complement strand
GCACCCGGCACCAAACACAACCCTCAAGGCCGCATCATCGCTCCGGAGCAACTTTTCAAACTTACCCGCCAAACCCCACCCCGTCAAATCCACCCTCTCGGGCTGTCTGACTGACGGTGGCCGCCTGCTTCCCCTCCAAACCGACGCATCCATGACGGATTACTGCCGAATTTCGAAGGGAGTTTGTCGCTCTTGCCGGTCAGCTTCACTGTCCCGGCCGCGGCGACTCAGAAAACATTACACGCCGATGCGGTGCCCGGCAAATCGGCCGATCGGGAGGCGAAATTCCCGTAGTTGTGCGGATCCAGCGGCTTGAAACACGTTGCAGGCGAGCCTGCGCACTGGGAGAAAAGATGTGATGTCAGCCATAAAGATCTCTTCACCGGGGAAGCCTCAGGCCGTGGGCCCCGGCTCGGAGGACCAACCAGGTCTTGCGGGTCAGGGACCGAAGTTATGTGCTCGAGAGCGAAGATCCATCGGTGCGTGGGAACAACCGGGGCCGATGACCCCAAGATACCTCAGCTTCGGCGCGCCCGTCCGTACTCCAACAACGCTGCCCACCGCGGCAGTGCCTGTACCGAACCGCAAGCCGCTTTCCAGGCCCACGCACCTGTCATCCAGCCGGCCGGGTGGAGGGTGTCAGCATTACGCTCGCCGATCCACGATGCCGCAGATCCGGCGATCAGCTGCACGATGCCCCACGACCCTGCGATGATCTGGACGGTGGAGGCCCGGCATGTACGTCTACCGGATTGCCCACAAGCAGGGAGAGGGCCAGCCCTAAATGCGCGTGATTGGGTCCCGGTTAGCAGTCCAGTGGCTATGCGATAGCTAGTTGATTTTCCTGCGTCCAGTTGTCCCAGTACTGTTTCGGCGTCATGCCGTTCAGGGATCCGTGGGGCCGTTCATGATTGTAGATGTGTTTCCATTCCTCGGCCAGGTACTTCGCTTCGGCCATGGTGTCGATGATTTCTCCGGTGAGTTGTTCCCTTCTGAATTGGGCGTTGAATGATTCGGCGAACCCGTTCTGCCACGGCGATCCCGGGTCGATGAACGCGGTGTCCACCCCTGCCGTGGCGCACCAGTTGATCAGGGCTGCGGCAGTGAACTCCGGCCCGTTATCGGAGCGCACGTAGGTGGGTGCCGCACCGGTTTCGGCGATGACGTTCTCCAGGACGGCGACCACGTCGGTGGCGGTGAAGGACCTGCGCGGAACGATCGCCAAAGCCGTGCGGGTGTACTCGTCAATGACGTTGAAGAACCGCACATGCCGGCCGCACGAGGTGACATCGGACTGGAAGTCGAAGCTGATCACGTGCATCGGGTACTGGGCTGTCAGCCGCTTCTGCTCTCCGGCGCCCGGCCCGGTGCGGCGCCGCTTCCGGGCCTTCGGTTTGCACGTCAGGCCTTCGGCCCGCCAGAGCCGGCGCACCCGCTTAGCGTTGAGCACCACGCCAGCCCACTCCGGCTGGCCCAGCAGGTGCCAGCGCGCCTTCCGCCACCCCCACGCCGGATGCTTCACGGCCACGGCCCGCAACGCCGCACGCAGCCGGGCTTCCTCGAAGCTGACCACCGGGCGGCCCTTACGCAAAGCGGAACGGTTCTGCCCCAGGACCTTGCACGCGAATCTTTCGGACGCCCCGAACTTCTCCACCGCCATGCGCACTGCACGACGGCGAGGTTCGGGGCTCAGAATTTTCCCTTGGCCACCTCGTTCAGGATGTCGATGGCCAGTTCCTTCTCCGCCAGCAACCTCTTCAGCCGGGCGTTTTCCTTCTCCAGGTCCTTGACGGCCTTGGTTTGGGCTGCGTTCTGCTCGGAACCGTACTGCTGCAGCCACCGGTACCAGGTCGCCTCGGTGACCTGCAGCTCTTTGATGACCTCGATCATCGGCTTGCCGTCATTGAGCATCTTCTGCCCCTGCCGGACCTTCGCGATGACC
>NZ_FNDT01000025.1 GCF_900099735.1 Arthrobacter subterraneus | reverse complement strand
TTTTGGGTTGACGTCCCTGGACAGATAGGCGACTGCCCGGCGCATGACTTCGGCTTCCTGTTCCAGAAGCTTGATGCGCTTTTTCGCTTCGCGCAGTTCGGCGGATTCTTCTTTCGCTGCCCTGGTTTTGGGGTCGTCTTCCTCGTCGGCTTTCTTCAGCCAGCGGTGCAGCGCGGCCGGTGAAACGCCGAAGTCCTTGGCGATGGTGGTCAGGGGTGCTTCGCCCTTGCGGGCAACCGCGATCACGTCACGGCGGAACTCTTCGGGAAAGGCCTTGGGCATGATGAACATCCTTCCACCCGCGAGGTTAATCCTCACAGGTCAGGAGTCAACCAAACCTTCAGCAGTCCCATGCCTTCGTTGCCGCCAAAGTTGAGGTCGACAAATGGGTAAACGCCAGCTGCATCTAGAACGATGTCCAAGCCACCGCTGACAGTGTGCGCGGCGGCGCTGGCCCTCAACGTGTTGGGCTAGCTAGCCCAGCCGGTACTGCATGCAGGTTTACTTACCGTGTCGCAGTACGTTGCAGTTGCCCGGGCTGCTATCGCAGGATTGATGCCTTCGGTGAGATGCCCGGTTCAGGGTGAGGGTTCTCTTCCAACGATTCTGCTGCTCTGTCACCCACCGTTCGCCGCAAGACCGTTCGCCGCAGCACGATGATCAGGGCGGCTGTTGCCAGCGCCCCACCCGCGATGACCCACATGATGGTTCCGGCGAGCTCCGGGGCAATGAACGGATGCTGCCCCCAGGGCCGTCCAACCGCTGTGTACCAGGGTTGTTCCAGCACTGTGGCCTGCGCGCTGATCGCTTGTCCATAGACGCCAAAGAGCAGTGCGGTTCCCACCACAGCGCCCAGCCTGACGGTCAGCTGCAGTTGCTGTCCGGGAGCCGGGACAGCGGTGAGTGCTGCCATGTACAGGCAACCGGAGGACAGTGCGAGGAGTGTCACGATGCCGTAGCCGAGCTGGCTCAGAGCCGCATAGCCGAGCAGCGGGCTGTAGTAGAAGACGACAAGAGTCCCCGCCAGTAGCAGCACCGGTAAATACGGTGTAGCGGCGGTCATTTTGAGTACCGGTCGGAGGATCGATCGGGTCATCTCCAGGCACCCTGTGCTTCCATCGGTTCGAGGCCTGATGGTCAGCTCCGCCAGCGTGAGCGGTGCTGCCATGACCAGGAACAGCGGAACCACCGCGGTGAGGAGCATCTGGGTCACCACGTGTGCGTTGAACAGATAGCCCTGGTAGACGTGGGTGCCGCCGTTCGTCACCAGGAACAGCAGGACCATGCCGGTCAGCCACAGCACTGTCCGGGAGGCGGGCCACCTCCTCCCAGCTTTCCGGGTCCTGCGCACCCCGGCAAGGTAGGTGAAAACGCCGACGGCGCACACCACGCTCCACAGTGGATCCAATTCCCATTGGGACAGGACATTCCCTAGCGTGGGGGCGGGCGGCGGGTCCTGCGAAGCGGCTAATCCGAGCGACGTGGGAGTCTCGGTGCGTGCCAGCGACGCGGCCAGACCCGAGGCAGTTCCCATAACGGCCAGCTCCACGACGACGAGCGACCAGAAGTACCGGGCGGCGCGCGGAGGAACGCTGTCCAGGCGTCGAATCACCCAGAGGCGGTGCAGTGCCCCGAAGATTCCCAGGATGGTGAACGCCGCGGACTTAAACAGCACGATCACGCCGTAGGGTGTTCCGATCTGCGTAAGGGAGCCGATCGCGACCCACGCGGCCAGGACACCGGAGACCGCCAGCACGATGAAGGAAAGCAGGGCCAGGGTCGAGTACCGGCGGACGACGGTGCCCAACCGGCCGGGTTCGAGGGATGGGCGCAACCAGAGCAGCCCAGCCAATCCGCCGAGCCAGACGACCGCAGCAGCGCTGTGCAGGTATAGCGACATTGTGCTGTCGGCGTGATCCGCTCCCCCGGCAGCGTGAGAGTTCAGCACCAGAGGAATCAGCCCGGAGAAAGCCAGAGCGGCAGTCAATGCAACAGCGGATTGCCTGCGCACCACAAAACACAACAGTGCGGTCGTGGCCGCGATCCCGGTTGCCATCAGTCCGGAACGACCCGGATCCTCATCGATCAGAAACGCGAACAGGGCCGGCACGAAACCATCAGAAACCAACGGCATGTTGGCGATCACCTGAAAATTCGCGACCGCGAAAACACCAGCAGCGAGGGCCCATACCAACGCCGAGTAGCCGGCGAAGCGTAGCGCCTGCCGGTGAGCGGGTTCATCCGGCGCTACGACGAAGAGGGCCAGCACGAGGGGGCCCGCCGTGCACGCGGCGGCCAGGTTGAAGACCAGCTTCGCCGCGAGCAGCAACCACAGCACCGTGGGGCCAACCCGGTCCAACACGCCGAGTTCGGCGCTACCACCATAGATGAACGCCCATATCAGGGCGAGCACCGCTGCAACCGCCAGAGCAGCCACGGCCGCGCCACGCAACACCATCGACATTCCAAGCCCTCCCCTGCGGCCGACACCCTGCCTTTGCTCCCAGTCTCAACCCGGCTGCTTGGAAAATCCCTGTGAAAGCATTCCCGGGCTGACTGACCACTGCTGCCCTTTCTGCACCCATAGCCATCTTTGTTCTCCGGATCAACTGCGCAGCGTTCCTACAATTGATCCGACGACGGGCCGCACGCGACTGATAAGGAGCTGGTGGCGTGGGCGCGCCTAGCTGGTCTGGAGGGTCTAAATAAACCTGGGTGGTAGGGCCCGAATTCGGGATGCCGACGCGAGCCATTCCTTCAGGACCCGGACACAACGAGCGTGCCACGCCGCTGAAAAAGGCAGGCCTTCATGCTTGTCTTGCTTCTCCCATCCGGGTCGCTGCAGATCATGAGGTCAGGTTGCGTCGATCGGGACAATGCGTGTTCCGACCACCGTTCCAGTGATCCAGTGCTTCCAATCAACGCGCAGGTAATACCGGCCGGGTGTCGGTGGATGCAGCAGCATTTCATATCGTTCCGCCGCACCGTAGGAGAGTCTGCTGGTGGTCAGCGGATACCCGGCATCCCGGCAGCTCAACGCAGGCGCACCCGGTACGGAGGTGTCACGGTACGGACGTCCGTCATGGGAGATTATTTCGCCAATCTTTACTTCCGTTCCTGCTGCGTCGGTGAAAGTCACCAGATTAGGCAGGTAGTTGGCATTCACTGTCCTCAGCAGCGTCGGCTTCTTCGGGCCGCCCTCCACGTTCGCGCGCAAGCTCGACAGGCTCCACACGAGCTCCCTACCCGCCGGGCGCCGCGCCAGTTCCCCGCCCAAAAGGTAGAAGTGGCGCGGTTCGAACCGGTTGAGGCCTGCATCCTCCCCCGACAGACCCTCAGCATGACCCATCTCATGCCAGCGCGGGTCGACGCAGTACGGGGCGAACAATGCCTCGGTATCAATGTCGTACTCCGGTCCGTCGACAAAAGCCCTCCTCGCTCCTGCGCTGACGGGGTAGTCCGGATGTACCACCGGGTCGATCACCAGCGGTCCGAACATTCCCATCTGTACGTGCAGAGGCGTGTTGACGTGGCAGTGGTAGAAGTACGTTCCCGCTGCCCCATAGTTCGGGTCGCCGGGGCGGCCGGGCTCAGGCTGGAACTGGTAGGTGTACTGCCCGTCCACCTCAAATGATGTGTGCCCCACGCCGTCGTTGCGTGGATCGGGTTCCATCCCGTGCCAGTGAAGGGTGTGTGGACCCATGCTGGGATGGACGGTGCCGTGGAAGATCTTGCCTTCCTGCAACCTGAGCGTAGGGCCAGGGAAACCCCGTTCGTACTGTTCGTCCTCGAAGCTCCACATCTCGAACTCCGCGCCATCATCGAGAACGAGGTCGCGGTTGTGCACGTCCAGTTGGACCGACAGTGCTGGAATCTGCCGGAATTCGGTGACCGGGTTGGAAACTTCCAACTGATCGGAGCTGAAGTCCACCTGGCTCTGAAACCTGTGGTGCAGCGCCTCCTCCGGCTCTTCGGCGGGGGATTCCGACGGGGCTACGGTAATTGAAGGACTCGCGGACGCCGTTGCGGTTACCGAATCCGTCGGAGTTGACGACGCGGTCGCGGAAAGGGACGGTGTTGCGGATGCCGTTGCCGTCGAGGATGGCTTGGCAGTCGCGCTCGGTGCGACCGCGGTGGGCCATGGACTTGGCGAGGGCTTGCCGGTGGTGGGTTTCGGCGTCGGGCTCGGCTTCCGTGTCGGCTTGGCGCGTTCTCGTTCCGTACGCCGTCGTTCACCCTCCGCCCGCTTACGCGCTTCCTCCTGCCGTTTCCGATCCGCGGCCGCACGCCGTCGATCTTTTCACGACGACGTCGTTCAGCGAGCTCCTGCGCTCTCTCAATTGCACGGACCGATCGCCGACTGGCTCGGCTTTCGTTACGTTTGCGGTTGAAAATACTCACGGTGCGACTCCTGGTCTTGGGACTCTTCAGCGTCCAGTGGGCAACGCTTCGGCGGCGATGCGCGAGTCCGGTGCGGTCGAGCGCATCGGCGTGCTAATCAGGATCGGAAGTACTTCTCGCGTGAATCCGTTGGGACGGTCGGCTGCCTCCCCAGACCTCAGGTCAGCCGCATCCTGCCGGGCCAGCGCGATCTCTTCAATCGCCATTACTCGCCTCTATACGCGCGTGGATGCTGCAGAAACTCAGTTTGATGTGGAGACCTTGGGGAAAGCCTGCGCAGCTGTCACGATTTCACGCATCCTGCTTAGACCTTCTTTGACCTCTTGGAGGCCGGATAGGACGGTTATCTCTTCCGGCGGTGGTCTCCTACTGCGTGGAACTTTTCACGGAAGGAAGTTGTCACAAGTAGTCCGTTAACTGCGCCCATTAAGAGACCCCATGGATACCCAAAGCCGGAACCTTTGTGGACTACTGCGGCCGAGGCCGTCCTGGCTTCGCGTGCAGGACACCGCTGCGGTGTGCGATCCCCCAACTCCGGTCCAGCTGCCGGTGGCACTACGAGGAGCAAACGAGCGCGGCGCATCAGTCCGGATGGGGCCAGTACGCGCTCGGCGACCGGGACGACGATGACGGCCACGCATCCGGCACCGTATAGATCGGAGGAGAGTCTCGTTCCGGCCCAGCCGGGCCATGCTGCACATGAGCAACGGCACCTAGTGCTTTCGCTGGTCTCGATGACAGCGGTGATTCTGGCATCGCTGAGCCTCAATGGTGTCATTGAAGGCTGGCTCTGGTTACCCCCCGTCATTCTTACGGTGGGCAGTGTGTCCACCGCCATGGCGGTCATACGAAGCCTGGGCTTCCCGGGTCCGCTGATCTTCGTGGCCGGCCTACTAGCCCTGGTCGGCGTGCTGAACTGGCAGTATTTTCCGGACCAGAGCATCCTCGGCGTCATTCCAGGGCCGGACACCCCGGAACGGGTCACCCTTTTGCTAAATAACGCCGAAGACACCGTGGTCTCGCAGCTGGCACCAGTCCTTCCTGATGTGGGGATTCTCCTCGTCGTCAGTGCCACAACGGGGCTGATCGCGGTACTGGTAGACACTTCGGCCATCACTCTCAGGATGCCGGCGGCCAGCGGAATCATTCTCCTGATGGTTCTTTTCCCTGCCGCGATTATCAAAACGGACAGCATAGGAATTCCTGCGTTCGTCGCCGCCGTGACCGGTTACTTGCTTCTCCTCGCCGTTGCACAATGGCGGGAGCGCCCGAGGAGGACCGCCGGTACCGGCAGATCCTCTGAGGGGCACCTCACCTGGGCAGTGTCGATAGGCGCCACGGCACTGACCATCACCATCATGCTGCCGTTGGTGACCCCGGGATTCGATTCAGGCTTGTTTCCGCAGGGTTCCCGCCTGAATCCGTGGGGTGCTGCGACCGGGTTGAATCCGAGCGTAACGCTGGGTAATGACCTGCGCAATCCGGCCGGCTTCGGACGGATCACCTATGCCACCAATGCGATGGAACCGTTGTATCTGCGTTCATCGACTTTGGAAGATTTTTCCGGCCAACGGTGGGAGCCGGACCAGCGGCTGGATTCCCGGCGCGCTGGAATTGAAGAGATCAGGGCAGGTGAGCCCATCTCCGATGGAAGCCCCATACTGACGACGATCACGACGCAGAGCTTTACAAGTCCATGGCTGCTGGCTCCGTATGCGCCGATCAGCGTCACGAACCTTGAGGGCAGGTGGACCTGGGACCCGCAGAACCTCACCATACTGGCAGCGGACGGCGGATCCACGGCGCAGCAAAGTTATCAAGTTCGCAGTTCAATCCCGACACTCACGCGCGAACTTCTTGCGGGCATAGGACCCGTTCCGGACGGGGAAGTTCCCCAGGCTTTCATCGCGCTGCCCGATGACATTCCAGCGCCAATTGAGACAACAGCGCGAGAGTTGACGGCTGAAACGGCCAACCCCTATGACAAGGCCATGGCGATCCAGAACTATCTAAGGAGCGAAGAGTTCACGTATTCCCTGGAAGCGCCGGTGGACGGTGGCTATGACGGAAACAGTATGGGAGTGATCGAACGTTTTCTGGAGGTGAAGGCCGGGTATTGTGTCCATTTCGCTGGCACTATGGCCGTGATGGCACGACTTCTCGGGATCCCAAGCCGGGTTGCGGTCGGTTACGCCCCAGGCACGCCCACCGGAAATACAGTTGAGGGTCCCCGTGGCGAGGAGCTCACGGAATTCGCCGTCGATTCACGGGATGCTCACGCCTGGCCCGAGCTCTATTTCCGGAACGTTGGCTGGGTGAAGTTCGAACCCACCCCGGGCCGCAGCGCTGTCCCGGACTATGCCCAAGCCCAACCGTTACCTCCCGAGGCAGTAGCCGACGATAGCCTCACACCCCGAGATTCGCCATTGGACGCCGCTGGGTCTCCTCCTTCCACACCGGCCACCAGCCCGGATCAATCCGATGCTCCAGAGGGTCGTGACGGTTCAGGGCGAAGCTGGGCTGTGACAACCGGGATGCTGCTCGCACTGATTTGCGTTACACCATTTCTCAGACGCAGGACGCGGTCCGCCCACCGCCGCCGGTTACTCACCTCGGGTACTACTATCCATAACCCCGCCCGGATAGCGTGGGCCGAGACGACCGAGATAGCAGCCGATTACGGCTATCGACGGATGTCATCGGATACACCCCGCTCATTCGCTGAACGTCTGAAGCTGGAGGCCGCGCTCGACGGCCAGGCAGCGGTTTCGCTGTCAAAGCTTCAGTACGCCTACGAGATTGAGGAATATGCTCCAACAACTGGCTTCACCCGCCAAGCCGCCGGAACGCTTCCCAACTGGGAGGACGTGCAGACGGTCATCAAGGCCCTGCGCCGTTCCACTAAACTTTCCAGCCGGTTCAGGGCTCAACTCCTGCCTCACTCTCTCCGGAACCCCTTTCAACCAAAAAGAAAGACGTGGCTTTAACCTGCCGGATGCTACCGGTCAGAGCAATGTCTGCAACGTCCGGAAATCGCTGCCTTGAGGCTTTGAAGGAGTGCCCACAAGATCGGCATCGAACCAATCATCTGTTGGAAATGCTATTATCGCTTTATGACGATAAAAGCGGCCTGTGCGACTGTGCGGCAGCTGGATCCTGCGGTGGCCCTGTTCCATTCGCTGAGCGATCCGACCCGGCTGGCGATCGTGAAGGCGATGGCAGGCGGTGAGACACGCGTCGGCGATCTGACGGGGTCACTGGGTCTGGCGCAATCCACTGTGTCCGCGCATATGGCATGCCTGCGTGATTGTGGCTTGGTCACGGGACGAGCTGAGGGGCGCAGTGTCTACTACTCATTGGCCAGGCCCGAACTGATGGACCTGTTGTCTCAGGCCGAAGTCCTATTAGCAGCAACGGGTAACGCCGTCAGTCTGTGCCCGGTGTATGGGAATACGGCCTCCACTCCGGGAACGGAGGAAGTACGATGAGCGACGCATGCTGCGGTCCGACCAAGAACGTATCCGACACAACAAATCCGGGCGGACAGGAACAGGAGCCTGAAGGGTTTTGGCAGGTCACCGAGATCCGCCTCGCCCTGATCTCCGGAGTCCTGCTCCTGAGCGGATGGTTAGCGGACACTGGTGGAGTCCAGGGCTGGCTCCCGATCCCCTTGGAAGCGGCTGCGCTGGCGCTGGCCGCGTGGACCTTCGTACCATCAACACTTCGCCGACTCCTCAAGGGCGGAATCGGTGTGGGCACCCTGATGACCATCGCGGCGGTAGGGGCCTTGCTGCTGGGGCAACTGGCCGAAGCTGCTGCGCTGGCGTTCCTGTATGCGATCGCTGAAGGACTGGAGGAATACTCGGTTGCCCGCGCCCGTCGCGGCCTTCGCGCACTGCTGGACCTGGCACCGAAGGAGGCCCGGGTACTGCGGCACGGCGTTGAAACCACGGTGGCTCCCGCGGACCTTGTGCCCGGGGACCTGATGATCGTCCGTCCCGGTGAGCGGATCGCCACCGACGGGACCATCAGGGCTGGACGCACGGCTTTGGATACCTCGGCATTGACCGGTGAATCGGTTCCCGTCGAGGCCGGACCCGGTGATGAGGTGTTCGCCGGCTCCATCAACGGCTCCGGACCGCTGGAAGTTCAGGCCACCTCGACGGCAGAGAATAATTCGCTGGCCCGGATCGTACACATCGTTGAACGGGAGCAGTCGCGCAAGGGTGCCAGCCAGCGTCTCGCGGACAGGATCGCCGGGAAACTCGTGCCCGGCATCCTGATCGCTGCGGGATTGATCATTGTTTTCGGGTTCCTGGTCGGCGACCCGCTGCTGTGGTTCGAGCGTGCCCTGGTGGTGTTGGTGGCCGCCTCACCGTGCGCGCTGGCCATCTCGGTTCCCGTCACGGTTGTCGCCTCCGTCGGTGCTGCCAGCAGGATCGGAGTCTTGATCAAGGGCGGCGCCGCGGTGGAAACATTGGGCAAGATCCGCATCATAGCCCTGGACAAGACCGGCACACTGACCCGGAACAATCCGGCAGTCGTCGAAGTCGCCGCCAGCATCCCAGCAAACGAGGAACGCGTCCTGGCCGTCGCTGCTGCCCTCGAAGCCCGCAGCGAGCACCCTCTGGCCCGGGCCATCCTCGCCTCCGCCGGTGTACCAGCGGAGGCAGTCGATGTTGTCTCCGTTCCCGGGGCAGGAGTGCAAGGCACCTTGAACGGGCTGCCGGTTCGGCTGGGCCGGCCGGGCTGGATCGATCCCGGCACCATGCACGCGGTGGTAGAGCGGATGCAACAGGCCGGGGCCACCGCAGTGCTCATCGAGGAAAACCACACGGTTATCGGCGCTGTCGCGGTCCGCGACGAGCTACGGCCCGAAGCCCCGGAGGTGGTTCGCCAGTTATCCGTGGCCGGCTACGAAACCGTGATGCTGACCGGCGACAACACCATCACCGCTCACGCCCTGGCAGCCGAAGCGGGCATCACTACGGTGCACGCCGATCTGCGCCCGGAAGACAAAGCACAGGCGGTCCGCGCACTGCAAGCACGCCAACCGGTGGCCATGGTCGGTGACGGCATCAACGACGCACCCGCCCTGGCAACGGCGGATACCGGTATCGCGATGGGTGCCATGGGTACGGATGTGGCCATCGAAACGGCGGATATCGCACTGATGGGCGAGGATCTCAATCACCTCCCCAAAGTGCTCAGCCACGCCCGGCGGACCCGCCGCATCATGCTGCAAAACATCGGGATGTCGCTGCTGCTCATCGCGGTACTGATCCCTCTGGCCCTGTTCGGAGTGCTCGGACTCGCTGCGGTGGTGCTGATACACGAACTGACCGAAGTCCTCGTCATCGGCAACGGACTGCGCGCCGGACGGATCACCCGGACGGCACCGGTCCTCACCATGTCCCCTGAACGCGACGCCGCAGGAATCACCCGATGAGCCGCGAATCTGGTTCATCCCGGCCCCTGAAGCTCGGCGTACCTGCTGCGTGGCTGGGTTTAGCTGCTCTATTCGCCGCCGCGGACCTTGCGCTGAAGGCACTGGTCGAGGCCCGCCTGGCCACTGGACAGTCCATCGATTTCGGGGTGCTGACTATCCGGGTCGGCTATAATACCGGCGTCGCGTTCAGTATCGGCGCCGGCCTGCCGCCTTGGATGGTGGTGGTTCTCACCGGCGCAATCACGACCGCGGTGACAGTGTTCCTCTGGCTACAGGCGTCCAAGCGCGGCCACTGGTTATCTCTGCTGGGTTTGAGCGCAGTGCTCGGCGGTGCCGCGGGCAACTTCATCGACCGTCTCGATGGGTCCGGAGTAGTCGATTATTTTCACACGGGCTGGTTTCCGACCTTCAATCTCGCCGACGTGCTGATCACCCTTGGCGTCATAGCCCTCACCCTCTCCACGGTAATGGCTGACTCGCGGTCTCCGGCGCCTCACCATGCCATCGAAAACCAGGATCCGAAGAACCCTCCATCCGCCCACAGGCCATCCGAGCCGACATAGCCCCCCGTTCTACACGCTGTAGAACTTTCGGGATAGGGTTGCACTCGGATCGGTAGGAGAACCAATTGTGCTACACGATAATCTGACTGGAAATCATTTTTTGGCTGACCGTTGGTCCGCCCTCACCGGGCCGGTACGAGCGTGGGTGCAGGTCTTCGGAGACGATACAGACCCCGTCGGCCAGTTCGATCACAGCCAACCCCTGGCCAGTGTTGCCGTTACGGGATCACCTGCTGATGGCTTCTAGCGCTAAGGCTAAGACACCGCCGGTCTCGCTCACTGCCGTAGAAATGCTCCGGTGGGCGTGGCGTCAGTTGACTAGTATGCGTACGGCGTTGCAGCTGTTGCTGTTGCTGGCGGTGGCGGCTGTTCCGGGGTCGCTGTTTCCGCAGCGTCCGGCGAATCCGGCGGTGGTTACTCAGTACCTTGTGGATAATCCTGAGGTTGGCCCGTGGCTGGACCGGTTCCAGTTCTTCGACGTGTATTCATCAGTGTGGTTCTCGGCGATCTACCTGCTGTTGTTTATCTCGTTGATTGGCTGCGTGATTCCCAGGGCAGCGGTGTACTGGAAACACATGAGGTCCCAGCCGCCGATCACCCCGCGCAGGCTTTCCCGGATGCCCCAGTACGGGACGCTGCTCCTACCCTCCAGTGACATCGACCCGGAGGTTGCGGTGCAGGACGCAGCGGTCCTTCTGCGCCGGCGAGGGTACCGGGTGCAGCTGCGCGACATCGAGACGGCGAGTCCATCTGTGGCCGCCGAACGGGGGTACCTGAAGGAAGCAGGGAACCTGCTGTTCCATGTCTCCCTGATCGGGGTGCTCATCGCTGTGGCCGTCGGGGGGCTGTTCGGGTACCGGGGACAAAAGCTCGTCATCGAGGACGAGGGGTTCACCAATACCGAAATCGCCTATGACTCCTTCTTCCCGGGCACGAACTTCGACACTGACTGGCTGGTGCCGTTTTCCCTCACCCTGGACGATTTCGACGTCACGTTCGACCGCAGGGAAACCAACTACGGCAACCCCATAGATTTCACCGGCTCCATGACCGTTCAGGAGCGCCCCGGAGTTGAACCCCGGAACGAGACGTTGCGGGTGAACGAACCGATCGGTTTCGGCGGCACCAACGTTTACCTGATCGGCAATGGTTATGCCCCGGTGGTCACGGTCCGCGACGGTAACGGCAACATCGCGTACCAGGGACCGGTGCCGGCCCTGCCGCAGGATGCCACCTATAACTCCACCATCGTGATCAAAGCCCCGGACGCGCAACCCGACCAGCTCGGTTTCGTCGGGTTCTTCCTACCCACAGCGGTGGTCGACGAAAACGGCGTGGCCTTCGGATCAGATCCCGACCCGTTCAACCCCCAGCTAAACCTGAACTCCTACTACGGGGATCTCGGGCTCAACGACGGCACACCGCGGAACGTGTACCAGCTGGACACCACCAACCTCACCCAGCTCAACGGGCGAAACACCTCCGACGGGGGCATCGTGCTGGGCGCCTACCAAACCTACGACCTCCCCCAGGGCAAAGGATCGATCACCTTTGACGGCCTCAAGCGCTACGTAGCACTGGATATCATCTTCGATCCGGGCAAAACCATGGCGCTCATCTCCACCTCACTGGCACTCATAGGTCTGGTGGCAACACTATGCATCCCCCGGCGCAGGGCCTGGGTGCGAGCCACCGAAAACGCCGACGGGCAGACCCTGGTCGAGTATGCCCTGCTCGCCAGGGGCAAGGACCACGGGCTGGACAAGGAAGCACTCAAAATCGGAGGCCTCCTCACAACACACTGGAGCGCTTCGTATGACAGGAACCAACACGAGAAGGCAGGTAGCAGACAATGACCCCGATCAATGAAGCACTCGGCGACTACAGCGAACTGTTCATGCTGCTCGCCGCGCTGACCTACACCGTCGCCTTCCTCGCCTTCACAGCAGACCTCATGCGGGCACGGAAACTCCCCACCGTGACAACAGCACCAGCCCACACCCTCGAACCGGCGTCCGCCGCCGCCGCCGGCACCGGCACCGGAGCACCGGGAATCAGGTGGTCCCATGGCGGCTCCCACCCCACCGAAACCGGCCCGAACACAACGGACCACACCGGCATCGGATACACCCCCCTCCGGCGGCCCGCCGCCCGGATCGCTGTCGCCGTAAGCATCGTCGGGCTCATCATCCACCTCGCCGGCGTCATCACCCGCGGCGTCGCCGCAGCCCGGGTCCCCTGGGGCAACATGTACGAATTCACCACCACCGGCGCAATGCTCGTCATGGCAGTGTTCCTCATCAGCCTCATCTTCCAGGACCTGCGCTTCCTGGGCACCCTGATCACCGGGCTGACACTCATCATGCTGATGGCCGGAGCCATCGCCTACCCCACACCCGTCACCCAACTCATCCCCGCACTGCAAAGCTACTGGCTGATCATCCACGTCTCCATCGCCGTCCTCGCATCAGCCATCTTCACCCTCACGTTCAGCCTCTCCGTACTACAACTGATCAAAACCCGGTACCAGAAAAGGGCGAAGGACCCCGAATCCGCAGGGTTTCTTCGGCTCGTACCCGCTCCTGCAGCCCTTGAGCAGCTCGCCTACCGACTCAACGGCATTGGGTTCATCTTCTGGACCTTCACGCTCATGGCCGGCGCGATCTGGGCTGAAGCCGCCTGGGGACGCTACTGGGGATGGGACACCAAAGAAGTGTGGACATTCGTCATCTGGGTCATCTACGCCGGATACCTCCACGCCAGAGCAACCCGCGGCTGGGAAGGAACCCGCGCAGCATGGCTCTCCATCACCGGCTACCTCTGCGTCATCTTCAACTTCACCATCGTCAACGTCTACTTCTCCGGACTCCACTCCTACTCCGGCCTGTGATGCACACCGGAACCTGCAGGACCCAGGAAGGTTCAGGAAAGGAAAACACCGTGCCCCCTCTGCCGCATCGGACGTCGATAAAATTCCCTGGAGCGCCTTTGAAGCTACTCGCGGCCAGCCTGACCCTGTCCCTGGGCCTTACCGGATGCGCCTCCACCGACACCCTGGCTGAGCAGGCGAACGCCGGAGATAACGAGAACTACATCGCCGGTGACGGGTCAGTCACCGAATACACCCCGGAGTCCAGGGGCGAACCGGTCGCGCTGACCGGCACCTTCTACGACGGCACGGTGGTGGATTCTGAAGACTTCAAGGGCCAGGTGACTGTGCTCAACGTCTGGTATGCCGCGTGCGCGCCGTGTCGGGTGGAGGCACCGGATCTACAGGCGTTGTATGAGAAGCATCAACCATCCGGGGTCCAGTTCATCGGGGTGAACATCCGCGATGAGCAGCCGACCGCGGATGCGTTCGAACGCACCTTCGGAACCACCTATCCAAGTATCGATGACACCGACGGGGCGGTGCTGCTGGCAATGAGCGACTATGTGCCGGCACAGGCGGTGCCGACCACCCTGGTGCTGGACCGGCAGGGCAGGGTGGCTGGGCGCATCATCGGCCTGGCCGAGAAAAGCACCCTGGACGCACTGATCACCGACGCGGTAGCCGAACAGTGATCCTGCATACGGCGGTGGTTTACGGTGCGCCAGCGGCGGTGGGCAACCCGTTCGCCGAGACCGTCCTGACCGGCTCCCTCGTCCTGGCGGTGCCGGTTGCGGTACTGGCCGGGCTGGTGTCCTTCGCGTCCCCGTGCGTTCTCCCGCTGGTCCCTGGCTATCTGGGTTATGTGACCGGGCTGACCGGTGTGGACCTGGAAAAGCAGCGCCGCGGGCGGATGTTCGCCGGGATCGGGCTGTTCGTGCTGGGCTTCTCCGTGGTGTTCATGGCCGTCGGTGCGATTTTCGGGCAGCTCGGGGCGTGGCTGCAAAGCTCCGAGCAGGCCTGGATCACCCAGGCCCTGGGGGTGATCGTGGTCCTGATGGGCGTGATCTTCCTGGGTGGGTTGTCCTGGTTCCAGCGGGACGCGAAACTCCACACCAAAGCTCCGCCCGGGCTCTGGGGAGCCCCACTGCTGGGAGTCACCTTCGGCTTGGGGTGGGCCCCGTGTATCGGGCCCACCCTCTCAGCTGTCCAGCTGCTGGCCTTCAGCGACGGTTCCGGTGCCGCCAAGGGGGCTCTGCTGACCTTCTTCTACTGCCTCGGGCTGGGGGTGCCCTTCCTACTGATTGCCCTCGGCGCCCGCCGCGGCATGGGCGCCCTGTCCTTCTTCCGGGACCACCGGGCGGCCCTGCAACGCACCGGCGGTGCCATACTCGTCGGATTGGGACTGCTCATGGTCTCCGGGGTCTGGGGCTCCTGGGTCACCCAACTACAGGACTGGTTCGCCAACGACATAAGGATGCCAATCTGATGCAAGGATTCACCCTCGTGCTGGCCCTGGCGGCCCTTCCTGCAGCCGGGAACTTCCTCGGCGGGATCGCAGCGGAACTGTTCAAGGTCTCCGAACGGGTCCTCAGCCTGGCACTACACCTCGCGGCCGGGACCGTCCTGGCCGTCGTCGGGCTCGAGCTGATGCCCGAAGCCCTCACCGGCAACCCGCCCTGGATCCCGATCCTCGCCTTCGTCGCCGGTGGAGTGTTCTTCATCGGCATCGAACGGGCTATCGGGTTCATCCGTGTCCGCCTTGGCACCGGAAAGGAAACCGCCGGGCCGCTGGCCATCTTCTCCGGTGTCTCCCTGGACCTGTTCAGCGACGGAGTCATGATCGGCACCGCGACCGTCCTGAACCCCTCATTGGGTTTCCTGCTCGCCCTGGGCCAGGTCCCAGCGGACCTTCCGGAGGGCTTCGCCGCCGGAGCCTCACTCAGACGCGCCGGCGTCCCCCGCCGCACCCGCATCCTGATGGCGCTCAGCTTCACCCTGCCGATCCTGCTCGGCGCGACAATCGGCTACTTCGCCCTGCAGAACGCCCCGGAGATCATCACCCTGTCGGTACTTGCCCTCACCGGCGGCGCCCTGACCAGCGTCGTGGTCGAAGAAATGATCGAAGAAGCCCACGAAGGTGACACCAGCCTGCTCGACCCGGTCTTCCTCACCGCCGGATTCGCGCTCTTCGCCCTGATCACCGTCTACCTGGGCTAACCCCAAGATGACACGACCGACCACACCACCTTCCTCTACTGCTGAAAGACGCCCGGTGAGCCAACACTTCCACCTTTCTTTCCTCCAGTTGCACGACCGCCAGGATGCCAGTACGCCGCGTTTCGCCCGGCACGGCCCCTTCGCGCTCCTGCTGCTGCTCACAGGTTCCGTGGGATGGACCGCATCGGCGGTCCTGGTCCTGGAACGGCTCGCCGCCTATGAGGATCCCGGCCACGTGACCAGCTGCGACGTCAACCCCTGGATTTCCTGCGGGCAGGTGTTCAAGACCTGGCAGGCCTCGCTGTTCGGCTTCCCCAACCCGCTGATCGGTGTCGTCGCGTTCGCCATCGTCATCACCACTGGCATGGTACTGCTCTCCGGAGCACGGCTCGGCCGGTGGTACTGGATGGGATTGCAGGCAGGGGTCACGGCCGGCTTCGCCTTCGTGGTCTGGTTGTGGAGCCAGGCCCTATACGACATCTACATTCTCTGCATCTACTGCATGATCGTCTGGGCCATGATGAGCCCCCTGTTCATCCTCCTCACCATCCGCAACCTGGTCCACGGGAGCATCAAAGCCCCGCCAGCCGTTGTGCAAGGTGTCGCGGACTGGGCATGGACCATCGTTGGGCTGACCTGGGTGGCGGCCGCCGCCTCCGTGTTCTTCCGGTTCCTGCCCGTCTTCATCCGATAAGCGACCACAACCCAATCGGCCGAATAACCCACCTGTCGTGCCCTGCCCTTACGAAGAAAGTGAAATGAAACTCAAACCAGCCCACATCACGATCGCCGTGCTGGCCGCTATCCTGTTGCTGGCGGTCGGTGTCATCGGCGGCCGCCTCCTTGCAGGAAGCCCGGAGCCCGGTGATGCCAGCGCCGACGCTGGGTTCGCCCGCGATATGCAGCGCCACCACGCCCAGGCAGTGGAAATGTCAATGCTTGTCCTGGACCGCACGGATACCGAGCCGGTCCGTGCCCTGGCCTACGACATCGCGCTGACGCAGCAGCAGCAGATCGGTCAGATGTTCGCCTGGCTCCAGGATTGGGGGCTACCGCAAACCGGGTCCGGGACGCCCATGCAATGGATGCCGGAGCATCAGATGAGCCCTGCCGGGACGGGTGAGGACCAGATGTCCATGCCCGGCATGGCCAGCGCAGAAGACCTCGATCGGCTCCGGGACTCTCAAGGGGACGAGGCGGAGCGGCTCTATCTGGAACTGATGATCGATCATCACCGCGGTGGCGTACAGATGGCCCAGGCGGCACTGGAGACCGCCACCACGGACCAGGTGCGCGACCTTGCCGGCAAGCTCATCACCTCCCAATCCTCGGAAATAGACGCGATGAACGCCCTGCTGCAGTCCCCTTAGACCAGTCCCGGGCCCCTCCTAACAACCCGCTGTCCGAATAATCCCTCAAGCCATTGAAAAGAGCAATCATGAATAAACGGAACAAGCTAGCAAACCGTGACCGGCAGGCCCGGCTACAGGCTATCCAGGTGCAGCAGAAGACCGCGGAACGGCGCAAGAACATCGCGGTGTATGGTACGGTGCTCCTGCTGGCTGCCGCCATCGCGGCGGCGGTGACCTTCGTCATCGTCGATGAAATCCGTCAGGACGCGGCGCTGACCGCGGCGGCCGAAGCACCCATCGACGGGGTGCAGACCTTCGAGGATCTCTCCCGTAACCACACCGAAACACCGGTCGATTACCCCCAGTCTCCCGGCGCGGGCGGTGATCACGCACCGGTGTGGACCAACTGCGGTGTCTACACCGAACCCATCAGTGAGACCCGCGCGGTACATACCCTCGAACACGGTGCGGCCTGGATCAGTTACCGGGCGGATCTTGATCCGGCAGGCGTTGAAGCGTTAACGGAGCTGGTGGGTGAGCGCAGTTACGTGCTGCTGAGCCCAGTGGAGGGCCAGGAGAGCGCGGTGACGGCCACCGCCTGGGGAACCCAGCTGGCCGTCGAAGACCCCGAAGATCCACGCCTGGAGACCTTCCTAGCCAAGTACGTGCAGGGGCCGCAGACCCCCGAAGCGGGAGCCCCCTGCACCGGCGGCGTCGACGCGTAGCGGGTACCGGGCAATGCGCATCGAACTCCGATACACCGACGGCTGCCCGGCAGCGCAGCCGCTGCGGGAAGCTGCCGAGGACGCCCTGGAGGATGTGGCCCCGCAGGAACACATCATGTTCACCAGGGTTCGGGCCGCCGAGGGCGCTTCCCACGGGATCTTCCCCGGCAGCCCGATGTTACTGATAGACGGACATGAAGTCGGGCCAAATGATGCTGGACAGGTATATGTCTCAGGTTTGGGCCTTCCCGATCCGAAGGTTCCGCAGCAGCCGGAGATCAGGACAGCGCTCGGGCAGGCGGCCTTCAACGCACCGGTCCGCATGCCCCTGCGCCACCGCCGGATAGTGCTCATCGCCGCGCTGCTGATCCTGTTCGGAGCGCTGCTGGGCCAGCTCGCCGCCTGGGGGGCAGTTGTAACCTTGGCCGGGCTGGCCCTGCTGGCAGTCGGTTTTGCCGGCAATGGCCGCCGGAAGGGCGCCCAACCCTACATGTGGGCGGCCGGTTTCGCTGCGCTCTCCTGGCTGCTGGCAACGTCCGCAATCTGGTGGGAAGTTTTTTTCGGCGAACCATTCCGGCTCGGGGCGACAGCCGGTGTGCTCTTCTGGGTGGGCTCCACCTCAGCCCTGGTCACCATGCTGAGCGTCGCCGCCGGCACAGTGGCGCGCCACCGGCTACGGCAACAACTGCGACAACAGCTGCGACAAGACCCGAATCAACCATGACAACTCCTTACACTCACCGAGACAGTACGAAGGAAACCCACGATGTTGCTAATCGCTTCAGTGTTTGCGCTGGTACCAGCCCCGGATGAGGGCCAGCTGCGCCCTGGCCTGGATCCCAGCCAGGTCACCCCCGGCCTGCTGGGGTTTCTCATGACGTTGTTCATGGTGATCGCCGTGATCCTCCTGATGCGCTCCATGGTGGGTCGCGTCCGCAGGGTCCGCTACCGGGCGCAGGCCGAAGAAGAATTGCAGCGCACCCAGACCGGTACCGTGCCGGCACCCCGTGCGGTCGGTGCCGCGCACACCCCAACGCCCCGCGTAGAAGCCGGACCTGAGAGCTATAACTAATTTCGGCTCACCATGGCCTAGTATTTAGGCATGCCGAAAACTTTTCTACAAGGGCGGGACCGCCGTGTCTTCCCGCTGCGGGGTGTGCTCCTGCTGGGACCGGCGTTTGTGGCGTCGGTAGCCTACGTCGATCCCGGCAACGTAGCGGCGAACCTCACCGCCGGCGCACGGTACGGGTACCTGCTGGTGTGGGTGCTGGTAGCCGCCAACCTGATGGCGGTTCTGATCCAATACCAGTCCGCGAAGCTCGGTCTGGTCACCGGCCGGTCGCTGCCTGAACTGATCGGAGGGAAACTTCCCGCGGGCCGTCGCCGGGCCTTCTGGGTCCAGGCCGAGGTGGTTGCCGCCGCCACCGATGTGGCGGAGGTTATCGGCGGAGCGCTGGCGCTGAACCTGCTCTTCGGGACCCCCCTGCTCCTGGGCGGACTCATCATGGGAGCAGCGTCCATGCTGCTGCTGTCCCTGCAAACCAGGAACCGGCAGCACCTTTTTGAACGGACCATTCTGGTCCTCCTGGCCGTCATCGCCGCGGGGTTCACCGCCGGGGTTCTTGCGAACCCGCCGGCGGCCGGTCCGGCACTGGGCGGGCTGGTGCCCCGGCTGGAAGGAACCGATACCGTCCTGCTGGCCGCCAGCATGCTCGGTGCCACCGTCATGCCGCACGCCATCTACCTACATTCAGCGCTCTCCGTTCACCGCCACGGGACCGGGCATCCGCCATCGCACCTGCGCCGGCTGATCCGTGCCGCGCGGGTCGACGTCATTGCCGCCCTCGCCCTGGCCGGCACTGTCAATATCGCCATGCTTCTCGCCGCCGCCAGCAGCCTGCGCGGGGTGGAGGGGACTGAAACCATCGAAGGCGCCTACTCGGCGATCGGGCAGAGCCTGGGCCCTGTCGTGGCCGCCGCTTTCGCCATCGGGCTGCTCGCCTCGGGGCTGGCCTCCACCTCGGTGGGTTCTTATGCCGGGGCCGTCATTATGGAGGGCCTGCTGCGGATCCGGGTCAGACTCTGGGTGCGCAGAGTCACCACCCTGCTGCCGGCCCTGGCCATCCTTGCCGGCGGTATCGAGCCGACCATGGCGCTGGTGCTCAGCCAGGTGGTCCTAAGTATGGGTATACCGTTCGCGTTGGTCCCGTTGGTCCGCGCCTCGGCCGACCGGAGGCTGATGGGCGACCATGTCAACTCCAAGGCGTTGAGTATCTGTAGCTATGTCAGTGCAGGACTAATCATCGCCTTGAACGTTGCCCTGCTGGTGTTGACTTTTACCGGGGCCGGGTAGACGGCGCCTGTTACCGTCCGGCCTACTCGACACTGTCCGCAATCACGGAACGGAACTCCTCCAGGGTTGCCACGTCGACCAGCTCACCGTCCAGGAAAAAAGTCGGCGTTCCGGTGACCTGCAAGGCTGTTCCATCCGCGACGTCACGCTCAATACGTTCCCGGGTCTGCGGGTCCGCTACAGCCGCATCGAAGGTCACCATGTCCAGGCCAAGTTCCTGCGCGAAATCCCGGAACACTTCGGCCTTGGACTCGCTGGCCTCACCCCAGTCCGCCTGGGTTTCATACATCCTGTCCAGCATCGGAACGAACTGTCCCTGCTGCGCGGCGGCTTCGACAGCCAGTGCCGCGTTCATCGAGTTCATGTGTCCGGGAAGCGGGAAGTAGCGGGCGACGATGGTGAGGTTCTGGCCATATTCTTCCTTCAGATCATCGACGAAGGGCTTCGCCGCGCGGCACGCCTCGCACTCGAAGTCCAGGAACTCAACCAATACCGCCTTCTCCTGCGGTGCCTGGGAAATAATCCGGCTGTCCTCTCGCACCACCTGCGCTCCACCGGCGTCGACCGCCAGGGTCTCCTGTTTGTCGGCCTGGACCATGCTGGCTATCACCATGGTGAGCACCATCGCCAGGACGGCGACGCCAATCACAATCCACACGGTGCGTTGTGCCCTGGAGGTGCCGGGCTTCATAGAGGTAGAACTCATCGGGAGGGGGTTTCCTTACTGGCAGTATTTTTGCGGATGACAGGGGGTCTACGGGTCAGTGCGCTAGATGGTGCTCATGAGCGCGGTGGCCGGCCGGTTCGATCTGGAACGTCGAGTGCTCGATACCCGTCCTGAAATGGGTGGAGACGCACTCCTGCAACCGGTCCAGCACCTCATGTGTCCCGCCTCCGGCGACGACCTCATCGGCCAGCACAACGTGCGCGGTCAGAACCGGCAGGCCGGTGGCGATCTGGGTGACGTGCAGGTCGTGCACCTCCACGACCCCTGGCATCCCCAGGATGTGTTCACGGATCTGCGCCGGATCAACGCCCGGCGGGGTGCCCTCCAACAGCACGTGCACAGTCTCCCGGAGGAGTTTGATCGTGCGGGGCAGGATCAGCGCCCCTATCAGCATTGCAACGATCGCATCGGCCCGGACCCAACCGGTCAGGGTGATGATCACCGCCGCGACGATCACCGCAACCGAGCCCAACGCGTCATTGAGGACCTCCAGGAACGCCGCCCGAAGGTTGAAGTTGGCCGACCTGCTCCTAGACAGCACGAATAGCGCGGCGATGTTGCCGGCCAACCCGATCACCCCGAAAATCACCATCTGCTCGGAGGCAACCTCGGCTGGGGTGATGAGACGTTGGATTCCCTCAATCAGAACATAGGTCCCCACCGCCATCAGGATCCCTGCCTGGACCATCGCGGCCACGACCTCGGCACGCCGGAACCCCCAGGACCGCTTCGCCGTGGCAGGGCGCAACGCCAGGGTGGCCGCGGTCAATGCCATCGCCAGTCCCCCGGCATCGGTGAAAACGTGCGCCGAGTCAAAGAGCAGCGCCAGGCTGCCGGTCAACCATGCCCCGAAGACCTGGAACACGAAAACGCTCAGCGTAATGGCCAGCGCGATCGCGATCGGCCGGCGATGCGTCGGGGCGCCCGTGTCAGGTTCATGGCTATGGTTATGCATACCGAAAATGATACAGGAAACGCTGAACTCAAGGCTGGGTGTACTCTGATATCCATGGAATCGCTGACAACCGGGCAGGTACTGGCGAAGTTCGGATATGCCCTGTCCGACCCGACCCGTGCGCGGATCCTCCTGGCGCTGCGGTCCGGACCGAATTATCCGGCCGTCCTGGCCGACATTCTGGACGTCTCGCGCCAGAGTATGTCGAATCACCTGACCTGCCTGCGCGGCTGCGGCCTGGTGGTTTCCACCCCGGAGGGCCGTAAAGCCCGTTACGAGCTGGCCGATCCCCGCCTGGCTCACGCGCTCGGTGACCTGCTCGAAGTGGTCCTGGTCACCGACACGACTCTGTGCCATAACCAGGAAACCATAGCCGGTGGATGAACCGGCAGTGGAGGGTCCGGTGTGGATTCCCACCGCTCCTCCCTCGCTTGAAACCTTCCTCGCTCCCACTCTGCAGCCGATTCCGCTGATCCCGGCCATCGCCGCGCTGCTGGCACTGCTGTATCTGGCCGGTGCAGTCCGGCTCTGGTCCGCGCGCCGGAAGTGGCCGGTATGGCGCACGCTGACATTCTTGTCCGGGTGCCTGGTCATCGCGGTGGTCATGGGGGCGGGCATCGAAGGCTATGGGCTGCGGATGTTCTCCGTGTTCATGTTCCAGCAACTGACGCTGATGATGGCGGTGCCGCCCCTGCTGATTCTGGGACGGCCCGGCACCTTGCTGCTGCGGGCAACCCCCCATTGGGGCCCGGGGCGGCTGGTCCTGCGGCTGGCGCACGCCGGATTACGGTCGCGGATCAGCCGGATTGCACTGCACCCGGGCTTCATGATTCCGCTGTTCCTGATCAGTTTCTATGGGGTTTACCTCAGTGACCTGGCCGATCAGCTCCTTCCGAGCTGGTACGGGCACGTAAGCCTCGAGGTACTCTTCCTGGCCGCCGGGGTGCTGTTCACTGTACCGCTGATTTCCACCGACCCTCTGCCGATTCGGCAGACCCATTTCGGCCGGTTCGTCGATATTTTCGCCGAAATGCCGTTACACGCCTTTTTCGGGGTGATCATCATGATGGCCACCACCCCGGTCGTCGACTTCTTCGCTGTGCTTCCCGCTTCCTGGGAGGTGGATCCGATAACCGATCAGGGCATCGCCGGCGGGTTGGCCTGGTCCTACGGTGAGCTGCCATCGGTGCTGATCGTGTTGTTCATCCTGGTCCGTTGGCAGCGCGATGATGCACGGCAAGCCGTCGCCGCTGACCGGCACGCCGAAACAAACGGGACGCCGGAACTGGATGCCTACAACGCATACATCTCCCGACTCAATGACCGTGCCGACCGCGCCCATCGCAGCTAAGAGGCTCTCATGACCGCGGGGAAAAGCCGCCAACCGGCTCAACGAAACCTCGTCCTTGCCGCCGGGATGGTGATCGCTTTGGCTATCACAGCAGCGGCGCTGCTGTTCTCCGGGTCCGCGGAGCCGCGGGCCGTGGCCGACCCCGGCGGAGTCGTCCGTTGGGCGCTGCCAGTTGCCACCATGGTCCATTACCTTGCCCTCTCAGTGGTGTTGGCCGCCCTGGTGTATCTCACGGTGATCCTTCCCTGGCCCGCCCGGCGGGCGGCGACGACGCCCCAGCCGTGGCCGCCGGCGCTGAATCGTGTCCTGTCGGTGGGCACGGTTGCGGGGCTCATCTGGACCTTCTCGGCCGCGGCGGTGCTCATCCTCGGTTATGCCGACACGATCGGCAGTCCCCTATCGACGGATGAGGCCTTCACCCGGCAGTTGGAGTTCTACATGGTGAACATACCCAGCGGCCGAGCCTGGTTAGGCGTGATGATCATTGCGGCGCTGACCGCCACCCTCTTCTTCGCCGTCCAGAGCCGCATCGGATTCATCCTGACAGGCGTGCTGGCTGCCTTCGCCGTAGTACCGCTGTCGAGCATCGGGCACGCCGCCGGCAGCACCGACCACAGCGCCGGAGTCAGCGCGCTGAGTCTGCACCTGCTCGGGGTCAGTCTCTGGGTCGGTGGGGTCATCGTCCTGGGGCTGCTCTGGGATGTCCTCCCCTCCAACAACCCCACTGCCTCCACGAAGGAAACCGTCAGGATTTTCGCCCGGTTCTCCGTCCTCGCCGGCGCTGCGTTCGCCCTGGTGTTTGTCTCCGGAGTGATTAATACCGTCCTGCGCGTCGAAAGCATCCAGGGTCTTCTCTCACCGTATGGGGCGCTGATCATCCTCAAAACCCTGGCCACAATCGTGCTCGGCATTATCGGGTACCTGCACAGGACACGGATTACCGCGGCGGGCCGGAAGAACATGGCCTGGAAGCTCATCGGCACCGAAGCGACGATCATGGCAGGTGTGATGGGAATAGCCGCTGTCCTGGGACGGACACCACCGCCGGTCCCCCAACGACCCGAACCGGACATCACCGAAACCGAAATCCTCACCGGATACCCCCTCCCGCCCGAGCTCTCCGCGTTCACCGCATTCACCCAGTGGCGCTGGGACCTCTTCTGGGTGAGCCTCGCGGTCGTTGCCGCCTGGGGTTACCTGGCAGCGGTCCGCACGGCATCATCGTCGGGTGTGCAGTGGCCGAAGCGCCGGATCCTCTGCTGGCTGACCGGGCTGGGCCTGCTGGTCTACGCCACCTCGGGGGCACCGGCTGTCTATGGGCTGGTGCTGCTCAGCGCCCACCTGACAATGTTGCTGACCCTGGGACTGGTCGTGCCGTTGCTGCTGGTCTCCGCCCGCCCGGTACAGCTCCTCCAGATAACAGTGCCAGTGCCAGTGCCGGACGGTGGCAGTACCGGTGTGCGCGAATGGGCGCTGCAGGCCGCCAACCACCCGCTCCTGACGCGGCGGGAGACACCCTTCTACGCTGCTGCTGCCCTCCTGGGCTCCCTGCTCCTGGTCTATGGCACCGGACTCTTCACCACGATCACCGCCAACCAGCTCTCCCTGCAACTGACCAACGGCTATCTGCTCTGCCTCGGACTGGTCTTCTTCGGTTCACTTTTTCACCGGGTGACTCCCCGGATGACCCGCGGAAGTCTCGCCCCGGTGCTGGCCGCACTGTCCGTGACCCTCGCCGCAGCGGCCTTCCTGGCAGTATCCCCGGAACCGCTCCACGCGGATTGGTTCAGCAACGCTGAACGCAGCTGGGGTCCCTCGCTGGCGGAGGATCAGCGACTGGCTGCTTCAGTGGTGGTTCTTGTGGCCGGCGGCGCACCGCTGCTGGCATCGGCGATCATCCTCATCCGCCGGCAGCAGCGGCAGACACCCACAACCGCCTCAGTGGGCCGCTAGCTGTATTGCCCTGAGAGGTTGGTGACGCGACTGGCTGGTGGCTGACCTTTGAGTGAGGTGTGGCCTCGGTGATGATTGTAATGATGGAGCCAGGCCGGGAAAGCGGTGACCCGGTCTGCTTCTGAGATGTAGGGGCGGGCGTAGGCCCATTCATCGAGCAGGGTGCGGTTGTCGCGTTCGACTTTACCGTTGGTTTGCGGCCGGTATGGGCGGGTGCGTTTGTGCTTCACACCGTCTCCGAGGGCTGCAGCGAAGGCCCGGGACCGGTAGCAGGAGCCGTTATCGGTCAGCACCCGTGTAACGGTGATCCCGCAGGATGCGAAGTAGGCCCGGGCGCGTTCCCAGAACCCTGCTGCGGTGTCTTTGCGTTCATCGTTGAGGATCTCGGTGTAGGCCAGCCGTGAGTGGTCATCGACCGCGTTATGCAGGTAGTGATAGCCCGGACGCCGGTTGGCTGCGGTGCGGGTCTTGTTCGCCGTCCCGGTGGCCCTGCCCACGGCGCGGTGACCGCCGCCGTCGGGGATCCGCCCGAGCTTCTTATGTCCACGTGCACCAGGTCCCCCGGGGCGGTGTGCTCATAGCGGCGGATCACCCGGCCGGTGGCACGGTCCAGCCAGCACAACCTGGCCAGGCCGTACCGTGTCAGGACCCGGTGCACGGTCGAGGGATGCACCCCGAGGTGGTACCCGATCCGTGCCGGTCCCCACCGCCGGTTGACTCGGATCGCGATGATCCGGCGCTCCGTACGGGCCGGCGTCCGACGCGGACAATGACGGGGCCGGCTGGAAACGTCCATCATCCCGGCGGATCCGTGCTGGCGGTACCGGCGTGCCCAGCGTGCAGCAGTGGTCACGGAGAAGTGGAACCGTTCCGCGGCCCGGCGCAGCGGCCAACCATCATCAACAACACACTGAGCCAGTAACAGCCGGCCCTTCGGGGTGAGCAGGGCGTTAGGGTGGGACATTGAAGACCTCCTGGTTAGTGGATGCCCTAGACAAGCCCCACTTCACCCGGAGGTCTTCTTCATGTCACCAAGCCACGCCCACCGTCACTAACCTCTGTGGTCAATACAGCTAGCCCTCCGTACCGTCCTCACGTGCGTCTGCTTTGACGGCTTGGCGGTGCCCGATCATGAACGCTGCGGCGCCGGCGACCAGGATCACCGCGATCACGATCGGCAGCAACCAACTAACGCCCCCGGAACTCTCTGTATCCTCGGATGCCGGCTCGGCAACCGGATCCTCCTCTTCACTCGCGCTTGGGCTGGCGTCCGCTGTCGGCGTCGGCTCCGCACTTTCGGCTGCCGATGCGCTGGCGGAGGGCCCCTCAGTCGGTGTCGAGCTGGCCGGTTCGTAGGTGAACTCGAAGACGCCCTCGATCGGGTGCCCGTCGGAGGAAACGGTCCGCCACGCCACGCTGTACACGCCGGGGGCGTCAATGGTGGCCGGGGCGGACATGACGTTCCCCTCCAGAGTGACCGGTGTTGCCTCAACCGGGTTATTGTCCGGTCCGGTGATCTGTATCCGGCTCAGCTCCAGTCCGGAGGATTCCAAGGGCGCTTCGGAGAGGGTGATGGTGATGGTCTCCGGCGCCGTATCGATGACCTGGCCTTCCTCCGGGGCGGTCCCAATCAGCGAGTCATGCGCAATGGCTGCCGGTGTTCCGATTAGCCCGATCATTGTGGCGGCGAGGATGCCCAGCAGCGCCCTTCGAAGGCCCGGTGTTCGGGGACGACGGGTGTGTAGGGTGATGGGTGGTTTGGGTACGTGCATGACTCTCCTCGGGTAATAGCGGACGGTGGAAAGGGTCAGCGCGGCTGAAACAATCAGAGCCACTGGGTGGGATCAACCACCGTGTCGTTGATCATGACCTCGAAATGGAGGTGGCATCCGGTGGAGTTCCCTGTGGTTCCCGCATTCGCGATCATCTCGCCCTGGCCCACCGCCTGCCCGGTGCTGACCGTGATGACGGACAGATGGTTATAGGTGGTCTTCAGCCCGTTGCCGTGATCGATGACGATTCGGTTTCCTCCCCCGTAGGGGCTCCAGCCGGCTTCGACGACCGTGCCGCCCTGTGCGGCGAGAACCTCGGTGGTGCAGGAGGCGACCAGGTCAAGCCCGGTATGCAATTCGCCAGCACCGGTCAGCGGGCTCAAGCGGTACCCAAAACTCGATGTCGTGGCCATAGAACCGAGCGGGGCGGTAAACCGTGCTCCGACAACGGGTTCGGAATCCTCCTCGATGGGAGCCTCCGCAGTGGGTTCACGCGTTTCGTTCTCAACCGAACCCGCGGCCAGCATAGGAGAATCGACCGTTCCGGAACCTGACGCGGGGACAGCCGCAACAGCGCTACGGCTAAACGTGACCTCCGCTTCGGGGTCAGCCGTGACCTGCTTGGGGGGCGTGGGTCTGGCTTGGATGGCTGGCTCCATGCTGGCGCTTCCCTGGGCGGGGAGGATCACGCCGCTGAGCAGCCCGGCTGCACCCAACACCATCGCTGTAGGTTTTATCCACCTGCTATTGGTTGCGGTGGCTGGGCCTGCCGCCCGTCGGCCATGCTTCGGGCGGCGCTCCGCCGCCCGTCGGCCATGAGGCGCTGGTTCCGCACGGCGGCGGCCGGCGGCCTTGTGTGATGACAAGAAGATTCCTTTCCGAACGCCGCTGAAGTTAGCTGTCGGATTCGGGCAAGGAATCGGCCCGGCCGTTTCAGTTTAAAATACTGGAACGGCTTCACCCCAAGGCAGCACAATGGCCACCACAAGAAGTGGGTCCTCCACCCCTGCCGGGTTACGTAACGGCGGCTGGATTCCCGGCAGGGTTAGGCGTTGAAACCAGCGTCGCCAACCGATCGCGGCGACGAATTCACTCTACAGGGACGGCTGTATAGTTACAATTCCGTAATCTTTTGAGAGTGGGACTCAATTGCAGCGGGACCTCCTGCCTGCAAGATAGCCCTTCACGCGCGGAAAAGCCGACCGGAGCAACACCTCCCGAGCGAGCGAAACAGGCGGCCTCTAATGACCGGTCACCGGACAGATCGGATGGTGACAGCAGCGGACATAGTGCGGTGCCGGTCATCCCACTGTGCCGGTCATCCCACTGTGCTGCCCGCTCCCGGCTACGCTTCCGCCATTGTCGTTGGTGTTCGCCCAATCGGTTTTCACCGCTTTAGATACCCTGGTTCGGGGTCCTGTTTACCCGGTCAAGGGTTGGTGGTGACTTCCATTCCGGACGACTCCTCCCGGCTACGAATGCCCCGGCGAATCGGGATGTTTTCTTTCATGAAATCCTGCCCGGGTGCCTGCCGGAAGTCCCGGGTGCCCGCCGAAGTTCTGTCAGCGGCGGCAGGTTAGGCCATTACCAGGAACAGAAGGGACTGCGCCTGCGAGGTGCGTTGGGGTTACCACGCCAGCCCTGATGGACTCTGAACACGATCAGGCGAGCTTCGCAGCTGTTCACTTTCCTGTCACTTGTCTGCCACCTGAGGTCCGTACCCTCCTGGAGGGTGGGGCACCATGATGGCGCCCGGACCTGGTAACCGGTGAGACTACAGAAAGACCACATGCGATGAGATCGAAACAAATCAGGCGTTCCCTCTACCTAAGCGGGGCTGCGGGGGTGGCCGCCTCGACGGTCGCTGCCGGGATGGTACTTCCGGCAGCCATGGCGGGCCCCTCGGAGGCGCAACAGGCCGGCACCGGTCAGGACAGGGCGCGCAATGTGATTCTGCTCGTCGGTGACGGCATGGGGGACTTTGAACTGTCAGCGGCGCGCAACTACGAATACGGTGCCGCTGGTCGACTGAAGATGGATGCAATGCCTGATCGCAGCACCGTCACCACCTACTCGGTTCAGGAAACAGAACCGGCGGCACCGAATTACGTGGCCGATTCCGCAGCCACTTCCACCGCCTGGTCAACGGGAGTGAAGACCAGCAACGGAAGGATTTCCACCACCGCTGCGGCTGACGAGGATGTACCGACGAGTATGGAGATGGCGCAGGAGGCCGGGATGCTCATCGGTAACGTGAGCACTGCCCGCCTCACCGATGCCACCCCGGCCGGAGCTATGGCGCACGTAGCCAAGCGCGGATGCGAAGGACCGGCGCAGACCACGAGGGACTGCCCGCAGGACGCTACCGAAAATGGCGGTCCGGGTTCGATAGCAGAGCAGTCCATTGATCTGGGGGTCGACGTGCTCCTGGGAGGCGGAGCGGACCGTTACGACCAGAACATTCTGGCCGGCGAGTTCGCTGGCCAGACGGTCGCTGAGTCAGCGGCCGCCCGTGGCTACAACGTCATGCGCGATGCTGACAACCTTGCTGAAGCGCAGCTGCCAGTGCTCGGACTGTTTGCCGGAGGCCACTTGCCCACTGAACTGACCGGCGCTCAAGCTGCCCCCGGTGGTGTCGACGTAACCTGTGAGGCCAACCCCGAGTTCACTGACGAGATCCCCACCGTCGATGAGATGACCGACCAGGCGCTGGACCTGCTCGATCGTAGTCAAGGAAACAACGGTGCCGCCAAGGGCCAGCCAGGATTCTTCCTTCAAGTTGAGGGCGCTTCCATCGACAAGCAGGACCATGCCGCCAACCCCTGCGCCCAGATCGGTGAGACTGTCGCTTTCGACCGGGCGGTGCAGGTCGCCCTGGATTATGCCGAAGCCGAGGGCAACACCACGGTCCTGGTGACCGCCGACCACAGCCACACAAGCCAGATCATCCCTGCCGGCGACACCGATTCCCCCGGGGCAACGGCTACGCTCACCACTGCCGATGGACAGCCGATGAAGCTCAATTACGCTACCTCTCCCACCACCAAATCCCAGGACCACACCGGCTCAACCGTGCCGCTACTGGCCTTCGGTCCTGGCGCCGGGAACCTTCCAGCCCTGATCGACCAGACCGATATCTTCGACATCATCACCACTGCACTCAACCTGCCCTGACAAGCAAGGATCCGCACCAGTAAACGATAAGTTAGGCTGGAGTTGTGCCTGTTGCGGGCATGCAGTTGCCGGTGACGTGGCGCCCTAGCCGCCAGTCACCGGCAGCTGGCCCACTCTGCGGCAGAGCGGCGTGATAAATCCGCCCCAAAGCAATCGATGAGCAGACGGGGACGGGAACATGCAGTGGTGTGGCAAGCTATTGGTCATGTCCGAAGCTCCCGCACCACCCGATGCAATCCTTTACGACGAACGGCTGTGGCCGACGCCGTTTGTGTGGGTGCTAGTCACAGGAGTGGCAGGAGCATCCATTCTGGTCTTCGCGCCGATCAGCATGCTCACCGGAATCATCGCCTGCATCACGATCTTTGTCATCGTTGCCGCTCTCCTGATCCTGTCAACCCCGCGGATCACTGTGACTGCCAGCACATTGAAAGTGGGTCGTGCCCATATCGACCGGACCTACCTGGGTACGGCGCGTTCCTATAGGAATAAGGAGGCCACCCACCAGCGCGGGCCTGCGCTGAACGCCTTGGCGTATCTATGCATCCGGGGCTGGATCGACCCCGTGGTGCGGATCGATATAGACGATGAAGAAGACCCCACCCCGTACTGGCTGGTATCGACCAGACATCCGACCAAACTCGTCAATGCCGTAAGCGGCGAAGCTTTAAGCGGCGAAAGTGCTGTACCGGAACAGAGGGACGGTTGACGCCTTCAACGTGGCCGGAGAATCCCGTTTTGACGATCGGGAAAAAACAAACTGAAGAATCGAATCTGAAACCAATTCCGAGAACAGGGCGATGGGCCGAGCCTGCATTGGAATACCGACCTCACCAGCTTCTCGATGGTGTTCCTGCCCGAAACGTTCGAGGCCTCCTTCATCCTGCCGTTATTGAAATGTGACAGACACCGGGTAGGACGGATATGATCCTCGCGGTGTCTTGGCCTCGATACGGGTGACACCCCTCCAGCAGATTGCCTAACTCTGTCGCTGCGGGAGGTCCGTCCTATACAGAACACGGCAGAGGCGGGGGAACCGACGAACGGGGTTCCGAAAGAAAGCCCTAGGGGTTAAGGCGGAAGCCGCACATACTTGGTTGCTGCAGTACGCCCGGGTGACTCCCATCCGAATCCGACAGCTAACTTCGCAGGCATAGGGAGAGGCTCATCATGTCAAAAACCCGCCATACCGCGCGCCACCGCGCCGCCCCGACCAACCCTCTGCGCAACGTTGCCAAAGCGGCTTCGTCGGGGGTTAGCACAGTAGGACGCCCGGCAGCGGTAGCCGTTGCTGTATCCGGTCTGATGCTCGGGTCAACGTTACCGGCCAACGCCGGAGCGACCAGCGCCCCCTCCACAACGACACCGCAGCAACTCCCGGTCATCGCCGTCACCCAGACGGTGGGTGCGGCTGCTCCTGTAGCAGCAGTACCAACGGTGGGCGCCACGCACACGGTTCAATCAGGTGACACCCTCGGAAAAATCGCGGCCTCCTACGGTGTGAGCCTGGACTCGATCTTCGCCCTCAACGGGTTGGGATGGGAATCCATCATCTACCCCGGCGACCTCATCGCCCTGACAGGTGCCGCCACCGGCGTAAGCGGTGTAACGGCACCGGCAGCACCTGCGCGGGTGGAAACCAGCACCATGGGCATCACGACCGCCGCGAGCACCATTGAACGCGCTCCGGCTCAGGTCTCAAACACTGCGGCGGCAAGCAGTGTTGGCGCTGCGCTGGTGGCGTCGGCGTACGCCCAGATGGGTGCCACTCAGGACTGCACGATCCTCGTCGAGGTTGCGCTGCGTTCGATCGGTAAATCCGTCGGCGACCTGGCACCCGAGCAGTTCTACCAGTATGGAACCGTCGTGGGCTCTCCTGTCCCCGGGGACCTGGTCATCCGGCCCGGGCACGTAGCTATCTACGTCGGGAACGGACAAGTCATCAGCAGCGGAATGAATGGCGTGAACGCGACCATTCTGCACCCCCTGTCAGACCTGGCGGGATCCTCCTTCGTGCGGGTCAGCAGCTAACACCGCGGCGAACGAACGGATCTTCGCGCGCCGCCGGACGCGCGGCTATGAAGCTCGGAGTGGCAGGCAGTGACGCAGGGGGCGGTTCGCTAAGGGTCCCCTGCGTCCTGCCTTTACGGGGTGCCTACCGAGTCATAGGCGTCAGGGAAGGGCGGCAGCGCCGTACCGTCATCCAAACGGCTCGGGCCGGCTTTCATGGGATCGTTCTCCGAGGGTTCGAGAGCGGCTGTACCGACGCGGAACTGGACCATCATGTCGTGGTCCTCGTGCGGAAGATTGTGGCAATGGATCATGTAACGGCCGCGGTGCGGACCGAACTTCATGAGTAAGTGCGCAGTTTCCCCCTCCCCAACGTAGACGACGTCCTTCGGGCCCTGCTCGTAGGCGTAGTTGGCACGATTCTCACCGCCGATAATTTTGAAGTCCACGAGATGGACGTGCATGGGGTGGAACCATCCGCCGCTGGAGTTCTCGAATTCCCAGATCTCGGTGCTGTTCAGTTCGGGGTTGGCGACGATCCGTTGATAGTTGCTGGCCACTACGTCAGCCCACGTTTGACCGTCGATGGTCCACATGTTGGTGCGGTCATCGCGCTTGAGCCTGAAGTGACGACGGATCAAGGCGTCGCTCGACTTCAGCGCCATGACTTCGTTACCCGGGTCCAACTCGATGGGAAGAGTGTTCCAGGTCGGGTCACTGGTGTCGACCGGGGAATCGACGACGTCAAAAGCCATGATTTTATCGGTGTGGTTGTAGTCGACGTTGTTGTCGTTGGACAGGTTCATCAGTTGAATCCGCTGTCCGGGCTGGTAGTTGCGGAAGTCAATCAGGATCTCGTAGCGTTCGCCGCTGGCGTGCCGCCACTGGGAGACCTCCTGCGACCGGGGCATGAGTCCACCGTCGGTGGCGACCATCAGGACTGGGTCGCCGGTGTCGAGCCGGAGCCGGAAGGAGCGCGACACGCATCCGTTGAGGAGACGGAATCGGTAGATACGTCGTTGGACTTGCATTACCGGCCACGGCCGGCCGTTGACCAGGATCACGTCACCGTAGACTCCGGATTGGTCGTTATCGTCGTAACCGAGTTCCCCGTTCTCCGCGAACATGGCATCGCTGATCGTTACCGCCACATCGAACCTGCCTTGAGGAAGCAGGCCTCGTTCGAGGTCATCGTGCATGTGGTACTGGCCCACCAACCCGGAATAGACGTTCGGGGCCGTGTTATGTACGGCATGATCGTGATACCAAAGGGTCCTGGCTGGCTGGTCGTTGGGATACTCATAGTCCTTGGCGAAGCGGGTGTGCACAATATCGCTGGCATACCCATCGAACTGCGGCAGGGAAGCCGATCCGTGCAGATGTGTCGACGAATAGAGCAGATGCCCGGCCCGCGGATCGGTTGCCGGCATCTGGTTCCGGACCCGCAGATACGCCTTCGTTCCCCGTTCCACTCTGATCGTCGGTCCCGGAAAAATGCCGTTATACCCAAGGATCTGCGTGAGCAGGTTTTTGTTCGGCAGGATTGATGCGGTCGCCGCGACCTGCGTAACCGAGTAGTAATTGATCTTCTTTTCATAATCGTCCGGATTCCGGCTCACCGCGTAGGGTTTCAGGACCGGAGCCTGCGTGAACCCGGTCCGGTACGGTAACGGCATCTGCTCATCCGGCAGAGCACTAGCTGACTTCGCCTGCACCGATCCAGTGGGCACCGTGAGCGCTCCAACCCCTAGAGCGCTTAAGCCACCGAAAAGCAGCACCTGACGTCGTGAAACAGACATAATTTCCCTCTCCGGACTAACGACGTCTCCTAACGATGCCCGGTAGCCGTTATGGAAACCCTGTGAACCCCAGCGCACTTTCGGAACTCCGCACAGACGCGGCAGCGCTCACACTCTGGCGAAGAAACCTGATCCGGGCCGAGCCAGCCTGAAGCACCGTAGCGCTGTCCTCACCGGCAAATGGGCCGTACGCATTCCAGTGGCTGGTTGCACCTTGGGTCAGACGTTGGTGACCCCCGGTTCGCCTCCGGCGCCGCACTCGCGAACATGCCACATCCGCAGAAGCAAAGGTGGACTTTTGACTTTCCCGTCTGTTCGGGAGCCTGTCGTCGTTGGAGGCTCCGATGGTGTCTTCCCTGTCATGGAAGAGTGCTGTTGATCGGGAGCCAAACTGTTAGCAGTTTCCACTACCCGGGTCTTCACCTTGATTTTCGCCTGACCGGAAACGTCGAAGTAACAACCGCTGGGCCGGTGACGCCTGTAACTCTGATCTCACGCCAAGGCAGCCAGCGGGCCTGCTGACTCCGATGGGGCTTCAGTCTCACCCGGGTCTATATTCTCAAGGGAAGAAAAACGGTCGAACAGCCAAGGGCCGCCGGATTCCAAAAGCGTCGGATCGAAGAAGTTCAGTACCTCCAGCTATCAAGGGCAGTTCAGTACGAGCCTTCACAACTGCCCAGTGTGGATTGCTGCCTGGGAGATGACCCGCCCCGCCCCGGGGGCTGAACCTATCTGCAGCGGCCGGTTCCTGCCGCCGGTCCAGCAAGAGCCCGCGAAAGACGAATGGGCGGAGAACCTACCCGGCGTGACGGCAGTCAAAAGACGAAGCGCCCCTCCGGATACCCTCACGGGCACCTTGAGGGGCGCTTTCGATTGCTGGGAGGGATTCGCCGTGTTAGCCGCTGACCCGCACGAAGGAGGATCCCGCCAGGTCTGACAGGGGGTGCAGGATGGTCGCGTTCACGCCGTTCATTCCGCTGCTGATGACCTGTCCGTTCCCGACGTAGATAGCTACGTGCCCGGGCCGGATGACCAGGTCCCCGGGGACAGGAGAGCCCACGACGGTTCCATACTGGTAGAACTGCTCGGGTGCCAGGTCGCCGACGGATTTACCGATCGAACGCAGAGCAACCTCGACGAGGATCGTGCAGTCCTGAGTGGCACCCATCTGGGCGTACGCCGACGCCACCAGCGCAGCGCCAACACTGCTGGAAGAAGAACTGGCTGCAGGCGCTGGCCTAGGCGTAGGTGCGGTTTCAGTCACCGCCGGTGCAGCAGCGGTCGCCGATGCAGCCGGCGCAGGCTCCGGTGCCGCGGGCGCCGCCTGGGCGGACTCGACCACAGGAGCGTTGACCTGATTGACGGTGCTGTTCTGTGCCGTCTGGGCTTCAATACTGGGCTGCGCCGGTGCGGGCGCTTCCTCGACGTTCGGGGCAGCCACCGGCGAAACAGCCTGCCGCTCAAAGGAAATGTCAGCTCCGGCTGCGGCAGTCACTTCCGCCTGGACCGGCGCGACTGTCAGTTCTGTGCTGCGCAGTGCCCGTTCCTCGGACTGTCCCGTAGCGTGGGCCGGCATTCCCGCCGTCAATACCAAACCGGACGCCGCGAGCAGGACCGCTGTCTGACGGCCAGCCGATCCGGCGTTCAAAGAAACTGCTTGCGATAAAGCGGTCAATGGATGTGCGTTGACCTGCGGGGCACGATGGCGGCCCTGAGCGCGTCGGTAGGACACAGTGAATAACCTCTCCCAGTGCCTACGAGGTGAGCTGTCGGATTCGGATGGGAGTCACCCGGACGCTTCTCGGTACTTACCCGAGAAGTGCGTCTTAACCCCTAGGACCCTGAGCAACAAAGTCCAAAAGTGGTTCCCCCGCCTCTGCCAAACGGTGTCGCGAACGGGCTGTGCGCTCGGTGGCAGAGCTCGGCAAACCGTGCACAGGTGCCAAAGTAGGTGTAGGCACTTTGACGACAGTACCGTCACCGCGACTGAATGTCACATTAAGGTCACGGCGCCTCCCGAAAAGGCGCCCAAGTCGCACGACCTCACCTCGACCACGTGGCAACGCTGAAGAAGCATCTAATCAACCGGCCGGTGGAGAGGCGTCGCGTCTAGGTGTATTGCCTGGGAGTTTGGTGACGCGGCTGGCTGGTGGCTGACCTTTGAATGAGGTGTGGCCTCGATGGCCTCGATGGCCTCGGTGATTGTAATGATGCAGCCAGGCCGGAAACGCGGGGACACGGTCCGCTTCTGAAGTGTAGGAGCGGCGTAGGCCCTTTCGTCGAGCATGGTGCGGTTGAAGCGTTCGACCTTACCGTTGGTCTGAGGCCGGTACGGTCGGGTGCGTTTGTGTTTGATGCGGGGTCCGTGGGCGTCGGCGAAGGCACGGGATCGGTACCCGTTGCCGTTATCGGTCAGGACTCGCTGGACGGTGATCCCGCGAGACTCGAACCAGGTGTTGGCGCGGTTCCAGAACGCGGCCACGGTTTCCTTCTTCTCATCGGTGAGGATCTCGGAGTAGGCAAAGCGTGAGTAATCGTCGACGGCGTTGTGAATGAAGTGATACCCGGGGCGGCGGTTGCGCTG
>NZ_FNDT01000024.1 GCF_900099735.1 Arthrobacter subterraneus | reverse complement strand
ACGCGAGCTGGGTTTAGAACGTCGTGAGACAGTTCGGTCCCTATCCGCTGCGCGCGTAGGAAATTTGAGAAGGGCTGTCCTTAGTACGAGAGGACCGGGACGGACGAACCTCTGGTGTGTCAGTTGTACTGCCAAGTGCACCGCTGATTAGCTACGTTCGGATGGGATAACCGCTGAAAGCATCTAAGCGGGAAGCCTGCTTCAAGATGAGATTTCCATACACCATTTGGTGTGAGAGGCCCCCAGCCAGACCACTGGGTTGATAGGCCGGATGTGGAAGCGAGGACTAACGACTCGTGAAGCTGACCGGTACTAATACGCCGATAACTTGACACACAAACACACTAATTTATTGCTACGCGTCCACTATGCGGTTCCCAACCAACAACCCCGCCACGGCCACCACCGGCGGCCCCGGGGGACAGGCGACACAACGGGTGAACACCATTCCCCGGTGCCGCCGAAAAACACAACATCATAGAGAAGTTGTAACCAAAGACTTCCCACCCCCACACGTACACCATTACGGTGCACGAACCACAGGGGGACGGGTAACAGGGTTACGGCGGTCATAGCGTGGGGGAAACGCCCGGTCCCATTCCGAACCCGGAAGCTAAGACCCACAGCGCCGATGGTACTGCACCCGAGAGAGTGTGGGAGAGTAGGACACCGCCGGACAACACTTAAAAACGCTGAGGCTCCGACACCACCGTCGGAGCCTCAGCCATTTAACCCACCACACCGGCCGTTTGCCTTCTCTACAATGGGAGGGTCGCGCACCGCCCACGGAATGTCGACACAGATACACAGCGAGAGCGTCCGACGCAGCGTCAGGTCAGCTCATGACGAGAGGAATTGTGCTGCCATGGCTGATCGGGAACCAGACCGCAAGCGCGGAAAAGACCGTCACGACGAGATCCGCCGCGGTGAGGACCGTCGCGCCCCGCGCCAGGGGGAACCGGGACAGCGTCGTGATGGCGGGGCCGCCGGCAACGCTGGGGGCGGTTCTCAGCGCCGCACGCAGGGATCCGGTGACCGGCCACGCTACCAGGAGCGCTCCGACCGCGGGACTGACCGCAATCCTCGTGAGGGTGGTCAGCGTCGTGAGGGTGGTTTTTCTCGTGAGGGTGGTCAGCGTCGTGAGGGTGGTTTTTCTCGTGAGGGTGGTCAGCGTCGTGAGGGTGGTCAGCGTCCGGCGGGCGGCGACAGCCGGTCCCGGGACGCCGGGAGCCCTTCCGGACGCGATGGATTCTCCCGTGGTGATGACCGCAGGCAGGGCCGGAGCTTCGGCGATGACCGCCGCCCGAACCGGTCCTACGGTGAGGGGCCTCGCGGAGGGAATAAGCGCGAAGACGACCGCGGTCGTCCCGAACGGTCGCCCAGGCAGAACGGTCCGGAAGACGCGCCGTTTGCCCGGCCCCACAACGCCCGCGACCTCAGGAGCGCCAACCGGCCCGACCGCGAACGGTCGCCGGAGATCGACGAGGATGTCACCGGCAGCGAGCTGGACAAGGTCACGCGCGCCCAAGTCCGCAACCTCGAGGAGCGCAGTGCACTCTGGGTAGCCAAGCACCTCGTCATGGCCGGGCGGCTCATCGATGATGAACCGGAACTCGCCTTTCAACATGCACTGGCGGCAAGCCGTCGCGGCGGTCGCTTGGCGGTTGTCCGGGAAGCAGTCGGCCTGACCGCTTACGCCGCGGGACACTACGGAGAAGCACTCCGGGAATTCCGCACGTACAGGCGGATCAGCGGCTCCAATGTCCACCTGCCGGTGATGGCCGATTGCGAGCGGGGCCTTGGCCGGCCCGACCGCGCACTGGACCTCGCACGGTCCGAGGACGCTTCCTCGCTCGACGCGGCGGGCAAGGTCGAGCTGGCGATGGTCGTGGCCGGCGCCCGCGCCGACCTGGGACAGTTCGACGCCGCAGTTGCCGCCCTCGAGATCCCGCAGCTGACCAAAAACCGTGCATTCAGCTACAGCCCGCGCCTCTTCCGGGCGTACGCCGACGCCCTTGCTGCCGTCGGGCGCAGCGATGAGGCAGCTTCCTGGCGCCGCCAGGCGGATGTCGCCGAGAACGCACTCGGCGTGGGGTCTTTCGCGGATCCCGACATCATTGATCTTGTCGGCGATGAGGACGAGGTCGAGCTGGACCGCTCCGCTGCACGGGGCACCGTCGAGAGTGTCGCGTCGCCTTCGGAAAATGCGGCCGATGCCGAGATGGCGACAGAGAGTTCGCAGCACGCGGGCGCTGAACCCGGGGCCGGGGAAACCGCTGACACCGGGGCGGACGTCGAGGAGCGGCATGACAGTGAGTGAGACAGTCCATACTGCACTGGCCCGGCGCTATGGCGCAGTGCTCGCAGACCTCGACGGCGTTGTGTACGCCGGTCCCTCAGCCATTCCCGGTGCCGCTGAGGCCCTCGACAAGCTCGAGGGGATCGGTGTGGCTCTTGCCTACATCACCAACAACGCGTCCCGATCATCCGCGGAAGTGGCCGCCCATCTTCGCGAACTGGGAGCACCGGCCACAGCGGAACAGGTTTTCGGGTCCGCCCTCGCGGGCGCGGAGCTGCTGGCTACGCAGGTGCGGCAGGGAGCAACTGTACTTGTGACGGGCAGCGCCGTCCTCGCACAGCACGTGGCGGAGCAGGGGCTGGTGCCCGTCACCACCGCTGACCCTGTGCCGGATGCGGTAATACAGGGCTTTGACCCTTCCCTCGGATGGAAAGACCTTGCCGAGGCCTCGTACGCCGTCGCCGGCGGCGCAGTATGGGTTGCTACAAATACGGACATGTCCATCCCGCAGGCCCGTGGGATAGCACCGGGCAACGGAACACTCGTAGCCGCGGTCCAGGCCGCCACGGGACAGACCCCGCTGGTGGCTGGAAAGCCCGAGGCACAGTTGTTCATCACCGCGGCCAATCACCTCGGCGTTGCTGAGGCACTGGTCGTGGGGGACCGGCTGGACACCGACATCCTCGGCGGGAACCGGGCCGGAATGGCTACGGCCCTGGTGCTCACGGGAGTGGACAGCGCCGCAAACGCGCTGGCGGCAATCACAGAGCAGCGCCCCACGTACCTGTTCGCGGACCTCGGCCAGCTGCATCAGCCATACCCGGAGGTCATCAAGCGGGACAGTGTGTTCCAGTGCGGTGAGTCGTCCGCGAAGGTGGAGGACGGCGTCGTAATAATGGGCGGGGAGCGGGAGGACCTGAACACGTGGCGAGCGGCCTGCGCAGCCTGGTGGGAGGCCTGTCCGCAGCAGGACACCGCAACACTGCCGCGGCTGAAGTTCGCGAATGAACATGAGAACGCGCCCAGGTGAGGAGCAACTATGGGATCGGCTGAGGGGTTTCCCTCCGAACAGGGCTCCCTGCTGGATGACGAGCCGCCGGAGTTTCCTGCGGTATCGCCGACGGGCGATCCCTCGGTTGATGACGTGCTGCTGACGGCGCTGGCATCCATGCCGGAACGGAGCGAGGAAGCGCAGCACGCCGCCTACGAGCGGCTTCATGATGAACTGCTCACCGAGCTCAATACGGAACACAGCTGACGGTGGCACGGCTCGATCAGGCGCTGGTGGCACGTGGGCTGGCCCGCTCCCGGTCCCATGCTGCGCAACTGATCGCGGCCGGTCGCGTGCTACGGGGCGGCACCGTACTCACCAAGGCCTCCGTCACCGTTGGCGACGGCGACGCATTGGTTGTCGCGGAAGGCGAGCGGCCGGACTACCTTAGCCGTGCCGGGCACAAGCTCGACGGCGCGCTGGAAGCCTTCACCGGCGTTCAGGTCGCTGGCAGGCGGTGTCTGGACGCCGGCGCGTCCACAGGCGGGTTCACCGATGTGCTCCTGCGCCGGGGTGCCGCCGAGGTGGCTGCCGTCGACGTCGGGCATGGGCAGCTCGTCGATGAACTTCGGAAAGATCCCCGGGTGCAGGTCCACGAAGGCCTCAACGTCCGGTTCCTGGAACCCGCATTGATCGGCGGACAGGTTGACCTCACGGTCGCCGACCTCTCCTTCATTTCGCTGACCCTCGTGGTGGAACCGCTGGCACGCGCCACCCGCAGCGGGGGAGACCTCGTGCTCATGGTCAAGCCCCAGTTCGAAGTCGGCCGGAGCGCGCTCAGCCGCACCGGTGTGGTGACCGACGAGGAGCAGCGGCGAAGCGCCGTCGCAGGCGTGGTCCGTTCCGCCCTCGAGGCGGGCCTCGACGTTGAAGGCGTCGCGCGCAGTCCACTCCCTGGCCAGAACGGAAATATCGAGTTCTTCCTGTGGATGAAGGTGCCGGCCCGCGGGTTGATGCCTAGGATCGATAGGGACGCAGTGCGCCTGGCGCAGCACGTCATGCACGCGGGCACCGCGTTCGCCACCGGCGGCAATGCGTGAGGCCGTCCACACCTGATACAACGGAGCGTGATGACTAGACGCATACTGGTACTCGCCCACACCGGCCGCCATGACGCCATGGCCGCTGCCCAGGAGGCCTGTACCCTGCTCCATGCAGCCGGACTGACTCCCGTCATGCGCGCCGAGGAGCTGCAGGACATCCAGGCCGAATACGGCACGCTGACCGCGCCCACGGACACGCTCGGAGCCGAAGTGGGCCTCGAGGACATTGAGCTCGGCATGGTTCTCGGCGGAGACGGCACCATTCTCCGCGCAGCTGAACTGGTCCGTGGTACGGACGTTCCCCTGCTCGGCGTCAATCTGGGCCATGTCGGTTTCCTGGCAGAGAGTGAGCGCGCAGACCTCGCTGAAGCCGTCCGCTGGGTCGTGGACAGGGACTACACCGTCGAGGAGCGGATGGCCATCGACGTGCAGGTCTGGCGGGGTGACCAGCTGGCCGCGCAGACCTGGGCCCTCAACGAGGCAGCAATCGAGAAAGCCAACCGGGAGCGCATGATCGAAGTGGTCCTCGAAGTCGACGGCCGGCCGGTCAGCTCCTTCGGCTGCGACGGCGTGGTGCTGGCCACGCCCACCGGCTCCACCGCGTATGCATTCTCCTCCGGCGGTCCGGTGGTCTGGCCGGAGGTCGAGGCGCTGCTGGTAGCGCCGATCAGCGCGCATGCGCTTTTCGCAAAGCCCCTGGTCGTTGCCCCCACGTCGCTGCTCGCCGTGGAACTCCTCACCCGCACCGACGCGTCCGGCGTGCTCTGGTGCGACGGCCGCCGGACCGTGGACCTGCCGCCCGGCGCGCGGGTCGAGGCCACCCGTTCGGACATCCCGGTTCGCCTCGCGCGCACCCACCAGACGCCCTTCTCCGAACGGCTGGTCCGCAAGTTCGCATTGCCCACACAGGGCTGGCGCGGGCCGGTCACCCACGATGGCGAGCACCCCCAGTGATCGAGGAGATCCGCATCCGCGATCTCGGGGTCATCGCCGATGCCACGCTGGCACTCGGTCCGGGTTTCAGCGTGGTGACCGGCGAGACCGGGGCAGGCAAGACCATGGTGCTCTCCGCCCTGGGGCTGCTGATGGGCGCACGGTCGGACGCCGGCGCAGTCCGTCTCGGCGCAAAGAACGCCTCCGCTGAAGCCGTGCTCCGGGTGGACCCGGATGGTCCAGCGGCCCAGCGCGCCGTGGAGGCCGGCGGCGAGCTGGAAACAGATGACGACGGCGGAGCCGCGGGGCTCATCCTTGCCCGCACCGTGAACAGCGACGGACGCAGCCGCGCCTATGTGGGCGGGAGGTCGGCCCCGGCGGGCGTCCTCGCCGAGGTGGGGGAGAAGCTGGTGGTGGTCCACGGACAGTCGGACCAGTTGCGGCTGCGCAGTGCGGCCGCACAGCGCGAAGCCCTGGACAAGTTCGGCGGCGCGGAGCTCCGGGACGCCCTCGCCTCCTACCGGACCACCTACCGGCGGTGGCGGCAGGTGGCGGCGGACCTCGAGGCGCTGCGGAGCGCGGAGCGCGACCGCCTGCGGGAGGCCGAGTCGCTTCAGGCAGCGCTTGAGGAGATTGATACCGTCGACCCGCAACCGGATGAGGACGAAACGCTCAAGGCCGAGGCGATGAAGCTGGGCAACGTGGAGGAGCTCCGCACTGCGGCCGCCGCGGCGCATCAGGCGCTCGTATCGGGTGAGTTCCCGGAAACGGGTGATGCCACCACACTGGTCGATGCTGCGAAGCGCCAGCTTGAAGCGGTCGGTGCGCACGACGCGGAACTGGCGTCGCTCGCCGAACGGCTCGCGGAAGTCGGCTACATCCTGGCGGACATCTCAACCGAGCTGGCCGGCTACGCGGCATCAGTCGATTCGGAGGGACCCGAGCGGCTGGCCGAGGTTGAGGCACGCCGGGCGGACCTCAATGTCCTGATCCGCAAGTACGCTCCATCCATCAATGAGGTGATCGAGTGGTCTGCGACCGGCCGTGCGCGGCTCGAGGAGATCAGCGGGGACTCTGACCGGATCGAAAGTCTTCAGGAGGAGACCGTCGCGCTCGAGACGCAACTCGGTGCCGAGGCGCAGGTCCTCAGCGGGCTGCGGGTGGCGGCCGCCGAAGTGCTGTCCGCACGCGTCAGCGCGGAACTTGCAGCTCTCGCCATGCCGGATGCGAAACTCGTCATCGACGTGGTGTCCGGCGGCGCGCCCGGTCCGCTCGGATCGGACGAGGTGTCCTTTTCCCTTCAACCACACGCCGGGTCCGCTCCGCGGCCGCTCGGCAAGGGCGCCTCGGGCGGTGAACTGTCGAGGGTGATGCTGGCAATAGAGGTGGTTCTCGCCGCCGTCGACCCCGTCCCGACCTTTGTCTTCGACGAGGTTGATGCCGGCGTCGGAGGCAAGGCCGCCGTCGAAATCGGGCGTCGCCTCGCCATGCTTGCCCAGCACGTCCAGGTTGTGGTGGTGACACACCTTCCGCAGGTTGCGGCGTTCGCCTCACACCATATCCGGGTGACCAAGAGCAGGGCAGCCGACGGCGGCTTCACCGCCAGTGACGTCGAAGTCCTGCCGGAGTCCGAGCGCGTGCGGGAGCTCGCCCGCATGCTGGCGGGCCAGGAAGAATCCGCCAGTGCTCAGGCACACGCGGAAGAACTGCTCCTGGATGCAGCGCGGACTGCCGCCAGGTGATAGGGTCGAACTCCGTGGTGCAGCAAACAATCTCCCGGTTCCAAAAGTCCGCCAAGACTACCAAACACATCTTCGTCACCGGTGGTGTGGCGTCTTCCCTCGGCAAGGGACTGACGGCTTCGAGCCTCGGCCACCTGCTGCGGGCGCGTGGGCTGTCCGTCACCATGCAGAAGCTGGATCCGTATCTCAACGTTGATCCCGGCACCATGAACCCGTTCCAGCACGGCGAGGTCTTCGTGACTGACGACGGCGCGGAGACGGACCTCGACATCGGCCACTATGAGCGGTTCCTCGACGAGAGCCTCGATGGGTCAGCGAACGTGACCACCGGCCAGGTGTATTCCACCGTCATCGCCAAGGAACGCCGCGGCGAATACCTCGGTGACACAGTGCAGGTCATTCCGCATATCACCGACGAGATCAAACGCCGCATGCGGCTGCCCGCCGAGCCCACCGGTTCCCGCAAGGCCCCGGACGTCATCATCACCGAGATCGGCGGGACGGTCGGCGACATCGAGTCCCAGCCCTTCCTTGAGTCCGCGCGCCAGGTGCGCCAGGACATCGGCCGGAACAACGTGTTCTTCCTTCACGTGTCTCTGGTGCCCTATATCGGCCCGTCACAGGAACTGAAGACCAAGCCCACCCAGCACTCGGTGGCGATGCTGCGCTCAATCGGTATCCAGCCTGACGCCATTGTCATCCGCTCGGACCGCGAAGTACCGGACGCGATGCGCGAGAAGATCGGACGGATGTGCGACGTCGACGTCGACGCCGTGATCAACGCCGCTGACGCCCCGAGCATCTACGACATCCCCAAGACGCTGCACGCGCAGGGCCTCGACGCCTACATCGTTCAGGCGCTGGACCTGAAGTTCAAGGACGTCAACTGGACCAAGTGGAACAAGCTTCTCGACGCCGTCCACCACCCCAAGCACCATGTCGAGATCGCGCTGGTCGGCAAATATATCGATCTGCCGGACGCCTACCTCTCGGTGACGGAGGCACTGCGCGCCGGAGGCTTCGCGAACAAGGCCAAGGTCCAGATCCGGTGGGTTCCCTCGGACGATTGCGCCACTCCGGAGGGGGCAGCGAAGGCCCTTGACGGCGCCGATGCCATCTGCGTGCCCGGCGGCTTCGGCATCCGGGGGCTTGAGGGCAAACTGGGAGCGCTGCGCTACGCCCGCGAGAACGGCGTACCCACGCTCGGCCTGTGCCTCGGACTGCAGTGCATGGTGATCGAATTCGCCCGTAACGTTGTGGGCCTGAAGGGCGCGTCCTCCACCGAGTTCGACCCCGACACGGAGTTCCCGGTGATCGCCACCATGGCCGAGCAGCTGGAGATCGTCGCCGGCGAGGGCGACATGGGCGGCACCATGCGCCTCGGCCTGTGGGACGCATCGCTGAAGGACGGATCCGTGATCGCCAAAACATATGGACGGACGGACGTCAGCGAGCGTCACCGCCACCGCTATGAGGTGAACAACGAGTACCGGGAGAAGCTTGAGGCCGCCGGACTCGTGGTATCGGGAACCACCACCGATGGAAAGCTGGTGGAGTTCGTTGAACTGCCCGCGCAGACCCACCCGTACTACGTCTCCACCCAGGCCCACCCGGAACTGAGCTCGCGGCCCACCCGCCCGCACCCGCTCTTCGCCGGGCTGGTCAAGGCCGCGCTCACCCGCCGGGGCGTCAAGGCCTGACAATGGGAGCATCGCAGGACGCGCCGGTTTCCGACCGGCAGAGCCCCCGCCGGCTGCTGGAGTCCGCCACGGTCTTCACAGGAAAGATCTGGGACGTGGTCCGCGAGACTTTCCGCCTGGACGAGCATGGCGAGCCGATCACGCGCGAGTACATCCGGCATCCGGGCGCCGTGGCGATCCTTGCCATGGACGAACAGGAGCGGGTCCTCCTGCTTCGTCAGTACCGCCACCCGGTACGGATGGACCTGTGGGAGATTCCGGCGGGCCTGCTCGACGTCGACGGCGAGGACTTCGCGGCCGGCGCCGCCCGGGAGCTCGCCGAGGAAGCCGACGTCACCGCGAGCACCTGGCACGTCCTGTCCGACCTGTTCCTCTCACCCGGGTCATCGAGCGAAGCCCTGCGCATCTACCTCGCCCAGGGCATCGCCGACGTGCCGCACGACCAGCGGCACACCCGCACCCATGAAGAGGCGGAAATCGAGCTCGCCTGGGTTCCCTTGCAGGATGCCGTGGAAGCGGTGCTCGAAGGCAGGATCCACAGCCCGTCCGCTGCCGCTGCGGTGCTTGCTGCGTCCGCCGCAAAGCTGTCCGGATACCGGTCCCTCCGTCCCGCCGATGCGCCCTGGCCGGAGCACCACAGCCAGCATGGAACGTGGCCCCTGGGCCCTGTCCTGCAGGACTGACATGGCGCAGGGCGGGCAGACGGCCGTGCAGGATGAGCTTCAGGCGACCGGTCCCGGCCGGCTCATCAGTGAGTACCTCCAGCACATGCTCGTGGAGCGCGGGCTGTCCGCCAACACCCTCTCCGCCTACCGGCGGGACCTTCTGCGCTATCACCGGTTCCTTGCCGCGCGGGGCATCGGGTCCATGGAAGCCGTCACCCGCCAGGTGGTGTCGGCGTTCGCGCAGGGACTCTCCACCGGTGAAGACGGCCTGGCGCCGCTGAGCCCACGCTCTGCGGCGCGCACCGTGGTTGCCGTCCGCGGACTCCACCGCTTCCTGGCACTCGAAGGCACGACGACGGCCGACCCCGCGGAAGATGTGCACCCGCCCACTGCCGGTCAGCGGCTCCCGAAAGCGATCTCCGTGGACGACGTGACCCGGATCCTTGAGGCTGTTGACACTTCGACACCCGGCGGCCTCCGCGACCGGGCGCTGCTCGAGTTCCTGTATTCCACCGGTGCGCGCATCAGCGAGGCCGTGGGACTGGACGTCGATGATGTGTCGGTCGACGCCGCACTGGAGGGTCCCGCCGTCGTCCGCCTGTTCGGCAAGGGATCCAGGGAACGGCTGGTTCCGCTCGGCTCCTACGCGGCGCGGGCCATCGAGGCCTACCTGGTGCGTGCCCGCCCCGCGCTGGCTGCGAACGCGTCCGGAAAGAACAGTGCGCCGGCACTCTTCCTCAATCTCCGCGGCGGGCGGCTGAGCAGGCAGAGCGCGTGGAGCATCCTCAAGGCAGCCGCCGAGCGTGCCGGGGTGGCCGCGGAGGTATCGCCCCATACCCTGCGGCACTCCTTCGCCACCCACCTGCTCCAGGGCGGCGCTGACGTCCGGGTGGTGCAGGAACTGCTGGGTCACGCGTCGGTCACCACAACGCAGGTGTACACGCTGGTCACTGCAGACACGCTGCGGGAAATCTATGCGGCAGCGCACCCCCGCGCCCTTTAACGCCCTTTAATTAGGAGATTCTGTAACCCCGCCGGGCATACCGGAAACAAGAGGGGTATGGACAGGACACTCACACCAGGGGGGACAGTGTTGCAGCGATACGATGACGTGTTCGCGGCGCTACACAGGGAACATCGCGAACGCGTGTTTTCCTTCATTCATCGCAGGGTCAGCAGCCGGGAAGCGGCCGAGGAGCTCACCAACGATGTCTTCCGGATCGCATGGCAGAGGAACCCCGACCCGGCCGAGGTCACCCCGGCCTGGCTGCTCACCGTCGCGCGCAACGTCATCGGTAACGAATACCGTCGCAGGGAACGGGCCGAGCACCTCATGCAGCGTGTCCGGGACTCGGTTGTCATAGCCGCCCGGGCCGGTCATGGTGCGCAGCAGCAGACGGTAGCCGACTCGTTGCTGCGGCTCCGGGAGAAGGAGCGGGAGATCCTGCTCCTCGCCTACTGGGACGACCTTACGGCCACCGAGATCGGCGAGATGCTCGGCTGTAGTGCCTCCGCCGCCAAAGTCCGCCTTCACCGTGCCCGCGCCGCGTTTGCACAGATGATGCCTGCCGCCCTGATGGCAGAGGAAGGTGCCTGAAATGGACCGCATAGAGAACCTGATCCGGGGGCTCGACCCCGTGCGTGCCGAACGCGAAGCGTCGGATTCCCCCACCGAAATCATTGCTTTCCCGGTTGATACCGGCCACAAAGATATTGGACCCGCCATGAACACCGAACCGATGGACAACCCACACAGCGCCGGGGCGGACCCGCAGTCCGACGACGGAAATGACGCGTTCAGCGACGACAGCCCGGTGCTGGTGCCCCTGCGGCGACGCCGCCGAATCGCCGTTGTTCTGGCCGGAGCGGCTGCCGCAGCGGTGGTGGCCGGAGCCGTCGTCGTGGGCGGGTCTCTCGGAGCCGACGCACCCCTGCCGGCCGCAACGACGGATCCCTTGGCGACGGCCGAGGCTTCCCAGGACGCAACAACAGCACCCTCCCCGTCACCGGAACCTACTGCGGAGCCGAGCGTCGAGCCGACCGGCGTGCCCACCGGGCCCCCGGCTGATGAAGGGTGCCGGGTGCAGGACGTCGACCGGGTCATGGAACAGGGGAGCGACTTCATGAGCCTCACACCCTTCGCCGCCGATCCGGACCACTATGCCGTGGTCGGGTGCACGGAGGACTGGATGGCCATGGAGGTGACGGACGCCGGTTTCGAAGCCAACCCGCAGGACGGCGGGAACACCTGGTACTACATCGCACGCCGGGTGGACGGGCAATGGCTCGTCGAATCGGCCGGTTACAGTGCGATCACCCGGTGGGAGTTCCTGCCCGTCACGGAGGGCCGTACTCCGCAGGAGATGATGGACCAGCAGTTCATCGACGCCGGTATTCCGGTCGAGCTGCGTTCCGCGCTGGTAGGGGACGGGCCGGAGTGATCCGCTCGAGGTGCCCCTGTACTCTCCGGTGCAGGGGTATCTCCGCGCCTCAGGGGTTCTCGCGATACGGGTACCGGTGGTCACTTGCATACGAACGGAAGACGTCCTGGGTGGATTCGCCATCGTGCCTGAACTCGGTGCGCAGGAACACCGCAAGGGAGTCCAGTGCCTCATGCAGCAGCGCACCGGCCGTCTGCAGCGTCGGCTTGGCGGAGCGCCCGGCCTGATTGGCGAGGTCGACGGCGTAGGAGAGCGAGGCAGGCAGGGACAGCTGTTCGTCTGCTTCCCAGAAATAGTAGGACTCCGACGTCTGGGTAAGGTCCACCCGAATCTGGACCAGATCGGAGACCAGCGTTTCGAGGGTGCTGGTCACCGATGCCGGGTCGAGCTGGTCAAGCTTCCCGGCATAGTCGGCATTCTGCAGGAGGGACAGGCGGATCGCCAGCGCACGGCGCCGGCCAAGCGCCGGGTAGATCTGCATGAACCAGGAGACCGCAGCGGTCAACAGCGCAAAACCGGTCAGGGATTCAAAAGGGGTCAGGAACCGGATCAGCGGGTCGGTGGCGATTCCGAGCAGTATGACGAGGGCGCCGAGAACGGACAGCAGCCACAACACAATGATCTCCGAACTGTTCGATGGGCGTCGGCCAGTCTCACCAGTTCACCACGTAGGCGTGGAAACATGTGAGAGGTGAAGGATCCCCAAGTCAAGCCGAGCACGAAGCACCCCCCTGCGGAAGCCGAGGGGCTGAGCGCCGCCGAAGCCCTGGCAAGCCGCCTCGACCGGCCCATGGGAGTGCTTGGGCTGGTTTTCCTGTTTGTGGTCCTCGGCCAGCTTTTGGCTACCGACCCGCCGCTCGTCCTGGCCCTGAGTATCCTAGGCTGGGTTTTCTGGGCGGTGTTTGTCGCGGAATTCCTCCTGCGGGCCTATATCGCACAGTTCAGTCGAGCCTTCTGGAAGAAGAATTGGTGGCAGGTCATCTTCCTGCTGGTGCCGTTCCTGCGCTTCCTTCGGGCCCTGCAGGCGGTCCGCCTCCTGCGGTTGACCCGTGTTGCCCGGGTTGGCGGAATCCTGTCCGCAGGCATCCGCGGCTCACGCTCCGCGGGAAGGCTGCTCTCCAGCAGGATCGGCTGGATGGCGGCAGTAACCGCCGTCGTCATCCTCGCAACCAGCCAGCTCCTTTATGCGACAGACACCCACTCCGAGTACGGAGAAGCACTGTTCGAGACGGCAATGGCCACCATTACCGGCAGCGGCATCACGCCGCAGACCGGGTTTGCGCGCGTTGTCCAGGTTGTGCTGGCTGTCTATTCGATCGGGGTCTTCGCCACGCTGGCGGGCTCGCTGGGCGCCTTCTTCCTGCGGGCAGATGATCGTCGGGGATCAGAGCCCGGGCGCCAGGCTGTGTTGCCGCCGATCGATGGCTAGACTTGACCGGCATGACACCACGCCGCGTTGCTCTCTGTTTCCTGTTCCGGGAAACGGATACCGGACGTCAGGTGCTGCTCGGCATGAAACGCTCCGGCTTCGGCACCGGGCGCATCGTTGCCCTTGGCGGCGGCATTGAATCCGGGGAAACCGCAGGGCAAGCCGCAGCACGGGAAGTCCTGGAAGAATCCGGGGTGGTGGTCGACGTGGCGGACCTTAGGGAACTGGGACCCGTGCGCTGGCGCTTTCCGGTCAGCCCGATGCTGGACATGGACGCCGTCGTCTTCATCACCGAACGGTTCACAGGCGAGCCGGAGGCTACGGACGAAATCGACCCCTGCTGGTATCCGGTGGACGGCGTGCCCTGGGAGGGCATGTGGGATGACGCGAAGCACTGGATCGGTCATGTGCTCGGAAGCAAGCCGCTTGACCTGACCGTCACGCTCAACAGCGACAACGAGACCGTGCGCACCGCCGATTTCGCCTAGGTCGAGGCGGCAGGCCGCGCACCGCTCACTGCCGCCAGGATCACAGCGCCGAGCTCCTCCGGGCGGGTGAACTGCGGCCAGTGCCCGGTGGGCAGGTCGACATACTCGACGTCCTTCATCCGGCCCAGTTCCGCCACATACGGGTGCCCCTGGGCAACCCACTCCTGCAGCTGGGCGGAAGGGAACTCGCACGCAATCACCGTGGCCGGCACGTCGTAACGGCGCTCATCCGACAGCCGCTGAGGGTCGCAGGCCACGCCGCGCGGCTGGGGGACTGCACGCCTGCGGAACTCCGACCGGAGGTTTTCGTCAAGATCCACGAGGTCCTCGTCATCGAAGGCCTCCCACGGCGGCAACGGAATTTCATCACCGTCTGCAGGCAGCTCATCATTGATCACACCGCCTTCGCCGAGCGGCCCGCTGTCCACGTACACCGCCCGGGCAACACGGTCAGGTCGGGCATCTGCCGTGCCGTGAATAATTGCTCCGCCGCCGGAGTGCCCAACGAGCACCACCGGATCGCTCATCGTATCCATGACCGAGACGACGGCGTCGATATGGGTTTGCAGGCCGATGCCGGTCCGCAGCGCGTCATGGGCTTCCAGGCCGGGCAGGGTGAACGGGTGGACCCGGTGCCCCGCAGCCGAGAGCGGCGGGGTCACCTCGGACCAGGATGACGCGTCCAACCAGAAACCGGGAACCAGAATGATGTCCATGCCGGAACCCTACCCGTCCCGCAGAAGTACGTGAACCGACCGGACCCCGATTCAGGACGGATTGCGTCCGCAGGGTCAGGGCAGGTGGCGTTCCTCCGGGCCGTTGTAGGCGGCCAGGGGGCGGATCAGGGAATTGGCCGCGCGCTGTTCCATGATGTGCGCTGTCCATCCCGTGATCCTCGCGGCAATGAAGAGCGGCGTGAACATCGCGGTGTCGAACCCCATGAGGTGGTACGTGGGGCCGGCCGGATAGTCGAGGTTCGGCTTGATGTTCTTGGCCTCCTGCATGGCAGTCTCAAGACCTTCATACAACCCGAGGATTTCGGCGCGCCCGTAGTGCTTGACCATGGCATCGAGTGCCGCTTTCATGGTGGGCACCCGGGAGTCGCCGTTCTTGTAGACCCGATGGCCGAACCCCATGACCTTCTTCTTCTGTGCGAGCGCATCCTCCATCCATGTCCTGGCACGTGCCGCCGCGTCCTCGGCAGGCTCATCCTTCCGGATGCCGATCTCCTCGAAGGTGTGCATCACGGCTTCATTGGCTCCGCCATGGAGCGCCCCCTTCAGCGCGCCGATCGCTCCAGTGACCGCCGAGTGCAGGTCGGCGAGCGTCGACGTGATGACCCGGGCCGTGAAGGTTGACGCGTTGAAGGAGTGCTCGGCGTACAGGATCATCGATGTGTTGAACGCATCAACCACCTCCGGGGCGGCCTCCTCGCCGAACGTCATCCACAGGAAGTTGGCGGAGTAGCCCAGATCCTCCCGCGGCGCGATCGGCTCCTGGCCGCGGCGCCGCCGCTGGTCGTACGCCACGGCTGCCGGGAAGGCAGCGAACAGCTCGACTGCCTTTTCCAGCTCCGACCCGGGCGAGGAGTCTTCCGCTTTCGGGTGATTCGCCCCGATGACCGATACCGCTGTGCGCGCAACATCCATCGGATGGCAGCTGAGCGGCAGCAGGTCGATGGCGGCCTTCACGTTCTCGGCCAGCGCCCGGGAAGCCCGTTCCCGGTCGCGGAAGCCCTGCGCCTCCGATTCCGAGGGGAGCTCGCCGTACCACAGTAGCCAGGCGACATCCTCGAAGTCCACTGCGGCCGCCAGTTCCTGAACCGGGTAACCCCGGTAGAGCAGCGAGTTGGTCTCCGGATTGACCTTCGATACTGCTGTCGTGTCCGCGGTGACGCCGGCGAGGCCCTTGAAGATCTGGGGTTCTGTCATGCCTTTGACTCCTTTGTCCCATCAGCCGTGATCGACTCCAGCGTACGCGCGCCGACCCCATCACACCACGCGTTGGTGACAGTCCTTACGAAAGCTGGGAACCTCACCGGTTCCAGGTGTACTCCAGCTCCGGCCGGCCGCGCGTTCCGTAGCGCGGCATGCGCCGGGCCGAGCCGCTGTCAGCAAGATGTTCAAGATACCGCCTCGCGGTGACCCGCGAGAGCTCAAGTGCGGATGCCGCCTCCACGGCAGACACCGGCTCGGATGCTGACGACAGAAAGGACACGACGGCGCGGAGCGTCTCCTCGGACAGCCCCTTTGGGAGACTTCCCTGCGACGCCGGACGCAGCGCCGCGAGCGCATTGTCCACTTCTGACTGGGTGGTGGAGGAGGCCTGAGCCTGCAGGTTTTCACGGAACTGCCGGTAGTTGCCGAGTTTTTCGCTGAACGCCGAGTAGGTGAAGGGCTTGATCAGATACTGCACAATGCCGGACGAAATGGCTGAGCGCACGACTCCGAGTTCCCGCACAGCCGTGATGGCGATGATGTCCACGGAACTGCCCGAGCCCCGGATCCTCCGAATGATGTCCAGGCCGTGAAGATCGGGAAGGTTCATATCCAGCAGCACCAGATCGACCACCCCGCCCGCCGGCTCCCGCTGTCCGCGCAGTATTGCGAGCGCATCGGAGCCGGTGGCTGCGGAGCCGGCCAGTTCGAAGCCGTCCAGCCGCTGCACGTACAGCGCGTGCGCCTCAGCGGCAATCGGATCGTCCTCGACGACCAGGACGCGGATGGGGCGGGTCATGGAGGCATCAGTCACGGGGCAACTCTCCCTCACCCGAGCGGTTCGCCGTCTGCGGATGGTCTGCGCGCGGCACCGCCGGGAGGCGGACGGTAAAGAGGGCACCGCCGTCGTTGGTGACCCGGATGGTCCCGCCCAGCCGGTGCACGGCCTGCCGGACAAGCGCCAGGCCCAGGCCGCGCGTTCCGGCCGCACCTTTTGAGCTGGACCCCAGTGTGAAGACGTTCCCGAGCTGTGCGTCGCTGAGCCCCGGCCCGCTGTCGCTGACTTCAATGACGATCGTTTCCTCAGCCTCGCCCTCGGTATACACCGCGAGCGTGACGGACCGCTCCGAAGAGGAGGCAGCGGCGTCGAACGCGTTATCGAGCAGGTTACCGATGATCGTGACGAGGTCCCTCGAGTCCATTCCGCTGGTTTCAACCGTCCCGGCCACGTCGATGACCAGGTGCAGTCCGCGCTCATTGGCCTGGGCCGCCTTGCCCACCAGCAGCGCGGTGATGAACGGTTCGTCGATGGCTGCCACCACTTCATCGGTGAGCTGCTGTGACTGCTGGAGGTCCCGGGTGGCAAATTCGAGGGCTTCACCGCGGCGGTCAAGTTCGATCAGCGACACGATCGTGTGCAGCCGGTTGGCGTGCTCGTGGGTCTGCGCACGGAGCGCTTCGGTCAGTGTCCGCATGGTCTGGACTTCATCCGAGAGGGTCTCCAGTTCTGTGTGGTCGCGGATTGTTGTGACCGTTCCGAGGGGTTTCGTTCCGGAGGCCGGTACAGCCGGTTCCTGGTTCACCACCAGCACCCGATCGTCGGTGACGTGGATTTCATCCACTGCCCTGCGTCCGCTCATGAGCAGCTCCTCCACGGAGGGGGAAAGCCCGACGCCGGAGGCCGGCTTTGGGTCTCCCGGGGCCGACGGCGGGAGGTTGAGCAGCGCCGCCGCCTGGTCGTTGTAGAGCACCAGTTTCCCGCGGAGGTCGGTCAGTACCAGGCCGTCCCGTACGGAGTGGAGCACGGAGTCGTAGAAGACGAACATGCGGGAAAGCTGTTCGGTGCCAAGGCCCAGGGTCGCCCGGCGCAGGTGGCGGCTCAGCACCAGGGAAACAAGCGTGCCTGCCGTCAGCGCGCCGGCTGCGATGAGCCAGACGAGGGGGAGTTGGGCGTTACGGGCAATGGAGACGGTGTCCACGGTGACGCCGGCCGCAACCAGGGCGGTGACGAGGTCGTCTTCCGTGAAGACCGGGACTATTGCGCGGACCGACGGTCCGAGGGTGCCGGTGAACACTTCGACATGGGGATCGCCCGCGAGCGCCTGGTCGATGGAACCGATGTACTTCCCACCGATTTCACCGGGGTTCCGGTGGGTGTAGCGCGTGCGGTCGGTGTCCATGATGGTGACAAAATCGACGCCGAGATCGTCCATGACCTCCACTGCATAGGGCTGCAGCCGCCCGGTGGGGTCGGATGACTCCACTGACTCCAGAACGTACGGGTCATCCGCGAAGGTGGTGGCCACGGCGAGCATGCGCTGGGACGCGGCGTCGAACGTGTTGTCCTCCGCGTCGAGGTAGAGCACCCAGGAGATGGTCGAGGTCAGGGCAAGCACGAAGACGAGTTGTCCGACGAAGAATTGACGGGCCAGGCTCCAGTTCTTCACTCGCTCGGATCCTCCTTCCGTCCACGACGACTTCCCGTTCCGCGGACGGGCGCCCGGGGTTCTCTGTACGGTCCGGCGAACAGTATGAACGCAAGGGTGACCGACATCACTGTAACGCCCACGATGGTTATGAACCGGCCATCGGGCCGCCTACCAGCATAAGGAGTTAACAGCATGGCGAAGATGCCTGCACCGTCAGCCGCTTCGGTCGACAAGCCCCGCAAGAAGGTCGACAAGACCCACTTCCTCTACATCGCGGTCATCGCCGCGGTGATCCTCGGCGCCGTCCTGGGTCTTGTGGCGCCTGAGTTGGCCAAGTCCCTCAAGCCCATCGGCACGGCCTTCATCGGGTTGATCAAGATGATGATCGCGCCGATCATCTTCTGCACCATCGTCCTCGGCATCGGATCGATCGCGAAGGCCGCCACAGTCGGCAAGGTCGGCGGGCTGGCACTCGGGTACTTCATGCTGATGTCCACCTTCGCCCTGGGCATCGGCCTGGTGGTGGGCAATATTGTCCAGCCCGGAGAAGGCCTGGACATTTCGGGCGCCACCTACGAGACCGAAACCAAGGAGGGCGAAGGCACCGTTGACTTCCTCCTCGGCATCATCCCGACCACGCTGCTGTCCTCGCTGACCGGCAAGAGCATCCTGCAGACGCTGTTCGTAGCCCTGCTGGTCGGATTCGCGCTCCAGAAGATGGGAACCGCAGGCAAGCCGATCCTGCGCGGCATCGGCCACATCCAGGCTCTCGTCTTCCGTATCCTCATCATGATCATGTGGCTCGCCCCGATCGGCGCCTTCGGTGCCATCGCCGCCGTCGTCGGTGAAACCGGTGTCCAGGCAATTGTGAGCATGTTCACCCTGATGGCCGCCTTCTACGCCACCTGCATCCTCTTCATCGTGGTGATCCTCGGCGGACTCCTGAAGATCGTCACCGGCATCAATATCTTCAAGCTGATGAAGTACCTTGGCCGCGAATACCTGCTGATCTTCTCCACCTCCTCCTCCGAAGCGGCGCTGCCCCGCCTGATCGCCAAGATGGAGCACCTCGGTGTCTCCAAGCCGGTTGTCGGCGTCACGGTTCCGACCGGCTACTCCTTCAACCTGGACGGCACCGCCATCTACCTCACGATGGCATCGCTGTTTGTCGCCTCTGCCCTTGGCACCCCGCTTGCACTCGGCGAGCAGATCTCGCTGTTGATCTTCATGATCATCGCCTCCAAGGGTGCCGCCGGCGTGACGGGCGCCGGCCTGGCCACCCTGGCCGGCGGCCTGCAGTCCCACCGCCCCGATCTGGTGGACGGCGTCGGGCTCATCGTCGGCATCGACCGCTTTATGTCCGAGGCACGCGCACTGACCAACTTCACCGGCAACGCCGTCGCCACCGTGCTGATCGGCACCTGGACCAGGGAAATCGAGCGCAGCCAGGTGGACGAAGTGCTCGCCGGACGCCTGCCGTTCGACGAATCGACCATGAGCGCCGGCCACTTTGAGGACGCCAGGGCGGACACTGTCGAGGACGGCGCGGAAACCACCACCGACATCGCGGAGGCGCACATCGCCGGCCGCGAGGAGGAGAAGGTCGGCGCCACCCGCTGATCACCCTCGCCCCCGCGTTGATTTGTCAGGACACGCCGCTTTGGCCCACGCTAAAGCGGCGTGTCCTGCTGTTTCATGGCGGTCCGGGGGCCTCGAACCCCGGAACATTGAACCTCAACTTGAGACTCAAGGCTCGCGGTCCGGTCGCGCGGCATTTCCACAGCTGCGCGGGGGACCGGTTGTAACGTGGGGAAGCAAGCGAGCAGTAACTTCGTTGCTGGACAAGCACTAGACGGAAGCGTGGATAGATACGTGAGTAGCGAACAGGGTTCCACAACTCTGAAGGACGCAACCGACTCCGAGATCGGCCCCACCGGACGCCCGGTCACGGAATTCCCCGAGCCCCCGGTCCTTGCCTCCCACGGGCCGGCCCGCGTCATTGCGATGGTGAACCAGAAGGGCGGCGTCGGCAAGACCACCTCCACCATCAACCTTGGCGCTGCGCTCGCGGAGGCCGGCCGCCGCGTGCTTCTCGTCGATTTCGATCCGCAGGGCGCGCTCTCTGCCGGTCTCGGCACCAACCCGCATGAGCTCGATGTCACCGTCTACAACGTGCTCATGGACCGCAAGGTGAACATCGAGGACGCCATCCAGCGCACCGGCGTCGAGAACATCGACCTGCTGCCGGCGAATATCGACCTTTCTGCCGCCGAAGTGCAGCTGGTCAACGAGGTTGCCCGCGAGCAGGTGCTGGACCGCGCGCTGCGCAAGGTCGAGGACAATTACGACGTCATCCTCATCGACTGCCAGCCATCGCTTGGCCTCCTGACGGTCAACGCACTCACAGCGGCGCACGGCGTCATCATTCCGCTGATCTGCGAGTTCTTCGCCCTCCGCGCGGTTGCGCTGCTGGTCGAGACGATCGAGAAGGTCCAGGACCGGCTCAACCCCCGCCTGCAGGTGGACGGCGTCCTGGCAACCATGTATGACGCCCGGACCCTCCACAGCCGGGAAGTCATCGCCCGCCTGGTCGAAGCTTTCGGGGACAAGGTTTTCGAGACCGTGATCAAGCGCACCATCAAGTTCGCCGATGCCACGGTCGCTGCAGAGCCCATCACCACCTACGCAGGGAACCACTCCGGCGCGGATGCGTACCGCAGCCTCGCCCGGGAGCTGATCTCCCGCGGCGGCGCTCCGTAGGCCCATCCCTGCCTGATGATTCAGGACGCTTACGACGACGGCGATGCCTCCCTTCCGCTGCCCGAACCAGGGAAAGCGGGCCGGTTCGAAGTCCGGCTCGAGAACTTCAACGGGCCCTTCGACCTGCTGCTGAGCCTGATTTCCAAGCACGAACTGAACATCACCGAGATCGCATTGGCAAAGGTCACCGACGAGTTCATCGGCTACATCAGGGCCTTCAGCGCCGCCGGAGACAGCTTCTCGCTGGACGAGGCGAGTGAGTTCCTGGTGATCGCGGCGACACTGCTCGATCTGAAAGCCGCCCGGCTGCTGCCCGCGGGAGAAGTCGAGGACGAGGAAGACATTGCGCTGCTGGAGGCCCGGGACCTTCTGTTCGCACGTCTCCTGCAGTACAAGGCATTCAAGGAGATCGCCCGTCAAATGGGATCCCGGCTCGTCGAGGAGAGCACCCGCTTCCCCCGTCAGGCCGCACTGGAGCCCCAGTTCGCAGCGATGATGCCGGAACTCACCTGGCGGATGTCGCCCACGGACTTTGCGGCTCTTGCCGCGAAGGCGCTCGAGCCGCGAGAGCCTGCACCCACCGAGGTCGGCATCGGGCACCTGCACGCACCGGCGGTGAGCGTCCGCGAGCAGGCGGACATCATTGGACACCGGCTCCAGGAACAGGGCGTGTTGTCCTTCCGGCAGCTCACCGCGGATGCGGACTCACTCCTTGTCGTCGTCGCCCGCTTTCTTGCCCTGCTGGAAATGTTCCGTGACATGGTGATCGCCCTGGATCAGGCGGCGCCGCTGGGGGAACTGACCGTACGCTGGTCTGCCGGTGAGCGGACGTGGACTGCGGACAGCATCAGCGAGGAATACGATCAGGACGTTCCGCCGGTAACCGGGCGCGGGAACGAGGGGGAAATCCATGAGCGAACACACTGAGGACCACGCCGGGGGCGCGCCCGCTGTGTCGGCAGAGCCGCCGGTGCCGGACCTGGCATCCCTGCCCGGGGGAGTACCCGCCGCGCTGGAGGCCGTGCTCCTCGTGGTCGAGGAGCCCGTGACGGAGATGCAGCTCGCCGCGGCACTCGAAGTGCCGGTGGAGCGGGTGGCCGAAGCGCTGGCGGATCTGAAAGCCGAGTATGACGGCTATACTGGACAGGGCCCGGATACCGGACCGGCCCGGCGCCGGGGCATCGAGCTTCGAAATGTCGCCGGTGGCTGGCGGTTCTACACGCGCAGCGAGTTCGCCGCCGTCGTCGGACGGTTTGTTCTTGACGGTCAGAGCGCACGGCTTTCACAGGCAGCGCTGGAGACTCTCGCGGTCATCGCATACCGGCAGCCGGTCGCGCGTTCGCGGGTATCGGCAATCCGCGGGGTGAATGTGGACTCGGTGGTTCGCACGCTTGTTCAACGTGGGCTCGTCACCGATGTCGCCACCGATCCGGAGACCGGAGCGGTGCTCTACGGAACAACACCGCTTTTTCTGGAAAGATTGGGTATCGGCACCGTCGCTGACCTGCCCAAACTTTCTCCGCACCTGCCCGGACTGGAAAACCTGCAGGACTTCGACGACACCACGTACTGACGTACAACAGCTAAGGACTTTTCAATGACACAGGCGCCCCGCTCCGGATCCGGAAGGAACCGCGCCGGCCGTAACCCTGCCACCGATTCCGCAGGAAAGAGCGGGAGGGACGCCGGCAGCGCTAAGTCCGCGCGCACCGGCGGCGGTTTCGCGGGTTCAAAGAGTGCAGGTGCCCCGCGCGGTGCGGGTGCGCCCAAGCGTGACGGTGCCCCGCGCGGTGCAGGTGCGCCCAAGCGTGATGGAGCTTCCTGGGGTGCGGGTGCGCCCAAGCGTGACGGTGCTCCACGGCGTGCAGGTGCGCCCAAGCGTGACGGCGCTCCACGGGGTGCGGGTGCGCCCAAGCGTGATGGAGCTTCGTGGGGTTCAGGTGCGCCCAAGCGTGACGGTGCGCCTCGAGGTGCTGATGCTCCCAAGGGGGGCGCCAGCAAGGGCGCTCCGAAGGCAGCACGCAGCGGTCAACGTGGCGCATCAGCCGGTGCAGCGCCGTTCGGCAAGGAGCGGTTCGGCCGAAACCTCGGCGCAGTGCACCGTCCCCGCCGCCCCAAGGCTCCGCCCGTTGACCGGCTCGACGTCCACAACCCCGAGGGCGTCCGCCTACAGAAAATCATGGCCTCCGCCGGCGTCGCCTCGCGGCGAGTGTGCGAGGACATGATCCGCGACGGCCGGGTTGAGGTGGACGGCACCATCGTCACCGACCTCGGCGTGCGGGTCGACCCCTCCAGCGCAGCCATCCACGTGGACGGCATCCGGCTGCAGCTCAACGAGACCATGGTCTACTACGCGTTCAACAAGCCCAAAGGCGTTGTCTCCACCATGGAGGATCCCGAAGGCCGCCCGTGCATCAGCGACTTCCTGAAGAACCGCAAGGGTGAGCGGCTCTTCCATATCGGCCGGCTTGATGCCGCCACCGAGGGCCTGCTGCTGCTGACCAACGACGGCGAACTGACCAACCGGCTCACCCACCCTTCCTTCGAGGTGCCCAAGACCTATCTCGTGCAGGTCCGCGGGCCCATGGCGCACGGCATCGGCGCCCAGATGAAGGAAGGCATCGAGCTCGAGGACGGCATCGCCAGCGTCGACTCCTTCAAGCTCGTTGACTCCACCCCGGGACACGTTCTCGTGGAAGTGGTGCTGCACTCCGGCCGTAACCGCGTGGTCCGCCGGTTGTTCGACGCCGTCGGCCACCCCGTCGAGCGCCTGGTCCGGACCCAGTTCGGGCCCATCCGCGTCGGCGATCAGCGCCAGGGCAGCATCCGCGTTCTCGGCCGCCAGGAAGTGGGGCACCTCCTGGCCGCTGTGGAGATGTAGCCGATGACCGTAACAAACGGCGGCACGCACCTGTCCGGGCCGGTGCTGATCGTCGGAACCGGTCTGCTCGGTACCAGTATCGGGCTCGGGCTGCGTGCCCGTGGACTCGACGTCGTCCTCTCCGACATTTCCCCGTCCACCCAGGCGGTGGCCCAGGATATCGGTGCCGGCCGGCCGCTTGATCCCTCGGATTCCGCCTTCGCCCCTGAACTCGTTGTGGTCGCGGCGCCGCCGGATGTCACCGGTGCGCTGGTGGTCGAGGCGCTTGCCGCCTACCCGGCCGCCGTCGTCGTCGATATTGCCAGCGTGAAGGATTCGGTGCTGAAAGCTGTGACGGAAGCAGCCGACGACGCCGCGCTGCCGCGTTATGTGGGCACCCACCCCATGGCGGGGCGGGAGAAATCCGGACCGGTGGCGGCCCGCGCGGAACTGTTCACTTCCATGCCCTGGGTGATCTGCGCCTCCGGGCAGAGCGCCCCGGATGCGGTGCGCACCGCTGAGGCGCTGGCGATCGATTTGGGCGCAGTTGTCTCCCGGATGTCCGCCGAAGAGCATGACCAGTCGGTGGCAGTCATTTCACACCTGCCGCAGGTGCTGTCCTCGCTGCTCGCGAGCCGGCTGCAGGACACCCCGGCGCATGCGCTCTCCCTTGCGGGGAACGGGCTGCGGGACGTCACCCGGATCGCCGCGAGCGATCCGCGGCTGTGGGTCCAGATCCTGTCCGCGAACGCGGGCCGCCTGGTGGAGATCCTTTACGGCGTGCGGGAAGACCTGAACCGGTTGATCGGAACGCTCGAGAACCCGCTGGGGGATGGCGCGCGGCTCGATATGGCGCAGCTGATGGCCGAGGGCAACATCGGGCAGGCGCGGATCCCGGGGAAGCACGGAACCCCGCCCGAGACGTTCGCCAGGCTCACGGTGCTGGTCGATGACGTTCCGGGACAGATCGCGCGGCTGCTCACCGAAATCGGTGACACCGGCATCAACCTTGAGGACCTCCGGCTTGAGCACTCGCCCGAGCGGCAGGTCGGCCTGGCCGAGATTTCGGTGCTGCCCGGCAAACGCCATGAACTCACAGATTTTCTTACGAGCCGCGGATGGAAGGTTGTTCAGTGACTGCTTCTCTTGCGCACTTCCGTTTGGGCAAGTCCCTGGTTGTAGCCATCGACGGACCGTCCGGTTCAGGCAAGTCCAGCGTCAGCCGGGAAACCGCCCGCCAACTGCATGCGGCTTACCTCGACACCGGTGCCATGTATCGCGCGGTGACCCTGCACTGTCTTGAGAAGGGCGTCGACCTTACCGACGCCGGCGCTGTGGAACGCGCCTCTCGCGAGCTCGACCTGACCATCAGCACCCGGCCGGACACCGAGTCGGTGCTGGTCAGCGGCATCGACGTCACCGACGCCATCCGTGAGCCGCGCGTCTCCCAGGCGGTGAGCGCCGTCGCCACCACGCTCGGCGCCCGCGCCGAGCTGATCCGCCGGCAGCGGCAGATCATTGCGGACTCACACCACCGCATCGTGGCCGAGGGCAGGGACATCACCACCGTCGTCGCACCCGATGCAGAGGTGCGCATCCTGCTCACGGCGAGTGAGGAAGCACGGCTGCGGCGACGCGGCGACCAGCTTGGCGGATCCCAGACCGCCGATCAGCTGAAGCGGCAGGTCCTGGGGCGTGATGCCAGGGACTCGTCCGTGGTTAATTTTCAGCAGGCCGCCAACGGGGTAGTGACCGTTGATTCATCGGACCTGGATTTTGAGCAGACAGTGACGGCGGTGCTCGACGTAGTTCGCACCGTCGCCCACCAATAAAACGAAGGATCGCACCATGAGCGAGAACCAGACCGAACTTGAGGAAGAGTACGAGCCCACGGGCGAGGACTCCGTAGCCGAGCACATCCACGCCCTGGATGACGCCGAGGCTGAGCGCCGGGCGGAATCCCTGCGCGCCGGTCTGGAGGACTATGAGCTGGACGAGGAAGACGCAGCCCTCCTTGCGCATGAGTTGGGAGATTACGACGACGAAGCCCCGCTCCGGCTGGACCCTGTCCTCGCGATCGTCGGCCGGCCGAACGTGGGCAAGTCCACCCTGGTGAACCGTATTCTCGGTCGTCGCGAGGCAGTCGTGGAGGACACCCCGGGCGTCACCCGCGACCGTGTCATGTACTCGGCTACCTGGAACGGCACCAACTTCACGCTGGTGGATACCGGCGGCTGGGAGCATGACGCCCGGGGCATCCATGCCCGTGTCGCCGACCAGGCCGAGGCCGCCGTCGACCTCGCCGACGCCGTGCTGCTCGTCGTTGATGCCACCGTTGGCGCGACCGCCACTGACGAGGCAATTGTCCGCATGCTGCGGCGCAAGAAGAAGCCGGTCATCCTGATTGCAAACAAGGTTGACGATATCCAGAACGAGGCCGACGCCGCCGCGCTGTGGTCGCTCGGTTTCGGTGAGCCGATGCCCGTGTCGGCGCTGCACGGCCGCGGGACCGCGGACATGCTGGACAGGGCCGTGGAACTCATGCCGGAGTTTTCCGAGCACGGCGGGTTGGAGCGCTCGGGCGGACCGCGTCGCGTGGCACTGATCGGCCGCCCGAACGTCGGCAAGTCCTCGCTGCTGAACAAGCTGGCCGGAACCGAGCGGGTTGTCGTTGACCCACTGGCCGGCACTACCCGTGATCCGGTGGACGAGATGATCGAACTCGGCGGCCGGGTGTGGCGCTTTGTTGACACCGCGGGCATCCGTCGGCGCCAGCATATGGCGCAGGGTGCCGATTTCTATGCCTCGCTGCGCACGCAGTCCGCGCTGGAGAAGGCTGAGGTCGCCGTCGTCCTTCTCGCTGTTGACGAGGTGCTGAGCGAGCAGGATGTGCGCATCCTGAACCTCGCGATCGAGTCCGGGCGCGCGCTGGTGCTCGCCTTCAACAAGTGGGACCTGCTCGACGACGAACGCCGCCGCTACCTGGAACGCGAAATCGAGCAGGACCTAGCGCATGTGGAATGGGCTCCCCGGGTCAACATCTCGGCGAAGACAGGCTGGCACAAGGACCGCCTGGTCCCCGCGCTGGACCGCGCGCTCGAGTCATGGGACAAGCGCATCCCCACCGGCAAGCTGAACGCCTTCCTCGGAGAGCTTGTTGCCGCGCACCCGCATCCGCTGCGTGGTGGAAAGCAGCCGAGGATCCTGTTCGGGACGCAGGCGTCATCCCGTCCGCCGCGGTTTGTGCTCTTCACCACTGGCTTCCTGGACCCGGGATACCGCAGGTTCATCACACGTCGCTTGCGTGAGACGTTCGGCTTCGAAGGAACGCCGATCGAGGTCAGCATGCGGGTCCGCGAGAAGCGCGGCCGCAAGAAGTAGCCGGTCCTCGTTTGCTGCGCCGGATTCCCCGCGTTCTGGCCGCTTCACCGGCGTGTTTAGGCCTTTCCGGGGGTTCCTGACGCCGGTAACTGGGGGATCCGGTACGGTGATGTTTTCTGCCTGTCGCCCGGTGGAGCCGAGTTCGTCGTTAGGCGGGCGATAGGATAGGATTCTTCAGGTGGTTCGGACGGAATGGTCCGCGCCGATCGGGATGTGGCGCAGCTTGGTAGCGCACCTGACTGGGGGTCAGGGGGTCGCAGGTTCAAATCCTGTCATCCCGACATAGAAGGGCTGGCGAGTATACTGCTCGGTAACTTTTTTATTTTGAGATCGGGTTGCTCTGCTCTTGCCTTCTTGGTGCCTAGATGTAGAGAGAAGCACGGTTTTCCCCATTGGCGTACTCTCATCATCCCGATCACAAATGTTGAGAGGGTTAGCCCGAGCCGTATCCATTTGCAGTTACCGGCGTAGCCACTGTGCTCATGGGAAGCTGCGCTGTCAGAGCCACGTCGTACGATCCAAATATGGCGCAAAACCGGTCTTATACGGACGTGGAACTCACACAAGCGATTGCCGTATCTCGCTCTTGGCGAGGAGTCCTGCGTGAACTGGGGCTAGCCGCGACATCTGCTGGCGCAATGAGGTCCGTACGTTCACATGCAAATCGGCTCGACATTAGTTATGGCCATTTCACGGGGCAACGCCGCTGGACTGAAGACAGCCTTCGTGCTTCGATCGCTGCAGGGGATACGTGGGCTGACGTGGTTGAGTCTCTTGGCCTTGGCGGAACCTCTGCTCTCGCATCAGTGAAGGGGCATGCCGCTCGGATCGGTCTCGATGTCGCGCATCTAACGGAGCAGTCGCCCACCGTGGAGAACGTGTTCCAACCGGACATTTCTCGTCTCGATCGTGCTGGCTCGCTTCTTGCAGCAGCGTGGTTTGCGCTCTGCGGTTGCGATGTCTCATGGCCGCTTGAGCCCAGCCGTTACGATCTGCTCGTCGATAGCGAAAAAGGCTTCCGCCGTGTGCAAGTGAAGACGACAACAGTCCGCGTGGCGGATACGTGGAAGGTGTACCTCTCAACGACGCACCGCGAACGCACGACGTACGATCCGGATGAAATCGACGATTTCTTCGTCGTTGACGGTGATCTTGCCCACTATCTCATCCCGGTTTCCGTCGTAGGCGGCCTTCACGCGATTCATCTAAGTGCTTACCGACATTTCCGACTGGACCAGGCTTCGCCTAGATAATTCCTGGATATCTCTACCCGGCAGGGCGATGACGTCGAAGTTGTTGTTGATGTACCGCTCCATGAGCCGCCACGCCTGCCTTAATCTCTCCAATAGCGAACTTCCTAGGTGGTCGAGGTTACAGCTGGATGATTGCATTCATCCGGCAGGCTTAGGGTTGACGTATGAAAGACGTTCAGCGGCAAGCTCGTTCCCCGCGACCGCAACTTGTCTTTGATGTGTTGGGTACATCCTGGGTGACGCCCCACATGGTCCGCGTGACGCTGGGCGGCCCCGGGTTTGAGCAGTTCCAGCCGAAGGACGTCACCGACAACTACGTGAAGATCCTCTTCGCCAAGCCGGAGCTCGCGCTTGAGCCGCCCTATGACCTCGCCGCACTTCGCGAGCAGCTTCCGGCGGAGGACGTCCCGGTCACCCGCACCTACACCGTGCGGCGGATCAACCAGGCGGACCGCACCATCGACGTCGACTTTGTAGTTCACGGCGATGAGGGCCTTGCAGGACCATGGGCTGCCCAGGCGAAACCGGGCGACCGGATCGCCCTGATGGGCCCGGGCGGTGCCTACTCGCCCGACCCCACAGCCGACTGGTACCTCTTTGCGGGCGACGAATCCGCGTTGCCTGCGATCAGCGCTGCCCTCGAAGCGCTGCCGGAAGATGCGGCCGGTGTGGCGTTTCTGGAATGCGGAGGTCCCGATGACATGGTCGATCTGGTGAAACCGTTTGGGGTTGAGGTCAGGTGGATTCGCCGGGAGATTCGGGATGACACAACGAGGTCGCTGCTCGCTGCCGCGGTTAGGGACTACCAGTGGCCCAGCGGACGCGTGCAGGTGTTTGCACACGGCGAGCGGGAATCGATGAAGGCCTTGCGCGACGTTTTTCTGAAGGAGCGGGGCCTGGGCAAGGACCAGTTGTCCCTCTCCGGCTACTGGGCTGCCGGCCGAACGGAAGACAGGTTCCAGGCCGAGAAGCGTGAGCCGATCGGTCAGGTTCTTCCTGCCTGACGCGACGAGCGGCGGCGCGCAGGGTGCGTGCGTGGTCCTGCAGAGTATGTTGGACCCATGGCATCCGAGGCGACAGTCTTATCCGTTGATGGGCCGCACGGCACCCGTGAAGTACGTATCTCGAGTCCCAGCCGGGTCATGTGGCCTGAGCTTGGGCTGACGAAGCTTGATCTGGCGAAGTACCTGATCGACGTCGGTGAGGCATTCATTGCCGCCAATGGTGACCGGCCTCTTGCGCTGCAGCGGTTCGGCGACAACATCGACGGCGAGCAGTTCTTCTCCAAGAATCCTCCCAAAGGAGCGCCGGACTACATCCGCTCCGTGAAGGTCGAATACCCCAGCGCGCGCTCACACCCCCAACTGGTGATCGATGAGCCTGCCGCTGCCGTCTGGGCAGCGCAGATGAATACCGTGGTGTTCCACCCGTGGCCTTCGAGGGCTGAGAATTCGGATAACCCCGACCAGTTGCGGATCGACCTGGATCCCCAGCCCGGTACCGACTTCGATGACGCTGTTCCAGCCGCAATCGAGCTTCGGAAAGTGCTTGAGGAAGCTGGCCTCAACGCCTTCCTCAAGACCTCGGGTAACCGGGGTATTCACGTATATGCACCAATCGAGCCGGTGCGTGAGTTCCTCGATGTCCGGCATGCCGTCATCGCTGCTGCACGTGAACTTGAGCGCCGCATGCCGGACAAGGTCACCACGTCGTGGTGGAAGGAGGAGCGCGGGGAGCGGGTGTTTGTCGACTTCAACCAGGCGAATCGTGACCGCACCATTGCCGGAGCCTACAGTCCGCGGGCGCTGGCACACGCGCCGGTTTCGTGTCCGATCACCTGGGACGAATTGGAGAAGGTGCATCCGAAAGACTTCACGATCCTGACCGTGCCGGAGCGGCTGCGGACAGTGGGGGACCCGTGGGCAGCTTTCCATGAGAAGCCGGGGACCATCGACACCCTGCTCGGCTGGTGGCAGCGCGACCTGGATTCCGGTCTGGGGGAGCTGCCTTTCCCGCCCGACTACCCGAAGATGCCCGGGGAGCCGCCCCGTGTCCAGCCGAGCCGCGCGAAGAAGGACAAGTAGTTTCCTTTTCCTAGCAGCCCCATGCGGACGGGTTCTCCGCGCAGGTGCCGTCGACGAGCCGGTTATCGGATCGCCAGATACTCACGAGGTGAGGTTCTGACTGGACCGCGGCTTGTCCGGCAATTGGAATCCAGGGTCCGCCATTGACGGAGTAGTCACCGTTGAAACGTGTGGTGAGAACGAGGTTGTAGTCGCCTGTCGCGCCGTAGACATGGCTGGTGGGTGTTTCCACCAGGAGCCAGTCGGCTTCCGGAACCGGGTTCCCCGCGGTTTGCGTGGTTTTTGTGGCGCCGTCGCCATAGTTCCAGTCGTATGCCACGGGCCATGCCCGGATGAGGACCTGGTCCCCGAGGGTATCGAAAGCGAACTCCTGCTCGTCCACGTCCGCCCAGAAATTGTTGTGCCCGCCGAGGAGCCCGAAATTGTTGGGCTCCGAGACGACGGCCGCCGCGATGATCGGCTGGCTCTGAAAATCCTCCAGCGTGATGACGACGGCAGGCTCCGCCGCTTCTCCGCCGTTCGGCGGCTCCGGCGCGGGGGATCCGGGGTAGAGGCACGATCTGTCACCGGTCCGCGTTTCCGACGGCGGACTGGTTGAGCTGTCGATGGCAATCCACTCGACCAACTGGCCGTCGGGTTCAGCGTCGCATGCGGCGTTCAGGGTCACGCAAAGGGCAGGGTCCAGGTTGTTCAGCCGACCTTGAGTGCAAACCCGTTCGTATGTGTAGGTGACGGTCGGCATTGGGTCGTCGATAGCGGCGGTTAGTTCTTTGGGTGTATTCCGGCCAGTCTCGTCCGAAGGCGACGACGATTCCTTTCTGTTTTCTGATCCCACCATGCCGCCAGTGAATCCGCCTTGAGGTTCTTCTGCGGCTGCGGGGTAAGTGGGGACCAAAAGCAACTGAGCGACAAGGATGGTGATGATTAGAACTGCGAACGACGAGGAACGAATTTCCTTCGCTGCGACAGAGCTAGTCATTAGACACCGTGATGTCGCCGTAGTCGTACATGCGCCAAGTGCCCGATTCATGCGCTGAAATTGCTAGTCCAACCCGCGGCTCAGAATACGCGTCGAAGTATTCCTTTGGAGCGCCTTTCTGCCCGTAGACAGTCAAGGCTGCTTGGGTCGTACTGACATAAGAGTCGATAGTTCCGTCCACTGTGGGCTCAAGAGTGGAATCGAAGGATTGAACCTTTACGTCGCCACCCGCGATCCATCCTTCATCGCTGTAAGAGGCTTGTACGAAATCTTCGAAGTTCGTACAAGTCTTGCAACCCTTATCAGTCACCGCCCAAAGCGGTTCGAAATCGTTTGTAGCCTGCGCGTAATTCAGCAGCTCAAACCACCACTCCGTAAACGCCTCAAGCCCCTCCACGGAATTCTCGTCCGCCAGCGCGGGCTTCTCCGGAACCGGAATGTTCACGGCCGGTCCCGCGGCGGAGGCAGGGGAGGGAGTGGGCGTCGGCTCAGCAGATGGTGACGCTGAAGCCGCAGCAGACGCCGAGGCAGATGGAGACGGAGTCTGAGCCACCCCGGGGTCACCACCGGCGCACCCGCCGAGCACAAGAGCTGAAAGGGCGGCGCCGGCAAGGACGCACACCACGCGAGACTGAACCATGAATTCCCCGACCGAATAGAGCCTACGACTACGTGTGAGCTGCCAACCATCCTAACCAGAGTCGGTTAACGCGCCAGGGGTTATCCACACGCCCTCGTAATGAAGCTAGGCGAGGACCCTGCTGAGGTCGTAGGCCACAGGAATCTCGAGCTGTTCGAAGGTGCAGTAGCGCGGTTCACGGTCCGGCCGCCACCGCTCAAACTGCACGGTGTGCCGGAACCGGTCGCCCTCCATCTGGTCATACCGCACCTCGACCACCCGTCGCGGATGCAGCCGGACATAGGACACATCCTTCGCGGACGCGAAACGGCTCCGGTCCGTCTCCCCACGGACAATCTCACCGGATTCGTCCCGCATGACATCAGGTTCCAGCTCATCCACCAGTTCCAGCCTGCGCTTGTCGGAGAACGCTGAGGCCCCACCGACGTTCCGCAGCTCCCCGCCGTCGTCATACATGCCAAGCAGCAGCGAGCCGACGCCCTGACCGCTCTTGTGCACACGGTATCCCAGCACCACTGCGTCAGCGGTGCGCTTGTGCTTGACCTTGAGCATCAGCCTCTTGTTCGGCTCATACGCGGCAGCCAGCGGTTTCGCCACCACACCATCCAGCCCGGCACCTTCAAACTCGACGAGCCACCGTCGCGCCAGTTCGACGTCGTCCGTCACCTGCGAAAGATGCACCGGCTCCGAGAACGTTTCCGCGACGCCCTCCAGGGCCTTCCTCCGTTCCGCGAACGGCACTTCCAGGAGGTTGTGGTCATCGATCCCGAGCAGGTCAAAGGCAATGAACGACGCCGGTGTTTGACTGGCGAGCATCCTCACCCTGCTGTCGGCCGGGTGGATGCGCTGCGATAGGGCCTCCCAGTCGAGGCGTTCGGCACCGGGTTCTCCCCGACGGACCACGATTTCACCGTCAACCACGCACCGATCGGGCAGGTGCTCCAGCAGCGCCTCCGCCAGCTCCGGAAAGTACCTGGTGAGCGTCTTTGAGCCGCGGCTCCCGATCTCGCATTTGCCGTCCTCAACATGGATCACCGCGCGGAAGCCGTCCCATTTCGGTTCGTAGAGCAGTCCGCCGGGCACACTGTCCGCGCCGGGCACTTCACTGACCGCTTTTGCGAGCATGGGCTGGAGGGGGAACGGCAGGTCGCTCATACGTTGATCCTGTCTCATCAACCGCCGATTGGCTACGGACGCCACACCCGGGCGATAAGGAACAGCATCAGGAAACCCTCCGGAAAAGGGTGACGCACGGCACCGGCTCTGTGCCTATACTCGTTCGTGAGGCCCCCGATCGAAAGAAAAGGGGCCGCGCTTTATTCAACCGCTTTGTGAGAATCAAATCCGTCCGGTGCCCACGAAAGGCCGACAATGAGCAACATTCCCGAAGACCTTTACTACACCGCCGAACACGAATGGGTCACCGCGCCCGACAACAACGGTGTTGTCCGTGTCGGCATCACTGATTTCGCCCAGGACGCGCTTGGCGACGTCGTGTACGTCCAGATGCCGGAGTCCGGTTCCAAGGTGGGCGCTTCCGACGTCGTCGGTGAGGTGGAATCAACCAAGAGTGTCAGCGACATTTACGCACCCCTCACCGGCGAGGTGGTCACCCGGAATGAAGCGCTCGACGGCGACCCCGCCCTCATCAACTCGGATCCGTACGGTGATGGCTGGCTGTTCGAAATCAAGGTCGAGGACAGCTCGGTGGTCGAGGAGCTTCTCAGTTCTTCGGAATACTCACAGCAGGTAGGCTAGAGTCACCGGCTCAGGCAAACCAATGGTGGCCAGCCGGGGAACCGGTTGGCCACATGTTTTTGGGGAAGGATTTTCACAATGGTAGGCGAGAATAACGCAGCCGCACAGGACGCTTCGGGATCCCATGTGCCCTCGCCTGAGACAACCACCATCGGGCTGCCTCCCCAGACCGCTTCGACCTCCGTTGAGCCTCGCCTGACCCGCGAGGAACTCGCCGCGGTTGCAGCGCTTCCGGCAGGATCGGCGCTGCTCATCGCGCACTCTGGCCCCAACGCCGGTGCACGCTTCCTCCTGGATGAGGACGTCACCACGGCCGGGCGGCACCCCAATGCGGATATTTTCCTCGATGACGTGACCGTGTCACGCAAGCATGCCGAATTCCGCCGCGGCCCGGAGGGCTTCCAGGTGGTCGACTCGCGCAGCCTCAACGGAACCTATGTGAACAATGACCGGGTAGACGCCGTGGTACTGCGCAACGGCCACGAAGTGCAGATCGGCAAGTTCCGCCTCACCTTCTACGCCGCCGGGAGCGTGTCGCAGCCGCAGGGCCAGGCCTAGGCTCCTCCATGCCCTCCTCCCAGCCGTCCCGGCGACCCGTGGGCCTAGCCCCCGAGCGCGTCAGCGGGAACGTCCTGAATATCGGGGAGGTCCTCACCGAACTGACGGGGGACTTCCCGCAGATCAGTGCGTCCAAAATCCGGTTCCTCGAGGAAAAAGGGCTCATCACCCCGCAACGCACCCGCGCCGGTTACCGGAAATACACACCGGTCGACGTCGAACGGCTGCGTTTTGTTCTCGCTCTCCAGCGGGACCAGTATCTTCCGCTGAAAGTCATCAAGGACTACCTTGACGCGATCGACCGGGGAGAGCGTCCCGAAAACCTGCCGGGCGGCGTCACACTCGGGCCGCGTATGGTGTCCGACCAGCTGGCCCGTGAGCTGGGATCGCACGCACGCCGCCTGACCAGGGAAACCCTCGCCGCCGAGGCCGGCGCTCGCCCGGAGCTCATCCGCGACCTCATGTCCTTCGGCCTGATCGCCGAAGTCGAGGGCCGGTTCGACGAGCATGCCCTGAAGGTGACCCGAGCCTGCGTCCAGCTGGAATCCCACGGAATCGAGCCGCGGCACCTCCGCCCCTTCCGCGCTGCTGCAGATCGTGAACTCGGTCTCGTTGAGCGCGTCGTCGCGCCGGTCGCCTCCCGCCGTGACGTCGCCTCCAAGGCCCGTGCGGCGGAAACCGCCCGGGAGATCAGCGAGCTCTGCCTCAACCTGCACAGCGCCCTCGTCCAGGGCCAGATCGCACGGATGGAAAACTAGGAGGCAGCCATGATCGAGATGGATGTAGTAGGCGTTCGCATCGAACTACCGTCCAATCAGCCCCTCGTCCTGCTCAAGGAAACGGCAGGCACCCGCCACATCCCGATCTGGATCGGTGCCCCGGAAGCCAGCGCCATTGCCTTTGTGCAGCAGGGCATCGTCCCGCCGCGGCCCATGACCCACGACCTCCTCGTCAGCATTGTCGCCGCGCTCAACCACACCGTCACCGAGGTCCGCATCGTCCGTGTGGAAGACACGGTGTTCCATGCGGAGGTGGTGTTCGAGGACGGCACAGCAGTCAGTTCCCGTGCCTCTGACGCCATCGCCATCGCCCTCCGGGTTCCCTGCCCGATCTACTGTGCGCCGCAGGTCATGGAAGACACCGGCGTGGAGATCACAGAGGCGGCGGACGACGACGGCGAGACAGTCTCCCCGGAAGGGCAGGCCAATGCGGAGCGCGAGTTGAAACAGTTCCGCGAGTTCCTCGCAGACGTTGAGCCCGAGGACTTTGAAAAGTAGCCGGCGGCGACACGCTCAGATTGTTATGGCCGGCATCTTTGACCTCGGGTACCGGGCGATCTAACGTCGAAGCATACAGTTCCCATTGCACTCGCTGTAGACTCAGGGCAGTTACTCAATAAACCCCTGTGGACCTCGGCTTGTGCCACTTCCCCCCGGGAACCAGAACGAGGAGGCAACACGTGAGTCCGAAAGGCGACGCCGGTACGGGTTCCAACGCGGCCGCGACGGGTGCACCCATACCCGCCAGCGCGCAGGGCCTGCTCTTCACTGAAGATCTTCCCGTACTCGATGAGGATGCGGGTTACCGCGGACCCACAGCCTGCAAGGCCGCAGGCATCACCTACCGCCAGCTCGATTACTGGGCACGCACAGGTCTCGTTGAACCGGCCGTCCGGGGTGCCTCAGGTTCAGGTTCCCAGCGGCTTTACGGATTTCGCGACATCCTGGTCCTCAAGGTGGTCAAGCGCCTGCTGGACACCGGAGTTTCGCTCCAGCAAATCCGTAGCGCGGTGGAGCACCTCCGGGAACGCGGCGTTGAGGACCTGGCGCAGATCACCCTGATGAGTGACGGCGCCAGCGTGTATGAGTGCACGTCGGCTGATGAAGTGATCGACCTCGTCCAGGGCGGGCAGGGAGTCTTTGGAATCGCCGTCGGGCGTGTCTGGCGTGAGGTTGAAGGCAGCCTCGCTGCCCTCCCGAGCGAGCACGCCGCAGATCAGGATTTCCCTGACGATGAGCTCAGCAAGCGACGGGCAGCGCGCAAGATCAGCTGATCCGGATTCACCATCAGCCGAGCCGGATCGTTGAGGTGACCCAGTTGGGCAATGGTGAGCGAACCTCTGCTCACATTGGTCCGGATACCTCACTATTAGGTCCGAGTTGCTCCATTTACCGTGGAAGGCGGCGAGGTCAGCGCCGGGCCACGCGGTTGCGCATACGCCCTGAATCCAGCAGTGCCCGGAGCAAATCGTCAAAGTACCCCGCCGCCTGCTTCGCCGATTCGCCCGGCCAGTGATGCACGGCGTGCGCTGCGCCCTGGATCTGCTGCCAGTTGGCCTGCTCCGCGATGGTGGGGCTGAGCAACAGGTCCCCGAACATCTGCTTCATCTCGTTCAAACGGAACGCGTGCTCGTTGGATCCGGTGCGAACCCGGTTGGCCACGATCCCGGCCGGCATCAGATTGGGTGCAAACTCATTCTTGAACAGTTCGATTGCGCGCATGGTCCGTTCGGTACCCGCGACGGAAAACAGTCCCGGCTCCGCCACCAGCAGCACACGGTTGCTCGCGGTCCAGGCCATCCGCGTGAGCCCGTTCAGCGACGGCGGGCAGTCAATCAGCACCAGCCGGTAGCCCTCAACCCGGTCGAGCAGCGTGGACAGACGGCGCAGGTCACGCTTGCCGAGGTCGGGCCGGTCGTAAATTCCCGAGTAGGCCGAGCCCATCGCAACGTCGAGAACAGGGGCTGTGGTGCTGGAACTGCGCTTCACCGCGTTGCCCACCCAGCCGCTCGGCACGACATTCGCGGCCAGATCACCCCGACGGGCATTTTTCAGGAGCCTGCCGATGTCCATCTGGTCATTGGCCTGCACGCCGAGCCCGGTGGTGGCGTCCGCATGCGGATCAAGGTCAACAACAAGTGTGGGGATCCCGGCGGACAGGGCCGCGGATGCCAGTCCCAGGGTGACCGAGGTCTTGCCGACCCCACCTTTGAGGCTGCTGATGCTCACTACTTGCACTTGTTGAACCAATACCTATCGTTGAGATGCCACAGAACGCAGGATCTTTGTGCCCGCACACCTATTCATCATAGGTGGACCCGCAGAACGAGCGAACACGGCGCGACGGCGCGTGTGAAGCAAAGCGTTACCGGCTCATGAAGACAAATTACTGTGACCAGAAAGACCAAATGTAGGCTGGGGACGCCAAGTTCTTGTTTTATCGATCCCGCAAGAGTGCAGGAGAGCAATGTTCTCGAAGATTCTGGTAGCTAACCGCGGCGAAATCGCCATTCGTGCATTCAGGGCGGGTTATGAAATCGGCGCGAAGACTGTTGCGGTGTTCCCGCAGGAGGACCGCAACTCCATCCACCGGCAGAAGGCGGACGAGGCCTACCTCATCGGCGAGGAAGGCCACCCCGTCCGGGCATACCTTGATGTGGATGAGATCGTCCGCGTGGCCAAGGACGCGGGCTGCGACGCCATCTACCCCGGGTACGGTTTCCTGTCCGAGAACCCCAACCTCGCACGTGCTGCAGCCGCCGCCGGTATCACCTTCGTGGGGCCGCCGGCTGAGGTGCTGGAGCTGGCCGGTAACAAGGTCCGTGCCCTGGAAGCTGCACGCCAGGCCGGTATCCCGGTCCTGAAGTCCTCGAAGCCGAGCTCCGATCTTGAGGAGCTCGTTGCGGCGGCGGATGAGATCGGTTTCCCGATTTTCGCCAAGGCGGTAGCGGGCGGCGGCGGACGAGGCATGCGCCGCGTAGACAAGCGGGAGAACCTGCGTGAGGCGCTCGAAGCTGCAATGCGCGAGGCTGATTCCGCGTTCGGTGACCCCACCATGTTCCTCGAGCAGGCTGTCCTGCGTCCGCGTCACATCGAGGTCCAGATCCTCGCTGACGGCGAG
>NZ_FNDT01000032.1 GCF_900099735.1 Arthrobacter subterraneus | reverse complement strand
GTGAGCTCCACCTATCTCAGTGTGTTTGTGATGCTTGTGGTTGCAGCAGCCTTCATCGGAGGTCTCTATCTGCTCAACAGGGCTACCTCGGTCGAGGCGAAACCCATCGAGAACCTGCCGTTTCTGTCCGGATGGATACCGGAAGAGCACGCGCTTTCCCGCTACCACTCCCGCTTTTACCCACTGACGATGATCTTTCTGGCCTTCGACGTCGAGATGCTTTTCATGTATCCATGGGCCGTTGTCGCCGCCGACAGCGGAATCGAAGCTGTGATGGAGATGTTCATCTTTCTTGGTGTACTTATGGCCGGTGTCCTCTGGGCGTGGCGTGAAGGAGCGCTCCGTTGGGTTTAGCAGGGGCGCTGAGCCGTGCGGCCGTGAACCGTCTACATGTCCTCATCATCGAAATCCCCGGGTGGGACCGGACCAGGATGCGCGCGGAAACCGAAGTGCGTTGCCGAGGATGGACGGTCGCCGAATCGCCCGCTGACGCGGACGTCCTGCTCGTCTGTGGAGTACCTGGAGCGGAGCTCTCCTCCGTTTGTGACCGGGTATGGGAGCAGCTGCCTGGGCCTCGGGTCCGGGTAGAGGCCCAGCATGAAGAGGCTACTTCCGCAGCACTCGATAAAGCCGTCACCATGATCCTTGACAGCGCCGCGCAACGCCGCGACGCCGTCTCACGGAAGCAGAAGGCGTCCGAAGGTGAGGGAGAGAAGACCGCGGACCCCGCCTCCAGCCATATGGACCACAGGGTCAGTGCCAGCGCCGCCGATACTCCCTCGGCTACGGGCGAAGGCCCGCAACATGATGGTATGCGTCCCTCCCCCACCGGCCACGAGGATGACGGCACCGACGGGCGTCAACCCGACGAGGCTCATGCCGAAGCCGGAAGCCATACGGATATGGACCATGCCGACATGGGCCACGGCGATACGGATCATTCAGCCATGGGCCACGGCGATATGGATCACGGCGATACGGATCATTCAGCCATGGGCCACAGCGGCATGGATCACGGCGATACGGATCATTCAGCCATGGGCCACAGCGGCATGAACCACGCCGACATGGGTCACGGCGATATGGGCCACGGCGGCATGGAGATGATGATGCCCGGAGGGATCGGATTAGCTGAGGGCGGCCCTGACCGGGATGGGCTGAACCTGGATGTTCTGAATGTTCCTCTGGGGCCTGTACTACCGCATTGGCCATCCGGTCTGGTGATTCGGTGTGCCCTCCAGGGAGATGTCGTCACGGAAGCCGCGGTCGAAATCCTGCCAGCCGGTGGTTCTCCTCCCGAGGCCGCGGTAACCGGCGGCGGTGATGACGCTGCTCGACGCGATGGGATTCTTCGACGCTGTGATGGGATTGGGCGGCTACTCGCAGTCGCTGGGTGGTCTCGAGCAGCGACTATGGCGTTCGGCGTCCGTGACAGGTTGCTGGACGGCGCGTCGGTGCAGGAGGCGGCCGGCCAGTTGTCCCGGCTTCGCCGGAGGGTACGCCGGTCTCGGGTCTTGAGGTGGTCCTTGAAGGAACCGGACGGGGTGCTTGAGGCTTTGTACCGCAGTCTCGACGAAGCCTGCCGGGCAGCAGAGGCTGAAGAGCAGGGCGGACATGCGGTAGGTGGGACTCTGCATGGGCAGGTTCAGGTACACGCCCACGACTTGGTGGGGCGGCTAGTCGGACTCGATGTTGCTGCTGCCCGGCTGGTTGTTGCTGCGTCCGTTCTCAACGCCGCACCGGTCCTTGTGGAAAGAACCGATCATGGTTGAGGGTCTGGTTGAGGTAGCGCCGGGATGGGTAGTGGTTGCTGCCGTTCTGCTTGGGTTGATGGCCCTGGTAGGAGCCTGTGTCGACGGCGCCCTGACCGCGCATTCCGATAGGCGGCCTCTGCTCGCCGGAGCGGGAAAGCCGATCTGGGAAACGGCGCGTCTTCTGCGCCAACGGCGGCGGGTGCTTGTTGCTTCAGACCCGTTACTCTGGCGGGTCGGCGGGGCGGGGCTGCTCGTGGTGGCGCTGCTGATGGTTGTGGTGGTGCCCCTTGGCCGGTGGACGGTCGCTGACCTTTCCGTCGGCGTGGCCTGGTTCAATGCCATGGACGTCATGGTGTGGGCGCTGGTGTGGCTAACCGGGTGGGGAGCGAACAGCGCCCACGGTTTAGTGGGTGGGCACCGGTTCCTTGCGCAGGCGCTGTCCTACGAGCTTCCGTTGATGTTTGCACTGACAGCACCGGCGGTCGCTGCAGGAAGCCTACGGGTCAGTGATGTCGTTGTGGCTCAACAGGGGCTGTGGTTCGCGGTATGGATGCCGGTGGCTTTCCTGGTTTTCTGTGCCTCCGTACTCGCTTTTTCCGTCTGGGGTCCCTTTTCACCCGCGGCTGGCGGCGACATCGCCGGCGGCGTCCTCACGGAGCTCTCCAGCGTCGACAGGTTCCTGGTCCTGGCTGGCAGGTACGCACTTTTGGCGGCGGGCGCGGCTTTTGCGGTTCCGATGTTCCTTGGTGGGGGGTCAGGGCCGTTCGGACCGGAGTGGGTATGGACCTTCCTGAAAACCGTGGTCCTCCTGGCAGCATTCGTCTATGTACGCCGGCTGCTCCCGGTGGTCCGCCCTGACCGTCTAGTGGAGGCGGCATGGGTCATCGTACTTCCGGTGGTGTTGTTGCAGGTCCTCCTCGTCAGTCTCATCTCACTCGGAGGTGGCCTGTGATCAGCGCTGTGCTCTTCTGGTTCTTGGCCGTTGTCGCGACCGCCGCAGGGATCGCGGTGTTTCGGGTCGATTCGATGGCCAGGGCCACCTACGCCCTGGCGGTTTCCTTCGTGGCCGTCGGTGTCATGCTCTTGCTGTTCAACCTCGAATACATCGGGGTGATCACTATCTTGATGATGGTGATGGAAATGGCGATCATGGGCATTTTCATGATCATGTTCATGGGGATGAACCCGGCGCTGATGCCGATGAGCATGGTGCACAACAAACGGGGTTCCGCCATCCTGGCCGGCGGCGTATTCGTGGGACTCGCTACCGCGGTCCTACTGGTGCCGTGGCCTGAGCGCAGGGGCACACCGGTGGCTGATCTCACCGAGTCACTTGGTGAAACCATCATGGGTTCCAAGATGCTGGTCATGCTCACTGTGAGCCCCGTATTATTCGCCACTCTGGTAGCGGCGATCGTACTGGCTAACCCCCGGGGCCGGTACGACCGCTTCGGTGATGACTTGCGCCGCAGACCGCCTGCCGGACCAGGGGAAGGTGACCGACGATGACATTGGAGGTTGTGTTGATCGCCTCGGCCGCGTTGTTCTGCGTCGGCCTCTATGGGGCGCTGTCACAGCAGGTCGTGGTCATGGTGATGATGGGCCTGGAGTTGATGCTCAACGGCGTCATCCTTGCGGCAGCCGGGCTGTGGTGGTTCCTCGCTCCAGCCCCTGATGGTCAGGTGCTCCTACTCGTGGTGATCACGGCGATGACCGTGGAAATGGCGATGGGATTCGCTGTGGCCACACTTCTGCACCGCTCACGGGAATCCGATATGACCGACATGGCCACGGACCTATCAGGATGAGCGGAATCGTCCTGTGGTTTCTGATCGGCCTGCCAGCCTTGAGCGGCGCTGTGTTGTGTATGGGTGGACGGCGGCTGGACAGGGCGGCCGTACCTGTCTCGCTGGGTGTCTCAGCCGTTGTGGCGGCGCTGGCCATCGGTACGGCTTTCAGCAGGCCGACGGCGACGATGCCTTTCGTTCAGGGCGCGTCTTTCGGGCTCACCGTCGATGCGCTCTCCGCTGTGGTGTTACCGGCGGTGGCATCGGTGGCGCTGGTGGTGCTCGTCTTCGCATCCGCGAAAGGAGCTGCCAGGGAAATCTCTCCACCGGCCCGATTTCATGGTTTCATGCTGCTGTTCACCGCAGCGGTGCTCACCACCGTGACCGCCACCACCCTAGTGACGTTGCTGTTCGCCTGGGAACTCATGGGGGCCATGTCCTACGCCCTCATCGGATTCCGCTGGTCCGAGCAGCAACGGGTCAGTGGCGGACTGACGGCGTTTCTGGTCACGCGCAGCGCGGACCTCGGCCTGTATGCGGCGGCGGGCGCCGCCCTGGCAGCTGGTACCGGCATGGAACTGACGGCTCTTCCCGATGCACCGCCCGGGTGGCGGGACCTCATTGCCGCAGGAATCCTGATCGCCGCTTTAGGTAAGGCGGCACAGCTGCCGTTCAGTTTTTGGCTCTCGCGTGCCATGGAGGGCCCCAGCCCGGTCAGCGCACTGTTGCATTCGGCGGCGATGGTGGCTATGGGCGGGTATTTGCTGCTGCGCACTGAACAGCTACTGGAGGTAACCGGTTGGGCTGCTCACGCGGCGGCCTGGACCGGCGCACTGACTGCCCTGGGGTTGGGTGCGGTCGCCGTCGCCCAGCGGGATCTCAAGCAGCTCCTGGCCGCCTCAACCGCCGCCCAACTCGGGTTCGTTGTCCTCGCTGCCGGGCTGGGGGCTACAGCAGGCGGAACCGCGCACCTGGTGGCGCACGCGGCGACGAAAGCGGCGTTGTTCCTTGCTGCCGGGGCGTGGCTTACAGCATTGGGGACCAAGCAACTGGGTGCGCTTCGTGGGGCTGGACGGCGATGGCCTCTGGTCGGTGTGACCTTCGCGGTGGCCGCCTTGAGCCTGGCCGGAGTGGCCCCGCTGTCGCTGTGGGCGACCAAAGACGCGGTCCTCGCTGTTGCACTGGAAGAGTCGCTCGCCCTGTATGGAGTCGGGCTTGCCGCCGCGCTGGTTTCGGCTGCGTACGCTGGAAAGATTCTGATCATGGTGTGGCGGCCTATGGCAGCAAACACCGAGGACCAGTACGACACCGAGGAGCATGGAACCCGGCACATAGGAAGGTGGGAGAAGGCGCCGCTGGTCGTCCTGGCAATGGCAGCGGCCGTCCTCGGCGCCCTGGCCCTGCCACCGCTGGGTGATCTACTACGCACTGCTCTGAACCGGGAACCGGTGCCGGAATCCGGTTTGATAGAACTGGCGGTGTCCACGGTCCTGGCCGTGATCGTCATTGTTCTCGTGGCCCGGTTCAGGACTCCCGAGCCCTGCTGGGCGTCGGACTGGCTCGGACTCGAACGTGCCGCCCACCTCCTGGTGATGCGTCCCGTCGTGGGGTTGGCCGGCCTTTTGGCACGATTCGATGACCGTGTCATCGACCGGGGAGTGTGGGCTTCAGCCAGGCTCACCGAAGCGGCCGCGAAGCGTACTGCCGGCGTTGACGACGCGGTTCTCGACAACGCGGTGAATCGTATTTCCATCGCGGGTTTGCGTGCTGCGGACGTTAGCGCCCGTACGGATGCTGAAGGGGTCGATGCCGCAGTGGAGGCCACGGCGAGGGCGGCGCGGCGCTTCGGTTCTCTCGCCCGTCGTCCTCAAACAGGGCAGCTCCACCACTACTACGCCCAGGCTGTGGTGGTACTTGCCGCGGCCGTTGTCCTATTACTTCTCGTGAGGTGACCGTGCTCAGTCTCGTTGTTTTCCTGCCCCTCTTCGCCGCCGTCGTGCTGGCAGCATTCCCGAAGATTCCCGACAGGACCGCACGGTGGGCGTGGGTCGCGGTTACTGCTATCGAGGCTGCCCTGGTCGGGGTGATGTGGTTCGGGTACCGGACACCAGCGGCCGGGCAGCTGGGATACGAGGAGCAAGTCGAGTGGATACCGAACGTGGGTAGTAGCTACCACGTGGGCGTGGACGGGCTATCCCTGCCTCTCCTGGCACTGACAGTCGTCGTCTTCCTTGCCTGCGCGGTGTATGCGTTGAAAGAGGATCAACGCCCCCGGATCCAGGCAGCCCTGTTCCTGTTCCTGCAAACCTCCTGCCTGGGCTTGTTCGCCGCCCAGGATCTTATCCTGTTCTTCCTGTTCTTCGACCTGTCCATCGTGGGCATGTACTTCGTCATCGCCGGATGGGGACACGGCAATGCCGCACGGTCAGCGCTGAAGTTTTTCCTCTACACCTTCCTCGGGTCGTTGGCGCTGCTGCTCGGATTTATCGGTCTCTATCTTTACGCCGAGCCGCATACCTTCGACATGGTCGAACTTGCTGCCAGCGCGCCTCTTGATGGCAACCCGGTGGCCGGCGGATGGGTACTTGGGGCGATTCTGCTCGGTCTGGCGATCAAAACCCCGACGTTTCCCTTCCATACGTGGTTGCCGCCAGCCCACACCGACGCTCCGGCAATCGGGTCTGCTGTGCTCGCCGGGATCCTGCTGAAGATGGGAACCTACGGTTTCGTGCGCATTGCCATGCCGATGTTGCCCGAAGCGTGGCGGGCTTGGTCCTGGCTCATCATCGCAATAGGAATAATCTCCGTGTTGTACGGAGCGTTAGTGGCCTTAGCCCAAACCGATCTGAAACGGATGATCGCCTACACTTCGGTGAACCACATGGGATACGTGGTTCTGGCAGTCGGCGCCGCCGGCGTCGCCGGCAGCGAGTCCGCCCGCGAAGTGGCTGTCACAGGAGCTCTCACGCAGATGGTCAGCCACGGATTGATCACCGCTGCGCTCTTCCTGCTCGCCGGTGTGCTTCAGGACCGCGCAGGAACATACGACATGGGCTCCTACGGAGGCCTGGCCGGGCAGGCACCGAAGTTCGCCGCCCTTTTCGCCGTGGGCGCGTTCGCCTCGCTGGGCCTACCTGGATTCAGCGGTTTCATCGCTGAGTTCCAAATCTTCGCTGGCAGCATTGGAACCGTCCCCGCTACTGCGCTGGCCCTGCCAGGAATTCTCATCACCGCTGCTCTATTCTTGCTCGCCCTCCAGCGCCTGCTCACCGGAAGCGCAGGAAAGAAAACAAACGCAGTCACCGACCTCACGACCCGTGAACTGCTCTCCGTCGGCCCGTTATTGCTGCTGGCCCTGCTGATAGGCGTGTTCCCGCGCCCGCTGCTGGATCTCATCGAACCCGCAGCCAGCACCGTCGTCGTTCTTCTCGGGCGTTAAACCATGGAAATGGATAACGGGGCGGGCATGGAATTCCTGGCCGTCGCCCCGGAGATGATCGTGCTCCTCGGCGCAATCGCGGCCCTCTTGAGTGGCTCGTTCCTGCGCCGCGACCGACAGTGGATCAGTCGTGTCATTGCGATTGCCGCCCTCCTGGCCGGCGCTGCACTGGCAGGGATAGCCTTCACCCAGCCTGTGCGGACAGTGTTCGACGGTAGCTTCGCCGTTGACGTTGGAACCAATGCAGCGCGCCTGATCATCTGCCTAGCCACGTTGCTGGTCATCGTCCTTGGCATCGAGGAACTCACCGCTGGACCGCAAGAGAGCGAAACCTATGCCCTGATGCTGCTATCAGCCCTGGGGGCCATGGTGATGTCGGGCACCAGCGACTTACTAATCCTAGCTGTCGGATTCCTTCTGGCCAGCATCCCGCTTTACGCCCTGATCGGCATGAACAGGTCCGCCACTGGAGCCGAAGCAGCCATGAAAACGTATCTACTAGGAGCCTTTTCCGGCATTGCGTTGCTGCTTGGGGTAACCCTCCTCTACGCGCTGGCAGGTGGAACAGCATACGCAACACTCCAAACCGGGCTGGTTGACATGCCTGCTGGTGTGGTCGCGCTGGGTTTGGTCGGCGTCCTGGCCGGTCTGGTGTTCAAAGCAGGGGCTGTTCCAGCGCATTTCTGGGTTCCCGACGCCGCTGAAGGATCAACCGTTAGCGCTGCTGCCTTCCTCACGACCGTGCCCAAAATCGGTGCACTCGTGGCGATCTACCGTCTCCTGCTGGTAATGCCCTCATCCGTGAACTGGCCGCTCCTGATAGGGCTACTGGCGGCAATGAGCATGACCCTCGGAAACTTCGCTGCATTCGCCCAATCGGACGCGCGTCGCCTGCTGGGATGGTCAACCGTCAGCCAGGCAGGCTACCTACTGTTGCCCGTCGCCGTCGCAGGACTGACTGACCTGGCACTACCGTCATTGCTCCTGTATCTGGGAGGCTACGCCGTCACAAACCTTGGTGCGTTCGCCGTCATCGCGGCTACAGGGCGAACCGCTCTTGAGGACTACAGAGGGTTGGCCCGAAGTAAGCCCTGGCTATCAGTCGCCCTGGTCGTGAGCCTCTTGAGCTTGGTCGGCACTCCACCGACGGTAGTCTTCTTTGGGAAACTCACGACCTTCACAGCCGCCTGGGATGGCGGTCTGGCGTGGCTGGTTGCCATAGCCGCGATCAACACGGTTGCGAGCCTGTTCTACTACCTGCGCTGGATCATGCCTGCATTCCAACGCACCCCCGCACCAGCCTCAAGGCAGGTGGACCGCCCTCAGGCACGACGCTGGGCTACTCAAACGGCATATGCAGCGGCGGTAGTCATCGTCATGGGCGCTCTCTTAGGCCTGGTATTACCCCTTTTCGACGGGCCACTAGTCCGTTGAACTTTGATGCAATGAGATGCACGTTCCATGCTGTTGGGGTTTCGCAATCCGGTGGGCTGCCGGGTACCCAGAGAGCTGAACATCAGATACCGGATACCCGGCAGTCCCTGGTAGGACCGACGCAACGGTCATGAGGAGGGTGGTTTGCTAGGCCCGTCGTCGGTGGTAACGGCCGGTGAGCAGCGCAAAGGTGCTGGTCACCAGATAGCAAAGGATCGCGACTACGACGATGGCGGCGCCGGGGGCGAAGTCTCCGTAATATGAGAGCGTAAGCCCCAGCACGGCGCTGAGGGCTCCGATGCCGGAGCCGATTGCCAACGTGGCTCGGTAGCTGCCGGCGATTTGGGTGGCGGCGGCTATAGGGACCACCATCATCGCTGAGATCAGCAGCAGCCCGATGGTCGTCATTCCGGCGACCACGATGAGCGCGACCATCAAGGTGAGGATCAGGGTGAGGGCCTGTGTCGGTATCCCGGCGACCTTCGCTGAAGCTTCGTCGAAGGCCATGGCGAGTAACTGCCGGTACACCACGGCGGTGATGAGCAGCACGACCCCGGCCAGGGCGGTAATCGCGGCGACTTCCCACCATTGCAGGTTCAGCGGGCTACCAAAGAGCAGCCCGACTACAGCGGTTTGCCCGCCGCCGGAGCGGGCGGCGAAGAGAAACCCGGCGGATATCCCGCCGTAGAAGAGCAGGGCCAGCGACAAATCTCCGCCGCCCTGACGTTTTGACATACGCACCAGTGCAACAGCGGCGATCACGGTCAGCCCGAGGGCGCCTATGAGGGGGTGTATGCCCGTGAGCAGTGCCAGGCCGACACCGGCGAAGGCCATGTGTCCCATGCCATCTCCGATGAGGGACTGCCTGCGCTGCACGATGAAACTTCCGACCAGGGGCGCAATTGCCGCGATCACGGTGCAGGCAATCAGAGCCCGCTGCATGAATTCCAGTTCGAGCATGACTCACGCCCCCGGGTGGGAGGCCGACGAAACGGGTGCGGACCCGGAGACGGGAAGTACTTGTCCGTCCCGGACTTCCAGCACCCGCTGCGCCAGGCCGGCGAAACCGGCTGGATCGTGGCTGATGTACACCACGGCGATGCCCTCGATGTTGACCAGATGTTCCAGAGAAGCCCGGAGCGCGGTTTTTGCCTCGGCATCCACCCCTGTGGTCGGTTCGTCGAGGAACAGAAGGCGGGGGGTGGTGACCAGGGCGCGGGCGATTAATGCCCGTTGCTGCTGCCCGCCGGAGAGCTGGGTAATCCGGCGGCGGCGCACCTGCTGCAGCCCCATTACCTCCAGGACGTGTTCAATCCGTTCGCGTTGGGTTGATGAAACCCGCGCCAGCGGCCGTAGTTGACCGGCCAGTCCGCTGCGGACCACTTCGTCGACGCTGATCGGCAGGGCAGAGGAGGCGTTCGCGCGCTGGGGCACGTATCCTACCGAGGACCATTGCCGGAAACGGGACGAATCGGTACCGAACAGCCGTACTGCGCCGTCGGTGGGCCGGATCAGACCTAACGCGAGGCGCACCAGGGTGGTCTTACCGGCCCCGTTGGGGCCGACGACGGCAATGAATTCGCCCGCGGCAATAGTCAGTGAGATTCCGGTCAGGACGGGCTGGCGTCCATAGGAGAAGCCCACGCGCTCGAATTCAAGCACCGGGGTATCGGTTTTGTTCAATGGGATCAGTTACAGGCCAGGGCGGTGGCGAAGGTTTCTGCCTGGGCGTGGAGGAGGGCCGGGTAGCCCTGCTCTGCCTGGTCATCGGCCACAACGTCAAGCGGGTAGATGTCGAGCATTTCCGTTCCGGTCTCCCGGGCGACGGCCTCGGCGTCGGCGCGGCCCTCTACCGGTTCGGCCAGTACATATTCAAATCCTTCTTCTTCGATCTCGGCGACGATTTCGGCCAGCTCACTGCCCGATGCCCCGGCCTCACCGGAGGTGACACCCACGACCGCGTGCTGGGTGTAGCCGTACGGCTCCAGCAGGTAGCCGTAGGCGGCGTGGCTGACAATGGTTTCGGTGAACTGGCAGTCCTGGCCGAGTAGCTTCTCGATTTCGGCCTGTGTTCCCAGCAGCTCGTCGCTGACCCGTTGGGCGTTGGAGGTGTACGCTTCGGCGTTATCCGGATCGGCGGCAGCGAAAGCCTCCCCGGTCTGCACGGCGACCTCAGCCATGATCGAGGGATCGAACCAGACATGCGGATCAAACGCACCCTCTTCCTCATGCGCATCCCCTTCTTCCTCGGCGTGTTCCCCATCTTCCTCGTGTGCGTCCGCGGATGCGGCCAGCATCCGGTCTTCGCCGGCGATTGAGCTGACATCGACCGTCTCCCCCGCCGCGGATCCGGCGGCTTCCTCAACCTGTGTCTGGTAGCCGATCTCGCCCATGTACAGCACGATGTCCGCCGTTTCGAGGGATTCCCGCTGCCCCGGGGTCAGCTCCAACCCGTGCGCCTCGGCACTGCCCGAGCCGAGGAACTCGATTTCAGCCTCCGGTGCGATCTCTTCAGCCATCCACGCCAGCGGATACACCGCAGCCACCGCCGTCACCGGGTTCGCGTCGGCGTCTTCTCGCGGGCCGGACTCCTCCTCGGCGGTTCCGCCGCCTCCACCACCACACCCGGCGAGAACAAGGGTCAGAACAGCAAAGCCGGGGGCAACTGGACGCACGGAGAATCTTCTTTCAAAGCTTGACTATTGATAACAATTCTCAATCGTACATGAGCGATTCCCCGCAAACTTTCCTGCCCCGGAGCCGGGCGGCCTCTTGTCCCCCGAGGCGCTGCCACCTGTGTGCTGATGCGCCGGGCCAACAAGAACAAGTCCTCCGATCCGGCCAGTAAGGCTGTTTCCTGATCTTCCGTCAGGTGCCGTGCTGTCCAGTTGCTTGCCGCTTCGACCACCTACTGTTTAGCCACACCGGACACCAGCTCGTCCTTCCTTGCCGCGGAATTCCTCGAGGAGGCCCCGAGATCGTGGGCAAGAGCGTGAATATCGTGCTAGCGCGGAAGCCGGCTACTCGGACAGCGACCTACCGTTGCCGATTGTTTCCGCCAGTATTGGTGCTTGCTCTTTTTCGAGGCACCGTTTTACGCTCCCGGGGATCGCCCTCTGCGAGAGGAGCTGATCGGCTCCTACCTATTGACCCGTCGGGGCATGGTCCCCGCGATGTAGGCAGCCGCACCACCGGCCACGATGATGGACACGGGCGTAGAGCCCGAGCAGCGCAGACATCGGATCCGCGGGACGTTGAAGGAAGGCCAACCCGCCGGCTATTCCGATAATCCAGAAGAGGACGCAGGAAAGAAAGGCCACTACCGCTGCAACAACAGCGGGTTGGCGTCGGTAAGACTTCCACTCGCTCATGAATCCATGATGCTACCGCCACACAGAGGCCGGCGTGAGTGTCTAGCGCCGTGTCGCTCACATGCAGTGGGAGCAGTCGGTCCATCCCTCATCGACGACCAGCCGCGCTAACCGCAAACGGGTACGAGGGGTCAGAACAGCGTTAGCGTGGGACATGTTGGCCTCCGGTAGGTGAAGCGATGAACTAGACAGCTCCACTTCACTACCGGAGTCCTTCGCCTGTCGGTCCGACTGACCGCCTCGAGGCGGGACAACCTCCCTGAACATCACACCTAGTGCCGGTTTGTCGTTCGCGGCCTCCTGCCCACGGTAATGATCGAAAACTGATCGCGGATCCGGTCTGGCTGCGGGTTGTCCGGGTCTCCAGAGCGTCGAGATGGTCGGAACTATCGGGGCCGTCGTCGTTATGCTCGGTCACCCGTTCAGCCTACTGTCCAGGAACTGTCAGGGCCGCTGGGTACGATGATCCGGTGAGCCAAACCACCACTGCCGCCGCCCTCCCTGAGGGATCCGGGCGGCAGTGGGTCCTCCCCGCGCGCACGGCGTTTTCGGAGCGGGTTCTGCGCCGGCGGCTGCTGGGTGAGGAGCTCCGGTTCGGGCTGTGGGGGTGGCTGCTGCCGGTGCTGGTGGCGGGAATCGGCGGGGTGCTGCGGTTTGTCCGGCTGGGTGAGCCCGACTCCCTGGTGTTCGACGAAACCTATTACGTCAAGGACGCCTATTCCTTTCTGCAGTCGGGGTATGAGCGGGAATGGCCGGAGGAGGCGGACGCGTCCTTCAACGCCGGAAATCCCGGGATTCTCCTGGAGACGCCTGACTATGTGGTGCACCCGCCGGTCGGGAAGTGGATGATTGCGTTCGGGATGCTGCTGTTCGGTCCCTCGAATCCGTTCGGGTGGCGGTTTACGGCCGCGGTGGTCGGGACGCTGTCCATTCTCATCCTGGCCCTGGTGGCGCAGCGGCTGTTCGGATCGGTGGTGCTCGGCGGGATTGCGGGGCTGCTGCTTGCGGTTGACGGTCATCATCTGGTGCATTCCCGGACGTCTCTGCTGGACGTCTTCCTCATGTTTTGGATACTGGTTGCCTTTGCGCTGCTGGTACTGGACCGTGACTGGGCACGACGGCGGTTGGCCACCCTGATGGCCGGGCTCGCCCGTGAACGCGGGCAGCCCACCCGCGACGAGCTGCTGTACGGGCCGTGGCTGGGGTTTCGTCCGTGGCGGATTGCGGCGGGCGTGGCGCTGGGCCTGGCGCTGGGAACCAAGTGGTCCGCGCTGCCCTACATTGCGGTGTTCGGGCTGATGACCGTGCTCTGGGACATGGCTGCCAGACGCACGGTGGGCGTCCGGCGCTGGGTGGCGGGCGCCGTCATCCGGGATGGGCTGCAGGCGTTTGTGTCGATCGTGCCCGTGGCTCTGCTCACCTACGTGGCGTCGTGGACCGGCTGGTTCCTCTCCACGGATGCGTACAACCGGCAGTGGGCCACCCAGAATCCCGATCCGCTGTGGGACTGGGTTCCCGCTCCCCTGCGCTCCCTGGCCGAGTACCACCGCAGTGCCTATTCGTTCCACGAAGGGCTCAGCTCCGACCACCCGTACGAGGCCACGGCGTGGTCCTGGCTGGTGATGGGCAGGCCGACGTCCTTCCACTACCAGTCGGACGGGCTGACCTGTGACGCCGCCGACTGCTCCCAGGCCGTCAGCGTGGTAGGCAACCCGCTGATCTGGTGGGCCGCCGCGCTGTCGCTGCTGGTGGTGCTGCTGTTCTGGGCCGGCCGGCGTGACTGGCGGGCCGGTGCCATTCTCGCCGGTGTTGCAGCCGGGTATCTGCCGTGGTTCCTGTTTCCGGACCGCACCATGTTCTTCTTTTACGCCATCGTGTTTGAGCCGTTCCTCATCCTCTCGCTGGTCTACGTGCTGGGCCTGATATTGGGCCGTGCCGGGGACCCCCCGTGGCGGCGGCGAAACGGTATTCTGCTCGTGGGGGGATTCGTTGTGCTGGCGGTATTGGTATCGGCGTTCTTCCTGCCCATCTGGACAGCTGAAACCATTCCCTATAACCAGTGGCGTCTGCGAATGTGGATGCCAAGCTGGATCTGACCGAAGCACCATCGCCTGCGGGCGGCGAACCGCCGTCGTATCCTGACTGTCGCGGCAGTCGTCGTGTGTTAGATGCTGCTGTTTGCCCGCCGCCGCGGTTCGTAGGCGCGGGCGGACTTTTCCCGTCGTGCCTTTGTGGGCCAAGTGAGCACGAGCGTCAGCACCGAACCGATCAGTACGATGGCTCCCACTGCTGCGGCGGCGTCGATCCAGAACTGTGCGGGGAAGAGTCGGATGAGCGTGTCGTCGAGGCGGAAGGTCCAGGTGCCGTCGGCGAAGAACAGCGCGTGGACCTGGGTAAAGAAGGTTTCCCAGGCGAGGATTCCGGCGACCGCCAGCGCTATTGCGAGGACGAGCGTTGCTGTAGCACCGGCGAACAGTGCCCTGCGGATGCCGCCGGGGTACTTGCGCGCGAGATAGATGCATGCGGCCACCGCGAGGAGTGCCAGGACTGTCGCGACCACGAATCCGGTGGCGAGGACGCCCTTGACATCGGCCATGTGGCCTACCTCGCTGTCGAGGAAGAGCTGGTCGCCGTCCGCATTGACCAGGTCCCCGAGGTAGCGTGCGGGTGCCCAGTTCAGGATGTAATCCATCGTGTAGGAGCCGTAGGTCATGCGGTCCTCGGTGCTGAACCCATAGCTGTCAGCCGGGAAGCCAGGACGGTGGTATTCGACCCAGAGGAATAGGGGTGTGGTGACGGCCCGGACGGCGGCGGCGAGCAGGATCACCGGGAAGAACACCGCGATCATGACCTGCAGGACCCGTGGGAGGACCGGTTCCGCTGCGGCTGCCTCGTCACGCTGGCTCGCGCGGCGACTGACGTCGTCCGGAGCGCGGTCGCCGTCCTTGTTCACCCGGCGTGAGCGGGATTGTGTTGAGTGGGATTGTTTCGCACCTGCTGATGTGATGCTGGCCCCGGTTGAGCTGGCTGGTGCCGAGTCGACCGGCGTCACGGCAATCTGGTGGGTTGCAGGCGAGGACGGGTCTGCTGTGGTTGATCCCTCAGCGGGCGCTGCGGTGATCCGCTGGGTAGCCGGTAAGGAGGAGCCCGTGGCGGAAGGGTCCTCTGTTCCCCCGCCGTGGAGCTCTCTCTGGCCCGCCGTATGGCCCGGGCCGGCGGCGATCTGGTTGTCCGCGTCGGTCGGCGCTTCTGAGGCCTCGTTCTCGGCGGGCTCGCTGGATACGATCGGGCCCCCCGCTTCTATTGGCTCGTGGGACCGGGCGTCGTTTCTGCCGCGCTCGGAAGAACTATCGCTCCGGCTATGCATCAACGCCTCCGGTGCAGGGTGCGCCCGGTTCGGGGGTTTGAGGACCCTTCACGTACTTGGTCAGGAATGTCTGCAGGCGCGGGTCTTCGGCGTCCTCGACGACCAGTTGGGTTCCCCACGCGGTGGCCGTCACCGCGTTCTCCTGGCCATCCTGTGGGCTGAGCAGCACATGACTTCGGTCTCCGACCAGCTCCGTCAATGATTGGACTGCTTGCGGGTCAAGGTCTGATCGGTAACTGATCCACGCGGCACCGTGTTCGAGAGCATGAACGGCGAGGGTCTCGTTCACAGGCTCTGTGTAGACGCCACAGTTGATCCACACCGGCGCATGGTCACCACCGACTCCGGGTGTCTGGGGGTAGTCCACTGGTGATTCCGTGTGATTACCCGAGAGATCCTCAAAAGTCTGAACTCCTTCGATGGGTGCTTCCGCGGCCGCCGTCAACGCGGCGTCCTGACGCACTTCGTCGACGATGACGAATGTGACGGCAGCGGCGACAGCAGCAGCGAACAGGAGCACCGTGCCGTACACCGTAATGTTCTTGCGCCGTTCCGCCGCCTTCTGCTGTGCCTGGAGGGCCTGAAGCCGACTCCGGCGATCACGGTTTTCTTGTCTGTTTCGCTTGTTCATGGTTGCTCTTTCAGCGGGTTTACGACTTGTTGACGGGAGGGATGACGATCAGCCCCCTCCCGAGGGGGTCACACAGTGGGTCAGGGAGATGAGCAGAAGCAGGAGGATCAGCTGGGAGCCAGACGAAAAACTGGCGTGTGTAGCTATCCGCCGGTAAACGTGCCTGCCCCTCAGATCCGGGGTATCTCAGTTTTGGCGGCATGCTCCGGTGTAGGTTCTGATGTTCCTGTTCGAGATGGGGAGCGTGAACGGAACCGCATAAACACCGCTGCAGCGGCCAGGAACATGATCGCTGAGACCCAGGTATTCACTCGTAGCCCCAGAATGAGGCTGGCGTAGTCAGAGCGCATGAGTTCGAAGAAGAACCTGCCCGCCGTGTAGATGGTGACGTAGGCGGCGAAGACCGCGCCGGCACCCAGACGTACTCTTCTGTCGATCATGAGCAGTGCTGCGGCGCCGATCAGGCACCAGATGGATTCGTAGAGGAAGGTTGGGTGGAAGTAGCCCAGGACGACTGGGTTTCCGGATGCGTCCAGCACTGCCCGCCCGGCGGAAAGGTCCATCTCATGGACTTGAAGTTTCCACGGCAGGTCTGTCGGGCCACCGTAGAGTTCATTGTTGAACCAGTTTCCCCAGCGGCCCAGCCCCTGCGCGATGAGTATTCCCGGTGCAGCGGAGTCAGCGAAAGCCGCAAAGTTCACTTTGTGGCGGCGGCACCCGATGTAGGCGCCTACCGCCCCGAGGGCTATTGCTCCCCAGATCCCCAATCCGGAGGGTGTTTCATTGAGTGTGTAAGGGGTCCGGCCTGATGTGATGGTGTGGCCGCTGGTTTCACCATCTGAGAGGACGGCCCTTTTGGGCGAGAACGAACTGATTGATAACCCCTTGGCCGCTGTGCTCAGCGCTGATCAGATTGATGCTCTGGTCAACGCTGCGGAGGACCTCGGAGAGGGCCGGCACGGCGTTGAGGAGCTGCTGTCGCAGATGACCAAAGCGGTGCTTGAACGGGCCTTGGAGACCGAGATCAGCGACCACCTCGGATACGAATTGGGCGACCCTGCCGGGGCCGGTAGCGGTAACTCCCGCAACGGCAAGACCAGCAAGCAGGTCCACACCCTGCAGGGCCCGGTCGAGGTCACCGTGCCCCGGGACCGTAACAGCACTTTCGAGCCGGTGATCGTGCCCAAGCGGGCCCGTCGGCTGGGCAAGGTCGAGGACATGATCCTTTCCCTGTATGCCCGGGGCATGACGACCCGGGACATCGGCTCGCACCTGGAGGAAATCTACGGGGCGAAGGTCTCGGCAGCGACGATTTCCCGGGTCACCGACGTGATCGCCGATGAGATCACCCAGTGGCAGAACCGGCCGCTGGAAGCGGTCTATCCGATCGTTTATATCGACGCGATCTGGCTGAAAATCAGGGACGGCGGGGTCGTGGTCAACAAGGCCTGCCATGTGGCCGTCGGGGTGGACGTGGAGGGCCGTAAGCAGGTGCTGGGCCTGTGGTTGGGAACCCAGGAAGGAGCGAAGTTCTGGGCTAATGTGTTGACCCAGATCCGCAATCGCGGGGTCAAGGACATCCTCATCCTGTGCTGCGACGGGCTGACCGGGCTCCCCGCGGCGGTCAACAGCATTTACCCCGAAACCGTGGTGCAGACCTGCGTGGTGCATCTGCTGCGCTCGGCGATGAGATACGCCTCCTACAAGGACCGCAAAGCGATGGCGAAGGACATGCGGCCGATCTACACGGCGGTGTCCGTGGAGGCCGCTGAGCTGGCCATGGGGCACTTCGCCGAGGTCTGGGAGTCCAAGGCCCCGGGCGCGGTGCTGGCGTGGCGGAACGCGTGGGAGGACTTCATCCCGTTCCTGTCGTTCACCCCGGAGATCCGCAAGGTCATCTACACGACCAACCAGATCGAATCGATCAACTACCAGCTCCGGAAAATCACCAAGACCCGCGGCTCGTTTCCCTCCGACGAGGCAGCAATCAAGCTCGTCTATCTCGGGATCCGGAACATCGAGACCCTGCGGGGTGGCGAGCTGGGCACCGGGACCCAGGGATGGCATCAAGCACTGAACGCTTTCGCCATCCAATTCCCTAACAGGCTTCCGATCTGACCGACCCGGCAGAACGGATAACCAGCTGGTCCCTTACACACTTCATTTGACACGCCC
>NZ_FNDT01000055.1 GCF_900099735.1 Arthrobacter subterraneus | reverse complement strand
TGTAGGCGCTCCTTAGAAAGGAGGTGATCCAGCCGCACCTTCCGGTACGGCTACCTTGTTACGACTTAGTCCCAATCGCCGGTCCCACCTTCGACGGCTCCCCCCCAAAAGGGTTAGGCCACCGGCTTCGGGTGTTACCAACTTTCGTGACTTGACGGGCGGTGTGTACAAGGCCCGGGAACGTATTCACCGCAGCGTTGCTGATCTGCGATTACTAGCGACTCCGACTTCATGAGGTCGAGTTGCAGACCTCAATCCGAACTGAGACCGGCTTTTTGGGATTAGCTCCACCTCACAGCATCGCAACCCTTTGTACCGGCCATTGTAGCATGCGTGAAGCCCAAGACATAAGGGGCATGATGATTTGACGTCGTCCCCACCTTCCTCCGAGTTGACCCCGGCAGTCTCCCATGAGTCCCCGGCATAACCCGCTGGCAACATGGAACGAGGGTTGCGCTCGTTGCGGGACTTAACCCAACATCTCACGACACGAGCTGACGACAACCATGCACCACCTGTAAACCGGCCACAAGTGGCCGACACATCTCTGCGCCGTTCCGGTTCATGTCAAGCCTTGGTAAGGTTCTTCGCGTTGCATCGAATTAATCCGCATGCTCCGCCGCTTGTGCGGGCCCCCGTCAATTCCTTTGAGTTTTAGCCTTGCGGCCGTACTCCCCAGGCGGGGCACTTAATGCGTTAGCTACGGCGCGGAAAACGTGGAATGTCCCCCACACCTAGTGCCCAACGTTTACGGCATGGACTACCAGGGTATCTAATCCTGTTCGCTCCCCATGCTTTCGCTCCTCAGCGTCAGTTAATGCCCAGAGACCTGCCTTCGCCATCGGTGTTCCTCCTGATATCTGCGCATTTCACCGCTACACCAGGAATTCCAGTCTCCCCTACATCACTCAAGTCTGCCCGTACCCACCGCAGATCCGGAGTTAAGCCCCGGACTTTCACGGCAGACGCGACAAACCGCCTACGAGCTCTTTACGCCCAATAATTCCGGATAACGCTTGCGCCCTACGTATTACCGCGGCTGCTGGCACGTAGTTAGCCGGCGCTTCTTCTGCAGGTACCGTCACTTTCGCTTCTTCCCTACTGAAAGAGGTTTACAACCCGAAGGCCTTCATCCCTCACGCGGCGTCGCTGCATCAGGCTTGCGCCCATTGTGCAATATTCCCCACTGCTGCCTCCCGTAGGAGTCTGGGCCGTGTCTCAGTCCCAGTGTGGCCGTCCACCCTCTCAGGCCGGCTACCCGTCGTCGCCTTGGTAGGCCATTACCCCACCAACAAGCTGATAGGCCGCGAGTCCATCCAAAACCACAAAAGCTTTCCACCAACACCACATGCGTGGGAAGGTCGTATCCAGTATTAGACCCAGTTTCCCAGGCTTATCCCAGAGTCAAGGGCAGGTTACTCACGTGTTACTCACCCGTTCGCCACTAATCCCCCCAGCAAGCTGGAGATCATCGTTCGACTTGCATGTGTTAAGCACGCCGCCAGCGTTCATCCTGAGCCAGGATCAAACTCTCCGTAAAAAAATACGAACACAACACAAGCCCCCCGGAAAAAGAAGAACCCATGCTGCACAAAATTCGAAACCAGCCAAAAAACCAGCCACCCCACACG
>NZ_FNDT01000010.1 GCF_900099735.1 Arthrobacter subterraneus | reverse complement strand
ACCTTCCCGCCCGAAATCCCCGCCGAGAAACAAGCCATCCTCAACGCGCTTCAACACCCCAAACTCACGCACTAAGCCAATGAGCCAACTCAGGCGGCAGTTTCTTGTGAAGCGGATTGAATGAATAGGGCTGGGTCTTGCGGCTACCCGTGGATGGAAGCGCACCTGAAACGACTTCCGGCTCCGACGCGCTGCGCTCTGCTGAATCGATCAGTTTGAAAGCGGCCGCCCCTGTTCCGGCCAAGTGGGGGGCACTGATTTTCCGGCGGACGGGTTTCCCGCACGCGGGACATGCGTCAACTTCAGACGCTGTGCCCATGCGTTGGATGACTTCAAAGACGTCGCATTGTGGGCATACATATTCATATATCGGCATACAGCCGTCCTTTCTCTCCGGCAAATCTGAAAAATCAGGCAGGCGATACGGCCGCGCTCTCGTGCGGCGACGACTTGCCGTGCGGAACGCCCCTTCGCCCAAGGAAGAAAGCTGCTGCCAGAGCAGCAGCTGCAGCGACGGTGACGAGCACAGCCAACTCCGCATTCGTTTCGAATCTTCCCGTCAAAAGAAAGAACGCGGGTATGGTGCCCGTGATATGTGCAACGAAGATCGTGAACCAGCCAGTGGCATAGGTGAGCGATTCCCGGCCTAGGCCCAATAAGAGGAAGAACAGGAACCACAGCACTGCCCACGTCAGCCAGATGACACCGAACACCGGATCTCCGACGAGCGTGAATTGAAGGGCACCGATGACGACTGCACACGCCGCCACGAAGAGCGAGAACCAACCCAACCCTTCACCCCCGACATCGGTCACCTGCAGGATTCCCACGTACAGGTAAGTGAATCCGAACAGGTAGAGACCCGCAGCCCCGAAAATTGTGGGAAGGTCATTGTTTGACTGGATAAGAATGATTGTCGGAAATACAACCTGCATTGTGCCGACGAAGAAGTTGAGAATAGCTGCGGACCTGCCTGGGACGAGCCCGATAAGCATGAGCCCATTAATGAAGAGGACCGCACCGACGTATAACAAACCAACACTGCTCATGGCGCTCCGTCAGGATACAAAGAGTGAAAATCGATAAAAAACGCTATTTCAGCATGTCCCCGACGCTTGCCCGAAAATAGGAAACGACATCAAAAATATGAGGTTGTGAGCGCGACGATAGTCGCATCCAATCGATCTGTCAACGAAAGTTCCGGCTGTCCCACCCGGGTTTTCAGAAGCGCGCACACGTAATGCCGACGGCTGCTGCAACCGCTGCTGCAACCGCGGTTCCCGCGCCGTAGAGCACCGCCCATATCGGCCGCCGGCACTGTAGCAGCCGGACCGTTTCAACGCTCGCCGTACTGAAAGTCGTGTAGCCGCCGAGGAACCCAGCTCCGGTGATTAACTGCCATTCCGACGAGATGCGGCCACTCAACGCAGCGCCCACAAGCAAACCCAGGAGCAGCGATCCGCTGACATTGATGAGAAAGGTGCCGAGGGGGAGCGAGTTGCCCGCGCGGGCACTGATGAGGCCATCAACGATGAAGCGGGTGCCGGCACCCAGGCCTCCCGCCAAGCTGAGAAAGAGGATGATCATGCCGCGCCCGATTCATGCTCTGCAGGGTTGCCGCGTGAGCCGCCACGCCATAGAACCGCCACCTGAATGCCGGCCGCGGCGGCGGCCGGCCCCCCGAAAAGACTTAGCCCTGCGTACACCGCCGCGGCGTCGAACCACCCGGAGCCAAGGAGAGTAGTCACATCCAGCGCCAGCGCACTGTAGGTGGTGAAAGCGCCAAGGAAGCCCGTTCCCGCAAACAGCCGCGCCATTCCCTTGACACCGCCAGCGACATGGGCCCGTGCAAGGCTCTCCAGTAACATACCCAGGGCGAATGCACCGGCCAGGTTCACGGCTAGAGTGGGCAAAGGCCAACCGCCCGGGGCCGGCAGCGCGACGCTCAAACCGTACCTGGCGAGAGTGCCGAAAACACCACCCGCCCCGACCAGCAGCACACAGGAGAGCCTCAAATAGGGCGGACGCGGTTGGTACCGCGCTTTTTCGTTCCTTCGTTTCAACAGAAAATCCCGCCTGCCGATAGACCGGCTCGCTTAGTACGCCAAACAGTCTAGGTACCATTGCCGCGGTTAGGCGCAGCTTCTGAGCGCTTTCTTTACCTGACAGAATTTCTAGCATGACTTCAACCCGCCCCTTCGCCCAGGTCGACGTGTTTTCCTCCACTCCGTATCTCGGCAACCCTGCCGCCGTCGTACTGGATGGTCAAGGGCTCGACGACGACGCGATGCAGCGCGTCGCCCGCTGGACCAACCTGTCCGAAACCACGTTCCTGCTGCCGCCCACAGACCCGGGTGCCGATTACCGCGTGCGGATCTTCACGCCGGGAGGCGAACTCCCGTTCGCGGGCCACCCGACACTCGGTTCCGCGCACGCGTGGCTGGAAGCCGGCGGCGCTCCGAAGCGGGGCGACGTCGTCGTACAGGAGTGTGCCGCAGGGCTGATCGAGGTGAGGCGCGGGAACGGGATCCTGTCCTTCGCCGCGCCCGCCCCCCAGCGGACCGGCGAGTTGGAGAACGGGTATCTGGCGCAGGTTGTCACCGCGTTCGGCATTCGCGAGGATCAGGTGCTCGCGCACCAGTGGGTGGACAACGGGCCGGGCTGGGCCGTCATTCGGCTGGCAACCGCGCAGGAAGTCCTCGACCTGGAACCCGACCTGTCGCAGATCCCGAAGGCGATGATCGGCGCGATCGGCGCCTATCCCGAGGGTTCCGAGTACGCCTACGAGATGCGGACCTTCGCGCCCGCCGCCGGCATCGCCGAAGATCCCGTATGCGGAAGCATGAACGCGTCCGTGGGTCAGTGGCTCACTGCCAGCGGTGCCATGCCGAACACCTACCGGGTCTCGCAGGGCAGCCGGCTGGGCCGGGCGGGCGACATCTCAATCACAGCCGACGACGACGGCACCGTCTGGGTGGGCGGCGCCACGACAACGTGCTTCCGTGGTACCGCCCGGATCTGAAGTGAGCTACCTTGTCGCGACGCTGACGACGGCGGTGGCCTCCATTTCCAGACCCGCCGCGTGGTTGAGCGCGCTTACTCCCGCTACCGCGCGGGCAGGACGGTGGGAGCCGATCCACTCCCCGTAGATTTCGTCGAACGCCTTCCAGTTGCCCAGGTCGGTGAGGTAGACCCTCACCTGGACCAGGTCGGTGCGCTGGAGTCCGGCTGTGGTGAGGCAGGCGTCGAGGTTGCTCAGCGTCTGGCGAGCCTGCACCGCAAAGCTTTCCGAGGTGACCGGGTTCCCCTCACCGTCCACTGGCAGCTGGCCCGAAATGTAGGCGGTGCCGTGAGCGATGACCACGTGGCTGTACTTCCCGCGGGGAGGCATCAGGGCGTCGGCGTTGATCTGTTTGATGACCGGTTCGTTTGGCTGCATGACGTTTACTGTAGGTGGTTGCCGCATCACCATCCCAGTGACCCGGCGAGCGCAGTAACTCCGGCAAGCAGCAGCCGACGCGCCTGGACAGGGAAACGTTATCGACCGGCTTCTTATGTTGCACCGGCGTGAACTGTTGCTGTGCTAAGCCCCTGCGCGAAGCTTTTCACTTATCTGCATGACTGTGTCAACGACCAACGGAGCTACCTGCTGAACACGTTGCGCCGTCATTTCATGATCCAGTCCGGAGCAGCTCACGCCTCCAACGACCCTTCCGTTTCCATCGCGCAGGACAGTGCCGACACAGCGGATGTGCAATTCGTTCTCTTCATCGTCCACCGACCAACCACGCTTGCGAATGACCTCGATCTGCTCCCATAGCGCCCGTTTTGACATGATCGTCTTGGCCGTTCGACGTTGCAGGGTGGCAGTACCGACCAGGCTGCACGCCGAACTCTCGTCCATTCCGGCCAGCACTGCCTTCCCAATCGCGGTCGACCACAAGGGAATGGAGTCCCCCACTCTGGAGCGCATCTGATAGGACGCCGGTCCATCAATCTTCGCGATGTACACCAGACCGTCCTGTCCGTAGCGGGCCATGTGAACAGTGAAGCCCACGCGATCGCGCAAGGCGTGAAGGTAGGGTATGGCTACGTCTACAAGCCGCTCATCATTCTGAAGCAACGGCACCAGCCCGTGCATTCGCATACCGGGCCGATACGTCCGATCCGTTTGCTGATCCACCCATCCGTTTTCAGTCAGGTCGCTGAGCATCCGGTGTACCGTACTAACCGACAATCCGGTGGCCACCGAAATATCTGAGACGCGGTGGTGAACCGCAACGGCCTCAAGCACTGCGAGGCCTTTCATCAGGGATGAACGTTGTTGCTGCGTCGGAACCGCTTGCATGGCAGTCATCGCCCCATCCAACCACCATCGACCACAAGCGTGTGACCATTCACATATCCCGCTTCCGGGCCAGCGAGGAAGGCCACCGCCCCGGCGATGTCTTGAGGATTGCCCCAACGACCAGCTGGGATACGCTCACGGATGGCGCGCTCCCGATTGGCATCATTACGCAGCGCCTCGGTATTATTGGTCGAGATGTATCCGGGTGCGACTGCATTCACGGTGACCCCGTTGGTCGCCCATTCATTGGCCAACGCTTTGGTCAAACCAACCACGGCGTGCTTGGACGCCGTGTATGAGGGTACGTTGATCCCGCCCTGAAAAGACAACAGGGAAGCGATGGATACCACCCTGCCGTAACCTCGACCTATCATTCCGACGCCGAACACCTGACTCAGATGCCAGATGGTATCCAGATTCACGGAGAGTACCCGCCTCCAGGCATCCGGAGCATGAGCGGCTGCAGGTTCGCGGTGGATAATGCCAGCGTTATTGACCAGAATGTCGACATCCCCCATCCGCTCGGCCTGAGCGCGGGCGTTCAGCGGGTCAGACAGGTCTGAAAGAACGACGTCGACCTTACCGCCGAAAGCGGCAACTGATACAGCTGCCTCCTCCAGGTCACGGTGCCCCCAGAGCGTGACGTCGGCTCCCCCCTGGGCGAGACGTTGCGCACACGCCAGGCCAATGCCGGTGCGTGCGCCGGTCACAACCGCCCGTTGGCCCTCGAACGGGCGGGAAAAGTTGGCGGTCATCGGAGATCACCCGGCTTCACGGCTTCCACGTCGGTGTAGTCAATATTCTCCCCCGCCATCGCCCAGACGAAGGAATAGGCCGCGGTGGCGCTGCCGCTGTGGATTGACCACGGAGGGGAAACCACGGCATCCCGGTTTCCCAGAATCAACTGTCGGACATTTTGCGGTTCGCCCATCTGGTGGAAGAGGACTGCGTCTCCCAACCCGTCGTAGAGGTAAATTTCCGTTCGGCGGTTATGCACGTGCGGTGGCATGGTGTTCCATACCGAGCCTGCGCTCAAGGTGGTGACACCAAGAACCAGTTGGTTCGACTCGATGCCGTCAGCGTGAATGTACTTGCGAATGGTCCGCACATTTGCTTCCTCGGGAGATCCGAGATGCAACGCTTCCACCTCGTCACGGGAGGCGAGTGCCGCCGTCGTGCGCTTATGAGCCGGCGCGGAGACCAGATAGACGACGCCATGGCCGGATAAAGTGACCGAGGATGTGCCGCAGGGCAGGTAGAGCACGTCGTGCACACTGACGTCCCAGGAGCCATCGCTTGAGGTCACAGAAACTGTTCCCTCCAGCCCCACGATGCCCAATTCCCGGCGAGCCAGGAAGTCCACCGAGCGCAGTTCCGGCGGGCTGTTGAGCTGGAGGGAAGGACCGAGGAGAACGGCACCACCGATCACGATCCGGTCATCGTGCGCATAGGAAAACCGGATCTCCCCGGGTGCAAACAGGTCCGAGACCACAAACCGTTCCCGCAGGTCTTCGTTGCTCAGTCCGTCCACGTCCTCGGGATGCGTGCTCCACAGGCGTCTCATCTATCGCTCCTTCTCCTCGGTAAATCAGACGCCACTCATCGATGGCGTCGTCTGCGTCATCGCTTTACCCTGTCACATTTTCTGCTGACCGGAAAGTCTCTTTCCATTTTTAGCAAAATCAGTCATGCTCCTTAGGTGTTCGTGACGTAGAGCACTGTCCTGCTGCGGCGGGATCACCATCAAGGAGGATGTAAGTGGCTAAGAAAAGACGGATGACAACCCGCCTGCTGACCGCCGCCGGAGCTACTGTGCTGCTCGCAGCCTGTGCTCCCGGCCAGGTCGTAGGAGAAGGTAGCAACGCAGAAGGCAACCCGCTCGAGGTGCAGAGCGTTGATCCCGCCGAATTCGCGGGCGAAACCATGAGCTACGTGTATTTCACTGACGGGCCGGACGAGCAGGCAACACGTGATCTCATCGCGGAGTTTGAAGACGAATATGACGTGACTGTCGAGCTTGAGGTCCTCCCCTACGCGGACCTTGTCACGTCAGTTCAGGCGCGCCTCTCCGGCGGAAACGCGCCCGACGTCGTCAGGCTCACCGGCCTGACAGACTTCCGTGCAGATCTTCTGGACCTGCGCACCTACCTCGGCGAAGACTATGCCGACGAGTTTCTTCCCGGACCGGTAACCGGGGCAACCGGCGACAACGGTGAACTCCTCGCCGTCCCCTCGGACGCAACCCTCAACGGGCCGTTCATCAACGTCGACATGTTCAAGGAAGCCGGCGTCGAGCTTCCTGACGCCGCCGCCCCCTGGACCTGGGAAGAGATGGTCGACTCAGCGACTGAAGTGCAGGAAACCACCGGTTCGGAGTACGCCTTCGCCATGGACAAGTCGGGCCACCGCGTCTCGACGATCCTGAGCCAGTACGGAACCGCCCTGGTAGCAGGTAATGAAGCCGTCCTCGACACTGCCAAGGCCGAACAGGCACTCACCCCACTCATCGAAATGATGGGAGACACCCGGATGCCACGCGATTTCTGGCTCGGCTCCGGCACTCGATATGAAGGTGCAAACGAGATCTTCCTCGCTCAGGACACCCCGATCTACCTGTCCGGCAACTGGCAGGTGGGTCAGTTCGCAGCCAACGCGGAATTCGATTGGGCGGTTGCTCCCAACCCCTGTGCCGAAGAATGCGGCGGTTTCCCCGGCGGAAAGTACATGGCTGCCTTGGCAGAGGGCCCCAATCCTGCGTTGGCCGCTGAGTTCATCCGGTTCATGAATACTGCCGAGAATCAGGAGACGTTCATCACCGCCGGCGGCTTCCTGCCCACCCGCGCAGACCTGTCTGAAGAGGGAGTGGAATACCCGGAGCGTCAGGAAGACATGGATGTATTCCTCCAGGATCTGGAGAGGACGCCTGAACTCGGATACGAAGCGAACGCAGCACCTGCATTTGCCGGCGCCGGAACGGAACTGGTTGAGGAGATCTCGAAGGTACTTGCCGACGAGAAGGACCTGACCACCGCTATGAGTGACCTGAAGAAGAACACTGAATCGCTCGTGGAGGAACTTGCCCCATGATTGAGGCACCCATAAAGCAGGCTCAGCGGCGTCGGAAGCCGCCGCTGAGCCTGCGTGTGGCCCCTTACCTGTTTCTGCTGCCGAACATGGCAATCTTTGCGCTTTTCACGATCTGGCCTGCCATCAACGGTTTCAACATCTCGCTCTACTCCTCGTCAAACGGACGGACGTTCCGCTGGGAAGGAACGGGGAACTATCAGCAGATTCTCGGCGACGGAGAATTCTGGGGCATCGTGATCAATACCGTCGTCTATGCGGTAACTTTTGTTCTGCTGTCAATCGTCATCGGCATCATGCTCGCTGTGCTTGTGGATCAGCAGCGCCGCGGTCGCTCCTTCTTCCGAGCAGCCTTCTTTATCCCGGTTCTCATCTCACCGGTGGTTGTCGGCCTGGTTTGGAACTGGATGCTGGAGCGCAAGAACGGTCTGCTGAACACCTTTCTTGGCACTTTCGGCGTACCGGAAATACCATGGCTGATCGATAACACGCTGGCACTCATAGCAGTCATCGTGGTTGGCGCTTGGATGCAGGTGGGCTTCTACATGCTGATCCTCCTTGCAGGACTTCAGAGCATCGATCCGACGCTGTACGAGGCTGCAGGCATAGACGGCGCCTCCCGCTGGAGCCAGTTCAGGAATATCACCCTTCCGCTGCTTCAGCCCAGCGTCCTCGTTGTGGTGGTGCTCTCCACCATCCACGGGTTCCAGGCGTTCGACTACATCTACACCCTGACAGGTGGCGGTCCGGTCGGCGCCACAACGCTGATCGTCCAGTACATCTATGAGAACGGTTTTGTCTCGCCCATCCGGTACGGCGACGCCGCTGCGGGAAGCGTTCTGCTTTTCTGCGCAATATTCGCAATCACTATCGGCAATTACGTGATCGGCCGCAAGAGGGAGGCAGTATGAGCACCGCGCCAACCGTCGCACCGTCGTCGCAGGATACGGGCCCAAAGCATACCTGGACCTCAACGGGCAAGGGAAAGGTCACCGCAACCGACGCCCTGCGTGTCGTCATTCTGGTCACCTCAGCGCTCGTGGCGCTCATCCCGATCGTCTGGCTGGTTCTCGGCTCCTTCAAAACACCGACCGAGCTCTCACAGCGGCCACCGTCTCTGCTGCCGGATTCCTGGGGGCTCACGAACTACGCTGACGCGCTCACGCGGTTTGATTTCGGAACCTATCTGATGAACAGCGTTATCGTCACCATTGCGGCGACGCTGCTCACTCTGATGATCAACTCAATGGCTGCCTATGCGCTGGCCAAATACAACTTCCGCGGCCGAAACGCCCTGTTTCTGCTCACGCTCGCGACGATCATGATCCCGCTGCAGGTGATTCTGATCCCGGTGTACCAGGTTGTGGCGTCCTTCGGGATGGTCGACACATTATGGGGGCTCATCATCCCGGCCGCGGCAACCCCCACCGGGGTCTTCATCCTGCGCCAGTACATGCTGTCCATTCCGGATGAGCTGATCGAGGCTGCGCGCGTTGACGGTGCAGGTGAATTCAAGATTTTCCTCCGCATCGTTCTGCCGATCTGCCGGCCGGCACTTGCTGTTGTTGCCATTCTCTCCATCATGTGGCGGTGGAACGATTTCCTCTGGCCGCTGGTCGTCGCGCAGAGCGAGAGTACCTACACCCTGCCCGTGGCCCTGGCACGTTTCACGGCCCAGGAAACCGTTCCCTTCAACCTCATCATCGCGATGAGTGTGGTGAGCATACTGCCGGTCATCATCCTGTTCCTGTTTTTCCAGAAGCAGATCACCACCGGCATTGCCAACACCGGCATTAAGTAAATGCACCTGCCGACACACCCTTCCGAACTTGCAAAGGAATAACGCATCTCATGAGTGAAGCTTCGCTGCCTACGAACAGGACCGTGCACTACACGGACCCGGATGGCACCGTCCGTGACTGGCTGGTTTCCCCCGCTTGGGCGGCGCCCTGTGAGGACCTGGAGAACTTCCTCTCACCCGACGGCGAACCGTGGGGCCAGGGCCGGTGGGTTCTCACCAACGGTCCCGACGTCGGTGAACTCAAGGAGCGTCTCTACCAGGCCCACCCCATCCAGACAGCTCAGGAACTCCCCCAGCCCACCGAGCGCGGCAGCATCCGATGGTCGGCTGATGGGTCAACATTTGACGCCACCTGGCGCAGGACGCGCACCGGAAAAGACGGCCTCTTGGACTGGTCGGCGTTCTGCTTCACCCCCGAATACCGCTATTCGCTCGCAAGCACGGTCCTGGAGGTCGACCAGAGTGACTGGCGCACCCTTGAACTGCACACCACCGGCCCGTTCGTTCTGTGGCTGGACGGTGAAGTGGTCCTTCAGAGCGGCAAGGTGTCCTATATGGAGCCGGAGGTGCACTCAGTCCGGGTCCGGCTGCGCTCCCGTACGACGACGGTGCACCTCGCTACCTGGCAAGTTGCCTTCCGCGAATGTCGCCAGATCGCCCGGCTGCGCGTGATCGGGCTGCCTGTCCGCGTCGTCATACCCTCACCGGGTGCCGACGAGATAGCCGCACGCTTGGCCGAAACCATCCTGGCGCAGATCGCGTCGCCGTCCTGGGCGCAGGAAGGCAGCGAAGGCACGCTTCAGGCACCCGCCGGAACCGCGCTTCGGCTACGCGTCGGTGAGGATGCTTCCTGGCAACATTTGCGCGCCGACTCTACCGGAACTGTGACCTATCTGCTGGAGGACGCACCCGAGGAAGAGGACGAGGGTGCCGACGTCGCCCGTACCGCCGGCGCCTCGATGCTCTCCAGCGGCGAGAGCATCGTCGAAGTGGGTCTCGATGACGCCCGCTGTCCTCAGACTCTCCGGATGCGGGTGGCGGTCCTGCCGCCTCTGAGCGCCAGTGAACCCATCGGTAACCCGGAATCCTGGCGGCAGGAGGTTCTCGAACACGTCACCGGCGGCGGTGACGCTCCACCACGCGAATCCGGTGTAGCCGGTCTGCTGGGACGTTACGCGCTTGACACGACGACGACGGTGGGTGCCGGCGACCTCGAATCCGCGCTTCACCGTGTGCTCACCCGGGGTGACTGCGCCGACTTCGAGGTCGTCTCGCTGCTTCTTGCCTGGCACTGGATCCCGGAAAGCCAGTGGGATGCCGCCGTTCGAAAGGATGTTGCGGCAGCAATCACAGGCATGAAGTACTGGATTACCCAACCGGGCCTGGATGCCATGTGCTACTTCACCGAGAACCACCAGTTCGTGTGGCATGTCGCCGAGCTCCTCGCAGGGGAGACCTTCGCGGACAGGGTATTCAGCGTCGACGGCCGCACCGGCGCAGAGCACGCCGACGAAGCGCGGGCACGCGCGGCAGGCTGGCTCACCCGCAAGTTGAGGGGAGGTTTCAGCGAGTTCGACTCCAACGCCTACCTCGCCATCGACAGCTACGCGCTGTGCACACTGATTGAACTTGGTCAGGACGAATCGCTGGTCAAGGCCTCCCGCACCCTGCTGGACAAGGCCCTCGTAACACTGGCCACCAACTCCTGGCGCGGAACGCATGGCGCTGCCCACGGCCGGTCCTACGTGCACACCCTGCGCAGCTCCCGGTTCGAGGAAACCTCACCGGTCCTCCGCCTGATCGCCGGCGTCGGGACCCTGAACGATGCCGTATTACCGGTCACAGCGCTTGCCTTGGCGCGCAAATACGAAATTCCTGACGTCGTTCGCGAACTCGCCGGCAACCAGCCGGATGAATGGTGGGGACGGCAGGTGTATCGCGGCGAACTCGCCTACGAGCGGGACCTTTTGGAGCGCCCCTACCGCTCCGATCTGCGCATCTACAAGACCCCCGAAGTGATGCTGTCCAGCGTCCAGGATTACCGCGCGGGCCTGCCCGGACTCCAGGAGCACATCTGGGGTGCTACCCTCGGCCGCGAGCTGCAGGTTTTCGTCACTCACCCGGCCAATTCCGACACCGGCTCCTCTGCCCGTCCGAATGCCTGGGCAGGCCACCGTATTCTCGGCCGCGTGCACCAGCACCGTGACGCGCTGGTGCACATGCAGCGGTTCACCACTACCGATCCGCAGCGCACCACGCACCTTTGGCTACCCATCGCGCAGACCGATGAGCACGTGGTCGCCGGCGACTGGATCATAGCCCGCCGTGGGGAAGGCTATGTCGCCGTCGCGACACCCGGTGGCGTACGGCCGGTCCTTGCGGGCGAAACAGCGTGGCAGGAGTGGCTCCCTGCCGAGGGCGGCTCTGCATGGGTCTCCCTGGTCGGGCGCGTCGGCGCTGACGGCGACTTCGCTCAGTGGGTTCACCTTGTCACCTCCAGTACACTTCAGTGGCACCCGCGAGGAGAGGATGACCCGGGAGTGCGGTTCGAACGCGCGGACAAACCGACCCTTGAGGTCACCTTCGACACTGCGTTCCTGGTGGACGGAATACCCGCAGGCCTGGTGGACGGCCTTCCCGAACACGAGCCCCATCTGGACAACCCCGCCGTGCACGCGGAGTTCGGCGATGCCGTCACCGAGGTGAGGTGGGGTGGCAAGTCCTTGACGCTGGAGATTGCCGACGCCATCTCCGGGATGGTTGCGAGTTACCCACTCGACACCGCCGGCACGCCCCTTGACCTGGTAGGAGGAGCCTCCAATGGCCGGTGAAGATACCACCTCAGCCGAGCTTTCAGCTCCGCCGCTGAAACCGCTGTCCCGGGAGAAACTCATTGCGAACCTCGGTGGCCTGGAAAACTCATTAATTTCCGGCACGGAGGGCCTGGGCATCAAGCGCTGGTTCTGGGGCGAAGGCGTATGCCTGCTGGCACTCGGGCGGGGAGCAGTCGCCCGCGGCACCGAAACCCCGGAGCTCATCACCTCCTTCACGAGTTCCTTCATTGACAGCCCCCCGGTACTGGAGCACGTCAACAACCTCGCTCCGGGCGCAGCGATCGCTGAGCTACACCGCCGGGCGCCCAGCCCGGCTACCGAGGAGCTGCTTGAGGCCTGCGTCCGCTGGTACAAGGTTGCCCCGGAAGCCACCCGCGCACCGAATGGAGCGCTGGAGCACTGGCCCGGTGGTGTGTGGGCCGACACCGTCTACATGGCCGGGGAATTCCTGCTGCGGGCGGGCATCACCCTGGAACGGCCGGAACTGGTGCAGGAGTCAGTCAACCAGTGGATCGCCCATGCGGAGCTGCTGCAGGATGACGCCACCGGTCTCTTCGTCCATGGCACCCACGGCGGCGCCCGCATCGATAACTTCTGGGGACGCGCCAATGCCTGGACCTCTCTTGCTGCAGCCGATCTCCTCGCGCTCGCCCCCGCAGCTGACGGAATCGCTGAGGTTCGGGAACGGCTTCAGCAGCAATTGAACGCGCTGGCAGCGCTCCAGCCCGAACACGGAGTGTGGGACGTTCTCGTTGACGGGCAGCTGGAAGTCCGAGGTGTGCTTGAAACATCCGCGGCCGCCGGCATCGGCGCGGCCATGCTGCGGACTGACGCGCTGCTGCAGGGCACTTCCCAGGGGCAGTCCTCAAGCACATTGCGCCAAGCCGGTGAGCGTGCAATCCGTGGCGCCCTCGCGTACGTCGAGGACGGCGTGCTCACCCGGGTAAGCGCAGGCACCGTCCTGCAGCTGATCCCGTTCGGCTATTCGGTCATCCGCGATGACCGGATTCAGCCGTGGGGCCAGGGTCTGGCCCTCGAGGCAATCGCCGCCTGGCGCGAAACCACCAAAAACACCAACCCATGAATCAGCAGGAGGACGCATGATCGACGACCGATACGCCCATAACCCTGACGATGTTGCCCTGATGACGACGGCGGACCTTCGTGAAGCGTTCCTTCGCGAGGATTTGTTCCAGCCCGGCCAGGTCAACGGAGTGCATACCCACCACGACCGGATCCTCGCTCTGGGCATCGTTCCCCTCGATGACCCACTGCATCTACCGGTTCCTGACCTGATAAGTGCGGAACACCTCCTGCAGCGGCGCGAAGCCGGCGTCATCAATGTCGGAGGTCCCGGCGTCGTGCATGCGGACGGGAACCAGTACGAGGTACCTCACACCGGAACCATGTATCTCGGCCGTGGAACGAATGACATTTCCTTCGCCTCCGTGGACTCGAACGAACCCGCTGCCTTCTACGTGTTTACTGCGACGTCGCACCAGGACCTTCCCACAACCCTCATCACCCCGGACATGGTGAATGTGGTCGAACTGGGCTCGGAGGACGCCGCTAACCGCCGCACCCTGAACCAGTGCATCCATGAAGGCGGAACGAAGAGTTCGCAGATAGCGTTCGGATTCACACGGATTCACACGGGCAGCGCGTGGAACACCATGCCGGCTCACACCCATGACCGACGCACTGAGTGCTACCTGTACTTCGATCTGGACCCCGAGGATCGGGTCTTCCACTTCATGGGTGAGCCAAGCGAGACCCGCCACCTTGTGGTCGCGAACCGCGAACTCGTCATATCTCCGAGCTGGTCCGTGCACTTTGGGGCGGGCACCGGGGCATACACGTTCGTCTGGGCCACGGCCGGTGAGAACACGACGTACAACGACATGGACAGCGTCAGCGTTACGGACATGGCATGACGGCTCCAGAAGAGGTCCTCACCACGGTTGGCGACCTGGGGCTGGTTCCCGTCATCGTTCTTGATGACGCCGACGACGCAGTGCCTCTGTTGACTACCCTCCGCGAAGCCGGACTGCCCATAGCCGAAATCACTTTTCGTACCCCGGCAGCAGCGGACGCGCTGAAGGCGGTGCGTGACGCCGGGCTCACTGAAGGAATCGACGCTGTTCAGCTCGGAGCCGGTACAGTGACCACCATTGAGCACGTGGACAGCGCGATTGAGGCGGGCGCAAAGTTCATCGTCTCGCCCGGGTTCAGCCCCAAGATTGTGCAACACTGCCAGGACCGCGGCATCGTTGTCATACCTGGCGCTGTGACCGCCACGGAGATTCAGGGCTGTCTCGAAATGGGCCTGACCACGCTGAAATTCTTTCCGGCGTCGACCTCAGGCGGACCGGAAGCGGTGAAGGCCATTGCCAGCCCGTTTAAGTCGGTTCGGGTGATTCCCACCGGGGGAATCGACGTCGGAAATGTTGCCGGTTATCTCAGTCTGCCCAATGTCTGCGCCGTCGGCGGCAGCTGGATGGTTCCGCGTTCTGCGATTCAGTCGCGGAATTTTTCTATCATCCGGTCACTGACCCAAGAGGCTGTTGCGGTGATTCGGTCAATCCGGAAAGAGGCAAAACCATGATTCCCGATGGCGGTGCTGACCGAGCGCTGGGTGTCATCACACTGGGCGAAACCATGGCATTGCTCAAGACGGAGGGCGTTGGCCCCCTCTCACACGCGCGCTCCCTCACCATGGGAATCGGGGGGGCCGAGAGCAACGTTGCTATCGCGTTGAAACGCCTCGGAGTTCCTACAGCGTGGATCGGCCGGATTGGGAACGACAGCTTTGGACAACTCATTGAGAGGGAGTTACGCGCAGAGGGGCTCAGCGTGCTGGCTGTCCTGGATGAATCGGCCCCAACTGGCATCATGGTCAAGGAGCGACGAACTCCCGGCACCATCCGGGTCGCCTATTACCGCAACGACAGCGCAGGCTCCCGACTCTGCAGGGATGATATTCCTGCAGACCTTTTTCCTCAGGCACGGCTGCTGCACCTGACAGGAATCACACCAGCCTTGTCCGCATCTGCTGCCGACGCGGTCCAGTACGCCATAGACTGTGCACGGTCCGCGAACGTCGCGGTTTCCTTTGACCTCAACTACCGTTCATCACTATGGTCAGCGGACACCGCACGCTCGGCTTATCTCGCGCTGATCTCTCAGTCCGACATCGTTTTTGCTGGCGACGATGAGGCAGCCATCGCGGTGGAACGCAATGATGATCCGCTGTTGCTCGCCGAGCGCATCGTTCAGCTTGGTCCAAGCCAGGCAGTGATCAAGCTCGGTGCCGCAGGTTGCGCGGCCCTCGTCGACGGCGAAAGGCACCATCAGCCCGCGATCCCCGTCCAAGCCGTCGACACCGTGGGAGCAGGAGACGCTTTCGTCGCCGGCTATCTTTCCGAACTGCTTGCCGGGGAGAACGTTCCCCAGCGGCTGCTGACGGCGGTACGGGCCGGAGCCTTCGCTTGCCTGGTTCCCGGCGACTGGGAGGGCATGCCGCATCGATCTGAACTGCCGCTGCTTGAAGCGACTGAACCGGTCATTCGCTAGACGTCTTTCGAGAGTCCCGGGCGCAGCACTGCCGGGGCAACCAGTCGATATTTTGTCCCGGGTACAGATGCCGAGATGCCGCCTACTCTTGTTCCTGTAGGAACGGGGACTGACAAGAGGCATCCATGAAGCAATACGCAGCAGACACCGTCCGGAAGCAGATCCTTTCGGTTCTGGCCGCCTGGGGCATGGCTCCGGAGCGGGCGGAAATCACCGCGGAAGTCATGGTGGACACCGATCTGCTGGGCATTGATTCGCACGGCATTTCCATGCTGCCCATGTATCAGCGGCTGATCGACGCAGGGAAGCTGGACACCGGCGCGGAGATGGTCATCGAGCGGGAAGGTGCATCGACCGCCGTCGTCAATGGGGGCCATAACCTCGGCCACTCGACCATGGTCACGGCGATGCAGCTGGCCACCGCCAAGGCGCGGGAGACCGGCGTCGGGGTGGTGACCGTGAAGCGTTCCCATCATTTCGGTGCGGCCGGGTATTACGCGCGGATCGCCGTCGACTCCGGGCAGATCGGTCTGGTCACCTCGACCACTCCCACCAAGACGGTGGTCCCCACCCGCGGTTCCAGGCCCGTGCTCGGGACCAATCCGCTTGCGTTTGCGGCGCCGAGCGCCAACGCCGACGAGCCTTTTCTCCTCGACATGTCCACCAGCACGGTGGCTATGAACAAGGTGAAGGTCTACGACTATCTCAGCAAGCCGCTTCCCGCGGGGTGGGTGCTTGACGGGCTCGCCCAGCCGGTCACCGATTCCCACGCCGCCTACAGCCAGCTGCGCGAGCAGCAACACGGCGGGCTGAGCCCGCTGGGCGGCACGGAAGCGCTGTCCAGCCACAAGGGGTACGGGCTTGCGCTCATGGTGCAGATCCTGGCCGGCGCGCTCGCCGGAGCCACCTTTGCGCCGTTGCGGGAGCCGTCGGACCCGAACGACATCGGACACTTCTGCCTAGTGATTGACCCGGCATTCTTCGGGGATCGGGAGCAGTTCGCGGCGTCGGTGTCGCAGATTGTCGACACACTGCGGGCCGAACCGCCGGCGTCTCCGGACCGCCCGGTGCTGGTGCCCGGTGATATCGAGCGGACCGTCCGGGCCGAACGGCTGGAGGGCGGCATCCCGCTGAGCGACGCCCTCGTGGGCCAGATCCGCGACATCTGCACGCATAATGAGGCGCCGTTCCACCTTTGATGTTTTGGACATAGAGTGCCAAGGACATCCCTCTGAAACCACCGAGCCAGCCGGAGCGGCCCCATGAGATCTGAAACGGAAGCATTGCCGGCGGACGCCGGAATCTACATCCTGAGCGAGGGGCCGGTCTGGGACCCCGCCACCGGCCGCCTGACCTGGGTGGACATCGAGGCCGGGCTCCTGCTCTCGGCGGAACTCACGGAACCGGCCGGCGGCCCCGCCCTCGGGCCAGTCCGGCGGGTCGAACTTGGAGAATATGTGGGCTGCGCGTGCCCGCTCGACGGCGGAAGCACACTGGTGGCGCTCACCCGGCAGCTCGCCGTCGTCGACCCGGACGGGACCATCCGCCGCGGCTCCATCCAGGTGCCTGAAGGCCAGCGCTTCAATGACGGCAAGATCGACCCGCAAGGCCGCCTGGTTGCCGGAACGCTGTGGCTGGACGGTTCCGGGCCGGACACCAACCGCCTCATCCGCCTCGAGCACGACGGATCCGTCACCACGCTCGACGACGACCTGCAGCTCTCCAACGGACTCGGCTGGTCGCCGGACGGTTCCGTCTTCTACTCCACCGACACCCCCGCCAGGAAGATCTACCGCCGCTCCTACAGCGCCGACGCTGTGGGGCAACGGGAAGAGTTCCTTACGTTCGACGACGGTGTGTTCCCTGACGGTCTCACGGTCGACGCCGACGGGAGCCTGTGGGTGGCCATCTGGGGCGGCGGCGGAGTGCGGGTGTACGACGCGAACGGCAACCGGCGGCCCGACCTCGGCCTGCGCATCAACGCCCCACACTCCTCGAGCGTCACCTTAGCGGGGGCGGCGCTGGACATCGCAGTGGTCACCAGCGCCTCACGCGACCTCTCCGCGCAGGAACGGGCACAGTATCCCGACGCCGGCGGCCTCTTCCTGGCGCGCACGCCGGTCCGCGGACTGCCGCCGACACAGTGGAAAGAGGCGCCGCTGCCGTAGCAGCGCGCGGCGATCCACGGGTTCGCCGGCTACACCACCCCGAGCGCCAGCATCGCGTTGGCTACCTGCACGAACCCGGCGATGTTGGCGCCGGCCACGTAGTTACCCGGCAGCCCGTACTCGTCAGCCGTACTTGCGCAACGCTCGTGGATGTTCGCCATGATGTTCTCCAGCCGCTCCTCCGTGTGCTCGAAGGACCACGCGTCACGGCTGGCGTTCTGCTGCATTTCCAGCGCCGACGTCGCCACGCCGCCGGCGTTTGCCGCCTTGCCCGGACCGAACAGGATCTTCGCCTCTTCGAAGAGTTCGATCGCCTCGGGCGTGCTCGGCATGTTGGCGCCTTCGGCGAGCGCAACCAGGCCATTCGAAAGAAGGCGCTTTGCAGCGGCGTCGTCCAGTTCATTCTGGGTGGCGCACGGCAGGGCGACGGTCGCGTCAACGTCCCAGACTGAACCGTCCGCAACGAAGGTGGCTGAGGCACCGCGCTCCTGCGCGTAGTCGCTGACCCGGCCACGCCGGTTCTCCTTGATGTCGCGGAGGAGTTCGACGTCGATGCCCTGTTCCTCGACGACGTAGCCGGAAGAATCGGAACAGGTGATGACGTTCGCGCCGAGCGCCTGCGCCTTGGCGATGGCGTGCAGTGCAACGTTTCCGGAGCCGGACACGACGACGCGCTGGCCCTCGAAACCGAGCCCCCGGGTTGCGAGCATTTCCTTCGCGAAGAGCACGGCGCCGTAGCCGGTTGCCTCCGGACGGACCAGCGAACCGCCCCAGCCGATGCCCTTGCCGGTCAGGACGCCGGACTCGTAGCGGTTGGTGATCCGCTTGTACTGGCCGAACATGTAGCCGATCTCGCGGGTGCCGACCCCGATGTCACCGGCGGGCACGTCCGTGTATTCACCGATGTGCCGGTACAGCTCGGTCATGAACGACTGGCAGAAGCGCATCACCTCGCCGTCGCTGCGTCCGCGCGGATCGAAGTCCGAGCCGCCCTTGCCGCCGCCGATCGGCATGCCGGTCAGGGCGTTCTTGAAGATCTGTTCGAAGCCCAGGAACTTCACGATGCCCAGGTACACGGAAGGGTGGAAGCGGAGGCCGCCCTTGTAGGGGCCGAGCGCCGAGTTGAACTCCACCCGGAAGCCGCGGTTGATGCGGACCTTTCCCTCGTCATCGACCCAGGGGACGCGAAAAATGATCTGGCGCTCCGGCTCGCAAATCCGTTCCAGGATGGATGCCTCGACGAACTCGGGATGCTTCTTCAGCACCGGGGACAGGGAGTCGAAGACCTCATACGCGGCCTGGTGGAACTCCGTCTCACCCGGATTCCGGCGCACCACTTCATTGCGGATTGCTTCCATTGCCGGGTCCATCCGATTTCTCCTTCGCTGCAGAGGTACCGGGTAAGACTATCCCCGTGGGACGTTGCTGTGCACAACGGAACGGGAAGAAGACGACGCACTGGACCCGCTCCTTCGCATTCACTTTCACCTCCCGGATTCCCCCACTTCCGGCGCAGAAAAGGCCTTTCAACGGCGTGTCGGCGGCAACACGCCGGAGGGGCTGCCAGAAAGAGGGAAAAGCGGCTCGGTCCGAGCGTGGCTCGGGGCCAATTCGCCGTCGAGTGTGATTGACGTCTCCACGCGACGTGTGCCATAGTTTGTAATCGATTCCATGGAAACGATTCCACGGCCCGGAAAAGCAGGAGCACAGGTGCGATCAGTGACGATCAAGAGCGTCGCCGACATGGCGGGCGTCTCAGTGGCGACAGCCTCCCGCGTGCTCTCCGGCCACCCCTCCACTTCCGAGGTGGCCCGCACCGCCGTCCATGAAGCAGCCAGCACACTCGGTTTCCGGCCAAACGCCCAGGCCCGCTCGCTGCGCAAGACCAGCACGCAGACCATCGGCCTTGTGCTCCCCGACGTCCGCAACCCCTTTTTCGCGGATCTCGCTCACGCTGTCGAGCAGCGTGCCCGCGACTTCAAGTACCTCACGCTCTTCGGCAACGCCAACGAGGACACCGAGCAGCAGGACCGCTACTTCGACATCATGCTCACCCAGCGCGTCGATGGCCTCATCGCAGCACCACAGGGAGACCTCGCCGACCTGCAGGCGGTCCTCGACAGCGGCGTCCCCACAGTCTTCGTGGACCGCGTCATCCCGGACACCACCGTTCCCAGCGTCACGCCGGACAACGCCACCGGCATCCAGGAAGCAGTGCGCCACCTGACCGGTCTCGGCCACCGCCGCATCGGCTACATCGCAGGCCCACAGTCGACCTCCACCGGCCGCGAGCGCCTCGCAGCCTTTCAGTCCGCGCTCGCGGAGACCAACGCAGACGACGACGGCGCTCTCATCTTCTTCGGCGACTTCCAGTCAGCCAGCGGTGCGGCAGGCGCCCGACGCCTGCTCGAACTCCCCCAGCCTCCCACCGCGCTGCTCGCCGCGGACAGCCTCATGAGCATCGGCGCTGTCGGCGTCTGCAACGAACGGGGCGTTGCCATCGGAAAAGACATCGCCTTCGTCGCCTATGACGACATCGAAGCCTTCAGCCTCATCAACCCGGCGCTCACCGTGATTGCCCATGACGTCAACGCCATGGGCAGCCTCGCCGTCGACCTGCTCACCCAGGTCATTGCCGGAGAAACACCGGAATCAGTCATCCTGCCCAGCCGCCTCATAGTCCGCGGATCCACCCCATCCCTTCCAGGAGGCACAGCATCGTGAGCGACACCCCTGTGACCAACAATCCCCCAGCCGGCACGCCGATCCTGACGCTGGAAAATGTCACCAAGTCCTTCGGACCCGTGACGGTCATCAAAGGCGTAACTGTCAATGTGCGTCCCGGCAAGGTGCAGGTGCTCCTTGGAGAAAACGGCGCCGGGAAATCCACGCTTATCAAGATGATGGCCGGCGTCTACCAGCCCGACGGCGGGCGCATCCTCGTGGACGGCAAGGAAGTACGGCTTCCCGATACCAACGCTTCCGAGGCCCTCGGCATCGCGACCATCCACCAGGAACTCAACCTCGTAGGCTCGATGACCGTTGCAGAAAACATCTGCATGGGCCGCTTCCCCCGCCGTTTCGGCCTCGTGGACCGCAGGCAGATGCGGAAAGTCGCCAGGGATGCCCTGAACAAGATCGGTCTCGACATCGACGTCGACCACAAGGTCGGCGAGCTCGGCATCGCCCGCCAGCAGCTGGTCGAGATCGCCAAGGCGCTCAGCCTCAATGCGCGCATGCTGATCCTCGACGAGCCGACGGCGGCGCTCACCAAGCGTGAGATTTCCGCGCTCTTCTCCGTGGTCGAGGATTTGCGCGAGCGCGGCGTGGGCATGGTGTTCATCTCGCATCATCTGGACGAGATCGCCGCCATCGGAGACTCAGTCTCGGTGCTGCGCGACGGCGAGTTCGTTGCCGAGGTACCCGCCGACACGCACGAGGATGAACTGGTCCGCCTCATGGTGGGCCGTTCCATCGAGCAGCAATTCCCCCGCCGCCGCGAGTACCGCGGCCCAGCGGACACACTCCTCGAAGTGGAGGGTCTCTCGACCAAGGGAATGGTCAACAACGTCTCCTTCTCGGTCAAGGCCGGTGAGATCGTCGGCCTGGCCGGGCTGGTGGGCGCAGGCCGCACCGAAGTGATCCGGGCGATCGCCGGCGTCGACCCCTATGCCACGGGTTCCGTCCGTGTGCGCGGCAAGGATCTGCCCAAGTCCAGCATCGGCGCTGCCATTCGTTCCGGCGTCGGGCATGTTCCGGAAGACCGGAAGGCGCACGGACTGGTGTTGGGCGCAGCAGTCAACGAGAACATCGGCTACGCCACGCTGTCGACGACGGCGAAGTCCGGACTCGTGGACCGCTCCGGCCAGCGCAAGAGGGCACAGGATGTGGCCGACAAGCTGCGCATCCGCATGCACAACCTCGACCAGGTGGTGGGTTCCCTTTCCGGCGGCAACCAGCAGAAGACGGTCTTCGCACGCTGGATCGTCGCCAACTCGACAGTGCTGCTGCTGGATGAACCAACCCGCGGAGTCGACGTCGGCGCCAAGGTCGAGATTTACGAACTGATGAACGCAATCACCGCAGCTGGCGGCGCCGTCGTCATGGTGTCGAGCGAACTGCCCGAAGTGCTCGGCATGAGCGACCGCGTGCTCGTGATGAGCGGTGGACATATTTCCGGAGAATTGAGCGCCGACGACGCCACGCAGGATGCCGTGATGTCGCTGGCGGTGCGCGATGTACAGCGCGATCTTGAAGACAAGCTGATGGAGGACGGTCATGAATAAGGTTGCAACGGCGCAGGCGCCCAAGAAGGCGCCCGGAGGATCCCGGATAGGGAGGTTCCTGGCCGACAACGGCGCACTCGTGGGCCTGTTCGTCCTCGGCCTGGCTCTCTTCATCGCCACGCCGGACTTCCTCACCGGCCCCAATCTGCTGAACATCGGCATCCAGGCATCCGTCATCGCGGTGCTCGCGTTCGGGCTGACCTTCGTAATCGTCGCCGCGGGTATTGATCTCTCGGTGGGCTCGGTCGCGGCGCTCTCGGCCATGGGATCCGCGTGGATGTTCTCGCAGGGTTCCATGCCGGGATGGGTAGCTCTTGTCGGAGGCCTCCTGATCGGCGCCCTCAGCGGTGCGGTAAGCGGCTTTGCCGTGGCTTACGGCAAGCTGCCGTCCTTCATCGCGACCCTTGCCATGCTCAGCGTCGCCCGTGGCCTGACGCTGGTCATCTCAGACGGCCGGCCCATCGGCACCGCTCCCGACGTTTCCTTCCTCGGCGGCAACATCGGCCCGATTCCGATGCCGATCATCGTCCTGGTTCTCGCCGGCCTCGTTGCCGCGTTCATCCTCAACTTCACCGTCATGGGCCGCTACATGTACGCCGTCGGCGGCAACCGGGAAGCTGCCCGGCTCTCCGGTGTGCCCGTCCGAAAAGTGCTCATCACCGTCTTCGCGCTCTCCGGACTCTTCGCGGGCCTCGCCGGCCTGCTGTTGTCCGGCCGCCTCGACTCCGCCCAGCCACAGGCCGCCGCGGGTTATGAGCTCGACGCGATTGCCGCCGTCGTCATCGGTGGCGCCTCGCTTGCCGGCGGTATCGGCCGGATCAGCGGCACCCTGGTCGGCGCCCTGGTCCTCGTGGTGATCCGTAACGGCCTCAACCTCCTCAACGTCTCCTCCTTCTGGCAGCAGGTGGTCATCGGCCTGGTCATCGCCGTTGCTGTTGGAATCGACTCCCTGCGGCGCAAAAACCAACCGCACTAGAACAAGCACTTACTCCGTCCAACCAATCCAAGAAAAGGAAACAACAATGAAGTTCTCCGCACCCCGCAAGGCTGCCGTCCTGACTGTGTCCCTGGCCCTGGCGTTCTCCGCCACTGCCTGCAACCGCGGCGGCGAAGAAGGCGCCGAGGGATCGGCGTCCGCCACGCTCGCCCTTTCCACGCTGAACAACCCGTTCTTCGTCGAACTGCGCGACGGCGCCGAAGCCGCCGCTGAAGAAGCAGGCATCGAACTCGAAGTGGTCGATGCGCAGAATGACTCCGCAACCCAGACCAACCAGCTCGCCACCGCCGCCACCAGCGGCACCGACGGTGTCATCATCAACCCGGTGGACTCCGACGCCGCAGCCGCCTCGGTTGCGCCGCTGATCGAGGGGGACATCCCCGTCGTCGCAGTCGACCGTGCAGTCAATGGTGCCGAGGTGGGCTCGCTGGTTTCCAGCGACAACGTTGCCGGCGGCAAGCAGGCAGCAGACGAACTCGCCAAGGCCATGGGCGAAAAGGGCAAGGTCATCGTCCTCCAGGGCGTCGCCGGAACCTCTGCCAGCCGTGACCGCGGTGCCGGCTTCGAAGAGGGCATCTCGGCCTACCCGGACATCGAGGTGGTTGCCATGCAGACCGCCAACTTCGACCGCGCCGAAGCCCTCAACGTTGCCACCAACCTGCTGCAGGCCAACCCGGACGTCACCGGCATCTTCGCCGAGAACGACGAAATGGCACTCGGCGCCATCCAGGCTCTCGGCGACCGCGCCGGATCCGAGGTCATGGTCGTTGGCTTCGACGGCACCGAGGACGGACTGGCTGCCATCGAGGAAGGCACCATGACTGCCACCATCGCGCAGCAGCCCGCCGAGCTCGGCAAGCGCTCCGTCGAGGTACTCCAGCAGCTCCTCGCCGGCGAGACTGTCGAAGCAACCATCCCCGTTCCGGTCACCACCGTGAACTCGGAGAATGTCGGTGAATTCACCAAATGAGCACACGGCCGCCGGGCGTCGTCGTTGTAGGGTCCATCAACGCCGACCTCGTAGTAACACTGGAACGCCACCCCCAGCCGGGCGAAACCCTGCTGGGACGGACCATGACGGTGATGCCCGGCGGCAAGGGCGCCAATCAGGCTGTAGCTGCGGCGAAGCTGGGAGCACCGACCACCATGGTCGGTGCTGTGGGCAGGGACGCCTACACCGACGTCGCGCTCTCCGGTCTGCTCGCTGCCGGAGTCCATACCGATGGCGTCGAACGTCTTGAGACCACCACCGGCGTCGCCATTGTGGAAGTCGACGACGACGGTGAGAACACTATTGTGGTCATTCCCGGTGCCAACGGGGAGGTTTCACCCTCACTCGTGTCTTCGGCTGCGGGCTTGATTTCCGACGCCGGTGTGCTGGTTTTGCAGGGCGAGATTCCTGCCGCCTCGGTTGCCGCAGCGGTTGCTGCGGCCCGGGGCAGGGTGCTGATCAACCTGGCACCGGTGGTCGAGCTGGAGCGCTCGACCCTGCTGCGTGCCGACCCGCTCGTGGTCAACGAACATGAGGGTGCGCTGGTGCTCGCGCAGCTGACCGGTGCACCTGCGCCGTCGGACCACGCGGAAACCGCCCGTGCGCTCCTTGCCTGCGGCTTCGGGTCTGTCGTGATGACGTTGGGCGGCGCCGGTGCGCTCCTGGCAACGTCATCGGGCGTGCTCGAAGTTCCGGCACCGCGGGTTTCCGTGGTGGACACCACCGGCGCCGGAGACGCGTTTGTTGGTGCACTGGCAGCCCGGTTGGTTGCCGGCGATCCACTTCCCGACGCCGTCACCTTCGCGGTGCGGGTCGGCGCGTTTGCGGTCGGCGCGGAGGGCGCACAGCCCTCCTATCCGTCGCTGTCCGACGTCCTCCCGGAGGCACCGTCCGAGGCGGGAGTGCGGGCATGAAGAAAACCGGAATACTGAACGGACCGGTGAACGCCCGGCTGAGCACCCTGGGCCACGGGCATCTGGTGATGATCACGGACTGCGGCATGCCGCTTCCCGACTCTGCCGCCGTCGTCGACCTCGCCCTGGTCAAGGGAATGCCGCGGTTTGTCGATGTGCTGCGGGCGGTGCTCGCCGACGTCGAAGTCGAGGGGTCCATCATCGCCTCGGAAGCGTCCGCGACCGCGGTGGAGGACGCTGTGCGGGGTGAGGGACTCGCCCCCGCCATCGTGAGCCACGAGGAGCTGAAGGAGTTGCTCGCGGAGGCCCGGCTCATCATCCGGACCGGTGAAGCGACGCCGTTTGCCAACGTGGCGCTGCGTTGCGGGGTGACGTTCTAGGGGTGTTGTCTGCGAGGCTGGTGCCTAGGCCGGGCGCCCAGCCCGGTTATACCCGGCCCGGATTCCCCACTTTCTGGTTGGGACGGGCCGGGAATGACGGCGTGTTGCCAGCGGCGCGCCGAAAGCTGGCCGAGTACTTGGGGGAAGCGGCCCGGCATCGCGGACCCGACCGTCACTATCTTGCAGTCCTCCTGGACCGTCAGTCCACAAACTCCGACTGGATTTCGATAAAATCCCAGTCCCGCGGCGGGAGCGTCGAACCGGTCAGATCGGGCCCGCCGGCCTCCCGCACCGCGCTCGCCGCCTGGGGGTCAACCTCCGGAGCCCGCAGGTTTTCGCGGAACCATTCCTTGTCGCTGGTGTCCAGCAGCATCCACCACTGCTCGATGCGAAGTTCGGCCATGACGCACCCCTCAACTCTGTATGGGCTTCCACCGTAGGCTTGTGAACCGAAGCGCAACATACCTAGCACTGCTATGCTTTTCTACCTAATAGCTCTAGGTATACGGAGACGTCATGCGCATCGACAAAGACCTCGTGGCAGCCTCCGCCACACCCCTCGTTCTCGGCATTCTGGCCGAAGGAGACCTCTACGGGTACGCCATCCTCAAACGCGTCAGCGAGCTCTCCGGCGGCAGCATGCAATGGAGCGACGGAATGCTCTACCCGCTCCTGCACCGCCTCGAACGGCTCGGCTACGTGGACTCCTCATGGGGCACCTCCGAGGCCGGCCGCCGTCGTAAGCATTACGCAATCACCCAGGCCGGCATGGAAGCGCTCGCGGAACGCCAGCAGCAGTGGACCGTCGTCGCCGACGCGCTCCGGCAGGTCTGGCACACCACACAGCGACCGCCCTCGGCGGCTGAAGGGCGGGCATGATGGCGCACGCAGAACTTGAGGCGCAGATCGATAGGTGGCGCAGCTACGTCCAGCGCAGTCAGGCCATCTCCGCCGCTGACGTCGACGAGCTCGAAGACCACCTCCGCGAACAGATCGCCGAGCGGAAAGCCACCGGCCTCGATGACGAGGAGGCCTTCCTCGTGGCCATCCGGCGCCTCGGCAACCTCGACGCCGTCTCGCGCGAATTCGCGCGCGAACATTCGGACCGGCTGTGGAAGCAGCTCGTCCTCCTCCCCGAAACAAGAGACGACGACGGCGGCACGCCCCCCTGGCGCGAACTCGCCGTTGTTCTGGCGCTGGCGGTGGGTGCCGGCATCGCGGTGAAGGTCGGCTTTTCACTCATCGAAAACGAGAACGTCTTTGCACGGAACCTTGGTTTGCTGGTTTTCCCGTTCCTCACGGGTTATTTCGCGTGGAAACGCCGGCTGACCCTGGCCGTCCTGTCGGCGCTCGCCATCCCCTTCGCGGTCCTCGCCGTGGTCGTCAATGTGTACCCCTTCTCCCCCGGCGGCTCCACGGAGTGGCTGGCGGTGCTGCATGCGCCGGTAATCCTGTGGATGCTGGCGGGACTGGCGTACGTCGGCGGACGGTGGCAATCGGACAGCCGCCGGATGGACTTTGTCCGGTTCACCGGCGAATTCGCGATCTACTACACGCTCCTGGCACTGGGCGGAGCGGTGCTGATCGGACTCACGCTCGGCGCCTTTTCCCTCATCGGCACCGACTTTGAACCGGTCCTTGCCGAATGGATCCTGCCCTTCGCGGTACCCGGCGCGCTGGTGGTCGCAGCCTGGCTCGTGGAAGCGAAGCAGAACGTCGTCGAGAACATCGCGCCGGTCCTGACACGCATCTTCACACCGCTCACCATCCTGATGCTGCTGGCGCTACTCGGCGTCCTCGCAGCCTCCGGTGGCCTGGTGAACGTGGATCGTGAACTGCTGATCCTCATGGACGCGATCCTGATCCTGGTGCTGGCCCTGCTGCTCTATTCGATTTCTGCGCGAAATTCCCTTGCACGGCCTGGGCTGTCCGATGGGCTGCAGCTTCTGCTGGTCGGGGCCGCACTGGCGGTAGATGCCGTAATGCTGACGGCGATGCTGACCAGGATCGCCGAGTTTGGACTCAGTCCCAACAAGATCGCTGCCCTCGGACTGAACGTCCTTCTCCTGGTTCACCTGGTCCGGGCCGACTGGCTCACAATCGGATTCATCAGGGGACGCCGGCCCTTCGGGCAGCTTGAAGACTGGCAGACACGGTACCTGCCGGTCTATGGCGCGTGGGCCGCCGTCGTCGTCGTTGTGTTTCCGCCGGTCTTCAGCTTCACCTGACCGGGCCTGCAGACAAAAGCAAAAGCGGCCTGCCCGAGCACTAGCTGCTCGGGCAGGCCGCTGTCAGTTCCCCTAAGGGCTAGTTCAGCGTCGACGTGTCAATGACGAACCGGTACCGCACATCCGAGGCCAGGACGCGCTCGTAGGCGTCGTTGATCTTGTCGGCCGGAATGAGCTCGATCTCGGCGCCGAGGTTGTGCTCGGCGCAGAAATCGAGCATTTCCTGGGTCTCGCGGATGCCGCCGATCATGGATCCGGCGAAGGACCGCCGGCCACCGATGAGCGCGAACGCCTGCACGCGAAGCGGTTCCGCGGGCGCGCCCACGTTGACCAGTGCACCGTCGAGGCTCAGCAGTCCGAGGTAGGCGCTGATGTCCAGGGACGCACTGACCGTGTTGATGATCAGGTCGAAGGAGCCCGCCAGTTCCGTGAAGGTGTTCTCATCACTGGTGGCGTAGTAGGCGTCCGCGCCGAGGCGCAGCCCGTCCTCCTGCTTCTTCAGCGACTGGGACAGAACGGTCACTTCCGCGCCCATGGCGTGGGCGATCTTGACCGCCATGTGGCCAAGCCCGCCAAGCCCGACGACGGCGACCTTCTTGCCGGGTCCGGCACCCCAGTGCCGCAGCGGCGAGTAGGTGGTGATCCCCGCGCAGAGCAGGGGGGCGGCGGCGTCCAGCTCGATACCTTCGGGGATCCGGACAACAAAGTCCTCGGTCACCACAACATGGGTGGAGTAGCCGCCCTGGGTGATGGTTCCGTCGCGGTCCACGGCGCCGTAGGTGCCGACGTTGCCGTTCAGGCAGTACTGCTCCTCACCGGCCTGGCAGTTTTTGCACTCGCGGCAGGAGTTGACCATGCAGCCGACTCCCACGCGGTCGCCGACGGCGTGCTTGCTCACGTTGGAGCCGACTTCGGTGACGATGCCGGCAATTTCGTGGCCGGGTGCCAGCGGGAACTGCTGCGGACCCCAGTCGCCGCGGACGGTGTGGATGTCGGAGTGGCAGATGCCGGCGAACTTGATGTCGATCAGGACGTCGTCGGGCCCGACGTCGCGGCGTTCGATGGTGGTGGGGACAAGGTCCTCGGTGGCCGAGGGAGCGGCGTAGGCAGAAACCGTAGTGGGCATGAATAACTCCTGAACATCAAGTTTGACGACGTGCATTGTTCCGGGGGTAGGCAACGCCAGCGAACGAAATCGTATTCCCCGTCACCACGCGCGGGCTTGCTCCTCTAAGCACGCTCAACATAGCCGAGGGCATGGCTCGCGGCCTGAGCCGCCGCTGCCACCACCGGCCCCAACTGTTGGACATCGCTCTCGGTTACCCGCTGGGTGGGAAAGCCCAGGCCCAGGACGGCCACGAGGGTCCCCGCGACATTGAACACCGGCGCTGCAATAGAGCCGACATCACTGTGCCGTTCACCAAACGCCGCGAAGAATCCCTGCTTCCGTGTCACCTCCGCCTGAGCATCCAGGGTAGCCAGGCTGTCCGGAGTATCGGAGGTGAATTTGGCGAGTTCACTCCCCTCAAGGGTTGCACGGGCATCAGGATCATAGGCGAGGAAGACCTTGCCCGGCGCTCCCGCGTGGATCGGCATCACCATGCCAACCGCGAAAGGACGCATGACAACATGGCGGGTCTCGGCCACAGCGACGATGGTCCGGAAGGCGCCGTCGCGCACGTAGAGGCAGGCAGTCTCGCCGGTCTCATCACGCAGGCTCTGGAGGATCGGTTTGGTGAGCTGGACGATGTCCATGCCGGTGGTCCCGGTTGAAGCCCAGCGGACCAGTCGGATGCCAATCCGGTACCGGTCGCCGTCGCGGTCCAGATAACCCTCGTGAACCAGACTCTGAACCAGCCGCTGGCACGTGCTCGAAGGGAGCCCGGTTTGCCGGGCAAGCTGCTGAAGCGTCGGCTCCGGGGACTCCGGAGTGAAGCAGTCGAGGATCTGGCTGATCTTCTGCAGCACCAGAATAGGCGCGGAACCACGGGTGCTATCTGATGCCACGGAGAGGCCTTTCAAGAGAATCGACGCGTCCATCGTAGTAGCGGAACACAGGCCGTTTTGACATGTCGTGATGCAACCCACATTATGGGATAACAACCCACCACACGGGTTTATGGGTGTGGAGCCACAAACACAACGTCGTGAAGGACGCATATGAACACCGCTGCTGCATGTTGCGAAACAGAACCGGCCCAGGCGCCGGCGAACACCTCCCGTATTGGGCTTATTGTCCCGAGCTCCAACACCACGATGGAAACGGAACTGCCGGAGCTTTTCCGGCGCCAGTCCCAAGCCACCGGACACCGTTACACCTTTCACTCCGCCCGGGCCGGTATGAAGAGGGTCAACCGGGAAGAGCTCGCCGCCATGGTGGGCAAGGCTGCTGACTGCGCCGCGTCGGTGTCCGACGCCGACGTCGACGTGATCGCCTACGCCTGCCTTGTCGCCGTCATGGCGCAGGGGCCAAACGCGCACGTCGGATCAGAGCAGACGATCGCCGACGCTGCGGCCAACAACGGACACCCGGCCGAGGTCACCAGCAGCGCCGGTGCACTCGTCCGCACTCTCCAGGAGATGGGCGCGCGCCGCATCGCCATGGTGACCCCGTACGTTCCGGCACTCACCCAGACCGTCGCCGATTACATCGAAGGCGCCGGCATCGAGGTTGTCGATTCGGTTTCCCTGTCCGTTGACAACAATCTCGAAGTGGGACGTCTGGACCCGCAGCAGCTTCCCGGCATTGCCCAGAAGCTGAATCGCGAGGGCGTTGACGCTGTGATTCTCTCGGCGTGCGTGCAGATGCCGTCGCTGGCTGCGGTTCAGACCGCTGAGGATCAGCTCGGGGTGCCGGTAATCACTGCCGCCGTCGCAACCACCTATGAGATCCTCAAGGCCCTCGGCCACACGCCGGCGATTTCGGGTGCCGGGCGTCTTCTCGCCGGCGACCTCGTTCCGGCTGTGAAGTAGGGCAGCACCATGTCACTCGCCCTCATTGCCTTCCTCGTTCTCATCGCTGCCTTCGCCTGGGGATCATTCACTCGTGTCAACGCGGGACTGATCGCCGTCGTCGCGGCCTTCATTGTCGGACCGCTGCTGGCCGGGCTCGATATCAAGGAAGTGATCGGTGCATTCCCCGCCGGTCTTTTCTTCATCCTCGTCGGAGCCACACTGCTCTTTGCGATTGTGCGGGTCACCGGGACCATCGACCTGCTCGCCTACTGGTGTGAGCGGCTGGCCGGGGACCGCAAGGTGCTGGTTCCCATCCTGATGTTCCTGCTCACGGCCTCGCTGGCCGCCGCGGGCGCCTTCACGCCCGCTGCCATCGCGATCGTGGCACCTGTTGCGCTCGCGCTGGGCATGCGCTTTGGAATCAGCACGCTCGCCATGGGCCTGGTGATCGTTCAGGGCGCCAACGCAGGGGCATTCTCACCGGTGAACCCGTTCGGCGTGTTGGGAAACCAGATGCTGGACAGTGCCGGTGCGTCCGGTGATTCCTGGAAGCTCTTCGTGTACTGCTTCCTCTTCAACGCTGTGCTCGCCCTCATTGCCTATGTAGTGATTCAGAGCATCATGAAGCGCCGTGCCGCCAAGCGCGAAGATGGCGGCAGCGCTGCCAGAACCAACGACGACGGCGGTACATCCGGTGCGGGCATCTCACCCTCCGGCGGTGGCACACCTGCCGGCACCGCTACTCTCACGGCCGTGCGCACGGAAACCCGGACGGTCACCAAGGTTCCAGTCACGCCCATGCGCATCCTCACGCTCGTTGCCCTGGTCTCGCTGCTGGTGCTGACAACCGTGTTCGGCATCGACGTCGGCGTCGCCTCACTGATCCTCTCGCTCGTGCTGATCGCGGTGAACCCCGGAGTGCAGAAACCTGCCATGGAGAGCATGCCCTGGAGCGCGATCATCCTGGTCACCGGCATCGTCACCTACGTGGGCATGCTTGAAGCGATGGGCGCCCTTGATGAACTGCAGGCGGGCATCGAGAGCCTCGGCAACGGCTCCATCGCCGCTCTGGTCACCAGCTACGTCGTCGGAATGGTTTCTGCGTTCGCGTCGACCACCGGAACGCTGGGCGTCATCAGCCCTGTCGTCACTCCGATTGCCCTGGACCCGATGTTGACCCCGATCGGCGTGGTCACCGCCATCGCCATCAGTTCCTCTGTCGTGGATGTCAGTCCAATGTCCACCAGCGGCGCTTTGCTGATGGCCAGCGCCCAGCCGAAGGATGAGCGGATGTTCTTCCGCGCCCTGCTGCTCTGGGCGATCGCCATGATCGCCGTCGTGCCGCTGCTGGTCTGGTTCGTCTTCGTTCAGCTCGGCATCGGCTAAAACCGGCCGTCGCGCTCGGAAAACCGGCCGGGGCGCCTTCACATCATTGTGAAGGCGCCCCGGCCTTTGCCCGTCCCGATCGGTCTCGGATCCGCAAGGGGACATTGCCCTCCAACAGTGCTCTCCGGCGTTCCGATAGGCTCGTACATTGAGTCCGCCGCCGAGGAGAGAGACGCTACGTGACTGAGAACCAGAGTTCAGAGGTTGAGTTCGACCCGGACGCCTCCGGAGAGCAGTCCCAGCCCGCCCTCGAAGCATTGATCGGCCGTATCGAGGAAGAGACCCGCAAGCTTCAACTAGCGAAATTCAACCAGGAGGACGCGCTTGCCCTTGGCCTGCTGATCGTGGAGCTTGCCACTCAACGGGACATGCCAGTGGCCGTCGACATCCGCCGCGGAACACACATCCTGTTCCATGTCTCGCTGCCAGGGGCGACTTTGGACAACGACTTCTGGGTCGAGAAGAAGGCCCGCACCGTTGAGCGCTACGGGGTCCCGTCCCTGCTGGTCAGCCTGCGCGGACGGCTCGGAGGACGCCGGATGGAGGACAACGCCTGGTTCGATGAGTCGGCGTACGCCGCACATGGCGGAGCCTTCCCGATCATTGTGCGCGGAACCGGACCGGTCGCCGTCGTCACTGTCTCCGGTCTTCCACAGAAAGCCGATCATGAACTGGTCGTCGAGGGGCTGACCAAGTTCACCCGGCGGAAGAAGAAGGCTGCGGCGTAGGAGCGTCGCCTTCCTCCGCTATCAGGAACAGGCGAGGAATGACAATAACCATCGTCAAGGGTGACCAGGAGGACGCGTACAACATCGCGCAGGTCCACATTCAAGCCTGGCAAGAAACCTACGCTCACCTCATTCCGCGCGAAACCCTTGCCAGATTGGACGTTGAGACGCGAGCCGCGCGATGGGCCGAAATCATCGGACGAGGAACAACAGGGGTCTGGGTCGCAAAGACAGGAACGGGCACCGGCGTCGGGTGGGCCGCGGCGAGCCGCAAAATTGATCGCGAAGCACCCCGGCCGCTGGAACTCGAAGGCCTCTACGTCCTCGCCGCGCACCACGGCACCGGCGTTGGACAACAACTGTTGGACGCAGCCTTGAAGGATGAACCCGCTTTCCTGTGGATGGCCTCCGACAATCCCCGAGCAGACGCATTCTATCGCCGCAACGGCTTCCTCCCGGACGGCGCTTCCAAAATGCATGACCTCCTTGGAACACAGGTGCCGATCGTCCGCCTAACCCGCGAACCGTTTAGCCATTGACTGCCTCACGCGCTACTCGCGACTCTGATACCCCTGAGAACTGCAACGCTCAGGCGGCACTGGCGCTGTGCACGTGAGACAACCACCGGCTAAGGTCCCGCGGTCTCTTGAATACAATGACCGGGGGAAGGGCCGGATCGGCTTTCATCGCCTGGATGACCTGACGCTTTCTCGTGAAGCTCTGGAAGTGCCACCAAATGATGGAATCCCTGGCCAGCAGACGCCGGAAGGATTCGGTGTTCCCGTTGCAGACGAGCTGACCGTTCACCGCCCTGTAGAGAGACCGGCGAAGGAGCCGGGACAGCGAAACCCAGCGCGGGTAGTCCAATGCCACAATGAGCTCCGCGCGGGGAAGGACCATATCCCGCCACGTGGCATAGGCACTGTCGAGAACCCACTCCTCACGGGAAGCGATGTCCGCAGCTAGCCGGCGCTGTTCTTCAACTGCCCGCTGCTGCCACCCCGGGAACCAACCGATGTCATCGTCCGCCGAGTACTCAGGCAAACCCGATGCTTTCGCGTAGGCGTGCGCAGCCGACGACTTACCGCTCCCTGTCACCCCGTAGAAGAGAACCCGTGATGGTGGTCGTGTAGGCACGCCTCCCAGCATGCCATGACCGCTCGGCAATGGCAGGCCTGCCGACGGGGACGAGCCGCATCCGCTCTAGCCGTGCGTCGGTTCCTCGACCATGGCGGTCGCGATGCTGTCCGCATCCTCAAGCGCCGCAAGGTACCGTTCGGCGTCGAGCGCTGCTGCGCATCCGGTGCCGGCCGCGGTGATGGCCTGCCGGTACCGGTGGTCCACCGCGTCGCCGCAGGCAAAGACGCCCGACCGGTTGGTGACCGTGGTGGGGGAATCGACCTTGATGTAGCCTTCGTCGTCGAGGTCGATCTGCCCGGCCACAAGTTCCGTGCGGGGCAGGTGCCCGATCGCTACGAAAATGCCGGTCGCGGCATGCTCGCGGGTTTCACCGCTGCGGGTATCCGTGAGCGTCACGCCGGTGACCTTGTCATCGCCATGGATGGCCGTGACCGCGGAATGCCACGCGAAACTGATCTTCGGGTTGTCCTTGGCACGCTGCGCCATGATCCTGGAGGCACGCAGCTCGTCGCGGCGGACCACCACGGTCACTGACCGGGCAAACCGGGTGAGGAACGTTGCCTCCTCCATGGCCGAGTCACCGCCGCCGACAACAACGATGTCCTGGTCCCGGAAGAAGAATCCGTCGCAGGTGGCGCACCAGGACAGGCCGTGCCCGCTGAACTTCTTCTCCTCCGGCAGGCCGAGCTCCTTGTACGCGGACCCGGTCGCGAGAATCACCGCAACAGCCTCGTGGGATTCTCCGCCGCCGGTGACTACGCGCTTGAGGTGACCGGTCAGATCGACCTCCGTGACGTCGTCGAACACTACCTGCGCACCGAACTTTTCCGCCTGCTCCTGCAGGCCTTCCATCAGTTCCGGGCCCTGCACTCCTGCGGGGAAACCGGGGAAGTTCTCCACCTCGGTGGTGTTCATCAGCGCGCCGCCGGCGGTGACGGATCCGGCCAGCACCAAAGGTGTCAGCCCTGCGCGTGCCGCGTAGATGGCAGCCGTGTACCCGGCGGGCCCGGATCCGATGATGATCAACTGTTGCGTGGCCATGAGTGTTCTCCTGCTACTTCGTTGCGGGGATCAGGGATTCGATGAGCCCTTCGATGCGGCCACGGATTTCATCGCGGATGGGCCGGACGGATTCGACGCCCTTGCCCGCCGGATCCTCCAGCACCCAGTCCTCGTAGCGCTTGCCGGGGAAGTACGGGCACTCATCGCCGCAGCCCATGGTGATGACGACGTCGGATTCCTTGACGGCCTCGGTGGTGAGGACCTTCGGAATCTCACTGCTCATGTCGATGCCGACCTCCGCCATGGCTTCCACCGCGGACGGGTTGATCTTCTCGGCCGGCTGCGATCCGGCGGAGCGGACCTCGATGGCACCCTTCGACAGGGTGGTGAGGAACGCCGCCGCCATCTGGGAGCGCCCGGCGTTGTGCACGCAGACGAAAAGGACGGAAGGCTTTTTGGCGGAATCTGTGGTCTCTGAAGTCATGAGGGTCTCCTGAAGGGTTAGGCGGACAGCGGTGCAGGAGCGAAGAATCGCTTCTGCACCCAGAGGGCAACATAGACAAGCGCAACGAGGACGGGCACCTCGATCAACGGTCCGACGACGCCGGCCAGGGCCTGCCCGGAGGTGACCCCGAAGGTGCCGATCGCCACCGCGATGGCCAGTTCGAAGTTGTTTCCAGCGGCGGAGAAGGCCAGCGTCGTCGTCCTCGCATAACCGAGACCGAGCCATTTGCCGGTCAGCATACCGGCCCCGAAAACAACGAGGAAGTAGACGAGCAGCGGCAGGGCGATCCGGGCGACGTCGAGCGGGCGGGCGGTGATCGTCTCACCCTGCAGCGCGAAGAGCAGCACGATGGTGAAGAGCAGGCCGTACAGCGCCCACGGGCCGAGCCTGGGCAGGAACGTGTTCTCATACCAGTCGCGGCCGCGGGCCTTCTCGCCGACGGTGCGGGTGAGAAATCCGGCCAGCAGCGGGATCCCGAGGAAGATGAGGACGGAGGCGGTGATGGCCCAGAAGGAGAAGTCGGCGCTGGTGGTGGGAAGACCGAGCCAGGAGGGCAGGAGCTGGAGGTAGAACCAGCCGAGGGCGCCGAACGCGAGGACCTGGAACACCGAGTTGATGAACACCAGCACCGCGGCGGCCTCACGGTCACCGCACGCGAGGTCATTCCAGATCATCACCATCGCGATACAGCGGGCGAGGCCCACGATGATGAGGCCGGTGCGGTATTCGGGCAGGTCGGGCAGGAAGATCCACGCCAGGGCGAACATGAAGGCCGGCGCCAGCAGCCAGTTGAGTGCAAGAGATGCCGCCATCAGTTTGCGGTCGGCCATCACCCGGTGCGTCTGGTCATAGCGGACCTTGGCCAGCACCGGATACATCATGACCAACAGCCCGACGGCGATCGGCAGCGACACTTCACCGATCTTCACAGCCTCCAGCGCCATATTCAGCCCGGGGATCAGCGCACCGAGGACCAGCCCCAGGACCATTGCGGCGATGATCCAGACGGGAAGGAAGCGATCGAGGGTGGACAGCTTGCCGACGACGGCGGCCGGCGCGCCTCCGGGGGGCAAGGGTGCAGTCTGGGTGCTCACGCGTCTCCTGCGAGATAGATTGATGGGAATCGATATGAATACCACCAGCTATATCGATCATTGTCAATCCAAGGTGCATAATGGGTTCATGAACACTGCGCAAACCCTTGAAACGACGCTGGACGCCGCCTGCTGCCTCCCGTCGGATCAGCCCGCTCTCAGCAGCGAGGATGCGCAGCAGCGGGCCGCCATATTCAAGGCACTGGCTGACCCGAACCGGCTGCGGCTGCTCTCCATCGTGAAGGCCGGCGAGTCCGGCGAGGCGTGCGTCTGCGACCTGACGGAGCCGCTGGATCTCGGGCAGCCGACCGTCTCCCACCACCTGAAGATCCTGGTTGAGGCCGGCCTGCTGCACCGCGAGAAGCGGGGCACCTGGGCGTACTACTCCCTGGTTCCGGGCGCGCTCGAAAAGGTGGCCGGGCTCGTTACGACGCTCTAGAAGCGGTCCGTTAGAGCGCCGGCGTCCTCGGTGGAGCCACCCGCCGCGACCCGGTTGCCTCGAAAGCCGCCGCGAGGCGCAGCAGGTCATTGTCGGAGTAGGCCTTGCCTGCGAAGGTGAGCCCCACCGGCATGCCGGTATCAGCCATCACGCCCATCGGCACCGTGACCGTCGGGATGCCCAGGTGGCGCGGGACCAGATTGCCGTTGGACACCCAGACGCCGTTGCGCCAGGCGAGGTCCGCCGAGGCGACGTTCGTGTCGCTGTCAGCGGGGCCGACGTCGGCCGCTGCCGGGAAAATCACGGCGTCCAGTCCGTGCTCGTCCATCCAGTCATGGAGGTCAGTCCGGCGGGTTTCCTCCAGTCCGCGCAGGCCTTCCTCGAGGTGCGGGATGTCGGCCAGCTGCAGGCCCTCGTTGGCGCGGATGACGTCGGGGTACTCGGCGATGTCGTCGTCGAACCCGGTGTAGCGGTCCGGGAGTGCGCCGTCCGGTGCCGGGAAGATGGCCGCGCCGTCAACCTGCTTGAGGCTCGGCATCTGCGGATCCCCGTTCGCGTCGAGGAAGTCGTTCCACGCCCACGCGCTCAGGTCCATGATCTCCCGCTGGAGGTACTCCGGGCTCACCAAGCCGCGTGTCCGGATGGTTGGCGCTCCCGGCCGATCGCCCTCGTAGTTGGACACCGCCGGGAAGTCGACCTCGACCACCTCCGCGCCCGCGCGTTCCAGGTCGCACCGCGCCGCCTCCCAGAGCGCAATGACGGATGGGCGCGTCTGGATCCGTTGGCCTGTGGGGCCGCCGATTCCGGGCATTGGCGCGGTGCCGGCGTCGTGATCCTTGTTGATGTACATGCGCGGCACACCGAAGCGCTTCCCCTTCAGCGCGCCGGCACCTGCCGCCAGGGACAGGTAAGAGGGCGGGCGCACCTCGGACGCACGCGGAATGGACACCCAGGGCTGGACGCGCCAGAAGTCGCCGCGGGTCTCGGTGTCATCGGCGACGATGATGTCGAGGACCTCGAGCAGGTCCGCCATGGTGCGCGCATGCGGGACCACCACGTCCATGGTCGGCACCAGCGGCCAGTTACCCCGGGCGGAGATGACTCCCCGCGAGGGCGTGTACGCGCACAGTCCGTTGTTCGATGCCGGGGCGCGGCCGGAGGACCACGTTTCCTCCGCCAGTCCGAACGCTGCGAAACTGGCCGCCGTCGCCGTGCCGGACCCGTTGGAAGAACCGGAGGCGAACGCGGCCGGGAGATACTCGGCGTTGTAGGGGCTTTCCGCCCTGCCGTAGACGCCGCGCTGCATGCCGCCGTTGGCCATCGGTGGCATGTTGGTGAGCCCGATCAGGATGGCTCCGGCGCTCCGGAGCCGGCCGATGGTGAAGGCGTCCTGCTGTGCGATGAGACCCTGGAATGCCGGGGATCCCGCGGCGACGGTGAGGCCTTTGACCCGGTAGCTGTCCTTGGCCGTGTACGGGATTCCGTCCAGCGGGCTGAGCGTTTTCCCGTTTTTTCTGCGCTCGTCCGAGGCGCGGGCTTTCGCCAGGACCTCCGGATTCATCACAATCACGGAGTTGAGCCGGATACCCGCGTGGTCATAGGCCGCGATGCGGTTCAGATAGGACTCGACGAGTTCCTCGCTGGTCACCTGGCCCGTTTCAAGGGCTTCGCGGAGGTCCGCGATGCCTGCTTCGACGACGTTGAATCCCATTACCGCTCCCCCTTGTTTTCGAGCGGCGCGGGCTGCTGTTGGGTGATGCAGTGGATGCCGCCGCCGAAGGAGAAAATGTCGCGGGCGTCGACCAATTCGATGGTGCGTCCCGGGTAGGCGCGGCCGAGGATGTCGGCGGCAACGGCGTCGTTGGCGTCATCGAAGGCGCACAGGATCACTGCACCGTTGCACACGTAGTGGTTGATGTAGGAGTAGTCCACGAAGCCGTCGTCGTCGGTGGTCACTGTCGGGGCCGGGACGTCGATGATTACGAGGGGGCGGCCGTCGGCGCCGGTTTCCTGTTCAAGCTCTTTCTTCAGGAGCCGCGTCACCTCGTAGTCGGGGTGGTTTGGGTTGTCCTGCCTGTGGAGGAGGACTGCGCCCGACGGCGTGAACGCGGCGACAATGTCCACGTGTCCACGGGTGCCGAACTCCTCGTAGTCGCGGCCGAGGCCGCGAGACAGCCAGATGGCGTGCCGGGTGCCCAGCCGGGCGTGAATCTCGGCTTCGACCGATTCCCGGGTGGCTCCCGGGTTGCGCCTCGGGTCCAGCTGGACGGTCTCGGTCAGGAGCACGGTGCCGCGGCCGTCGATGTGGAAGCCGCCGCCCTCGTTGACCAGGCGGCTGTCCTCGACCGGTGTCCCGGCGGAGGCCGCGACGGCCCGACCCACGTGCTGGTCGTTCTCCCACGCAGCCCAGTGCTGCGCACCCCAGCCGTTGAAGACCCAGTTCACGGCACTCACGGCGCCGCTGCTCCGGTGCACGAAGGTGGGCCCTGAATCGCGGAGCCAGGCGTCGTCGAGCACTGTTTCGGTGACCGTTATGTCGGCGCCGAGCAGTGTCCGGGCGGTGTCGGCGTCGTCTGGGTTGGCGAGGACGGTCACGGGCTCGTAGCGGGCAATTGTTCTCGCGACGCGGGACCATGCCTCACGTGCCCGGCGCAGGCTCTCGCTCCCGGGTGCGCCGAACGTGTCATTGGCGGGCGGGAACGCCAGCCAGGTGCGCTCATGCCGGGCCCATTCGGCGGGCATGACGGTGGTGCTTGTCATTCCAGTCACGGGGGCCCCTAGCCGATGAGGGCGCGTTGCTTGGCAAGCGCCGCGGCAATGTTCCAGGCGGTGTACTGACCCATGCGGATGGCGCCGTCCACGTGTTGGTAGCCCTCGGCCGCGAGGTCGGAGCTGGACCAGTGGATCGGGCCGACAGGGGTCAGCTGGTGCCGGCCGTAGCGGGTGAGCCCGCCGAGGTCGTAGCTGGCGGCGTAGGCGCCGCGGGTCCATTCCTCGGAGGCCCAGTCGGACTCGTAGTACACCTCGGGTGTCAGCGCCTGCGGCCCCAGGAATCCGGCGATCGATTCGAGGATCCGCCGGCGGCGTTCCTCAGGGTCGAGTTCGAACATCGCGTCGGCCTTTTCATCGGAGATGAACCCGACGAGGGTGCCGCGGGAGTCCTGGTGGTTGGTGTTGTCGTAGACCTCCTGGACGATGGAGCCGGCGCTGAATCCAGTGCCGGAGAGTCCGTCTTCGCGCCAGAACGGCGTGGAGTACACGGCGTGGACCTTGATGACCAGACCGAGCGACTGGTGCTGGTGCATCTGGTGCTGCCGGCGCGGCAGGGGCGGCTCGAAGGAGACCCGGGAATAGAGGTTCGGCGGGACGGCCATGACCGCGTAGCGGGCGTTCACCGTGACCTCCTCCGAGATGGCGGCCACGCTTGTGGTTCCGTCCTCCGCCGCGCTCCAGCGGAGGGTGCGCACGGGACTGTTCAGTACGACGTCGTCCCCCAACTCCGCTGCCATCCGTTCTGAAACGGACTGCATTCCGCCGACCACACGCTTGTCGAGGATGAAATCCTCGTCGACGAGGTGTGAGAAGGAACCCGCGGAGGCGGCCATCAGCACCGCCTGCAGGGTGGAGAAGGAATGGGCGGGCTTGGTGAGCATGCCGCCGGCGACGAACAGGCCGATGTTGTTGCAGGCTTCCTCATCGGCGGACTGCTGCCGCAGCCAGGTGGAAAACGAGACCGTGTCCAGTTCGCGGGCCTGCGGGTGATCCCATGGCGCCCTCGGATCCATCTGCGCGGCCAACCGGTCCAGCTCCTCGATGAGGCGGGCCATTTCCGCGCCGGTCCGGCGGCTGACCGGGAACATCTCGCCGGTGTAGCGGACGGCCTTCCCATCGGTCCCGATGTATACGGACTCGCCGTCCCGGTAGCGGGAGTAGGTCTGCAGTCCCAGCTCGTCGAGGAGGCCGATCAGCGCCGTCTGGTCCGGGGACACCCACTGCCCACCGACCTCCAGCACCGCGCCGTCGATGGTATCGGTGTGCGTGCGCCCTCCCACGCGGTCCCTGGCCTCCAGGACCGTAACGGAGTGGCCGGCCTTACGCAGCTCCCTCGCTGCCATCAGTCCGGACGGGCCGGCTCCAACGACGACGACGTCGCTTTCGATGATCCTCATGGTGTCCTCTCTAACCACGGCAGTCGTGCCGCGTAACATAAAACGAATAGCGTTCGTTTATGAGTTCCCAGATTAGAGGACGCTGCGGGATTTGGGAAGTCTGGGCCTGACAGCCGCTGAACAAGTAGTCGACGCCCAAATAGTGCCCTAAAGCAAGTAGCACATTGCGTTCGAGTAGTCCTCGGGCCAATTAAACGGGTAATCGGTACTGATGTTTTCCTGTCCCTCCACTTCTACGTTGAGCAGGTACGACTGATGACTTCGCGGGTGGGGGAGGCTCCCTTACTGCATTCATCTGACAAGTGACGCAGGATTGGCAAGCCTCATGAAGGCCGCTCAGGACCCGCACAACGGCGAATGTCCGGCCTTCCCGTCCAAACTCCACCGTGTGTCGCGCGGTCACCAGTGCCATGTCAGAGGTGAATGGAGTAATGAAATGAGGCGTCTATTCGCAGCCCTGGGCATCCTGGGGTTGCTGTCGCTGGGTGTTGTGCCGACCGCGGTTGCTACACCTGGAGAGAAAGTTGAAATCTGTCACGCCACCGGGTCAGAAGGCAACCCGTATGTGACGAACAAGGTGGACCTGAACGGACTTGAGGGACACGGCGACCACGGCGGAGACATCATTCCGCCCAACAGCTATCTGCCCGCCGGCCTGAACTACGACGCCGTCGGCCAAGCGACCTACAAGAACGGCTGCAAGCCGGTCGAGGGGCCAGCCATCCCACCGGTCGACAAAAAGATCGACATCTGCCACGCCACCGGCTCCGCCACCCACCCCTACGAGGCAATCCGCATCAGCCTCAACGGGCTCGAAGGACACGGCGACCACAGCGCAGACATCATCCCGCCCAACACCGCCCTGCCCGCAGGACTGAACTGGGACGCCACCGGACAAGCAACCTACAACAACGGCTGCGTACCCGTGCCGGTTGAAGGGCCGGCAATCCCTCCAGGCCCTCCAGGTCCTCCAGGGGAACCAGGGCAACCGGGCCAGCCTGGACAACCAGGACAGCCAGGGCAACCGGGTCAACCAGGACAGCCGGGACAGCCGGGGCAGCCAGGACCGGCAGGTCCGGCTGGTCCGGCAGGTCCGGCAGGTCCGGCAATGCAGCCAGCGCCTGCTGCCGGCGCGGTCAACAACCAGGGCTTCAACGTACAAACAGCGGGCGGAGCTGAGCCTGCAGCGGAAGAAACACCGTTGCTGCTCGGCGGGTTCGTGACGTTCCTGGTTCTCGCTGCTCTCTGGGCAGCACGGAGAAACCTGATCAGGAACTAGGTTTCTCCAACCGGACGCGGGGAGTGTGTACCGCGGAGGCTGTGCACACTCCCCGCCTCCCCTTTTACCTACGGCGAAGGGAAAGGGCATGAACACCCACCAGGGTTCGACGCCCGGGCATTCAGCGCACCACCGCGCGGCACCGGCGTCGAAGACCACCGCGGTGATCCTCACGCTGCTGCTGGCGTTCCTCGCACTTTCCCTACCGTCGTCGTCGACCGCCAAAGTACTCACCGACACGCCTGCCGTTGCGGTCCGGATCGTCGACACCGTGCCCGACGACGCCCTCACCCCTGAGCCCGTGAACCGCTCCGTTCCACGGCAGCAGGCAGAAGCGGCTCCTCCGCCACCGGTTCCCACCGAAATTCAGGGACCGCTCGCCTCCCCTCCGCTACGGATCGAGTATGCAGCGGCGGGCATCGACGTCGCGGTGTATCCCATGGAAATCGACCAGGCGTCCCGGGAAACCCAGTCCCTCGTGCCGCCGTTCACGCTCGATGGATACTGGCTTTCATCCTTCGGCACCCCGGGTTACGGATCGACCAACACAACCTACGTCATCGGACACAGCTGGGAGGACCGGGATGCCCCCTTCAACCGGCTGAGCAGCGGCGCAACGCCCGGGGAAACATTCACGGTGACTACGGCCACGGGCGTCCTGACCTATCGGGTCGATTCAGTGACCACCTTCCTGAAATCCACGCTGAAAGACAGCGATATCTGGCGCATTCTTCCAAACCGGCTGGTCCTCATCAGCTGTTACACCGAGGACCTGTGGGGGAAGAACGTCGTCGTTGTCGCCTCCCCGGTTCCCTGACCCCCACCTTGATCGGAGACACTCATGGCAGCAAACAAACGCCCTCCGCTGGTGACCTGGAGCGTGCTGCGGAGACTGGAGGACGAGTTCGACGACCCTGCCCCGGCCCGCTCCTTTGTCCGGGACTTCATCGCCTACTGGGATGACAGATACCTCCGGTTGGTCCACACGGTGGAGGGCGGAGACGCAGCAGCTTCCCTCGACGCGCTGCTCAGCGTGCGGATCACCGCCACCATGATCGGCGCCACCCGGCTGGCCCGGCTGACAGCGGATCTCGAGTCCACCCTGAAGCGCGGAGACCTCGGTGCAGTCGCTGAAGGTCTGCCCGAAATGAAGGATTGCGCCGCCGCGACCATCCGGGAGCTGACTCGAAAGTACGTCAACACGGAGCGGTGAACCGGCCGGCCGGTTGAGCCGGACAGAATGGAGGTATGCGCACCTCTTCCATTCCCGCTCCCGTGCTGATGATCGCGGCCGTCCTCTCCGTACAGTTCGGGGCGGCGCTGGCGAGGACCCAGTTCGATGCGGTGGGACCCACCGGCGCGGTGCTGCTCCGTCTGGTGTTCGGCGCGCTGATTCTGCTCATCGCCGTCCGTCCGAACGTGCGCGGCTGGAAGCGCGAGCAGTGGGCCGCCGCTACGGTGCTGGGCATCGCACTCGCGGGGATGAACAGCCTGATCTACCTCGCCATCGGTGTCATTCCGATCGGCGTTGCCGTGACGCTGGAATTCACGGGCCCCCTCCTGCTTGCTCTGGTCCAAACCCGGCGCATCGCTGACGCGGCGTGGGCACTGTTGGCGTTTGCCGGCGTCGTTCTTTTGGGGTTCGACGACGGCGGTGACCTGCCGCTTGCCGGCATCCTTTTTGCCCTCGGTGCCGGTGCGTTCTGGGCGGTCTACATCCTGGCCAGCGCGCGGGTGGGGCGGCTTGTCCCCGGCGTGGAGGGGCTGGCGGTATCGATGGCGATCGGCGCCGTCATCGCGATGCCGTTCGGAGCCACGGCCGCGCTCGGCGGGGTGCTGGCCTCGCCGGTGGTACTGCCGGTATTCGTGGGCGTGGCGCTGCTGTCCAGCGCACTCCCCTATGCGCTCGAGATGCTCGCCCTGCAGCGGCTGTCCACGCGGGTGTTCGGGGTGCTGTCCGCTTTGGGTCCGGCGATGGCGGCTCTCGCGGGGCTGCTGGTGCTGGCACAGGCGCTTGGCACCCGCGAGATTATTGCCCTGATCCTGGTCACGGCTGCGTCGGTGGGAGTGACCGTCGGGGTACGACGACGGCGTCCACCGGGACCGGAAGCCGCAGCTCCCCCGGCGCCCTGACCCACTGGAGTTTTTGTCGCCGTTCTGCTGTTATCCGGGCGCTTTAACGGCAGAACGGCGACAAAAACTTCACGGGTGGGAGGCGATGCTCCTGGGTTCGGTGAGGAGACCGGCGAACACGGCCTCCGCTGCACCGACGAGGAGTAGCTCGGACCCGAGGGCGGCACGTTCAAGGCGCACTTCGGCACCGAGGCCGCTGATCGGGCCCTGGGCAACGGCCGTACCCAGCCGCTCCCGGTCCGCATCGAGCAGCACGCCCAGGAACCCGCCCAGCACAATGACCTCAGGGTTGAAAACGTTCACGAGATTGCTGAGCGCGACCGCGAGCAGGTCTGTCTGGCGGCGGATCTCGCGGAGCACGGGAAACGGCAGCCCGGGGCCAAGCGCGTCCTCGAGCTGATCGCCGTCGGCCCGCTCCAGCCCGACCACCTTCAGCAGCCGCTCCAGATTGACCTCTGTCTCGAGACAGCCGCGGCGTCCGCAGTGGCACGCTTCGCCGTCCGGCCTGATCACCATGTGCCCAAACTCGCCGGCATACCCGGAGGCTCCGCCCAGCGGCACGCCGCCGACGATGGCCCCTCCACCGATCCCCGACGCGCTGCCGTTCAGATAGAGCGCATCGCGGTATCCCGCGGCCGCACCGAAGATGCTCTCGGCCAGGGTCCCCAGCGTCGCATCATTGGCCGCCACCGCCGGCATGCCGAGCGCTTCCTGGAAAGGCCCGACGACGTCGGCCTCCTTCCAGCCGAGATGCGGAGCCAGACGCACAACGCCTGCACCCGCATTGACCAGCCCCGGAACGGCCAGACCGACGCCGGCCACATGCTCGGCTCCGGCCAGTTCCACCGAGAGTCCTTCGACTACCGCGCGGGTGATGTTGACTGCTTCACGCAGGGTGGGTACCGACGACGTGCTGTAGCGGATGCGCCGGTGTACTTTCCCGCCGAGCCCGACGACCCCGACCGTCACGGCATCCACGTCCGGGTTGACGGCGAGCGCCACGACGCGCTCACTCGCATGGACCAGAGGGCTTGGCCTGCCCACGCGCGCTGCGGCGGCGTCCGTCTCATAGACCAGGCCGAGAGCTGACAGCTCGCCGACGAGCGCTCCGATGGTCGAGCGCGTCAGACTGCACCGCTGAACAAGCGCCGCGCGCGTCAGCGGTCCGTGCCGGTGCGCCTCGGTGAGGACCGCCGAGAGATTACGACGGCGGAGGTCCTCCGTGCCGCTGCGCTCGCTCATTCGACTCCCCTGCCGTCAATTTGTACTGGACGTAAACATAGCACCGTCATTGGGAAACACTTCGGCACCAGCCGTTGACGCCCGCCCGTCTTAGCTATATGTTTTAGTCACGAACTTATCCATCTCAACTCAGTGCGGAGTACTTCATGTCACCTCAGCCCACCCCCGCGGATCGCTTTACCTTTGGCCTCTGGACCGTCGGCTGGACCGGCACCGACCCTTTCGGCACCGACACCCGTGCGGCGCTCGATCCAGTTGAAGCAGTCAACCGGCTTGCCGAACTCGGTGCATACGGCATCACGTTCCACGACAACGACCTCGTGCCGTTCGGCTCGACCGACCAGCAGCGGGCGAGCATCCATTCCAGCTTCCGCGAAGCACTCGATCAGACCGGGCTCAAGGTCCCCATGGTCACCACCAACCTGTTCAGCCACCCGGTCTTCAAGGACGGCGGCTTCACCAGCAACGACCGCTCCATCCGGCGATTCGCGCTGCGGAAGGTCCTCACCAATATTGACCTCGCAGCCGAGCTCGGCGCGGAAACCTTCGTGATGTGGGGCGGCCGCGAGGGTGCCGAATATGACGGGTCCAAGGACTTCGCCGCAGCCCTCGACCGCATGAAAGAGGGCGTGGACACCGTCGCCGGCTACATCAAGGAGAAGGGATACGGGATCCGCCTGGCACTCGAGCCCAAGCCCAATGAACCCCGCGGCGACATCTTCCTGCCGACGGTCGGGCATGCTTTGGCATTCATCGCCGAGCTGGAACACGGCGACATTGTGGGCGTGAACCCTGAAACGGGTCACGAGCAGATGGCCGGACTCAACTTCAATCATGGAATCGCGCAGGCCCTGTGGGCGGGGAAGCTGTTCCACATCGACCTCAATGGCCAGAAGTCCATCAAGTACGACCAGGACCTCGTCTTCGGCCACGGCGACCTGACCAGCGCCTTCTTCACGGTGGATCTCCTCGAGAACGGGTTCCCCAACGGCGGTCCCCGTTACGACGGCCCGAGGCACTTCGACTACAAGCCGTCCCGCACCGATGGCTACGACGGCGTCTGGGAGTCCGCGAAGGCCAACGTGGCGATGTACCTCCTGCTCAAGGAGCGCGCGCTGGCTTTCCGCGCCGACGCCGAGGTGCAGGAGGCGCTCAAGGTTTCCGGCGTCGTCGAACTCGGTGAGACCACGCTATCTGCAGGCGAGACAACCGCGAACCTCCTGTCCGACCGCACCGCGTTCGAGGACTTCGACGTAGACAAGGCCTCGGAGCGTTCCTTCGCGTTTGTCCGGCTGAACCAGCTGGCAATGGAGCACCTCCTGGGCGCCCGCGCCTAGCAAGAGACTCCACACCCACCCCACAGCGGAGTTTTTGTCGCCTAACTGACGTTTTGACGCGGTTTAGCAGCAGTTAGGCGACAAAACTTCACAGCAGCAGCGAAGGAAGATGTTATGGCCCTGGTAGCCGGAGTGGACAGCTCAACGCAGTCCTGCAAGGTGGTGATCCGTGACGCGGACACCGGCGAGTTGGTGCGTCAGGGCTCAGCGCAGCACCCGCCCGGCACCGAGGTCCACCCCGACGCCTGGTGGACGGCCCTGCAGGAAGCCATCGCGGCGGCGGGCGGGCTCGACGACGTCGCCGCCGTGTCCGTTGCCGGACAGCAGCACGGCATGGTGTGCCTGGACGCCGACGGCGGGGTGGTCCGCCCGGCCCTGCTCTGGAATGACACCCGGTCCGCCCCGGCCGCGGCGGCTCTCGTTGAGGAAAGAGGCGCGCAGTGGTGGGCCGAGACCACCGGTACCGTGCCCGTGGCGTCCCTTACCGCGACAAAGCTCCGCTGGCTCGCGGACAACGAGCCGGAGAACGCCGCGCGGACGGCGGCGGTCTGCCTCCCCCACGACTGGCTCAGCTGGCGCCTCGCCGGCTACGGCCCAGGCTCGGGCGAAGACGGGCTGAGGGCGTTGGCCACCGACCGCTCGGATGCCTCCGGTACCGGCTACTGGGCACCGTCCACCGGGTACCTGGCGGACGTTCTCGAAAGCACCCTCGGGCACGTCCCCATCCTGCCGGAGGTCCTCGGGCCGCTTGAGTTCCGGAAGACACCCGACGGACTGCTCATCGGAGCCGGCTGCGGTGACAACGCCGGAGCGGGACTGGGGGTCGGTGCGGCGGAGGGCGACGTCGTCGTGTCCGTCGGCACGTCAGGCACGGTTTTTGCGGTGGCCGAGAGTCCGACGTCGGACTCCACCGGCCTGGTGGCCGGTTTCGCCGACGCCACCGGAAATTACCTGCCGCTGGTGTGCACGCTCAACGCCACGCTGGTGCTTGACGCGACCGCACGCCTGCTGGGCGTGAACCATGAAGATTTCGCGCGCCTCGCTCTGCAGGCTCCCCCCGGAGCGGAGGGGCTGACCCTGGTGCCATACTTCTCCGGCGAGCGCACCCCCAACCTCCCGGACGCCACCGGATCACTCCACGGCCTGACGCTGCAGAACTACACGCCGGCCAACGTGGCGCGGGCGGCCGTCGAGGGCGTTGCCTGCTCCCTCGCGGACGGACTCAAGGCGCTCACCGACGTCGGGGTTGTGGCGCGGCGCATCATCTTCGTAGGCGGCGGCGCCCGCTCCGAAGCACTGCGCCTTTCGGTGGGCGCCGTCTTCGGACTGCCGGTATCCGTTCCGGAACCCGGCGAGTACGTGGCCGACGGCGCCGCCCGGCAGGCAGCTGGAGCGCTTACCGGCGCGCTGCCCGCCTGGCGGACAACCGGCGTCGAACTGGCAGACATTGAGCCCACCCCCGAGGTGCTGGGCAGGTACCGGGAGCGGGCGGCAACAGCCTAAGCCTCACAGCATCAGCGGAGGGAAGACCCACACAAGGAATGCGCCGCCGTCGTCCTTGGTTGTGGCCGGTATGAAGCGCATCGGATTCCTGTCCTTCGGCCATTGGTCCCCGCTGGAGGGGTCACGCACGCGCACCGCGCGTGAATCGCTCATCCAGGGCATCGAACTCGCTGAGGCGGCCGAGGAGATCGGCATCGACGGCGCGTTTTTCCGCGTCCACCATTTCGCCCGCCAGCAGGCTGCGCCGTTCCCGCTGCTGTCGGCGATCGCAGCCCGCACCTCGCGGATTGAGATCGGCACCGGCGTGGTGGACATGCGCTATGAGAACCCGCTCTACATGGCCGAGGAAGCAGCGGAAACCGACCTGATCAGCGGCGGCCGGCTGCAGCTCGGCATCAGTCGGGGCTCCCCCGAACCTGCGCTCAACGGCGCAGCGAACTTCGGCTACGTACCGGCCGACGGCGAAGAGCCCGCGGACATGGCCCGCCGGCACACGGAGGTATTCCGTTACGCCATCAGCGGCGCCGGGATCGCCCAGGCGGACCCCCGCCAGGGCTCCGGACTCCTCCCCGTGCAGCCGCACTCCCCCGGACTCAGCGAGAGAATCTGGTGGGGCGCGGGCACCCGGAAGACCGCCGTCTGGGCGGCCGGACAGGGAATGAACCTCATGAGCTCCACCCTTCTCACCGAAGACACCGGCGTACCGTTCGACCAGCTGCAGGCCGAACAGATCCAGCTCTTCCGCGAGGAATGGGCCGCCGCCGGCCACAACTTCGAACCACGGGTTTCCGTCAGCCGGAGCGTCATACCCATCGTCGATGACGAGGACCGCCGGTACTTCGCGCTCAGCGCCCTGCGGGAGACCCGCGACCAGGTGGGCGTGCTCGACGGCGCCATGTCCCGATTCGGGAAGAGCTACATCGGAGAGCCCGACCGGATCGCCGCGGAACTGGCCAACGACGACGCCGTCCGCGCCGCCGACACACTCATGCTGACGGTGCCCAACCAGCTCGGCGTGGACTACAACGCCAAACTCCTTCGCAATATCGCGGAGCATGTTGCCTCTGCGATCGGGTGGGAACGGAAGGTTTGAGACCCGCCGGGGTGTTGACCGACTAGAGCTCGCCCTGGGCGGCCGTCCCGGCCGGGATAGCCGTCAACCGGGTGACCTCGACCGGCTTCTGCAGCAGCCCCTCAAGGGAGGCGCCCAGGCGCTGCACGGCCTCGCCGGCGCCGTGCTCGTCAAGCGACTCCACCGATTCCCACTTCTCGATCATGACGATGTCACCGTTCGGTGCCTCGTGAATGGCATATAGCAGGCAACCGGGCTCCTCATGCACCTCAGCGATGGCAGGGCGCAGCGCCTCGACCACCTGGTCGAAGGCGCCCTCACTGGGCGTAAAAACCGCGGTAACAACAATCGACATAGGTGTCTCGCTTTCACAGTCTGGATGAAGGTCCCCCGCCATACTAGGCTCCCCACCATGGACCAGCAGCTTCATTTCATCACTCTCGCCACCCGGGACCTCGACGCCGCCCGCAGCTTCTATCAGGAGGGCCTCGGCTGGGAACCCAAACTCGATGTGCCGGGCGAGATCCTGTTCTACCAGGTAGCGCCGGGGCTTCTTCTGGGACTGTTCGACGCCGCCAAGTTCGCCGAGGATCTCGGCGGCACCACCGCCCCGGCTGTTTCCGGCATGACCCTCTCCCACAACGTGGACAGCTCGGACGCCGTCCGGAGCACGGTCGGGGCCATGACCGGCGCGGGCGGCACCGTCCTGAAGGAACCCCAGCAGAGCCGGTTCGGCGGGATTTTCCATGCCCATGTCGAGGACCCCGAACGGCGTGATCTGGGAAATCGCCCACAACCCCGCCTGGCGCATCAACGACAACGGCGGCGTGGAACTCGGCTAGCTCCCGCCCCTATAGTGGCCGAATGGACGCTGCCACTGAGAAGAACGCCGACATCCACTTCTACTTCGACCCTGTTTGCCCCTTCGCCTGGATGACTAGCAAATGGGTCCGCCTGGTGATGGAAGAACGCGGCTACGACGTCGAATGGCGCTTCATCTCGCTGCGCCTGCTCAACGCGTCGGTCGACTACGACTCACACTTCCCCGAAGGCTACGAGGCCGGCCACACCGCCGGCCTGCGCCTGCTGCGCGTCGCCGCGCGGACCCGCCAGGAACACGGGCCCGACGCCGTCGGCACGCTGTATGCGCGCCTCGGCGCCCACATCTTTGATACGGAACGGGACGAGGAGTCCCAGTCCGGCGCCACGGGCCACCACGGCACCCGCGAATTCCTGGAACCGATCCTCGCGGAAGCCGGCCTGCCGCCGTCGCTGGCGGACGCGCTCGACGACGGCTCCCTCGACGCCGTCATCCAGTCTGAAACCGACGACGCGCTCTCCCGGACCGGCAAGGACGTCGGCACGCCGATCATCCACTTCGAGCCGCCGGAAGGCGTGGCCTTCTTCGGCCCGGTCATCAGCAGGCTCCCCTCCCGCAGCGAAGCCGCCGAGTTGTGGGACCACGTGGTGGCCCTGGCCCGGTTCCCCGGCTTCGCCGAGCTGAAGCGCAGCCTCCGGGAGCGGCCCCAGCTGCGCAGTTTCGGGATCACCGACGCCGAGACCGGGATCGAGGAGGACTGGCACGGCGGAAGCCGCCGGCAGAAAAAGTAGTCCCGACGCCCCAGCGTGTTAACTGGGTAGGTGAACGTACCCGAATCCCGGCGCGCAGCCCCCGCGGCCGCATCGTCGACCAACATGCTGCGGCGTTCCAACGCGCGCCTGATCCTCGACACGATCTGGCAGGTCCCCTCCGGCAGCACTCTCACGGCGAACGAGCTCATCAGCTCAACGTCGCTCACCCGGGCCACCGTTCTGGGGGTCTGCGACGACCTTCTCCGTGACGCATGGATTGTCGAGGAGCCGGCGCGGGCCGCAACCGGCAAGGGCAGGCCCGCCCGGCATTTCGCCCTCAATGACAACGCGGGCTATGTGATCGGCGTCGACGCGGGATACAGCGGTATCCGCAGCGTCGCCGCGAACCTGCGCGGGGACGTGAAGGGGCGCGGCGGCGCCGCGTTCGCCGCCGATCTTGACGATCCCGATCCCGCCCCCCGGACCGCGGCGCTGCAGCGCGCCATTGATACAACGCTCGACGACGGCGGTATCGATCCCGCGCAGGTGCTGACAGTATGCTTCGGCATCCCCGCCCCGGTCAGCCGCCGCGGGACCATCCCCACCGGCAACCCGTTCTGGGAACGGATGTCCGTTGACCGGGCCGCGGTGCTTGCCGGCCGCCCGCACTGGAGGTCCTTCATCGAAAATGATGCCAACCTCGCGGCTCTCGCGGAGCGCTACAACGGCACGGTCGATCCGGACGGCAGTTTTCTGGTGCTCCTTGCCGGCGAACGGTTCGGCGCCGGAATCATCGAGGACGGACATCTCCTGCACGGTTCGCTGGGCGGCGGGGGCGAAATGCACTACCTCGACCTGGTGGAAGGCGTGGGCAGCCCGGAAGCCATCGCTCCGCTGGCCCGCGCGTGGGCGTCCGATGCCGTTGCAGCAGGCCGCCGGACCGTGCTGTCCAAAGGCATGTCGAAGAAGACCAAGCCATCCGCCGAGGCCGTGTTCGCCGCAGCGGAGGCGGGTGACGCCGTCGCTCTCGAGATCGTGGAGCGCCTCGCCGAGCGGCTTTCCCGCGTCATCTCTACCCTCGCGTCCCTGCTCAATCCGGACACCGTGGTTATCGGCGGCGCCGTGGCGCCGTCCATAGCGCGCCTTGCGGAGCAGATCGAGCAAAAGGTGGCAGCGACGTCGCACTTTCCGCCCCGGGTGGTGGCGTCATCGCTGGCCGGCGACATTGTGCTGACCGGCGCGGTGAACGCCGCACTGGACAGGGTGCGGCGCAACGCGCTGGAGATCGAGCTTCACAGGGCCCCCTGACGGAGTGGGCATCGTCGGAAGATCGAAGGAGAAACTGCTGGTACGCCAGGCCGAACGCTGGCTGGCGGGACACGTACGGCCTTCCGGAACGACGGCGGCGGGCAGCACTCCTCCATCAACCCGGCGCCCTTCGTCCAAACGAATAGCCTGGCCAGCAGAAATCCGGCGAGTACACCGAATACCGCGGCCCCCAGCACCTCCCACAGCAGCACCTTCACGAGCAGTTCCTGCCCTGCCACCCCGGGCTTTGTCAGCAGCAGGATGGGCAGCATCACAAAGAGATAGCCGAGTCCGTCGTTGATGCCGCTCTCGGCGGAGAGGTTGTGGCGGACACGTTCGGGGATGCGGTCCTCGGCCAGGGAACCGGTGACGATGGGTGTGGTGACCACAGGGTCGGTCGGGGTGATGATGGCGCCCAGCAGGAGTGCCAGCAGGAACGGAATCCCGAGGAGCGCCCACAGCACGCCCGTGGCCACGACCAGCATGCCGACCATGCCCAGGAGGATGATGGCGGCGATCCAGCGCAGGTTCTTCCGCCAGTAGCCGTGCGGCAGCCGAAGGGCAACACCGGTCAGTCCGATGGCGAGGGTGATGCGCGCGGCCTCCTCAAGCAGTGTGCCGGTCGGAACTCCAAAGTCCTCGATGGTTAGGATGCCCAGGGCATAAGGGCCGATCAAAGCCCCGAACAGCAGTGCGAGTACAGGGCCGGGCAAGCTGACCCTCTGCGTCAGGGTTGAGAACGCCGAGAGCACCAGCACTGCCCCGGCGAAGAGCGCCAACACCAGATTGATGGTCAGAACGTCCCCCTACCTTCGTCTCCGCTGCCCCGGTAACGGTCATCTAGGATATCGGGGTCGCAGTGACAATCACGTTCTTTCCCCACAGGTCCTCGGTGTAGCAGCTGATCAGTACGAGCCTATTGGGGACGATGTCCCAGATGTCGCTGTCCTTCAGCGTGTCCTTGTTGTGGGTGGTGATGGTGTCCACCACGTAGTCGATCTCCCCCTCGGCGGTCGTGAGTGTCACGGAGTCTCCCACTTCAACGTCGGAACTGAGCCGGTTGAAGGGGCTTTCGCGGCCCTCCCAGCTGTGGCCCGTGACGTACACGGTGTCCTTGGACCCCTCACCGGGCGCGCCGTAGTTGGTGAGCCAGTAGCCGTCGAGGGTCTCCGGCGGGACGAGCGACTGTGCAGCCAGGTCCGCCTCCGTGGGAGTGAGCGGCAACACCGGGACGTTGATATCCGCCGACTCGATGATGAGCGCGGTCGGCGCGGACGCGGTCGGCAGGGCAGGCGGCGGTGCGGGCGCCGATGGAACCGGTGAGGGGGTCGGACTTGCCGGGGCGGACGTTGCCGAAACCGCCGTCGGAGCCGTGGTCGGGGACGCTCCCGGGCCGGAGAACAGCTGCAGCGCAGCCACCACCAGAGCCAGGAAGAGCAGGAGCACGACGGCGGCAAGGACCAGCCGCTTACGACCCTCCGGTTGGGTCCGGGTGTCGGTAGTACTCATGTTCCTGCGATCTTTTCCCTGTGGTGGTGCGGTGAGGGGCACCGTCCGCTGGACGGCACCCCTCACCCGACGTGTCCCGTAATGCTAGCTGTTGCTGACGCGGCGGGCTGCCAGCGTTCCGGCGACAACCATGAAGCCCAGACCTGCTGCGAGGACGCCGATCCCAGCGGGGTCGGTGTCGGTTGTTGTTGCGGCTGTCTGAACGTTCATTCCGCGATTAGCGCTACCGGTGCCCCCGCCCGTGGTGACTGCGCCGCCGCCGGTCCCGGTTCCGGTACCGCCGTCGGTGCCAACGCCGCCCACGGCTCCTGCTTCGGTGCAGGCATCGATCGCCGCGTTGAAGAGTGCCTCCAGCTCCAGCAGGTCGATGTCCAGCCCTTCGAGCTGAATGAGGAGGCCTTCGACGACGGCGACCGCCGCAGCAAGGTCTGCCTCGGCTTGGAGAACTGCGTCGGCCGCGACGATCTGGTTCTGCAGATCAATCAGGGCGCTAAGGTCCACGTCACCAAGCAGCGCGTCCAGCTCGGCTTCAAGAGCGAGCAATCCCTCGATATCGCCGCTGGCCAGGAGGTCGACCAGCAACTGTGCCGTTGCTGCGTCGTCAACGAGGATCTCAAGGTCAGCTATGACGTCGCGAAGGGCACCCTCGAGCGCTACGAGGTCAACCTCTGCCTCAAGCAGGAATTCACTGGAAACGATGCCGACGTCGAACAGCGCGTCAACGGAGGCCTGGGTCAACTCACCGTCGGCCAGGTCGCCGAGGAGCGCATCTGCTTCGACCTGTGTGAGGTCGCCCCCTGTGACAGCGGCGTTGATGGCCGCAGTAAGACCGTCAATATCCAACGCTGCAGCGAGGAGGAAATCCTCAACGTCGATACCCAGCTCCAGCAGCGCATCCGCCGTCACCTGATCGATTTGTCCGCCCAACACAACTTCGAGGAGGGCCTGGGCTTCTCCTACTGCGCTGCCCGCAGACGCGTTGGCGTTAATGATGGCATTGAGGTTCGGAAGCTGCTCGGTTTCGACAGTCAGTAGCGCCTCGGTCACCAGGACTTCGAGCTCCTCCACGGTGAGCGCACCCTCCACCGTCAGCAGATCAAGCGTTTCCTGCGCGTCAATGAGGTTCTGCAGCGCTACGGCGAGCTGCACCTCCAGGTCCGCGGTAATCCCTGCATTATTGAGGGCAGCTGTGAACTGGCTCTGCGCCGTGAGGCACTCCGGCGATTCGTGAACGGCTGCGGCCGGCGTCGCGGCAAAAAAAGCACCGCCCGCAACGAGCGTGACGGTGGATCCTGCAGCGAGAAGCTGCTTGCGTGCTTTCATGGTTCTCCCCTGTACGAGTGGACGTTGGCGTCGTCGCCAACCGCGCCCAATTGTTGCGAGTGGCAATCAAGGCCCTCCAACAATTACCGCAATCAAAACCTCAACAGGTAAATACGCTTATTGTGTTATGCAACCGTTATGCTTTGGCGGGTCGCTGCGCACTTTGTGCCTGATCCAGCAGCTGCGCCAAATGAATTCCCTTCCGCTCGCTGAGGTCCTCCAGTTGGGTCCGGCAGGAATAGCCGTCAGCAAGGACGACGGCGTCATCGGCTGCGGCGCGGACCGCCGGCAGCAGCTGCTGCTCGGCCACCGCAACGGAAATCTCATAGTGGCCGCGTTCGACCCCGAAATTCCCAGCCAGGCCGCAGCAGCCCCCGAGCTTCTGCAGCGAGGCGCCCGCGCCTTCCAGCAGCGCCGCATCCGGGCTCCACCCCATTACAGCGTGATGGTGGCAGTGCGGCTGCGCAACGATGGTGGTCCCCTCCAAGGACGGCGACTCATACCCGGGCGTCTGCGCAAGCAATTCCGCGAGGGTGTGCGTGGCCGCGGCAACCTTCCCTGCTTCCGCACGGCCCAGCAGTTCGATCGAGTCCGAGCGGAGCACACCGGTACACGAGGGTTCAAGCCCCACGATGGGAATCCCCTGCTCGGCATACTCCTTCAGGGTGTTCACGGATGAGCGCAGGATCTTCCGGGCGCTGTCGAGCTGCCCGGTCGAGATCCAGGTGAGCCCGCAGCACACCGGCTTCTCCGGAATGCGCACCTCGTAGCCTGCGTCCTCGAGCACCCGTACCGCCGCCTTGCCGACCTCTGGGGAGAAGTTGTTGGTGAAGGAATCCGCCCAGAGAAGTACGGGCGGTCGACCCCCGGACGCGTTGACGGGTCGGCCGGCGAACCACTTGTGAAACGTCTGCGGGGCGAAGGCGGGGATTTTTCGGCGCTGGTCCACGCCTGCTACCCGCAGCCCCAGCTTCCCGAGGCCGGGCAGGCTCATCAGGGCGTTCACCACCCGCGGCGCAACCGATGCGAGCGAAGCCCACCGTGGCAGCCAGCCGAGCGAATAGTGCGACGCCGGCCGGATCCGACCCTTGTAGCTCTGGTGCAGGACCTCCGCTTTGTAGGAGGCCATGTCGATTCCTGTGGGGCAATCCGAGGCGCAGCCCTTGCAGGACAGGCAGAGGTCGAGTGCATCATGGACCTCCGGCGCCCGCCAGTTAGGCTTGCCCTGTTTGTGGCCGGCGGCCGCGCCGCCGGTGACGCTTCCGTTGATCATCTCCTGCAGCGCCCGGGCACGGCCGCGCGTGGAGTCCTTCTCTTCCAGCGTCGCCACGTAGGACGGGCACATCACGGTATGGCTGTTCCGCTGCGTGGCGCGGCACTGGCCCACGCCGGTACAGCGATGGACCGCCTGGCTGAAGTCGCCGTCGTCGTGCTCATAACCGAAGGCGAGGCCGGAGCGCAGTGGTCCTGCCTCTGCAACCCGAACGTTGGCGTCGAGTGGCTCGGGATCCACCAGGATGCCGGGGTTGAGGATGTTGTCCGGGTCGAAGATGCCCTTGACCTTGCCGAAGAGCGAGAGCGCGGCCGGCGTATACATGTACGGCAGAAGCTCGCTGCGGGCACGGCCGTCGCCGTGTTCGCCGGAGAGGGATCCACCGTAGGAGGCCACGAGCCGTGCCGCGTCGGTGAGGAAGGCACGGAAGGCGGCGGCGCCGTCGTCGCGCTGGAACGGGAAGTCCAGGCGCACATGCACACAGCCGTCTCCGAAGTGGCCGAACGGGAATCCCGTGAGGTTGTGGGTCAGGAGGAGATCGTCGAATTCCCGGAGGTAGTCCCCCACCCGTTCCGGCGGGACGGCCGCGTCTTCCCACCCCGCGTGGGCCGGTGCACCTGCCGGCGAGCGGCCGGCAAGCCCCCCGCCGTCCTCGCGGATCCGCCACAGCGCTGCCGCCTGGGCGGGGTTGGTGATGATGCGTGAGTCCGTGGCGGCGCCGGTCCGGCTGACCGCTGCTGCCCGGTCGGCGACCTCGGCGGCGTCGTCACCCGAGATCTCAACAAACAGCCAGGCCGCCCCACCGGGCAGTTCGGGCACTGCCTGCGGCCCCTTCCGCGAGCGCACCACCTCCACGATCCGCGAATCCAGCCCCTCACACGCGGTGGGCTTGAACGGCAGCACGGCGGTCACCGCGTCACCGGCGTCGCCGATGTTCGCGAACCCAAGCACCACCATGGTCTTGTGCGGCGCGTCGGTCACCAGCCGGACGCCCGCTTCAAGCACCACGGCGAGCGTCCCCTCGCTGCCCACGAGCATCCGGCGCAGGTCGAATCCGCGCTCCGGCAGCAGATGCTCCAGCGAGTAGCCCGACACCTGCCGGCCAAACCGGCCCAGTTCCGTGCGGATGGTCCCAAGGTTCTCGCCCACCAGCGAGCGAAGCGCGTCCGTTTCAGCGGACGACGGCGCGTCCCCGGCTCCCAGCCGGAGCCTGGTGCCCGATCCCGTCATCACCTCGAGATGGGTGACGTTGTCAGCTGTCCGGCCATAGGCGAGCGCCCGCGATCCGCACGCGTTGTTGCCGATCATGCCGCCCACGGTGCAGCGCGTGTGCGTCGACGGGTCAGGACCGAACCGGAGGCCATGGGCGAGCGCCACCTTCTGGAGCGTGGCATGCACGGCGCCGGGTTCCACAACGGCGGTCCGGCTCTCGGCGTCGAACTCCAGGACCCGGTTGAGGTGGCGGCTGAAGTCGATGACGACCCCGCGGCCGATCGAGTTTCCGGCCAGGGACGTGCCGGCGCCGCGTGAGGTGAACGGGATTCCGCGTTCGCGGCACACTTCGAGGGTGGTGAGGACTTCGTCGAGGTGCCGCGGGAAGACGACAGCGGCGGGCTGGATCCGGTAGAGGGAGGCGTCGCTGGAGTAGACGGCGCGGGAGGTTGCGTCAGCCCGCGCATCCGCAACACCGCGCGACTGCAGTTCGGATACAAGGGACCTGGGTGCCGTGAGCGTCGTCGCCATGGGTAACATGTTACTACTACGCAGGCCCCGCGCACACGGCTAGGCTGGGTGCATGCCTGCCGCACCGACGCCGCGACCGCCGTCACTCACCGAACGCACCATCGAAGCGGTGCGTGACGGCATCCGGAACGGCACGTTTGTACCCGGTGAGCTGTACTCGGTGTACCAGCTGGCGGACCGGCTGGCCGTCTCCCGCAGCCCGGTCCGCGAGGCCCTGCTGCGGCTGGCGGAGACCGGGATGGTGACGATCGAGAAGAACCGCGGGTTCCGCGTGGTGTTGCCCGGCGCCCGCGAGCTCGCCGAGATCATGGCGGTTCGGGTGGCCCTTGAGGTTCCGGCCGCTGCCCACGCGGCGCGGCGTGCCGGCCCCCAGGACCGCGAGGCACTCGAGAAGGAACGCGAGGCCATGCAGCAGGCGGTGCTCGACGGCGACGAGGGCACCTTCCTCCTCCACGACCAGCACCTTCACGGCCTCCTGCTCAACCTTGCGGGCAACAGCCGCACCATCCGCATCATTGCGAACCTTCGTGACGCAACCCGCCTCGTCGGAATGTCCACGATCCGCACCTCCCGGTCGCTTGAGGAGGTCTACGCCGAGCACCTGCCCATCCTCACCGCCGTTGAGCATAGTGACGCCGAGGCCGCCGCACGCGCAATGCGCCGGCACCTCGAATCAACGGGAAAGCTGCTGCTGCGCGGGGCGGCCACGGAGAACGACGACGTCGACCGCCTCTGGGAGGACTACGTCGGCTGAGCGTGCCTGCAATGGCGCGGCTACCCAACACGCGGGTAGAACTGACCTATGGACAGCTCGCTGATACTTGGCCCTATGCTCCGGTTTGTCGACGAGACAACAGCGAGCGTGTGGGTGGAAACGCGCACAGCCGCACGGGTCCGGGTGAGTTCTGCCGGCAGGGAATGGGAAGCTGCCACCTTCTCCGTACATGGGCACCACTACGCACTTGTTGAGGTCGACGGCCTGGAGCCCGGATCCAGTTCGCCCTACACGGTCGAGATCGACGGCGAGCGGGTGTGGCCTGAGGAAGAGTCACCGTTTCCTGCCCCCGTGATCCGCACGATTGACCCCGACCGGCCGTTCCGCCTTTCCTACGGTTCCTGCCGAACCAGCGAAGTGAATGACCTCGCCGCCCACAAATCCCACGGCGTGGACTCGTTACTGGCGTTCGCCCTGCACCTCGCGGACCGGGGAGAGCAAGCCGCACCGGATCTCATCGCGTTCCTGGGCGATCAGGTGTACGCCGACCTGCCGAGCAGTGAAATGCGTCAGATCATCCGGAACGACCGCGGCATCAGCACCAAGCTGGATGCGGAGTTGCGCAACTACGAGGAGTACACCCAGATCTACCGGCTGGCCTGGTCCGGGCCGGCAATCCGGTGGCTTTTGTCCACCGTCCCGAGCGCCATGATCTTCGATGACCATGACATCCGGGACGACTGGAACTCGTCGCTGCTCTGGAAGAAGAAGGTCGCGACGATCCCGTAGTGGCGGGATCGGATCGTCTCCGGACTGGCGTCCTACTGGGTGTACCAGCACCTCGGCAACCTCTCACCCGAGGAGCGAGCGGCCGACGAAATCTGGCAGGCCATCCAGTCCCATCCTGGGCCTGGTGAGATCGAACTCGGCCCCATCGTCGAGGCGGTCGTCGATGAAGCTGACCGGGACCCGGAACGCTACCGCTGGAGCTTCTGCCGGGATTTCGGTGACACCCGGCTGATCGTCCTCGATTCCCGGGCGGCCCGGGTACTGGAACCCGGCAGGCGTTCCATGATTGACCCGAAGGAACTGCAGTGGCTCGACGAGCGGATGCAGGGCGACCGGCGGCACCTGCTCATCGCCACGTCCCTGCCGTTCCTTCTCCCCCGCGGGCTCCATCACATCGAAGACTGGAACGCTGTGCTGGCCGACGGCCGCTGGGGCGAACGCCTCGCCCTGGCGGGTGAGTGGATCCGGCAGGCAATCGACCTTGAGCACTGGGCGGCATTCCCCGACAGCTTCCGTGCCATTGCCGCCATGACAACCGAGGTTGCCGAGGGCAGGCGGGGCGTTGCCCCCGAGACCGTGACTTTCCTGTCCGGGGATGTCCACTTCTCCTATATTGAGGAAGTGGACCGGCCCATGCAGTCGCGGGTGCTGCAGGCGGTCTGTTCTCCGATCCGGAACCCGCTCCGTCCCGCCCTCCGCTGGGTTGCGGCGGTGATGTCGCGGCGGGTTGCCGGCCCGCTCGGTGGGGTACTCGCCCGGTTCTCCCCACACCCGCCATTCCACTGGTCAACGCTGAAGAACCCATGGTTCGACAACAACCTCGCAAGCCTGGAGGTGACCGCGGAGGGGTTGAAGCTGCGGTGGGACACCGGCGTCGTCATCGATGGGCACCATGACGCTCCGAAGCTGCAGGAGGTCACGTCGATCACCATCGCCCCGCACCCGGTAGCGGCGCGAAAGCCTCACTGAGTAATCCGCCGGTCCGCGGCCGCTAGTAGGTAATGGAGAACACCCACACCGCCAGCGTCATGGTCACCAGGGTGATCAGCACAATGCCGATCAGGTTGAGCCACAGGCCGCCGCGGATCATCTGCCCAATGGTCACGTAGCCGGAGCCGAACGCGATGGCATTAGGCGGTGTGGCCACCGGCAGCATGAACGCACAGGTTGCCGCCAGCGCCACCGGAATGGCCAGGAGCATCGGATCCAGCCCCAGGCCCAGCGCTACGCCACCGGCGACGGGCAGGAACGTTGCCGCAGTCGCGGTGTTGCTGGTGAGTTCCGTCAGGAAGATGATGCCGGTCGCGAAGATCAACACGATCAGGAGCACCGGCACGGCGCCCAGCGCTCCCGCACTTTCGCCGATCCACTCGGTCAGGCCCGAGGAGGAGAACTGGGAGGAAAGGGCCAGCCCGCCGCCGAACAGCAGGAGGACACCCCACGGCAGCTTGACGGCGGAATCCCAGTCGAGCAGCCGTACGCCGCGCGCCGCGCTGGCCGGCAGCAGGAACAGCAGCAGGCCCACCACCATGGCGATCCCGGCGTCGTCGATGGGCGCGGACGGGAAGATGACCGGTACAAAGACCCAGCTGAGGGCGGCCAGGGCGAAGATCGCGAGCACGCGCTTTTCGCCGCTGGACATGGGTCCCAGCTGGGCGAGTTCCTTGCCGATCAGCTCCCTGCCGCCCGGAATGTGGTCGATCTCGGGCTTGAACAGGACTTTGGTGAGCAGGAACCAGGCGATGGTCAGCATCACCACGGATAGGGGAACCCCCACGAGCATCCACTGCCCGAAGCCGATGCTGATGTCATGTTCCTCCTGCAGTACCCGACGAGGAGCGTATTGGGCGGGGTCCCGATGATCGTGCCGAGCGAACCGATGGAGGCTGCGTAGGCGATACCCAGCATGAGAGCGGTGCCGAAGTTGGACTTGATGATGGCGTCCTTGACTTCCGCACTCTGCGGATCCGCCCCCTCCAGGTCCGGATCAGATGCCGTCCCACGCGCATGACCGTCCGCTTTGCCTTCCGCCGCGGCGTCGGCCAGCAGATTGGGGAGCAGCAGCAGGACGGACACGCCGATCGGCAGCATCATGACGGCGGTTGCCGTATCGGAGACCCACATGCTGAGGAAGGCGGTGGCCACCATGAATCCTGCGACCATCTGTGCCGGTTTGGTGCCCATCACGCGCACCGTCTGGAGCGCGATGCGGCGGTGCAGATTCCAGCGCTGCATCGCAAGGGCAAGAAGGAAGCCGCCCATGAAGAGGAAGATGATGTTGCTGCCATAGGAGGCGCCGACGTCGTCCACTGCCACGTCCTCCCCCAGAACGGGGAAGATGATCAGCGGAAGGAGCGCCGTGGCGGGGATGGGAATGGCCTCGGTCATCCACCACACGCCCATGAGTACTGCCGTGGCAGCCGTCAGTTTGGCCGGATGCGCCAGATCGGCGGGCATCACGAAGTAGACAAGCAGTGCCAGGCCAAGACCAACAGCAAACCCGGTCCATTTGATCCGGTGGGTCTTGGGATCCTCGGCGGGGGCACGCTCGCCGGGCGATTTGAACTCGACATCCCGGTCCTGAAGCTCCTGCGGACCGGGAGGATTCATGGAGCCCCCGGACAGGGAACTCGTGCGCCGGGTGTCTTTACCGGCCGGTTGCGGCTTGAAAGGCATATCCACTCCACATCATTTGGGGATGGTGCAGTGCGTCACAGTTTTAGCCCCCTTGACGCTCCCCATCCTGCAGGAGTTTCGTTGAATCATGGAGTGGTTGGGCGGCGTGCTCGACGCCGAGGGGTACGAGGTGGGGAGGCAGATCCTCCAGCGCGGTGTCGCTGCCATCTATCTGATCGCGTTCATCTCCGCGATCAACCAGTTTCCGGCGCTGCTCGGTGAGAACGGTCTTTTGCCCGCCCCGCGGTTCATCGAGCGGGCCGGAAAGCGGGCCGGCCCCACGTTCTTCCGCTGGCGCTACTCGGATCGGCTGCTGCTGGCGGTGTGCTGGATCGGTGTCGGGGTCGCCGCGCTGCTGGTGATCGGAATACCGCAGTCCGGACCACCGTGGCTGCCGATGCTCGCGTTCCTGACTCTGTGGGCGCTGTACCTGTCGGTCGTGAACATCGGCCAAGTGTTCTATGGCTTCGGCTGGGAGAGCCTGCTGCTTGAAGCCGGGTTCCTGGTCGCGTTCCTCGGGTCCAACGAGGTGGCGCCACCGTTCCTGGTGTTGTTGGTGATCCGGTGGCTGGTGTTCCGTCTTGAGTTCGGCGCGGGCATGATCAAGATGCGCGGCGACCGGTCCTGGCGCGACCTCACCGCCCTCTACTACCACCACGAGACCCAGCCGATGCCGAATCCGGCCAGCCGCTTCTTCCACCTGCTCCCGAAGCCGCTGCACAAGGCCGAAGTCGCCGGAAACCACTTCACCCAGTTGGTGGTGCCGTTCTTCCTCTTCGCTCCGCAGCCGGTCGCCGGATGGGCCGCGGTCATCATCATCGTCACCCAGGCGTGGCTGGTGATCTCCGGAAACTTCGCCTGGCTCAACTGGATCACCATAGTCCTCGCTTTCGGCGCAGTCCCTGACTCCTTCTACGAGACCCTCGGCCTCACCATTGCGCCCGCTTACAGCACCACGCCGGTCTGGTTCGCGGCCGTCGTCGTGCTGGTGACCGCCTTGATCGTCTGGCTGAGCCGGCAGCCGCTGCTGAACCTGTTCGCGAAGCGGCAGCTGATGAACGCCAGCTTCAACCGATTCCACCTGGTCAATGCCTACGGTGCCTTCGGGAGCGTCACCAAGGTCCGGTATGAAGTGATCATCGAGGGAACAGCCGACGACGGCGCACCGGGCTCCCGCTGGGAGGAGTACGAATTCAAGGGCAAGCCGGGCGACCCGTCACGCATGCCCCGCCAGTATGCTCCCTACCACCTGCGCCTGGACTGGCTCATGTGGTTCCTGGCGCTAGGGTCCGACGGCGGCTGGTTCACGCCGCTGCTGGTGAAGCTTCTGCAGGCGGATCCGAAGATCCTGAAACTCCTGCGGTACGACCCGTTCAACGGCGAGCGCCCGCGGTACGTGCGGGCGCGGATGTTCCGCTACCGTTTCTCCACCCGGGAGGAAAAGCGTGCCAACGGCCTGTGGTGGATGCGGGAGGAAGCCGGCACGCTCGTGGAGCCGGTGTCATTGCGGGCCGTCCAGCGGCGCTGAGTCCGGCCGGGCAGTAACGTTTCAATTTCCTCCACCGCTCAGCGTGAAAGCGGATTAGAGTTGCTCAGGTGACCAACCCGCCTCCGCCACAGGTCCGCTCCCCACGGTACGTGCCCGGAATCAAGTACATCCTCATGCTCGGTGCTCTTGCCGCGCTGCCCGCGGTAACCACGGACATGTATCTTCCGTCGCTTCCCGTGGTGGCCGAAGATCTGCGGGCCAGCCAGGCGGCCGTGCAGTTCACCCTTTCGGGGATGCTCCTGGGCGGCGGCGTGGGCCAACTGGTCATTGGCCCCCTCTCCGACCGGTTCGGGCGCCGGCTGCCGCTCATCATCGGGATCACCATGCACGTGGTGATTTCACTGCTCTGCTCGATCGCACCGGATATCGGCACGCTGATTGTGCTGCGCGTGCTTCAGGGGTTCTTCAATGCGGCGGCCGCCGTCGTCGCTATCGCGGTGATTCGTGACAGGTTTGTGGGATCTGACGCTGCGCGTCTGCTCTCGCGCCTCATGCTGGTGATCGGGGTTGCCCCGCTCTTCGCCCCCACCATGGGGCAGGCTATCGCCGGAATCTGGCACTGGCGGGCGGTGTTCTACGCCCTGGCACTGATCGGCGTACTGCTGGTACTGATTGTGTGGCGCTTCATGCCCGAAACGCTTCCATCGGAAAGGCGCCGGTCAGGGCACGTCCGGAACGTCACCGCCGGGTACTGGCAGCTCCTCCGGGACAGGCGCTTCATGTCCCTCGCGGTCATTCCCGGACTTGGGCTGGGTGTGATCATGAGTTACGTAGTGGGCTCGCCCTTTGTGTTCCAGGAACAGTACGGGCTCAGCCAGGGCCAATTCGCGCTCATCTTTGCGCTGAACGGTGTGGCGCTGGTGCTCTCGGCGCAGGTCAATGCAACCCTGGTACGCAAGATCGCGCCGGCCAAACTCCTCCGGACGGCCGCCGTGGCACAACTCGTGTTTGCGCTGGTCCTCGTTGCCGTCGCCGCGACAGGATTCGGCGGTGTCATCGGACTCCTTGCAGCGCTATGGCTGGTACTTGGCACGCAGGGGATGATCCCGGCGAACGCGTCGGTGCTGGCCCTGAACTCCTATGGCCAGATGGCCGGGACGGCAGCCGCGGTCATTGGGGCGCTGCAATCGGGAGTAGCGGGAATAGTCAGCCCCCTGGTGGGCGTACTCGGAGGAGATGCACTGTCCATGTCCGTGGTGATGATCGGGGCAGTGGTGCTCACCGTCGTCGTACTCCTGCTCGGTACGCCGGTGTTCCGCCGGGACGGGTGGAGGGCCTTCGAGGTCCCGGACGAACGGGCCGCCACCCCAGCCTGAACCCCTGCGTATGCTGTCTCCATGACAGCTCCCCAGATCTACGTGAGTTTCCCCGGAACGGCCCGGCAGGCTCTGACCTTCTATGCGGATGTCTTCGGCGGTGAGCTGTCCCTGCATACCCTCGCGGAGTTCGGCCGAAGTGACGGCCCGCCGGATGCGATCGCGCACGGGACGCTCAGCGGAACCGTAGCCATGGCCGGATCGGATGCAGGACCGGGCGACACCCCCGTCCGTTTCCAGGGTCTGATGCTCTCACTGCTGGGTACCGCCGAGCCCGAGGTCCTGCACCAGTGGTTCGACAGGCTCGCTGATGGCGGGTCGGTGGTTGACCCGCTCGCGCCGAAGCCGTGGGCCGCCTCGGACGGGCAGGTCATTGACCGCCATGGACTGCACTGGCTGATTGGCTACGAACCGCAGTGAGGCTGCGCGTGAGTTGCTAGTCCTGCTCCGGGCCGTCCATAAATTCCGCTTTTCGACGCTGCGGCAGGTCATCAATCAGTTCGTTGAGAGCCAGCGCAATGGTGTTCCGCTCCCGTACCGGCAGGGGGTACATCCCGTGCAGGTAGGCTTCCAGCTCAAAGGCCCCAACGTTTCCGCCCACGCTGTAATAGTGCACCCACAGATCATCGGCGCTCACCTCGGCCTCGTGTGCCGCCAGCCAGGTGCTGTGTTGTTGGGTATGTTGCGTCATGCTCAGGCCTGTTTCAGAACGTGCAACCGGGAAATGGTTTATGCCCATGCTCTGGGGAACACCCGGGGAACCGGCTTACCCCCGGATAGACACTCGATCGTTCGTAAGCTTACCTTCTGCGGTCCGGTCGTGGGGGAAATCAGGCTGCTGATGGTTACCGAATGGAGCCTCTGCCCTAGTCGCTGGGGCTGGTCTCCGTCGTCAGGTCGCGGTCGTCGCCGCCTTCTTTGTCTTTATCCTCCGCAGGACCGGCTGCTTCATTGACGCCCTCAGCAGCACCCTCCGCTTCCTCCTCGGCCTTCTCCGCGGCCCGATCCTCTACCTGCTCTTTCTCGGTGCGCTCGGGGTCCCGCGAGATGGGATTATGCGCGTTCTGAAGACCGTCCTGAACCGGGTTCTGGTTGTCGTCGATTTCGGTGTCCATGATTTCCTCCTGTCATCATTCACGCTTGATGCGCCAACGTTACCGTGCAGACATTCCCCGTAGGTTTCCATGATCCTCAATCGGGTTCCAACGGTGGCAGACTCGATCCATGCGCGAACTCGTGATTCTCGGTACCGCCTCCCAGGTCCCGACCCGCACGCGCAACCATAATGGGTACCTGCTCCGCTGGGACGGTGAAGGCCTGCTGTTCGATCCGGGTGAGGGCACCCAGCGCCAGATGACCCACGCGGGGGTCAGTGCGTCCGGCATCACGCGCATCTGCCTCACCCACCTCCACGGTGACCACTGTTTCGGCCTGCCAGGCGTCCTGTCCCGCATGGTGCTCGACGGCGTCACCCACCCCGTGCACCTGCACTACCCGGACTCGGGGGAAGAAACGGTCCGTGCCCTGGTCTCCCTCGCGACACCGGGCCTTGACCTGAGGCTCACGCCGCACGGAGCAGCGGGACCCATTGCCGGTGGGCTCGAGGTCCAGCCGTTGCGGCACCGGATCGAGGCGTACGGCTACCGTCTCACCGAGCCCTCCTCGCGTACCCTGCTGCCGGAACGGCTTGCCGCCGCCGGGATCACCGGGCCCGACGTCGGCCGCCTCCAGCGGGAGGGGCGGATCGGCAACATCACGCTCCGGGACGTCAGCGTGCCGCGTCCCAGTCAAAGTTTTGCCTTCGTCATGGACACCGCTGAGTGCGAGGGCGCCGACGCGCTGGCGGACGGCGTTGACCTGCTGGTCGCCGAGTCCACCTTCAGCGACGACGACGCCGCCCTGGCAGACCAGTATCTACACCTCACCGCAGGCCAGGCCGGGGCGCTGGCGGGCAACGCCAAGGCGGGAACGCTGGTGCTGACGCACTTTTCCTCCCGCTATCCGGATGTGGACGTGTTGGCCGCCCAAGCGAGGGCCGCCGTCGTCGGTTCCGGCGGGAGCGGCACACAGGTCATCGCGGCAAATGACCTGGACCGGATACCGCTCCCAAAGCGCCGCCGCGCCGCTGCACCCTAGGCGGGGAGTTCCAACTCCCAGTCCTTCACGTCCGCAACCGGCGCGAAGATGCTCCCGTCCAGTTCAGCCAGCCCGACGCCGCTGCGCACCCGCCGCGGCCAATCACGGTTCGCGAGCGCAGCCTTTCCGAGCGCCACGACATCGGCCGTGCCATCCTCCAGCAGGGCCGTCGCGGCGTCCGGATCATCGAGGTTCCCGTTGGCGATCACCGGGAGCCCGGTGTGCTTCTTTGCGAGCGTCGCAAGCGACGGCCCGCTGTCGCCGAAGGCGGGTGCTGCCGCACGGTATTCGGTGGTGTGCACAAAATCGATGCCGGTGGCGGCCAGTGCCTCGAAGATGACCCGTGCGTCCTCGGCGCCGCCGGCCCATTTGTGCTCGTTGTCGCTTACCTTGCCCTGGGAGATGCGGATACCCACGGTCATGCCTGGGCCCACCGCCTCGCGGACCGCCCGGGTTACCTCTGCGGGGAACCGGACGCGGTTCTCCACGGATCCGCCGTACTCATCGGTGCGCTCGTTCAGGTAGTCCGTGAGGAACTGGTCCAGCAGGTAGCCGTTGGCACCGTGAATCTCGATACCGTCGAACCCGGCCTCCTGTGCCCGCAGCGCGGCGCTCACGAATCCGTCCTTGACCTCCGCGAGCTGCTCGCGGGTGATCTCCGACGGGACGGGGTAGGCTCCTTCCCCGCGGTAGAACGCGAGCTGTTCGCCCTTCGGTGCAATGGCCGACGGCCCGATCGAAGACCCGACAAAACGGTTGCCCTGCGACTGTGACCCGGCGTGCATGAGCTGCGCAAAGATCCGGGAGCCGGCTTTGTGGACGCGCTCCACCACGGTGGCCCACGATGCAGCCTGCTCCGGCGTCGCTATTCCCGGCTGGAACAGGTATCCCTGGCTGTGCCGGGTATCAGGGTAGATGCCCTCAGTGATCAGCAATCCAAATCCGCCGCGCGCGTAACCCTCGTAGTAGGTGCCCATGCGATCGGTGGCGTGGCCGTCCTCCGAGGCGCTGACCCGGGTCATCGGTGCCAGCGCAACACGGTTCTGCAGATCGGTGTTGCCCAGACGCATCGGCGCCCAGAGCGGGGAGTGCTTCGTCATGAAAATCTCCTTGGGTAGCAGGTTGCCGCCGGACCAGTCCGGCAGTCGGCCTGCTTTCCTCAGCGACCTAGCGCTGTGAGATATTCCGGGCGAGGTCCGGATGGTGGATTTCGGCGACGTCCGGATGCGCGCGTGCCCGCCCCTTGAGGACGTTCATGCCGTAGGTGGACAGCATCGGGTTGTCGGGGTCGTCGGAGATACCGCGGGCATCAGCTGCCAGTTCGGGCGGCAGCGGCACGGGATGCACCACGGCATCCAGCCGGGGCGACCAGAAGAAGGGCACCGAATAACGGTCCACCCCGGGCGGCGGCGCCTGGACCCGGTGGATGGTTGCGAGGAGGTAGCCCCCGGTGGCGACCTCCAACATCTCACCGAGGTTCACCACGAGCGCGCCGGGGATCGGCTCCACTGGAATGGGCGCCTCCGCACCGGGCGGCAGCACCTCGAGGCCGCCCACCTCGTCCTGCAGCAGCAGCGTCACGAATCCGTAATCCGCATGCAGGCCCACCCCCTGATCCCCTGCGCCCTCGAGCCCGCCGACATAGTGCACCAGCTTCGCCATCCAGGCCGGGGTGTCTTCGAAGAGCTCCGCGAAGTAGTCCTCAGGCTGGCCCAGGGCCACGGCGATCGCGGCGAGCAGCTCCGCGCCGACGTCGGACATCAGCCCAGCCCACTCCATTGCCCGGCGCTCCATTTCGGGAAGGATCTCCCGGGGCCACTGGTTGGGGCCCTGAAGAAGCCAGAAGGGCTGGTCAGCAGGGTAGTCCGCTACGGGCTCACGTTCGGGAGAGAAATCGATCTGCTCGCGGGAGTCGGCCCGGCCCCGGGTCACCTCGGTGCCCAACCGAGCGTAGCCGCGGAAGTGCGGGGAGTTGCGGTTGTCGAGCGCAAGCCGCTGCTCCAGCGGAAGGTCGAAGAACTGCTTCATCACCTCGAAAAGTCCGTCAACCTGGGATGGGCCGGCCCCGTAATTGGTGATCTGGAAGAAGCCCACCACGTGAGCTGCCTCCCGCAGCCGGGTGATGAACCCAGGGTCAAACGATCCATCCGGGCGGCGGGCGGTGCTGAGGTCGAGCACGGGAATCGATTGCTGGGATTGCTTCATCTAGGGAGAGTACCGCGAGCGCCCTTAGCTGATACTCCTCTTTGTGACGCAATGTTTCGCCGCGGTGTTCATGTGCAGGAAGGGGCCCGTCCGGGACGCGTCGCGATGGAGCTCAAAGGCGCGGATTCCCGGTGTCACCCCCTGGGGCCTGCGGCCCGTCGCCGGGATTGCGGAGATGCTTGTGCGCCTGGTCCCGCGCATTATCGATCTTGTCCTGGTGCTTGCCCTTGGTAGCGCGGTCAGCAACCTCCGCCACCCGGTCCACAACCTTGCCGCCGACCTGCTTTGCCTGAGGGCTGTTGAGCGCCTCCCGGACCTTGGGGTTGCGTGCCAGGTTCCTGGCGATTTTGCCGAGCGATCCGAATGAAGCCATGGTGTCCGTCCTTTCCGACGTGTCTGCAAGTACCAACGTAGCCCGACTGAAGAACGATCCCCCGGTATGCCGTTCATCACAGATCTGCCCTTCCGCGATGCCCTGCAAACCAGGACGGCTATCCTAGGTGCATCGCCGCAGCCCGCCGCCGACGTCGTTGTCGGTAGGTTCTCAAGCGGCCCACATCTAAAAAATGCCGACTGCGCGGGCCAGCCCGCATCCATCACCGTGGTCAGTTGGCGAAAATGCCGGAACAACCGGCAGAGAGAGGACCTGATCATCGTGGATCACAACCTTGTCGACACCCGCGGCACCTGGATGAGCCGGGAAGCACTTGCCGAAGGGATGATTCCCGTCATCGGCCGCCTCTACCGTGAAAACAACGTGGTCACGAGCATCCACGGGCGCAGCCTCATCAACAAGTCCACCATGGGCATCCTCAAGGCGCACCGCTTTGCCCGGCGCATGAGCAAGGAAGAGCTGCTCCTGGAGGAAACCGCTCCCCTGCTGCGCACCCTCGCTGAGCTCGACCTTGGCGCTGCCTCGATCGATGTGGCCCGCCTGAACCAGAAGTACAAGTTGAGCCAGGAGGAGGCCGGCGGTCCTACTCTGGAGGAGTTCCTCCGGGCGGAGCTGGCCGACGTCGTGGGGAAGCGCGGTGCCGACGCACGCACGAGCACCGACGTCGTCCTCTATGGTTTCGGGCGCATCGGGCGCCTGGTGGCCCGCCTGCTGATCGAGAAGGCGGGTGGCGGTCACGGCCTGTGCCTGCGGGCGATCGTGGTGCGCAAGGGGGCCGACAACGACCTCATGAAGCGCGGGAGCCTGCTGCGCCGGGACTCGGTACACGGCTCCTTCGAAGGCAGCATCCAGGTGGACGAGGAAACCAACACCATCACCGCCAACGGCGTGCGGATCCAGGTCATCTACTCGAATGACCCGGCAACAATCGACTACACCGAGTACGGCATCAAGGACGCCCTGGTGGTGGACAACACCGGCCGCTGGCGCGACGAGGAAGGCCTCAGCCAGCACCTGCAGAGCAAGGGCGTCGCGAAGGTGCTGCTGACCGCTCCGGGCAAGGGTTCGCTGAAGAACATCGTCCACGGCATCAACCACACCGACATCACCGCCGGGGACCGCATTGTCACCGCGGCATCCTGCACCACGAACGCCATCACCCCGGTACTGAAGGCCATCAACGACGAGTTCGGTGTGGTGCACGGCCACGTGGAGACCGTCCACTCGTTCACCAATGACCAGAACCTCATCGACAATTTCCACAAGGGCGACCGCCGCGGACGTTCTGCGGCCCTCAACATGGTCATCACCGAGACCGGAGCCGCCAAGGCCGTCGCGAAGGCGCTGCCCGAGCTTCAGGGCAAGCTCACCGGCAGCTCCATCCGCGTGCCCACCCCGGACGTGTCGATCGCCATCCTGAACCTGTCCCTGGAGAACGAGACAACCAAGGACGACGTCAATGACTACCTCCGCGAGATGTCGCTGCATTCGGTCCTGCGCAAGCAGTTGGACTACATCGACTCCCCCGACGTCGTCTCGACCGACTTTGTGGGCTCCCGCCGTTCCGGCACCGTAGACGGCCTTGCCACCATCTGCAACGAGAGGAACCTTGTCCTCTACGTCTGGTACGACAACGAGTTCGGGTACAGCTGCCAGGTAGTGCGCGTCATGGAGGAAATGGCCGGCGTCAACCCGCCCTCGTTCCCGGCGAAGGAAGCAGTGCCGACGGCGGAGCTCGCCGCCACGCGCTAGCCACGGGCGGGGGCCCGGAAGCCGGCCCCCACGGGCTCGTCCACGCTCCTATACTTGCGCGCATGGGAACGTCGCTGCTGTTCGGGGTCATCGCGTCAACGCCGCTCATTATCGGCTCACTCATCGGTATCCGCTTCGAACTGCCGAAGCGGATCCTCGCAATGCTGCTGGCTTTCGCCGCCGGATCGCTCATTACGGCCCTGGCGTTCGAGCTGTTCTTCGATGCCTATGAGCACGGCGGAATAGTCCTTGCCGCGGGCGGGCTGTTCGCCGGTGCCGTGGTCTTCACCGTGCTGAGCGCCCTGTTGGACAAGTGGGCCCAGCCGGGAGAGCAGGACGTTCCGGCTGACGAATACCAGGGCAGCGCCAAACTCGATACCGACGCCGCCGCGCAGGAGAAGAAGTCATCAAGCGTCTCCACCCGTGGAGCAGCGGGACTCGCGCTTCTCGCCGCGGTCACACTCGACGGCATCCCGGAGAACGTGGCCCTCGGCGTAGCCCTGGGTGAGGGCACGGGCGGGCTGGCGCTCCTCGCCGCGATCTTTGTCTCCAACCTGCCCGAGGCTCTGGTCGGCTCGTCCTCGATGCAGAGCCAGGGCATGTCCAGGGGCAAGATCCTGGGCCTCTGGACAGCATGTGCGGTACTGCTGGTGGCCGCCGTCGTGATCGGTGCCGGTCCGCTCTCCGGCGCGGATCCGCAGACCATCTCACTACCCCTGGCCTTTGCCGCCGGTGCCGTGATCGCGTCCCTGGCGGACACCCTGATGCCTGAGGCGTATGAACACGGCGGGCCCGCCGTTGCCCTGAGCACGGCGGCAGGATTTGTCCTGGCGTTCGTCCTGTCGCTGATGTGAGTCTGCCGCCCTATAGTCGAACAATGGAACAACGCACTCTTGGCAAGACAGCGCGCAATGTATCGGTGATCGGGCTGGGTACGTGGCAGCTCGGGGCGGACTGGGGCTCAGTCGAGCCGAAGGACGCCACCGCCGTCCTGGAAGCCGCGGCTGACGCGGGCGTGAACTTCTTCGATACCGCGGATGTCTACGGCGACGGACGCAGCGAGCAGACCATCGGCGCATTCCTCGCGGACAACCCGGGACTGGACATCACTGTCGCCACCAAGATGGGCCGACGCGTGGACCAGGTTCCGGAGTACTACACCCTCAGCAACTTCCGCGAGTGGACCGACCGCTCGCGCCGCAACCTCCGGCAGGACACCCTGGACCTCGTCCAACTGCACTGCCCTCCCTCCGCCGTGTACTCCTCAACCGAGGTGTACGACGCACTGGACACACTCGTGTCAGAAGGAGTGATCCGGAACTACGGAGTCAGTGTGGAGAGGACCGATGAGGCTCTCGAAGCAATCCGGCGGGGCAACACCGCCACCGTGCAGATCATCCTCAACGCCTTCCGCCTCAAGCCGCTCGATGAAGTACTTCCCGCCGCGCGGCAGGCCGGCGTCGGAATTATCGCCAGGGTTCCGCTGGCCTCGGGGCTCCTGTCCGGCAAATACAGCAAGGACACCGCGTTCCCCGAAGATGACCACCGCAACTACAACCGGACGGGTGCGGCGTTCGACGTCGGCGAGACGTTCTCGGGAGTGGACTTCGAGACCGGCCTGGCAGCGGCACAGGAGTTCAGCGCCCTGGTGCCGGACGGCGTGAGTACCGCCCAGGCGGCGCTCGCCTGGATCATCGCGCAGGACGGCGTGAGCACTGTAATTCCCGGAGCCCGGTCCGCTGCCCAGGCACGGGCAAACGCCGAAGCCGGGGGACATTCCGAGGTCGGCAACAGCATGAGCACCGGTGTCCAGGACATTTACGACCGGCACTTCCGGGAAGCCGTCCACCCGCGCTGGTAGGTACGTGTACCCCACAGAAGACCGCCGCCGTCAACATCGTCCACGGCGGCGTCTTCTGGTCTGTCAATTCCGGGCTAGCCAGTGAACAGTGCGGCCACCCGGGTGAGTGTCATAAAGATCCCGTAGGCCAGGGGCACTGCCACGAGTGCCCAGACAACGGTCAGTCGTGCCTTGCTGATTTCCATCTCATGCCTCCATTGCGGGTTCGGTAATTGTCTTCTTCGGTTCGTGGAAGCGCGAATCCACAGGCTTGATCAGCAGGTTTGCAATGAACCCGATGATCAGCAGGCCAACCATGGTTAGGAGGGCGGGCTGGTAATCCGCCGCAACCAATTGCCCGGGAGTACCGCGTGCATCAAGGAACCCGTTCACGATCAGCGGTCCGGCGATGCCGGCTGCGGACCAGGCCGTCAGGAGGCGGCCGTGGATGGCGCCCACCTGGAACGTGCCGAACAGGTCGCGGAGGTACGCCGGGACAGTGGCGAAACCGCCGCCGTAGAAGGAGATGATCACAAACGCGAGCAGCACGTAGAGGATGGTGGTTGAGGCACCCGCAAGGGCAAGTACCGTGTAAAGGATGGCACCGACACCGAGGTACACCATGTAGATGCGTTTGCGGCCAATGTGGTCCGAGGTGCTCGACCAGACAAACCGACCCGCCATGTTGCCGATGGACAGCAGACCGACAAAACCGCCGGCCACCGCCACCGAAACGGCGCTGATGCCGTCAGGCTGGCGGAAGAAGTCCTGGATCATGGGTGCAGCCTGCTCAAGAATGCCGATCCCGGCCGTGACGTTGCAGAAGAGCACAATCCAGATCAGCCAGAACTGCTTGGTGCGGATGGCGTTCTTGGCCGACACATGGTCAGTGGTGACAAGCGGCTTCGACTTCAGCGTGCTCGGATCGAACCCTTCCGGACGCCAGTCCGCAGCGGGAACCTTGATGGTGAAAGCACCGAACACCATGTAGATGAGGTAGATCACTGCGAGTGTCACGAAGAGCATTCCCACGGCTTCACCGCTGGCAACCCATCCTTCAGCGCCCGAGTTCGGGTCATACATCCTGAGCAGCTGGGTGGACAGCGGGCTGGCGATCAGCGCACCGCCGCCGAACCCCATGATCGCCATTCCGGTGGCCAGTCCCGGCCGGTCCGGGAACCACTTGATCAGCGTGGACACGGGCGAGATGTAGCCGATACCGAGGCCGATTCCGCCGATGACGCCGTAGCCGAGATAGACCAGCCAGAGCTGGTTGGTGAAGATGCCGAGAGCACCCACCAGGAAGCCGCTCACCCAGAACATTGCTGAGGTGAACATGGCCTTGCGCGGTCCGTTCGTGTCAACCCAGGTGCCCATGACGGCCGCGGACAGGCCGAGCATCACAATGGCGATGGAGAAGATCAGACCGATCTGCGTCAGACTTGCGTCGAAGTGTTCCACCAGCGCCGTCTTGTAGACGCTGGTTGCGTATGCCTGGCCGATGCACAAATGCACGGCGAGTGCTGCCGGCGGAATCAGCCAGCGGTTGAATCCGGGTGGGGCTATGGTGTGATCCCTGTCGAGCCAGCTCATGGACGGAATGCCTCTTTCTCTATTGTTGGACGTCATCGTCCGCTCAGCCCCCACCACAGAATATTGTGCATTAGGTCACACGTTGCCTGGAGCAAGCACCGCCGTCGTGCGGTGAACGGTCATTCTGACGCGATGAACGGTGTTCGTAGTCGGTTTACGGTTGGATGGAACGCACCAGCGATTCGAACCGGGCCAGCTCAGCCAGGTCCTCAACGAGCACGACGCCGTCCGGACCCGCCAGCGGGACCTGCCAGTTGGGATACTGCTCGGCTGTGGTGCCTGGCTGGTTCTGCGTCCGCTCCTCGCCGACGGCGTCCGTCAACGCTACACCGAGCAGCACGGACGGCGTTGTCGCGATGAACGTGTGCATGGCCTCGACCGTCTCCTGCACCGTTGCCGGCCGGGTGCCGGTGGTGGAGCGGACCAGCGACAGCACCTGCTCCTGCGCTTCCCGGTCCGCTTCTTTCTCCTCCTCCACAGGCCTGCCCAACAGACCCAGCCGCTCACGCAGTTCCACGTGCCGTCCGGCGAGGTAGCCGGCGCTGGGCGGCAGGTCGTGGGTGGTGACCGTGGTGAGGCACGCTGTCCGGTACTGCTCGGCGGGACGCGGTTCTTCGTCGTCGTACTCAAACCACAGGATTGAGGTGCCCAGGACGCCGCGCTCCGCCAGGTACTCCTGCACTCCGGGCTCGAAGACGCCGAGGTCTTCACCGACCACCACGGCACCTGCCCGTTCCGCTTCGAGGGCGAGGATGCCGATGAGGGCCTCGTGGTCGTAGTAGACGTAGGCTCCGTTCCCGGGGCTGGAGCCCTGCGGGATCCACCAGAGGCGGAACAGTCCGAGGATGTGGTCGATCCGGATCCCGCCCGCATGGCGAAGGATGGTGCGCAGCATATCCCGGTAGGGGGCGTAGCCGGATTCCGCGAGCCGTTCCGGGTGCCAGGGCGGCTGGGCCCAGTCCTGTCCCTGCTGGTTGAACATGTCCGGCGGCGCGCCGACGCTGATTCCCGAGGCCAGGACGTCGCGGAGGGTCCACGCGTCGGCGCCGGCGGGATGGACCCCAACCGCGAGGTCGTGCATGATGCCAAGGTTCATCCCGGCTGCGGCGGCGGCCCGCTGCGCTGTCTCGAGCTGTTCATCGCAGAGCCACTGCAGCCAGGCATGGAACTCGATCCGGGAACCGAGCCGTACCCGCTGGGCCTCGAGGTATTCGGGATCCTCCCACTCAGCAGCACCCTCCGGGAGCGTCTCGGCGAGCGCCGACCACAGTGCGAAGTTCTCCAGGCCGGGGCCTGCCTCCTCGCGGAACCGCTGGAAGGCTTCCTCCCGTTCGGGAGTACGTCCGACGGCGAAGATCAGCTCCAGCGCCTGCAGTTTGGCGGCGTAGCTCGGGTCCCGGTCAATCACTTCTGCATTGTGGTTCGCGGCCTTAAACCCGGCGGCCAGGTTGCGGACCGTCTCCGCCTCCGCCCCGGACAGACCGCCGAATTCCGCAACGTTCTCCACCCTGAGATAGATGGGGTTGAAGAACCGGCGGGTACTCGGAAGGTAGGGAGACGCCTCCACTGGAGGCTTGGGCTGCGCCGCGTGCAGCGGGTTGATCAGCACAAAGCCCGCACCCTTCGCAGCGGAAATCTCGGCAAGCCGCGCGAGGTCGTCGAGGTCCCCGATTCCCCACGAGGCCTCCGAGCGAACCGAATACAGCTGCGCCATGAGCCCCCAGGTGCGGGTCAGCCTGTCGGCGGTGCTGAGCCGTCTCGGAGTCACCACCAGCGCGCAGCTGGTCTCGGCCGAGCCGACGGACGCAACCAGCGAATGCCAGCCGAGCGGCAGATCGGGCGGCAGGTCCACAGCAAAGCGGCTGATCCCATCCGCGTCCCCGGTCTGGGGGCTGCCCACGGTCAGCGGCAGCTCCGTCCCGTCCTCCAGTTCGATGCGCAGGGACGGCGCGGCGCCGGAAGGCACATTCACGGGCACAGTGGTGGGATCGCCCTGGCGGACGACGACGGCGGCAGGAAGCGTCCGCGCCCACGGCGCGCGTTCTGCAGCGCGGAGGGAGGCTGCGATGTCGTCGTCGGTTGCGCAGTCAACTCCCAGCGCGGTGAGGACCGACACCAGGGTGTCATCGCTGACCGTCCGGGGCGCGCCGTCCCACCCCTTGAAGGTGGTTCCGACGCGGTACTGCTCGGCAAGGTGCTGGAGGGGAGTTTGCTCAGCCATCTTCCTAATCTATTGGTTGGAGGCGCGTCCTGCTGACATGCAGGAGATCCCCTCCTGCCTAAGCGGGAGGGGATCTCCTGTTGTTCAGGTGGTTCGGTCAGCTACTGGACGATGGTGAAACCACCCCAGCCGTTGCCGATCTGGGTGCGGGATCCGACGAAACCGCCGGTGCCGTTTCCGCGGTAGACGAAGAGTCCGCCGGCGCTGTCACGGGCCACCAGGTCACTGTTGGCGTCCGCGGTGCCCCAGGCGCCTGGACCGGTGATGGTGTAACCGTTCCAGCCGGAGCCGATCTGGTTGGCGGTACCGAACCGGCCGGTTCCGTTGCCGCGATAGAGCCAGAGGGCGCCGGTGGAGGTGCGGGCGATGACGTCGGAGTTGCCGTCACCACTGAAGTCACCGGTGCTGAGCAGGGTCGTGAAGCCGCCCCATCCGGAACCTGGCTGGGTGCGGGCACCCCATCCGCCTGCCCCGTTGCCGGGGTACAGGTAGAGTGCACCGGTGGAGCTGCGGGCCAGCAGATCAACTCTGTTGTCACCGTTGAAATCACCCGGTGTGATCAGCGCGGTCATGCCCTGCCAGCCGTTGCCGACCTGGACGCCGCCGTTGATCCGTCCCGTTCCGGTTCCGGTGTAGAGCCAGAGCCGTCCGGACGTGTCGCGGGCCATGATGTCGGAGCGTCCGTCGCCGCTGAAGTCACCCGGTTGCAGGATGGCGTTCATGGAACCCCAGCCGCTGCCGATCTGGATCCGGCTGCCGAAGCCGCCTGCGGCGGTCGAGGGGTAGAGCCAGAGCCGTCCGCCGGAGTCCCTTGCCACGATGTCGGGGTTGCCGTCACCGTTCATGTCCTTCTGCTCGGCGGTGCCCGCCGGAGGTGGCGGTGGTGGTGTGGTTGTGCCGATGCGCCAGGCATAGGTGGCGTTGGCGCCGGTATTGCCCGCGACATCCGTTGCCCGGACGTTGAAGGTGTAGTCACCGTTCAGCTGTGCGTCGTAGGTGTGCGGCGAGGTGCATGGCGCGAAGATCGGGTTGCTGGGAAGCAACTGGCATTCGAAGTTTGCGTTCGCCTCCGACGTGAAGCTGAGGGTCGGGGTAGCGTCTGCGCTGGGGTTGGACGGCAGCGGTGGTGCCACCGACGCCGCCGGGGCTACGGTATCGACCGTGATGGCAAGCGGCGCGGAATCGAGGTTGGGGTCCCCGTTTATCCTCGCTATGATGCGGTGCGCTCCGTCCGCGAGCGGTGCCACCGCCGTGAGCGAGTACGCACCACCGGTTGCTACAGTCGTTACTCCGGTCGCGGCCCCGTCTACAACAAGCTCCACCGTTGAGCCAGCAGTGGCCGTGCCGGTGAAGGTAGGCGTCGTCGCGTTGGTGATGTTGTCAGCGCTGGAACGGCCCGTATCGCTCGCAGCGGCGAGGTCCGGCGTGGACGGCGCTCCATCCACGTCGGTTGAGATAACACCCTGGACGGCGAACCGGTCCACCGTCAGAGTATTCACACCAGGTCCACCTGCGTTCGGCCCGTCGACCTGGACGAAGTTATTGCCGGACGGAGCACCCGTGACGGGGAGTGAGGCGTTGATGCTTCCGATCGTGCCCGGTGCCGCGCCTTCCTGCCGAAGGAAGGTGGCAGTCTGTCCGGGTCCCCCGAAATCACCGAGGAACGCATCACGTGCGAGGTCGAAATTGCAGGGCGATGTTGCGCAGTCCCCTTCATCGATAGTGACATTGATACCACCTGCAGCGGCGGTGAAGGTGTGTACGCCGTAGGGGTGGGTGATGGTGTACTCAGCGCCGTTGACCAGTCCGGTCAGGCGGAATCGAAGCCGAGCGAAGGCAATCTGCTCACCCGCCACGGCTTCCTCGGTGGTATGCGCCGCTTCCAGTGCGGCCTCGTAAAGGCGAAGGTTTCCGCCCGAAGCCTCCGCTGCGAACCAGAAGGATTCACCCGGAAAATTGTCCGGATGGGAGATGGGTGCGTTCGGATCCGGCAATTCAGCGAGACATCCCTCGGCCGGGTCAACGCACAGCTTCAGGCGAACTGTTCCGTCCGAGTACCACGCCGGATAGCCGGTCGCAGCATCGATGGGACCGACTGCGGCAAGCTCGGCCTGTGCAGGGCCGGCCGCAAGAGGCGCAAGTGCAGTAATAAGCAGTGCGCTGGTAAGAACAGATGATGTGAGACGAATTGTACGGCGCCCATAAGGGGGGCTGACCGCAGGTTGGTGGTTGGACATTTCAGAGCTCCCTCGTTTTGTAACCGAAACCATGCTTACTAACGGGTCCGGTTTCCACAGGGTGCTCCCCATTCCTTGGACAATTCTTGGGAAAACATAGAGGGCGTTCTTCAAACCGCTTATATGACGCTAGTATTCGGTTTCCTACTGGGGAGTAGCATTAGATATGGCCGGTTCCGGCTGGCGGAGCCTGCCACTGAAAGGGCCTGCCATGAGCGCCGAAACATTTCAGGAGAACGTCAACGAACGCACTTCCCGGGAGGTGGCCGAGTCCGCCCGCGAGACCGAGTGGAACCGCCCGAGCTTCGCCAAGGGCCTGTATCTGGGCCGCTGCGATATCTCGCTGATCCACCCCCAGCCAGCCTCCTTCTATACGGAGAACGACGACGGCGAAGAATTCCTTCGCCGGCTCACCTCGCTGCTGGAACGGCTGGACGGACAAGTGATCGAGCGGGATTCACGCATCCCGGACGAATATCTGCGGGATCTCACCGCTCTCGGCGTCTTCGGCATCAAGATCCCCCGCGAATATGGCGGGTTGGGTCTCTCATTGACCTATTACGGGCGCGCCCTGATGCTGCTCACGTCGGTCCACCCCAGTCTGGGTGCCCTGGTCTCCGCGCACCAGTCCATCGGCGTACCCGAACCCGTGCGCATGTTCGGCACACCCGAGCAGAAGCAGGAGTATCTTCCGCGTTGCGCGTCGGGCGCGATCTCGGCCTTCCTGCTTACCGAACCCGATGTCGGATCCGACCCAGCCCGCATGAGTGCCACCGCCACCCGTAATGACGACGACGGCACGTACGTACTCAACGGCAGCAAACTATGGACCACCAACGGTGTGATCGCCGAGCTGGTGGTGGTGATGGCGAAGGTTCCGCCGCACAGCGGCGGACCAGGCGGCATTTCCGCTTTTGTGGTCGAGGCTGACGCACCCGGCATCACCGTGACCCACCGCAACGCGTTCATGGGTCTGCGCGGGATCGAAAACGGAGTCACCCGGTTCAACAATGTCCGGATACCGGTCGCCAACCGCCTGGGCAGGGAGGGACAGGGCCTCAAGATTGCCCTGACCACCCTCAACACGGGCCGGCTCTCCATCCCGGCCAACTGCGCAGGCTCAGGCAAATGGTCACTGAAAATTGCCCGCGAATGGTCCAACGCCAGAGTGCAGTGGGGCCGGCCGATCGGCCATCATGAGGCAGTCGCACAGAAAATCTCCTTCATTGCCGCCACCGCCTTTGCCCTTGAGTCTGTCTTTGAACTGTCTGCGGCGCTGGCCGATTCGGGACAGAAGGACGTCCGCATCGAAGCTGCCCTTGCGAAGCTGTGGTCCAGCGAGATGGCTTACCGGATCGCCGATGAACTGGTTCAGGTCCGCGGAGGCCGCGGGTATGAGACTGCGGCGTCGCTCAAGGCTCGGGGAGAACGGGCGGTTCCTGCCGAACAGCAGCTGCGGGACCTGCGGATCAACCGGATCTTCGAGGGCTCCTCGGAAATTATGCACCTGCTGATCGCCCGGGAGGCAGTCGATGCCCACCTTGCGGCGGCAGGTGACCTCGCGTCGTCGGACGCTGACTTCCGGGCAAAGGCAAAAGCGGCAGCCGGCGCCAGCGGGTTCTACGCGGGCTGGCTCCCGCATCTGGTGGCCGGGCCGGGCCTGTCGCCGCGCTCCTACTCCGATTTCGGACGGCTGGCCCGGCACGTCCGCTACGTGGAACGGGCCTCACGCCGCCTTGCACGTCATACCTTCCTGGGAATGGCGCGCTGGCAGGCGAAACTTGAGCACCGGCAGGTGTTCCTGGGGCGGATCGTGGACATCGGAGCGGAACTGTTCGCCATGGCCGCCACCTGCTCACACGCAAAGCACCTCCAGGGCCAGGGGCGGCGGGAGGCCGGTGACCTGGCAGAGGTTTTCTGCGGGCAGGGGCGCCTGCGGGTCGAGCAGCTGTTCACCGATCTCTGGAGGAACACGGACTCCGCCGACTATAAGCTCGCACGGAGTATCCTCGACGGACGCCATTCATGGCTTGAGGAGGGAATTCTCGACCAGTCGGAGGGAAGCGGACCCTGGATTGCGGAGGCAGATGGAACGCCGCTGGACGCGCCGGATCTGCATCGCCGGTATCGCTGATTCCTCTATTGAACCCACTCATGCCGGGCGGGCTTGCGCGTGCTGGGCAGCGCCGTGTTCAACCGCCATTCGTGAATCCAGTCGGGTAGCACCAGGCCCTCCGGCGGATTGCCCAGCGCCTCGAAGATCTCCTCGTTCGGCACCGGCCCCTGGGAGCTGAGCAGACGCGTGGCGATGTAGGCACGGGCGTAGATTTCGCCGTCGTGCACCATGCGCTGCTCGAAGAAGATAGCGCGCTCGTCGAATCCCAGGATCCGGGTCTCGATCGTGTAGCGCTGCCCTAGCTGAAGCGACTTCCGGAAGGTGATGGTTTCGGCGTTCACCACCGGGGTCCAGCCTCTCCGCCGCATGATGCGCCAGACCCCGCTGCGGATCATCAGATCGAACCGGCCGAGGTCCATCAGCGCGAGGTACATGCCGTTGTTGACGTGCATGGCGATATCGATGTCGGTGAGCTGAACCCGCAGGGGCAGGGAGGCTGAATCCCAGACGGAAAGTTTCGGGCGACGGCGGGACGCGAAGAGCGTCCAGAGGGTGCGCAAGATCAGGTGCATCATGCCATACTACCGGCCGGTAACAACAGCATTTTGATCGTGGAATAGATCACTTTATTAGCCATGCGTCCAGATTCTTGGAATAGTGGGCGGCTGCACTCAGCCAATCCCAAGGAAACTGTGAAAGGAACACATGACTGACCAGACCTGGCAATACCTGGCTATGGCGCTTTACATGATCGCCATGCTGGGAATCGGCTGGTACGCCTTCCGGAAAACTTCCGATCTCGACGACTACATGCTCGCAGGCCGCGGGCTCAAGCCGGGCGTTGCTGCGCTCAGCGCGGGAGCCTCCGACATGTCGGGGTGGTTGCTGCTTGGACTGCCCGGCGCGATCTACCTGTCCGGCCTGATTGAGGTCTGGATCGCCATCGGCCTGACCATCGGTGCCTGGCTCAACTGGAAGTTTGTCGCGCCGCGGCTGCGGAGCTACACCGAGGTGTCCAACAACTCGATCACTGTGCCGAGCTTCCTGGAGAACCGGCTCAAGGACCGTTCACGGCTCCTCCGCATCGTCTCGGGTGTCATCATCCTGGTGTTCTTCACGTTCTACGTGTCCTCCGGCATGGTTGCCGGCGGCGTCTTCTTCGAGTCCTCCTTCAACTCGGACTACACCCTCGGGATGGTCATCGTCGCGGCGGTCACCATCTCCTACACCCTGTTCGGCGGCTTCATGGGCGCCACCTTCACCGACGTGGCGCAGGGCGTCCTGATGCTGCTCGCGCTGATTGTTGTGCCGATCATCGGGTTCGTGCAGGTGGGCGGTTTCGCAGGCATGACCGAGTCCATCAGCGCCGTTGACCCCTCGATGCTGAACTTCGTGGCCGGCGGTTCCGTGCTGGCGATCCTATCCGCGGCCGCCTGGGGTCTTGGCTACTTCGGACAGCCGCACATCATTGTCCGCTTCATGGCGCTGCGGACCCCGCAGGACGCGAAGGCCGGACGCCGCATCGGCATCGGCTGGATGGTCCTGACGGTTCTCGGCGCAGTCTCCACCGCGCTGGTGGGAATCGCCTACTTCCAGCAGAACCCCCAGCTCACCCTCACCGATCCCGAGGCCGTGTTCCTCTCGCTGTCGCAGGCGTTCTTCCACCCGTTCGTTGCCGGAATTGTGCTCGCCGCTGTCCTCGCGGCCATCATGAGCACCATCTCCTCCCAGCTCGTGGTGTGCTCCTCGGCCCTCGTCGAGGACCTCTACAACATGGTGTCCAAGAAGACCCTCTCTGCGAAGCAGGGCGTGATCCTCGGCCGCCTCGGCGTGCTCGTCGTCGCGATTGTCGCGATCATCCTCGCCTCCGGCCGTAACGAGTCGATCCTCGCACTGGTTGCCTTCGCGTGGGCAGGGTTCGGCGCGTCCTTCGGACCCGCGGTGCTCCTGTCGCTGTTCTGGCGCAAGCTGACCATGCCGGGCGCATTGGCCGGCATGATCGTCGGCGCGGCCACCGTCTTCGCCTGGGGCAATTCGCCGCTGTCGTCCACCATGTACGAGATCGTTCCAGGCTTCTTCGCCAACCTGGCGGTCGCCGCCGTCGTGAGCCGGCTGACCTGGAAGCCCAATCCGGAGATCGAGGCAGAGTTCGATGCCGCCGTCGCCGGCGTCTCCGAGCGCAAGGAACCGGTCACGGTTTCCTAGCCTCACTGCACCTCGGCTCCCCACCCTGCTCCGCAGCGCCTGCTTCGCGGCGGGTGGGGAGCCGATCTGCGTTAAAGGCCGACGACGGCTCACATCAGGCCCTCGGCGGCTCACCATCCGCTGCGCGTCGGGGTGTGCCCCTTCCGTGCCTCTTCGGGCATCACCATCTCCGCACGGAACCCGAGGAGCCGGATGGGCCTTCCCGGTTCGACCTTCCCGAGGAGGGCCAGGGCACCGGCAAGCACCGCTTCGCGGTCGAACGTCTCGGAAATCCGCCGGGCATAGGTCTTGGTGAAGAACGGCGCGTACCGTACCTTGAGCGTCAACCCGATGACCGGGCGGTCCTCGGCGACAACATCCTCCAGGACCCGCGCCACCAGTTCGCGGACCGCATCCTCGACCTGTGACGGCGCGGTGAGGTCCTGCTGGTACGTCGTCTCGCGGCTGTGCCCCCGCGCAACCCAAGGGGTGTCATCGACCGTACGTTCGCCGTCACCGCGTCCCAGCTGCGCGTACCAGGGGCCCATCTTCGGACCGAACTCCTGCACGAGGTCCTCCGGGTGGCAGGCAGCGAGTTCGGCAACAGTGCTGATGCCGGAAGCGGCGAGCCGCCGGGAGATCTTCGGCCCCACGCCCCACAGGTCAATTGTCGGCCTGGCTCCCATTACCTTAAGCCAGTCGTCGGCGGTGAGCCGGAAGACACCTGCCGGCTTGGCGAATCCGGTCGCCACTTTCGCGCGAACCAGGGTGTCGCCGATCCCGACGCTGCAGTGCAGCCGGGTCGCTTCGAGTACAGCTTTCTGGAGACGTCGAGCACAGGTCTCCGGGTCACCGGTGACCACCCCTACAAAGGCCTCATCCCAGCCGAGTACCTGGACGGTGGCTCCGGGTTGGGCCCGCAGGGCGGCCATGACCCGCTCCGACGCGGCGAGATAGGCTTCATGGTCCACCGGCAGAATCACGGCATGGGGTACCTTCCGGGCGGCGATCCGCAGGGGCATTCCGGAGCCCACGCCGAATGCGCGAGCCTCGTAGGACGCGGTCGAGACCACCGCGCGTTCGGTGGGGTCGCCGCGGCCGCCCACAATGACCGGCTTGCCCGCCAGTTCAGGGCGCCGCAGCACCTCGACCGCCGCAATGAACTGGTCAAGATCGACGTGCAGCACCCAGGAGATTTCGCCGTGGCTCACGTCTCCCAGTGTGCACCAACCCGCCTGCAGAGGCACCGTCCGGATTGACGCATCACCGTCCCAGCTAGAAAGCTGGGGAGGAAGACACCACTAACCGATACGAGGAGACCATGACTGACGCACCGGCACCTACCATCAAGCTTCTCAGCGGCGTGTCCATTCCGGTGCTGGGTCTCGGCACCTGGCCGCTCGATGATGATGAGGCTGCCACCGCCGTCGAACAGGCTGTGTCCGCCGGTTACCGGCTGTTTGATACCGCAGAGAATTACGGCAACGAGGCCGGCGTCGGGGAAGGAATCCGGCGCTCAGGCATTGAGCGGGACCAGGTCTTCATCACCACGAAGTTCAACAAGCAGTGGCACAGCGTCGACGGCGTGCGGAAGGCGTTCGAGCAGAGCGCGGCGCGGCTGGGCGTCGAGTACATCGACCTGCTGCTGGTGCACTGGCCGAATCCGGACCAGGACCGCTACGTCGATGCGGTGAAGGGGCTCGCTGCGCTGCGCGAGGAGGGTCTGATCCGGGCCATCGGGGTCTCGAATTTCAAGCCCGCCCACCTGCAGCGGGTCCTCGACGAGGGTCTGGTGCCGGACGTCAACCAGATCCAGCTCGATCCCCGGCATACCCGCGCTGAGTCGCGGAGCTTCCATGCGGGGCACGGCATTGTCACCGAATCGTGGAGCCCGCTCGGGAAGGGCGGCGACCTCCTGCAGGATCCGGCGGTGGACAGGCTCGCCGACAAGTACGGCATGACTCCGGCGCAGATTGTCCTCCGGTGGCACATCCAGCTCGGGCTGGTTGCGATCCCCAAGTCGGCCAACCCGCTGCGCATCAAGCAGAACATCAACCTGTTCGGTTTTGAGCTGACCCCCGATGAGGTGGAGTCGCTCTCCGCTCTGGACACCGGCGACGCCGACATCACCGATTCAGATTCCTTTGGCCACTGACCCGTCCCTTCCGAGTTTTTGTCGCCGTTCTGCTGTTATGGCGGCCCCATAACAGCAACTGGGCGACAAAAACTCCCCCGGAGGCTACGGCCAGAGGATTTCGCGCCGCCAGCCGTTGCCGGCTCGCTCATACCGCAACCGGGTGTGGCGGCGCTCCGCATCCGCCTGCCAGAACTCCACCCGTTCCGGCGCCACGGTGTAGACGGTCCACGTCGGTGAACCCTTGCGGTCAATTCCCGCCAGCTCACGTTCGACGGCGGCGCTCACCGACTCTCCTTCCTGCAGGACCGCGCTTTGCTCCCCGGCGAGCACCAGCGCACGTGCGGCGGGATGACGACGGCGGAAGTCGGCGTCGTTCTCTTCCACCGAGCCCTGCGTGACGGGTCCGCGGACGCGGATCTGCCGACCCACCGGCTGCCAGAAGAACGTCAGCGCGGCCCAGGGCATCGCCTGCAGCTGCCTGCCCTTCGGGCTGTCGCTGCTGGTGGCGAAGGAGAAACCGCGTTCGTCGAGGTCCCGGAGGATGACAATGCGGGCGTCGGGCCGGCCGTCGTCGTCGGCTGTGGAAAGGGTGAGCGCGTGCGGGGCGGGGACGCCGTCGTCGACCGCTGCGGCGAGCCACTCGGTGAACAGGTCCAGGGGCGAATCGGGGGCGGCGGCCGGGTCAAACGGCGGCAGGCCGTCGGGAAAGGCGGGCACTCCGCGCAGCAGGTTCCGGACGGATTCGCTCATGCCGACAGCCTACCGGCCACCCCACCTTGGAGTATTTGTCGCCGTTCTGCTGGAAAGACGCCGTCAAAACAGCAGATAGGCGATAAAAAGTTCAAGGGGTTAACCTCGAAGGATGTCGTTTCAGGATCCGGAGAACGAAGACCACCACGTCGGCACCCGCGACCTGACACTGTGGCGGACGCCCGTCGGCCGGCTCCTGGTCAGGGGCGTGCGGGGCGTGGCCCAGTGGATCGGGCCGCGCTGGACGCTCCTGCTGCTGCTGGCCGTCGGCATTGGTGCGGCGGTGTCCCTGACGGTGGCCTCCGCCGAGGTGTATGAAGCGGTGTCGGACGAAGACGGTATCGCGGCCCTGGACCGGCCCGCGCTCGACGCCGCACTCGGCCTGCGCTCACCCTGGCTCAACGGCGCGGCAACGGCGTTCACCCACCTCGGCGGGCCCGTAGGCATGCCCATCCTCGCCGTGTGTGCCGTACTCGCGCTGACCGCGGTGCGCAGGTCCCTCACCCCGCTCATCCTGACGGCCGTCGGGGCCGGCGGATCGCTGCTGATGACCGTCCTCGGCAAGGACGCGATCGGACGGCTGCGGCCGGACCTGCAATACGCAGTACCCCCGTTCGAGCTCTCGCCTTCGTTCCCCAGCGGACACACCCTCAACGCCGTCGTCATCTCCGGCATCATCGCCTACCTGCTGGTACTGCGGCAGCATTCCAAGCGTGCGCGGGCGCTGACCATCCTTGCCGCCGTCGTCTTCGCGTTCATCATGGGGGCAACGCGGGTGTATCTCGGGCACCACTGGGTCACGGACGTCGCGGTCGCTTGGACACTGGGCCTGGCCTGGCTGGCGCTCGTGATTACGGCGCACCGGCTGCTGCTGACGTTCCGGAACTACCGGCGTGAGCGGCGGGCCTAGCGTCGCACTACAGGCGGCACCTACGGCTGCGCCTCCCGCTCCAGCCGAACGTATTCCCGCAGCAGCATGAGCGCATGCGCGTTGCCCTCCGCGGCGAACCCTTCCTCCATCGACCCCGCCAGCGACGCCCCCGCGGGAAACGGCGGCAGCAGCGGCACCGCCGGATCCGTACGGATATCGAGCACAAACGGCCGGTCGGCTGCGAGCGCCCGGTCCCACGCGGGACCGACGTCGTCATCGTTCTCCACCCGCACCCCATCCAGGCCCAGCAGCTTCGCGTAGCCGGAGTAGTCAACGTCCGGGAGGTCCTGGCTGTCGTCGAAACGCGGCTCGGACTCAGTTTCCCGCTGTTCCCAGCTGACTTCCGCGAGGTCCAGGTTGTTCAGGATGCAGATGGCGAACACCGGGTTCTCCCAGCTCCTCCATAGCCTGCCGACGGTGATCAGCTCGGCCATGCCGGTCATCTGCATTCCGCCGTCGCCGCTCAGCACCACCACCGGCCGGCCGGGCTCGGACAGCTTCGCCGCAAGGCCGTACGGCAGACCGCACCCCATGCTCGCGAGCGTGCTGGACAGGTGCGCAGGCACCCCCGGCGGAAGGTGCAACTGCCGGGCGTACCAGTAGACGCAGCTTCCGACGTCCACCGCCACCTGCGCGTTCCCGGGAAGCCGCCCGTTCAGTTCCCGCACCGCCCGCTCCGGATTTATGGGATCGGCCGGGGTCAGGGCCCGCGCCTCGCTGAGCCTTCGCCAGGCGTCCACGTGGCGTTCGACGTCGGCCCGCCACCCGATGCGCTCCGTCACCAGCGGAAGGAGCGCGCGCAGCGATTCCGCGGCGTCCCCGTTCACGGCCACTTCCACCGGGTACCGGTTGCCGATGGCCTTCGCGTCCCGGTCAATCTGGACCGCGCGGGCGGCGCCCGGAGGCGGATAGAACTCGGTCCACGGGTCATTGGACCCCACGATCAGCAGCGTGTCGCAGTTGGCCATCACCCAGCCGCTGGCACTGGTGCCGAGGTGGCCCATGGTGCCCGCCGCATAGGGCAGCGCCTCGTTGACGTACGGCTTGCCGAGCAGGCTGGTGACGACGGCGGCTCCGAGCTTCTCGGCCAGCGCCTCCACTTCCGGCTGTGCATTCCGGGCGCCCTGCCCGACCAGCAGCGCCAGTTTCGATCCGGCGTTCAGGAGGGTGCCGGCGTCGTGCAGGTCCTGCTCCTGCGGCATCAGCGTGCCGGAACTCCACACCGGCGCGGAAGGAACCACGCCGTGCTCGTGTTCCAGTTCCGGCGCGGGCTCCTGCTGCACATCGTGGGGAAGTATGACGACGGCGGGAGACCGGGTGGCCAGGGCGGCCTTGAATGCCCTGTCGATGACCATCGGTGCCTGGTCCGCGCTGGCCACCTGCTGCCGGAATCCGGAAGCGACGTCCTTGAACAGGCTCAGCAGGTCGATTTCCTGCTGGTACGCCGATCCGAGAACAGTCTGGCTCTGCTGGCCCACGAAAGCGACCACGGGGACGCTGTCCATCCGCGCGTCGTACAGGCCGTTGAGGAGGTGAACGGCGCCGGGGCCCTGCGTCGCCAGCACCACGCCGACGCCGCCCGTGTACTTGGCATGCCCCACCGCCATGAACGCGGCGTTTTCCTCATGGCGCGCCTGCACAAACCCGGGTGCACCGGCACGTCGGAGCGCACCGAGCACTGGGTTGATGCCGTCGCCGCTGTAACCGAAGACGCGGTTGACGCCCCAGGCCGTCAACCGCTCCACGACGACGTCGGCAACCAGCCGCCCGGCCATCAGCCAGCCGTGGGAACGGGAGGCCCGACCGGCCAGCGCAGCAGAGCCGCGACGGGGCCGCCGTCGAGCGCTCCGGAGGGAAACAGTGCCACCTCAGCGTCGGTGAGTACCGCAGCACGCAGCAACGACGACGGCGCCTGCACTTCTCCGAGCACGCCCGCTCCCGCTGTTTCCCCGTCAATTTCCGCGGTCCAGGGCTCCGCATCGAGGGCGAGGAGCCGGTGACCGTTCAGGCCCGCCGTCTCCAGGAACAGCGTGTCCACCTGCGCCTGCTGGAGCGCGTGCACCACTGAGCCGATGCCCTCGGCCGACTCCGGGTTGGGACGGCCCTTCTGGTTGTTGAGCCGTTCCAGCAACTGGGTCTGCCGGCGCGCGATGCACTCGGCCACCCGCTTCTCGATCTCCTGGGCGTAGGCCTCCTTGTCAGCCCCTTCTGTGCGGCTGTGGCTTTCGACGACGGAGAGGATCTCCTTGGACTGTTCGCTCAGCTGCTCCGCCACGAGATTGCGGGCACGGATATCACCGGCAACGATCAGGAGCCGTGCTCGCGAGCTGCGGACCACACGGTCGATCTCGCCTGCGATATCCGCCGCGTTGGCCTTCCAGATGTTCTCGGTCCGGTGCTGGTACCGGCCCTGGGACCACCCGCCGCCGGGGACCTTCTTGAGGTTCTCGGTATCCCCCTCGATGTGCAGCATGTTGGCGTCCTGCAGATCGTTGGCGCGCCGCAGGTGGACCTCACCGCCGTCGCGTCCTACTTCGGCGACCACATAGGCAAAGTCGTCGGGCCGGTGCCACAGCAGCGGGCACAGGTTCGGCACGCCGTTCACGGACGTGAACTCCGGCAGGGCAAGCGGACCGGGGAGGAACTGGTCGAGTTCCACGGTTCCGTTCGCTGCGACAATCAGCCGGGCGACGGGGTCCGGCATGCCTTTCGCGGACTGGCGGAGCGCCTCCGCTACCGCCTTGCGGTCATCCTTCGACGCGCCCGCGGTCTCAAGTGCGGTGGCAATATTCTCGGGGCGGACGTCGTCTGCGTGGAGCGAATCGACGGTCCCGGTACTCGCATCCGTGTAGACGGTCACCCACGGGCCGGGCTTCCGGTAGAGCTCTGCAAGCGTGTGCAGGGTGCTGGTCACTGCGTCTCCTCGTCATTCCGTCGGTCCGTGCCTTCAGTTGCCTCGGCGGGCCGGCCTTCATCGGCGTCGGCCCCCTCGCCCGGCGCCCGCTCGTAGACGGGCCGTTCCGCATGGGTGTCCGCCGCGGGGGCGGAGTCCTCACCGTCATCGACGGTTTCTGCTTCCCGCCATTCTTCTGCGCGGGTGGGATGGTTGCCCTGGATCAACCCCTGCGTCTCGTGTTTCAGTTGGTCGTCCAGGTTGGGACCGTGGGTTGTGTTACCCCGCTCTGCCATGACGTACCCCTTTTCGTGTTGTTCCGGTTTCGTCTGACTTGGAAAACTCAAAACGCTAAGGCTACTGCCGGTTTACCATCCTCTAAGCTCGAATAAAAGACCCTCCTGCCGAGCGAGGCAAAGATGCCGACTCCACAGCCCGAACCTGAGCGTTACACCGACCGTGAAGATGCCGGCCGTCAACTTGCCGCCGCGCTCCAGCCACGGTTGGCCGGTGTCCGGCCGCTGATTCTTGCGCTGCCGCGGGGCGGTGTTCCGGTTGCGGGAGTGATCGCGGACGCCTTTGGCGCCCCGCTCGACGTCGTTCTGGTCCGGAAGGTCGGCGTGCCCCAATATCCCGAGCTGGCGATGGGCGCCATCGCCTCGATCGGTGGCACCATCGAGACAGTGCGCAACGCGGAGGTCCTCGCCGGCGTTCGGGACGCCGAGACCGTCTTCAGCGCAGTCGCCGAACGCGAACGGGCGGAACTGCTCCGCCGCGAACAGTTGTACCGCCAGGACATGGGCCCCCTGCTCGTCGAGGGTGAGACGGTGGTGCTGGTGGATGACGGCGTGGCAACCGGAGCCACGATGCTCGCCGGTGTCGCCGCCCTCCGGAAGGCCGGTGTTGCGCGGATCATCGCGGCCGCTCCTGTTTTTCTGGGCTCCGGTGCGCAGGTTGTGAGCGAGCGAGTTGACGAGGTGGTCAGCCCCTGGCTGGCCCCGAACCTGCCGGCCGTGGGCAGCGCCTACGAAACCTTCGGGCAGGTCCCTGATGAAGAGGTCCGGCGGTTGTTGCACGAGGCGCGCGGGCGTAGTTTGGGACCATGATGGATCGCCCGGAGCGCGGATGAACCCCGACGACGGCGGCCTCACCCCGAGCAGCCCGCTCACCCGCTTCCGGCTGGCTCCCAACCCGGGGCCGATGAGCCTCGACGGCACCAACTCCTACGTTCTTTCCTCACCCGGTTCGCCGGCGGTGGTGGTGGTTGACCCGGGCCCGCTCGACGAGGAACACCTGGCCGCCCTGCACGCCGCGGGCACCGTGGAGCTGGTGCTGATCACCCACCACCACGCGGACCACACTGAGGCCAGTGCACGCTTCCATGAGCTGACCGGCGCTCCCGTGCGCGCCCTCGATCCGGCCTTCTGCCACGGCGGCGAGGCGCTCACCGACGGTGAGGTGATCGCGGCAGCCGGGGTGCGGATCAACGTCCTCGCGACACCGGGGCACACCGCCGATTCCGTGTGCTTTCACCTGCCCGACGACGGCCCGCACGGTTCCGTGCTCACCGGCGACACCATCCTTGGCCGCGGCACCACGGTGCTCAGCTACCCGGACGGGACGCTGGGTGATTACCTCCGTTCGATGGACCTCCTTCAGTCGCTGGACAGCGCAACGGTCCTGCCCGCGCACGGACCGGTGCTGCCGGACCTCGCGGAGATCGCCGGCGCGTACCGCGCACACCGCCTGGACCGGCTCGACCAGGTGCGTGCAGCGCTCCTGACGCTGGGCCTCTCAGCCTCGACCGCCGACGTCGTCTCCGTCACCGACCGCGTATATGCCGACGTCGACCCTTCTGTGCGCCGGGCTGCTGAGCAGTCGGTGGCGGCGCAACTGCATTATCTGCGGGAAGAGGCGACCGGTGAGCGGTCACGAACGCAGCAGGCGTGAGGTCAGCCCGCAATCAGCCTGAATGCCGCGCCGGTGGGATCGGTAGCCGTGCAGACCCGGCCGTAGGGCGAGTCCTGCGGCTCCACGGTTACGGTGCCGCCGAGCTCAGCAACCCGGGCCGCGGCGTCGTCCGCGTCTGCCACTCCAAAGTAGACTCCCCAGGCTGACGGCGTGCCCTCCGGCAGGAAGGTGGCGCCGTCCATGATGCCGGCGTGCTGCTCGCCGTCCAGAAGCGCCGTGGTGTACCGAAAGTCCTCGGTGTCGGCTTCCGACTGGGGTTCCCACTGGAAGACGCGGGTGTAGAAGTCGATGCACTGGCGGTACTGACGGGTCACCAGTTCATGCCACACGGCAGCGCCCGGCTCACCGTGGACCCCGAAGCCGCGGAGTTTGTTGCCCTGCCACAGCCCGAAGGTTGCACCGGAGGGGTCGGCCAAATGGGCAACACTGCCCTGGTCCGAGACGGCGAACGGAGCCACCAGGACCTCGGCTCCTGACAGCGTGGCCAGTTCCGTGAGCACCGACACGTCAGCCGCCGCAAAATAGGTGACCCAGCCGTCCGGGAAGCCTGAGCCCTCCGAGTTGCCGATCAGCCCGCCGACGGCCCGGCCCTCCCGGAGGAACAGCGTGTAGTGCCCGTAGTCCGCGCCAAGGTCCTCGGCTTCCCACCCCAGCAGGGCGCTGTAGAAGCGCGCGGCACCGGCCGTGTCTGAACTGGTGAGGTCAATCCAGCAGGGCAGTCCGTCCCGAAAGCTCTCTCGGCTGGGCATCCTGTCTCCTTCCGGCGTTCCGGGTCGAAGCGAGCGTATCCCCCGGCGGTTGGACGCACAATGGCACACAATAAAACCATGGCTTTCCTGCTGCCCCGTGACACCGCCGTCGTCGCTCCCGGCGCCGTCCACGTCCCCGACTGGCTGAGCGTTGACCGCCAGCGCGAACTCGTCGCCGCCTGCCGGCAGTGGGCCGCGGGCCCGGTTCCTATGCGGCACACGAGGATGCCGAACGGATCCACCATGTCGGTGCAGACCGTCTGCCTCGGCTGGCACTGGGTGCCCTACCGCTACAGCAGAACAGCGGACGACGTCGGCGGCGGGCAGGTCGCTGAGTTCCCTTCGTGGCTGGCGGAGTTGGGACGGGACGCCGTCGAGGCCGCGTACGGCGCGCGCGATGAGAGCTACGAACCCGACGCCGCACTGATCAACTTCTACGACTCCTCGGCGAAGATGGGCATGCACCAGGACCGGGAGGAGAAGTCCCTTCAACCCGTGGTGTCGCTGAGCGTCGGGGACAGCTGTCTCTTCCGGTTCGGGAACACCGAGAGCCGGAACAGGCCCTGGACGGACGTGCGGCTGGAGTCGGGAGACCTGTTCGTGTTCGGCGATGAATCGCGGCTGGCGTACCACGGGGTGATGAAGACGTACCCCGGGACGGCCGACCCCGCCCTGGGCCTTGAAGGGCGGCTCAACATCACGTTGCGGGTCACGGGGCTGTGAACCTCGCCGCCGTCACGCCGCACGTTCGCAAAGCCGCCGGATCCACCCCCGGATCCTCGCAAAGCCGCCGGATCCACCCCCGGATCCTCGCAAAGCCGCCGGATAGGTGCAGGGTCGCCGCTTCTACCCGGCGATCCTGCACCTACCCGGCGCTTTTGCGTCTCGGCGCTTTTACGCAATCAGACCAGCAGGCCCCGCAGGTAGGCGGCCTGACCGGCATGCTGCAGGCAGTCCTCCACCACGCTGACCAGCCGGACCCGCAGGGTGACAGGCGGGTCCCAGGAGGTGTCCACGATCCGGTCCAGGTCGGTCTCGCTGAGCCCGTCAAGAAACTGCAGGGACCGTCCGTGGACCGCCCGGTGGTATTCAGCGAGCAGCCCGGCGGAGCCGACGCGGACCCTGCCGACGTCGTCGGACCCGTGACCGTAGCCGGTGTCCTCCCGCGGCAGATCGAGGCCGAACTTCTCAGCCCAGCCGTCGGTGAGCCAAAGCTCGCCGCGGCCGGCGGCGTCGGCCACGTGGTTGTCCTGCACCCGCGTGAGATGCCAGATCAGCCACGCGATGCTGTTGCCTGGGCTACCCGAGCCGTCGGCGAGGACCGGACGGTAGGCCAACTGGCCGGCGTCGAGCCCCTCCACCGCCTGTGACACAGCGTCGGGGATCCGCCCGAAGGCCTCGATAAACACGTCGCGTTCACTCATGCGCACAGCCTAGGCGCACGGCCCTCGCCGGCGCGAGGGAGGGGTACCGGAGCGATCGGTGCGCCTGGTCAGAGCAACCCGGACACGACGGCGAGGAAGCCGGAACTCGGTGAGCGGTATGTCGCTCACCGATGTCCAGGTTGCTCGCCCGAAACGCGCAGCCAGGCTTACAGGCGCACGGCCAAGGCTAGAGGTGCGGCTCCACGAGCGCCTCGTACCGCGCCTTGACGGTGGCCAGCACGTCCGCTGCCGGTGATTCCCAGATCTCCCGGTTGAAGATCTCCACCTCGACGGGCCCTGCATACCCGGTCGCGGCAACCCACCGGGTGATCGTCTCGAAGTCGATGTAGCCGTCCCCCATGTAGCCGCGGGAGAGCAGCGCGTCGGCGGCGATCGGCAGGTTCCAGTCGCACACCTGGTAGGACGCCAGACGGCCCTCGGTGCCGGCCCGCCGGATGGACGCCTCCAGCGCGGGATCCCACCACACATGGAACGTATCGACGACGACGCCGACAGTCTCCGCCGGAAACGGCGCGGCAAGATCGAGCGCCTGGCCCAGGGTGGAGAGCACGGCGCGGTCCGCCGCGTACATCGGGTGGAGAGGCTCCAGCACCAGGCGGACGTCGTGCTCCTGCGCCACCGGAATCAGTTCCGAAATCCGATCCGCAACCCGGTGACGCGCCGCGGCGACATCCTTTGCACCGGGAGCGGACGGGTCGACGGCGGTGCCCCCGATGAGCCCGGCAGCGGCCGGTAACCCGCCCACCACCATGATCAGCTCGCGGGTGCCCAGCGTGGCCGCTTCGACGATCGCCTGGGTGTTGTCGGCGAGCGCTGCCGCCTGGCCCGCTTCATCGGGGGCGGTGAGGAAGCCGCCGCGGCACAGGCTGGAAACGGAAAGTCCGGCGTCGGACACGAGCCGCACGGCCTTGTCCAGGCCGGCTTCGGCAACGCGGTCCCGCCAGAGCCCGATGTGCGTGAGCCCTGCCTCGGCGGACAGCGTGACCGCGTCCGCCAGGGTGATGTTCTTGGTGGTCGCTGTGTTCAGCGAGAGGCGGCTCATGCGCCCACCCCGTAGCTCGCGAGCAGCCATTCGAACCGGTGCGCGGCGACGTCCGGATCGGCCAGCAGCCCGGCCTTGTCGGCGAGGCGGAAGGTCTCGGCCAGATGCAGTGCAGAGCGGCCGGAGTGCAGGCCGCCGACCATCTGGAACCCGGGCTGGTGCGCGTTGACCCAGGACAGGAAGGCGACGCCGGTCTTGTAATAGAAGGTCGGCGAGCTGAAGATGTGCTTGCCGAGTTCCCGCGTGGAGTCGAGAATTTCCCGCCCGCGGTGAGCTTCGCCGTCGTCGTAGGCCTGCAGGGCAGCCGAGGCGGCAGGGTAGATCGCCGCGAAGATTCCCAGCAGGGCGTCCGAGTAGTGCGTGCCGTCGCCGTGGATGAGTTCCGGGTAGTTGAAGTCGTCGCCGGTGTAGAGGCGGACGCTCCCGGGGAGGGCTGCGCGCAGGGCCGTCTCGTGGGAAGCGTCCAGCAGGGACACTTTCACGCCGTCCACCTTCTCCGGCTGCGCCCGAATGAGCTCCAGGAAGATCTCCGTCGCGGCGGAAACGTCGTTGTTGCCCCAGTATCCGTTGAGGGCGGGATCGAACATGGTGCCGAGCCAGTGCAGAATGACGGGCTCGTCGGCCTCGGCCAGCAGGATCCCGTACATGTACTGGTAGTCGGCCGGGCTCTGCGCGACTGCAGCGAGCGCACGGGAAGCCATGAGGATGACCTTTGCGCCGGCGTCGGACACCACTTTGATCTGCTCACGGTATGCCTCGACGACGGCGTTCAGCCCCGCCCTGCCGGAGGGCAGGTTCGCCAGGTCCAGCTGGTCGGTGCCGGCACCGCAGGCAAGCAGGTCGCGGACGGTCTTGCCGCGGGTCGCGTCCGCATTGGAACCGACGACGGCGGCCGCCTCCGCCCCGGAGCGCCGGATCAGTTCCTGCGTGGCCGGCCAGTCCAGGCCCATGCCGCGCTGGGCGGTGTCCATGGCGTCGGCGACGCCGAGCCCGTAGGACCACAGCTCCCGGCGGTAGGCGAGCGTGGTGTCCCAGTCGAGGACGGCAGGCGCACCGGGCGTATTGTCAGCGGTGACCTCGGGGATCACATGCGCAGCGGCGTACGCGTGCCGGGCGGTGAGCGGCGCCGTCGGCCTGGCCCATTCAACGGCGGGAGCCAGCTCGTAGCGCTCCAGCGAACCGGTGGCGGTGGGGAGGTAGAGCGAGGTCATAGCGTGATCTCCGGGATGTCGAGGGTGCGGCGCTCGGCGGAGGACTGCAGGCCGAGCTCGGCGAGCTGGACCCCGCGGGCCGCCGACAGCAGACCGAAGCGGTGCTCGCGGCCGGCCGAGACGTCGCGGAGGAACTCCTCCCACTGCAGCTTGAAGCCGTTGTCCAGTTCGGCGTTGGCGGGGACTTCCTGCCACTGGTCGCGGAAGGACTCGGTGACGGGCAGGTCCGGGTTCCACACCGGCTTGGGGGTGTGCGCGCGCTGTTGGGCAACGCACTTGTTCAGGCCGGCGACCGCCGAGCCGTGCGTTCCGTCGATCTGGAACTCGACGAGCTCGTCGCGGTAGACCCGGACGGCCCAGGAGGAGTTGATCTGCGCCAGCACGGGATCGCCGGCGGGTGTCTCCAATTCGAAGATGCCGTACGCGGCGTCGTCGGCCGTTGCCTTGTATTCCTTGCCCTGCTCATCCCAGCGGGCAGGGATGTGCGTGACGGTGTTGGCGTTGACAGTCTTGACGGTGCCGATGATGCCCTCGAGCACGTAGTTCCAGTGGCAGAACATGTCCGTGGTCATGCCGCCGCCGTCTTCCTTGCGGTAGTTCCAGGAGGGGCGCTGGGCGGGCTGGTGGTCGCCCTCGAAGACCCAGTAGCCGAATTCACCGCGCAGCGAGAGGATCCGGCCGAAGAAGCCCTCATCCACGAGGCGGCGCAGCTTCACGAGGCCGGGCAGGTACAGCTTGTCGTGGACAACGCCGGCGGTGATGCCGGCCTCCTGTGCGATGCGGGCCAGCTCGACGGCCTCGGCGAGGGTCTCCGCCGTCGGCTTCTCGGTGTAGATGTGCTTGCCGGCGGCCATGGCCTTCTTCAGGGTGGCGGCGCGCAGCGAGGTCATGGAGGCATCGAAGACGACGTCGACGGTGGGGTCGTTGATGATTCCGTCGAGATCCGTGGTCCAGTGCTCAACCTTGTGCTGCTGGGCAAGGTCACGGATTTTCGCTTCATTGCGACCCACGAGGATCGGCTCAACCTGCACCTTGGATCCGTCAGCGAGGGTGATGCCGCCCTGGTCCCGGATGGGCAGGATGGACCGCAGCAGGTGCTGGCGGTAGCCCATGCGGCCGGTGATGCCATTCATCGCGATGCGGATGGTCTTGGTCTCTGTCACGTGTACTCCTGTTGGCCGTTCGAGTTTTTGTCGCCTATCTGCTGCTTAGCGGCTCTGTTAACAGCAGATAGGGGACAAAAACTTCAAATGTGTATGGAAAGCGCTTTCCAATATAGAGTGGTGACCGGGACCACGTCAACCCCCTCCGGCGTGCGACTGACAACCCGGAACAACCGACCGAAGGAGCCAGGTGGCCGCTGTAACCCTGTCCGGCGTAGCCCGCCATGCGGGCGTTTCCCTCGCCACGGCATCCCGGGTCCTGAACGGCTCGTCGCGGCGCCCGGCCGAGGACATCGCAGAGCGCGTACGCGCCGCCGCGCTGGAACTGGGCTACGTTCCCAACGCCCAGGCCCAGGCACTTGCCCGCTCCTCCACAGGCCTCGTCGGACTGGTTGTCCACGACATCTCGGACCCCTACTTCTCCTCGATCGCGCGGGGTGTCCAGCACGCTGCCCGGAACTACCGCCGCCAGGTGCTGCTGGCCAGCACCGACCCGTCCGAAAGCGCCGAGCACGACGCCGTCAGCGCCTTTGCCTCCCACCGCACCGACGCGATCATCCTTGCCGGTTCCCGCCGGGCAAAGCCCGATCCGGACCTGGAACAGGAGCTCGCCCGATACCAGCAAAACGGCGGGCGCGTGGTGACCATCGGCGGCTCCCCCGGATCCGGATTGACGGTACCGGTGGGCAATGCGGACGGCGCCGCCGCCCTCGTCACCCGGCTCGTCTCCCTCGGAATCAGGCGTTTCGCCATTCTCGCCGGGCCGCCCGAGCTGAACACCGCGCGGGACCGCGTCAAAGGATTCACCTCCGCACTGGAAGCTGCGGGACTGGAGCCGGCCGCCGTCGTCGTCAGCGCTTTCAACCGCGAGGGCGGTTTCGACGCTGCCCAGCGCTGCTGGGAGGAGCTCCAGGGCGAGCACGGGGTCTGCCTGCTCGCGGTGAATGACGTCATGGCGATCGGCGCCATCGCCGGCCTGCGGGCACTCGGGGTATCGGTGCCGGCGGACGCCCTCGTCACCGGCTTCGACGACATCCCCACGCTGCGCGACTACTTCCCTTCGCTCACCACTGTCCATCTGCCGCTCGAACAGTTGGGCGAGGAGGCCGCAAACCTGGCCCTGAACCCCGATCAGGCGCAGCCGGACCCCATCCCCGGTGAAGTCATCATCCGCGAATCGGCAGGAGCCTAGAACAGCATGAGAATTCTCATTGCACCGGACAAATTCAAGGGAACCCTCACGGGCGCGGAGGCCGCCAAGGCGATGGCCGCCGGCATCCGCCGGGTCCTGCCCGATGCCGAAATCTCCGTGCAGCCCATCGCCGACGGGGGCGAGGGAACACTGGAGGCCGTGCTCGCGGCAGGCGGAGAACGGCGGGAAACGCGGGTCCGGGGTCCACTCAAGGACGCGGTGACGGCTCCGTGGGCGCTGACAGGCACCACTGCCGTGATTGAGACCGCCCGTGCCAGCGGCCTGGAATTCATCACCCCGACTTCTGAGGCGGCGGGAAACGCACACTGCTACGGCAGCGGCGAACTACTCGCGGCCGCGCTTGACGCTGGCGCCTCGGAGATCGTGCTCGGCGTGGGCGGGTCAGCGATGAGCGACGGCGGCTCCGGGGCGCTCCGCGCCCTCGGCGCACGGGTACTGGACGACGACGGCGCGGAACTCCCATTGGGCGGGCTCGCACTGGCGCGGGCGTCGTCGCTCGACCTCTCGGGGCTGGACTCTCGTCTCGAGGGCGTCCAGCTGCGCATCGCGGTTGACGTACAGAACCCGCTCTGCGGCCCGGACGGCGCCGCGCACATCTTCGGTGCCCAGAAGGGCGCCGACGCCCCACTCCGCAACGCCCTCGATGCCGCGCTCTCCCGGTGGGCGCAGGTTCTGCTGGACGCGACCGGCGTTGATGTCCAGCAGCCCGGCGCGGGAGCCGCCGGCGGATTCCCCGCGGCGTTCCTCGCCTGCACCAGGGCGTCCCTGGAGCCGGGCTTCGATCTGGTTGCCGGCCTGACAGGGCTGGACCGGAAGCTCGCAGAGACCGATTTGGTATTTACCGGCGAGGGTTCGCTGGACGCGCAATCGGCCTTCGGGAAGGCTCCGCTGGGACTGGCGGAGCGAGCCCGCAACCTGGGCCTCCCCGTCCTCGCCGTGGCAGGCCGCATTACCCTGTCGGACAGCGAGCTGAGCGCCCACGGCGTGGTCGGCGCCCGCAGCCTGGCCGACACTGCGCCCTCCGTTTCAGCCGCTATGACGGACGCCTGGCGCTATGCCGCCGACGCCGCGGAGACCGTCCTGAAGGCCCATCTCTCGACCCACTAGGGGGTTGACAGCTACCAATCCGGGATTGCACGGTTGATTCCACGTGAATAATAAGTAAGCTGATCATTAGATGGATATACAGCTAACAGGGAAGGCTACATCGCATGCCCGATCTTTCAGCTTGGTCCACAGGGCGACTCCTCACCACGGCGGCCCGCCTGGTGGAGCAATCATGGAATCAGCGTCTTGCCGAGCTCGACATCACCCATGCCGGGTTTACGGCGCTCGGAGTGCTGGCATCAGTCGGCCCGCTCCGGCAGGCTCAGCTCGCCGAGCTGGTGCATGTGCAGGCGCAGACCATCGGAAAAACCCTCAGCCGGCTTGAGTCCAGGGGATACATCGAGCGGACGCGGGGCGACGACGACCGGCGGAGCCAGACAGTACGAATCACGGACAAGGGCCGTGCAATCCTCGAGCTGGGGCGCGACATAGAACGGACCCTTGTCTCGGACGAGGCACTGCTCTCCCCCGAACTGCGCGATCACCTCCGCGCAGCTATCGAGGAGCTGGCAGAACCTCACCGCCACGTCCGCGGCCGGCCGGACCTGCATGCCGTGCAGGACCGAGGCAGCGAGGGGTAACAGCCCACCTCACCTCCCCATCACGCGCTGAAGACAATTCGGTGCTGATTTCCTTTCCGGCAACCGCCGCGCGACAAAACCTTTCCCGGGGTTTATCATCATGGGAGGAACTCGCGGGGCGCGGGATCCGCGAGACCCGGGGGTCAAAATAAAATGAAGCGGCGGCGGGTCCATTATCCGTTGAAATACCGGCGTGCCCGGACAGTGACGTACGCCGTCGTACTGTTCTGGTTGTGGACGTGGCTGGGCAGCGCTTCATTTCTTGCCGGCCTGTTCCACTCTCCGCTGCATGCCATCGTCGCCATGTACGCGCTCTTCACGTTCGTTCTGCTCTCCTTCCCTGTTTTCCTGCTGGCCCTTGCGCAGATGGCGCTGAACCGGCCCACGCCCATGCCGACTTCCGCCGTCGTTGTACGGCTTGATGCACACACCCAAACGGGCGTCCGCCCACTCCGTGCCACACGAAACGCGTCCTGATTTATTTCGCTTTATTCAGCGCGCTAGTTTCTCCAGGCAATTGGATTTGCAGCGGATTTCGAAATCATAACTTTCCTGTGCTGATCTTGCGGAAAAACTGAGCTTCCTTGGGTAATCCTTTGTGAATTGCCGGCGATTTACCGGTGATTGATAAACCTATACTTGATGCGGGGCTTTTGAGGGTCGTAGGTTTTGGCGGCCCGGCGCCGCGGTCGGGGACACGGCGGCGCCAGCCCCACCCCACTCGCACCATCAAGGACCAACATGCTCTTATTCCAGCGTTCTACCGCTGCGCTTACCGGCGTTTTTCTTCTGGCTGCCAGCCTCTCCACCGGGGTGAATCCCGCCTCCGCGCAGGAGGTCCAGCCGACGACGGTTGCAACCCAGGAATCGACCGCTACTGCGGAACCGAGTGAGGCTGCTACTCCCGCACCGGCGGAAGAGGCTCCTGTCACGGCGACCGCCGTCGAGCCGGCCCCGTCCGAGGACGTGCACGCAGAGGAAACGCATGCAGCGGAGGCGCCGGCGGGGCTCGAAGAGCTTTTCCCGGGCGGCATTCCGAACCACCCGGACCATACCTATGAAGGCCGGACGTCGACTGACGGCCGCAGCCTGGATTCGACGACGGAGGGTGCAGCGATGTCGCCGCTCGGCGCCGGCGGCACGCTTTCCCGCGCGGGCGATATCAAGGTCAGGCTGGTCACCCTGGATCTTGCGGACAGCACCGCAACCGTGCCCATGACCGTTGCCGAGAATGCGATCGGGGTCTCCTCCACCTACTGGAAGAGCATGTCCAACGGACGGCTTTCAATGTCGGTTGCTTCCAGGGTCACCAACTTCAAGACGGCTGCGAAGTCAACCGACACCTACGACCAGATCATGAACAAGGTCACTGCGGAGCTGAAGTGGTCCTACAGCCCGTATACCGCACTGGTCGTTTTCACTCCCAAGGCCCTCAAAGAGGGATACCTGGGTTACGGCTGGAGCAGCAGCGGCACGAGCGGCCGCATCCTGATGCCGTACACCTCGGAACTGGCCAACTTCACCACCAACGTTGTAACCCACGAGTTCGGCCACGTACTGGGCCTGATGCACTCAGACTCACTGGAGTGCGCAAGCGGTCAGCCGGATACCGCGAGTTTCTCCGGTACAGGTTGCTCAATACGCCACTACGGTGACACGTCCGACCTCATGGGCATCTCCCGCTGGTTCGACACTCCGGCAATCAGCTCGAGCTTCTGGGACTACGGCGGGTTTGGCCGGGGCGACGAAATCCTCAATGTCGGCGTTGCGTCCGGCAGCAAGACCTACACCCTCAGGCCCTGGGCCGGCACCGCCTCCAACCGGGCGGTGAAGTTCACGGATCCGCGCAGCAATGAGGTCTACTATCTGGAACTGCGCGTCCCCGTCGGTTTTGACCGGAATACCGCAACCAACGGCAACCGCGGTGTGAAGGTAGTGCAGAGCGGCGGGCTTACAACGGCCTCGTCCTTGCTCCTGATGCCCTCGAGCAAGCCCTACTCGGGCTACTACGCAACCAACACGGCCTGGCAGGCCGGCAGTACGTTCATGACCCACGCCGGAACCGCTGTCCGGATCAACTCGGTCTCCGACTCAGCTGCCTCCGTCACGATCGACACCAATCCGTTCCCGGCGTCTTCGCTTTCGGATATGAACAGCGATGGAGTTCCGGATGTGGTGGCACGTGATGCGAGCGGCCAGTTGTGGCTGTATCCGACGACGTCCACCGGCGCCCTGGGTACCCGGACGCTCATCGGTTCCGGTTGGGGTGGGATGACTTCCATCGTCCTGCCCGGTGACTTCAACGGTGACGGCTTCGCTGACATCCTCGCCCGTGACAGCGGCGGGCGCCTGTGGCTCTACGCCGGAACAGGCACCGGTACCGTCCGGTCCGGCGTGCAGATCGGATCCGGCTGGAAGGGCATGACCGAACTGATCACCCCCGGCGACTTCGACGGCGACCGCAATGTGGACGTCCTCGCCCGCGACGGCGCAGGAGCACTCTTCCTCTACTCGGGGAACGGCGCCGGCGGCTGGAAGTCCAGCTCACAGCCGGGATCCGGGTGGCAGGTCATGACCGCGATCCTCAGTCCCGGCGATTTCGACGGCGACCGCAAGTCGGACATCATTGCGCGGGACAGTGCCGGCAATCTCTACCTCTACGCAGGCAACGGCACCGGCGGATTCGCTCCGCGGCGCCAGATCGGTACCGGATGGAACGTGATGAGCGCGATCGTCGGATCCGGTGACTACAACGGAGACGGCAAGGTGGACCTGCTGGCCCGTGACAGCGGCGGGGCACTGTGGCTCTACAAGGGCAATGGCACCGGCGGATTCGCGGGCAAGGTCGCAGCGGGCTCCGGGTGGAACAACCTGCTGATCGCCTCCGTGACGGTCCAGGCCGCAGCCGAGGCTCCGGTGGAAACGGCGCCGGTTGAGCCTGAGCCTGTTGCTCCGCAGCCGACGGAACGCAATGGACGCACGGACATGAACGGTGACGGGTACCCGGATATTGTTGCGCGGGACTCCACGGGTGGCCTCTGGCTATACCCGAGCACTGCCACCGGAACCTTCGGACGTAAGGTGCAGCTGGGATCCGGATGGGGCGGAATGAACATGATCCTGCTGCCGGGCGACTTCAACGGCGACGGCATTTCCGACATCCTGGCCAGGGACAGCGGCGGCCGCCTCTGGCTCTACACGGGTACGGGCACCGGCACCGTCAAAGCTGGCGTACAGATCGGAAACGGCTGGGGCATCATGACCGCGCTGGTCACACCCGGTGATTTCGACGGCGACGGCCACCCTGACCTTTTGGCCCGCACGGGTGATGGAGCCCTCTACATCTATCCCGGCAATGGCAAGGGCGGTTGGGGTAGCAAAGCACAAATCGGAAACGGCTGGGGCGGGATGACTGCCTTGCTGAGCACCGGTGATTTCAACAGTGATGGAACCTCCGATCTCCTGGCCCGGAACTCGGAGGGTGCGCTCTACCTGTACGCAGGGAACGGCAAGGGCGGATTCCTCGGTAGGTCGCAGCCGGGCGCGGGGTGGAATTCCATGACTGGATTCGTCGGGCCCGGCCCTTGGGGAGCAGATTCCAACGCCGACCTGATCGCACGGAACAGCAAGGGTGACCTGGTCCTGTACAGCGGCGACGGCGCCGGACGCTTCAGCGGCGCCCAGCAGATTGGCCAGGGCTGGCAGGGAATGTACCTGGCTGAGTAGCGAAAGTCATTCCGTTCAGAAAGGCCGCCGGTATCGCTCCAGAACGGAGCCGGCGGCCTTTCTGTTTGCCCAGTCGTTACCGCTGATCTGCCGGCAACTCCGGCTCCGTACGGAAGTTGATCAGCTTGTGCGTGCCGTCGCAGTAGGGCTTGATCGTGGAGGCGCCGCATCGGCACAACGCCACAGTCTTTCGCCGTCGGGGCACGGATTCACCGGCCGGGGTGACAATCGGCACCTCGCCCCTCACCAGCAGGGGTCCGTCGGGGCACGCCACGATACTGACGTCGTGGTTCCTGGATGATTCGGTGGGTGAAGTCATGGTGCCTCCTCGGTTGTACCCTCGCGCCCTAGCCGTGTCTCGCTCCAAATACTAAGCTGGCTGTTCACGCAGGGCCCGGCGGATCGGTCGGACAGGCTGGGAGTTTTCGTTGCGGTCTTGTGATCATATGCTAAGCATGCTTATTGTGTAGAAGCGATGACTTACTTCCCAGAAGTCCTCCACATCAATAAAGGAGTCATTATGAGCACACAGAACTGGTCAGAAGACCCGCTGGTAACTTCGACGCCCGGCACGCAGACCCCCTCGTCCTCGGGACAGTCCACTACGTCTGCTGCAAAGGGTGAAGCCAAGGATGTAGGGCGGCAGGGCGTAGACGCGGCCAAGGGCGTTGCACACACCGCAGGTTCCGAAGCGAAGAATGTAGCGAATGAAGCCGGAACGCAGGCCAGGAACCTGCTGGACGAAGCCGGAGCCACCCTGAAAAGCCAGGCCGGCACCCAGCAGCAGCGGGTGACCGACGGCCTGCGCTCCATCAGCGACGAGCTGAATTCCATGGCGCAGAACGCTGAGGGCGGCACCGCCCAGCAGCTCGTACAGCAGGTGGCGCAGCGTACCGGCAGCGCCGCATCCTGGCTCGACGGCCGGGATCCGGGATCGCTGCTGGACGAGGTGACAAGTTTCGCCCGCCGCCGTCCCGGAACATTCCTGCTGATCGCCGCGGGTGCGGGCCTGCTCGCCGGACGGATGACGCGCGGCCTGGCCGGTGGCCAGGACTCGAACGGCTCACCATCGACCGGCACCCCCTCCGGGTCAGCCGCCCATGGACAGCACGTCGCAACCTACCCGCCGGTCCCGGATGAGTTCGGAACCGACGTGCCCGCCTATGGCGCTGGCATCGACTCACCTCCGACGGCACCGCCGACAACGACGCCGGCCGTCACCCCCACCACCCCCCTCAGCCAGCCTGGGGTTACCGGAACTGAGACAGGGAGGGACTTCCGCTAATGACTGACCAACATCTCCACGGATCACATGCGGCCCAGCCGCCGCCGAACCCGGACAACGATCGCAGCTCCAACGCATCTCTCGGAGACCTCCTCGGCGAAGTGACGCGTGACCTATCGACGCTGATGCGCCAGGAACTTGAGCTGGCCAAGGCCGAGCTGCGCGAGTCAGGAACCCGAGCCGGCAAGGGCGCGGGAATGTTCGGCGGCGCCGCCGTCGCCGGGCACTTTGTACTTCTCTTCCTCTCGCTGGCCCTGATGTGGGGTCTGGCCGAGCTTGTGGGCCTCGGTTGGGCGTCCGTGATCGTTGCCGTGATCTGGGGCATCATCGCCGCCGTTCTCGCACTGACCGGCAAGAAGGAAATGAAGTCGATCAAGGGCATGCCGCAGACCGCTGAGACAGTCAAGGAAATTCCGCCTACGTTGAAACCAGGAGAGCACACGCCATGAACCAGACACCTGATCAGATCCGCGCGGATATCGAACGCACCCGCCGGGAGCTGGGTACTGATGTAGACGCCGTCGCCGACAAGGTGAGCCCGTCAAACATCGCCCACCGGCAGACCGACAAGGTCAAGAACGCTCTTGGCAACGTCAAGGACAGCGTGATGGGTTCTGCACACGACGTCGGCCATTCAGCCAGCGGCGGCACCCATGATGCTACCCAGTCGGTGAAGGGCGCAGCACATAACGCCGGCGATGCACTTCACGACGCACCGCAGCGGGTCACCGCGAAAACCCAGGGAAACCCGCTCGCCGCAGGCCTGATCGCGTTCGGCGCGGGCCTCCTTGTCTCGTCACTCATTCCGGCGAGCCAGAAGGAGAGAGAGGCCGCTCAGGCCGTCAAGGAGAAGGCTCAACCGCTGGTTTCCGAGGCGACCGACGCTGCCAAACAGGTTGCCGAGGACCTGAAGGAACCCGCGCAGCAGGCCATGGACTCCGTCAAGGCGACCGCCACTGATTCCGCGAACACCGTCAAGGAAGAGGGCACCAGCGCCGCAACGGACGTCAAGGACCGGGCGCAGGACGCCAAGTCCAACGTGCAGGGCAGCTCAAACACCCCGTAACCCTCACGTACCCGACAAAGCGCTGCCGCCGCACACTTATGTGCGGCGGCAGCGCTTTGTTGTCTAACGTCAGGCGTTCCGGTCCGGCTGGCCGGCGGTGTTGTTCTCGGCTTGCCGACGGGTGGGCAGAAGATCCTCGATCAGTTCCATCAGGAGCGGCCGCAGTTCCGGGGATGCGCGGTGCAGGTCCAGCATGAATTCGCGCTCGTGGCGCTCCGCTTCGGCAAGCCGCGTCCGGCCGAGCTGAGTGAGGCTCACACGGAAGGTGCGTCGGTCATATTCGCTGCTCTGGCGCAGCAGGAGTCCCTGCTGTTCGAGACGAACCAGTGTCCGCCCAACGGTTTGGGCAGTGACATGCAGATGCTCTGCCAGATCAACCTGCGACAGCGGGCCGTGCGCCTCGATCGAGCGCAATGTGATGAAGGAGGCGTGAGTGATGCCGATGGCGAGCAAGCGCTCATTCCAGGCGTTCTCTGTGAGGCGGGCCGCAGTGGTCAGCAGTCTTTCCGTGGTCCAGAGATCTGTGTCCGACATTTCCGCCTCTTTTATCGTGGTCCGGACTTCTTAATTCGCAGTCAACTCCCCCACGGATGGTTTTTCCTTCCTATCACTGTGTCACCCGCAGCGCTTACTGGACGACCGCAGCCCCGGGAACGCGCTGAATTGTGACTGAACTGCAAGGTCTTGTGGAGGTGCGTGGATCCTTCAGTGCCCGGGCGGCGCCTTCACCTGCGATCAGCTGCCCATAAGCCAACTCCAAGTCGAAGAGGCTCAATTTCCGTCGACTGGCTCGTCTTCCTCCGCGGAATCCCAGACCGTGGACGTACGGTGGCCAGGGTGCAGGTACGTGTGGTTTTCCGCAATGACCGTCTCGGTCCTGGGTGATGAAACTGTCCACGTGCCAGGACAGGTCTTGCACTTGATCGTTCCCATATCCGCCCCCAGATGAAGTGCCCGCTCCGATGCAGGTACTTCCACATTCGCCTTTGGGACAGGGGCCGTCAACCGTTTACTCAACTCGTGAGAGTTACTTGAGGATGCCTTGAAGTTACCTTTCAGTAACATGCGCACCGATGACAGGAAAGTGGACCTCCGTAGAGAGTTCGAGAACCCCTGCCCGGCCTTGAAAACGGTGGCTTCTCGCAGGTCGCGCGGGGTCTACCGACGGGATCGGAGGCCGTTGGAGCCGTCTGTGGTGGACTCGCGGGGCCGGATGGTGCGAGCGGTTGGGATGACTCAAACCTTTCTGAGCCCAGCGCAGGTGGACAAGCTGGTGGCCCTGTACGAGGCGGGCGCAACACTCGTGGAGTTGGGCGAGCGGTTCAGCATTCATCGCCGCACCGCGGCGGCGCACCTGCTCCGCCGGTCGGTCCCGATCCGCCGGCGCGGCCTTGATGAGTGTCACCTCGCCGAAGCGGTCGAGCTATACGACGGAGGCCTGACGCTGTTGGAGGTGGGGTTGCGGTTCGGGGTCAGCCAGCAGGCGGTGCGTCGTGCGCTTGAGGCCCAGGGAGTCGCGATCCGTCCGAGCGGCCGTCGTGTTCGAGCGACGGTGTGATGCGCCTCTTCAGTCGTTCTCCTGCGTGAGCACGTACGCCTGCTTAAAGGCGTCTTCGAGTTTCGGTCTCAGGTCGGAGAGGAATCGTCGACCGACCGCGTTGAGGGGTAAATGTTCACCGAGAAGCGCAAGGCGGGTGGCGATGATCTTGTGGCTGACGCCGCCCGGCATGGAGAGGTGAGTCTTCGCGTAGTCATCCACGGCCTTTGCGATTGTCGTGTTGTTCGCCAGTGCACCCGAGGGGATGCTCTTGTCCTGCTCGGCCAGGAACTCGTTGACTGTGTGCAGATACGTCGCACGATCCACGAGGTCTTCGATCGCTTTTCCTTTCGGCAGTTGGAAGACGTGACCCTTGGGCACTCCGGCTGCGACGAGCTGCTTCTTCTTGTCGTTGCCCGACTTATCTCCGTCCACGAGGAACGTGGTGATGAGCGCTACGGAGCTGATTGCCCGTGGGGCTGAGAGATTCGAGAGCCCGAACGCTACCTGGAAGTCCAGTTGCGATCCGTCTGTGGCGTTCCTGAGCAGTGTAGGGAGCAGGATCATCTCGCTTACTCCCTCCGCCAGCACGGCTCGCCGGAACGCCGAGAACGCAGCGGCTTCGGCGCCCATCGCGAACAGCAGGTGGGAGAAGCCGGGCTCCTCTTTCGTCCAGAAGTTGTTCTCAAGAGTGCTGATGGCTAGGTCGTCGGGCCGGCGCGCCACCACCCTGATGCCGGTTCCGAGGTCGAGTGGCAGGCAGCCGGGAGAATGCGTCGTGTAGATGACCTTGTGGACTTGCAGTTCTCGCGTCAGCACGCGCACGAGGTCGGCCTGGGCATCGTAGTGGAGGTTGCGTTCGGCCTCATCGATCATGAGGACGGGAGGGATCTCCAGGTCGGCGGCGATCAGGAAGCACACAAGGCCAAGGAACGTGCGCAACCCGTCACTTCGTTCGGCGATCGGAGTCACGGTGAAGTCCGGGCTGTCCAGCTCGTGGATGTTGACTTCGAGAATCCCACCTTGGTTCAGTGCGAGTTCAATCGTCAGCTTCGACTGAGTCCACATCGGTTCGAGACGTGAACTCAGTATCTCGTTCATGCGGCGTCCCAGCGTCCGCATCGTCGCAGGATCGCCGCTGGCTATGGCGCTCCATACTTCCTCGGCGGTAGTGCCTGCGACGGTCAGAAGGTTCCGAAGCGGGGCTGGTGGTTGTGAACGCACCGCTTCGTCACTCAGGTTGTATGACTCAGCCAGGTCACGGTCGTCGTCACTGAACAGAACGAACTTCGGGACCCTCGTGGCGAGTAGACCTCGCATGCTGTCGACCGGATCGGCAAGTTCACCTGCCTCAGCGGCCGCTTGGAGGAGCGGGATGGCCTTCTCCGCGTTCCGGCGAATCTTTGTGAGCTTTGCCGAACGCACATCGATCTGGCTGATCTGGTCGATCACCGCCTGAAGGCGGGTGAGCGCCTCTTGGCCGCGAGCAACCCGTTCCATATTCCAGTCCGAGTCATCCGGATCGACAGCCGCTTGGGCTTCACGGACGACAGCTTCGAGGTCGTCTACATCGTGTTCGTCAAGCAGGGCAACGGAGTCAGCGCGCGCGAGCTCGACCTTTGACAAGGCGTCGAAGGCGTTCGCGAACGGGAGGCGGTTCCGGCCAACTGTCGTGGAGAGTCCAGTGACGTGCCCGCCATCCTTGCGTCGGGAGAACCGGAACTGGGTTACCGTCTTGGCATCTATCGGTCCACTGGGGTCGATGTTGAGGCTGCGTAGAGCTTCGAGGTCGTCAGGGTCGAGCCTGTAGAGTGCGCGCACGACGAGGGCGCCCGAGTCTGGCCGCGTCCGGCGATTCTGCTCACGCAGAGACAGCGCAGGATCATCGCGATCGTCGTCCGTCAGCCACGCCAATCCTTGGAGGACGCTGCTCTTGCCGGACTCATTGGGGCCGATGAACGCGATCGTGTGACCGTCGACGTTGCACGAGGCCTGATCGAGGCGCTTGTAGCCGTTGAACTCGATGGTCGACAACCGCATCGGTGTCGCTCCTCTCGTTCACCTCGACACAAACTCATCGTGTCACGCGGCGAGCAGGGAGAGACGTCTGCCACGCCGCGGGCAAGCGTCGGCCCGAGGGAGGTGACCGCCCGAGGGTTACTCGTCGTGCCCCGTGAGGCGACTGTCACCGTCGGAGGACGGAGGTTCCCTGAAACGGCTTGACCGCCGGACGAGCAGGAATGCGGTGTCGGGCGATGGCTTCCTGGGTCCGGGCACGGATCAGGAGGATGAGGCTGACCGGTCCCATGATGATGAACTTCATCGCGTTCCACACCGCCCACAACACGACCAGATGCAGCCAGCCTGGGGCGCCGGCGGCGAGGGCGTTGGTGCAGATGCTCGCGATCAGCAGGTAGGGAACGGCGAGGAGCATCGTGGGGATGCCCCACTTCAAGTTGCGTCGGCGGCGGATCGCGTCGAGCAGCCGATTGGTCGGCATGTAGCGGCGCAGGTAGTAGCGGGTGTGGGCGCTGAGCGTCCAGATCATGCGGATCATGGCGGGCCTCTCGTCACACGTGTCTCTCCGTCGAGGAGGCAGTACGTGTATGAGCGCCCAAGCTGGGCCGTCCCGAAGGACCTGCAATCGAGGAGGACCTGCCTCGGCCTCCACTGTACGCCCGCGCGCCGACAGACGTAACCCCGCGCTATCTCATCCGCGGGGGTCCGACGCCGCGGGAAGGAAGCGATGCCGTGGGCCTGCTGGTGCGTGTGGCAGGGCGATGAGGTGGGTTCCTGAAACAGGTGCCTCTGCCTGTTGGAGGTGCAGGCCGATCATGTTGACGAGTGTCGCGGCGACGGCAGCGAGGTCCGCGGCCGAGCCGTGGAACGTGGGTACTGAGCATCCTCTGGTGGGGATCAGTTCGTCGCCTTCGGCTGCGTCCTCCCAGAGCGGGTGGTACAGCTCCAACTCACCATCGGCCACTACCGAGCGGCCTGCCTGGTCGTCAAGCTCAGACGGCGTACAGGCGGCACCGGGCGCGCAGATGTTGGCGATACCGAGCGATCCCGTCCTGGCGTCGGTGGCGATCTGGGCGATGAGGGCCTTGCGGGCTTCGCCGGCGAGGGTGTCAAGGTAGGTAGCGATGCTGTGACTGACGGTGGCGTCGATGATGAGGTCCGCGGCGAGAGAAACGGCTGGATCGGGGACGCTTCCTTCTGCGACGGTGACGGTCAGGTCGTCGCGGATCGCGCGGAGGCGTATGGCGAGGGCATCGGCCTTCGTCTGGCCGATGTCGGCTTCGGTGTAATTCTGTCGCACAAGCAGTCCGCCGGTGACGGTGCCGGGGTCGCAGACGGTGATGGCGCTGGCTCCGGCGCGTGCGATGAACTCGGCGAGCCATGAGCCCAGGCCACCGCAGCCCCAGATGTGAACAGTCTTTCCTTGAAAGCCGTTGACGGGACGGTTGTCGTCGCGCCGGGTCGTGACCTCTTGCCGTTCGTCGGACATGTTGCACCATTCGATCGGGATGTCGGCGTTGATGATCGCGGGATCGAGGTTGACCGCGGTGCCGTGCTTCTTGGCGAGGCGTCGCAAGGCGTCGGCGGTAGTTGCGGGAAGGCGTCCGCCGAGAAGATGGTGCGCTCCCCCTGCGGGGTGCGGCACAGCAAGCACGAAGTACTGCTCCGTACCGTCAGGGTTTCGTAGAGCACTGGCGAGCAGCGAGGTAAGGAACGCAGGCGACTGCGGCGAGACCTCTGGTGGTCGCCCTTCGGCGCGGTCAAGGTGCGGGTCGTCCAGGAGCGTCAGGAACAGCGCGAAGGTGGATGCCGCGCCGAATGGAAGGTCGCTCGCGAGGACAAAGACGGGTGTGCGGTGTCCGTCGCGGTCGGTCGAGTAGGTGAGGTCGTAGCGGTGCGGTGAGCGGGCGACGAGCCGAGCGATCTGCTGCCGCTTCGGCGGACCAGGTTCGCGGACGACGATGGTGGGTGTGTCGTCAGCGTGGTGGAGCACTCCTCCGACAGCGTGGTACATCGCGGTCGAGGGATCGAATGCTCCGCCGGCGGCATCGGTGAGCCAGTCCCACAGTCGGCTGAGAAATCCGGCCATCCCGGCGGACGGCCGCCACTCGCGGGAAGGGTCGAGATAGATGCAGAGCCGCTGCCCTTGGAGGACGTGCGGGAAACCGAGGAAGCGTGTGTGGTCAACCTCGGCGCTCGGGGGCGCAAACAGCGAGGGGCGAATCTTGACGATGAACTCCTCGTCTTCTCCAAGTTCCAGCCCGCCGGGGCGGTGAGGGATATCTGCGGTGTGGAGCCGGAGTCGGAGGATGGCGTCGCCGTCAGAGTCGAGCCGAGGCTGCTGGACTATCCGCACGTCGTGGGGGCGCTCCCTGGCGAGTGACCTCAACTCGTCAACGAGATGCTTCTGCCAGGCCGAAAGCGTGGCCCGGTTGCGTCGGCTCATCCCGCGCGGCCCGACCGCCCCACCGTGGAAGCGGCCGCGGGAGCTGCTGCCGGGAACTTCGCGCTGTTGGACGAGGTGGCCGGGGCCTTGAATCCGTCACCGAAAATGCCCTGCCAAAGCTCGATGCTGCGCTCCTTGTTCTCCTCTTCGTACGCTTCCTCGATTTCGGCGGCGTGGACATGGATGCGGTCTCGGAAGTAGCTGTAGGTCGACTGCTCCCACCGATGGTCGAAGGTGACCCCGGACCCGGACGGGTCTGGAATGGAGGGCTTGATCGGGCGCGCCTGGAGCCAGGCGTCGAGGTCCTTCACGAGGTGCAGGAGGGTGGTCGGGACGTCGCTGTAGTAGCCGGGGTCGAGCAGCGTGCGCAGCTCGGTGACCTGCTCGCCGAGCAGTGTCGTCAGGAGGATCGACCGTGTGCCGGTGAAGGAGTTCTTGTGGTCGCGCAGGTACTTCATCAGCCGGATGACCTTGCGGAGGTTGCCCTTCGCGAGCGTGTCCTTGTCCTTCATCCAGTCCGTGAAGCCCTGGGGGTCGGTCTGCTCCCAGTCGTTGTCGTCGCGGTTGACGATGACTTCGCGACCATCGGCGAGGTTGAGGTGCGGCACGATGTCGAGGTGCATGGAGTTCGCGTAGACGAGTCGGACGCAACGGCACTTGCGTGAGTGCGGCATGTTGCCGTAGGTGCTGTGACGGTGCAGGGCCGCGTAGACCTCCTCGATGTACTTCTTGGGATCGTCGGACCAGTCCGCGTTCTCGCTCATGTCGAGCATGAAGTCCGCGTCGAACTCGTTGCTGCCCACCGGGTTGATGATGGTCTTGTGCGCCCACGAGCCCTGGGGCGTCTTGCCGAGGATCAGGCGCCCGATCTGTTCGTCGGCCTTCAACGCCTGGTAGACCGCCTCGACGCGAGAGTCGAGCGAGTCGAGCTTCACCTGGCTGAGGTTGACGGTGTCCTTGAGCAGGACGTTGAAGTAGTCAGTGAGTTTCATCGGGAGACCTCCGTGGTCGACGTGCTGGTCGGGTCGCCGCGGTGTCGGTCTCCGATCAACGGTGTGTAGTCGGCCGCGCGATGATCTGCGAACCGCGCGGTGTAGACGGGGCTGAGCTCGCGGCTCACGGACGCGGCGAGGCCGACGACATCGCTCGGGTCTGCCGAGTCGAGTGCGTACAGTCCGCCCGGCACGAGAGCATCGAACCTCGTGAAAGCGGACTCGCCGATCAGATGCTCAGCGATGCCCTGTCCGCCACGGCTGCCGGCGGTGAGGATCAGTGGCGCGATCGGCTTCGCCCAGTTGAACAGCCCGCCGCGGTCGAGGCGCTTGGGGTGGTTTGTGAGCTGGTCGATGGTGCCGACGTTGAGCACCCTGATCGAGGCGAGCGGTACGTCGAGCATGCTCACGGCCTCGGCGATCGCGACGACAGAGGGGTTGTTCGCCCACACGCCGCCGTCGATGAGGCGGTGCCCATCGACACGCGCGGCAGGGAAGTAGAGCGGTGCCGCCGAGGTTGCCATCGCGATGTCCACCATCGGGATGCGCCAGTCTCGGACGAGCCGTGTGTGGTGCGGCGTCTTGAAGATGTGCACGGAGCCTCGTTGCACGTCCCAGGCCGGGATGATTAACCGCTTCGCGCTGTCTCCCAGCAGCCCTTCGCCAAGCACCTTCGTCAAGGCGGTACGCAGCGCATCGCCGTCGTAGATGGGTGCAGTGAGTTGCCGAGGTCGCCGCCACAGTCGCCGGCGCACGGCCGGGAAGACCGCCTCGACCAGTTCTTCGTAGTGCGCCACGATCTCGCTCGGGGTGAGACCGGCACCCAACCCGAGCGCGACGATCCCACCCGCCGACGTGCCGGCGATCAAGTCGAACGAGTCCCTGATGCTGACGCCGAGGTCCTGTTCCAGCCGCGCGAGCACGTGAGCGGTGAACAGTGCCTTGGCTCCCCCGCCATCAAGGGCGAGAATCTGGAAACGATCGGACGGCGGCCTGGTCGGCTCGTCTGTCGCCGACAAGTGGTCCTGGTGGCCGAGCACCTCGAGCGGCCCGGACGGCGTTTCGCCGCCGGTGCCCGTCGAATTTGCGCGAACTACACCCATGTAAGTATCCTACGCTGGGGCACCGACACTCCTTCGGGCTCGAAGATCGGGCTGCTTCGACGGAAACGGCATCGAACCGCAGAGGACGTTGTCATCCGCCCTTGGCGCGCTGAACCGTGTGCCCAGTCGGACACTAGAGATTCTTCTTCAGCCACTCGTTCACGTCCGAGGGAATACTGTGGGTGGCCCAGGATTGGCCGGTGACCGTCACGACGACGATGTCGTCGTTCGCGTCGACGTGCTTCTTGGCTCCGTCTCGAAGCTGCGCCGCTGTCAGGGATGTCTTCACGAAGAAGCTGCTCTTGAGGGGTTTCGCCCAGCTCTGGTGCGACTTCAAGTAGTCGATGAGCTTGGTGTAGTCCTGTCCCGCCTTGTTGAGGTCGTAGTTGACCCAGTGAACTGCCATGCCGTCCTCCTGCTGTACTCGAATCGGTTCTGTACGGCACGCCCGCTGCCGCAGTGTTGGGCCAGCGACACCACGGCGCCGCCGGCCACGAAGTCACTTCTCGTTGCGGACGCCCTTGTGCTGCTTGGGGCTGCCGTTGAGGATGCGACCGGTACCGGCGTCGCGCTTGAACCACGTCGTGCCACGCTTGAACTCGCTGCGACTCTTCACGGCACCGACGCGGTGTCCTCGTCCGGTGTTCTTAGCCATCTCCTTCACCTCCATTCCGACAGCCCAGGTCCGAGTCAGCGGGGGCTCTCACTGGGTAGTCGAGATAGGGCCGTGCGGAGTTAGCGTCAGGAGCGACAGTCCACGCAGAGGCCGTCGACGACGAGATGTGGTTGGAACTGGAGAAAGCACTCAGTGCAGACCACTTCACGCTTGGCGTCTCGCTCGCAGCGGCAATCGCCGCAACGAGGGCAGAACGGCTGGCCACAGTTCGAGCACGGGTACCCTCGCCGCTCGAACGTCGTCCCACAACATGAGCCAGTGAGCAGCGGACGGCTGTCGAAGTCGCGCTGGATGGGCGCATGGAACTGCTCAACATTCCAGAGGTCTAGGTCGCAGAACACGACGATGGCGCGCTTGTCGTCGCTGACGGCGTCGACGTAGAAGTCTGCTTGGGTACCCCAAGGGGTCCGCCAGGCTAGGCGTCGAGCAGTCGATGCTCCTGGTGTCAGGTTGAGCAGCGGGTGGCCTTCGGTGAGCTTCTGGTCTCGCCAAGGGAAGACGGTGGGCCAGCCTTGCTCGGGGTCGGGCTTGACGCTGGCGTGCGTGACGGTGCCGGTGTAGCGGTCGATGATGGCGATCGCCCCCAGGCCGGGCAGGTGCTTGGCGAGAGCGATCGCGCACACTGGTCGGCTTGCCTGAGTAGCGTTATAGAGGTCGATCAGGTGCTGTGCTCTGATCGGGCCGCTAGCAATGACCGCTGTTGCCGCGGACTCGGGTAGAAGCAAGCGTTGAGCGATCTGGTCGCAGACCGTTTCGAGAAGGCGACCAGGCTCGTCCTGGTCGGCGATCCAGTCATAGATGTCTGGAGCCCTCTCGGCGAGCCAGTGCCCGAGTTCGTGGGCGAGTGTGAAGTTCTCGCGCCGACTCCACGGCGTGGGTGCGTAAAGGATCACCCCGTCTTGGAGGAACGACACGCCATCACATGCGCCACCGTCGTCACGGGAACTGGCAAGGTGTTCGACAGCGCTGACGGTCAGGTCGAGGTCGGTGCGGAGGACGCTAGTCGGGTTCCCTGCGAAGCGGGCTCGCACATCATCCGTCAGCAGGGACAGTGCCTGATCAACACAACCTTCCAGGTTCATACGCCTCTTACCCTCGGTCGGCTTGTTCGACAGAGGCAACAAGGGCGTCGAGCGAACGCAACAGTTGCTCTGTGTCGGGGTGCTCCCCGCGGTGCACGGTCGCAAGCATCCGGCTTTCGAGCGTCGCCGTAGCCACGGCGCGTGACACTCGGCGGGCCTGCGACCAGCGGTCAACGAGTTGTGCGAACAGAGGATGCGCGCGTACCGCGCCTACATGATCGGGCAGAGAAGACACCGATGGGGCCGAGATCAGGTCGTCTACCGGTGCTCCGAAGATTTCAGCGATTGCCTGAACCACGGCGGGAGATACATCCGTCGCTGTACGAGTCTCCCACCTGAACACGTCGCTCTTGTCGAACTCCCACCCCCGCTCACGCAGGCGTGCGGCAACGTCGCTCACGCTCAGTCGCGCACGCTTTCTTACGCGAGACAATGCAGCGGAGTCGAGACGACATTCGCTGTCAGGGAGCAGGCCGAGCATTGCTGCCACGGGGTCGTCTTCGAGCGCGGGCGCACCTTGGGCCGCAAGCCAGAGTGCGTCCGCAGTCTCAACGATGCCAGCGAGTTCTGTGCGCTCTCGATCGGTCAACTCAGCGTCACGCAGGATCAGTTCGCGCTCTTGCGGTCGTTCGAGCAGCTCGGCGACAAGCCTGTCGCGTTCATCGTTATTCATTGATCCCTTCCTCCCTTCTGCGCATTTCCTCTCGAAGGAGTGCTAGTGATCGTGTCGTCATCTGGCTCACACGTGCCGGAGTCACGCTCAGTTCCATAGCCACTTCGGATCGCGGCCGTCCCAACGCCGTGGTCTCCCACACCGCCTTTCGATGGCGTTCGTCCAGTACCGAGAGACAGTCCCACGCGTGGCCAGCCCTTTCCTGTTGGTCAATGGCGTCAGCTACGTCTTCCCCGAGGTCGGAATCGTCGGCGCGATCATGGCTGGCCTCGACGAACTCGGGTCCGGCGTGCCGTACCTCGGCTGATCGGATTCGATCCAGTGCCTTTCGCTTCGCCGCGGTGACTAGGAATGCTTCCCAGTTCCGCACATTCTCCGGTGGCGAAGCCATGATTGAGACGATCGCGTCGTGCACCGCGTCGTCCGCCTCAGACGCACGACCGGCCTCGCGCAGCACTGAGGCCGCAACCTTGTGCATAGCGTCTCGATGACGGAGGTAGAGAGCACCGAGATCTGGCGGCATGTAGCTCATCGCTGCCGCCTCGGCCACTCGTCCCAGCGCCGGCACCATCGAGGCTGTCTCATCATCGGCCCCGTCCTCCTCACCTCGTAGTCGAGATAGCACCTGGCGCAGTTAGGCCACTCTGATGGGGACCGGGCTGCCCACTGACGATTGTCTCGCTTGGAGTCGAGTATGTGGCGTATCCACACGTGTCGGAGCGTGCCTGCGGCTCGGGTAGGGGTCGCATTACAGGCTCCGGGTGGGGGCAGCTTGCTCGACCGGTCGTCGCTCTGCGTCTCTCGGGCGCTGCCGAGCGATGTCACGTGCCCGTATGAGCGCACTTCTGGCGCGGGCGGCGTCGATCTTCTGCGCCGCGTTCTCCGGTGCCGAGCCGAGGGGTGTGTCGTCGGTTATGCCGTACCGGTCGCGGTAGGCGGCGACGGTGCGGGCGTGGCGTCGCCACGCCGCCGTCTTGCGCGGGTCGCGCGGCGGGTCACCGAGTGGCCGCGTCCAGGCTTCTCCGGCGTCGCGTGCGGTGTCGAGCACAGCGTCGGCGCGGGTCTCGATCAGCTCCCGCCGTTCATCGAGGGCCTGCCGCATATCGTCGGTCATCGGGCCGTCCGCGGACGGGATCAGTCCGGCGATCAGCCGTGGCGCCTTGCGGGTGCGACCCGAGCCCGCTGGGCGTGCGGTGGCACGAGCCACCCGGTAGTGCAGGACGAAGGCGATGTCGTCGGCATCGGTGAACCCGCGTGCGGCCACCAATCGCGGGAACAAGGTGTCGAGGTCGTGGTGGTTGGCCTCGGCGCGGCGCAGCTCGGCGGTGAGTGCTCCGAACGCCTCGGACTCGATCGCGGTGTCGGCTTGCTCGGCGGTGAGGCCGGAAGCACGGATGAGAGTGGCCCAGCGGTCGTGTTGGGCTGCGGCAGCGATGGTCTCGTACTCGGCGGCAAGCTGAGCGATCGACCCCCACTGCTCGTGTTCGGCGGTGATGGTCTCGTGCGCGGACAGCTCGGCACCGACGTGCTGGAGCACACCGAACAGCACCGACAGGCCGGTGGCGTCGGGGGTGTCGCCGGGATGCGGGTGGGCGTGCTCGTCGGGCCGGTCGAGGATCACGTAGGCGCGGTTGGAGTGCTTGCCGCGGGTCATCGCGACGTAGAAGTTCTCCCGCGTGGTCGTCGGCTCCACCAGCACATGCGCGGTGTCAACGGTGACGCCTTGCGCCCTGTGCGCCGTGACCGCGTAACCCAGATCTGCGTGATCGGCCACATAGGAGGCGGGGAGGACGATGGAGCCGCCGAACCGGCGGCCGGTCTTGCGGATCGTAACCGAGCCGTCGTCGCGAACGTCCTTGATGGTCCAGGTGTCGCCGTTACGGACCCAGTCCTTGCCGTTGCGCAGGCGCCGGTCGTTGCGGCGGGTGATGATCGTGTCCCCGACCCCAGCAGTGACGCCGTCTGTGAGTTCTACCTCCCGGCCTGGTGTCAGGGTGCCGTCGAGGATCAGATCAGCACGGGCGCGCTGGTTCAGAGTGGTCACGTCGTTGCGGGTCTCAGCGACCAGCACCGACACCAAGCCTTGGTTCCGGTCGGTGCGCCAGGCGGCGTAGGCGGCGTCGGTCATCGCCTCGGCGTCGCCGTCGCGGATGCGGTCGTGGTCGAGGTAGGTGTCGACCACCTCGGTGCGACCGTGCCGCAACGCGAGCGAGGCGGTCTTCTCCCAGGCGTTGGTGAAGCGGTGGACGTCGACCAGCTCGGGCGCATCGTCCCGGTCACTCACGAGCAGGTTGAACGCGCCGCCGGCGTCCACGGATTGGAGTTGGGCGAAGTCACCTACCAGCAGCACCTTCGCCCCCGCCCGATCGGCCAGGTGGGTGATGCGGTCCAGGGACAGGGTTCCGGCCAGGGAGGCTTCGTCGATGATGACGAGCTGACCGGCCTCGAAGGTCGTACCGTGGACGAGGTAGTTCTGCCACCACTTGGCGGTGTTCTCGGTTTGGATGCCCAGGTCGTCGGCGAGGACCTGCGCGGCCACTGCGGACGGTGCTAGGCCGACCACCGAGCCCTTGCCGTGATCGGTCTCCCACGCCCGGCGCAGGGCATTCATCGCGGTGGTCTTACCCGCACCTGCCGGGCCGACCAGCACATCAAGAACGCGGCCGGAGACCGCGATCTTCATGAGCGCGTCGGCCTGATCCTCGCCGAGCATCCGCCCCTCACGATCAGGCTTCGTGGTGACCTTCTCGACCGTCGCCAGCGGGACGGTCGGTCCGGTCGTGGTGCGGGAGCGGTCGAGCAGACGGTCCTCAGCCTCCAGCAGCAGCTCGGAGGAGAACACGGTCGAGTGCTTCGGGCGGAACACGCTCGTGCCATCCACCCTCCGGAACGCGGCCGGGCTCGTGGCGAGGTCGGGCGGCGTCAGCCGCAGCGAGGCTTGCTCGGCGGCGTCGGCGATCATCGCGACGACCGCTTCGCGGTCTCGCATGGTGGCGAAGCGCCAGCCCATCGTCTGCCGGGACGCCTCTGCCATCAGGTTCCACCGCCGCCACGTGGACCGCTTCTCACCCACCACCCCGACCACCGACTCGCCGAGTTCGCCGATCGCATCCAGGGGCACGTCATCGGCTCGCAGCAGCAGCGGCTTGTCGTTGTCGGTCGCGTCACGTGCCCATTTGGTGGCGTCGTGGCCGAGCACTCCGGTGGCGCGGGTGCGCCAGTCGGCAGTGAGGTCGGCCAGCGACCGCACTTCCTTCTCCGGGCGTGTGGCGAGGGTGGCTTGGGCGCGGAGCTTGATGATCGTGGCTGTGGAGGGTTGGCGGCCGTTCTTGGCGACGTACTCGGCGATGAGTCTGTTCTTCTCGGCGTCGATGTGCCGAGCACGGGTGGAGAACTCGGCTACCAGCTCCTCCGGGACGGTGCTGATCGCCCATGCCGGGTTGCGGTCACGGCCCATGTCGCGGGCTTCCCACTCGACGCCGAAGGTGCGGGTCATGTGGTCGGCGAACACTGCCTCGTGCAGCTCCGACAGGGCGACCACGGCGGCGTGCATCGGCCGGCCATCCAGACTGCGCCATTTGCCGTCGAAGGCGGTCTGGACCTTGTTGCTGATGACGACGTGGGTGTGCAGATGGGGGTCGCCGGCGCGGGAGTCGAAGTGATCGAACGCCGTGGCGACCAGGCCGGTGACATCGACCTGTGCAACGGCTCCGTCACCGGCGGTTGCGCCAGAGCGGGTGGCTGCAACCTCGCGCTCCATGAACGCGACCACCTCCGCAACCGCCGCATGATGCGCCTGACCGATGAGCGCCTGCGTCCCTGCGTCGGCGACCGCCCACAACGCCGACGCGGACTTCGGGACCGAGAAAGTGAAGTCGAACCCCGCCACCGCCCGCCGCCTGCCGCGCTCGGCCTCCTCAGCCTCGATCCGAGCGACCGCCTCACCCTTCGCGCCCGGACTCAGGTCCGGGTCAAGGTCAGCGATCCGAGCCTCGATCCGCTCCGGCACCGACTTGTAGGCCGGGAACGCGCGACCGAGCGGGTCGCCGGTGATCGGATCACGGCCCATGCCCATCAAGAGCTGGAGCTGAGCCTCCGACACCCGATCACCCACCGCGAGCTCCCCCCTGCCGAGCGAGACGACGCCGGACCCCAGCCATCGGCCCGGTGGTGTTCCCGCCTCCGCGTAGTACCTCGTCAGCGGCGTCGAGAGGGCGCGGTCGCCGTCTGCGGCCGCGATCGTGCGCAGCAGGTACTTATAGCCATCACCCGCCGACATCACGCGCATCGAGACCGTCACCACGCCACCGCCTTTCGACGGTCAGGTGAGCGGGCGTTGACCGCGCGAACGCGCTGTCAACTTTGGTTGACGAACCTTGATCTGCAAGACGCGTGTGACCTCGAACAGGGCGCGAGCAGAGACCGGAGGCAGTGGCGCGACTCGCGGAGTCGATCAGGGCTCGGTGAGCGGCGGGTGTGTCGGAGCCGTGCACCTGACAGGTGACCAGCTCGGCATCAGCTCCGTGACGAGGCGATGCCGGAGACGACCGTCACCGGAGCAGACTTCATGCACGACCTTGACGCCAGCGGCGAACCACGACTCAGGATCGGGTCGCTGTTCAGCGGGTACGGTGGCCTCGACCTTGCCGTCGAGCACGTCTTCAACGCCAGGACCGTGTGGTTCTCAGAACTCAACGAGCCCGTCGCCCGCGTCTTCGCGCGACACTGGCCCGAGGCTCCGAACCTCGGCGACATCACGACCATCGACTGGAGTCACGTCGAACCCGTGGACATCCTCATTGGCGGGTTCCCGTGCCAAGACGTATCCGGCTCTTCGGACATTCGGTGGGGGTCATGGGGTGAGGGCATGTACCTGATGCCCGAGCCGACAGCCAACCGGACAGCTGTGTTGGTCTAACGCGGTGCCGTGCGATCGGTTCAATGCGAGTGCCCGCGCCTCCACAACAGTGGGCGGCGGCTTCAACTCAGAAGCGCGACCCCGAGCCCAGTCGCAGGCCCGCGCCATTGCGATGGGTGCGGCTCGTCAGTTGGCGCCGGGGAGTCCTCGGGCTAGCGGGGACTGCAGCGGTGTGAGATGCGGGATCGGGATCGGCTTCGAACGCGTCGAGGCGACCTTCCCGCTCCGCTGCGCCATGGCAGTCAGTCGAACGTCTTCGCGCGTCGCGTGATGGCTGGCTCGCAGACCCGGCCGCATCCAGATCGCCTCGTACCCGCCGCTCGCCGCGCGCTCCACGTAGGCGATCAAGCGCTCGGCGCTTGCTTCGTCGATGCCGGCGTCGCACAGCCGCCAGGCGCCCTGGCCGAGCGGCTCGAACACCAGCCTTTGTTGATCTGCGGTGATCATCAGTACCTCCAGATCAACAATGCGCTGACAGCCGTCGTCTGCATCCCCCCTTGACAACGACCCTGGCTAACGCACGTCCGGGCGCGCGACGAGGGAAGCCTGCACGTCGAATACGACGACGACGGTGCTCCGGAGCACGAGTACGCCGTACATGAGGTGACGCTAGTCCCGGTCCTTCTGCAGTGCTCCGTATATGAGTTGGTTCTCGACGGCGCATCCGATGAGCTCGCCGGACTCCCGAACGTTGAAGAGCGGGTCGGCGATTCGATCTACACCGACGCAGAGGACTACTACGTGACGGGACTGTGGGGCGACGATTGACTCGTGCGAGCGCGCGGTAGAAGCTTGGTCGGTCGTACGCGGCGCCAGCTTCGGCCAGCCATGGGAAGTCAACGAGTAGGGGCACGCTTGACGACGCCCGGAAGATCGCCCGCGACCTCCCGCTTGCGTTCGTCGCCCGCAAGGGGATCGGTGCAAGACGTCGCTGCTTTGGGTGGCTTGGTCAGTTCAGCCGTAGGGACGGTGCCTCACTTGAGTCCTGATCGCACGAAGGCGTCGACGACGTATCGCTGGAGGAACACGTAGATGAGCAGCACGGGCACGCAGGCGAGCCCGGCGGCGGCCATCGTCGCGCCCCAGTTGTTTCCCTCGGCGCTCAAGAAGCTGCGCACGCCGACCTGGATGAGTGCATCGCCCTGGCGCATGATGAGCGTCGGCCAGAGGTATTCGTTCCACGCCGAGATGAACGCCATGATCCCGAGCGCGGCGAGCGCCGGCTTCATGTTGGGCACGACGACGGTCCAGAGCGTGGCCCAGCTCGAGCGCCCGTCGAGGTGTGCGGCTTCGATCAGCTCGCGGGGGAAGGCGCGCATGTGCTGCACCATGAGCAGCACGGCGAAGGCTCCGGCGAGCTGGGGGATCACGACGCCCCCGACGGTGCCGAGCAGGCCCATCTGCGACACGAGCACATAGTTGGGGATCATCGTGACCTGGAACGGCACGAGCCACGACCCGATGAAGAGGAACATGAGCAGCTTGCGCCCGCGGAAGTCCCACATGGCGAACCCGTAGGCGGCGAGCACGGCGATGAGCAGCTGCGCCACGGCGAGCATGATCGACATCGCGAAGGTGTTCCACAGCATGTTGCCGATGGGGATGGTGTTCCACACGTAGGCGAAGTTCTCGAGGCTGAGCGGCCAGGGCAGCAGCGTCTGGTCGAGCGCGTTCTCGGGGGCGCGGAAGGCGGTGGCGAACATCCAGTACACGGGGAAGACACTGAACAGCGCGAGCATGATCAGCACGACGTGGCCGGCGATGGTGCCGAGGCGGGTGCGGGATGCCACGGCGACATCTTCCGCCGAAGCGGAAGCCGCCCGCACGCGAGCGCCCTTGTGCAGCACGGTGTCGGCGGCGAGCGCCGGCCCGGTGACGGTGACGAATGACATGGGTGGTCCTAGTTGTCGTAGAAGCTGAGCCGCTCCTGCAGCTCGAGGAAGATGAGTGCGATCACGCCGAACCCGACGAAGAAGATCACCCCGGCCGCCGACGAGATGCCCACGTCGAAGTTCTGGAACCCGAACTGGTACAGCAGGTAGTAGATGTTCGTGGTTGAGTTGGTGGGCCCGCCCTGGGTGAGCAGGTCGATGATCGGGTAGGTCCACTGCGCGGCGAGGAGGATCGTCATGAGCGACAGGAAGACCAGGGTCGGTGAGAGCAGCGGCAAGGTGATGCGTCCGAAGATGCGGCCGGCGCCGGCACCGTCGAGTGCGGCGGCTTGACCGTATTCGGGGCTGATGCCGGCGAAGCCGGCGGCGATCACGAGCACGCCGAAGCCCAGCATCTGCCACCCGACGATGACGATGACGGCCCAGATGGCGAGGTCGGGGTCGCGGAAGACGTTCGGCATGTCGACGCCGAAGTGCGCGAGCACGGTGGCGAATGCCCCCTGCTCGGCGAACAGCCACCGCCACACGGCGCTGGTGGCGACGGGGGTGATGAGGAACGGCACGAAGATCAGCGCCTGATAGAAGGTGCGCATTCGCCCCCGCACCTGCCGTGACATGACGGCGATCGCGATCGGCAGCACGAGCGAGAAGACGAAGAACGCGGCGATGTAGACGACGGTGTTCAGCAGCGCGGTGTGCAGCTCGGGCAGCGCCAGCACCTCGGCGTAGTTCGACCCGCCGACGAACGTCTTGGGGCTTGTGGGCAGCAGGTTCCAGTCGTAGAACGACAGGCCGAACGTCTGGGCGAGGGGACTGTAGGTCCAGAGGATGAGGAACGCGGTGCCCGGCAGCACATACAGGTAGGGCAGCAGGCTCTGGGGCCGAAAGCGCGAGCGGCGCACGACGGGCGCGGATGCCTCGGCCGGAGCCGCGCCCGCTCCCTCGGCCGGCGCAGCGGCGGCCGAGGGAGCGGAGACGGTGACGAACATGGGCTGACTACTCTCCCGCCGACGCGTTGACGGCGGCGAGCTGCTCGTCGGGGGTCATGTTCATGAACGCCTCGAGCATCTCGGGAGTCATCTCGTAGACGGTCGGGAACTGCCCGATCGGCACGACGGAGTGCAGCACCCGGTCGCCGTAGACGTGCACGAGGTTGTAGGACTGGCCGCCGTCCTGGCCGCGGGCACCGGGGTAGGCGACGGCGAGGTCCTGCGTGTAGCAGGTCGCCGACGCGACCGACACGGGCACGCCCGCGAACGTGCTGGTGGTCGAGTAGTGCAGGTGACCGCCCAGGATGCCGCGCACGTCGGTGCCCCGGATGACCTCGGCGAGGCGCTCCTGGTCGCGCAGCTCGAACAGGGCGCCGAGCCCGAGCGGGCTCGGCACGGGCGGGTGGTGCAGCGCGATGAGGGTGCCGTCGGGCGCGGGGACTTCGAGCTCGCGGCGCAGCCACGCCAACTGCTCGTCGCTGATCTCGCCGTGGTGCTGCCCGGGCACCGTCGAGTCGAGCGCGATGATGCGCAGACCGTTGACGTCGTAGACGCGGTCGACGGGCTCGGACTGGTCGGCCTCCTCGTCGAGCAGGCCGCGGCGGAACGCGACGCGCTCGTCGTGATTGCCCATCACCCAGATCACCTGGGCACCGAGCTTCTCGGCGGCGGGCTCGACGATGGCCCGCAGGCGCTCGTAGGCGTCGGGGCGGCCGGTGTCGGCGAGGTCGCCGGTGAACACGATCGCTTCGGGGCGGGCGTTGGCCTTGGTGAAGCCGTCGAACAGCTCTGCGAGGTTCTTGTCACTGTCGATGCGCTCGTACAGCAGGTCGCCGTCGCCCACGAAGTGGGTGTCAGAGACATGCAGGATGAAGTGCTCGGGAGCGGGATGCTGGCTCGCGATGTGCGACATGGTGTGTGTTCCTTCCGATCAGACCGCGGTGGCGGCGGGGTCGATGATCACGGCGGTGAGACGCTCGAGCTCGGTGGGGGTGAGTCCGTGGGCGAGGAGGTAGGCGCTGATCGACCCGTGCTCGCGGTCGATGCGCTCGAGCAGCGCCTCGAGCACCTCGGCGGGGCTCTCGGTGATGAGTTCGACCATTCCCGCGGTCAGTTCGATGCCGCGCTGTTCGAAGACGGCGGTCATCGCGTCTGACCACTCGCCGCGCAGGTTCTCGGCGGTGGCGGCGTAGTCGGCCACGACGTCGTCGCGGTCGACCCCGGCGGCGGCGAGCGCGAAGGCCACGACGAGACCGGTGCGGTCTTTGCCGGCGGTGCAGTGCACGAGCACCGCGTCGTCGTCGTCAGCCGCGATGATCACCCGGATCGCGTCGACCAGCTGCGCCCCGCGCTCGTCGACGATGTGGTCGTAGACGGGCACGAGTCCGACGTGCGTGGTGGCCTGCGCGGCCGGGTCGGCGTCGTCGAACACGGGCAGGTGGTGCACGGTGACCTCGAGCCCGTCGACCGCGCTCGGCGCTGTGGCGCGCTCGTCGCCGCCGCGCAGGTCGATGATGTGGGCGACGCCGATCTCGGCCAGCCGGTCGCGACCGGTCGCGTCGATGCGGTGCAGAGCATCTGACCGCAGCAGCTTGCCCCACCGGCTGGTGCCGCCGGCTGCACGGTAGCCGCCGGTGTCGCGCAGGTTGTAGAGGCCGGCCACGGCGTGGCGACGCTCACGAGGCGCCGCGGTCGCGGCATCCGGCGACGAAGCGGCCGCGGCATCCGTCGCCGAAGGCGTCAGGTCGAGGTCGATGGTCATTCGATCAGCCCCTGCGCGCGCTCGGCGGCCTCGGTCATAGTGGCGGCCGGGTCGGCGCCGTTGAAGACCGCGTCTTCGATGGCGGTGGCGAGCACCTGGTCGACCTGGGCGTAGCTGTCGCCGGGGTACGACACCCACGGCTCGAGCGCGTCGAGCTGCTCGAGGTTGGGCTTCACGAGCGGGTTGGCTTCGACCCAGTCATAGAGCGGTCCGCCCTCGTCGGCCATGCTGCTGCGCAGCGGTAGGTACCCGATCTGGGTCGAGATGATCTCGTAGGCGCGGGGGCTGGTCATGAACTGCATGAGCTCCCACGCGGCGGCCTGCTTGGCGGGGTCGGTGGCGAACATCGCGAGGAACGAGCCCGAGTTGGTGGGCACGACCGCCTGGTCTCCGAACGCGGGCAGGGTGTGAGCGTCGAGGGTCCAGCCACCGGCCTCGGCGCCCATCATGAACGCGCCCTGCACGCCCGAGCTGTTGACGTGGATCGCGGTCTTCCCCTGCGCGAACGCCTCGTACTGGCTGGTGAAGTCCTCGTTGGTGAGCACGCCGTCCTCGTACATCTCGGTGAAGGTCGCGACCGTATCGATCGCGGCGTCCGAGCCGAACTCGATCGTCGTGCGGTCATCGCTCAGCACCTGGGCGCCGTTCGAGAGGAAGAGGCCCTGCATGCACCAGCTGCCGCCGGTGATCACGCACGACACGCTCATCGAGGGGGCACCGGTGGACTCGGTGATCTGCGCGGCGGCGTCGGCGACAGCATCCCACGTCGACAGATCGACGGTCTCGGGGTCGAGGCCTGCGGCGGTGAACTGGTCTTCGTTGATCCACAGGATGGGAGTCGAGAAGACGTAGGGCAGGCCGTAGGTGGCGTCGTCCCAGTCGGCGAGCACGGCGGCGCGCTCGTGGTAGGGGTAGTCGCCCCCGAACTGATCGGCGAGGCCCTCGTCGCCCACGAGGGTGCTGAGGTTCTGCGCGCCGAGGGTGGTGGCGGCGAAGTCGAGCTCGTTGAAGGTCAGCTGCGCGATGTCGGGCGCTTGCCCGGCGAGCAGCTGCTGCTGCACGCTCGCGGCGGTGCTGGTCAACGGGCTGGGCTGGCCGACGACGGTAATGTTCGGGTTCTCGTCCATGAACTCGTCCAGCAGCTGGTTGATGGCATCCGAAAAGGTGCCGACGTTCGCGAGGTTGTACGACTCGAAGACGATCTCGACCTGCTGGTCGTCGGTCAGCTCGGTGAGCGAGCCGGATGCCGCGGGCGCGCTGCCTGCGACAGAGCCGGCGCATCCGGCGAGGGCGGCGGCGCCGACGATCGCCGCGGTGGCGAAGACGGCGCGACGGGCACGGGTGTTCATGATTTCTCCTGGGTAGGGGTGAGGGGCAGAACGAAGGGAGGGAAGGCGGCTCAGGCGGTGACGAGCTCGTGCGCGGCCGGGTCGGCCACGGGTGCATCGGCGACCCACTCGAGCCGGCGGCCCGAGGCCCGGTCGAACAGGTGCACGTTCTCGGGCGCGGCGGTGAGCACGATGTCGTCGCCGGGGGTGGCGATGACCTCGCGCGAGGTGCGCACGTAGACCTCGCGCCCGGCGACGAGGCACGTGACGATCTGCTCACCGCCGAGGTTCTCGACCAGGTCGATGCGGCCGGCGATGCGCACGCCCCGGGTGTCGGATGCCGCGTGCGCAGACGCGATCGTGAGCTTCTCGGGCCGCACGCCGAGCACGACATCGAGGTCGGGCACGTCTCCCGGCCACAGGCCGCCGGCGATGCCGTCGGCGGTGACGGCGATGCTGCCGTCGATCGTGACGATGCGGGCGTCGACGAGGTTCATGGCCGGGCTGCCGAGGAAGCCGGCGACGAACACCGACTCGGGCCGGTCGTACACCTGCTCGGGGGTGCCGTACTGCTCGATGCGGCCGGCGTTGAGCACCACGATTTTCGTCGCCATGGTCATGGCTTCGACCTGGTCGTGGGTGACGTAGACGAACGTGGCGCCGAGGCGCCGGTGCAGGGCGGTGAGCTCGTGGCGGGTCTGGGTGCGCAGCTTCGCGTCGAGGTTCGACAGCGGCTCGTCCATCAGGAACGCCTTGGGGTTGCGCACGAGGGCGCGGCCGACGGCGACGCGCTGGCGCTGCCCGCCCGAGAGCTCTTTGGGCTTGCGGTCGAGCAGGTGGCCGATCTCGAGGCTGTCGGCGACCTCCTGCACGCGGGTCGCGATCTCGGCGGCGCCGAGGCGCTGCGTCTTGAGCGGGAACGCGAGGTTCTTGCGCACGCTCAGGTGCGGGTAGAGCGCGTAGCTCTGGAAGACCATCGCGAGGTCGCGCTTCTTCGACGGGAGGTCGGTGATGTCGTCGCCGTCGAGGTGGATGCGGCCGGCCGTGGGCTCGAGCAGGCCGGCGATCATGCGCAGCAGGGTGGTCTTGCCGCAGCCCGAGGGGCCGAGCAAGACGACGAACCCGCCGTCTTCGATGATCAGGTCGATATCACTGACGGCGGCGGTGCTCTTGAAGGAGCGACCGACACCAGAGAGCTGGATCGTTCCCATGAGTCGCCTTCTGCAAGCGACCTGACGAACCGGGGCCTTCCCGCGAAATCCGCTTGCAGAGCTATTGCAATCGAGGAAAGTGAATTTCCTGCAAACGGAGTGTTAACGCCCATCGCCGTGGTCGATAACGTCTGGCACGTCGGATGCCTCGGCGTCGGAGCCGTCGTCGGCGACGATGTCGAGCACCTCTTCGCGCACCGCGAGGCGCGCGCGGTCGGCGGCGTCGCTCATGCGGTCGGCGACGGCGATCTGCAGGGCGTTGAGCACGAGCAGCTGTACGAGCCCGCTGCCGAGAATGCCTTGATCCCACGCCTGGAAGCGCGCACCGGCGACGAGCAGGTGGTCGGCGCGGGTGGTGAGCGGGGTACGGGCGAAGCTCGTGACCCCGATCACGGTGGCGCCGGCGTCGACGGCGGCGTCCGCAACCGCGAGGGTCACCGAGTTGGCGCCACTCGAGCTGACGATGAGGCACACATCACCGGGGGCGAGCACGCGGGCGGTGAGGTGGGCGACCACGCCGTCAGCGGGCGCTTCGCAGGGCCGGCCGTTGACGGCGAACGCGACGGCCGACGCCTGGGCGGCGGCGTGCGAGGCGCCGGTGCCCGAGATCAGCAGGCGCGGCGCGCGGGCGATGGCGTCGGCAGCGGCGTCGAACGCGACCGGGTCGATCGAGGCGAGCGCGGTCTGCAGCATCCCACCCGCCCCTCGGCCAGCCACCGCAGAAAGCCCTCGGTGCCGGCGGGTGCGTCGGGCGCGGCGGTGGCGTCGGCGGCGAGGTCACGCACGAGCAGCATGCGCAGGTGCTGAAAGCTGCGCAGCCCCAGCGCCTGGGCGGTGCGGCTGACGGTGGCCGGCGACGTGTTGGCGGCTTCGGCGAGGTCGGCGCCCGACATGTCGACCACGTCGTGGGGTCGCTCGGCGCAGATGCGGGCGACGCGCTGCGCGCTCGGTACGAGCGACGGCAGGATCGAGAGGATGTGGTCGATGGTTCCGCCGAGCGGCGGCTCGTTGAGGGGCGAGTTCATGTAGCCGGTGATCACCTTTCGGGTTCGCCGCACATCGTATGGGCGCAATGCGACCACGACCCCAACCATAGGTGAACGCAGCGTTCATCGCCTCCGCTATCCGCGAAAGGCAATTTCATGACCTCCCTGCGTCCGCTCGAGCTCCCGAACAGTGCCATGCCCGCAAGGAAGTCGGCCAAGGGTGACTCGACCGAAGACGCCCACCTCGAGCGCCGCGATGGCGCCTACGATGACCGTCCGTGCGAGCCAGAGCCACGTGATCTGTCGATCCCGGCGGTCAAGCGCTCGAACGTTCCGCACGTCGATGTTCCGCTGGCGGGGGCGCCGGGGCAGCAGACACCGGTAACCAACGACGCGAAGAAGCCTGCCACGACGATGACGCCCGCAGCGCGGAACCAGAGGGCGGGGGCGACGCGCGAAACTGATCCTGCTCATGGCCCGATCAGACCGATGGCCACTCAGACGTGAAAGGGGAGACATCGCGCCCGGGCCGAACCGTCGCACGCTGACGTCCCCTCACCGCGCAGTGCCCGCAAGGGGATGGTAGATGGGCGAGCAGTTCTGGGACTCTGGTCGACGATTCTTCAGCTCGCCTGTGGAAGTCCCTGGGACAACGCCTGTCGGATTCTCCAAACAGGAAAACCGCTGAGCTGCGCAATCAAGTCCACATCGAACTCGTGCTCGAAGTAGGCCACCCGCACCGCCCGGATGCGCGACGGATTGTCACCGAAAGCCAGTGTGAACTCGGTGGCGTAGCGCTCCCAGACGCTGAACTCATACCCCGGTGCCGTCACGATGCATTCACCTCATCCCGGGTGCAACTCTCAGGAGTGGTCGCGGTGCTAATGCGATGCTACGACACCCGTGTTAACGCCAGGACACAAGGAGATTCCGGGAAAGCTCGCTACGCACGGTGTGCACCGATACGGGGATGGCCCGCCCGGGGTGCATGGTTCACACCGGGGTGACCAAGGGAATTGGGGGCTCTTCGGACATGCGGTGGGGGTGAGGCTCGCCGGGTGATGGTCGGCGGGTAGGGGTCGAGGTCCCCGAGGATCAGTAGCGCCAACTGCTGATCCATCACGAGGACCTCGACGTGCTTCACCCTACTTCGGGGTGCGCTGACGCGCGCTCTGCCGCTGATCCGTGTTACCGCTGCGATCTGCTGGTCGGTCTCGACGGCGTCCATGTCGAGCACGTTGACCGCCGCGACGGGCTGCTGATCGTCACCGTTTCGACACCGGCGGCGCCGACCGGGTGCCCGTTGTGCGGGGTCGTGGCGATCGGTCGAGGGCGCCGCCGTCGAGTGTTGCATGACGTGCCGGGCGTGACGCGGGTGCGGATCGTCTGGCGGCAACGGGTCTGGCGATGCGGCGACGTGGGCTGTGCCAAGAAGACGTTCGTGGAGCAGCTTCCCTCGCTGGTCGCTCGGCGCGGGTCGCTCACAAGGCGAGCCGTCGACTGGGCGATCGGGCAGCTGCGCCGCGAGCACGCCACGATCGAAGGACTACGTCGTCAGCTCGGGACATCGTGGAAGACGGTGTGGCGGGCTGTTGAGCCTGAACTGGTGCGGTTGGCAGCCGACGAGTCCCGGTTCGAGAACGTGACCACGCTCGGCGTCGACGAGCACATCTGGCATCACGTCGACCACCGCAAGCGGGGCCCGAAGGAACTGACCGGCATGGTCGACCTCAGCCGCGACAGCACCGGGAAGACGCGGGCCAGGCTGCTCGACCTCGTGCCGGGCAGATCGGGGAAGGCATACGCGTCCTGGCTCAGCGAGCGGGGCGAAGCGTTCCGAAAGAACGTGAAGGTGGCGGCGCTGGACCCGTTCGCGGGCTACAAGACTGCGATCGATGACACGCTCGAAGACGCGGTCGCTGTGCTGGACGCGTTCCATGTCGTCAAGCTCGGCACCGCCGCCGTCGACGAGGTCCGCCGCCGCGTCCAGCAAGACACCCTCGGGCATCGCGGTCGGAAGGGCGACCCGCTCTACGGGATTCAGACCATCCTCCGTGCCGGGGCCGAGAACCTCACCGACAAGCAGCGGATCCGGCTGACCGCGGCAATCGAGGCCGATCCTGCGCACGACGAGGTGTTCGTCGCGTGGCAGTGCGCACAGCAGCTGCGCTCTGCCTACCACGCGAAGGACCTGACCGAGGGGCGGCGGATCGCCGAGAGGGTGGTCGACACGTTCCACACCTGCCCGATCCCCGAGATCGCCCGCCTCGGCCGCACCCTCCGCCGCTGGCGTTCAGCGTTCCTGGCGTACTTCACCACGAGCCGCGCGAACAACGGCGGCACCGAGGCGATCAACGGGATCATCGAGCTCCACCGCCGCCTCGCCCGCGGCTATCGCAACCGCGAGAACTACCGCCTCCGCATGCTCCTCACCGCCGGCGGACTCACCCCATGACCCCCCCACCGGATGTCCGAAGAGCC
>NZ_FNDT01000016.1 GCF_900099735.1 Arthrobacter subterraneus | reverse complement strand
GGGCTCTTCGGACATGCGGTGGGGGTGAGGCTCGCCGGGTGATGGTCGGCGGGTAGGGGTCGAGGTCCCCGAGGATCAGTAGCGCCAACTGCTGATCCATCACGAGGACCTCGACGTGCTTCACCCTACTTCGGGGTGCGCTGACGCGCGCTCTGCCGCTGATCCGTGTTACCGCTGCGATCTGCTGGTCGGTCTCGACGGCGTCCATGTCGAGCACGTTGACCGCCGCGACGGGCTGCTGATCGTCACCGTTTCGACACCGGCGGCGCCGACCGGGTGCCCGTTGTGCGGGGTCGTGGCGATCGGTCGAGGGCGCCGCCGTCGAGTGTTGCATGACGTGCCGGGCGTGACGCGGGTGCGGATCGTCTGGCGGCAACGGGTCTGGCGATGCGGCGACGTGGGCTGTGCCAAGAAGACGTTCGTGGAGCAGCTTCCCTCGCTGGTCGCTCGGCGCGGGTCGCTCACAAGGCGAGCCGTCGACTGGGCGATCGGGCAGCTGCGCCGCGAGCACGCCACGATCGAAGGACTACGTCGTCAGCTCGGGACATCGTGGAAGACGGTGTGGCGGGCTGTTGAGCCTGAACTGGTGCGGTTGGCAGCCGACGAGTCCCGGTTCGAGAACGTGACCACGCTCGGCGTCGACGAGCACATCTGGCATCACGTCGACCACCGCAAGCGGGGCCCGAAGGAACTGACCGGCATGGTCGACCTCAGCCGCGACAGCACCGGGAAGACGCGGGCCAGGCTGCTCGACCTCGTGCCGGGCAGATCGGGGAAGGCATACGCGTCCTGGCTCAGCGAGCGGGGCGAAGCGTTCCGAAAGAACGTGAAGGTGGCGGCGCTGGACCCGTTCGCGGGCTACAAGACTGCGATCGATGACACGCTCGAAGACGCGGTCGCTGTGCTGGACGCGTTCCATGTCGTCAAGCTCGGCACCGCCGCCGTCGACGAGGTCCGCCGCCGCGTCCAGCAAGACACCCTCGGGCATCGCGGTCGGAAGGGCGACCCGCTCTACGGGATTCAGACCATCCTCCGTGCCGGGGCCGAGAACCTCACCGACAAGCAGCGGATCCGGCTGACCGCGGCAATCGAGGCCGATCCTGCGCACGACGAGGTGTTCGTCGCGTGGCAGTGCGCACAGCAGCTGCGCTCTGCCTACCACGCGAAGGACCTGACCGAGGGGCGGCGGATCGCCGAGAGGGTGGTCGACACGTTCCACACCTGCCCGATCCCCGAGATCGCCCGCCTCGGCCGCACCCTCCGCCGCTGGCGTTCAGCGTTCCTGGCGTACTTCACCACGAGCCGCGCGAACAACGGCGGCACCGAGGCGATCAACGGGATCATCGAGCTCCACCGCCGCCTCGCCCGCGGCTATCGCAACCGCGAGAACTACCGCCTCCGCATGCTCCTCACCGCCGGCGGACTCACCCCATGACCCCCCCACCGGATGTCCGAAGAGCCGACAAACGATGGGACGAAGGTGTCGATTCCTTCGCCCAGATCAAGCGGCTGGTCAAGGACATCGATGATCCATTCCTCGGCGTCTGCCTGGCCCCACCCCATATGTGGGTCATGGAAGAAACAATCAGCGAAGTCATCGCTTTCCTCGCCGAACGCAAACGGCTCTACTACTACTACATCTGGGACATCGACCGCGCCTATCGACACGGCATCGATGGACTAAACTTCGGTCCTGGAGAAAAGCAGCTGCCCACCCCTGAAGGAACCCTCGACCACCACTTCCTCCTCCAAGAACTCCACAGGGCGGGATACGCCGGTGCAGCCAGCCTGAAATGCCACGGCACTCACGGCTGGAGCTTGGACAAAATTGGAGTCGAACTAAGAAAATCAGACGCTTACATCCGCCCTGCCTACCAACGAATAGTCGGAGGTCCAAATTCATAAGCCAGGAATCTCACGTCGCTTGCCTCAGCCGTCGCCGACTCTTCAACGTCTTAAAGAAATCGAAAGCACAGAAGGGATCCGCGCCGCGATCCCAAAGCAGTGCTGTATGTCGAGTCCCCGCCATAGTCTGACCCTGTCGAAGCCCGCACGCTGAACACACCCGAAGGAGCAATGCGTGCAATTTTCAGTTCAGCTCTACACAGTCCGCGAAGCCCTCGACGCCGACTTCGACGGCACCATCGACAGGATTGCCTCGATCGGTTTCGAACGGGTCGAGCCATACAACTTCGCGGCAAACACCGAGGCACTGGCGTCGGCCCTGGCCCGTAACGGACTCACCGCTCCCTCCGGCCACGCGCCGCTGCTGAACGGGGACCGTGACCTTATCTTCGAGGCGGCACGCACACTGGGCATCGGCACTGTGATCGACCCGTTCGTTGACCCGGCCCGCTGGAGTACGGAAGAGGCGATTACCCAGACCGCCGAGGCCCTCAATGAGGTGGCCGCACTGGGGGGCGAGTACGGCATCACGGTCGGTTATCACAACCACTGGTGGGAGGTGGAAACGGGCTTCGGCGGCCGCACGGGGCTGGAGTTGCTCGCCGAAAGGCTCGATCCCGCCGTCGTACTGGAAATGGACACCTACTGGGCCGCGGTGGGCGGGCAGGATCCGGCTGAGCTGCTCGGGAAGCTGGGTGACCGCGTCCGGTTCATCCACATCAAGGACGGGGCCATCGACCGCGACAACAAGTCACAGGTCGCGGTGGGGTCCGGCCGCATGGATATCCCGGCGGTCCTGGCTGCCGCTTCCTCCGTTGAGGTGGGTGTCGTCGAGCTCGATGACAGCGCGGGTGACCTGTTCCAGGCCCTCGAGGAGAGCCTGCGCTACCTGAACGGCGCCAGCGCATGAGCGGGCCGGTAGGCGTCGGCATCATTGGCGCCGGAGTAATCAGCAAGGAATACCTGACCAACCTCACCGCATTTCCCGACGTCCAGGTCCACATTGTCGCGGACCTGTTCCCGGAGGCGGCCCAGACGCGTGCCGGAGAATTCGGGATCCCCGCCTTCGGACCGGTTGAGGACGCGCTGCAGCATCCCGACGTCGAGATCATCGTCAACCTCACCACGCCCGCCGCGCACGTGCCGGTCGCGCTAAGTGCGGTGGCTGCCGGCAAGCACGTGTGGAGCGAGAAGCCGTTTTCCCTCGACCGGGAGTCCGGGCAGACTCTTCTGAAGGCAGCGTCCGACGCCGGTGTGCGGCTGGGGTGCGCCCCTGACACCTTCCTCGGTGCCGGGCTGCAGACCGGCCTGCGCATGATCCAGCGCGGCGATATCGGTGTGCCGCTGACGGCGCTGACCCTCATGCAGTCCCCCGGCCCCGAAGCCTGGCACCCCAACCCTGCCTTCCTGTTTCAGGAGGGGGCAGGCCCGCTGTTCGACATGGGCCCGTACTACCTCACCACCCTCGTGCAGGCCTTCGGCGCGGTCCAGACGGTGGCGGCCCTGGGCTCCCGGTCACGCGAGACGCGCATCATCGGCTCCGGGCCACGTGCCGGGGAGGAGTTCGGGGTCACGGTGCCCACCCATGTGAGCGCTCTGGCCCAGTTTGAGGGCGGCGCGTCCTCCATGAGCACCTTCAGCTTCGATTCGCCGCTGCCCCGCCACGGTTTCGTGGAGATCACCGGCTCCGAAGCCACCATCGCCTTCCCGGATCCGAACCGGTTCGACGGCGACATCCGCCTCCACCGCCACGGCGCTGAGGACTGGGAGATCCTGCCGTCCGTCGGATCCACCTATGGTCGGGGCACCGGTGTCCTGGACCTGGCCCGGTCCATTCGCGCCGGGATCCCCCACCGAGCGCAGGGCGAAACAGCGTTCCATGTCCTGGACACCATGGCCTCCATCACCGAATCGGTGGAGACCGGGACCTTTGTTGAGGTCGGCAGTTCCGCGGTGGCTGCCGAGCCGCTGCCCGAAGACTGGGATCCGACAGCCCGCACGCTTTCCTGACCCAAACACGCAAGGAGAAATACATGGCACGCAACTTCACCCTGTTCACCGGCCAGTGGGCGGACCTACCGTTCGAGAAAGTGGCCGAACTCGCCGGCCAGTGGGGCTACGACGGGCTGGAGATCGCCGTCTCCGGTGACCACCTCGACGCCTGGCGCTGGGACGATGACGCCTACATCCAGGACCGCCTCGACATCCTGGAACGCAACGGGCTGAAGGTATGGACCATTTCCAACCACCTCAAGGGCCAGGCTGTCTGCGACAACCCGATCGACTTCCGCCATGAAGCCATCGTGGGACCAAGGGTGTGGGGCGACGGCGATCCCGAGGGTGTCCGGCAGCGTGCGGCCGAGGAAATGAAACTCACCGCGAAGCTTGCGCAGAAACTCGGGGTGAAGACCGTCGTCGGCTTCACCGGATCCTCGATCTGGCAGTACGTGGCAATGTTCCCGCCGGTGAGCCAGGACGTGGTCGACGCCGGCTACCAGGACTTCGCCGACCGCTGGAACCCCATCCTCGACGTCTTCGACGACTGCGGCGTCCGGTTCGCCCACGAGGTGCACCCCTCCGAAATCGCCTACGACTACTGGTCCACCCGCCGGGCGCTCGACGCCGTCGGGAACCGGCCGGCGTTCGGCCTGAACTGGGACCCAAGCCACTTCATGTGGCAGCAGATCGACCCGGTGGCCTTCATCTCCGACTTCGCTGACCGGATCTACCACGTGGACTGCAAGGACACGAAGATGCGGATGGGCGGCGGCCGCAACGGCATCCTCTCCTCACATCTGCCCTGGGGAGACCCCCGCCGCGGCTGGGACTTCGTCTCCACCGGACGCGGCGACGTCCCCTGGGAGGACAGCTTCCGGGCCCTCACCGCCATCGGGTATGACGGGCCGATCTCGGTCGAGTGGGAGGACGCCGGCATGGACCGCCTCGAGGGCGCGCCGGAGGCGCTGGCGTTCCTGAAGAAATTCGACTTCGCGCCGTCGTCGTCGTCCTTCGACGCAGCCTTCAAGCAATAGCCGGGCACCCCCCCCCCGGAAGTTTTTGTCGCCGATCTGCTGCTTTGAACGCGTTATAACGGCAGATCGGCGACAAAAACTTAGTAACGTGGGCCGTATGCGTGAACTCCAGGCGAAGATCATCGACGAAATGGGCGTACGCCCCACCATCGACACAGCGGAAGAGATCCGCCGGCGCGTGGACTTCCTGAAGGACTACGTCCGGGCCAGCGGGACCAAGGGCTTTGTGCTCGGGATCAGCGGCGGCCTTGACTCCACCCTCGCCGGAAAACTCGCCCAGATGGCGGCGGAGGAACTGCGGGCCGACGGCGCGGACGCCGCCTTCGTGGCCGCCCGCCTCCCATACAACGTGCAGCATGACGAGGACGACGCCCAGGCCGCCCTGGCGTTCATCCAGCCTGACCGGTCAGTGGTCTACAACGTTGCTCCCGCCGTCGACGGTTTCCAGCGGGAATTCGCGGCCGCCGCAAGCAACGAAATGTCCGACTTCAACAAGGGCAACGTCAAGGCGCGCGTCCGCATGGTGGCCCAGTACGCGCTCGCCGGCGACGACAACCTGCTGGTCATCGGTACTGACCACGGCGCGGAATCGGTCACCGGTTTCTTTACGAAATACGGCGACGGCGGAGCGGACATCCTGCCCCTGTTCGGGCTGAACAAGCGTCAGAACCGCCAGCTCCTCAAGGACCTCGGCGCCGAGGAACGCCTCTACAACAAGATCCCCACCGCCGATCTGCTCGATGAAAAGCCCGGCCAGACCGACGAACACGAACTGGGCCTCACCTACAACGAGATCGACGACTACCTCGAGGGCAGGGACGTCCCGGAGGAAGCGGCACAGCTCATCGAACGCCGCTACCTGATGACCCGTCACAAGCGCACGGTTCCGGTGACCATCCACGACTCGTGGTGGCGGCAGCACTGAACCGCTGATTCCGGGCCGTGGCACGGGTCGGAACGCTTATCAGCATCACCCGCCAATTGGGTAACGTAGCCACTGTGAAGATTGCGACCTGGAACGTCAATTCCCTCCGAGCCCGTGCCGACCGTGTGGAGGCGTGGCTCGACCGCTCCGATGTGGACGTCCTTGCCATCCAGGAGACCAAGTGCAAGGACGACAACTTTCCCTGGGACATGTTCGAGAAGAGCGGCTACGAGGTGGCGCACTTCGGCGTGAGCCAGTGGAACGGCGTGGCCATAGCGTCCCGCGTGGGCCTGACCGACGTTGAACGGACATTCCCCGGCCAGCCCGTGTTCGGCAAGGACACGGATCCGGTCCAGGAAGCCCGAGCGATCGGCGCCACCTGCGGCGGAGTGCGGGTGTGGAGCCTGTACGTGCCGAACGGACGCGCGCTCGGTGACCCGCACATGGCGTACAAGATCGAATGGCTTGAGCTCCTGCGCAAGCACGCCGTGGGGCTGCTGGAATCCGACCCGTCGGCCCAGGTTGCGCTGACCGGTGACTGGAACATCGCGCCCCGGGATGAGGATGTCTGGGATATCGACCTGTTCCTCAACAACGGCTACACCCATGTCAGCCCTCCCGAGCGCGCAGCCTTCCACGCCTTCGAGGATTCGGGCTTCTCGGACGTTGTCCGGCCGCACACTCCCGGACCGGGCGTGTACACCTACTGGGACTACAAGCAGCTGAGCTTCCCGAAGCGCATGGGAATGCGCATCGACTTTGTGCTCGCCTCCCCCGCCCTGGCCGAGCGCGTGAACGGGGCGTCGATCGACCGCGAGGAGCGCAAGGGCAAAGGCGCCTCCGACCATGCACCGGTCATCGTGGAGCTGGCCTGACCCATGGCGGACGTGCCGGGCGCGGGCCGCAGTTTCCCCTACGTTTCCTTCCTGCGGGTCTACGAGCCTCTGGACGCCTTCAGCGATGCCCAGCAGCTGGCCATCCTGGAACAGCGCACCCGCGAGCGCCGCGTCACCGAGCAGCTTGACCGCGCCGATGCGCTGCAGCGCATCACGCGCCTGGTGTCGGATCCCTTTCCGCACCATGCGCAGGACCTGGTGCGGGTACTGCACTTCCCGCGCAGCAATGGCACCACCGCCCCGTTCTACTGCCCCAATCAGCTGGCCGTCCGGACTTTCCTGGCCGCCGAGTCTTTGGAACAGACCATCCGTGGCCCGCTCCTGGATGTCCTCCTTCCCGAGGTTGCCCGTGAGGCGCACCAGGCGAGACTGGATCCGGAGACACTGACCGAATCCACCGCCAAGCTGCACACCCGCTCAGCCACTTGGGGCGTCCCCTTCGCCTGGTTTGTCCTCATCCACGAGGACGACCTCACGGAAGTGATCGACGACGACGGCGAGGTCCACACCGTCCGGGTCTCCGTGACCATCAGCGAGTGCATCGACCGGGCCCGGCGGGCAGTGGCCAACCTGGCCATCGCCGCACCGGAGCTCGACCTGCTGGAGGAACTGACCGAGATCACCGAGTGGCTGGAGACCTTCCGCCGCGACGCCGTCGTCGAACTGGATTACGGGCCGGTGGCGGATCTCGTCTTCCCCGACGAGTCCCCCATGGACGTACGGATGGGCATCGAGTGCCTCGCCGAAACGGACATGACCGGCGCCGCCGCGGCATACCGGCGGCTGGCTTCGCGGTGGGTCCCCATCCGCCAGCTTGCCCGCGCTTCCTAGCTAATTAATGCCATCCACCGCGTAGGACACCTTGGTGATGCCCTTCTTCGACCTGACCTTTGTGATGTTGAGCTTCCCCACCTCGGCAACGTCCTGCACATGGGTTCCGCCGCAGGGTACGCCGAAATCCGCGTTGTAGAGCACAATCCGGGCAGGCTTGTTGGTCGGGATATTGTCCGGGACGTGCCGGCAGTAATCGCCCATCTCGGCCACCGGCATGAAGCGGATCTCGTTGCGGCTGCCCTCGGCAATCACGGCCGTGACCTCCTGCTCCACGCGCTGCCGGATCTCCTCGGCGTCACCCGGCAGCTCACCGTTGTACTCCACGAAGGACATATGCGGATAGTGCGCGCCCTTCCCGGGCACCCACGGCAACCCGAGCCGCTCCACCGCGAGGTCCACGATGTGCCCCGCGGAGTGGAGCCTGGTATTCACCGCCCGCTGCTCGGCATCAACCTCCAGTACGACGGCGGCACCCACCGACAGATTTCCCTCACCCAGGTGGTGCACCACCTGGTGCTCGTCGAGCCGCACCTCCTGGACGGTAAAGGCGTCGTCTCCGGCGCGGATTGTGCCGGTGTCCCAGTCCTGTCCGCCGCCGCGGGGGTAGAAGCAGGTGCGGTCCAGTTCAATGTCCGTCCGGCCGTCGTCGAGCGCGGTTACGGCGGTAACGGTGGCTGAAGCGGTCAGCACGTTGAAATCGTCAAGGTAGAGGAGCTCGGTAGCCATTCCTCCAGCGTAGACGCCGGTACCGTTCAGTGCAGTGGCGGGCCGGTCGAGGCGCGCTCGATGAGTTCATGCGGCTGCGTCACCGGCCCGCCCTCCAGCTTCTTCCCCTCCAGCTCAGCAAGCATGAGCTCGGCCGCGTAGGCGCCCTGCTCCTCGGGCATCTGGCGGACGGTGGTCAGGCCCATCGGATCAGCGAACTCGTGATCGTCAATGCCGATCACCGACAACTCCCCGGGAACGCTGATTCCCAGCTCGGCCGCCGCGGTCAGGGCCCCGAACGCCATCTCGTCCGATGAACAGAACAGGGCGGTGGGACGTTCAGCGGCGTCGGCGAGCATCGCCGTAACGGCAATCTTGGCCTCCTTGAACCGGAAGTCCCCGAAGACGGACCACTCCTCCCGGACCGGGAGCCCGTGGGCTTCCATGGTCTCCTTGAAGGCGTCATTCCGGATGCGCGGCACATCAAAGTGCATGCCGAAGGAGCCGCCGCCGCGCACATGCCCAATACGCGTGTGTCCCAGCGCGATGAGATGCTCGACGGCGTCCCGCACCGCGGCGTGGTCGTCGATGCTCACGTGCGGCACGCCCCGTACGCTCCCGCCGACCACGATGGTGGGCGAATCGAGATCCCTCAGGGAGCGGTACTCGTCCTCGGTCAGCTCCATGCACATCACGATCAGCGCATCGATGCGTTTGCGGAGGATCGAGCGGTGGAACACCCGTTCCCGGTTCCCGCCGAACCCGCCCAGGCTGAACACGATCAGGTCATACCCCGCGGTGCGCAGCTGCCGGTCGATTCCGTCCAGCATCGCCGAGAAATACCACCGTTCGATGGAGGGAAGAAGGACGCCCATGGCCATGGTCCGCCCCGACGCCAGGCCGGAGGCGGAGGACGACGGCACGTAGCCCAGCTCCCGGGCGACGGTGAGGACCTTCGCCCGGGTGGCCGGCGAGACCCCCGTCAGCCCCCGCAATGCGCGGGAAACCGTGGCGGTGGACACTCCGGTGGCTACAGCGACATCCTCGATGCCCGTCACGTTGCATCAGCCCTTGAGGCCACCAGCCAGAAGACCGCGGACAAAGTAGCGTTGCAGACCGAAGAAGACAATAAGCGGGACGACCATCGAGACAAACGCCCCAGCCGTCAGTCGATGCCACTCCCCGCCGCGCGTTCCGGTCAGCTCTGCAAGCCGCTGCGTGATCGGAGCGACATCTCCTGTACCGCCCGAGAATACAAGCGCCACGAGGAGGTCATTCCAGACCCACAGGAACTGGAATATCGCGTATGAAGCGAGCGCGGGAACTGACAGCGGAATGATGATCCGCCAGAAGATAGTCGCGTGCCCGGCACCGTCCACCCTTGCTGCTTCAATAACCTCACCGGGGATTTCCGCGATGAAGTTGTGCAGGAGGAAGATGGCCAAAGGCAGGGCGAAGATCGTGTGCGCGAGCCACAACTGTGCGTAGGAACCCGGCGGAAGCACATGGAACTCACCGATCTTCAGGTTCACGAACAACGTCAACAGCGGAATCAGCGCCATCTGCAGCGGGATAATCTGCAGTGCGAAGACGAAGACAAACAGCGTGTCCTTGCCGCGGAAGTTGCTCCACGCGAAAATGTAGGCCGCCATGGACGCAACCACGAGCGGGATGAGCGTTCCCGGAATCACAATGGCAAGGGAGTTGACGAAATACTGTCCGAGATTCGGCGACTGGCTGCCGCCAGAGACCAGCACGTCGGCGTAGTTCTCAAGCGTGAACTCAAAGTTGGAGAAAACGTTCCACCAACCGTCCCGGTTGAGGTTTTCCTCCGGCCTGAATGAGGAAATGAACAGTCCGGCAGTCGGCACGGTCCAGATCACGGCGATGATCACCGCAGCGATCGTGGCGCCGCGGGAGGTCAGACGCTGCTTCACCCTGCGGGTGATCGGCGGGACCGGTTGATCGCCCTTGTCGTCGACCGTTACCGGAACGGCTGGTGTCGAAGTCATCGGATCTCCTTCTGCTTCTTGAGTACCCGGGCGTTGTAGATGACTACCGGCAGCACCATCAGGAAAAGGACCAGTGCCAGCGCTGCTCCACGGCCGGGCTCATTGGCGCGGAACGCCTGGGTATACATCTCGTTGGCGATGACCGACGTCTCGAAATTGCCCGCCGTCATGGTGCGCACAATGTCGAAGACCTTCAGGGTGATGATGGTGATGGTGGTGACCACCACCACGAGGGCACCGCGGATCGACGGGATGGTGATGTTTCGGAACTGTTGCCATGCACTCGCCCCGTCGAGCCGCGATGCTTCGATGACATCCGCCGGTATTCCCTTGATCGCGGCGGAGAGAATAACCATGGCGAACCCAACCTGGATCCACACCATGACGGCGATGAGGAAAAAGGTGTTACCCGGCGCATCGAGCAGGAACTGGCGCGGCTCGCCCCCGAACCAGACAAGGATCTGGTTCACGAGGCCGATCTGCTCCCGCCCTGTGCCGCGGTAGGCGTACATGAAGTTCCAGATGATGCCTGCACCGACCATGGAAATGGCCATCGGCATGAATACGAGAGCTTTCAGCACGCGCTCTCCATGCGCCTTGTCGATGAACACCGCGTATACAAGGCCGATGATCGTCGAAAGTGTGGGGACCAGAATCACCCACAGTACGGTGTTCCGGAGGGTCACCAGCGCCGAGGGGTCGGTGAACATCCAGATGAAGTTGTCCAGACCGTTGATGGCGCCGTTACGGTCGGTGAATGCGAGGAAAGTGGTCTGCGCTGCGGGCCAGACCATGCCCACGATGAGCAGGATCGCGGCCGGAGCCATGAAGCCAATGATCGTCGCTTTGTCACGGAAAGATTTGGGTGCCCGGTCCACCAGCAGCATGATGAATCCGATGATGGCGGCGAAGATAGCCAGGGCAATTACCACCTGCAGGAATTTCTCGCCGAGATCCTCCATAGCGCAGCCTCCTTGGTGCGAAGAATGTCAGGGGCAGGCCCGGCGTTCCACACCAGTGGAACGCCGGGCCTGTGAAACCGCTACTGGGGCCAGCTGGCTTCGATGGAATCTACAACTTCCTCGGTCGGCGTACCGTTGATCCACTCCACGATGCCGCTCCAGAAGGAGTTGGAACCCACGGCACCCGGCATCAGGTCGGAGGCGTCAAAACGGAAGATGGTGTCCTCGCTCTGCAGCAGCTCGATCGATTGCTTGTCCAGCGGGCTCTGCGCGAGCGAAGCATCGAGTGCCTTGTTGGCGCTGATGGCTCCTCCCTGCTCCACCCGGTTGTTGGCGAATTCAGCAGAGGCCATGAACGTCTGGAAAGCCACAACCGCGGGCTCATCCGAGTACGCCGCAATAATCTCGCCGCCACCGGTGATTGCATTCGAACCCGGCTCGACGCCCGGCGTCATAAAGGCCCACACGTCGCCGTCTTCGGCGACTTCAGTACCCTCAGGCCAGTTCGATGCCTGGAAGGACGCCTGGTGGTGCATGGCGCATTCGCCGTCGAGGACCGGCTGGCCCGCGTCAGCGAAGGAGGTTGTCAGGATCGAGCGGACATCTCCGAAGCCGCCGTTGACGTAATCCTCGTTCTTCAGGATCTCGCCGACGGAATCGAACGCCTCAACGATCTGGGGATCGTTGAACGGGATTTCGTGGTTCACCCACTGGTCATAGACCTCTGGACCTGCCTGGCGGAGAACGTAGTCCTCAACCCAGTCGGTACCCGGCCAGCCTGTGGCCTCACCGGACTCGAATCCCGCACACCATGGCTTCATCGTGCCGTCCGCCGCGATGTCCTCGGTCAGAGTCATCATCTCGTCGAGGGTTTCGGGGATTTCCCAGCCGTTCTCCTCGAAGGTCGCCGGGGAGTACCAGACGTAACCCTTCACGTTGGCAAGCATCGGTGAGCCGTAGAAGGTGTCATCGACCGTGCCGTAACCCTTCCAGTCTTCAGACCAGTTCTCATCGGTGAGAGCCTCGACGGCCTCAGGAGCGGGCAGCACGTTACCGCCGGCGACCTCTGAGGCCAGCAGGCCGGGCTGGGGGAAGATCGCGATGTCAGGCGGGTTGCCGGCCTGGGAACGGACACCGATCTGAGTCTCGAATTCCTTCGAGCCTTCATACACAACCTCGATGCCCGTGCACTCTGCGAAATCAGCCCAGGAGTTCTCCAGCCGCTCAGCCTCGATGTCGACGATGGTGGCGTAGACGTTCACCTCCTCGCCGTCGAAGGTTCCGTACTCTTCGTAGGCGGCGCAGTCGGCGGCCGGCTCTTCGCCGCCGCCTCCGTCTCCCTCATCTCCCGTTCCACATGCAGAGAGCGCGAGCGTCAGTACGCTGAGCGCAGCCAGCGGCAGCACTGCTTTGTTCTTGCGAAAAATCGCCATGAATGACTCCTTCGTCGGGCAGCAGGACACTGAGTGGACTCCGCCGCCTCACCTCTTGATATCATCAAAGTAAGCGCTTACGTTGTGATCTGCAACACCGGGACCGGCCGACCGGCCCGTCGATACTGAATCGTGATCCATAGTCTGCAGAGGAGACCCATGACTGCATCCGACCTCTCCGCCCCCGGCCGCACGGTCGGTGGCGGGCACGGCACTGCCTGGTGGGAAGACGCCGTCATCTACCAGATCTACCCCCGCTCCTTCGCCGACGGTAACGGCGACGGCATGGGCGACCTGCACGGCATTACCGGCAAGCTCCCGTATCTGCAGAATCTCGGCGTCAACGCCGTCTGGCTCTCCCCCTTCTATGTGTCACCGCAGGCGGACGCCGGATACGACGTCGCCGACTACCGGGACGTTGACCCCCGGTTCGGTACGCTTGCCGACTTCGACACCATGCTCGCCGAGGCGCACCAGCGTGGCCTGAAGGTCATCGTGGACCTGGTGCCGAACCACACCTCCGATGAGCATGAGTGGTTCAAGGCTGCCCTGGCCGCCCCGAAGGGTTCCCGCGAGCGCGACCGCTACATGTTCCGGGACGGGCGCGGCGAGAACGGCGAACTGCCCCCGAACAATTGGCAGTCGATCTTCGGCGGCAATGCCTGGACGCGGGTTGCTGACGGCCAGTGGTACCTGCACCTGTTCGACACCAAGCAGCCGGACCTGAACTGGGAGAACCCCGAGGTCCACGATGAAATGATCTCCGTCCTGCGGTTCTGGCTTGACCGGGGTGTTGACGGTTTCCGCATCGACGTGGCGCACGGCCTGGTCAAGGCCGAGGGCCTGCCCGACTGGGCCGGCCGCGAGAGCATGGTCGGCGATGTGAAGAACCCCGACGCACTCGAGGAAGCCACCGCAACGGAACCCACACCGCCGTACTTCGATCAGCCGGGCGTCCACGCAATCTACCGGAGCTGGAACCGCGTCCTGTCCGAATACCCCGGCGACCGGATGCTCGTCGCCGAAGCCTGGGTGGAACCGGCCGAGCGGCTCTTCCACTACGTACGCGCCGACGAGATGCAGCAGGCGTTCAACTTCGACTTTCTGCGTGCCGGGTGGGATGCCGGGCGGCTCAGCGCCAGCATCGTCGAATCGCTCACACAGGCGGGCAACGTCGGGGCGCCGAGCACCTGGGTGCTGTCCAACCATGACACCGTGCGGCACACCACCCGCTTCGGCCTGCAGGATCCGACACAGCTTCCCAAGGGAGTCGGCCCGCTGGACGAGCAGCCCGATGAAGCCCTGGGGCTGCGCCGCGGCCGCGCGGGCATCCTCACCATGCTGGCGCTCCCTGGTTCGGCCTACCTGTACCAGGGGGATGAGCTGGGCCTGCCAGAGCACACCCTGCTCGACGACGCCGTCCGTCAGGACCCGGCGTTCTTCCGCACCGAGGGCGTTGAGCGCGGCCGGGACGGCTGCCGCGTGCCCATTCCGTGGAAGGCTGACGCTCCCGGTTTCGGCTTCACCACCACCAACGACGACGGCGCTGCCGCCCCCTGGCTGCCCCAGCCGGCCTCCTTCGCGGAGTACGCGGCGGACGTCCAGGTGGGCCGACCCGGATCGGTTCACGAGATGGTGAAGTCAGCCCTGTCTGAGCGCTCCGGGCGGCTGCTCGGCCGTGGATCAATCGAGTGGGCGCCCGAGCACCGTCCCGAGGACGGCGTGGTCGCCTTCACCAACGGGTCCATCCTGCTGGTGGCGAACATGGGTGAAGCACCGATTGAGCTGCCCGCCGGCGTCGTCGTTGTGGCCAGCGCGGAGGATGCAGTGGCCGGGCAGACGCTGCAGCCGGACAGCGCTGTCTGGATTGAGCGCCACTGACACCTGGCAAAAGCGGCCCCTGATTTATCCGGGGGCCGCTTTTTCCGTCTAGCGGACCCTCTCGGCACGCGTGAAGCGGGTGCGCGCGCCGCCGCTGATGCTGATCAAGACCGGCGTCTGGACCCCCAGCGCAGCGTCGAGTGCCGTGACGAGCGCCGACACTTCATCTGCCACCACATCCGGCGCAACCCCCTGGCGCGGGGAGACCCTCACCTTCAGCGCGGGCCGGTTCCTGAACTCATAGGTGGACACGGCGGAATTGACCAGGTCCACCCGCTCGCTGAGGGCCGCCTTGAGTGCCTGCTCAGCCACTGCGGCGTTGATGGTGACGCTGCCGGGAACCGGGGTGTCGCTGTCGTCATAGGCAAGCGTCCCCGAGCGGCCCTTCCCCTGGTTGGCCACCCATGCGACCATGAGGATGATCAGCAGGACCAGCAGCAGCGCCGCCACGATCCAGAGCCAGCTGTCCCGCTGGCCCGGAAGCGTGGTGGACTCCAAAACCCCGCCGATGGTGCCGCCGGCCCGGGCAGCGGTTGACTGCCACCACGTGGCAACCGCCGGAGTGCTCAGAGCCATCGCCAGCGCTCCGGCTGCCATCAGGAGGAGCCCGAACAACGCCAGAAGGATCCGGTTGAGGGTCCGTGGGGTCTGGTTCACTGCCCGATCACCCCTGACTCCGCGACTGCCACGCGGACCTCCGGCACAGGGTCCACGGCGGTCCGGCGCAGTTCATCCTCGACGGCAGTCTGCACCACCTGCGCGCTGACCGGAATGCCCGACGTCGGCCGCACCTGCACCTCCACCAGCCGCCGGCCGATGGTCACCAGCACCTGGTCCGGCGTGACGCCGGCAGCCACGCGGGCACGGCGCGCCAGTGAGGAGGCCAGCACCTCCGCATCGACGACGACGGCGGCACGCTTGTTGGGAATACTGAGCCGCGCCTTCCTGCCGGGCAGAACCGCGGCGAGGAAGAAGAAGAGTCCCAGCAGGAAGACCAGCGCACCGGCCGCAGCCAGCACGCTCGGCGAGATACCGGCCGGAAGGGAACCGACCCAGCCGGCCGCGTCCTCGGGCGCCAGCAGCCACGGGTCCTGGCCCAGTGCCTTCAGCGCCGTTTCCAGCATCAGGTAGAGGGAGGCAAGGATCACCAGCACAGCCAGGATCGTGGCCGGTACAGCACGTGACGAGTGTGTTTCCCGCCGGATGATCTCGGAGGTCAGGCGCTCTGTCTCGTCCGTCACCTGGCCCTCCCGCCGTCAGACACCCGGGCGCCGGTGACCCGGATGTCCACGCGGCTGAGGCGCGATCCGCTCAGGCGCATGACCCGCTCGAGGATTTCCGCCTTGGCGCGGTGCGCGCGTTCCTGCACGGATCCGCCGAACACCTCCACGGCTGCCGGATCCGCGGCGACGCGGTGCAGGGAGGGAATCGCAATCGGCAGGGCGAGGCTCAGCGCAAGCAAGCCGGCGTCGTCGAACCAGCTGGCCCGGATGTCCCGGACCGGCACGCGGAGGACATCCGCTGCGACGGCGCAGGCAGTGCTGGTGAGGGCCTGCGTGCTGATCCGGTTGTGACCGGCGAGCCGCTCAGGCGCGGAAGGAGCGGCGGTCACGATGATGAGCGGCGTCCGGCCAGGGCATCACGCACACTGCGCAGGTCGAGTTTCCCCTCGGCGACCCTGCCGACAAACGCGCCGATAGCCATGAAAAGGGCCACCAGCAGGAAACCCCAGAAGTGGAAGATGAGCGCAGCGAAAGCCAGGACCGTGCCCACGAGGATCCCGACGACGGTGAGGTTCATGGTGTCTCCTTAGCTCGCCGCCGGGCGCGGCTTGTCGGTGCTCTTTGGATCATTCAGGCCGGGCACATGCACGTCATTGATCTCGACGTTCACCTCGATGACCTGCAGGCCGACGAGCTCACTTACCGCAGCGTAGACCGCGGCCCGGACCTGGTCGGCGACCGCGGTGAGCGGGTAGCCGTATTCGGCGACGAGATTGACGTCCACGGCGGCCTGGACCTCCCCGACTTCCACGTGGACGCCCTGGGCGAGATCACCGGCACCGACGACGTCGCGAAGCGCTCCGAGCGCACGGCCGGTACCGCTGCCGAGCGCATACACTCCGGGCACCTTGCGGGCGGCCAGGGCTGCGACCTTGCCGACGGCCGTTTCCGAGATGGTTGTCTTGCCGGTTGCTGACGCCGTGACCGGCACCATGCCCGCCGGCGGGACCTCCTGCTCGTTCTCCATGCTGGCACCCTTTCTCTTTCCGCCCAGCCTAACCCTTCCGCTGAACCTTTGACACGGGAGGGTTAAGGCTCAGCGAACGGGTTCGCTGCAGTGGTCCGCGAGCCACTTCTGCACCGGCTTCAGCGCTTCCCGGAAAGCGGGTTCGTCGAACTGTCCGGCCCCGTCCGGACCGCTCTCCGCGGCATCGCCTACCCGGGCAAAGTGCGGTTTGAGCTCGTCGGGCACTTTGCCGTGGAGGTGGTGCAGTTGGTCCTCGAGTTTCGCCATGGTCTGCGGATCCTCATCACCCATGAAGCTCAGCGGCGCAAGCATCATCGATGACACCCCTGCCGCCACGATGAGGCAGTCTTCCATGGCGGGGACGGTGTTCCCGGTTTCATCGGCAAGCCCTGGGGCGGGCTCGGAGGGAGCCGTCTGTGGCGGCGTGGGAGACTCGACAGGCATGCTCAGGGTGCTCGTCGCCTCCGGCGCAGCACCGGCGCAGCCCGCGAGGGCCAGGGCACTCGAAGCAGCCACCGCGAACAGCAGTCTCACGCTGATGGTCCTTCCCGCTCCGGCCGTTGGTTGGTGTTCGGTGGAGCCTTTCCGCTTGTCGGCAACCCTCCACGGTATTAACGGTCAACGGGCCAACTCTTCTCCCGCACCCGGGCAAAGCAAAAGCCCCCGGTTTCCCAGGGGCTTTCAGTGGTGGCTCCGACCGGCGTCGATCCGGTGACCTTTCGATTTTCAGTCGAACGCTCTACCAACTGAGCTACAGAGCCTTGCAACCATCTTGTGATGATCACCGTCGACGTTCGGATTGCTCCGGCGTCTCAGCGACCCTGACGGGACTTGAACCCGCGACCTCCGCCGTGACAGGGCGGCGCGCTAACCAACTGCGCTACAGGGCCTTGCGATTTTGCAAGAGTTTTATCCTACCAGCACCGCTACGGTGCCTCGAACCACTCCTGCGTACCCCCAACGGGATTCGAACCCGTGCCGCCGCCGTGAAAGGGCGGTGTCCTAGGCCGCTAGACGATGGGGGCCTGGACCACACAAGTGCTTTACTCCTCGTTGTGGACCTCTAAAACTATAGGGCCTCGGTCTCGATTACACAAAACCGGTCCCGGCCTCCGGAAGAGGCGGCGGTAGAGTTTCCTGCGTGCCCATCGACATGAGCCTTGAAGACTTCGAATCGGCTGTGGATGACGCCATCGACCAGATCCCCGACCGGCTGGCCCGTGCGATGAACAATGTGGCGATCTTCGTCAGGGAGGAGTTCGAGCCGGGTCCCGGCGAAGAGCCTGATCCCGATCTGCTGGGCCTCTATGAAGGCACGCCGCTCACGGAACGGGACTCCTGGTGGGATGCGGGATCCCTGCCGGACCGGATCAGCATCTTCCGCCAGCCGCTCCTGCGGATGTGTGAGAGCCGCGAGGAACTGGTCGAGGAGATCCTCGTGACCGTCATCCACGAGGTTGCCCACCATTTCGGGATCGATGACGAACGGCTCCACGAGCTGGGCTGGGGATAACCGGGACCCGGGAACGGGCCGGGCTTCATACTGGTTGTATGGGCGCACACACTCACGGGCATCCGGTCACCGCCACCGGAAAACACCGCAAATCCCTGGTGCTGGTTGTGGTGATCACGCTCTCCGTAGTTGTCATCCAGGTGATCGGTGCCGCATTGTCCGGGTCGCTGGCCCTGCTCGCCGACGCGGGCCACATGCTCTCCGACGCCGCCGGCGTCTTCATCGCACTCCTTGCCTCCTGGATCGCAGGCCGTCCGGCGACGGCGCGCAGCACCTATGGCTACCAGCGTGCGGAAGTCCTCGCCGCGCTCGCCAACGCCATGCTGCTGGCGGTGATCGCCGTCGTCATCATGATCGAAGCGTTCCGCAGGCTGGGTGAGCCGTCCGAGGTGCGGACGGACATCATGCTGATCGCGGCGCTGCTCGGCGGTGCGGCCAACCTGGTCTGCCTCATGATCCTGCATGGCGGGCACCGGGAGAGTCTCAACATCCGCGGCGCCTATCTGGAGGTGCTGGGAGATCTGCTGGGGTCGATAGCGGTGGTGGTTGCCGCCGTCGTGATTGCAGTGACCGGGTTCCGGCAGGCGGATGCCCTCGCCTCCATCCTGATCGCGGTCATGATCCTCCCCCGGGCATGGAGCCTGCTCAGTGATGTGATCAACGTGTTGCTTGAATCTGCACCCAAGGGCGTAGACCCGGCAATGATCCGCGAACACATCCTGACTGTCGAGGGGGTAGTGGATGCCCATGACATCCATGCCTGGACCATCACGTCCGGCGTCCCGGTGTTCTCGGCCCACGTGGTGGTGGACGCCGAAAGCCTCAACGCGGAGGGTGTGGACAGGATGCTTGACCGGCTGGTGCACTGCCTCAGCAACCACTTTGACACCGAGCACTGCACCTTCCAGCTGGAGCCGCTGGAGCACGCCATCCATGAAAGCCGGCAGCACGCGTGAACACGCCCGACACGCCACCAAACGCTGAATCGGCCTAAATGACCGTCGTGTTATTTATGCTACTGGTGTGACAAATGTTGCCAATGTGACATTTGTGGCCATATCCTCGGACATGTTTGGTTACCGTCCGAGGATCGAGTCATGCTGCACACCTTTACAACGCGCGGGTATCCCGTACTCGCCGCCATGCTCGCCGGATCGCTCCTCACCGTCAGCCTGACGCCCTCCTCAGCCTTCGCTGCCCCTGCAATCCCCACAGCGGAAGACATCCGGGCCGCGGAGGACAGCACCGCCCGGACCGGCGAACTCGTCACGGAGATCGAGAGCATTCTCGAAGACGCTGCGGCTGAGCTCCAGGCCGCACAGGTTGAGGCGATGAAATCGCAGGGTGCCTACATCGACGCCCTCGCCGAGCTGGATGACCGGCGGGCTGCAGCACAACGGCTTTCGGCGCTGGCTTCAGAGGCGGAACAGACCTACCGCACGGCGTCCTCGGAGCTGGGACAACTGGCCGCCGACATCTACCGTGCCGGCGGGATCATGCCGGACAGCAGCCTGCTTGCCTTTGCGCAGGATCCGGGCAGCATCATGTACCAGGCCTCAACGGTCGAGGGGATGGCTGCCTCACGGTCGCGGACCGTGAGCCAGGCCGAAACGGCAGCGAGCTCGCTCGACTCGCTGAAGGCCGACGCGCGTCAGGCGGAAGAGGCAGCCGCCGAAGCAGCCGAAACTGCGGAAGCGGCCGGCGCTGCGACCGAGGCCGCCATGGCAACCGCCGCTTCCCTGGTGGAGCAGAAGCAGGCCGAACGCGCGACACTCGTCGCCCAGCTTGCCGAGCTGCGCGACACCACGGCCGCGCTGGAGGAACAACGGATTGCCGGGCTTGAACAGGCCCGGCGTGAAGCGGAGCTAGCGCGGATTCTTGCGGCGTCCGCGGAAGCTGCGGCAGCACTGCCCGCGGCGCCGGCGGCACCGCGACCGGCAGCTCCCACACTGGTCCCGCCGGCTGAGGCTGAACCCGCTGTCCCTCGGGCGCCACTGACGGCTCCTGCTCCCGTGCAGCCACCTGCCTCCGAGAGGCCGAATGCTCCCGCGCCCCGGCCAACGACGCCGGCTCCCACACCGGCTCCTGCCCCGCCAGCGCCCGCACCGGCGCCCGCACCGGCTCCTCCGGCTCCCGCACCGGCGCCTCCCGCTCCGGCGCCCAAGCCCACCCCGCCGCCACCCGCTCCCCCCGCAACAAATACCGGCGGAGTGGCCTCCGCGGTCAACTACGCCCGGGCGCGGATCGGGGCCCCCTACTACTACCAGTGGGGCGGCAACGGTCCACGCGGTTACGACTGTTCCGGGCTGACCCAGCAGGCGTTTGCTGCCGGCGGGATCTCGCTTCCGCGCACGGCGTCGGCACAGTACTACGCCGCCCGCACCCACGTGCCGCTCTCCCAGGCGCAGTACGGTGATCTTGTCTTCTGGGGCGAGGGAGCCGGGATCTGGCACGTGGCGATCTACGTGGGCAACAACACCGTGGTGAATGCCCTCAACCCCAGCCAGGGCATTGTGGAAGTGAACCTCGCAAACATGAGCGGGATGGGCGCGCTCAACCCGCTCGCGGCCCGCTTCTAGGCGGCCATCGGCCCGAACTTCTCACGGTCGGCCAACCGCGGATCCTCGCGGTCCGGTACCACCAGCACCGGGCCTTTCGCGTGGTGCAGCACGCCCTGACTGGTGGAGCCGAGGAGCATGCCGGCGAACCCGCCCCGCCCGCGGGTTCCGAGCACAACCAGCTCGGCCCTGCGGGATTCCTCGATGAGCACCTCCACCGGCGGCCCGTCAAGCAGTTCGACCGAGATCTCAAGCTGCGGAAAGTGGCTCTGCAGCCAGGCCTTGCCTGCGTTGAGCTGCACCATGATCTCGGCATGAAGTGCGTCGCGGTCAACAGGGGTAGGCATCCACGCCAGGGAACCGGTGAACGGCGGCAGCGAACACACTACCCGCAACGGGAGCCTACGGGCCTCGGCCTGCTCTGCGGCCATCAGCGAGGCCATCCGCGCCTGCTCTGAGCCGTCGACTCCCACGACGACAACCTTCTCGACCTCCTCGGCGCGGGGGCACGGCTCCCCCTTGGGCTTCGGCGCCGAGACGCCCGCTTCATCGAGCCGCGGAGCACAAAAAAGCGGCACGACGACGGTGGGGCACTTGGAGTGGGCCGGAAGCGCCGAGCTGACGGACCCCAGCAACCGTCCGACGAAGCCGCCCCTGCCGCGCGATCCCACGACCATGAGTTCGGCTTCCTCGGAAAGCTCCAGCAGGACCCCGGCGGCGTCGCCGCTCTCCACGCGCGGCACGATTTCCAGGGAGTGGCGCCCTGCGATCTTCCCGATGGCCTGATCCAGGACGGCCTGCGCGCCCTCGCGGATCACTGAGTCATCCACGGTTGCGTACCCTGCATCCATGCTCGAGGCGGCGAAGACCGGAACGGTGTAGGCGGTGACTACATGCAGCGGAGTCTGCCGCCGCTCGGCCTCATGCGCGGCCCAGACCAGCGCGCACATGCTCTGGTCGGAGCCATCAACCCCGACAACTATTCCGCGCCCCTGGAAAGGCCTCGGTGCACCCGGCACGTGAGCTTCATTCATGTTCCGCCTCCTTGCGGTTGGACCACACTGACACCATCGCTCAGCCGTCCGGTTATTTCTAGCCTACTCTCCAGTAGGGGGCCTATTCAGCACCCAAAAAGTTATATAGGCTTCGAGCATCGTTATCGGGCGGATGGTCTCCACAAAAGGTTCCCGCCCGCTTTCAGTGCGCTTGGTTGACCCGTTCGCAGCCAAGTGTCCGCACAGCCCGGAAGAGGCGCCGGGCTGTGCGGAATTCTCCTTCAAGCAGGAGGTTTACATCGATGATGCCGGAGCCCGCCACCCGCGCGGCCGCTGATTCCTTCATGCCCGCCACCGCAGAGATCACAACCACCGTGGTGATCGGCTCCGGGCTTTCCGGACTGGCCGTCGCCAGCGAACTGAGCCGCCGCGGCGTCCAGTCCATCGTCGTCGAGAGTGTGGAGTGCCTCAACTCGGGCCCCAACCGCACCATCATGACGGACTCCGTGTCCCTGTCGGAACGGACGGAGCTGCTGCGGCTGCTGCGCTGCTACGCGTCGAGCCATTCCCTGGACATCCGGCAGGAGACCGTGGCGGAAGGGCTCTGCATGGTGGGCTACTCCCAGGTCCTTCCAGCGCCCGTGCTGGGCGCCAAGAAGTGGGCGGTCCAGACACGGAACGGGGTCCTGCTCGCTGACCATGTAGTCCTGACCAAGTACCCGCAGAACCAGCTGCGTCGCTTTGTGCAGTCCCTCGGGCTGGCCCTGGGAAGCGATATCAAGGCGGCCCTGCGCGCTATCGGCCTTTACCTCATCGGTGTCGGCGACGTCCTGACGCCCACAACGCGGGAAATTGTCCGTCAGGCGAAACTCATCAGTGATTCGATCGTCACGCAGGGTGCGCGGGCGGCCCAGGCGATCCAGCCGGTCAAGGGCTCCGTGCTGGCCGCCGGCGTGAGCGGTTCAGCCCAGCACCGGTCCGCCATTACTGCCTGAGACCATTACCCGACTGAGACCCAGCAGCCGAGAAGGCGCTATGCGGCGTCGTCGCTGTCGCCCTGCCGGAGCCTCCGCCGGGCACCCAGCGCCAGCACAATGGCGAGTGCGATCAGGACCGCGATCATGAGGATCACACCCCAGGACACATCAGAGCCCGCGGCCGGTTCCTGGTCAAGCGCTCCCGGCTCGGCGGTCTCAACAGGGCCGGCCGTTCCCGCCGACGCGCGGGGCGGTTCGGAGGCCGCTGGAGTCTCGGCAGCGGCGGGTGTTTCAGGTGAAGCGCCGCCGGTGGCCGTGAACTCGAAGGTCCCCTCGATGGGATGTGAGTCAGCGGAGACGACGCGCCAGTTCACGGTGTAGTTCCCGGCAGGAGCGCCATCGCGAACAGCCTGGGTGGCCACCGCGTCGGTAATGGACACTTCCCCCTCGGCCCAGTCCTCACCGCTCTCGTCGAGAACCTGGATGTCCGAGCCGATCGTGGCCGGAACGTTGGTGAAAGTAAGTTCAACCACCTCGGGGACAGCCTCAAGCGTGGCCCCGGCCTCGGGTGCGGACGAGCTCAGCTCATCATGCGCCGAGGCGGCAGAGGCTGATCCGAAGATCAACCCGCCTGCGGCCAGGAGCAGGCCGGCCAGGAGCAGGGCCAGGTACCGGAAAGGCTGTGCGCCTGGACGTGCCGTGGGACATGCTGCAGCTGCTGCGGGGAACTCACTCATGATCCAAGCGTACGGGACCCCTCTGGCAGGTTCCTGGGCTCCACATTGGGTAGACTTTTCAGCGAACTCCCCCCACCAGCAGAGGAATACCTGTGCCTGCATCGCGCACCGCAATGGACCGCTACTTTCAGCTCACAGCCCGCGGCTCAACCTATTCGAGGGAGATCAGGGGCGGGATCGCCACCTTCTTCGCCATGAGCTACATTGTGGTGCTCAACCCGCTCATCCTCGCCGGGGCGGACGCCAGTGGAGCCAGCCTGGGCTTTGAGCGCGTGGCAGCCGTGACCGCCCTCGTTGCGGGCGTGCTGACCATCCTCATGGGCGCGTGGGCAAAATACCCCTTCGCGCTTGCCACGGGCCTGGGCGTCAACGCCTTTGTGGCGATCACGGTCGCCACAAATCCCGAGCTCACCTGGCCGGACATGATGGGAGTGGTGGTGCTGGCTGGGCTCACCATGCTCATCCTCGTCCTCACCGGGTTCCGCACCGCTGTCTTCAATGCCGTACCGGAAAGCCTGAAGACGGCGATCGTCGTCGGCATCGGTCTGTTCATCGCACTGATCGGGCTGGTGAATGCGGGCTTCGTCCGGCGCATCCCCGACGTCGCCCAAACCACTGTGCCGGTAGGGCTGGGCTTCGAGGGTGTGCTGCTGGGCTGGCCCACCCTGGTGTTTGTTTTCGGCCTGATCCTCACGATCGCCCTCGTGGTCCGGAAGGTCCGCGGCGGAATCCTGATCGGGGTTATCGCAGCGACCATCCTCGCAGTCATCGTCGAGGCGGTCGCGAACGTGGGGCCCAGTGTCGGACCGGAGGGCGCCAATCCCCAGGGCTGGTCACTCGTTGTTCCGGAGCTTCCCTCCGGTTCCTGGATCGGATTCCCGGATCTGAGCCTCATCGGCAGCGTCAGCGTCTTCGGCGCGTTCGGCAGCCTGGGAGCAACCGCTGCCCTGCTGCTGACCTTCACCATCCTGCTCAGCATCTTCTTTGACGCCATGGGCACCATGGTGGGCCTGGCCAACGAGGCGAAGCTGGTGGACAAACACGGCAACATCCCCGGGGTTGACCGCGTGCTCATCGTGGACGCTCTCGGCGCCGTGGCCGGTGGCGCAGGCTCGGTCTCCTCCAACCAGATCTACGTTGAATCCGGAGCGGGTATCGGTGAAGGCGCACGCACCGGCATTGCCAACATCGTGACAGGGCTGCTGTTCCTCGTCGCGATGTTCTTCACGCCACTGATTTCGCTGGTGCCGTTCGAGGCAGTGGCGCCGGCCCTCGTCGTCGTCGGTTTCATGATGGTGTCTCAGGTGGGCCGGATCGACTGGCAGGACTGGGGCATCGCCATTCCGGCGTTTCTGACCTTCACGCTGATGCCGTTCACCTACTCGATCGCCAACGGTCTGGGCGCGGGATTCATCGCGTATGTCCTGGTGCGTACCTTCCAGGGCAGGGCCAGGGAAATCCACCCGCTCATGTGGGCCGTCGCAGGGGCGTTTGTGGTGTTCTTCGGGATCGGCCCGATCGAGCAGCTGCTCGGCGTCGCCTGACCCCCGCCTCTTCCGTTGAGTCGGCAGGACACACCCCGTTTGCCGCTGCATTCGGGGCGTGTCCTGCCAACTCACGTGCGTGGAAGGTTCAGCGCGCTGACCAGCCGCCGTCCATGGTGTAGGACGCACCGGTCACCATGCCGGCCTGGTCGGACGCCAGCCAGGCCACCAGCGAGCCCACTTCCGCAGGCTCCACCAGCCGTTTGACGGCACTCTCGGTGAGCATGATCCGCTCCAGCACCTCGTCCTCGCTGATGCCGTGCAGTCGCGCCTGGTCGGCGATCTGGTTCTCCACGAGCGGAGTCCGTACATAGCCGGGATTGACGCAGTTGCTCGTGACCCCATGGGGCCCACCCTCCAGCGCCGCGACTTTGGACAGCCCCTCGAGCCCGTGCTTGGCCGAGACGTACGCGGCCTTGAAGGGCGACGCCCGCAACCCGTGCACCGAGGACACGTTGATGATCCGCCCAAAACCCTTCGCATACATCGACGGCAGGGCCGCCCGCATCAGCAGGAAGGGTACCTCCAGCATGAGCGTGTGGATGCGCCTGAAATCGGCCGGATCAAACTGCTCGATCGGCTGCACCACCTGGATTCCCGCGTTGTTCACCAGAATGTCGGCGTCAAGGGAGAGCTCTTCCAGAGCGGCCGTGTCCAGCAGGTCCACTGCCCAGGCCTCCCCTTTGATTTCTTTGGCAACGACGCCGGCACCCTCGGCGTCGCGGTCCGCCACCACCACGTACGCACCCTGAGCGGCTAGTTCCCGGGCGCAGGCCGCCCCGATTCCGCTCGCACCACCGGTAACGATCGCCCGCCGGCCCGCGAGCGGGCCGGCGTTGGAACCGGAGTCCGACGACGGCGGCTCTTCGGTGGGGCGGAGGCCGCCGTCGTCGTTCCTGTGTGCCGAAGGCATGGCTAGCTTTCCCTGCCGACGGGAATTCCGTGACGCTCGGCATCCGCGGCGTCAATGTCCCGGAGTGAGGTTCCGCGTGTCTCGCGCAGGGTGATGACGGCGATGGCCGTGACCACGCTGGCGCCGAGGACGTAGAGGGCCACTCCCACCCAGGAGCCGGTTTCCTGCAGGATCGCCGTGGCGATGATCGGCGCGAGGGAGCCCGCGAGGATCGAGGTCACCTGGTAGCCGAGAGAGACGCCGGAATAGCGCATGCGGGTGGGGAACATTTCCGCCATGATCGCCGGCTGGCCCGCATACATGAGTGCGTGGAAGCAGAGTCCGATGGTCACGGCGAGGATGATGATCACGGGGTTGAGCGTGTCGAACATGGGGAAGGCGAAGAACGCCCAGCTCGCCCCGAGGATGGCACCGGCAAGGTAGACCGGCTTGCGCCCGAAGCGGTCCGACAGCCGGCCGACCTGCGGGATCACCAGGAAGTGCACAACGTGGGCGATCAGCAGCGCAAGGAGCAGCGAGCTGGTGTTGTACTGGTGGACCTGCGAGAGGTACACGATCGAGAAGCTCACGATGATGTAGTACAGGATGTTCTCCGCGAACCGCAGGCCCATGGCGCCGAGGATGCCGCGGGGGTACTTCTTCACAACTTCGAAGACGCCGTAGCTGATGGCCTTTTCGCGCTCCACCTGTTCGCGTGCCTCAAGGAAGATGGGGGATTCGCTGACGTGCGTGCGAATGTAGTAGCCGATCACCACGATGATCGCGGAGAGCCAGAACGCTACGCGCCAGCCCCAGGCGAGGAACTCGTCCTCGGGCAGGATCGAGGACATGGTCAGCAGCACAACCGTGGCCAGGAGGTTACCGACCGGCACAGCGGACTGGGGCCAGCTGGACCAGAAACCGCGCGACTTGTTGGGGCTGTGCTCGGCGACGAGAAGTACGGCGCCTCCCCACTCGCCGCCCACGGCAAAGCCCTGGACAAAGCGGAGGACCACCAGCAGGGCCGGCGCCCAGTAGCCGATGGAGTTGAAGCCGGGCAGACAGCCCATCAGGAAAGTGGCTACGCCCACCAGGATGATGGTCACCTGGAGGGTGTGCTTGCGGCCTAGCTTGTCGCCGATCTGACCGAAGAAGATGCCGCCCAGCGGACGCGCAACGAAGCCGACGGCGTAGGTCAGGAACGCTGCGATGATTGCGTCCAGCGGGGTATCGGCGTTGGGGAAGAAGACGATGCCGAACACGAGCGAGGCCGCGGTGGCGTAGAGGAAGAACTCATACCATTCGACGACGGTTCCCACCATGGACGCCGCAACGATCTTTTTGAGACCGGTGGGCGTCTCATCCGGGGTCCCGGTCTGGTTCCCCCCGGGATGGGCGGGGCGTGAGCTGACGCTCATGGACTACTCCTTCTCTGTGTCGGCTGTGACACGCTTGGTACGTCTGGATCGTGGTTGCTGATCCGGTGAGGTTTTGCGCTTGTGACGGCTGTCACCCGCTATGGGCCTCATTGAGTATGGCTGCACACAACCGCGCGTATCAATGCCCAGTACCGCAGGGCTCATCTGCGAAAATGCACAGATGACTCTCCACTCGGATGATCTCCTCATCCTCCTTGAAGTCTCACGCACCGGCCGTTTCACCGCGGCGGCCGAGACGCTGGGCCTGAACCACACCACGGTGTCCCGGCGGATCTCGGCGCTTGAGCGTTCCCTCGGCGGCCACGTCCTCGTCAGGGCGAGCGGAGGGTGGGAACTGACCGACCTCGGTCTTCGGGCAGTGGCGGCCGCGGAGGAGGTGGCGCGCGCCCTGTCGGCGCTGGAAGGGAACGACGACGGCGCCAGCCGGCTTTCCGGCGTCGTACGCATGAGTGCCACGGACGGATTCAGCGCCTACATCGCGGCTCCTGCCTTTGCACGGCTGCGCCGGGATCATCCCCGGCTGAGCGTCGAGATTGTCGCGGCGACCCGGCGGGCGTCGCAGACCCGTAGCGGGCTGGACCTTGAGGTGGTGGTGGGCCGGCCGCAGGTGCACCGGGCCGAGGCGATCCGGCTGGGCGAGTACATGCTGGGGCTCTACGCGTCGCGGGAGTACCTGGCCGAATATGGCACGCCGTCCACCATCACCGAGGTGCTCGAGCATCCGCTGGTCTACTTCATTGACTCCATGCTCCAGGTGGACAGCCTCGATGCACCCCGCCGCCTGTTGCCGAGCATGAAGGATTCGCTCAGCTCAACGAACGTCTTTGTACACGTGGAGGCGACCCGGGCCGGTGCCGGGATCGGGCTGCTGCCGTGCTTCATGGCGAACCTGCACCCGGACCTGGTGCGGCTGTTGCCGGAGGAGGTCGCGGAGCGGCTGGGGTACTGGCTTGTGGCGCGGCCGGACTCGCTGCGCCAGCCGGCGGTTGCGGCCGTGGTCGGCGCCCTGCGCGCCGCGACGGACGCATTCGAGGACAGGCTGCTCGGCCGCGGCTGAACCCGTTGATTTTGCAGGACACGCCGCTTATCAGTGCGGGAAAGCGGCGTGTCCTGACAACTCAACTAGTCGCGGAGGACTGCGGCGCCGCTGATGAACCTGCTCACCTGCTGGCCCCGCCACAGATGAGCAGGCACCCCTCCGCCGAGCAGCTCGCGGGCGAGGCCCGGATCCTCACCGAGAGCGGCATCGCTTCCGGCGATGATGACGTTTCCGTAGCGCCGCCCCTTGAGCATCGCGGGGTCGGCAATGATGACGGTATTCGTGAAGGCCGCGGAAATGGTCGCGGCTTCCCGGCGCGCCGTCGCGAGGTCAGGGGAATCGCCGCAGTTGACGACGTACACGCCGGCCGGGTCGAGGACGCGCCTGGCCTGTTCAACGAACTCCAGGGTGGTCAGCGGAACCGGGGTACGGCTGCCCGCGAAGACGTCCCGGATGATGAGGTCGCGGCTGCTGTCCGAGAGGGATTCGGTGACGGCCCGTGCCTCCCCCACGCGGATCCGCAGCAGCGGCGCACGCGGCAGGTCGAACCACGTACGCACCAGTTCCGCCAGCGCGCCGTCCAGTTCGACGACAACCTGCCGTGCGCCCGGAAATTTCGCGGCGAAGCTCCGCGCCAGTGAGCAGGCCCCGCCGCCGAGATGCAGCGCGCGCAGCCGGAAAGTCACCGGCCACTGCGAGGTGGTCAGGGAGCCGATCCACCGCATGTACTCGAAGTCCAGCCGCTCGGGGTCCGCGAGGTCGATGTGGGAGCTCGGCACGCCGTTGATGTGCAGCACCCAGCCGTTGGGATTGAACCTGTCCGGGACCAGCTCACAGGTTCCGGTGTCGATGGAGTGGATGCCCGGAACCGGCCCGCCGTCGGGGCTCTCCGCTTTCCTACGCTCCCGCTGACGCCCCACGGACACCTGCTCCCTCAGCCGGTGCTGTCCGGTCCGGGACGTTCGGCGTGCCTCGCAATGCCGGGCGCACCATCCGGATTTCGGAGAGCCCGTTCCACCGGTCGGAGAGCTGCTCCCGCTCGCCATTCGGGGCGAAGCCGAGCTTGCGGTAGAAGGCGATGGCCCGCTCATTGCCCTCCAGGACCCAGACGCAGGCTGCGGCGTCGCCGATTACCGCCGCTGCCAGCTCTTGTCCCAGACCGGTGCCGTAATACTCCTCGAGAACGTAGAGCATGAACAGCTCGACGGCGGCCGGCGGGTCCTCCCCGCGCGCGGGACCGCCCGCGGCGATACCGACAATACGGCCGTTCCCATTCACGGCGACCGACGGGACATCGTCCTGGGGATCGAAGCCGAGCCGCCACGCTTCTGCCTGCGCGTCAACGGTGTCATCCAGGCTGTCGAGGATCTCCGGGCTGAGCCGCCCGCGGTAGGCCTGGCGCCATCCCTGGTTCTTCATCCGCAGGGCAGCCTCGAGCTCTTCGACGCGGAGCGGGCGGATGCTGACCATGGCGTTCATGCTATCGCCCGGACAGGAGGCTCCCGGTCCGGCGTGGCAGATCAGGCGCCGCCGCTGCTCCTAGGTGACGATTGCGAGCGCGAGCCCATCCCAGTCCTTGGACCCCACCGTCTGCAGAGCGGTCGCCTCCAGACGCGGGTGGGATCCGAGGATCTCGAGCGCCTTTCTGATGCCCCTGACGTCCTCATCCCCGCCCTCATCCAGAACGGCTCCGCCTCGCACCACGTTGTCCAGCACGATCACGGAGCCCGGCCGGGACAGCTTCACCGCCCACTCCAGATAATGCGGGTTGTTGGCCTTGTCAGCGTCGATGAAGAAAAGGTCGTAGGGTCCGGTGAGCGTGGGAAGTGTTTCCAGGGCAGCCCCGACATGCACCGTCACTTTATGCCCGACGCCGGCCGCCTCCAGATTGCGGCGTGCCACCACTGCGTGGGCGGGCTCGTACTCGCAGGTGTCAACGGTGCCGTCCTCGGGAATTCCGCGGGCGAGCCAGATGGTGCTGAAGCCGCCCAGCGTGCCGATTTCCAGCACGCGCCGTGCCCCATGGAGCCGCGCCAGGAGCATGAGGAGCTTGCCCTGGCCGGCAGTCACCTCGATGGCGGGCATCCCCGCGGCACGGGTGTTCTCGACGGCAGCCAACAGGGCGTCGTCGGGCTTGACCACGGTGCGGTTGAGGAAGCCGTCAACCTCTGCCCAGTTGCTCATGAGTGCCCCTGGTACTCATCCATCTCCTCGATCGCCCGCTCCAGGCGTTCCACCTTCCCGGTCAGCTCCCCGGACCGGCCCGACCGGATGTCCGCCTTGAGCACCAGGGAGACCCGGCTGCCGTACTTTGCGACCGCCTCGGTGGCGCGCTTCACCACATCCATGACCTCATCCCATTCACCTTCAATCTCGGTGAACATGGAGCTGGTGGAGTTCGGCAGACCTGAATCCCGCACGATCTTCACCGCCTCGGCCACCGCGGCATGGACTGATCCGTCAGCCGCTTCGGCCGTGTCTTCCTGAGCGCCGCTGGGCCGGCCGGACGGGGCAACTGAGAAGGCTACGAGCATGGGACCAGTCTGTCAGGTTTGGCCGCGTGGGTCACGGGTTTTCACGGGCGCTGAGCGGCGGCCCCAGGATTTCGATCTGGTGCCGCGCAGCGATGGCGGCGAGCGCAGCGCCGTCTACGGGCACCGGATCGGGGAGCTCCCTTCTCTCCGCCGGCGTTCCCGCTTCTGCCACAAAGTTTTCGAATCCGGCCGGAACCGTGATGACCAGACAGCTGAACGGTCCGTCCGACCCGGCGGCGAAGGTGTGCACCGATCCTCGCGGAAGAAAGGCGAAGTCCCCCGGCCCCACCTCGAAGCGTTCACCGTCGCTTTCGAACAGGGCGGTCCCGGACAGGATGTAGAAGGACTCGTCCTCCACTAGATGCCTGTGCGTTGGAGGTGAGTATCCTGCGGGGTGAAGGATCTGGGCGATGGTGAGGCGCTGCCCCGTCTCGGCTCCGCCGGCCTTGATGGTTACCAGCGCATTGGTGAACCAGTGGGCCTGCCCCTCAGCGGGGGCGAGCTTGTACGCCTTGCCGCGGGTTCCCTCATCCTGGGTGTGGGCGCCGTCGTCCATGGTGGCCTGCTCCTCAGCGTTGAGACGGTGGAGGCCAGAATACTCAGCCGCGCCGGACCGTCAAGCCCGTCGAACTACCGGCCTGACGACGTCGGCAACCCGCCTCCGGAGTAAGGCAGCGCACGTGGTGGCGGCAGTGACTATGCATCCGCGATCGTGCAGGATGAACTAATGACCACCCGCGGAATTTATGTCAGTGCCATGGCCCCCGGCTCGGGCAAATCCCTCATCTCCCTGGGCCTGGCCAGCATGCTCCAGGGGCACGCGGACCGGATAGGTTTCCTGCGGCCCATCTCGGAGGCGGAGGAGGGAGCAGAGGATCCGATGGTCCTGCTGATGCGCCGCGAATTCGGGCTGACCGAAAAGACGGCACGCAGCGGCATGACGCGGGCGGAAGCGCGGGCTCTCCTCGTATCCGGGGAACGTGAGGAAATCGATGCCCGGTGCGTTGCCCTCTACAGCGAGATCGCTCAGTCCTGTGACGTCATCATCGTCGAGGGAACTGATCTGAGCGGCCAGGACGCGGCCGTCGAGTTTGACCTGAACGCCCGGCTCGCCAACAACCTGGGAGCCATGGTCCTCGCCGTGGTGAGCGCCAAGGACATGAGCGCAGCGGAGGCTGCGGACGCCGTCGACGTCGCCCGCAGGGAACTCGACGCCGCGCGGGTCTCGCTGCTGGCCATGATGGTGAACCGTGCGGCCGAGGACGCGGTCGAGGCCATCCGCGAGCAGGTCCGGCCGGGGAAATCGGGCCGGCCCGTCTATGTCATCCCTGAGCTGAGCGAGATTTCCCAGCCGACCATCGCGGAGGTCGCGGACGCGCTGGAGGCCCGTCACATTGCCGGCGGCGCGTCACTCGAACGCGATGTGTCCTCCATTCGCGTGGCCGCCATGAACGTGGATCACTTCCTTGAACTGCTGACCGACGGCGCGTTGGTGATCGTGCCCGGGGACCGGGCGGATGTGCTCGTGGCGACCGTCGCGTCGTCGTTCTCGCCCGAGTTTCCCGTGCCCTCGGGGATGATCCTCACCGGCGGCCTCGCCCCGGATCCCAATATCCTCGCCCTGCTGGCGCACGCCAGCTTCCCCGTATTCGCGGTCGACGACGACACCTACACTGCCGCGAAGCATGTCAGTGAGGTGCGCGGCGAGATTGCGACCGGGCTCCGGCGGAAGGCTGCGGCCGCGCTCGGTGTGTGGGCCCGGCAGGTGGACTCCACGGAACTGCTTGAACGGCTCGAGCTGCCGCGGCCGGTGCGGATGACGCCGCTGCGCTTCCTGCACGAGCTCATCGAGAAGGCCCGCGCCGACCGAAAGCACATTGTCCTTCCCGAGGGTCTCGACGAACGGATCCTCCGTGCGGCCGAGATCCTGCGGCGGCGGGATGTCTGTGACCTGACCATCCTCGGCTCCGAGTCGCAGATCCGCGAGCGAGCCGCCGGGTTTGGCATCGACCTGTCCGGGCTGACCCTGGTAGACCCGGCCACGTCTGGGCTGCGCGAGGAGTTCGCGGCCGAGTACGCACGCCTCCGCGCGCACAAGAATGTCTCACTCGACGACGCCCGGGACCGCATGCTGGACGGCTCCTACTTCGGGACCATGATGGTCCAGCTCGGCTATGTTGACGGCATGGTGTCGGGCGCCGCGCACACCACCGCCAACACCATCCGGCCTGCACTGGAGTTCGTGAAGACCAAGGAGGGCGTGAAGATTGTGTCCTCCGTCTTCCTGATGCTGCTCCGGGACCGGGTGCTGGTCTACGGCGACTGTGCGGTCAACCCTGACCCAACCGAGGAACAACTCGCGGACATCGCCGTTGCGTCGGCGGAGACGGCAGCACAGTTCGGCGTCGAGCCCCGTGTCGCCATGCTCTCCTACTCCACCGGCGAGTCCGGTTACGGCGGCGCTGTGGATGAGGTCCGAAAGGCAACGGAGCTGGTGCGCTCCCTCCGGCCGGACCTTCCCGTCGAAGGTCCCATCCAGTACGACGCCGCGGTCGACGCTTCGATTGCCCAGTCTAAGCTGCCGGGTTCCTCCGTTGCCGGACAGGCCACCGTGTTTATATTCCCTGATCTGAATACTGGGAACAACACCTACAAGGCGGTCCAGCAGTCCGCCGGTGCAGTCGCCGTCGGGCCGGTCCTTCAGGGCCTGCGCAAGCCGGTCAATGACCTGTCCCGGGGCTGCACCGTTGAAGACATCGTGAACACCGTCGCCATCACCGCCGTCCAGGCGCAGGGCACACCACAGCAGGAGAAGTCATGATCATCCTCGTCATCAACTCGGGCTCGTCCTCGCTCAAGTACCAGGTCCGGGATTCCGGCACGGGCGAACGGCTGGCGAACGGCCTGATCGAGCGCATCGGTGACAGCGCGCACGGCGGCCCCGCGGATCACACGGAGGCGCTGGACCGCGTGACGGAGCAACTGGAAGCCAGCCTGCAGGGCCGGCCGATCGACGCCGTCGGACACCGGGTGGTCCACGGCGGAGAGCGGTTCAGCGAACCGGTGCTGATCACCAACGAGATCATCCGCGCCATCGAGCGGCTCAATCCGCTGGCTCCGCTGCACAACCCGGCGAATGTGCAGGGGATCCGCGCGATCGCCGAGCGGTGGCCGGACATGCCACAGGTGGCGGTCTTCGACACCGCCTTCCACCGGACACTGCCCGAACACGCGTGGCGGTATGCCGTGCCCGATGAGCTCTACAAGAAGTTCGGCATCCGCAGGTACGGCTTCCACGGGACGTCCTTCGAGTACGTCACGCGGCACGCCGCTGCGCTGCTCGGCATGCCGGCGGAGGAGTTCACCGGCGTTCTTGCCCATCTGGGCAACGGGGCGTCCGTCACCGCGGTGCAGAACGGGCGCAGCATCGACACCTCCATGGGATTCACACCGCTGGAGGGTCTGGTGATGGGGACGCGGTCCGGCGACATCGACCCGTCGATCCTGCTCTTCCTCAGCCGTGAGGGCTATTCGGAAGAGGATCTGGACAGGCTGCTCAACCGGGAATCCGGGCTCAAGGGCCTCACCGGCCACAATGACATGCGCTCGATCGAGGAGTCCTCAGACGCCGTCGGCACCATGGCACTGGACATCGCGTCCTACCGCCTGGCGAAGTACATCGGCGGCTACCACGTCGCAGTGGGCGGTTCACAGGCACTCGTGTTCACGGCAGGGATCGGCGAGAACTCCTGGCGCTTCCGGGAACGGGTGGTGAACCGGCTGGCCGCGCTTGGTGTCTACATCGACGACGCCGAAAACCAGAAGCCCGGAGGCTCGCCGCGCGAGATCAGCACCGAGGAGTCCGCGTTCCCCGTTCTGGTGGTGCCCACGGATGAGGAGGCGGCCATCGCAGAGGCGACTGCCGCCGTCGTCGTTTCCGCCTAACCCCCGTTCATTCGGCAGGACACGCCGCTTTGCCGCACTCAGAAGGGGCGTGTCCTGACAGCTCAACGGGTCAGGGGGCGCCGAGCAGCCGCGCCACAGCCGCCGCACCGGCGCCGGCCAGCACGACGACGAGAAACGGTGCCCGCAGCCACAGCGCCACCGCTGCCGCGGCCAGGGCGGCAAGCCGCGCGTCCAGCGCCAGGGACTGACCGCTCGAGAAGGTGTTGACTGCGGTCAGCGAGGCCAGGAGACCGATGGTCAGTGTTCCCGCGACCCTCGTCATGCGCGGGTTCTCCATGAGGCGCGCAGGGACCAGGTAGCCCGCGAGTTTGGTGAGGTAGCTGATTGCGCAGGCGGCAAGGATCCAGATCCAGAGGTTCATCGCCGACCCTCCACGGGATAGGGTTCGACGTCGGGCTCAAGTCCCTCTCCGGAAGGCCCGACGTTAAGCCAGCCGAGCAGTGCGGCCACCGCCGCAGCCACCAGGATGGGCACGCCGGCAGGCACAAAGGGAACGGTCAGCAGAGTCACCAGCGCACAGACGACGGCGATGGCCGCCGGCTCCCGCGCCTTCAGCCTCGGCCACAGCAGCCCCAGGAAGGCTGCCACTGCCGCGCCGTCAAGGCCCCACTGCGCTGGATCACCGAGGGCATTTCCCAGCAGGGCACCGACCAGCGTGAACATATTCCAAAGAATGTATATGCCGACCCCGGCCACCCAGAATCCGCGGGCGCGCTCCTGCGGCACTGTCTGCCCGGTAGCCGTTGCGGCCGACTCATCGATGGTCACCTGCGCAGCGGCGAGCCTCCGCCAGCCCCGCGGCCGGAGCATGGCGTTCATCTGCATGCCGTAGACGGCGTTTCGGATTCCGAGCAGCGCCGACGCGGACATTGCGGCAGCACCGCTACCGCCGCCGGCCACCACGCCGATGAACGCGAACTGCGACCCGCCGCTGAACAGGAGGAGGCTGAGCGCCAGAGTCTGCAGGACATCGAGGCCGGACGCCACTGATAATGCCCCGAACGAGATGCCGTACAGCCCGGTTGCCACGGCGATTGACAGTCCAACCCGCACGGCTGGCGATCTCGAAAACTTCACCGGCCAAGCGTATGCCGAACGGTCGGTGCACTTCACTTCGGGATCAATGCCCGCAATACTGAGAAAGGACAGCATGCTTAGCAATTTAAGGAGATGTAGCCATGAAGGCACTTACCTGGCAGGGCAAGCGATCGGTGAGCGTTGAAGACGTCCCGGATCCGCGGATCGAGGACGCGTCCGACGCGATCGTGCGCATCACCTCCACAGCGATCTGCGGGTCCGACCTCCACCTCTACGAGGTACTGGGCCCCTACATGCACAAGGGTGATGTGCTGGGACACGAGCCGATGGGCATTGTGGAAGAGGTCGGCAGCAGCGTCACCAACCTCAAGCCCGGCGACCGGGTGGTGATTCCGTTCAACATCTCCTGCGGCCACTGCTGGATGTGCAACAACGGGCTGCAGTCGCAGTGTGAAACCACGCAGGTCCATGAGCAGGGAACCGGCGCCGCCCTGTTCGGCTTCTCCGAGCTCTACGGGTCCGTTCCCGGCGGACAGGCCGAGTACCTCCGCGTCCCCCACGCGGACTATGGGCCGGTCAAGGTAGGGAGCGAGCTGCCCGATGAGCGGTACCTCTATCTCTCGGACATCCTGCCCACAGCCTGGCAGGGCGTTCAGTATGCGGACGTGCCCGACGGCGGCACCCTTGCCGTCTTCGGTCTTGGCCCGGTGGGACAGTTCGCAAGCAGGATCGGCAAGCATCTTGGCCATCGCGTCATCGCGGTCGAGCCGGTAGCAGAACGCCGCGCGATGGCCGAGCGGCACGGGATCGAAACCATCGAGTTCTCGAAGGAGACCGGGGACGTACTGCGCGAGATGACCAACGGCCGCGGCCCGGATGCTGTGCTCGATGCCGTGGGCATGGAGTCGCACGGCTCTCCCGTCGGCGCTTTCGCCCAACACGCGGTCGGCCTTCTCCCCGACGCGCTGGCCAAAAAGGCCATGGAGACGGCCGGTGTTGACCGGCTCAATGTGCTGCATGCGGCCATCGATTCTGTCCGCCGGGGCGGAACGGTATCCCTGAGCGGCGTCTACGGCGGCACGGCCAGCCCCATGCCGCTGCTGACAATGTTCGACAAGCAGATCCAGACGAGGATGGGCCAGTGCAATGTGCGGCGCTGGACGGACCAGCTGCTCCCCATTGTCGAGGACCCGTCGGATCCGCTGGGTGTGATGGACCTCAAGACGCACGAGGTTCCGCTCTCCGAGGCGCCCGGGGCGTACAGCATGTTCCAGAAGAAGCAGGACGGGTGCATCAAGGTGGTCCTCAAGCCGTAGCCGGCCAGCGTTGAGTTGTCAGGACACACCCCGTTTGCCACCCGATAATCGGCGTGTCCTGACAACTCAACGCGAGGCGAGTGCCGCCCGCCGCACTGCGTGGATCGCGTCAGCCGCCCGGACCAGCGCCAGGTGGGAAAACGCCTGGGGGAAGTTTCCGGCCATCCGGTGGTTCCCGGCGTCGTACTCCTCCGACAGCAGGCCGAGCTCGTTGGCGTAGCCGACCAACTGGTCCATGAGGCGCGTGGCATCCTCAAGACGCCCTGTGTGCGCGTACTGTTCCACCAGCCAGAAGGAACAGGCGAGGAACGGATGCTCCCCCGGCGCCAGGCCGTCGATCGCCGATTCGGTGCGGTAGCGGAGCAGCAGCCCGTGCTCGTCCAGCAGCTGCTGCTCCATCCGGGCCACCGTGCCGAGCATCATGGGATCGTTGTACTCGATGAAGCCCACCTGGGGCAGCTGCAGGAGTGACGCGTCCACCAGTGCGCTGCCGTAGAACTGGGTGAAGGAGTTCACCTCGCGGTCGAAGCCCTGCTCGAGGATCTCCTCCCGGAGCTCGTCCCGCAGCTTTTCCCAGCGATCCGCCTCGCCCTTGAGACCATGCTCCCTGACGGCACGCACACCACGGTCGAATGCAGCCCACATCATCACCCGAGAGTGCGTGAAGTACGCCGGCTCACCGCGCATCTCCCAGATGCCATGGTCCTTGCGGTTCAGGTGTTTCTCGAGGAAATTCAGCAGCGCGTGCTGCAGCGGCCAGGAGAACTCGCCCTCCTCCACGCCGCGTTCCCGCAGCTTCTCCAGTGCCACCATCACTTCGCCGACGACGTCCGCCTGGTACTGGCTCACAGCCCCATTCCCGATGCGTACGGGAACCGAGTCGGCATAGCCGGGCAGGTGTCCGAGCACCTTCTCCGGCAGGTGGCGCTCCCCGGCGACTCCGTACATGATCTGCAGGTCCGCGGGGTCGCCGGCGACGGCGCGGAGCAACCAGTTGCGCCAGTCGAAAGCCTCGTCCTGGTACCCGTGCGTCATCATGGCCTCAAGCGTCAGCGCGGCGTCCCGCAGCCAGCAGAACCGGTAGTCCCAGTTACGCTCACCGCCGAAGGCCTCGGGTAGCGACGTGGTGGGCGCAGCGACGATGCCGCCGGTATCTTCGTGGGTCAGCGCACGCAGCACCAGGAGGGAGCGCTTGACGATGGAATCGTATTCGCCCTGCTTCTCGCAGCTCTCGGCCCAGCCCTGCCAGTAGTCAATCGTCGACTGGAGCGTGGCATCGAAGTCCAGGACCGGCGGTTGCGGCCGGTGGGAGGGGTACCACACCAGCTCCAGGTCCACCTTCTCCCCCGCGTTGACCGTGAACTCACCGATATGGCGGTGGTCCGCGGCACGGGGAAGGTGGGTGCCGCGCAGCAGCAGCGCGTCCGGACCTGCCATGGCCAGGATGCCCGGCCCGCCTTCTTCATGGGTGCGCCTCACCCAGGGCAGGACCTCCCCGTAACCGAACCGCACAACCAGCTCCTGGTGCATCGGCACGGAGCCGCTGATGCCCTCGATACGGCGTGCGAGGGAGGCACGCCGGTCATGCAGCGGCATGAAGTCCGTCACGAGAACCTCGCCGGATTCGGTCCGCCACCGGGTCTGCACCACAAAGGTCGAGTCGATGTATTTCCATTCCACGGGGTCGGCAGCACCGGCGTCGTGCGTCGGCGCGATAAGCCAGCGGCCGTGGTTCTCATTTCCGAGAAGCGCCGCAAAAACCGACGGCGAATCAAACCGCGGGTAGCAGAGCCAATCCACGCTTCCGGCCCGGGAGACCAGGGCGCCGGTATGGAGATCGGATATAAGTGCATAGTCCTCAATCGGCATGGCCATGCATTAACTCAATCACAAACGCCCGGAGTCGGGCTCCCCTCCGAGCCTGCGCAGGACGCGGGCAGGCCGGTTTGTGGTGATCTCCTGGACACCGAGGTCACGGAGGAAGTCCACGTCGTCGTCCGTGTCCACTGTCCACACCCGGACGCGCAGCCCGGCGGCAAGCCAGCCGGTCACCCGCTCGGGGTGTGCACGGACGTACTCGATGCCGGGTCCCGCAATTCCCACCGCCCCGCTCGCAATGATGCGCTCGCCCTCATGCAACGCGCGGCGGAGCAGATTCATCACGGCTGCCGCGGTGAGCGGTCCCAGCGTCTCGCGCACATCCTCGGGCTGCACGTCGGCGACAAGCTGGCAAACCACGTCGGCCGGGACCCGTTCCAGCAGATGCCTGACGGAATCGGGGTTGAAGCTCATGAAGCTGATGTGAAGGTTGGCCAGCCGCGACGTCACCGGGTCATAGCCCTCCCTCATGAGGAACGCGATCAGCCGCTCCTCGAGCCTGAGCCCGAAGGGGCTGGGGTGCTTCAGTTCGATTGCGAGTTCCAGCTCCCTCCCGTCCCGCCGGAGGAGGTCCAGCAGGTCCTCGAGACTGAGCAGCTGGTCCGCAATACCGCCGTACTGGGGCGGCACGTTGGCGCCTTTCCACGAGGCGAAGTCGAGTTCGCGCAGCTCGCGCAGCGTGTGGTCCGCCACATCACCGGTCCCGCTCGACGTGCGGTCGAGAGTCGAATCATGGATGCAGACCAGCTGCAGGTCTTCGGTCATGTGGACGTCGCACTCGATGCCGTGCGCGCCTTCCGCGAGCGCCTGGAGGAACGCCGCGCGAGTGTGCTCGGCGTACTGCTGACTCGCACCGCGATGCGCGAAAACCAGGTGTTGTACCGCTCGTTGTTCTGCCACAGGCCCTACGCTAGCGAATGCCCGGCGTGACTGCCCTACCGGCGGCTGGTTAGATGGGAAACTCAGCCATGATGCGGAGGACGAAGTGAGCATTGCGTTGACCGATACGGAGCGCGCGGCGGGTCTGAAGCGGATGAAGGCCGTCGCCACCGGACTGCTGGCGCTCATGGCCGTGATCTTCCTCTTTGCGTTCGCCCTGCAGGATGAGTACCCGTGGCTTCAATATGTCCGCGCTGCGGCGGAGGGCGGCATGGTGGGCGCCCTGGCCGACTGGTTTGCGGTGACTGCCCTGTTCAAATACCCGATGGGGCTCAAGATCCCCCATACGGCGATCATCCCCCGCAAGAAGGACCAGATCGGCGCCTCCCTGGGGCAGTTTGTCGAGGAAAACTTCCTCTCGGAGTCGGTGGTGCAGGAGAAACTGTCCTCCCTCGGGCTCGCGCAGCGCGCAGGTTCCTGGCTGGCCCGCCCCGAGGGGGCTGACCGCGTCGCCGTCGAGGGTGCCGCCCTGATCCGCGGCGCGTTCACTGTCCTGGATGACGACGCCGTCCAGCGGGTCATCGAATCGATGGTGCGCAAGCATGTGGTCGACCCCCCGTGGGGTCCGCCTGTGGGCAGGATGGCCGAGCGGATTTTCGAGGAGGGCCACCACCACCGTCTGGTGGACCTGTTGGTGGACCGCGCGGCCGAGTGGGTGGATGCCAATTACGACGTCGTATCCCGCGTGGTGTCCCAGCGCTCCCCCACGTGGGTGCCCCACTTTGTGGACGGGATGGTAGGGGACAAGGTCTATGTGGAGCTCGCGAAGTTTGTGCGGGCAGTCCAGGCCGACCCGCAGCACGATGTCCGGCTTTCCATCGACAAGTACCTGAAGGACCTCGCCCAGGACCTACAGCATGACCCGGCGGTCATCGCCAAGGCCGAGGAGATCAAGGCCGGGTTCCTGGACGATCCGCGGGTTCACGATGTGGCCGCGCGGGCCTGGTCAACGGTCAAGACGGCACTCCTCGAGGCCGTCAATGACCCCGACAGTGAGCTGACCCGGAACTTCAAGGCAGCCGTCCGCGACTTCGGGCGCCGCCTGACCACCGACGGGGACCTTGCGGGCAGGATCAACCGGTGGATTTCCGACGGCGCCGGATACCTCGTGCGTACCTACCGCAGCGACATTGCCGGCATCATCTCCGAAACCGTGGAGCGCTGGGACGCGGAGGAAACCTCACGCAAGATCGAACTCCAGGTGGGCAAGGACCTCCAGTTCATCCGGATCAACGGCACCGTTGTGGGCTCCCTCGCCGGGCTGGGTATCTTTGCGCTTGCCCACGCCCTGTTCGGCTGAGGCTGAGGCTCAGGCTCAGGCTCAGGCTCAGGCTTCGGCTTCGGCTGAGGCTCAGCCCCAGCCTGGGCTGGGCAGCATGTGAGACCCTCAGGACCCCGTATCCTCCGCCGTAGGGGCCGGAAGCTTCTCGAGTTCAGTCAGCAGTTCGCCGGGAATGACCGTGGGCGGCGGACCGAATGCCTCCCTGGTGGCGTTGATGACGGTACGGCCCATCATGTGGTTGCCCGCTCCACCTACCGCAGCTCCCACCCCGAACGGCAGCGCGCGTCCCAGCAGCGCGCCCCCCTGCCGGGCGAGCATGCGCCGGATGAACCGCTTTCGGATGCTTGCGCCGATACCCCGCACGGCCGAGGATGACATCGATCCGCCCACAACGTTGCCCCAGTGGCGGGTAACCCCGCCCGCGGACGAGCCGATGGTTGCCTGGATCAGTGCAGACCCTTCTTCTCCCATGAGGATGCCCATGATGAGGGTCCGTGCGCGCTCCGGATCGTCAGTGGAGATGCCGTGAAGCTCGGCCACCGACTGCGCATACAGCGCCGTCGCCTCAAGGAAGCCGACGGTCGCAGCGGCCGACAGCCCGAGTGAAACCACCGTCCCGATTGCAGGCACGACGGCGGTGCCTCCTACCGCGGCGCCGGCCGTAGTGATTGCAACAAGGTAATCCCGCTCCAGTTTTGCGTTCAGTTCAGCGGCGGTCGCGGAGGGGTATTTTCTCCGCAGTCTCCGAATGTTTGCAAGAACCAGAGGTCGCTGAATGTCGATAGCCCGTTCCACCACGCGCTGGACACCCGGTTTAGGTTGGCCATGCCGGTCGAATACCGCTCCGCTGGCAAATTTTCCCGCGGGGTTGAAGCGTGCCATTACTGATCCTTCCCTAGGGTTACTCAAGTGTGGCTGGTGCGCACCGAAAAGTCGCGCAAAAAGCCCCGCCGGATGAGACCGACGGGGCGTTTTAGTGCGTCACACCCAATTAGGCGTGCGAGCGATTCTTGGTGATAGCTCCGTAGACGAGGAGGACGATGATCGCTCCGCCGATGGCCAGCAGCCACGAGGAAAGCGAGAAGAACTCATTCACTCCGACACCGAAGAGCAGGTTGCCCAGGAAGCCTCCCAGAAGGGCTCCAACCACGCCGAGAACAAGCGTGATGAGCCAGCCGCCACCCTGGCGTCCGGGCAGAATCATCTTGGCGATGGCGCCCGCAATAAGACCGAGAAGAAGAAATGCGAGGAAATTCATGAAGTGCTCCTTTATCGAATGTTCGATTTCACGGTGCACCGAAGTGCAACTACTTACCACCCTACTTCATCAGTGCGCTTAGTAATAGCTTACGCCCCTGCCAGTGGAACCATTAAACTCCTGCTCCGACAGTTTGCAACCCCCCGTAATCAAAACTTCACCGTTAGGTCGGGATGTGGCCCCGCTGGATAATTTCGCCGCGCCGCCCGAGCCACTCGAACCGGCAGCCAAGTATGCTGATTACATAGCGCGATATTCGCAACCCACCGTGGCTACTGCACTAACCACAAAAACTTCACGGCGGGTCAAATCAAGGAGTAGTTGGCATGAGAATCGGTTCCTCCATCGTCCTGATTGCACTCGGTGCAATCCTGGCCTTCGCCGTCGCAGACAATCTCGTGAACTTCATCGATCTCACCCTGGTGGGCTACATCCTGATGGGAGTGGGCATCCTGGGGCTTATCGTGTCCCTGCTCATGAACGCACCCCGCAGCCAGCGGCGTGTCAGCGAATCCAGGACCGTCCAGGATCCCAACACCGGCGAGCAGATTACCCGCAACGAGACCCGCGATGGCGGCATCTGACCTGTCCGCCTGTTTGGCCGGCGAGTCAGCCGGCCCCACCGTGAAGCCACCTGCATCCCTGCGGGTGGCTTCCTGCTTTAACGCCACAGCGTCAAAAATTGAATTTGGGTTTGACTCCGTTTTTGATTGACAGGCAGACACAAACACAGATAGAGTCACTGAAACACACATTCATGTGATTGCCGTCACCCGTAAGGAGTCCCGTGTTCGCCGAAGAACGCTACAACAGGATCGCCACGCTGGTTGCGTCCGAGGGGCGGGTCACGGTCGCACAGCTCGCCGCCCGTTTCAACATCACCAAGGAGACAGTCCGCCGCGACCTGGCACTCCTGGAGAAGGACGGGCTTCTGCGCCGCGTCCATGGTGGCGCGGTCCCGGCGGCGAGCGCCAGCACCAGTGAGCTCAGCCTGACCAGCCGCGAGGGACGCAACCAGGCCGAGAAGGCGCGCATCGCCAAGGCGGCGCTGGGGATGGTTCCAGCTGAGGGCTCCATAGTGCTCGACGGCGGCACCACCACCGGTTACCTGGCGGGGCTCCTCGCGCAGGAAGCCGTTGACCAGCTGCTCATCATCACCCATTCGGTGCCGGTAGCCCACACCCTGATCGGTTCATCGCTGCAGGTTGAGTTCATCGGCGGCCGCGTCCGCAGCCTCACCAGTGTGTGCGTGGGCAGCGGCACGGTGGCGCGGTACAGCGGATTCCGGCCGGACGTCGTTTTCATTGGAACCAACGGAGTGCACCCGGAATTCGGGCTCAGCACCCCAGACCCTGAGGAGGCCTCCGTGAAGGCTGCAATCGTTCAATCAGCACGCCGCGTCGTCGTTCTGGCGGACGCGTCGAAACTGGACGCGCAGACGCTCGTCGGTTTCGCCGGACTCACCGAGATCGACGCGCTCATCACCGACGCCCAGCCCGAACCGGCGCTCGCGCGGGCACTGGCGGATGCCGATGTAGAGCTGGTGATCGCATGATCATCACCCTGACCGCCAATCCCAGCCTCGACCGCACCATCGAGCTTGCCGCTCCCCTTGCCCGCGGCGCAGTTCAGCGCGCAACGGCCAACCGCCAGGAATCCGGCGGCAAGGGCGTCAATGTGTGCCGCGCTCTGTCGGCGGGCGGCGCGGACACCCTCGCCATCCTGCCCGGCCATGACAATGACCCGGTGCTTGTGGGCCTTCAGGCCGCCGGCGTGCCGTACCGCAACCTGCCCATTGCAGCGGCACTGCGCAGCAATGTGACCATCACGGAACCCGACGGCACCACCACCAAGATCAACGAGCCCGGCCCCGCGCTGAACCGGCAGGAAGCCGACGCACTCATCGATCTGGTGGTACACCTGTCCGACGGCGCCCGATGGCTGGTGCTCGCGGGGTCCCTACCGCCGGGACTTGAGTCCGATTTCTACGCCGCAGTGGTGCGCGCGGTCAGGACGCGGCATGGCGACCGGGCACCACTGATCGCCCTTGATGCCTCCGAGGCTGCGTTGATTGCCGCCATTGAGGGCGGCGCCGCTCCTGATCTGCTCAAGCCGAACGCAGAGGAGCTCTCCCAGCTCACCGGACTCGGTGCAGGAGACAGCCTGGAAGACGAACAGGAACTCGCCGTGGAGGCCGCCACCCGGTTACTCGGCCGCGGCGTCGGCGCCGTGCTTGCGACCCTCGGGTCCAAGGGCGCCCTGCTGGTCACCGCGGAGGGTGCCTGGCATGCCCAGCACCCACCCATCACTGCCATCTCGACCGTCGGCGCGGGAGACTCCGCGCTGGCCGGCTACCTTCTGGCGCATACCGGCGGCGCCGGCGCCCCCGACTGCCTTCGCCAGGCGGTGGCCCACGGTTCGGCCGCGGCCTCCCTGCCGGGATCCACCGTGCCCGCCATGCACCAGACCACGCCCGACGCCGTCACGGTACGGGCGCTCACCCCAGCCAACACGTCCCCCAACCACCCATAACCCCCAAAGGAATTCCGATGTCCGCAATGATTACGCCAGAACTTGTCGTCCTCGACAAGTCGCTGGGCAATGACCGCGCCGGCGTTATCCGCCGGCTCGCCGAGCTGGTGGTGGCGCAGGGCCGTGCCGACCAGGTGGAAGGGCTGTTCGCTGACGCCCTGGCCCGCGAGGAGAAGACGGCCACCGGAATTCCCGGTGGAATCGCCATCCCGCATTGCCGGTCCACCGCCGTCCTTGAGCCGACGCTCGCCATGGCCCGCCTCGAACCGAAGGTCGATTTCGGTGCCAAGGACGGCCCGGCAGACCTGGTGTTCTTCATCGCAGCCCCGGAGGGCGCGGACCAGCAGCATCTCAAGCTCCTGTCGAAGCTCGCCCGCTCCCTGATCAAGAAGGACTTCACCGCAGCGCTGCGCGCCGCTTCCTCCGAGCAGGAGATCGTGGCCCTCGTGGAGGAAGCGCTCGACGCCGGGCCCGCGAAGAAGGAAGGCGGCGCCACCTCGGTGAACCCGGAGTCTGCCGACCCCGGTACCACCACGCCGCCGGTCGCAGCGCGCACCAAGCGCCTGATCGCCGTGACCGCCTGCCCCACCGGGATCGCCCATACCTATATGGCCGCGGACTCCCTGGTTGCCGCCGCCAAGGAGCGCGGCATCGACCTCCAGGTGGAGACGCAGGGATCCTCCGCATCCACTCCCCTGGACCCCTCCGTGATCGCCGCTGCCGACGCCGTCATCTTTGCCGTCGACGTCGACGTTCGCGACAAGCACCGGTTCGCCGGCAAGCCGGTCATCAACGCTCCCGTGAAGCGCGGCATCGACGAGCCCGGCGTCATGGTGGAGGAAGCGCTCGCCGCCGCCGACAACCCGAATGCCCGCCGTGTGGCCGACTCCTCGACACCCGGAACGCACGACGACGAGTCCGGCAGTGAAAGCATCGGCGGCCAGCTCAAGCGCGCGCTGCTCACGGGCGTCAGCTACATGATCCCGTTCGTTGCCGGCGGCGGCCTCCTCATTGCCCTCGGCTTCCTGCTCGGCGGGTATGACATCACCGGGTTTGCTGATGACATGGTGGTCAACAACAGCCTGTGGAACCTGCCCACGGAATTCCCGGAAACAGCCTCGGGTGCCCTCGGTGCCTACCTCGGAGCGGTGCTCTTCAAGATCGGCGCCCTGTCAATGGGCTTCCTGGTTCCGGCCCTTGCGGGCTACATTGCCTACGCGCTCGCTGACCGGCCGGGCATCGCACCGGGCTTCGTTGCCGGCGCGGTGGCAGGTTTCATGGGCGCCGGGTTCCTCGGGGCGATCGTCGGCGGCCTGCTCGCCGGGTACGTGGCCATGAAGATCGGCAAACTGTCGGTACCCCGCTGGCTGCGCGGCCTCATGCCGGTGGTCATCATCCCGCTGGTCGCCTCCATTGTGGCTTCCGGTCTCATGATCCTGATCCTGGGCGGCCCGATTGCCGGCCTGACCGTGGCACTGAACGACTGGCTGTCCGGCCTCACCGGTGCCGGTGCACTGCTCCTCGGGGTTATCCTCGGCCTGATGATGGCCATCGACCTCGGCGGCCCCATCAACAAGGTGGCCTACGCCTTCGCCGTCGCCGGCCTCGGTGCCGGCACCGTCGCCAACCAGGCGCCATGGCAGATCATGGCCGCGGTCATGGCCGCAGGCATGGTTCCCCCGCTGGCCATGGCGCTGGCAACGGTGATCGACCGACGCCGTTTCTCCCTCGCCGAGCGCGAGAACGGCAAGGCTGCCTGGCTCCTGGGATCCGCCTTCATCTCCGAGGGTGCAATCCCCTTCGCGGCAGCGGATCCGCTGCGGGTCATCCCCGCAGGAATGCTGGGTTCGGCGGTAACCGGCGCCATCATCATGGGAACCGGAGTGACATCGCAGGCCCCCCACGGAGGAATCTTTGTATTCTTCGCGATCGGCAATGTCGTTATGTTTGTTGTAGCGATCCTCGTAGGCATGGTCATCTCGGCCCTGGCGGTGGTGGCCCTCAAGCGGTTCGCTGTCCGCAAGCCGGTACCGGCTGCCGCTTCCGAGTCGGTTGCCGCCTAGTCCCAAGCTGAGGAGTTGGACCATTGAACACGTTTACAGGCGTAGGAGTGAGCCCCGGCAGGGTCATCGGACCGGTACGGCAAATGCCGCGCCCGGTAGCGGAGCCCCCAGCCGGGGAGAAATGGTCCAGCACCACGGTTGATGAGGAAACGGCACGGTTGAAGGCCGCCGCCAAGAGCGTGCAGGCCGAGCTGCGGAAGCGCGGCGACTCGGCCACCGGAGACGCCAGGGCAGTCCTGGAAGCCACCGCCATGATGGCAGCGGATCCCATGCTCCTGAAATCCTCCAATACCCTCATCGTCGCCGGCATCTCCGCCGAACGGGCAGTCTGGGAGGCGGGGGCGCAGGTGGCGGACATGCTGAGGGGCCTGGGCGGTTACATGGCCGAGCGCACCCAGGACGTCCTGGACGTCCGTTCGCGGATCGTCGCCGAACTGCGCGGCCTGCCGGCCCCCGGTATTCCTGCGGCCGACCGCCCCTTTGTTCTCGCGGCGGAGGATCTGGCACCGGCGGATACCGCAACGCTTGACCCGGAAGTGGTTCTTGCGTTGATCACCTCCTCCGGCGGCCCCCAGTCCCACACCGCCATCCTGGCGCGGGCACTCGGTCTCCCCGCCGTCGTGGCCGCCCGCGGCGTGGACGAGATCAAGGACGGCACCGAGGTGTTTGTCGACGGCGCCGCGGGAACCGTACTCACCGGGCCGGGGGACGTGGAACGGACGGCATCGGCCATCTGGGCGGAGCAGGCGCGTTCGCTTGGCGCCTACAACGGCACCTGTACGACGTCGGACGGTCACCGTGTGCCGCTGCTCGCCAACGTGGGTGGAGGTTCCGACGCCCGGAAGGCGGCGGAAGCAGGGGCCGAGGGTGTTGGCCTGCTCCGCACCGAGTTCTGTTTCCTGGACCGGGATACGGAGCCGACAGTCGCCGAACAGTCCGCGGCGTACCGGGAAGTTTTCGATGCATTCCCCCACGGAAAGGTGGTGGTGCGCACCCTCGACGCCGGCGCGGACAAGCCCCTCCCCTTCCTGACGGACGCCACCGAACCCAATCCCGCACTCGGCGTCCGCGGTTACCGCACGGAACTTGTGACTCCCGGCGTGGTGGACCGCCAGCTGAAGGCGATCGCCGAGGCGTCCGACGGCGCAACCACCGACATCTGGGTCATGGCACCGATGATTTCCACTGCAGAGGAGGCGCGGCGCTTCGCTGAGTCCTGCGCTGCAGCCGGGCTGCAGACACCCGGGGTAATGGTTGAGGTTCCCTCTGCTGCTCTCACCGCACGGACCATCCTGCAGCGGGTGGATTTTGTGTCCATCGGCACCAATGACCTCACCCAGTACGTGATGGCCGCGGACCGTCAGCTCGGCCCGTTGGCCGCCCTCAACGACCCGTGGCAGCCGGCTGTCCTTCAGCTGATCCGGAGTACGGTGGCCGGTGCCGGTGCCGCCCGCAGTGAGGCCGGCCCCGACGGCGCGGATGCCGGGCGGAAGTCAGTCGGCGTCTGTGGTGAGGCGGCCGCGGATCCGGCCCTCGCCGTCGTTCTGGTAGGCCTGGGGGTCGACTCACTGTCGATGAGTTCACGGGCGCTGGCCGCTGTGGCGGCAGTGATCGGCTCGGTGTCAACAGCAGAAGCCAGGGAACTGGCTGAGCGCGCGCTGGCCGCGCCGACGGCCCTGGAGGCACGCGCAGCGGTGCGGGCCGGTTTACCCATCCTCGAGACCCTGGGCCTGTAGGCTCGCACAAAAGCAACGGAAGGAAGATCATGATCGAACGCAAAGCAACCGTAGCCAGCCGGGTGGGGCTCCACGCCCGGCCTGCAGCCATTTTCGCCGAAGCGGCGGGGGAACTGCCCGTTGAGGTGACCATTGCCCTTGAGGGCAGCCCGGCGGACGAAGCGATGGATGCTTCGAGCATCCTTTCGCTGATGAGCCTGGGAGCCGAGCACGGTGACGTGGTGGTACTCCGGTCAGAGGACGACGGCGCGGATGAGGCTCTTGACTCGCTGGTTCGCATCCTCGAAACAGACCACGACGCCTGACAGCACGCTGCCGGCGGGCTAGCCCGTCCCGGAAATCGAAATAGGTGCGTCCACCCGTTCTAATGGACGCACCTATTGCTGTGTAAACCCGGTGACCCCCCACGGTCGCCGGGAGTTACATAATCATAATTTTGACACACCATGATGAAAACGTGAACAGTGTTTGCGATATTGGTCGGAATAATCTTTCAAAGGGACTAACCGCACCTTCAGAAGCGCCGCTGCTCGCCCGCGAGAAAGTTGGCAGAGCCGTCCTTCGCCGACCGTCTCCGGGACAGCCAGATCAGGGTGATACCAGTCGTCACCAGGACAATCGCGCCGAACGGGAGGTAGACATCAGCGGCCCCCGTCCTGATGCCCGTGAGCTTGAGGGCCATGTGTGCCAGGACCATCACAAAGCCGACTGCCATCATCCCCGCCGCCAGACGATGCAAACCGCGGGCGGTCGTGTCCAGGGCGTTCGCTGCTGCCGGACCCAGCAGGCAGGCGCCCACGTAGGCCGGATAGATCCGGCCAAGGTGGGCGTACCAGTGCACGGTTGTCTGGTCAGCGTAGGCGCGCAGGCCGGTCGAGGATTCGGGGAGGTCGCTCAACACGAACAGGATCACGGTGGCCACCACAGTGAAGCCAAGAACCGAGATCCCCACCGGTCCACGGATAAGGGCCTGGGCGCGCCGGGACCCGAAGGCTGCGGCCCCGCGTAGGCCGAGCAGCAGCATGATGGCATACAGGCTGAAGCGGATCAGGAGGTTTGCGACGTTCACGCCACCGAGGAGGCCGTCAACAACAAGGTAGATCGGTGGAAGGCTCAGCGCCACCGCGAGCACGAAAAGCACCAGCACCACGAACATGCACCGGCCCTTGCCGCGAACGGCGTCGGGCATTCTGGCGGCAGCAAAGATGACGCAGATGGCCAGCGCAATCCATTGAATCAGTGTTCCGCTGCTCATCCGAGGTTCTCCCATAGTGTCTGGTCACGCGTACTGTCCTGCTCCTGCTTGCGCAGGCGTTTCCCAAGCCCGTCCAACCGGTCACGCGCCAGCAGGATCAGCTCCGAATCGGGCAGGCCGCTCAACACCTGCTCGCGGCCGGTGCCTGCCCAGTCAGCCTCTTCTGGGGTGAGCAGGCCGGTAACCACCAGGCCGTTCGCAAGGGATACCCCGGACACCCGGGCCACCTCCACGCACAACTGCGTGCTCAGCCGGCCGGCGCTGAGCTGTGCAGAGAGGTTCTGGGGCGCGATGCCGGTCCTCGTGGTGAGCGCCTGGCGCAGCTCCCCGCGGTCGACGGCGTCGAACCAGGCGCGGACCGAGTACCTGTGTGGGAGAGGTTCAAGCTGAAAACTGATCGGGCAGCCGACACAGTCGGTGTCCTCACTGCGTCCCAGGATCAGGCGCAACAGGTCCATCGAGGACACCTGGCTCAGGTATTCCTCCGGCGTGGGCGGAATCAGGCCGTCCGTAAGGTCACGGTAACCCTCGAACTCACTCAGTGCCTCTACGGGAGGAATTCCGTAGGCGCGGGCTATGCTGACCACAGTTTCCACGGACACTTTCCCGCGAACAAGCTGCTGGGCGAGGGTGGACCGCTTGATGTCGGCCTTGCGGCAGAGGTCGGAAACCGTTGCTTCAGGGGCTATCCGGGAACGCCACAGCTGAAACGCCTTAGCTGTGACTGTCATCATCACCCTTCGGTGGATTTCGACTGGACTTTTAACCCCTCCCGTGCATTATAGTTATGGAACTGGCTCCCCATTCTGCGATTCCCCCATACGCAGAACGCGGAGCCAGTTTCACGTTAACGCCCTCTGTGGACGCCGTCCCTCACCAGCGCACCTTCTTCTCGGGCTTTCCCTGCTTGCTGCTGGCGTGGATGGATTTGTTCCTGCCGGTGCTGTGTGCGCTGTCCAGTTCCCCGAAGGCGGGGTTCTTTCGCGCCAGCGCTTCCCGGGCCCGCGGATCATCGGCCAGTTTCTTCGCTGCTGCCTCTGTGACCTGAACGTTCAGGGGCTGTTGGTTGTCTTGCTGCGGCATGACTCTCCTTCAATGGCTGTGACCGGCGGGCTCCCTCACCGCCAGAATCCGTAAAGTCACGGCGTCAGCGCCTGCTGGGCCGCTCTGGATCTGTGGGTTCCGACGAGGCTTCTGCTGCACAGTCAGTTTTCCGGCTGTCCGGTGCGCAGGAGAGGAGGGAACAAGCATGGAGGCAAATGCCTCGACACGGTCTTTTGGGTGGGTGTTCCTGTATGCGGGACGGGCACGGCCGCCAGCGACGCAACTACTCGAAAATTATTGTTCCCATGGCGGTCAGGCTACACGAGCCTCAGATGCCTGACCAGAGTCCTGCCTGCCCAGCTCGTGCCGGAGGGCTTGGAGCGCCTAGTTTCTCCTGCTGTCCGAAGGGGAGGCGACGTCGACGTCGACATACACCAGGCGGTGGTCGCTCGTGGGGAACGGGTAGACCCCCGTCAATTCCGAACCGGGTGTACCGGCACGCGGCCAGAAAATACCCGAGCCCCGGACTTTGAGCGTTTTAGAGGGGAGCGCGTAATCCACACGGAGGTTGCCGGCGGCGGCATCCTCGAAGTCGGCTGTGTCCAGAGCTGGATCACCGCGGTGTTCCAGGTTGATTCTGCCCTGAAGGACCGACGCTTCAGCCGCACCCTCCGCGGCGGGCAGCGGATCCCGGACCTCCCTCAGTTCGAGGAGCTGACTGATCGACCCGTCGCGTGATTCCCCGTCAGCGGGGTCGCTGTTGAGATCGCCCAGCACCACAAAGTCGGCACGCCGGTCGAGACCGCCGCGGGTGCCGCCGTCGTCGTAAATGTAGCGGGCGTCCTGCCCGCCTCGGATGTAGTCCGCCCAGAACCGGATCTCGTCGCTGTTCCGGCGGCCGTTGCGGTCCTCGTCGGTGTCGAACACGGGCGGAGTGGGGTGGCTCGCGAGAACGTGCACGGTGGAACCGTCAATAGTGACCGGCACGTCCCAGTGGGATTTGCTGGAGAGGCGGACTGCAGCCAGCTCCTCATCGGTGAACCAGTCGCCGGGCCTGGCGGTTGCCGGATTGTCGGGCAGGAGTGCCCCCGGCATGTCCTTCCACAGGAAGTTCTGGAAAGTACGGACGTTCCGGGTGTCGATGGGGTATTTGGAGTACAGCACCATCCCGTACTGTCCCTCGAACTGGCCGAATCCCAGCGCGTCATCGGCGCCGCCGACAGTGCCGTCATTGTTCAGGTCCATCCCGCTGGGGATACCGGTGTTGGACGGAGCCGTGTAGACGTACGGGTACTGGACGGGAACCTTGCCGTTCTGGCTGACCTCGAGGTAGTTGGTCCGGAAGAGATCAGCGGCCTTGTGGCCGGCGTCGTAATCGAATTCGTTGAGCAGCACCACGTCAGGGGCGCTGATCTGGATGACCTCCGCGATTTTTTGCGCCTGCGCGTCATCCCCGGTGCTCAGGTCCGCAACCAGCGCTCCCTCGGTCGACCGGTTCAGGCTCGCGTTATAGGTCGCGAAGCGCACCTGCTGTTTGCGCTCGGCCTGCGCCGAGGTGCCGGACTTCGCGTCGGCCGCAGCGGCAGCTCCGGGCGCAGCGAGCCCGGCCGACGTGAGCGCGAGTGCTCCGGCGGCGAGGACGGCGAGCGCCCTGTGCTGGAAGGTGCGTGCTGGACTCATCGACTTTCCCCTTCGATCCTGAGTGACCAGCCCAGCCTAACGGTCCTCCCTGTGAGCGGTCGAACGGGCCCCGGCCGCCTGCTCGGCCGCCTCGAACGCAGCCTCCAGTTCGGCGACGGCTGACTCGTAACCGGACGCACCGCCGTCGTCGGCCGTCTCGGCCTGCTCACGCAGGACGGCAGCCCTCCGCATCGCGCGCACCAGTTGCGCAGTTTCGGCCTGCCTGAGGTCAGTCATGGCCGGGTAATCGATGGCGACCGCCGGGTCCAGCTCGTAACTCACCCACCGCTGCAGCACGGATTCGTGGCGGGCACGCAAGGCTGCCCACTCCCTTTCCACCATCTGACGACGACGGCGGGCGCCCCGCTCCTGCTCACCGCGCCACACCCAGCCGGCGGCCATCCCGATGCCCAGCAGGCCGGTGAGACCCGTGACCGCCGCTGTCTCCGGAATCACCACCATGGCTCCGGTCATTGCGCCCAGACAGGCGAAGCCTCCGGTGAAACCGGTCCAGAAGATGCCGTCGCGGTCCTGATCGCGCTCCAGCCCCCGTGAGACAGCGACCGCCGTCAGAGCGATGAGCGCACAGATGACGACGACGGCGAGCGCCGTCTGGACGGGTATCGCCAACAGGGTGGTCATCGGAATTCCCTTCGGCATCTTCGGTGCCGCTGTACTGAAAGTCTCTTTCCCTTCCAGTACAGGCTTCCTGCCGGCCGGAGTCAATGGCTGTTGCCATAAGGCAACGTTGCCCTGTGCGATCAAGGGATATACCCCGACACAGAGCATCCCCGCCGATGGTTCGACGGGGATGCTCTGCTACATGTGGTGGACCTTCGTAGAGAGTTTGAGAACCCCTGCCCGGCCTTGAAGACCCTCATTTCACGGCGGTCTCGTGGGGTCTTTCGGAGTTCGCGTCGCTCGTCCGGACCGGCCGTGAGGGACGCCCGGGGGCGGATGGTGCGGTCAATTGGGATGACTCAAACCCTTCTCCGCCCGGTTCAGGTTGATGAATTGGTGGGCTTGTATGAGGCGGGAGCGACGCTAGCTCAGCTGGGCCGTCAGTTCGGCGTCGACCGCCGCACCGTCGCAGCGCACCTGGTTCGCCGCGCGGTTCCGATTCGTCAGGACGGGCTCGATGGGCTTCTCGTTGCCGAGGCAGCCGCTCTCTACGAGTCGGGTCTCACGCTGTTGCAGGTCGGAATGCGGTTCGGCGTGAGCCAGCAGACCGTGCGACGGTCCATCGCCGCAGAGGGAGTCACGATCCGGCCCAGTGGCCGGCGCCCGCAGAGCACCCGAGTGGCTGCCGAAGCAAGCGAGTCGGCCGGGGTGAAGAGTCACTCGATTGGGATCTCGACCGGGACGTGGAGTGTGTTCGCGACCGGCGTGTAAAGGTCCACGCCGGTGGCGTCGGTCTTGAGCGATATGACCAGCGCGTATCGCACCGCTCGGTCGATGCGGTCGCGGTTCTTGGTGTTCTTCCACCAGCCGCCGACGGGGTATACGGCCACCTTTCCGGTGTCGGCAAGTTCCGCGCCGGACGTTTCCCAAAGGTCTTGATGCAGGGAGCCATACAGGCGCTGGTTGGCACCGACCAGCCAGGACACTTGTCCGGCTGCGGGGCGACCGCCGGACTCCTCGGTACGGGCTTCATGGTTGACTCGTTGTACGAACTGCGCCTCAGACTCAAGTGGGTCTTGCAGTTCGAATCGGAGCCCATGTGACGCGTACTTGTACCGCTGGCGCCAGCCTCGCCGGGACGCTGTGGGTTCGATGAAGTAGGAAAGAGTGACTCGCAGGGTCACCGAAGTCGAGCCCAGGTCTTGCAGTACCTCACGTGGCCACGGAAGGTCGTGCAGCCGGAACGATGGGGCTTTGAAGTCGTCCCCCTCGAAGGGCACGAACTCGTCTTGCACGACGAGCGTGACGGCTCGACCGGAGGAGAACAGGACTCGTTCCTCGGTCGGCACGCCCCACCCGTAGCGGCGGAGCAGCATCTGCTGAGCTTGAAGCCCGCTGCGCCGTGCCTGGTCGATCTCTTGGCGCATGGTCGGTGTCCACTCGGCGGCGTGAACGAGGAGCGCACGTACAGTCTCGGGCCAGTATTCAGGATAGGTCGCCATGACGAGCGCGGCGAGCCGCGCGGCTTGCGCGGTCGCTGCGCTGGTGGCGTTGGCCGATGCCAGCGCCTGGTCGGTGGCGTAACCGGTGGTTCGCAGGGACAGTACCGGGTGGTTGGGCTCGAACATGGAGCTTCCGTCGTGGAGCACGTTGCCGCCCTCCATGACGATGTCTGGCTTGATCGGCCAGGGCCGGTTGCCGAACGGCAGCGAGGTGCGGCTGTGCGGCGAGAGGTCGCCGCTCCGTGCGAGGGCCGACCAGCCCGCGTAGGCGGGGTCGGTTGGCACGGTATCCAGACCGGTGTAGGCACCGACGGTGAGTGCGTTCCATGCTTGTCCGGGATCGCGAACAGCCGCGGTATCGGACTCTGCGAGGTGGTCAGCGACGTAGGTGCCGGTGACGTTGCCTGCGGACACCATCAGCAGGCGTGCCGCGTCGTTGTCCGGCGGAGCCAGCAGACGGAGTTCGTCTCGGTCGCTGACGACGCTGGCGCCGGCGGCCAGAGCGTCGACGGTGGCCGACCACAAGGTGGGTTGACCGGGTTTGCCGGGAGTGTCGGTGGTGGTGCTGACCGGCATGCAGAACACGCGACGCCGTGCTGCGGCGATTTCTGGCAGCGACACCGCCTGCACGGTGACGTCTCCATAGACACGGGGATCGTGCTGTTTCTCGGTTCCCGTTGGGAGGATGCGAACCGATTCGAGTCGGTGACGCAACGTGACGGTGTCTGATCCGAGGAGGTGGCGGTCCATCGTGTCGCCCAGCAGTGCGAGCCCGGCCATCTTGGTGCCGTGACCGTCGCGGTCGTACCCGCTGACTCCGAGGACGGTGTGCAGGTCTTGGGGTGCGAGGGAGCCCTCGATGAGGACATGATTCCTGGCGACGCCGGTGTCGAGGTGGCAGACAGCGGGTTGGAGTTCATCGGCGGGCTCCAACCGTTTGGCCAGGTCGTCGGCGTACTCAGCCTGCTCCTCGGAGGTGAGGTCTTCGATTGAGTCGATGAACTCCGGGCGTCGTATCTCGGCGAGCGGGATCGCGGTGAACGGGAGAACCTCAAGTTGTGCCCAGGTCGCCTCGACCCACATGACGTCGCGGTCCACCAGCCGGAGGAGACGCTGCGAGACAGTCAGCCCTGAGACCTCGGCGAAGCGTCGCATGAGATCGGGCCCGTCAGCGCTGGGGCGCAGCCACACTTCCCACCATGACGTCGTGCCTTTTGACGGGCTGCCATCGGATTGCCACAGGTCGGCCAGGACCGTGGCGCGGATGCGCGCGATGTTGGCGACGAGTTCATTGTTTCGTGGCTTGCCCTTCGGTGACTCCTTCGCCAGGTAGTCCTCGAAGAGCTGAAGGAACCGCGGACGATAGTCGTCGCTGACCCACACGGTTGCCCGCTCGGGGGTGCCCGCGGCTTTGTCCGCGGGCAGTACGGAGAGCAGCAGCCACTTCGGCCGTCTGCGGTTCGGGGCGCGATGCGTCGTGAACTGCTGGAGGGTGTCGAGCTTCAGCGGGTAGGCCGGGTCTTGGCCTTCCAGTGTGATGATGGTGCCGAGGGCGCGGAGTTCGGCCTCGGTGAACTGGTCCTCTCGTGCCTGGTCGATACTGGAGAACGCCGCCTGCAACTCGCTCAGACGCCCACCACCGTGTCCGGCGCGGTCCTCGACGGGCTGGATCTTCGGGTCAGGTCCACCCCGGCGACGGAACTCCTCGTCTGCTGCTCGATTTTCTACAAGAAGGTGGCTGAGGTGTTCGTGTCCCTCAGCCACCGCTCGCCGCCTGCCGCGAACGCAGCGCTTCGCGGATATTGTCTGCGGTCACGCGCGCGCCGCCGGCGAGGATGACGCTCTTGGCGGCGGACTCAGCGGCTCGTACCAGGTCGGCGTGGGAAAGCTCGGTCATCTCGTCGGCCAGCGTCGCCCAACGGAGTCCTTTGGCGAGCGAGCCGAGTCTTACGCGCATTACAGCTGCGGCCTGTTTCGCATCCGGTAGGGAGTAGTTGAGCACCATGTCAAAGCGACGGAACAGTGCCTTGTCCAGGATCGAACGGTGGTTGGTTGCCGCGACGACGAGGCTCTCGGTGGAGCTATTCTCCAGGAACACCAGGAATGAGTTGAGGATCCGGCGTGCTTCACCGACGTCGTTTCCCGCGCGGTCGCCGCCGAGTGCGTCAAATTCATCGAACAGGTACACGCCACGTTGCGCCGCGACTGCGTCGAAGATCACCCGCAGTTTGCTCGCGGTCTCGCCCATGAACTTGCTCATCAGGCTGTCGAGCCTGATCGTCAGCAGAGGCAGCGACAACTCGTGCGCGAGCACTGCGGCGGTCATGGTCTTGCCTGTGCCCGGGGGCCCCTCGAAGAGGAGGCGGTGAGCCGGCTCGAACCCGTGATCCAGGAGCTGTTTGCGTTGGCGCTGCTCGCTCAAGACGCGGCGTACCTGTGCGGCGAGTTCCTCGGGCAGGACGAGTTCTTTCAGCCCGACCGCGGGGTGGGAGGCGACCACCAGGTCGGAGAGGTCGCCTCGCGGTTGAGCGATGGAGGTGACCTTCTTCGGGCGCTCGACCCGGGAGTTGTCGACGGCCGCCTTAAGGTCGGCCGCGAGACGGTGATGGCCCTGTCGCGCGGCTTGCGCCGCGACTTGCAGCGCAACGGAGTAGAAAGCGTCGTCGTCGCCGCTTCCGTGACTACGAACGAGCGCCTTGAAGTGCTCCCCAGAGCCTGCCATCACTCACCTCCCACCGTGCGTCGCCTGTGCTCCATAGTCTACGGTGGACGACCGTCAAAGCATCGCCCATCCGGTCGCCGCCGGCCACGCGGGTGCTCGACGCTAAGACGGCGCCGCGCAAGCAGGTGGTGCCCGGTCGAGTCCCGCGTGCACTGGATGAGTTCAGCAGAGCGCGTCCAGCGAAGTCCGGCGCTCCGCATCGGCGGCCTGCGCGGCGTCCGGCGATCGCTTCCTAGGAGAGCGCTGAATTACTGACTATTCGAGGGGCCCGTTCGGATGCTGGGCGTCGGGACCGGAGCTTTGAGCGCACCGGAGCTACTGCCTGGTGCCCTGATCGTGAGCGCAGGAATTGCGGGGCTGCGAGGGGCGATGTTTGTCTACTCTCGCATTATGGCGGTTATTGGTCGGACAAGCGACGGTCGCAGCTCCCACCAAGAGGCGTTCGAGAATCTAAACCTCGCGTCACTTTTCTCAGAGGTGTTGCAAATATTTCTGACCGCCCCAAGCCGATGGGCGTTTGCCATGGACGGATTCCCAAGCAAGGTCATGTGGCTTCAAAACGAATTGCACCTTGTCGACGTCATGGACAGCTCAGGGTACCGGCGCCTGAGACGAGCGGGCCGCTATTTGAGATAGTTGCGGAAATTCACCAAGGGAGCGCTCTCTGGTGGTAGTCAGCACTAACCCCTCTTTGAGGGTGGTTATTTGGCGGCGCCGGTCGATCGCTCGAGGCGTGTGCCAGGAGGAATCTTCGGCGTTCTTAGCCATCTGTCACTAAATTTCCACCAGCTGAGTAACGCCTAACGAGCACGCCCCCCGGAAACGCTGCGTTTCCAAGGGTCTCTTGTGGACCTCAGTAGAGAGTTTGAGAACCTCTCCCCGCAAGCGAAAACCTTGGCCAGGCGGCGGTCTCACGGGGCATACCAACGCGACCATCGCCCGTCTGAGCCCTCGATTCGGGACTGCGGGGACCCTCGGTCCGCTCCATTGGGATGGCTCAACAAACCTTTCTCGATGCCACTCAGGTGGATGAGCTGGTAATGAGGTACGTCTCAGGCAAGACCATGCGGGGGTTGCCGAGCACTTCAGCGTGCACCGCACCACGGTGGCGGTCCACCTCCGTCGCCGGTCGGTTCCCGCACGTCGGTGCAAGGTGACCGACCAGCAGGTCGCCGAGATCGGCGTGCTCTACGAGCAGGGGTTCACTCTGGCGGAGATCGAAGCGCGTTTCAATGTGGGCCAGGACACCGCACGCCGGGCAAGCACCCGTCGTGCGCGCACGCGTGACTATCTGGATAGGCAGGAACGTCCTCGACGACTTGCTGGAGGAAGCAGCCAGGTGTGCGCCTCTGGAAACCGGCGGAGTGCTCCTTGGGTGGCGCACCGAGGACGCGGTGTGCATCACAAATATGGTCGGACCCGGGCCGGATGCCCGTCACGCCCGAGACTCATTTTCACCCGACGCCACGTGGCAGTCCGACCAGATAGCGCTCCTCTACGCGCGCTCCGGTCGCCGCCTTGCTTACCTCGGAGACTGGCATACCCACCCTGGTGCGGTGCCCGTACCTAGCTCACGGGACAGAGGAACGTTGCGAGCCATAGCCCGGCATGTGCCAGCTCGCTGCCCGGAGCCGATCATGATAATCCTTGGCCAACCTAGGGACGAGAAATGGGTGGTAGCCGGTCACACCATCAGGCGTGACTGGTGGGCGAGGTCACTCCGTACGCTTCAGGTTCCCCTGCGGACGGCCACCGATCTAGAAGGATGGGACTGACTCTCCCCGTGATGCCAAGATCGAATGCCGCTCTGCCGCCATTTGCTTTGCAAGCGTCCGAGCGTTGCCTCCCACGGATGTCAGTGGGATAGACCAGAATGGTGATCATGCCTCATTCAGCCCTGCCTGCCCTCGTCGACACGGCTGAGCTTCGCAAGGCTCGTGGAGCTTTTTTTACCCCTGGAACCATCACTGAATTTATCGCCGAATGGGCCATTCGAGATGCAGATGATCTTGTCCTCGAACCCTCGACGGGGGACGCTGCTTTTTTGGTTAGCGCAGTCGAGCGCCTGCGGCAGCTGGATGGCAGACCGGCGATTTCACCTCGGGTGGATGGCGTGGAAATTCATCCTCACAGTGCCCGAGTTGCGCACTGCCGGGTGAAGGAAGCAGGAGGAACCGCGAAGATCACAATCAGTGATTTCTTCCATGTTGATCCCCGCCCCGACTATTCGGCGGTAATTGGCAATCCTCCATATATTCGGTATCAGGACTTCACCGGTGAGTCGCGTTCCCGCTCGCGGAAAGCCGCGCTGAAAGTTGGTGTTTCCCTCACGGCGTTAGCTTCAAGTTGGGCTGCCTTTACTGTCCATTCCGCGTTGTTCCTGAAACCGGGTGGCCGCATGGGTCTTGTCCTTCCGGCGGAATTGTTGAGTGTGAACTACGCGTCTGCCGTCAGACAGTTCCTGTTCGACAGGTTCCGCAGCGTTGAGTTAGTTCTGTTCAGGGAGCAAGTTTTTCTTGACGCAGAGGCTGACGTCGTTCTCCTCCTGGCCGATGGTTTCGGGGAGGGCCCGACGGATCACGCCACTATTCATCAAGCCCAGAATGCCGCCGCTCTCGCATGCATGGATGTACCACTCACGTGGAAGCCACAGGACCCCGCAGGGAAATGGACCGGTCTTCTGGTCGCGCCCGACGCGATCGAGCCTCTTCGTACCCTAAAAGCTTCGGGCGATTTCACGCACCTTGAGGCTTGGGGGGACACCACCCTCGGCATGGTCACCGGCAATAACAACTTCTTCGCCCTGTCCCCCGCGAGGGTAAGCGAACTTGGGCTCTCTCGTAAGGAGCTGGTTCGGCTTTCACCGCCCGGCAGCTCACATTTACGAGGGTTGGAGCTCTCTACGGCGAAAATGGCTGCTCTCGGTCGGGCAGGACAAGCGACATGGCTATTCCGCCCCTCAGGCAGCCTCTCAAGCGCTGCCGAAGCGTATATCGAATCCGGGCATCGGGCAGGAGTTGATCAGGCGTACAAGTGCCGAGTCCGAAAGCCATGGTACAAAGTTCCACTTGTGCGAGCAGCCGATCTTCTCTTGACGTGCATGAACGCTGATACAGCGAGGTTGACGACGAATAGCGCCGGTGCTCATCATCTGAACTCCGTCCATGGGGTCTACCTCACCGATGAGCTCAAGGAACTGGGGCGTGATCTTCTACCCTTGGCTAGCTTGAACTCCGTAACGTTGCTCAACGCGGAAATGGTGGGACGCTCCTCCGGAGGCGGGATCCTCAAACTAGAACCGCGGGAGGCAGATGTGTGGGCAATGCCCTCCCCCAGACTAGTCATGTCCCGGGCTGAGCAACTCAGGGATATTAAGAGCCAAGTAGGGACGCTTCTCCAGCAAGGCAAGCTCGCTCAGGCTGTTGAGCTAGTGGATTGTGTGCTCCTCACCGACCCGGGTGTCCTCGACGTCCAAGCATTGCAGAGCGTCCGCGAGGCACACAGAAGCATGACCGATCGGCGTGTAACAAGGGGGCGAAGTGGCCGCTGAGCCTTCGACAAAGGCCAAAGCCTGGGCAATGTTCGACCGGATCGTCGTCGATGCCGCTCCCGACGGAATCCACACAAATCCCTGGGCACATGATGACTCCGGGAAGCTAACATTCCACCCCGACTACCCCACCCTCAAACGCCTTTTGGGTGTCCCCCTTTACCTGCAGGCCGAGACCACCACGGGCGTTCCGGCGCTTGCCCTGGACGTGTGGCTCTCGTACGAGCTGCGGCGTGCCGGCTTCGATGAGAACGCTGTGTGGCCAAGAGCAACTGCGCCGCGCATTCTTCCTAGCCCCATCGTCAGCCTGTTGGAGAAGGTAACTGTGAAGGAGCGGGAGGCGTTGTGGAAACGGCTTCGTGCTACAACGCCGCCAGCAGGTGCGGCAGCGTCCAGTGCAAGCATCTTGGGAAAGAACTATCTCAAACAGGTCGACGTGGTCATGTCTAACTGGATCGCTGGACCGGAACTGCTGATCAGCACGAAAAGGATGGACTCAAGCTTCGGCAAGAACGCAGCTAACCGGGTAGAAGAATCCTACGGCGACGCGAAGAATCTGCGTCTACGGCACCCGCTGGCAGCTTTGGGCTTCGTGTACGGGCTCAGGTCAACGATATTCCAGGAGGCTCCCGACAAAGCCGAATGGCTCATCGACCTGCTACAGAAACTCGGCAGGGAAGATGATGCCTACCACGCTGTTTCACTAATCATCATCGAATATGGAGAACACCTCGCCGTCGCCAGCGGCACAGACGACCCCGGGGATGGCGAAGACCCTCTGGCTGAAGCCGGCCTCACTCTCCCCAGCGAGGACGAAAACCTAGAGGAACCAGTAGCCGGATCTGAGGTCGAGACAGCACTGGCCAATCTGCCTCCTGTAAATCTCCAACTGCCCCTACGTGTCAGGCTGGAGCGGTACCACGGTGACAGAGCAAGTCAGCTTAATCGCGTGGGGCGAGAACCAGGAAACCGATCATTATGTCTAATCTAGTTTTGGCCAAGGTAGGCCAAGATGGATCCATGAGTAGTTCCGGACCGCGTGCCGGTGGCCCGACCCCTCGAAGGTCTTTTACCCCAGCGCAGAAGCTTGAGTTTTTAGCGCAGTACGAGGATGCCTGCACCCGTCAGGAGGGCGGTGCGTTCCTGCGTGAGCATGGGCTGTATTCCTCTCAGATCGCTGAGTGGCGCAAGCTGCGTGATGGCGGTGTCCTGGCTGGCAAGAAAGCCGGGGAGAC
>NZ_FNDT01000018.1 GCF_900099735.1 Arthrobacter subterraneus | reverse complement strand
TCCACCCGCGCCCGGGCATGCTCATCAATCCCGTACTCGTTGAGCCCCTCCTCCGCCCAATCAAGGCCAACCTCACCCTCCGGCCACTCCCCGCACGCCTCCGCATACGCCCGCTCAAGCTCCGCCGCATACGCGCCTCCGGCATACGCCCCGCCACGCACCGGCTGACGGGCATTCCCAACCCGCTCCGCGGTTCCCTTCTCCATACAAACCACTCAACCACCCGGGTCTGACAATTCTGGAGGGTGACCGCGGGGAAGGGCGCCGCCAGCGAAGCCTCCGGCTAACGCCGGAGCAGTTCTTCGAGGCTGATCGGTTTCGCGCCGGTCAGGTCCTGGACCGCCGTCGTCGTGCGTTCCAGCTGACCGGATGCGATGGCAGTGTAGGTGCTCACCCACGCATCCAGCTGCCAATCAGGTGCGCCGTAGGAAGCGCGTGATGCGTACGCTTCCTCGACGGTCTCCTCCTCATAGCGGGTTTCACGGCCGGTCACGCGAGTGATTACGGCCGCCACCTCGCTGAGCGAGAGAGCTTCGGGGCCGGTGAGGTCATAGCTCTTGCCCGCGTGGGCCTGCGGATCCTTCAGGACGACGACGGCGGTGCGCGCCACGTCCGTGCGCGCGACGGCTGACACCCGTCCGTCGCCGGCCGGTCCGCGCAGGATTCCTTCCTCACCTGCGAAGAGGGGCAGGACGTCGAGATAGAAGTTGTCGCGGAGGAAGGTGTAATCCATCCCCGAGTTGCGGATGTGTTCCTCCGTTGCCCAATGGTCGCGGCCAAGGGTGAAGGTCGCATCCGGAGCGGCGGCGAGGAAGGAGGTGTAGACGATGTGCTGAACTCCCGCTTCCGCGGCGGCATCTATGAAGTTCCGGTGTTGGTCCACGCGGTCTTCTGCCTCCGCGCCGGAGACCATGAAAAGCACCTCACTGCCGCGGAGGGCATCGAGGGACGATTGCCGGTCGGCGTAGTCCGCCTGCGCAGTGCTCGTGCCGGGGAGTCCAGGGGCCCGTGCCGGGTCACGCACGATGAGTTTCTGTTCGTACCCTGCAGCGGACAGGAGCCGGGCAACTTCTCCGCCCACATGACCGGTGGAGCCGGTTACCGCAATTCGTGGAGTCATGTCGGGTTGAGCGTTGAACGGGATGCGAATATTCCGTGTTCATCATGGTTTTTCCTGGATGACATCGGCACGACGGGCCGCCGTCGTCCACGAGGCCTAGCGTGAAGGAGTGTCCAGGCTCTTTGTCGCTATCGGTGATTCCTTCACGGAAGGGGTAGGGGACTGGGACTCCCGTTATCCCAACGGTGTGCGAGGGTGGGCCGACCGCGTGGCGAAACAGCTGAGTAAACAGGACCCCTCCTGGCGCTACGCCAACCTCGCCATCCGCAGCAAGAGGCTCCACCAGATCATCGATGAGCAGCTCCAGCCGGCGCTTGACCTCCGGCCCACGGTGGTCAGCGTCTACGCGGGCGGTAACGACATCCTCGAACTGCGTACCGGCATCACCCCGCTCATGGAGAGCTATGAGGAGATGGTGGCACGTATCGCCGCCGCCGGTGCCCGGCCTCTGTTGTTCACCGGATTCGATGTGCGGCTCCACCCGGTCCTCGAACCGATGCGGCGACGCAACTGGATCTACAACGAGCATGTCCGCCGGATCGCCGACGCCTACGGAGCGTTACTGGTCGATTACTGGTGTTTCGACGAATACCACGACCCCCGGTTCTGGGACGTCGACCGGCTGCACATGTCCCCGGCAGGCCACAGGAACATGGCCGCGCACGTTCTGCGTGAGCTGGGTGTGGACCATGCCCTGAGATCCAAACCACTGCGCCCTCGCCCGAGCCTGACGCTCGCGGAACTGCTCCGGAAGGAAACGGCGTGGTGGGGCGAATGGGTTCTTCCGATGTTCGGACGGCGCCTGCGTCACGTCACGCTCGGCGACCATCTCGAACCGCGCTGGCCGGAGCCGATTCACCCGGCAGATGGCCTTAAGCGACTCGCCGCGGAACGCAGGGCTCAGCCTGCCGCGAACGGCTGACGTTCCAGCCCTCGTACACTGGTTACATCATGACTTTCATCAACAAATACCGCGCACCGATCGTCTGGCTCGTCGTCATCGCCATGGTGGCCTCCATCGGAGCCGGGTTCTTCGCAACAATTTTCTAACCCGGCCCCGGTCCCGCGCCGGTTACCAGACCGGCCCCGCGCCGGTCACCAGAGCCGGCCCGCCCCCGGTATCTGGATCCGCAGCCAGCGATACCCGTACGGGGGCAGCTTGACCTTGAGGTCATCGTCAGGCTCGATCTCCGTCTTGGTGTCCTCCAGCAGATCCGTGAGCACACCGCCTCCGCGAGGCACATCCCCGGAATCGAGCGACACTTCCACATCAATGGGCTCATCGGAGAAGTTGTGGAAGAGGAACAGCGTGTTGCCCTCCCAATCACAGCGGTGCGCGAAGACCGCGGGATGTGGGGTGTCGATCATGGTGAAAGTGCCCCAGCCGAGCTCGGGACACTCGCGGTAGCGGCGAATCAGCGTGCCCATGAACCGCAGCAGCGATGAGCGGTCCCGGCGGGATGCCGCCACGTTGACGTTGTCCGGCCCGAACTCACCCTCCACAAGGGGAGCTACGAGCTTGTCGGGCGGCGCCGAGGAAAACCCTGCGCTGTCCTCGTCGGTCCACTGCATCGGTGTCCTCACGGACATCCGACCCTCGGCCGCAAGGTTCTCTCCCATGCCGATTTCCTCGCCGTAGAACAGCACCGGCGTTCCGGGAAGGGAAAACAGCAGCGAATAGACCATCCGGATGCGCTGCGGATCGCCGCCCAGCATCGGTGGGAGCCGCCGTTTGAGGCCGCGGCCGTAGACCTGCATCCTTTTCTCGGGACCAAAGGCCTCGAAGACTTCCTCGCGCTCCGAGCTCATCAGCTTGTCGAGCGTCAGCTCATCATGGTTGCGCACAAAGGTGGCCCACTGGCTGTCGGAGTCGATCTTCGGCCGGTCCGTCAGCGCACGTGCCAAGGGGCGGGCATCGCCCCGGGCCAGGGACAGATACATCTGCTGCATCGTCACGAAGTCGAACTGCATGGTGAGCTCATCCGCTGCGTCGCCGAAAAACTCCACCTGCTGCTCATAGGGCAGATTGACCTCGCCGAGCAGCACGGCATCACCGGCCCTGCGCGAGAGGAAACGCCGAAGGTCGCGCAGATAGTCATGGGGATCGCCTGCATGGCCGTCGATGCCCCGCGTCTCCAGGAAAAAGGGGACGGCGTCAACACGGAAGCCGGAGAGCCCGAGTTCCATCCAGAAACCGATCGCCTTCGCGATCTCGTCGCGGACCGCCGGGTTTGCGACATTCAGGTCCGGCTGATGGGAGTAGAACCGGTGCAGATACCATTCCCCGGTCTTCCTGTCCTTGGTCCAGATGGAGTTTTCCTGATCCGGGAACACCACCTCGCTGGACGTGTCCGGTGGTTGCTCCGACCGCCAGACATAGAAGTCGCGATAGGGATTGTCCTTCGAGGAACGGGCCTGCTTGAACCAGGGGTGCTGGTCCGAGGTGTGGTTGACCACCAGATCGGCGATGACGCGCATCCCGCGGTCCTTGGCGGTGCGGATGAACTCGACCATGTCGCCGAGGGTCCCGAGCCGCTCGTCGACGCCGTAAAAATCGACGATGTCATACCCGTCGTCACGCTGCGGCGACGGGTAGAACGGCATCAGCCAGACACAGGTGACCCCAAGTTCCGCGAGGTAGTCCAACCGCTGCGCAGCACCGGCGAAATCACCGATGCCGTCACCGTTCGAATCGCAGAACGTCTCGATGTCGAGGCAGTAGATGACAGCGTTCTTCCACCAAAGATCAGAGGTGTCGGTGACGCGCATCAGCGGACCTCAGGCAGGACGTGCTGGGCGAAGGCCTCGATGAACGGTTTCTGCTCGGTTCCCACGAAGTGCAGGTAGAGCTCGTCGAACCCCAGGTCGGCATACTCCCGGAGCTGTTGTGCGTGAACCGCGAGGTCGGCTGAAATCTGCACGCCTTCACGAAGTTTCTCCTCGCTGAGGTCGCTGGTGGCCTTCTCGAAGTCCGAGGGACGGGCGAGGTCCCACGTGGTGGGAGGCGTCACGCAGTTCGAGCTCCACTGAACCCGCGCGATCTCCAGGGCCTCTTCCTCGGTGGGCGCCCAGGACAGATGCACCTGCAGAATCAGCTTGCCCTGCCCGCCGTTGTCCCGATAGGCGTTGATCATTTCAGTCAGTTTCTCGTGCGGCTGGTTCACGGTCACCAGGCCATCGGCCCAGCGTGCGCTCCGCGCCGCTGTTTCCACACTCACCGCCGGGGCAATCAGCTGCGGTTTGATCTCCGGCACATCCCACAGCCTTGCCTGCTCAGCGGTGACCAGACCGCGGTGGGTGACCTCCTCGCCGTCGTGCATCCGACGGATGATGTCCACGCATTCTTCGATGCGCTGTTGCCGCTCCGCCTTGGGCGGCCACGGGTCACCGGTGATGTGTTCGTTCAGGTTCTCTCCGCTGCCGAGCGCCGCCCAGAACCGGCCGGGAAACATGCTTGCCAGGGTGCCGCTTGCCTGGGCAATGATGGCCGGGTGGTACCGCTGGCCCGGTGCGGTGACGACGCCGAAACGCAAGCTGGTGGTGGCCAGCGCAGCTCCCAGCCACGACCAGGCGAACCCTGAGTGACCCTGCACGGCGGCCCAGGGCTCGAAGTGGTCTGAGCACATGGCGGCGTCGAAGCCGGCCTGTTCGGCCAACTGGACATCGGCGAGGAGCTGTCCGGGTGCGATCTGTTCGTGCGAGGCGTGAAAGCCGATGACGGGCATGCGCGGGCCTTTCCTTGGGCGGCTCTTGAAGAGGTGAACCGGTCCGTCCTAGTGTGATCAGCAGGCTTAGCAATACGCTTCGAGCCTAGCTGTACTGCAGATGGTGCTCAACAGCGCCGCCCAATCTTCCACACATCAGGAGGAAAACATGAGTGACCAGTACACCTTCCAGAACCCGGTGACCCGGTTCCCGGAAATTTCGCCACCGAAGCAGGACCAGCCGGAGCCGGGCCTTGACCGTGACCTTACCCCGCAGAGCGACCGCGGTGAAGAGTCCTACCGCGGCACCGGCCGCCTGGAGGGCAGAAAGGCCCTGATCACCGGCGCTGACTCCGGCATCGGCGCAGCGGTGGCTATCGCCTTTGCACGTGAGGGTGCCGACGTCGCGCTGTCCTACCTTCCGGAGGAAGAGGCTGACGCGGACGAGATCGTCGGACTCATCGAGGGCTGCGGACGGAAGGCGGTGAAGCTCCCCGGCGACATCAAGGATGGTGAATTCTGCAGGGACCTTGTGACTCGTGCCGTGGAGGGCCTCGGCGGTCTTGACATCCTCGTCAACAACGCAGGCAAGCAGATCGCAGTGGAACGGCTTGAGGATCTGGACGACGAACAGCTTGACCACACGTTCAAGACCAACATCTACTCGTTCTTCCGCATCACCCGCGAAGCTCTGAAGCATCTGCCTGCCGGCTCGAGCATCATCAACACCACCTCCATCCAGGCGTACAACCCGTCGCCCACCCTGCTGGACTATGCGAGTACCAAGGCGGCAATCAACAACTTCACCAAGGGCCTCGCCCAGCAGTTGGCGCCACGCGGCATCCGGGTGAACGCCGTCGCCCCCGGGCCGTTCTGGACGCCGTTGCAGGTGTCCGACGGGCAGCCGAAGGAGGCGTTGCCGGAATTCGGAAAGTCCACACCGCTGGGACGCGCCGGGCAGCCTACTGAACTGGCTCCCGCCTACGTGTTCCTGGCATCTCCGGAGTCCAGCTATGTGCTTGGCGAGACGCTGAACGTCAACGGCGGAAACCCGACGCCGTAGCTCGCGGTCATCGGCGAAGCAGCGTCGGGAAAGTGGCCGGGTGATTCCCGGGCGGGGCCGCCTCAGTCGGGGAAACGGGGCGGTCCCGCTCGGGGGGGCTCTGGTAAACCAGTGCCAGCAGGAGGAGTCGGTGGTCTCGCCCGGCTCTGTCCTGCCCTCCAATCATGGGCAGGGAACCTTGGGAATTTCTTGGGCCCCCGGTCTGGCTCCGGAGCACTCGCCACTGGATAGACAGTAGGCTTAGTACTATGAAGCTGACGGGGACGACGACGTCGGCCCACCGCAGGGAAGGTTGTGCCATGAAGAGTCCTGAAGCGCGAGGGTTTGTAAGCCGGGCGTTGCTGGAGTTGCTCCCTCAGGAGCCGAACACCGAGGGCCTCAATGCGCTGAGCGGCGCCGTCACGGACGCACTCGGAGCTTCCTCCGGAATCCTCGCCGACGACGACCTCCAGCTGACGCTGTTCTGCCTGTATGAGCTGCATTATGGGGGCGTCGACGGCTCTCACCCCGACTGGGAATGGGAGCCGGGTCTGATCGGGGTCCGCAGACTGATCGAACGCGACTTCGAGGCAGCCCTTCGCTCCGCCGTCGAACTTCCCTCCCTGGAGCCAAGGGACAGCGATGGCGTGGCCGCCGTTCTCTTTGAACTGGCGGCGGCCGATACAGGGCCGAGCGTGTCCCGGTACGTCGCCAAGAAGGCCTCGCTGGAGCAGGCGCAGGAGTTCCTGATCCATAAATCCGTCTACCAGCTGAAGGAAGCCGACCCGCACACCTGGGCCATCCCGCGGCTGACAGGCCGCGCCAAGGCGGCCATGGTCGAAATCCAGGCCGATGAATACGGCGGTGGACGGCCCGAGCGCATGCACTCGGCTCTCTTCGCGCGAACCATGCGCGGGGCGGGGCTCGAGGACAGCTATGGGTACTACCTTGACGCGGTCCCGGCCATCACCTTGGCGAGCACCAATATGATGTCCCTCTTTGGACTCAATCGCAGGCTCCGCGGCGCCATCGTGGGGCACCTCGCCGCCTATGAAATGACGTCCTCACAGCCCAACCGTCTGTACGGTAACGGGTTCCGGCGGCTCGGCTTCGATGAGGACGTGACCTGGTACTTCGACGAGCATGTGGAGGCCGATGCCGTACACGAGCAGATTGCCGGACGGGATCTCGCCGGCGGGCTTGTTGAGGCTGAACCCGAGATGCTCGGCGACGTGTACTTCGGGGCAGCGGCGGCCCTTGCCGTGGACGGCATGCTTGGCGAACACATCATGGGTGCCTGGGAGAAAGGCGAGTCCTCCCTGCGGACAAAAGTCCAAGCTCCGGCATGAACGGGCACGCTGCCAGCTACATCCTGCCCCTGAAATGGACCGGGGGCGGTGGAATTGCGGAGCTGGCTGCCTACCTTGAGGACGTTGGGCAGTGGGCGGAGGTGCTCGTTGTCGACGGATCGCCGGACGAGGTGTTTGCCCGGCACGCTGCGGCGTTGCCGGCCGGCATCCGCCATCTGCGGCCGCAATTCGCGTGCCGCAACGGCAAGGTGTCAGGCGTGCTGACGGGCCTGGCGGCGGCCTCCGAGGAGCGGATCATCATCGCCGACGACGACGTCCGCTACAGTGCCGCAGCATTCCGGCGGATGATCGATTTGCTGCAGGAGGCCGACGCCGTCCGGCCGCAGAACTATTTCCTGACCCTGCCGTGGCATGCCCGGTGGGATACCGGACGTACCCTCCTGAACCGTGCGCTGGGTTCAGACTTCCCAGGCACTGTGGGCGTCCGCCGATCCATCCTGCGGGCGACCGGCGGCTACGACGGCGATGTCCTTTTCGAGAACCTTGAACTGCTGCGCACCGTGCAGGCTGCGGGAGGTACGGAGATCAGGGCGGATGATCTCTTCGTCGGACGTCTCCCCTGCTCCTGCCGCCACTTCTGGCGCCAACGCACCCGGCAGGCGTATGACGATTTTGCGCAGCCGCCAAGGCTGCTGCTGGAACTGTCCCTGCTGCCCGCACTGCTTGTGCTGCTGCGCCGTTATGGTGCGGCCGCCTGCCTGCCGGCTGCCGCCGTCGTCGTCGGGGTGGCAGAACTGGGACGACGACGGCGGGACGGCCGGCAGGTTTTCCCGGCTACCGCTGCCCTCTGGGCCCCCGCGTGGCTGCTGGAGCGGATGCTGGCGGTGTGGGTCGCCGTGGGCATCCGTCTGGCCGGCGGGGTACCGTACGCGGGGTCCAGGCTCGTGAAGGCGGGCAACTCGCTGCGCGTGCTGCGCGGCAGGTATGCGCACGTGCGGGCAGCCCGTTAAAGCAGAAATGCGCAGGTGTGGTGAGCCCCGGAGCCGGGGAATCACCACACCTGCGCAAAACTTCCGAGGAAGACTACCGGTTGTTGTCGATGGCGTCGTAGTCCGCGCGGTCGATCCTGCGGTGGTACCGCATGCCGGCCAGCCCGCCCAGAACCGCACCGGCCAGAGCGGCCAGCAGCGCCACGACGACGGCGATGATGCCCGTTGTGGTCAGCGCGCCTTCGTTCAGCGGCAGGCGGGGGAAGCTGTTCAGATTGGCCAGGATGTCGAACTGGGATCCGAAGATGAGGCCGAGAATGGCAACGATGACGGCAATGATGATCGCCCAGAGCCAGACGGCCACGCCCTGCTTTGCCCCGTTGAAACGGGCCATGCGGCCTGCCACATAGCCGCCGCAGTAGTAGGCCAGCAGCAGGATCACGAGAATGATGACAGCGCTGGTGATTCCTACCGTCTGGGCGTCCTGTGAAGCCTGGTTGGCAGCCTCACCGACGCTGGTGTTCGTGGACAGGCCGAATGCTGCTCCGAACGCCGCAACCAGGGCGGTCAGCAGGACCGCCATTCCGGTAGCGGTCAGCCACCCGAAGAAGGCCGCGCCGAACTTCATGCCCCCGAAAGTTTCCTTCTGGCGCTGGTGGAGCGCGTCCCGCTCCGCACCCACGGGCACAGGTGTGACGTCGCCGTGCCGGTCATGGTCGCGGGTGGTGTCAGGATCGAGGTCACGCGGGCGTCGATGGTGATCGTCGGCGTCCCTCGTATGCGATACGGGAACCGCCGCAGTGTGCTGGCGGGTGTCATCGACGCCGTCGTTGTTCCGGTCGACGTTGATGGCGCGGGTCTCCGCGTCGGACGTCCGCGCGTCCCGGCGTCGGGATGCGCCGACTTCGTGTGCTCCGGAATCATCCGAGTGCTTGGGACGGTTGTCCCTCTCGTGATTCCCTGTTCCTGGTGTGCTCATGGTGCCTCCTGATCTCAGGGCCCGTAGGCGACTTTATAAGTAACCTTAGTATTTCAGGGGTGCAGGTACAAGGTTGCCGCGCCGACGGTGGCATGCTTGTGGCATGGACTGGGAAATTCTTGTCACCGTGCTCTGCGGGCTGGCCATCGCCGTGGGCGTGGCGGGAGTTGTTGTTCCGATTCTGCCCGGCAGCATCCTCATCATTGGAGCACTGTTGGCGTGGGCATTCACGGTGACGAGCGCACCGGGGTGGACTGCCCTCGGCGTGGGCGGGGTCCTCGCGCTGGCCGGGTTGCTTGCAGGAGCCATACTGACCGGCAGGAAACTGCGGCAGCGCAGGATCCCTGGGCGTTCCGTCACCGTCGGGCTCGTCCTGGGCGTGGTTGGCATGTTCGTCATACCGGTGGTCGGACTGGTGGTCGGCTTCGTGGCGGGCTTGCTGCTGAGCGAAGCCGCCCGCCTGCGTGATTTCCGGGCGGCGGTGTCCTCAAGCGGAGAGGCGCTGAAGGCCCTTGGCTGGGGGATTGTGGTGGAGCTGGTACTTGCGTGTGCGGCGGGCAGCGCCTGGGTCCTCGCAGTCTGGGCGCACTTCGCCACGCGCTGACCCGCCTCACGCTGCGGTTACCGCCGGAAGCCGCGGTTCCTTCCGCGGCTGTACTTGGTGTTGGCGCGTCCCTGCTGACGCCTGCCGAGGAGCTTCGACGCAATAACCGGTGCGAGCATGATGAGGATCTTCTTCAGCATGGTGGTCCGCCTTTCGTGGAGTGAACCTCCATAGTAAGCACACTGACTAATTCTGTGTCGACTGCGGGACGACGAAATCCCGGAGGGCTGCCAGCTGGGCACGCCTGCACTCGGGCTTGAGGTACATCATGTGCCCGGCTTCGTGATAGTGATGCGAAATCCTGTCCTTAACATCGTCAGTGAGGGTCATATGGGCGAACACGTACTCCGCTGCGAAATGCGGTGTGGCGCCGTCCTGATAGCCGTAGTCCACGTGTACGCGCAACGCGGGATTGTGGACCATGAGCCGCTCCAGTACGTCGCTGACGTCAACGGGCGCCCCTTCAAAGGTCCGGTAACTCCATGGCTGAACCCGGGCAGTGAGGATCTCATACGGGAGGTCGTTCTCATATCCAAGCTCAGCACGCACATAGTGGTTGATCGCCGCAGCGAAGGGTGCGGTGATGGCGCGCATGCTCGGATCATCCATTGAACTCGATGACTGGAGGTTTGCCGGCGGAGCGGTGAACCGACCGTCGATCCGGCCCACCACCAGACCCTCCGAGCGCAGAAGTTCGGCGGCGAACTCGTGGTAAGCCCAGCGCAGGTTGGTGCGGCGGATGAAATTCTCATCAAGGGTGGTGATCGCGCTCAGGCGGTTCACCACGTCGTCGTACTCGGTCTCGCTCAGCCGGGCGCCCTGGGACAGGGCATACCCGAACTCGCGGGAAGCGAACTCCTCCGCCTCACGGACCACCTCCGTGAGTTCCCTGCCGGGATGCCTGCCGTGGTAGTGGGCGATCGCCGCATAGGTGGGCAGGTGGAGGGCATAGGGAGTGTCGCTTCCGGGGAAGAAGCGCAGCGTGGACATGTTCAGGACGGTCGAGATCAGCCCGAGTCCGTTGACGGCCATGCCGTAGGCGTCGAACAGCCTGCCCGCGACGGCGACGGCGCGCAGCGTTCCATAGGACTCGCCGACAAGGTATTTGGGGGAGAGCCACCGGTTGTTCCGTGTGGTCCAGAGGCGGATTACTTCAGCAACGAGGTCCCGGTCTTCGACGAACGCGTGGAACTCATCGGTCTTCTCGCCCTCAACAACCCTGGAGAATCCCGTGCTCACCGGGTCGATCAGGACGAGGTCGCTGTGCTCGAGTAGGGTTTCGGGATGATCCACCAGGCCGAACGGCGGCGGCGTCATGGCGCCGACATCACCGGAATCCACCCGGCGCGGCCCGAGCAGGCCCAGATGCAGCCACACGGAGGAGGACCCGGGCCCTCCATTAAACGCGAAGGTAACCGGCCGGTTGGCGGACGCATTGTCTGCGGTGTACGCAACAACGAAAATCTCCGCCTTGGGCTTGAAATCCTCCGACTTCCCGTCCTTGACCTCTTCGCGGCGGAGGACGAGCCGGCCTGTTGAGGTGGTGTAGGCGAGACCGGACGGCATAGTGTGTTGCCGCGTGACGAAGTCGTCGCTGACTTCCTTCACTGGGGCGGGTTCCGAGGTTTCAGCGGTGGTGTCTTCTGTTGCGAATTCTTCAGCCATACCTCGAGCCTAGCGGTGGTTACGAAGGCAACTACCCCTGCCTGGCGGTTTCCCTGGTCGGTTCGGCATCCGGACTCCAGGCCTGGCGTAGCTCTGGGCGGGCGAAGAAGCACGCCGCAGCGAGACCGATGACCACAACGGTTGCAGGCAGGAGAAGGGCCTGCCCCATGGCGGCGGAGTATTCGGCGGCGCGCCCGGGATTATCCACGGCGCCATTGGCAACCAGCCGGGCCTGCATGATCGCAGCGATGCCGGCACTGCCGAGTACCGCGCCGACCTGTCGCGTGGTGTTGTAGACGCCCGAGCCTGCGCCGGCGAGGGATGGCGCCAGGTTGCGGGTGGCGGTCAGGGAAACCGGCGCCCAGATTCCCGCGCCGGCCAGGCCGATGAGTGACAGCGGCAGCAACAATAGCCAGATCGGGGTGTCCGGTGTAAGCAGGCCCGCCAGCCAGAACAGGGCAATTGCCATCCCCGCGAATCCCGAAACGGCCATGTACTTGGGGTTGCCGCGCTGCACGAGCCTTCCGACAAAAGGCGCCAGGGCTCCGGAAATGATTGCCATGGGCGCAAGCAGCATCGCCGCTTCCGTGGGGGAGAGGTTGCGGACGTTCTGTGCGTAGAGCATGAGCGGCAGGGTCATGGTGGTGACCGCGAACCCCATCGCGGAGATTGCGGTATTGGCCAGCGAGAAATTGCGGTCCCTGAAGAGTCTCAGCGGAACGAGCGGTTCCTTCCGGTTGAGGCGCTGCCAAACGATGAAGGCGCTGAACAGCAGCGCGCCGGTAACGATGAGTGACCACACCGAGACGGGGCCGACGATGCGCCCCCAGTTGTAGCTCTCGGCCTCCTGCAGTCCGAAGACAAGGCAGAACATGCCTGCTGCACTGAGGACAACACCGATGAGGTCGAAGGAGTGGCTCGTGGTGGACAGCTTCGGTACCAGACGGTAGGCAAGGATCCACCCGACGACGCCGACGGGTACATTGACGAAGAAGATCCACTCCCAGCCGAGACCGTCGACGAGAACTCCGCCCAGGATGGGACCCAGCAGGGTTGCGATTCCGGCAACGGATCCCCAGAGCCCCATTGCCGATCCCCGGCGGTCCGGAGGGAAAATCCGTGTAATGACCGACATGGTTTGCGGGGTCATGAGGGCTGCACCGAGGCCCTGAAGCACGCGCGCAAGGATGAGCAGTTCGATGGAACCGGCGAATCCGCACAGCGCGCTGGAGACAGTGAAGACCGCGAGGCCGGTGAGGTAAACCCTGCGCGGCCCAAACCTGTCACCGAGCCGGCCCGTGATCAGCAGCGGGACGGCATAGGCCAGGAGGTATGCGCTGGTCACCCAGATGGCACTGTCAATGTCAGCCTGCAGTTCCTCCATGATGGCAGGCGTGGCAACAGACACGATGGTCGAGTCAACGAGAATCATGAAGAAGCCGATGACAAGCGACCACAGTGCGGGCCATGCCCGGATTTCCGCAACGGAGGATTGCATGGTCTGAGGGTACAGCCGGCTGCTGACATTTGGTTTTTCGCCCGGATGCTGGGGTATCTTGGTTGCTGCGGGGCCTTAGCTCAGTTGGTAGAGCGTTTCGTTCGCAATGAAAAGGTCAGGGGTTCGATTCCCCTAGGCTCCACCGCACGCACAAGGCTCGAACCCTTGCCAATGGAAACGTTGGCAGAGGTTCGGGCCTTGTTCATGTCTGCGGCCCAGGTCAGAGCGTTGGCGTTGACCTGCGGATCGAGGAGCATTTCGAAGGGCCGGTTGTGCTCGACGCGCAGCTCGTTGTCCTCGTCGATGAAGACCTTCGTGAAGAACGCCTGGTTGCACAGCCGCCGGTTGGTGTCGTCGCAGCGGGCGTAGATGTCAGCGCAGTTGGCGAGCAGGCCGAGCGCGTCATCGAGGTGGGCGCGAGCGTCGGCGTAGTCGCCGAAGTGGGTGTCGATACGGCGGGTTACCTGGTCGAGTTCGGCGACGATGCGGTCTTGCTCGCGCTTGAGTACGGAGAGCGGTATCGCGTCGGCGTAGTGCGCTTGCATGAGGCGGTCTTGCTCGCTTTCGAGCCGGTTGCGGTTGGTGGTGAGGCGTTCCAGTTCCTCGGTTTCGGCGGCCATGAGCCGGTCGAACTCGTGGTGGAGCATCCCCGCGAGTGCGTCTTGCTGGGCCGGCGTGATCTGGACGCGCGTGTAGTAGTCCTCGACGAGTTTCTCGACGTCCTCGATGAGCATCGCCTGGCGCGTGCAGTCGGTGCGCTTGGAGTGCCGCCCGGAGCACACGAAGTAGCAGTAGACGTTGCCGTGGCGGTTCTTCGCGTTGGAGACGATGAGCCGTGATCCGCATTGGCCGCAGTGGATGGTGCCTTTGAGGTAGTGGCCGTGGACTTGGGTTGCCTCGACGGCGCACTGGTGCGCGGTGAGCACGGACTGGACCTGGTACCAGACCTCGGCAGGCACGAGAGCCGGGTGGTTGCCCTTGTAGCGGGTGCCTCGGTAGATGACATCGCCCTTGTAGTACGGGTTGGTCAGGAGGCGATGGATGGTGGACACGGCCAAGGGCTTCGCCGGCCTCTTCGGCGTGGGCAGGCTGCGCAGTCCGCGCGAGGTGAGTTCGTCGTGGAGCTGGCTGACGCTCCAGTTCCCGGAGGCGTATGCCTTGAAGGCCCACTCGATCATGGGCGCGCGCTCGGGGTCGAGTTCGATGGTGCGAAGCTCGCGGCCCATCTCGTCGCGCTTGCGGACGTTCAGATACCCGATGGGCGCTCGTCCGTTTGTACCGCCGCCGATGGCTTTCTGCGTCATGCCCTTGGTGACTTCGGTGGCGAGGTTGCGGGAGTAGAACTCGGCGATCGTGGACATGATGCCGTGCAGCAGCATCCCGGAGGGCGTCTCGTCGATGTTCTCCGACGCGGATACGAGCATGACCCCGCACTGTTGGAGTGCGAGGTGGATGCTCACATCGTCGGCTCGGTTCCTGGCGAGCCGGTCGACCTTGTGAACGATGCAGTACGCGACCTTGTTGGCCTTGACGTACTGGATCATCCGCATGAGCTCGGGCCGGTCGGAGGACTTGGCTGAGGCTCCCGCGTCAACGAACTCCTCGACGATGCCGGCGCCGAGCTGTTCGGCCTTGCGCCTGGTCGCTTCGCGTTGGGCGGGGATCGAGAAGCCTTCGTCGGTGCCGCCCTTCTCTGCCTGCTCACGGGTTGAGACCCGCAGGTACGACACTGCGACGGCAGCGGTCCGGGGCGGGTCGATGAGGCTGGCTGCCGGATCGTCGGCAATGGTGGTCATCGGTGGCTCACTCTCACGCGGTTCGACCCTCGCGCTCCCACTGCGGTGGGAGGGGCGTTGATCGTGAGAGCAGCCGGTGAAGGCTGTAGGGCGAGACCCGATGGTCTCGGTGCGTGTTGCCCGCCAGATGACGAGGTTTGGGCCACAACGCCCCGCGTTGCGAGGCTTGCGAGGTTCATTCTACCGGGCGGCCTCTGAGGTGGCCAGGTCATCGGGGGCCGCCCGGTAGGTGTCGGGCACCCGGGCCGCTTCGCGGGCGGCTCGGCTCTCGCCTGTCTCCTGCAACGTCAGCCGGATGAGAACTTCGGCGAGCTTGTGCAGGTCGGCGCGGTCGCGATGCACGGCCCGGACGGAGAACGACCGCTCCTCGTAGGGGCGACGGTCGGTCTTCTTGGCATAGCGGCTCATCGGTCTACGGACCCTCGTCGTCGGCGAGACTGGCGTAGAACTCGTCTTCGGCTTCCTGCCGCTTGCGGACCTGGGTGATCACGAAGTCCACGAACTCTTCGTCCCTGTCGTCGAACTTCACCTCCTGGATCGCGGGGGCGGGCTCTTCGCCGGGCCAGGCGGCCTGCCGGGTGGGACGGTCGCGGTCCCCGCGCGTACTGCAGGCGGTGACCCAGTAGCGGAGGCGTTCTCGCGCGTCTGCGAAGTCGCGATGCCAACCGAGGGGTGCGGACGCGTTCTGCTCGGGGTCGTAGGCAGCCAGCCAGTGCAGGTGCAACGCCGACAGCTCCCAGACCATCTCCGGATGGTGATGCCAGAACGGCGGAATCACCGAGACCTGAAGTCCGTAGGTGCGGCGCAGCCAGTCCACCCACCGGTTCAGCGCGAGCCATTCCTGCTCCAGCTCGTGAGCGGTGAGCAGGTTCCAGTTCACCGGGTGTGGCGGCTCGGGCATGTCGGCGTTGGTGACGCGGGGCGGCCCGTCGAACACGTCAGGCTCATCCACCTCGGACGGTCCGACGGGGACATCGGGTGCTGCGGGTTCTTGGTTCTGATCGTTCGTCATGGTCTGGCTCCCGAACTCACATGCTGACCGGCGCGGCCTGTGCCACAGCGTTCGTTCGCTGGGGCGGCTCGTAGGCGGCTGCGTCTCGTCCGGCCGAGTTGCGCGGGGTGCGGTCTACCTCGTAGCGGGTTCGCGCGGCGTCGTGGCCGATCTTCTTGGCGATGAACTCTTCGCCCTCGATCGCCTGGCCATTGCGCTCGTAGTTGACCGGGCGCGTGTAGCCCTCGGCCACGAAGTTGTCGCCCTGGGCGAAGTTCGCGTGTGCATGCTCGGCCGACCGTCCGAACATCACCAGGTGGTGGTAGGTCGTCTCGGTCTGGGTGAACGAGCCGTCTTCCTCGCGGCGGAAGTGCTCCTTGCCAATGCGGGCGAAGAACCTCGCGTCGCCCTTGGCCGTCTCGGTGAGCAACGGCTCCGAGGCGATGAAGCCTGACAGTGACTCCTGGGTATGAATGGCCATGATGGCGTCCTCCTGAACTCGGGCGACCAGCTGCACGTGGTCGCTGTGTCAGGCAGGTACGCCCCGGCACCCAGAGTCGTCAGGATGCGGGGCTGCGCAGGAGAGCTTCGAGCTCCGCGCGATCGCTGCGGAGCTGCGCGGCATCCTGCCGGGAGGGCCAGGCGCGTAGGTCGGTGACGATGGGTGGTGCGGAGCGGAGCATGGTGATGCCGGTGCCGAACGGCAGCGTGCGGATGCGGTCTGGCGGCAGGATCGGCACGCGGCGGATGGAGCGTTGGTTGGAGCGGGTACCGCCGTCCCCGAGAGTCACCGAGTCGGTGTACTCGTCGCGTTCGCCGATGAGGGTGGAAAGGTCTTGGAGGTCGCGGCTGTTGGAGGCGCCGCCGAGGATGATCTTGACGATGCTGGCGTCCCAGATCGCGCCGGCCTGGTGCTCGCTCCACCGGTCGCGGGCCTGGGCAAGAGACTGCAACACGGGCATGGTGGTAATCCCGGTGCCGCCACCTTCGGCCATGAGCGTCGGGAGCGACGGCAATGGCGCGAGGTTCCCGATCTCGTCGAGCGCGAGCAGCAGCGGCGGATCAAGCCTGGCTCCGGGCGAGCGGGCGGCGAGCCTGCGCGCTGTCTCGATGAGGTCTTCGACGAACGCCGCAACCAGCGACGCGGAGGCACCCGCACCTGCCCCGGTGGCGAGCAGATAGAGGGTGCCGTGCTCGGTGAGGAAGGTCTCGGGGTCGAACTGCTCGTCCGGCTCAGGTGACACCGCGTCGAGCACGCGAGGGTCGGCAAGCGCGGCGAGGGCGAGGGAGACGCCTTGCCAGATGCTGTCGCGGGTCTTGGGGTCGGCGTCGATCATCGCGGCCAGGGAGTCGTCCCAGCCCATCGCCGCGTTCGGGTGGGAGTTGAGGATCGCGACCGCTTCGGAGGCAGCCGAGGGGTCGAGGGTCCATCTAAACAGTTCGGCGGGTGGTCTGCCGTCGAGGGCTGCGGCGTGCAGCAAGCTCTGAAGCGCGGTGCGGGTCTTGCCCTCCCAGAAGCCTCCGGACTCCACCCCACCAGCGGAGAGGCCGGTAGCGGCGGCGAGGCCGTTGGCGCGGATCATCGCGGTCAGTGGGTCGTGGCAGCCGCGTACCGGTGACCAGCGCAGCCCGGCAGGGATGCCCTCGGCCAGGCGTTGCGGGTCGAACACCGCGACCGGGCCGCCGCGACGGCGGCGGGCGCGGAGGGTGGCGGTGAGGTTGTCGGGCCGGGTGCTGGTGGTGACGACCGCGCCGGGTGCGTCGAGGATCGCGTTGATGACGACATGGAGGCCTTTGCCGGAGCGGGGCGGGCCGATCAGCAGGATCGAGTCCTCGACCGATGCCCATACCTTCGTGCCGCGACTGGCTCCGAGGAGGTAGCCGACATCCTCCGGTGTTGGGGATTCCAGCGACGGCCGCAAGGTGTCAGCGCGGTGCAGCAGTGCCTTCGCCGATGCGGCCGTCTTCACTTCCTGGCTGGTGGCGGTCCCGGCGAGGCGGTGTGGGTCGGTCTCAGTCTTCCTGGTGTGGTGGCGCAGCATGATCCAGACCCAGACGGTCCCGGCGGCGAGCCCGCCGAGCATGACCGTGCTGATGAGCCAGTAGAGGATCGGGTTGAGCCCGTCGGCACCGAGTGCGGTCGCGGGGTCGGCGGGGTTGAACAGCACTCCGAGGCCCGCGGCCGGGCCGGCGTCCGGCTGTGGCAGGCCGGTGAGGAACGCGGTGATGCTGCCGGCTGCGCGCAGCACGAGCGCGATGCCGAACATGCCAATCAGCCCGATGAGGGCGGCGTTGGTGAGTTCGTCGCCCATGCCCCCTGTTTGTCGCTGGTTCATGTCAGCCGCCGCACTGCGAACGTGCCCGAGATGCGCCCGAGCAGGATGACTTCCTGCCCAGCGGTGTCGGGGAGGGTGTCTAGGTCGATGAGCGCGCGGGCGTCGCCGGTTCCGGTGGCGTCGGTGTGGGAGACGATCACAGCGGCGGCGACATCCTCACCGGGGACGAACCCGTCGGCGGTGACCTCCATCAAGCGCGGCTCCCGGCGTGCGTGACGACTCCGCCGCGTCTCCGGCACCGGCTTCTCCGGCAACGCCACGGCGCGTCGGGGTGCGCGGGGGCGGATGATGTCGGTGAAGACGCTCCCGTCGCACTCGCGCACCTCCACCCGGACCGCGACGGTTCGGTCCTTGGTGATGGCATCCATGAGCGGCCCGAAAGTCGTCCGCGTCCACGCGGTCTCGCCGGGTGCGGGGAATGGTGTTCCGTCGATGGTTGCGGTGAGGGTTCCGTCGGTGGCGACGGTGACGAGGACGTGCGGCAGTTCAACCTGAGCAGGGTTCTCGTCGTCGTTCGGGGTGGATCGGCGTGGGCTGGTGAGGTTCATCGGTGGCCTCCCGCCGCGCGGCTGCTGGTGTCGAACAAGGCGAGCTCGGCCGGGTGCAGCTGATGCTGCGTGACGAAGCTCCTGGCCTTGATCCGCCACAGGCCTTGGCCGACGCCGAGGTTCGGCAAGAGCTGCTGCTCGGTGCCGGTCAGGCCGAGCGCGGTCGCGGTCGGGCCGAGCTGGTCGGACTCCTGCCGGTACACGATCCGCGTCTCGGCGTTCGCGAGCAGTGAGTTTGCCAGTGATCGCATGGCTGAGCCTTGGTCGCCTACGTTGTCGAGGTCGGTGAGCTTGTGGAAGATCAGCATGTTCGCGATCCCGTAGTGCCTGGCGAGTCGCCAGTGTGCGTCCATCCGCCGCAGCAGCGCCGGGTGGGACATGAGCCGCCAGGCTTCGTCGTAGATCACCCACCGCTGCCCACCGTTCGGGTCGAGCAGCGCGGACTCCATCCACGCCGACGAGCACGTCATCAACACCGAGATGAGCGTCGAGTTCTCCGTGACCCGTGACAGGTCGAGGGAGATCATTGGCAACGACGGATCGAACTTGACCGTGGACGGCCCGTCGAACAGTCCCGCCAGGTCACCGGCCACGAGACGGCGCAGCGCGTGACCGACCAGACGGCCGTCCTCGACCAGCCGACCGTCGGCATCCGCGCTGGGGGCAAGGATGCGTTCGACGACCATCGGCAGGATCGGCACATCGTTCTCACGCACGGTCTGGGTCAGGGCGATGTCGATCGCGGTGTGCTCCAACGGCGATAGCCCGCGGGCGAGCACGGTCTCGGCGAGCGCACCGATCAGGTCACGACGCCGCGCCGCGACCGTGTTGGTCCACTGCTCATCCGACAGCCCGTCGGGTCGGTGGCCCTCGTCGAGCGGGTTCAGGCGGGTGTTGAGTCCGTGGCCGAGCACGATCGCGCGTCCGCCGACGGCGTTGGCGACCGCGGTGTGCTCGCCCTTCGGATCGCCGGGAACGTACACGCGCCGACCGAACGGCAACGACCGCGTGTAGAGGGACTTGGCGAGGCTCGACTTCCCAGAGCCGACGATCCCGGCCAGCACCACGTTCGGTGCGGTGATGATGCCGCGCGCGTACAGCACCCACGGGTCGTAGACGAAGCTCCCGCCCGAGTACAGGTCCTGCCCCACGAACACACCATCGGCACCGAGGCCACCCTCGGCGACGAACGGATACGCACCCGCCAAGGTCGCCGAGGTGTCCTGATGGCGCGTCAGATGGAACCGACCTGGCGTCCGCAACCGCGCGGCACCTGTCTCGCCGGCCTTCGGGAGGTAGATCGTGGCGCGCCGCTCAGCCCGCTCCTGCTCGGCCTTGACCCTGGCTGCGGCGAGTGCGGCCTTGCGCTGCTCGGCGTGGAGCCGGGCCTCTGCGCGGCGGCGCTGCTTGCGGAGCTTCCGCCGTTCCTTCGACGGTGCCACCAGAACGGCGGTGTGCAGCCGTTCCCGATCCTGGGTCACAGCCCCAGCCCCCGGGCCTGCTTCACCGCAGCGATCTTCGCCGGCTCGAACCACGACCCATCCGACTTCGGGGCCGGAAGGTCGGTCCGCTTCGGAGCGTCCGGCGATGAGTAGGACACCAGCAGCTCCGGGCCGTCCCGCATCGGGGGTGGCCCGGTCTGTGCCGCTTCCTGTGCCTCGGTGTCGGGTTCGGTGTAGCGGCGCAGCAGGGAGACGTACCCGATGTGCGGGTTGACGACCAGCGCGTAGTCGCCGGAGATCGCCACCTGGTCGTTGGTGCCCTCGCCGGGCTCGTCGTAGACGTACCCGTTCTCCAGCGCGGCCTGTGTGGTTTCGTCGCCATAGTCCCGCTGTGCGAGGTAGTCCACCGCATCGACATGTCCCAGCTTGCCGAGGATGCGCAACGGCCGGTCGGCCTCCTCGCCTTGGAGGAAGACCACGCTGACCCACCGCGACGGCGCGGCCTCCTCGACAGTCGGCTCGGGGTGCCAGGCGATCCGCCCGGCGGCGATGAACCCTTCCGCGAGCCGGTCGTAGGCCCGGTCGACGAGATTCGCGGCCTGGTGTAGCTCTTGCGCAGCAGCAAGCGCGTCTCGCGCTCCTGCTTCGTGGTTGCCAGCGTCGTTGAAGGCGTGCGCGGCCTTGCGCTCATGAACGTCGGCGATCTGGTCGAGGACCTGCCGCAGCGAGCGCATCCCCGAGGACAGATCACCGATCACCCCATACATCTCGGCGGGCTGATCGAAACCCCGGCTCGCGTGGGCCAAGCCTCGCAGCGCCTCGGATGCCTCAGCGGCATCGGCAGTCGAATCGAAGAACGTGGGCATGGTCGGCCTCCTCGCGAGTCGTGTGATGGGGAGGTGTGCTGCGATGACCCCAGGCGCTGTCGGAGGTGGCTGACATACTTGATGGAGGCGTCGGAGGGAGGCACGAGGCAGTCACCGGCGAGAAGGAGAGCCCACATGGACGACCCGCGCGACGAATCCGGTAGCGACGATGCCGTTGGCAGGCAGACCTCGGAAGATGGTCAGATCAGGTCCGACGCACTTGAACTCGCAGCGTTCACGACCCTCGTCGAGGTGACGCCAGGCGTCGCAGTCGTATTCGGCGAAGTCCCCGACGGTCTTGAACTCATCAGCCTTGACATGGTGCCGTCCTTCGACCGCGCTCAGCTCTCCACCGCTCTCGGTTCCTTCGGCAACGCAGGCACGATCGTCGGGAACGTCGCGGAGGCTGTGTCGAGCGCGCAAGGCCTCTTCCGCGTCAACGATGCGACGCTGTCTCTGTTGAAGAGCGGTGGTCAGATGGCCGCGAAGGACGGCGCGAAGCTCGGAGCGATCTTCAAGAACGGTGAACTGGTCGCGCAGGCACGCTTCATCCCCGCGTCGATGACGGCCGCCACGGCGATCGCAGCCATCGGCCCGGCTGTCGCCATGATCGCGCTCCAGATGCAGCTCGGTGAGATTTCGGGCCTCGTCCGCTCCAACATTCAGCTCACGACGCAGACGCTCAAGGCCATCCGGAACGAGCAATGGGCAGAGCTTGAAGGGCTGGCGGAGTCCGTAGATGAGGCAGTCAAGGAGACCCGCGAACTCGACGCCATCACGGACTCTGTCTGGGAGCCCATTGCTCCCAGCGGCCCCAACATCCGCAAGCAGTTGAAGTTATACCGCAAGAACGTGGCAGGCCATGTCCAGGAACTCGGGAAGCTCGACGGTCGTGCTCGCCGCCAATACCTCGAATCCAACGCCGAAGCGATCGTCTTCGATACGTACGCGCTTCTTAGCTCGCTCAAGACCCACGCGGAGTACCAGGCTGTCCGGGCTGCCCTCGCCAGAACACGAAGCACCAACGACGAGAGCGAAGCGCAGCTCTTCGACCGGATCGCCCGTAACACTCCCGTCGAGATCGACGAGTCGCTAGCCGAAATCCGATCGCTGACCGAGTCACTCGTGCGTGAGTTGCGGATCATCGCCGAACTTCCCGGCCGCGCTACCGTGCCTCTCACGAAGAAGCGAAAGGACGCAAAGGCTTCTCAACTCACTTGCAGGCAGCTCCTCGAAGCGATCGACCCTTTGGCCAACATGCTCCAGCCAGCAGTCGAGATGCCAGCAGTACCAGCGGCGGTATGCGCACCCGAAGGGCTTGAACTCGATCCGTATCTGCATATCCTTCGGTGGTTCCTTGAGGATGGCGAGACGCTTCGCAGCGTGGCCTTCCCATACGAAATGGGAACTCACAACTTCGCTGGAGTCGTGCCGGCCATTCTCGCCAGAAGGGTTGATGCGACTTGGGACGCGCTCGCGCCAGGAAGAGCCAGTGCCATCGTTGAGAAGTTCGCGTCGAGCACGTTCGTAGCGGTGACTGACCGACGGATCGTTACCGCCAACCCAGGGAAACTCCTAAAACGAGGCGAACTCGGCCCGATCTACTCCTTGGATGACGTGCGGAATGTACGCGGTCGCTCGCACCGCGGAGCGGGCGTCCGACCCACTATCGACGTGGCCACAGAGGAGCGCGATCTGCATTGGATGTTCCCCGACTCCGCGGAGCACGAGGACATCGACAGCCTGGCGGCGGCTCTTTCCGAAAGAACGCCCCACGCAGTTTCGGCCGCGACAGCGATTGAAGGACTTGCCACAGCAGACTCCGCCATCGAGTCCTAGAGATTGCGCGAGTGTAGGCATGAGTGAGCAGGAAGGCTTCCGGCCGACGGGTGGGCGGGCAAAGAGCGGCAAGTGCGCGCTGTGCGGGGCCCTGGCAAGACTCACCAAGGCACACGTGCCACCGAGAGCTGCATTCAACAATGGGAGCTTCTCTTGGGGTGGCACGACAGCAGGCAGCCGACTTGCCCACGGGCGGCCACGCCTCGGTGGCGCCAGCCTGTACGCGCATTGCGAAACCTGCCGGGCGGCCACATCCCCTTGGGATGACGAGTACATTCGGTGGGCCTACACCTTCGCGGGCAACCTGCTCCACTCCCAGTGGAAGGGCGAGCGGACTCACATTGAAGGAAAGCTCAGCGAGGTTCGCCCGGGTCGATTCATCCGCTCCGCGCTCGCAGGCATGACAGCGCTGACTCCGAAGCTCATCGATTCACACCCTGACCTGGTCTGGGCCGTGCGGCATGGAGTCGCAGCCCCAGCGCCCGAGGGCATCCGATTCTTGGCGGCGATCGCGCCTGACGGGGCGGCGGCGGTCCTTGAGGGAGCACACGAGGGCTTGGCCGTAAAGCTATCGCGGGATGGTGGAAGGGATGATGAATGGACGGCCGCGACCACACCGACAATCTCTGCCGTGATTCACTTCCCTCCGTTCAGCTTGCTGCTTGCGGATCGCCAGTTGGTGAGCGCTTTGCCGCACGCCGACTGCACTGACTGGCTAGAACTCGGGGTCGATGACCTCGCAGAGGTATCACTGGCGCTTCCCGTTGTTGATCTGCCCCGAACTCCAGACGCGCCGGTTCCTGTTTCGATGCTTCGGTTTATCGACGCGCGAGCCTGATCCTCGGCCGGAACAAGGTCGGGTCACGCCGTGTCGGGAGGGCTTACACCCGTCGGCAGAGCGGAAGCGCGGCGGTGGTGAACGCGGCGGCTTGCTGGCCGACGAGGAGCCGGGTCTCACACGACGCTTGGATCGCGGCCTGCTCGATGGCGGCGACGGCGGCGTCGAGTTCTTCGACGGTTGGGGCTGAGACGGCGATGAGGCCGGTGTAGCGGAGGATGCCGTGTCCGGCGGTGAGGTCGGCTTCTTGCTGGAGAACGTCGTGGTACTCGGCGGTCTGCGAGGCGTCCTCGATCTGGCCGATCTTGGCGCGCTGGGCCTGGTCGGAGATGTGCTCGACCTTCTTCTTGCGGATGTCGCGTGCGGCGGCATCGGATCGCATTGGGGTGCAGATCAGCGAGAACGACCGTTGGATGCCGGTGGACAGCAGCACCGGCGACAGGAACCCCGGATACACCAGCGACCGCGGCCACTCGCTGACCCAGAGCACCGCATGGTGGGCGGAGTCGGTGCGCAGCTTGCCCCAGGTCTCGGTGACCGCAACCGGCCCCGCGGTCGCGAGGGACTGGCCGAGCGTGCCGTGCCGTTCCAGGGTGGCAGCGATGGCCGGGTCGTAGGCGGAACGCAGCATCACCGCGATCTGCCCTGGTGTCAGCCATCCCGAGGGCGAGAGGTCGGCGGAACGGAGCGCGGCGACGATCGTGTTCATCTCTTGCCGCAGCACGGCGGCAGCACCGCGTATCCCGCCGCCCGCGGTCCTGATCTGACGGGCACTGGTCTTCATGTCCAGTGACAGCGAGAGCGTGGTCGCGTGGCGTTCACCGGCGGGTCCGGCCCGGTCGATGAGTTCGGCGTAGGTGTCGGCCGCCCATGATCCGTCAGCCGTGCCGTGGGTGGCCCACCATTCGGCGAGTCCGGTGCCTGAGTCTGGGAGGGTGCGTTCGAGGACTTGCAGCGTCGCGATTCGCCCGGAACGGCAGACGGTTGCCAGCACGCGGCCCCAGGAGCTGACGCGGCGTTCCTGCTCGCCTGGATCGAGGAGCACGAACGCGGGATGGGTGACCTCGCACACCACGGTCAGGGTTGCGGCGTGGGGGTCGTGGATCATCCCGGCTCCGGTATCGGGGTCGGTGTACTCGCGCAGTCGCGCCATGTCGCCGGGCAGTGCGAGGGTTCCAACGGGACGCGGGACGACGATCCTGCGTCGGTACAGCAGTTGCCCGCCGGTGGTGCGCCACAGCCACCAGCAGGCGATGGGCAGCCACTCCACGATTGGCCGACCTGCGATGGGTATCCAGGTCAACGCCGCGGCGAGTACCCAGATGGGGGCGGTGTAGGCGAGCAGCATCCCGCCGCCGGCGTAGAACGCGCCGATGAGCGTGGCTCCGCCGATGGCGAGCGTGATGAGCTGGGTCAGCGACAGGCCGAGGAGGACACCGCGACGAGTGAGGCGGGAGAACTTCACCGGCACGAGTTCGCCCGCGGGGGGCCGGTCGTGGTTCGTGCTGCTCATCGTCTACTCCTTCGGTGGGCGTGGCGCGGGCGGCGGGGGCTGCTTCGACGGCGGTGACGGGTCGCTGCTCGGCGGTCGTGGTGCCGGGCTCGACGGCGGTGCCGCAGGCGATACGGCGGACGGTGGCGGTGTCTGCGCTGCTGCGTCGGCGGCGTGCTCGCCCTGGGCTCCCAGCGCGGTTCCGGCCTTCGGGCCGGCGGTTGCGGCACCCTTGGCGACGCTCGCCCCAACCACCACCCCGGCTGCCACGGGACCGGCCGCGGCTGCACTGCCTCCGCTTGCCGCGGCTCCACTGCCGGCGGCCCCTCCGCCGCTCGCGGCGGGTGCCGGCGCTGGGGCCTTCGGCGGTGCTGGTGCGCTGCTTCCTCCACCCGTGTTCCCGCCGCCGCTGTTGGTTCCGTCGAGCACCTTCTTCGGGTCGCCGCCGCCTTGTGGCTTGGTCGGGACGGGGATCGGGCGGTTGAGGGCGCTCTTGGCGTCCTGCTCGGAGCCGATCGCGTGGTACATGTCGAACCCGACGAACGCGATGAACTTGTACGTCAGGTACGGGGCGAACGCGGCCATCGCCATCAGCACGATCCCCGCGATGGGGTCGCTGATCGAGGCGAGGTCGGCGTCGATCGGTGCGGAGACCTGGGTGATCGCAACGAGGAACATCACGACGAGCACGAGCTTGGAGCAGATCAGCGCGACGACGAACATCGCCCACTTCCCGATCCACCCCCGCGAGGCATCCCACGAGGCACCGCTGAACGCGAGCGGCGCGAACACGACCGCGACCAGCAGGAGCGCTTTCCTGACGAGGAGGGACAGCCACACGATCGCGGCGGCGGTGATCGCGAGGCCGGCCATGAAGATCGTGATGATCGCACCGACGCCGGGAGCGGCGATGTTGATCCCGACCAGCCCTCCGGCGAGGAGGGCGATCTTGTCGCCCATCGACTCAGTGGTCTCTCCGGCGGCCTGCACGATCCCGATGCATAGCTGATCGACGACCTCCAACAGCAGCGCGGTGAGCGTGATGACCACGAACGATCCGAGGACGGACTTGGCCAGGCCGAGGGCGGCGCGGGTGAGTGCGGTGGGGTCGCGGCGGATCAGGCCGGTGATGAGTTGGAGGCAGAAGAAGATCAGCATCACGAATACCGCGATGCCGAACAGCAGGTTGTAGACGGCGATGTAGCCGGGCTTGGTGACATCCACCAGGGTCGTGGTGTCGAAGACCGACCAGACGGCCTCGAACAGCCACCCTGCGGCGGCACCCATCGCCTGGGCGAGCCAGTCGAACGGGGCCGCGACCAGCGAGGCGGCTCCTTCGCCGACGGCATCGCAGACCGAGGAGATCACGGGAACGTCGCACACGCCCATCACGAACACCAGCACTCTCGACGACGACGGGCGGGTCAGACGGACTGGCCGACGTTCCAGAAGAAGTTGATGAGCGTCACGCTCGCGCCGCAGATCACCGCCGCGCCGCAGGAGACGAGGACGCCGATCTTCCCGCGCGAGGCGAGGTGCGGGTTGGAGGAGTTCGCGCCGAAGCCCCACACGATCGCGGACACGATCAGCGCGAGAACGGACAGGATGAGGCCGATGGTCATCACCGCGCCGACGATGGTGCGCAGCTGGTTGATCCCCGGCAGGCCGTTGGTGTTGGGGTCGATGTTGATGTCCATCGGCACCAGCAGCGGCGGCGCGGACATGACGTTGGCGAGCAGATCGAACACGGTAGGTCTCCTTGGCGACGGGCGGCCCGCCCACGAACTCGCAGACGGGGTACACGCGACAGGTGCACCCGCGACCCCTCGGCAGCGGAGACGACAACGCCCACGTCGGCGAGGACGTGGGCGTTGACAGGTTCGGAGGCGTTCGGCGTCAGAGTTGTTGGCCGAGGTTGAGTAGCCAGTTCATCCAGGCGACGCCGCCTCCGGCGAGGACGGCGGCACCGACGGAGACGAGGACACCGATGCGGCCCTTGCTGGCGGTCGCGTAGTTGCCGTGGGCGGTCGCGATGGCCCACACGATGGCCGACACGATCAACATAAGGACGGCGACGATGAGGACGAACGCCAGGAGCGCTCCGACCACGGCGCGCAGGTCGCCGATGCCGCCGAGCCCGTTGAAGTCGGGGAAGACACCCATTTCCGTTCACCCAACCTTGACTGTGACGTGGAGGTGGTCGTAGTGGCCTCCGGTGATGGAGGCGGGGTCGTGCATGCCGCCGCCGTTGTAGGGTCGCCAGCCCTGGGCGTCGCGGGCGACCGACCAGATTTGGCCTTGCCAGATCAGGTACTCGACGCCGAGCACGTCGGCGTTGTCCTTCATCCAGTTGGTGACCTTCCAGCCGGCGTCGAGTTGTACCGGGGTGGGTCGCTGGCCGATGCGGTTGCCGAAGGTGATGTCGCACGCCCTGCCGAGGGGATGCTCGGACTTGGTGCCGGGGCGCGGTGAGTAGCAGCCCCAGCCGGTGTCGGGGAACGCGGCGAGGGTCTGCTGGTAGAGGTGGAGCATGCGGGCGGTGATCTTGCCCGAGCTGGTGGGATCGTCGACGAGCCGGTCGGGGTCTCCATCGACACCGGTCGGCGTGCCCGCGGTGGCGTTGTTGCAGGCGGCGGGTGATCCGCTGGTCGCCGTCGGCAGGTTCGCGGCCCCGTGCTGGTTGAGCCAGGCGGCGGCGTCGATGGCCTCGCTGTTCGTGCCGCCGGGCCGGACCTCGAAGTGCAGATGTGCGCCAGTGCTCATGCCCGAGGAGCCGACATCGCCGATGTGCTGCCCGGCACTCACCCGGTCGCCGGGACGGACGTGGATGCCGCTCTGCCACATGTGCGCGTAGGCGGTCGCGACGGTCTTGCCGTCGATGGTGTGCTCGATGACGATGAGGCCGCCGTACCCGCCGGAGAACTCCGCGACCGTGACGGTGCCGTCCGCGGCGGCGAGGATCGGGGTGCCGTCGGGCGCGGCGAAGTCGGTGCCGGTGTGCATCTTCCGCTCGCCCGTGATCGGGTGCACCCGCATCCCGAACGGCGAGGTCAGCACCCAGGTGCCCTCGGGCAGCGGGAACACCACCCGCGACGACGACACCGCCGGGCCGCCGACACCAAGAGCAGCACTGCCGCCTGTGGTGAGGGCGGTGAGGATGCTGTCGGCGACGGGCGCGTAGTTGCGGTAGCGGTCGGGGTAGGCGGACACCTCGACGGCTTGGGCGGCTTCGCCGGGGTCCATCTGTTGCCAGCCGGGGATGTCGAGCAGTCCGCGTGGCGAGGGGTAGTTCGGTCCGGTCGGCCCGCCGAAGAACGCTCGCGCCTGGTAGTTCGGGTCCATGAGCTCGGCGACAGTGCCCCACCCGGATTGGGGGCGCATCTGGAACAGGCCGAGGGAGTCGTGGTCGCCGCCGTTGCCGTCGTTCGGGTAGGTCGCCGACTCGGGGTACGTGCCGGTGTTGGTGAGCATCCGCAGCGTGGACTCGGTGAGCGCGGCCATCAGCGCGATCTTGATTCCGGGCCTGCCCACGTCGGTGATGCCGTTTCCGACGGAGATGATCGTGGCCGCGTGCGTGAGCTGCTGACGATTCAGCGTGAAGGTTTCGCCGTTCGCGGTGGTCACGGTGAGCGAGTCCGGGATCGGGCCGAGGTTCACGCTCCCGGCTGGAGTGGCGCAGTAGGCAGCGGCGGGATTCATCAGCACCCCGATCCCGAGGAGTGCTGCGGCGGGTGCGAAGAACAGCAGTGCCAGGGCTGCGATGGCGGCCTTGCGGAACACGACGCCAGCCCTTCAGCGCAGCGGGTTGTCGAGCTGCGACAGCCGCAGCAGATGGCACGTCGGGTAGGCCGGTGCGCAGACGATGAACAAGGTGAACGCGACCGGATGCTCGCTGATGACCGGTTGGCCGTTCCAGACCCCGGCGCGATGGCGGGTTCCCTCGATCGTGACGGCCGACGTTCCGGCCGCGAGCTGCCCTGGCTGGGCCTGCGCTACCGCCTCGGACCAAGCGTCGGGGACGTACGTGGTGTTGATGGTGAGGTGCTGACGGGTGGCGTACTGCCGCAGCTCGATCCAGGCGTCTCGGGTCGGCAGGTACGCGGCCACGTCGGAGGCCAGCCCTGCTTGTTCGTCCCCGCTGGGGTCGCCAACCGCGAGGATCGTCGAGGTGAAGTCCAGCGGCCACAGCCCCGAAGCGGTGTCCCAGGCGAACAGCGTTGACGCGACGCCCTGAGCGAAAGTCTCGGGGTCGGCAGAACGGGGAACCGCTGGAACTCGCGGCGGTAGAGGCGTGCTCGGTGCCACGGTTGGCGGTGCCGTGGTGACCGGGCCAGGCTCCGAGTCAGGATCGGGGGTGGTGCTGTTGCGGGGGCCGGTGAGGAGTCCGTAGACGCCGACACCGGTCAGGAGCAGCAGGACGACGCCGGCGGCGATGAGGGCGACGAGTCGGCGGCGGTTCCGGGGATTGGTGGGTGCAGGGCTCATGCCGAGCAGGTGCGCACCCGGCACCCACGCCCGCGGTCAGAGGGCTCGGAGTCGTGGCCGTTCCGCCGTGCCTTCGCGGGCGACGCGGAGTGCGTCGGCGAACCGAACGGTGCCGTCGGTGGTGGTGAGGAAGTTCTCGAACTGCTCGTTGGTCAGCTCGGCGGCGAGGGTGCCGGCGTCGTAGTGGGTCCACCAGTCAGCCAGCTCGCCCCAGGTCTGCACGAACGCGCGCAGCGGGTAGCGGACGGGCTGGCCGTCGCCGGTGACGAGCGGCAGCGGGCGGGGTGGGATGCGCTTGCCCTTCTTGATCGACTTCGCCTGGGCTACGGCTGCTTCGGCGCGGGCGTGCAGCTCGGCCTCGCGTCGCTCCCGCGCGGTGGTGTCGGCGTCGCGGATCGCTTGGTAGATCGGATGCACCGGGTCGCCGGCCTCGATCCGTTCCAGCCCGGCGGCAGCCTCGGTGCGCAACGCCTCTGGCTGAGCGGGGTTGTGGGCGATGTCTTCGAGGTAGCCGATCTTCTCCAGCGTCGTGTGCGATGCACCGCCGGGAATCATCGCCGCCGCTTGCTCCCGCGCCTTCCCGAGCGGCCCGCTCGACGGTGGTGCAAAGTTTGCACCACCGTCGTTTCCCGGCTGGTTCTCGCTGCTGAACTGGGTGGCGGACTTTCGGCGGGCGGCGTCTTCGGCCATGACCTGCTTGATCTCGCGGTAGAGGCCGGCGGCTTCGAGTTGGGTGTAGGGCTTGTGGAGCATGTTGTCGTCCTGCTCGGCGAGGAGCTGTCCGAGTCGGTCGGACAGGCCACTGCGAACCCACACGTTGACGGTGCGCCAGCCGAGCTTCTTGATCGCGGCCAGACGTCGTGCCCCGCACACCAGCACGCCGTCGATGGTGATCGTGAGAGGTTGCAGCAGGCCGTCGCGGTCGATGGAGGCGGCCAGTGTGTCGATGTCGCCGAGGTCGGCGCGGTGCCGTGTGCCGACGAGGATCGACTCGACCGTGCGGTCGAGCTGGATGCTGCCGATCTGCGGCTCGGTCACGACGCCTCACCGCCTCCACCACTCGGCGCGGCCAGAGCGAGCGCGAGGATCAGATCATCGTCGCGGAGCAGCAGGTCGAGCGTCTCGCCCAGCAGCAGCCGGAGCAGGATGCCGCGACCGCTGCTGGTGGCCACGTAGGCCGGGTGCGGGTTCCCGAGCAGTGCTTTCAGCAGCGCGGCCCAGGAGCGACGCGGCAGGTCGAGCAGAGCCCGCGCGTGCCGGTCGCGGCGCAGCGCCTCGTAGGCGGACTGGCGGGTGCCCGCCTTCATCAACGCACCGCAGACGTGCTCGACGGCGGCCCGAGCGGTGTCGGTCGGCCAGTCGAGCAGGCACAGCATCGCGATGGCGTCCTCGGCCGCCGATCCAGCGGACATGCACGCCTGCGCCGACCCGAGACTGTCGCGCGGCTCGGTTTCGAGGTCGCTGGGACGCAGGTCGGTGGTGTGGAACGCGGGATGGTAGTCGGCCAGCGCGGTGTCGCGTTCGGAGAACCGTTCGGGGTCGTGGAACGCCGAGACGTGCGCGCGGCGGGCCTGGTGCACCGAGCAGAGCAGACCTTGGGCGCGTTCCTCGTAGACGCAGGTGATCCGCACGGCGTGGGTGATGATCGCCCACGGATCGTTGGCCTCGCGGGTCGAGCGGTACTGCATCGCGTCGAACGCCGCCGTGACCGCTTCCCAGGTGTCGAGCTTGTGCTTCCTCGCGAGAGCGCGGTACTTGTCGGCGGCGAACTCCATCAGGTCGCGGGCTACCGGGTCGTGAACCCAGGCATCCTCGCCGCCCTCGGCGAGGCGATTGAGCAGGGCGCGCAGGCCCTCGCCGGTGGTGAAGTCCTCAGCCCCGAAGGCCGTCGGCTCGGTGTTGCTGCTGGTGCGGGTTGGTGTGGTCATGGTGTCGGCACCTCCTGGCAGGCAGGTGCGCACTCGCTCCCACGAGTGCGTCCTGTAGCCGATGCTGTCGCAGCCATGACCCGTCACCACCGTCAACTCATCGAGACCCCGGAGCGGGAAACCTGCGACGCCGGTGTGCTGCTGCGCCCGAACGCTGAGATCGGCGGCAACCGCCGGGCGCGGTCCCCGAGACGACGAACGCCTGCACCGAGCGGGGTGCGGGTGCGGCGTGCGAGCTCGGCTTGGAAGTCGAGACCACGCCCGGCCGCGTGCGCGGAGTGCCGGGCGATCAGGTCGGTGGGGCGTACCCACTCCACGCCGCGCCCGCGAACGATCGCGTGCTGCTTGTCGTCGCGGGCGACCTGCGCGGCCTGCACCGCCTCCGGCGTGCTCGCCGGTTCGACTGGCTCGGGGCGCTCCCGCGGCTCCTCGAGGACCAGCCTCGCCGGATCGGGCCTTACCGAGTCGGTGTGCTGCGCGTTGTCGCTGGTGTTCATGGGGTCGTCTCCTCCCGCTCGTCGGCGGTGTCATTTGTGTCAGTCAGGTGTGCGACGGCGAACCAGCGGCCTACGGTCGAGGGATGCACATCGAGTTCGCGGGCGATCCGCTTGTTCGACCAGCCCGCCTCCCGCAGCTCCTGCCCCAGCGCCCGCCGATCCGCCACGCCCTCGTCGTGACGGGTCGGTTCGGTTTCGGCGGACGGCAGCGCAGGCATCGACTCCGCAGCAGCCGTCGAGAACGACGCGGCGGCGGTAGGTTCGGTGGCGGGGTCGGTGGCGCGGGTGAGGATCACGGTCAGGTGCGTAATGGCCAGCAGCACGACGGGCGGCACCGCGGCGACCGAGGCCGCGAGCATCCTGGGCACGTCAGCATCTGCGGCGACGACGGCGTGAATGGCGTTCGCCGTCACCGACACGATCGCGCCGCCGACCAGCAGCGCCCACGGATACCAGGCAGAGCGCTGCCCGGCGAGAGCGACGACGGCGACCGTGGCGACGACGATGATGCCGTCCACGATCAGCGGCCACGCCCACGCCTGCCCCGCACCGATCCCCGAGCGAGCGGCGAGATCGGCCAACGAGGTGAACGACAGCCAGAACGCCCCGGCGGCGATGAACACCGTCCCCGCGACCGCGGTCATCGCGGCCCAGCGCCGCCCGTCCGATTCACGCCTCACAGCCCCGCCCTCCCCAAGGCTGCGGAAGGTGGGCCTCCCGAGCGTTCGAACCACCGGCCCGCGCCTTGGGCCCGGTGGTCTGACGTGGCCTCGGATACGGGCTGGGTGGCTCGGTAGGCAGAGCGCACGGTCGTAGTGATCTCGCGATCGCCCAGACCCGCGGACTGTGCCGCAGCACCCAGGGCATCGAGCGCGTCGGCGGGCGAGACGCCGTTCTCGGCGAGGCGGCAGGCGGCCCAGAACAGGCCCCGGTTCCGCTCGCCCTCACCCCGCCCGGCGACCCACGCCGCCAGCCGCGTCCCATCCACGGCCATCGAAGTGCCCTCGGCGCGCGTTGAGGCGACGGGGCGCGGGTCGAGGAAGTCCCGCAGGCGGGTCGCGTCCACCGGGCCGACCGAGTGCGCGGCGATGTCGGCGACCTCGTAGCGGCGGACGTTGCCGTCGATGATTCGCCGGGAAGGCGAAGCGATGATGTAGCCGCCGTCGCCCCGGAAATCGACACCCGCAGTGGCTGCCTGCCACGACCGCTGCTCCCGGCCCGGTGTCGCCGGGAAGTACACGTGCGCGCCACCGGTGGGTGTGCGCACCAACAGACCCGCTCCATCGACGAGCCCCGCCTCGGCGGCGCGCTCGAATGCCGCGCGGCCATCGTGGGGGCCATGGACATCGACATCGACGACGACAACGCCCGATGCAGCGCCGGTCGGGATGCTGATGTTCGCGTTCGGTGTGCGCGACCACCAGGCCGCGACCTGTTCCGGGTCGCTGCTCGCATCGAGGAACCCACGACGGGTCAGCGGACGCTTCCCCTCGACGACGCACGGAAACACGGGCACGCCAGCCGCCGCGAGGCTCCGAGCCGCGAACGCCAGGCTTGGCGAGCGATCCACGCGAATGAGCGCCGCCAGGACATCGAATGCTTCGGGCATCACAGCCCCCGCCCTGCCAGAGCTGGCACCTGCGCAGCACGCGGACGATCGGTCTCCACCGCAGGCGCAGACGTGCGGGAGGTGCGCGGACTGGCGTTGTCGCGGTCGAGGCCGGGCGGGGTGCCGTCGCCGACCTGGAGCGTGTCGAGCTGGTCGAGGATCGCCAGCGCGGTCTTCCGCACCCGCTCGCCGGTGGCCTGCACCACCTGGACGGGCTCTTGGCCGTCCACGCGGACGGCCCAGGTCGAGACGTACGGGATCGTGTACCCGGCAGTGTCCATGCCGTGCGCCGCACCGACCATCAGAGCCACGGACTCGGCCTCGACCTCGCGGATGCCGCGATGCTGCCGCGCCTCCTCATCGTCGGGATCGTGCATCAGCACATGCGCCAGCTCGTGCGCGAGCGTCTTGACCTGCGCGGCAGGGTCCATGTTCTCCCGCACCGCGACCGTGCGCGCCTCGTAGTCGGTCATGCCGTTCGCGCCGGAGATCATCCCCTCGTGCGGCACCCGCAGCACCTCGAACCCCGCGCCGCGAACCTGCCCCGCCAGCCCTTCCCACAGCCCCGACGGAGCTTCACCTTCCAGCAGCGCCGGAGCGGGCGGGACCGGCAGCGGTTCGCCGTCGGTCTGGGACGCATCCCACACGTAGGCCGGTCGCGCTCCGACCATTCGCGAGCGCACCACTTCGCCGGCCTTCGGCTTCTCCCGTGGGCCGAGCCGCCGCCACGAACTCGCATCGGCAGGAGTCGCGGTGGCGAACCGGCCCGTCACGGGCGCGAAGATCATGTAGCCCGGCTGCCCTTTCATCACCTGCCGTCCCAGCCCCTGCCACTGCCGGTATCCGGCGACGAGGGTGGGGAAGGGTTCGGGCACGCGGCCTGCCTCGAACGCGGCCTCGTGCTGCACCCAGATCAGCATCGTGTTGTTGAATGACCGCGACCTGAACCGTGCTGCGAAGGCCAGCGCCTGCCGCCAGTCGTCACCGGAGACCAGCGACTCGACCGCGCCGGTCAGCTTCTCGTGCAGCTCGTCGAGCTTCGCCTCTCGCGCCGCGCGGGCGTCCTCGTTCGATGCCATGCTCCGGTCTCCTTTTCGGTGGGCCGCGGCGCGGTGGCGCGCGGCGGTACACCTGGCAGGTAGGCGCGAACACCCGTGTCCGGACTGTGAGCTGGACATCGTTCACCTCCTTGAGGCCGCCCGAGCCGAGACCGGGGCACCGGTATTGAGCATGCTCAAAGTGTCCCGGAGTCCTGTTCTAACACCGACCGTTGAGCATGCGCAACCCTTGATTTGTGCATGCTCAACAAGTACGGTTGAGCATGCACAACCACCCTCCGGGTGGCCCACATCGATGCCTTGCCCGTCGCGAAGGGAAGGGGGTCAGCCACCATGACCGAAGACGAGAGCCAGGCTGCGGCCGAAGACCTCGCCAAACGTCTGCGGCTCCTGATGGATGTCGCTGTGGCCGAGTCCGGCACGGAGCCGACCTACTCGCAGATCGCCGGCTACCTCCAAGAGCGAGGCACCAACCTTTCGCGGTCGCGCTGGACGTACATGGTCAACGGCCACCGCTACGTCCAAGACCCCGCAGTCTTCGAGGGGCTCGCCGCGTTCTTCCACGTGGACGCGGCGTTCCTGCTCGGCGAGGACGGTGCCGCCACGCCCGAGAAGGTCTCAGCGCAGCTCGACCTGGTTCGGTCCATGCGTGCCGCGAAGGTGAAGTCCTATGCTGGCCGCACCCTCGGCGACATCTCGCCGAAAGCACTCCACGCCATCACCAAGTTCCTGGATGAGGAAATGGCACCAACGCCTGAGCACTGACAGGTGTCGCGCAGGGCGAAGCCGATACCGGTCGCTGCTCCCCACTGAGAGGGGCGAACCGTGAACATAGAACAGGCCGTATCGGCGGCCGTCGCGGGCCTTCAGCTCGGCAATACCTTCACCTTCGACGACCTCCTCCGCTCGGTCCAGGACCAGCGGCACCGCAGGCTCCGCGTCATCGAGCTCGCCGACCTCGACACGCACGACGGCCTCTGCGCGCTCTGGCTGGCCACTGATACGGACGACCTCGTGCTCCACGCCCGCACCGACTCGACACTGCACCGCCAACAGTTCGTCCTGCACGAGTTCGCGCACATGATCCTCGGCCACTGCGACGGAGCGGACTGCCCAGCCGTGGACATGCTGCTGCCCAACATCCCGCCCCGCACACGCGGACGCCTGCTCCGGCGGCAAGACCTCGACAGCGAAACCGAGATCGCCGCCGAGTCCCTTGCCGACCAGCTCGCCGCCGGCATCCGAGGATCGGTGTTCGCCGAATCGGCCTTCTCGGAGATATTCGGATGATCCAGACGCTCGTCGCGACGCTCATGTGGGCGCTCGTGGCGAGCCTGCTCATCTTCCGCCGCAAACGCACCGACCGAAGCATCACCTACGCCGCACTCACCATCGCCATCGCGATGACGCTGAACGTCGATGGAATCTACACGGCCGTCGATCCGCTCGTCGGCGGAACGAACCTCGCAACACTGCTCGCGGACGCGCTGCTGATGACCGGACTGTTCTTCCTCGGACGGGGCGTCATGAAGTCCGGCGAGTACAGGCCCACGCTCGTCCGCGTCGCCGTGAGCGCACCCGTGCTCGTGATCTCGCTCTCCGCGATCGCCGTGACGTTCGTGTTCATCGACCGCGGCCGTACGACCACGCAGTTCATGAGCGACCTCGGCGCTCAACCCGCGACGGCTGCCTACTCGATCATCACCTTCGTCTATGGCGGCATCGTCATCGCCGCGATGCTAACCCTCGCCGCCCGGCGATACCGGCACAGCGCCGGTGTCCAGCGCCTGCCCGCAGCGCTGCTGACGCTCGGGTCAGCTTTCGGCGTCGCCCTCTGCCTCGCTGTGATCGTCATGGACATCGCCCACGTCACCGGCCGACTCGGCCTCCTGCATGCCGTTCAGCCCGCCTACGGGCCGCTCTCGCTCCTGACGTTCCTATTCCTCTGCGCCGGGTTCGCCGCGCAACCCGCCGTCCGGCGCGCCCAGCACTACCTGCGCGACAAGCGCACAGCCGCCCTCGCGGCACAGCTGGAGTCACTCTGGAACCGAGCGACACAGGTGCGGCCCGGCCTGAGCCAAGCAGACCCGCTCGCCGCCAGCACGGAAGACCCCGAAGGGCGACTGCACCGAGAGATCGTCGAAATCCGCGACGCGATGATCGACCCCCGAGTCACCTTCGACACCAGCCGAACCGAACGCACCCTGCTCGAACGCGCCGAGAGCCACCTCGTCGGAAACGACACCGCCGTCGCGACGACCTTGCCCATCCCGAACGTCGAGGAGCGGGAATCGTGATCGGCCGCATCGCCCTGAGCGCTGGAGTCGTTGCAGCCGCGGCTGCTGGGGCGGGGTACGCCATCGCGCGACGGCTCACCGCACCCGTCGGCCCGCGCAAGTTCGACCTCCCCGTCCGAGGAGTCGAGCACGACGAAGACGGCGACTTGGTCGTGCTCGATCGCACCGACCAAACCGCCGCCGACGGCATCTACAACGTCTGGTTCGATCACGGCGGCTGGGCACAGCTCTCCGCTGAGGTCGTCGATCGCGGACCTACCCGCGTCGCCCGCAGGATCACGGGCACCGCACCCGACTTCAACCCGAAGGTCGACGAGTGCGCCTCCTGGAGCGGCATCTACTACGCCACCCCAGCCGACGCCGGACTCCACGCCCGCGACATCAGCATCACGACCCCCGCAGGGCCGTGCCCGGCCTGGCGCATCGACGGAGACCCTTCGACGTGGGCGCTCCACATCCACGGCCTCGGCAGCACCCGCGCCGGCACCCTCCGCGGCGTCCTCGCCGCAACCGAACTCGGCTACACGTCCCTCGTCGTCAGCTACCGCAACACAGCAGAAGGGCCGCGAGTCGGCACCCGCCGCTCAACCCTCGGCCACGCCGAGACGCCCGACGTTGACGAGGTCATCGGGTACGCCGTCCGACGCGGAGCGCAGCGGATCGTGCTCTTCGGCTGGTCGATGGGTGCCGCGATCGCCCTCCAGCTCGCCGACCACCCGCGGCACGCCGGGCTGATCGTCGCGCTCGCACTCGACTCACCGGTTCTCAGCTGGGCCGAGGTCATCAAGGCCAACTGCGCCCGCAGTGGACTTCCCGCAGCAACCGGCTACCTCGCGATCCCGTGGCTCACCATCGGCCCGCTGGCTCGCACCGTCGGCCTGCCAGGCCGCATCCCACTTCCCGCCTTCGACTGGACATCCCGAGCCGCAGACCTCACGACGCCGACCCTGATCCTCCACGGCAGCCAAGACGACTCCGTACCGCTTCAGCTCTCACAAGCACTCCGAGACGCACGCCCTGGCCTCGTCGAGTTGGAGACCTTCGACGCTGGGCACACCCTCTGCTGGAACGCCGACCCCGACCGCTGGCAGAAGACAGTGATCAGATGGCTCCAGACGCGTGTCGCACGCTGATCGCCCGAGCGGCGTCGCCGCTCTCGGCACCCATCTCGTTCGGCCACGCCCGGAGAAACCCAACTCAAGCCGTACCTCCGCCGGTACCATCGTGAGTGTTGGCCTGCCTGGGCCATAGAGCGAGGGAGGACCAACGTGGCTGAGCCGTGGCTGTCCGCAGACGACATCGCCGCCCACCTCGGGGTCACCAAAGACACCGTCTACACCTGGATCGCCGAGAAGGCCATGCCAGCCCACAAGGTCGGACGCCTCTGGAAGTTCCAAGCCAGCGAGATCGACGACTGGGTGCGACGGGGTGGAGCCTCGGCCTCGACTCACGACGAGGATGCTGGGTAGTCACGTGCGGATCATCAACAACGTCTCCGACCTCTTGGGCGACGATCTGAAAGCCGAGATTGCGCCAGGCTCGAAGGTGCGCATCGCTGCCTCGACGTTCTCGATCTTCGCGTTCGAGGCTCTCCGCAAGGAGCTTGAGAAGGTCAGCGATCTGGAGTTCATCTTCACGTCACCGTCGTTCGTGACCGAGAAGGTGACGGACAAGCTCCGCAAAGAGCGCCGCGAGTTCTTCATTCCCGGCGGCCAGGCCGAGTCGAGCCTGGCGGGGTCCGACTTTGAGATCAGGTTGCGCAACAAGCTCACCCAGCGCGCGATCGCCCGTGAGTGCGCGGACTGGGTTCGCCGCAAGGTCACCTTCCGCTCGAACGCCACGGGCAACCCGATGCAGCAGTTCGCGGTCATCGATGACAAGGCCGCGTACACCCAGCTCCAGGGGTTCACGACCGCCGATCTCGGCTACGAACGCGGCAACGCCGTGTCGAGCTTCGTGAACCGGCTCGACGAGGCCTCGATGACCGAGCAGTACATGCAGCTGTTCGACCAGATTTGGAACAACCCCGAACAGGTCAGCGACGTCACTCAGGCCGTCCATGATCACATCGCCAGCGTGTACACCGAGAACTCCCCGGCACGCATCTACTTCCTGATCCTCTACAACCTGTTCGCAGAGTTCCTCGACGACATCAACGAGGACGTGCTGCCGAACGACCGCACTGGGTATCAGGAGACGAGGGTCTGGCAGAGCCTCTACAACTTCCAGCGCGACGCGGCCACCGGCATTATCAACAAGTTGGAGACTTACAACGGCTGCATCCTCGCCGACTCCGTCGGCCTCGGCAAGACGTTCACCGCGCTCGCGGTCATCAAGTACTACGAGCTGCGCAACAAGTCGGTGCTGGTGCTGTGCCCGAAGAAGCTCGCGGAGAACTGGACGAACTACAACGCCAACCTGACGACCAACATCTTCGCCTCCGACCGGTTCAACTACGACGTGCTTGCCCACACCGATCTCTCCCGCACCAAGGGTGAGTCGCTCGGCCTGCGGCTGGATCGGATCAACTGGGGCAACTATGACCTCGTCGTGATCGACGAGTCCCACAACTTCCGCAACGCTGACTACGCCGAGGAGAAGGAGTCGCGCTACCAGCGCCTCATGCGCCAGGTCATCCGCGAGGGCGTGAAGACCAAGGTGCTGATGCTCTCGGCCACCCCGGTGAACAACCGTTTCAACGACCTCAAGAACCAGCTCCAGCTCGCCTACGAGGGCGAGTCAGAGAACCTCGCCCAGCACCTGAGCCTGTCCACGACGGTCGAGAAGGTCTTCTCTGACGCGCAGCGCGTGTTCAACGAGTGGTCCAAGCTGGACCCTGAGCACCGCACCACCGACCGCATCCTCCAGATGCTCGACTTCGACTTCTTCGAGTTACTGGACTCCGTCACCATCGCGCGTTCGCGCAAGCACATCCAAGCGTTCTATGACACCACCGAGATCGGCGCCTTCCCGGAGCGACGCCCTCCGCTGTCCATCCGCGAGCCGCTCACGGACCTCCCGGACGTGCCCGGCTTCAACGACATCTTCGAGCAGCTCCAGGCGCTGACCCTCGCCGTCTACACCCCCCTCGCTTACGTGTTCCCGAGCCGGCGCGCCAAGTACGAAGACCTCTACAACGTCACCGCCGGGAGCGCCCGATCCAACCTCGGGCAGGCCGGTCGTGAGCAGGGCTTGAAGAAGCTCATGACCGTCAACCTGCTCAAGCGCTTGGAGAGCTCGGTCGATGCCTTCCGCCTCACCCTGGCGAAGATCGAAGGCTCCGTCACCCACACACTCGGACGCATCAGCAACCACGCGGGCAACCTCGCCGATCTGAGCCCCGAGCTCGCGGGGCTCGACTTCGATGTCGATGACGAAGACGACGCGAACATCGAAGCGCTGTCCTTCGGCGAGAAGATCAAGATCGACCTCGACGACCTCGACATCGAGTCCTGGCAGCGCGACCTGTGGAACGACCGCGAGACCCTGCGGGAACTCCTCGACGAGATGCGCAAAGTCACCCCCGACCACGACCTCAAGCTCCGCAAACTCAAACAACTCATCGAGGACAAGGCTCGGCACCCCATCAACGACGGCAACCGCAAGGTGCTCGTGTTCTCCGCCTTCGCCGACACCGCCGACTACCTCTACCGAGAACTGGCGCCCACGCTCGCAGCCGCCGGACTGGACACGGCCGTGATCACCGGCGGAAGCCACGGAGCGAAGACAACCCTCGGCACGGGCTTCGACTTCCAGCAGGTGATGTCGTTGTTCTCGCCGCGCTCCAAGCAGCGCCACCTCACGATGCCGCGCGAGACCCGCGAGCTGGACGTGCTCATCGGCACTGACGTGATCAGCGAGGGCCAGAACCTCCAGGACTGCGACTACCTGATCAACTACGACATCCACTGGAACCCCGTGCGCATCATCCAGCGCTTCGGACGCATCGACCGCATCGGCTCCACCAACAGTCAGATTCAGCTCGTGAACTTCTGGCCCGACATCTCCCTCGACGAGTACATCAACCTCAAGGAACGCGTCGAGAACCGCATGGTCATCGCCGACCTGGCCAGCACCGCCGACGACAACGTCCTCACCCTCGAAGACTCCGACGCAGCCTTCCGCAAGGAGCAACTCCGCAAACTCCAAGATGAGGTCATCGAGCTCGAAGACGTCCGAACGGGAGTCTCGATCACCGACCTCGGACTCAACGACTTCCGCATGGACCTGCTCGGCTATATCAAGGAACACGGCGACCTCGACACCGCGCCCCGCGGCCTGCACGCCGTGATCCCCGCAGACCCCAGCAAGGGACTGCGGCCCGGAGTCATCTTCGCCCTCCGAAACCTCACCGCAGACGAGCACATCAACCGAGGCAACCGACTCCACCCGCACTACCTCGTCTACCTCGACGACCAGGGCGAGGTCATCGCGAACCACACCGAAGCCAAGCACCTCCTCGACTTGCTTCGCGCCGGCTGCCGACCCTACGAGGAACCGGTCAGCGATGTCGTAGGCGTGTTCAACGCCGTGACCGGCGAGGGTGCCCAGATGGGCATGTATTCGGCGCTGCTCACCGACGCGATCCACTCGATGATCGATGTCACCGAGGAACGCGACATCGACAGCCTCTTCACCGGCGGCAGCACGACCGCCCTCACCCAGACCATCGCCGGCCTCGACGACTTCGAACTGACCGCGTTCATCGCCGTCGTAGACCCCGCCAAGGGCGGTGCCGATGACTGACATCCTCTACCGCTGGCCCGAGGCAGCGAAGCTCGGCAAACGAGTGCCCAAGGAGAAGTTCTACGAGCACGGCACCGTCAGCGCTGCTGTGCGGGAGAAGTTCATCGCCGAAGTCCAACGCATCACCTGGGCCTACAAACTCGCCGAGGCCACGGTCAACTTGCCCGGCACGCCGGCAGTCCCCGAGGTGCAGGTCTTCACGATCGACGCCAAGACCGATGACGTGAGCGAAGCCGTCCTGGGCGCCATCGACAAGGCCATCCCGTTCCCGATCATCTTCGAGATCGCGCGCCACCGCGGCGAGCAGCCCGAGGCGCGGACGGTCGCGGCGCACAAGCAGCTCGGCACCGGGGCTCCCAAGCTCAGCGACTACTACTCGACCGGTTGGCAGCGAGGAGACACGGGGCGGCAAGCCCTGCCGACGGCGATCACACTGCCCGCCCTCTACGCGGCACTCCTACAGCCGCTGACCCCGATCACGGCCCGCCCGGGCGAGGACATGTCAGACGTTGCTGACAGGCTGTCGGCGGTGCGCAAGCTCGAACGTGAGGTCGCCTCCTTGGAGCGCAAGCTCCGCACTGAGCCTCAGCTCAACCGCAAGGTCGAGCTCCGCCGCACACTCAAGACGAAGCAACACGAACTGGAACAGCAGAGGTAACCCGTGGAGAGACTACGAATGACATCACCCGACCTCACGCAGGCCAACATCGACAAGATCGCCGAGCTGTTCCCCAGCGTGGTCACCGAGAGTTCAGACGTCGACGGCAACCCCGCTCGAGCGGTTGACTTCGACCTCCTGCGCCAGGAACTCAGCGATTTCATCGTCGAGGGCCCGCAGGAGCGCTACCGGCTCGACTGGCCGGGCAAGCGTGCCGCCGCCTTCACAGCTAACGCGCCGATCGCTAAGACCTTCCGTCCCGTTCGCGAGGAGTCGGTGGACTTCGACACCACGAAGAACCTCTTCATCGAAGGTGACAACCTCGACGCGCTCAAGCTGCTCCAGGAGTCCTACCTCGGCAAGGTCAAGCTGATCTACATCGACCCGCCCTACAACACCGGGAACGACTTCGTCTACAACGACGATTTCGCTGAGTCCAGCGCCGGGTACCTGGAGCGTTCGAGCCAGGCATCTGCGGCTGGCGAGCGTTTCCTGGCCAACACCGAGTCGAGCGGGCGCTTCCACTCCGACTGGCTCAGCATGATGTACGCACGTTTGAAGCTGGCGCGTGCCCTGCTGACCGAGGACGGGGTGATCTTCATTTCGATTGATGATCATGAGGTCGACAATCTGCGGAAGGTGTGCGGAGAGGTATTCGGTGAGAGGAACTTCATCGCGCAGCTTGTCTGGAGGGCTCGGAAGTTCACCGACATGAGGGCCACGACGAACGTGTCAACGGATCACGAGTACGTCCTTGCCTATGCCCGTACCTCAGAAGGCTGCCTCCGCGGCGTGGAACGAGACGAATCGAAGTTCGGGAACCCGGACGACGACCCGCGTGGACCGTGGATGAGCCGGAGCATTCTCGGTCTCGCCACGCGTGAGCAACGACCGAACCTTCACTACGATCTCATCGATCCCGCGACGGACACGGTGTATCCGCCGAATCCCAGCACTGGTTGGCGGTACTCGTCGGATCGGATGGCGGAGATGGTGTCTGAAGGACGCATCCTCTTTCCGTCGCGCGAAGGTGGAAGGCCGAGGGAGAAGAAGTTCCGCGCGGAGATGCAGACGGACTTGATCGCCTTCAGGTCGGTGATCGAGGAGGTCTACACCGCGGACGGGACGCAGGAAGGCCGCGAGCTGCTCGGCAGCGGAGTCTTTGCGTTCCCAAAGCCGACTCGGCTCATAAAGGAGCTGGTCCGGCAGGGTACTGAGTCAGATTCAATCGTGCTCGACTTCTTTGCGGGGTCGGGAACGACAGGCGACGCGGTTTCGCGGCTCAACGCGGAGGACGGTGGGACTCGGCGATACATCTTGGTGCAGCTTGACGAAGTCGCTGACGCGAACACCGATGCGGCCACCGCTGGGTATCGCACGATCGCGGAAGTCTCCCGCGAGCGGATTCGCCGGGCAGGCGCCGACACACGATCCCAGGCTGGAGTCCTCGGCGACGCGCTCGATGTCGGGTTCCGTTCGCTCCGCATCGACACGACGAACATGACCGACGTACTGAGGGCGCCCGATGACACGGATCAACTCACCCTCTCGGACTTTGGAAGCAGCGTGAAACCCGACCGTACGGGCGAAGACCTGCTGTTCCAGGTCCTTCTCGACTGGGGACTGGAACTCACGATGCCAATCCAGAAGGAGACGATTGATGGCTTCGAGGTGTACGACGTTGAGGAGGGTGCGTTGATCCTGTGCACACGTCCGCGTGAGGCGCGCGATCTCTCTCTCTCTCTCTCTCTCTCTCTCGGGCTGCCGCGGCCATCGCGGAGCGTCAGCCGCTTCGTGTCGTGTTCCTCGACGAAGACTTCGCGGACGACGCGGCGCGCATCAACGTCGGGCAGGTGTTCAGTGAACGCTCGCCACACACTGAGGTCAAGACCATATGACCGTCGCTCGCTGGTCGGTGGTGCGTGATGGAGAAGCGGACCCTGCATTCCCCCGACCTCACCGCTCGCAACATCGAGCGGATCGCCGACCTGTTCCCGCAGGTCATCACCGAGTCGCGAGACGCGGAGGGCAACGTGACCCTCGCTGTTGACTTCGATCTTCTCAGGCAAGAACTCTCCGACCAGGTCGTTGAGGGGCCGCAAGAGCGCTACCAGCTCGACTGGCCCGGCAAGCGTGCCGCCGCCTTCGCCGCCAACACGCCGATCGCCAAGACGCTGCGTCCGGTGCGGGAGGAGTCGATCGACTTTGACACAACGAAGAACCTGCTCATCGAGGGCGACAACCTGGAGGCGCTCAAACTGCTTCAGGAGTCGTATCTCGGCAAGGTGAAGCTGATCTACATCGACCCGCCTTACAACACGGGAAACGATTTCGTGTATGACGATGACTTCGCCGAGTCGAGCGCCGAGTACCTCGCGCGCTCAGGCCAAAGCCTGAAGAGTGGCGAGCGCCTGGTTGCGAACACGGAGGCGAACGGTCGCTTCCACTCGGACTGGCTGAGCATGATGTACCCGCGGCTCAAGCTGGCCAGGAACCTATTGACCGACGACGGCGTGCTTGTTGTGTCGATCGACGAGAACGAGCACGCCAGCCTCGTCCGCTTGGGCGAGGAGGTGCTCGGCGACGCGTCGTACGTCGGAGAGATCGTGCTGAAGAACAGCAGCAAAAACGATCAGGCGTACGTCTCAATCCAGCATGAGTACATCGTCTTCTTCGTGAAGAACCGGCAGGCCAACGCCGGTGACTGGGTTGAGAAGAAAGAGGGACTCGACAAGATATACGCCGCGTTCGACGGGTTCCGGAGGAAGCACGGCGACGACTGGGCTGCTATCAACGCCGAGGCAAAAGCGTGGTTCAAGCAGTTCCCTGCGAGCGACCCGGTGTCGGCTAGCAAACACTACACCTGGATGGACGCCCGAGGCGTCTACTTCCCGGACAACATCGCAGGGCCGAATGATGGGCAGTACGTCTATGAGGTCAGCCATCCTGTAACGGGGAAAACCGTCAAGATGCCGTCCACCGGCTGGCGATATCCCGAGCCAGCGATGCGCGAGCGCATCGCCGACGGTCGCGTCCACTTCGGTCCCGATGAGACAACAGTCCCCAACAACAAGACCTATCTCGCGAACACCGAGTACCAGAGCCTCACGAGTATCCGCTACGTCGATGGCCGCGCGGCCTCGAAGCGGCTCGCGACGCTATTCGGCGAGAAGGTCTTCACGAACCCCAAGGACGAGTTCCTGCTCCGGGACATCTATCGCGCAGTCGGCGTGTCTGGCGATGACATCGTGCTCGACATGTTCGCGGGCTCCGGTTCGGCGATGCAGGCCGTTCTCGAACTCAACAGCACTGAGTCGATGTCATGCCGTTTCATCGGAATCCAGGTCGCCGAGGACTTGAACGAGTCGCTCAAGACGGCGAAGGGGGCTGCGAAGCAGATCACCACGAACGCGATCCGGCACCTCAAGCGCCTCGGGCGACCGGCGACCGTTGCTGAGATCACCAAGCAGCGGATGCGGCTGGCGCACGAGAGGCTTGCGGGTGACCTGCTGGCGGATAGCGGCTTCCGAGTGCTGCGAGTGGACACCTCGAACTTGGTCGACACCCTGTCAGTCCCCGACAGCCTCTCGCAAGACATGCTGTCCGGGGCGATCAACAGCGTCCGGCCGGACCGCGACGCGTACGACCTGCTGTTCCAAGTGTTGCTCGACTGGGCTTTGGACCTCAGCGAACCCGTCATCGCCGAACAAGTTGATGGCCGTGAAATCCTGTCGGCGGCCGAGGGAGCCCTCGTCGCCTGCTTCTCCGGGGACATCAATCCGACCATCATCAGTGAGGTCGCGAGGCGGCAGCCTCTGCGGGCTGTCTTCCTGGATTCAGGCTTCGCCACCGACGCTGCACGCATCAACGCAGAGCAGGTGTTCCGCGAGGTATCGCCCGCGACTGAGGTACGGACAATCTGAGGAACGACATGACCTTGACGAGCGACGAACTCACCGAACTCCTCGACCGGCTGTTGGCTGGTTGGGAGAACGAGGTTGTCGAGTTCAAGGAGGCTGCACGGCAGTTCTCTGCGGACAAGACCGGTGAGTACGTCTCGGCGCTGAGCAACGAGGCAAACCTGCGCGGGCTGGCTTCGGGGTGGCTCGTGTTCGGCGTCTCGAACGCTCGGCAGGTGGTCGGCACGACGCATCTCATCGACGTGCAGCAGCGTCAGGCATTGAAGCATCACATCCACCAGTCGATCGACCAGGGGCTGACTGTTCGTGAGGTCTACGAGGTCATGCACTCCGGCATGCGCATGGTGCTTCTGGAGGTGCCAGCGGCGCGCCGCGGCATCCCGATCTCGTGGAAGGGCGACTACCGCGCCCGTGCAGGTGAGAGCCTGGTGCCGCTCTCGCTGGACAAGTTGGATGAGATTCGGCGGCAGACGATCAGCGCGGACTGGTCGGCGGTCGTCGTACCTGAAGCCACACTCGCTCACCTCGATACAGCGGCGATCGTCCGCGCACGTCAAGGGTTTGCTGAACGGTACTCGCCTCGTATCCCTGCCGCCGACGTTGACGCATGGGATGACGCGACCTTCTTGTCCAAGGCACGGTTGACCCGCGATGGCCAGATCACGCGGGCCGCGCTCCTCCTGCTTGGCGCCGACACCTCGACGCATCTGCTGACTCCGCACCCTGCGCAGATGACCTGGAAGCTCGTTGGCGAGCAGCGGGCGAACGAGCACTTCCGGCTGCCATTCCTGTTGAACACGACGGCGCTGGCGAAGCGGATTCGTAACGTGCAGCTCCGGCTCCTGCCACCTGACGAGCTGATCTATCGAGAGATCAGCAAGTACGACGAGCGCAGCCTGCTCGAAGCGCTCTACAACTGCATCGCACACCAGGACTACACGCAGAACTCCCGGATCATCGTCACCGAGCACGCCGACCGCATCGTCTTCGAGAGTGTGGGCGAGTTCTTCGACGGCGCACCCGACGACTATGCCCTCGACGAGCGCACTCCGCGTCAGTACCGAAACCCGTTCCTCGTGGAGGCAATGACGGAGCTGAACCTCATCGACCAGATGGGCTACGGAATCCATCGGATGGTGCAGGACCAGGTGCGTCGTTTCCTACCGCTGCCCGACTACGATCTCAGCACCACCGGCGAGGTGAAGCTCACGATCCCAGGCGCTGTGATCGACGAGTCCTACTCTCAGCTGCTCATGGTCCGCACCGATCTCCCGCTCGAAGACGTGCTCGCTTTGGACCGGGTTCAGAAGGGGCTCGACATCAGCGAGAAGGCTGCCCGCCACCTGCGCAGAGTCGGGTTGATCGAGGGCCGAAAGCCCCACCGCCGGATCACTCCTCGTGTCGCTGCTGCGACCGGGGCGATGGCTGACTACATCCGCACCCGCCTCCAGGCCGACGTGCACTACGCCACGCTCCTCACCGACTTCCTCCGCGCTCAGGGCCACGCAGACCGCAGCGATGTGGAGGCGCTGCTCCGGCCGGCGCTCAGCGAAGCGCTCACCGAGCAGCAGAAGGCAACCAAGATCACGAACCTCCTGACCAAGCTGCGGCGCCACGGTGTCATCGTCAACCGGGGCACCCGCACGAAGCCACGCTGGGAGCTTTCTTACGCAGGCGACGAAGACGCACAGTCCGAACCCATCGGCAAGAAGGATGACGGCGACAGCGACGACGCGAGAGGGCCAGGATCAGCATGAACACAGGCATCCACACCGCCCGCACCCTTCTAGCAGCGACGACGAACAGCGACGGTTGCAGAAAGAAAGACACTCGATGAAGCTCCAGTTCAAGGTCCAGCAGTACCAGACCGATGCCGTCGATGCTGTCGTCGAGACCTTCGCCGGGCAACCGAAGCATGACGGCATCTCCTACCGGATCGACCCCGGCAAGGTCAGCCCCGTGACCGCCCCGGCACTGTTCGAGGCGGAGGAGCGCCCGGACGCAGGCTTGCGCAACGCCGAGATCGTCCTGTCGGGAGCGCAACTGCTGGAGAACGTGCACGCGGTGCAGCGGTCGCGGAACCTCCCGCTGTCGGCGAAACTCGCTTCCAGCGCCGCCGCGCCGGGTGCCCCGAACCTTGATGTGGAGATGGAGACCGGTACCGGTAAGACCTACGTTTACATTAAGACGATCATGGAGCTGCACAAGCGGTACGGCTGGTCGAAGTACATCATCGTGGTGCCGTCGGTCGCGATCCGCGAGGGCGTGAAGAAATCATTCGACGTGACAGCCGAGCACTTCCAGCAGCTCTACGGCACCAAGCCGCGTTCGTTCATCTACAACTCATCGCAGCTGCACGAGTTGGAGCGGTTCAGCTCCGATGCTGGCGTGCAGGTGATGATCATCAACATCCAGGCGTTCAACGCCACCGGTAAGGACAACCGCCGCATCTACGACGAACTCGATGACTTCCAGTCGCGCCGTCCGATCGATGTCATCAGCGCCAACCGCCCTATCGTGATCATTGACGAGCCGCAGAAGATCGGAGCGCCCAAGTCGCTGGAAGCGCTGTCACGGTTCAACGCGCTGATGCTGCTGCGGTACTCCGCTACGCACAAGGTCGATCACACCAAGGTGCACCGGCTCGACGCGCTGGACGCCTACAACCAGAAGCTGGTGAAGAAGATCGCGGTGCGGGGCATCACCGTGAAGGGTCTCGCTGGATCGACTGCCTACCTGTACCTCGACTCCATCGAGATCGCGAAGGGCGCCAAGCCACGCGCGCGGGTCGAGATCGAGGTGCATACGGTAACCGGCATCAGGCGACAGGTCAAGCGCCTCGACGTGGGAACGAACCTTCACGATGTCTCGAACGGAATCGAGGCATACAAGGGGCTGTTCATCACTGAGGTTGACGCGAACCGGGACGTGCTCGAGCTGAGCAACGGCGATGTGGTCGTGGCTGGGCAGCTTGCCGACCGGGACGTCACCGAGGAGACCAAGCGACGCATCCAGATTCGCGAGGTCGTTCGCGCCCATCTGGACAAGGAACGCGAGCTGTTCAGCCAGGGCGTCAAGGTGCTCTCGTTGTTCTTCATCGACGAGGTCGCCAAGTACCGCGACTACAGCCGTGAGGACACTCTTGGCGACTATGCGCGGATGTTTGAGGAGGAGTACGCCGCGATCCGTGACGAGGTGCTCGGCGAACTCGCCATCGACGCGGCGACCGAGGAGTACCAGACCTACTTGCGCCGCGACGACGTGCGGCAGGTGCACGAGGGCTACTTCTCCATCGACAAGAAGACCAAGCACCAGATCGACGGCAAGGTCTCCGGCCGGGGCGACGACAAGGGCCAGTCCACGGACACCGACGCCTACGACCTGATCCTCAAAGACAAGGAACGCCTGCTGTCCTTCACCGAACCCGTCCGATTCATCTTCTCCCACTCGGCGCTGCGCGAGGGCTGGGACAACCCCAACGTGTTCGTCATGGGCATGCTCAAGAAGAGCGACAACACCGTCTCCCGTCGCCAGGAGATCGGGCGCGGGCTCCGGCTGGCCGTTGACCAGCACGGGGAGCGGATGGACAACCCCGTCACGGTGCACGACATCAACGAGTTGACCGTCGTCACTGACGAGTCCTACACCGACTTCGTGACCGGCCTCCAACGCGAAATCTCCGAGTCGCTCGCCGCCCGGCCGCGCAAGGCCAGCGTCACGTTCTTCGTCGGCAAGACCATCCAGACCCTCTCGGGCGAGTCGGTCATCGAGGAAGCCGTCGCCCAGGCGCTCTACAAGTACCTGGTTAAGAACGACTACGTGAACGACGACGACACCATCTCCGACGCCTACAAGCAGGCCAAGGAAGACGGGACACTCGCCGCTCCGACCTCTGAGGTACTCAAGCCTGTCATCGACTTCGTGTGGCCGCTGATTGACGTTCTCTACCTGGACCTGCCGGTGCCCACCGATGACCGCAAGCCGAAGAAGATACCGCTGAACGAGGCCAACTTTGCTCGCAAGGAGTTCCAGGCCCTGTGGGGCAGGATCAACCACCGCGCCGTCTACCAGGTTGAGTTCGACTCCGGTGAACTGATCCGCAAGGCGATCGACCACCTCGACAAGCACCTCAATGTCGCCGCGCTGCAATACGTCGTGCAAGCCGGCCAGCAGCGCGAGCAGTTGGAGGCGGACGACCTGACCAGCGGCTCCGGCTTCGCGGTGCAGACCACGCAGACGCACACCGAAACCGTCAGCGCAGGCTCGCAGGTGAAGTACGACCTGCTGGGCGAGATCACAGAGAAGACCCAGCTCACCCGTCGCACGGTCGCAGCGATCCTCCGCGGCGTCACGCCAGGAACGTTCGCCAAGTTCCGTCTCAACCCCGAGCAGTTCATCACCGAGGCAGCCCGGCTCATCAACGAGCAGAAGGCCACCGTCATCGTCGAGCACCTCGCATATGACGCTCTCGAAGACCGCTTCGACTCCGCGATCTTCACCGAGAACCAGACGGCCCAAGACTTCTCGAAGGCCGGGTCGAAGCTCAAGAAGCACGTCTACGACTACGTGGTCACCGACTCCAAGATCGAGCGAGAGTTCGTCACCGAACTCGACACCAGCCACGAGGTCGCCGTTTACGCGAAGCTCCCGCGAGGGTTCTTCATCCCCACACCGGTCGGCGACTACAACCCGGACTGGGCCATCGCGTTCACCGAGGGCAGCGTGAAGCACGTCTACTTCGTCGCAGAGACCAAGGGCTCGCTGTCCACACTGCAACTCAAGGGCGTCGAGGACGCCAAGATCGAGTGTGCCCGCAAGTTCTTCGCTTCCCTCAGCGAGAAGAACGGCAATGACGTCACCTACGACGTGGTGACCGACTACACCGAGCTGATGCAGCTCGTCACGGCGTAGGTCTACCTCATGCCCTTGTACGCTTCCACCTTTCAATGGCCCGACCCGGCCATAGACTTTGTATCTCTCTCGAGTGGAGCTCGCGACGGCATTGCCGAACTCGTGGCGAGGAGCGATCGCTGGATACTGAAAGCACCCGGGAATTTCTCGGGAGTCACCGGGCAGCCTGGACAACGCACCCTCAGTACTACTCTCGACGGCGAACCGGCACTGATACGGGGTTCGGTATTCGCGATCGACGGCGACCTCGGTCTTCGCGTGGACGAACTGAGAATTGGATCAGTGGAGATGGACGCAGAGTACGTGTCTGCCACGGCCAACTTTGAGCACCTCGCCTCCGCGTGCACATATCGACCAGAAGACGGCGCTGCGCGGGACGCCCATCAAGCTCTCGTCTTCCCAGCCCTCGACGATGTTGCTGAGATGCGAGCGGAGCTTCCTTGTCGCGCCACGGCCATCACGCTTTCCGCAGATGCACCCGTCCCCTTGGAGGCGTTCGAGACACAGCTCACCACATTCCAGGACCTACTCACGTTTGCAGCCGACCAGCCTTGCAGTCGAACAAGCCTGACACTGACCGATCGCTCAGGGAATGATGTTCGGGTTTTCGGTAGGGACAAGTACAAGCCGTTCAACGGCAAGACGCGGAAACCAATTGAGTTCTCACTCCGCTTCGTCAGCGATCAGACTCAGCGAGTGATCGACGGGTGGTGGAAGGCCCGTGACGAGTTGCTTCCGGTCACGCAGATCATCGCGGGCCTGCGCTACCAGCCTGGATACGTCGAAGCTGATGCGGTTCTGAGCGCCGCCGCGATAGAGGCGCTGGCCACGGCCGGCCTGTGCGATCCTCGACCTCTGCTGAGTCAGGAGGACGCTGAGCCGATCGTTGCTGCCCTGAACTCACTCGATGGCACGAACCAGGCTCAGCGCGACGCGATCGCAAGATTAAAGGGGGAACTGCACAGGACAACATTCCGCTCGAAGGTTGAGAGCCTGATCGAGGATATAGCGCCCGAGAAGTGGGGACTCTCCCGCGTTCGTACGGATGAGTGGATCAAGCTATTCCTCAAGGCGAGGAACGGGATCGCCCACGCAGCTCCTGGACTTCCCGGCGGAGTGAGCATCTGGAAGGAGAGTGAACTCCTGCGCAGTATTCGGGACGCGAACTGGATCGTAATCACCCTGGTGTTGATCGCCCAACTTGGTGTGCCGGATGCGGCGATCGATCGAGTGGCTGAACGCCTCGGAACGCGCTACGGCATTCGCCACCAGGAAACACCCATATTCGCCCCGCGGGAGCACTGAGCATCGCATCAGAGAACTACGCCCACGCCTACGGGACCAACATCGATAGCGCCGACGTCGCTTGGAGAGGCAGGACCCCGTTCCCGAGCGCGGTGACCTGCTGGTTCTGTGTCAGTTCGCCACTGTCGGTTACCCAGCTGATCGGCAAGCCCATGAGCCACTCCACGAACGCGGGTGCTGGGCGGGGGCCGTCCGCGTCGTTCAGGAGGGCTGGCGCTGGCGCTGGCCGTCCGGTGATGTGTTCCCACCGGGCGATGGCGCCGGCGTAGCGTCCCCAGCGCTGAACAGTCCGTCGATCAGGGACCACAGCGTCTCCGACTCGGCTCTCCTGCTCGGTGAGCCAGCCGGTCCGTGGAGCGCGAAGTCGATGATCTGGTGCGACAGCGCGATCGTCCCTCGTCGTGCTCGCACCTGGTCGAGGGTCTCCCCGCCGCGCGATGAGTCGGTCGCCAGCGGGGTGCGGAACAGTGCGCCGGGCGAGGGCGAAGATGCGGAAGCGTTGGTGAGGAGCGCCGACAAGGGAAGCCGGTAGGCCGATCCATCGCGCATCCAGCCGCAGGTCGGCCAGATCGCCGAGAACGGCGCCGAGAGCCCGTAGAGGTCGAGTTGCGTTGTCTCCCAGATGCCACGGGTCGCGTTCCATGCCGCGAAGGGTTGCGCCGTCGGGGGTTGCATCGCCTGGGTTGCGTCCGTCATGGTCGTCTCCTTGTGCGGGTGGCCGCGTTGCGGGTGAGGACAGCAGCCCGCGGACGTTCTCGATGACGACCCAATCGGGCTGGAGCGCGTCGATGGCTGCGGCCATGTGTGCCCAGAGCCCCGAACGCGTGCCGGGTGCGAGGCCTGCGCGCTTGCCGACGGTGGATACGTGGCTCTTCGGACATCCGGTGGGGGGGTCATGGGGTGAGTCCGCCGGCGGTGAGGAGCATGCGGAGGCGGTAGTTCTCGCGGTTGCGATAGCCGCGGGCGAGGCGGCGGTGGAGCTCGATGATCCCGTTGATCGCCTCGGTGCCGCCGTTGTTCGCGCGGCTCGTGGTGAAGTACGCCAGGAACGCTGAACGCCAGCGGCGGAGGGTGCGGCCGAGGCGGGCGATCTCGGGGATCGGGCAGGTGTGGAACGTGTCGACCACCCTCTCGGCGATCCGCCGCCCCTCGGTCAGGTCCTTCGCGTGGTAGGCAGAGCGCAGCTGCTGTGCGCACTGCCACGCGACGAACACCTCGTCGTGCGCAGGATCGGCCTCGATTGCCGCGGTCAGCCGGATCCGCTGCTTGTCGGTGAGGTTCTCGGCCCCGGCACGGAGGATGGTCTGAATCCCGTAGAGCGGGTCGCCCTTCCGACCGCGATGCCCGAGGGTGTCTTGCTGGACGCGGCGGCGGACCTCGTCGACGGCGGCGGTGCCGAGCTTGACGACATGGAACGCGTCCAGCACAGCGACCGCGTCTTCGAGCGTGTCATCGATCGCAGTCTTGTAGCCCGCGAACGGGTCCAGCGCCGCCACCTTCACGTTCTTTCGGAACGCTTCGCCCCGCTCGCTGAGCCAGGACGCGTATGCCTTCCCCGATCTGCCCGGCACGAGGTCGAGCAGCCTGGCCCGCGTCTTCCCGGTGCTGTCGCGGCTGAGGTCGACCATGCCGGTCAGTTCCTTCGGGCCCCGCTTGCGGTGGTCGACGTGATGCCAGATGTGCTCGTCGACGCCGAGCGTGGTCACGTTCTCGAACCGGGACTCGTCGGCTGCCAACCGCACCAGTTCAGGCTCAACAGCCCGCCACACCGTCTTCCACGATGTCCCGAGCTGACGACGTAGTCCTTCGATCGTGGCGTGCTCGCGGCGCAGCTGCCCGATCGCCCAGTCGACGGCTCGCCTTGTGAGCGACCCGCGCCGAGCGACCAGCGAGGGAAGCTGCTCCACGAACGTCTTCTTGGCACAGCCCACGTCGCCGCATCGCCAGACCCGTTGCCGCCAGACGATCCGCACCCGCGTCACGCCCGGCACGTCATGCAACACTCGACGGCGGCGCCCTCGACCGATCGCCACGACCCCGCACAACGGGCACCCGGTCGGCGCCGCCGGTGTCGAAACGGTGACGATCAGCAGCCCGTCGCGGCGGTCAACGTGCTCGACATGGACGCCGTCGAGACCGACCAGCAGATCGCAGCGGTAACACGGATCAGCGGCAGAGCGCGCGTCAGCGCACCCCGAAGTAGGGTGAAGCACGTCGAGGTCCTCGTGATGGATCAGCAGTTGGCGCTACTGATCCTCGGGGACCTCGACCCCTACCCGCCGACCATCACCCGGCGAGCCTCACCCCCACCGCATGTCCGAAGAGCCCGTTTGTCCTCGTT
>NZ_FNDT01000005.1 GCF_900099735.1 Arthrobacter subterraneus | reverse complement strand
ATTCCCCGGTGCCGCCGAAAAACACAACATCATAGAGAAGTTGTAACCAAAGACTTCCCACCCCCACACGTACACCATTACGGTGCACGTACCACAGGGGGACGGGTAACAGGGTTACGGCGGTCATAGCGTGGGGGAAACGCCCGGTCCCATTCCGAACCCGGAAGCTAAGACCCACAGCGCCGATGGTACTGCACCCGAGAGAGTGTGGGAGAGTAGGACACCGCCGGACAACACTTAAAAACGCTGAGGCTCCGACACCACCGTCGGAGCCTCAGCCATTTAACCCACCACACCGGCAGCCCGCCGGGTATATGAGCCACCCGGTATTTAGGCCACCTCCGGCCGCCGCACTACAGTTCCACTATGGACAGCATCTTTTCCCATCAGAGCGTCGACGGAATGGACGGTGACGCTGAAGGGCCCCCACCGGCCACCACCGTGGAAATCACGGTCCCCCGCGACGTCGCGGACGCATTCGCCGGGTTCACCGATGGAATCCACCTGTGGTGGCCCGTCAGTCTGACTCACTTCGGTGAGGGCACCCATCCGGAGTTCACCGACGGCGAGCTGTTCGAAGAGGACGCATCGGGGAGGACGCGTCTTTGGGCTACCGTCCTCGGGTCGCCGTCCGCGAATGAACTGCAGCTGGCCTGGCACCATCGGGGCAATCCGGATCTGTCGACCCGCGTCTCCATCTCGTTCACGCCGGCTGAATCCGGCACCCGCCTGACCCTGACGCAGGACGGCTGGGCCGCGGGGGAGACCGGGGTGGAACAGCGCGCTGCCGCTCCGGACTGGGAAGCTGCTCTCTTCTCCTACCGGCGTTTCATGGGTGGTGCGTGATGACCCCTGGGACAGCACACCACGGACCTGCGGCGGTGGTTGAAGCGCTTCTATCGGGCGTGGGGGCATCCCGCGTTCTGACCGACCGGAACTCCCGGGGGAGCTACGCCCGCGACCAGGGTCCTCTCACGGAGCCGGCCGAGCCCGCCGTCGTCGTGCTTGCTGAAAATGTGGACGAGGTCCAGCACGTGATGCGGTGCGCACACCGGCTGGGAGTGCCGGTTGTAGCCCGGGGCAGGGGCACCAGCCTGTCCGGCGGCGCTCATGCCGTCCCCGGGTGCATCATCCTCAGCCTCGAGCGGATGAACCGGATCATCGAGGTACGCCCGCAGGATGAGGTGGCCGTCGTCGAACCAGGAGTCATCAATGCCGACCTTAACCTTGCAGCGGCGCCGCATGGGTTGATGTACGCGCCGGACCCCGCGAGTCACGCAATCTCGACCCTCGGGGGCAACGTTGCCACCAACGCGGGCGGACTGAGATGTGCCAAGTACGGAGTGACACGGGACTCGGTACTCGCTCTCGACGTCGTGCTTGCAGATGGAACGCTCATTCATACGGGCCACGTAACCTTCAAGGGCGTGGCGGGTTATGACCTGACTGCGCTGTTTATCGGTTCGGAAGGGACGCTGGGCATTGTTGTCGGCATCACCGTGCGTCTGAAATACCTTCCGGTGGAGACCCGGACGCTTGCTGCCTTCTTCCCCGATCTGCCGGCGGCAGCCGCCGGTGTGCTGGCAATCGGCGCCGCCCGGGTCCAGCCCGCCATCCTTGAGCTTCTTGACGGCAATACCCTCGCCATCCTCGATGCGGCGTTCGACTCGCACCTGGGTGAGCGGGGAGATGCCCTGCTTCTTGTCCAGACGGACGGTTTCGGCGCAGCAGCGGAAGCCGCCGTCGTTCAGGAAGTACTCAGGGCGGTGGGCGCGACCGTCGAGGCCGAAGAGGGAGCCGAGGCCGGGATGCTGCTCGACCTGCGGCGGAACGCCAGGGGCGACGGCGTGGACGACGACTTCCGGGTAGGTGAGGACGTCGCTGTTCCGCGTTCCCAGCTGGTGCACTACGCTGCCGAGCTCGAGCGGATCGCCCGCGACCTCGGCGTTCGGCTTCGCCTGGTTGCACACGCCGGCGACGGAAACCTGCACCCGACCTTCTGGGTGCCGCGTGACGAGGGGGTTGCTGGAACGTCCAGGCTTCACGCGGCACTGGACGAGTCCGTGAAGGTCGCACTGGGCCTGGGCGGCACGATCACCGGTGAGCACGGCGTCGGTCAGTACAAGCTCAAATGGCTGCCATGGGAACAAAGCCCCGACGTAATAGACCTGCAACGGCGCATCAAGGAAGCTTTCGACCCCCGGGGCATCCTTAATCCGGGCAAGGCCATCTCCTGAGGAGCCGGGCTGCCTTCCAGGCGTCTGTCGGGAACGGCGGATAGACTGGACGGAGCCGGCAGCGCATGATCGGTGGGCATTGCAGCGGCAGCATCAGACGTGAGAAATGGGGACATACCGTGACAGACAACCCTACCGGCCAATCTGGCCAACCGGACGGTACCAACGGCGGCAAGGACAACTCCTCCCGCTATCCCGCGGGGCAGCAGTGGCAGCAGCCCTCTTCCTCGAATGAGCCACAGGGGCAGGCAGCGCCGAGTCAGCCTTATGGACAGCAGCCCCCTGGGTACGGACAACCCTATGGTCAGCAGCCGCCCACAGGATACGGCCAGACGCAGGGCTCCCCGTATGGAAGCCCCGGCGGATATGGCGGCTATGGGCAGCCGGCAGAGAACCCGGGAAAAACACTGGGCATTGTCGGTCTGATCTGCTCGATCATCTGGCCCATCTCCATCGTTGGCCTGATCATTTCCATTATCGCGATGGTGAAGTCGAGGAAAGCGGGAATGGGCAACGGCTTTGCCCTCGCCGGAATCATCATCGGAGCGATCGGCGTGATCACCGGCATCATCGCGGTGATTGGCCTGATTGCGCTGATCCCCTTTTCGCAGGAAGTTATTGAATTCTGCCAGACCGCAGGTCCCGGTGTGCAGGAGTTCCAGGGCCAGGAGATCGACTGCAGCCAGCTGATGCCATAGGCGTCAGCTGCCCTCCTGTGCACCGCCGCTGATGATGTTCAGTGTCTTGGTGTCGGCCGTCAGCATGATCGCTGCCTCATCGCGCCGGTGGCGCAGCACCGAGTCGAGATAGGACTGCACGGCCTCGGCGAGCGGCACGTTGCGGTCCTGCTTTTCCGACATGTACCAGCGGTGCTCGAGCACCTCGTGAACCACTTCTGCGGGCTCGAGCTTGCCGCCGAGCTCGCGGGGAACCGCCCGCACAATGGGCTCGAAGACGTGGGCTACCCACTGGTGCGCGCTGATCTCCTCATCAAGCTCCGGGGTGTTGTCGGCCCGGTAGGCATCCATGTCATTCAGCAGGCGCCGGGCCTGGTTCTCCTGGGCGTCGATACCCGTAAGGCGGATCAGCCGGCGGCTGTGGTGCCCGGCGTCGACCACTTTGGGCTGGAGCTGGATCTGGGAGCTCTCGGAGACGGTCTTGATGGCGTACTCCTCGACGTCGAACCCGAGGTCATTGAGGCGGCGGATCCTCGCGTTCACCCGCCAACGTTCGCCGAGCTCGAAGGACTCCTGCTCCGTGAGTTCGGCCCACAACCGCCGGTAGCTGTCCATGATGAGTTCGCTGGTGGCCAGCGGATCCACCTTCTCCTCGATGAGCCCGCCCTCGGCCAGGTCCATGAGTTCGCCGGCGATGTTGACCCGTGCAATTTCGAGATCGTATTCGCGCTGCCCGGTGGACAGCTCCGGGTACAGTTCACCGGTCTCGGCGTCCACGAGGTAGGCGGCGAAAGCCCCGGCGTCGCGCCTGAACAGTGTGTTCGAGAGTGATACGTCGCCCCAGTAGAAGCCGATGAGGTGAAGACGGACAAGGAGGAGCGCCTGTGCGTCAATAAGACGGGTCAGCGTATCTTTCCGAAGCATCTGCGAAAAGAGTGCACGGTACGGCATCGAGAATTTCAGATGGCGCGTTACGAGCACAGGGTTCAGGTCATCGCCGTCGAGCGTCTTCCGGCCTGAGATCACGGCGACGGGCTCCACGCACGGTACATCGAGACGCTGCAGCTTGCGCAGCATGTGATATTCATGCCGCGCGATATGCTCGCTGGTCTCCTTCACCGCGATCACCGATCCACCGAGGTGGGCAAACCGGACAATGTGGCGGGAGATGCCACGGGGAAGGGCCGCGAGGTACTCAGCAGGCCATTCCTCCAGGGCGAGGTGCCACGGCAGGTCGAGCAGTTCCGGATCCGTTGCCGCGGCCAGGATGTTCAGTGAGCCAAGGGAACCCTCCGCAAGGGCGCTCCGGTTTCGCGGCAACTTGCCCGGCTGATCATAATCCGTTGGCTCGTGATGCCAATTGGCTTGGGTTGAGTCAGTCATGGTGATCAATAAGTCCTGTCAACGACGGTGGCCCCTGCCGGTTGAGTTTACCGTCAACCAGCAGGGGCCACCGCGGAATGTGTACCGAACCGCTAAAGGGCGGGAATTACACGTGGTCAGCCAGGCGCAGCCCGTCCTTGGTGTCGAACAGGTGCACGTGCCCCTTCTCCGGGCGCACGTACACGGTGTCGCCCTTCATCGGTGGGCGGCGGCCGTCGACGCGGGCCACGATGTCGTGGTCCCGGCCGTCAAGCGTGGTGTGGCCGTAGAGGTAGGCATCCGCGCCCAGTTCCTCGACGACGTCAACCTCAACCCGGAGGCCTTCACCTGCCGGAGCGAGGCCCAGATCCTCGGGCCGGACGCCGAGGGTTACGGTGCTGCCGTGTGCGGAGCTCAGCACCTCGCGCGGGACGGGGTAGGTGGTGTCACCGAACTTCACGCCTGCCTCGGTGGTGGGCAGCTCCAGGAGGTTCATCGCGGGTGAACCGATGAAGCCCGCCACGAAGACGTTCTTGGGGCGCTCGTAGAGGTTGCGCGGGGTGTCCACCTGCTGGAGGATGCCGTCCTTGAGGACTGCAACGCGGTCTCCCATGGTCATGGCCTCGACCTGGTCGTGGGTCACGTACACAGTGGTGACTCCGAGGCGGCGGGTCAGCGAAGCGATCTGCGTACGGGTCTGCACGCGGAGCTTGGCGTCGAGGTTGGACAGCGGCTCATCCATCAGGAAGACCTGCGGGTTACGGACGATCGCGCGACCCATGGCAACACGCTGGCGCTGGCCGCCGGAGAGTGCCTTCGGCTTGCGGTCCAGGTAGTCCTCAAGGTCGAGGAGCTTGGCGGCTTCACGCACCCGCTGTGCGCGCTCTTCCTTCGAGACACCGGCGATCTTCAGGGCGAAGCCCATGTTGTCGGCAACGGACATGTGGGGGTACAGCGCGTAGTTCTGGAAGACCATCGCGATGTCGCGGTCTTTCGGAGGAACATCGGTGACGTCGCGGTCACCGATGAGGATGCGGCCGGAGTTGACGTCTTCCAGGCCGGCCAGCATGCGGAGGGAGGTGGACTTTCCGCAACCGGAGGGTCCAACGAGGACGAGGAATTCGCCGTCTGCGATCTCGATGTTGAGCTTGTCTACGGCGGGCTTCTCGGTGCCCGGGTACAGGCGCGTAGCCTGGTCAAACGTTACCGTTGCCATTTTTCTTATCCTTTTCACGGGCAGGTACGTGCCCGACGATCCGTTGTGAATGGAAAATATTCAGTTGGAGTGATTCAGTACGGAGGCCGGGTTCGACCCACCGTGAACTGCGTCACAAGAACCGAGTATGGCATGAAGTCAGGCCCGGGCGCCAGCACGGCGTAATGTGACCAGCTCCTCGAGGACCTGCACCAGCTGTTCCGGGGACTCGATGCGATAGTTCGCCGCGGTCTCGCCATCGCCGACCTTGATGCCGACATCGGGGGCTGTGAGCGTCTTCAACGCGTGCTCGTCAGTGACGTCATCACCGGCGAACACCACGGCCGTGGCTCCCACCAGCTGACGCAGTGACTCCAGCCCGGTGCCCTTGTCTGCCTGCACCACGGAGAGCTCAAGAACATTCTTTCCATCGCTCAGGTGCACTCCATCCAGCGAGGACACCTCGGTGCGGGCAACCGAGGCGGCGGCCTCGGCCGTCTCGGCGTCAGCCGTTCTGGTGTGCAGTACGACTCCGGCCGGTTTCAGTTCGAGGAGCGTGCCGGGATGGGCATCCACGACCTTCCGGACCGCGTCGGTGGCCCGCTGCAGGATCTCCGTCTGTGACGGCGTCAGTTCCAGGGGTGCGCCGTCAGGCCCGGTCCAGGTTTCAGCGCCGTGGCTGCCGATAAGGAGGGTCTCGGGTTCCGGCGAGGCAACCGCACGCAGGCTGTCCAGCGCACGCCCGGAGATGAGCGCCGTCGTCGTACGTGGAATTTGCGCAAGCTCCCGCAGCGCAGCCGCGGAACCGGGCAGCGCCCTGGCGTCCTCCGCCCGGTCAACGAGGGGCGACATGGTGCCGTCGAAATCGAGTGCGACCAGCAGTGTATCGGTGGCCGCCGCCGTCGCCAGCGCGGAGAGCAGTTCGGGGCTGAGCGGCTCAGACAAGGATTTCCTCCCGGGCGCCGTCCTGCAGCTCGGTGAGGAAGGCCTGCGACCATCGTTCGACGTCGTTCTGCAGCACCTGGCGGCGCATGGTCCGCATGCGGCGGGTTGCCTCCGACGGGCTCATATCGAGCGCACCGCGGATGGCGCTCTTGAGTCCGTCGATGTCATGCGGGTTGACGAGGATGGCCTGGCGCAGCGTGTCCGCGGCTCCCGCGAACTCACTCAGTACCAGGGCGCCGCGGTTGCCGGTGCGGGCCGCAACGTACTCCTTCGCCACGAGGTTCATGCCGTCACGGAGGGCGGTGACGAGCATGACGTCGGCCGCCAGGTACAGTGCCACCATTTCCTCGACTGGATAGCTGTGGTGAAGGTAGCGGATGGCAGTGTTCTTGATGGTGTCGTAGGTGCCGTTGATGCGGCCGACGGCGCCCTCCACCTCTTCACGCAGGAGCCGGTATTGCTCCACCCGCTCGCGGCTGGGGCTTGCGACCTGGATGAGGGCCGCATCCTCCACGTGGATGATCCCGTCGGCGAGAAGCTCCTCGTAGGCCTTGAGGCGATGCCCGATGCCCTTGGTGTAGTCCAAGCGGTCAACGCCGAGCAGGATGTGCTTCGGGTTGCCGAGTTCCCGGCGGATCTCCTGGGAACGCTCGATGATGTCGGGGCGGTTCGCGAGATCGACGATGCGCTGTACGTCGATGGAAATGGGGAACGCTTCGGCACGCGACACGTAGTCCGGTGCGCCGTCGACGCCCTTCACCTGCACCTGCTGCTGGCGAACCGCCAGGCCAAGGAAACGGCGGACGCAGCGCAGGAAGTTGCTGGCATCGCTGGGCCGCTGGAAACCGATCAGGTCGGCGCCGAGCAGGCCCTCGATCACCTGGCGCCGCCAGGGGAGTTGCGCGTAGATCTCCAGCGGCGGGAAGGGGATGTGGTTGAAGAAGCCGATCTTGAGATCCGGCCGGGCCTCGCGGAGCAGCTTGGGGACTAGCTGAAGCTGGTAGTCCTGCACCCAGACGGTGGCGCCCTCCGCTGCGATGGCCGCCGTCCGCTCCGCAAAGCGTTCGTTGACCTTCCGGTATGAATCCCACCAGTGGCGATGGAACTCCGGCGGGGCGATGACGTCGTGGTAAAGCGGCCACAGCGTGGCGTTGGAGAAACCCTCGTAGTAGAACTCGACCTCATCAGCGCTCAGCGGAACGGGTACCAGCCGGATGTCGGTGTGATCAAATGAATCGAGGGTTTCATCGGGAGCGCCGTGCCATCCCACCCAGGCGCCGTCCGCCTTCTCCATCACCGGAGCGAGCGCGGTGACCAGACCGCCGGGTGACCTCCGCCAGGTGCCGTTGCCGTCGTCGTCGTTCACGCGGTCAACCGGAAGCCGGTTGGACACGACTATGAATTCAAACTCACCGTATGTGGTGTCACCTGATTGCATACTGTCTCCCCTGACGATGGTAGGCCTACTGATGACTTTAGCCGGTTGGGCGGAGCGGCCGCGCGGTGCGGCTGGACGGGATACGGCTGCGCGGAGGCGTCGCCTAAAGTGGTTTGGATACGTAACCGCGTGAACAACGAGGACTGATGAGCTCAAGCAACCCGAGACCCAGCAAAGCCCAACGGAAATCGGAAGCGCGCGAGCAGGCGCGGCTGGCGATGGAGGAGCGGGACCGGCGCCAGAAGCGGGCCTCCTTTCTGATCAAGTGGGGCGTTGTGGCGGCGGTCATCGCCATCCTCGTGATCATTGGCCTTATCGTCGCAGGCAACATCCGGAGCCAGGTCCCCGAGGCCGGACCCGCTCCGGCACACGGCAACGAGTTCGGAGGTATCACGCTGACCTCCACAACGGAGCTGGCGGCCACGGACGTGCAGACGGTGGACATCGCCACCCTGCCGGAGGAAGCAGCCAGCCCCGCGGATCCGCCGCCCGGCGTGAGCGCGGCCGGCGCCGATGAGCCGGTGCAGGTTGTGGCCTATGTGGACGTCAACTGTGTGCACTGCGCCAACTTCGAGCGGACCCACGCGGAGCAGATCCAGACCTGGCTGGACGAGGGAGCCATCACCTTCGAATACCGGAACGTGGCGTACCTCGATGCCAACTCGCAGACGGACTACTCCTCGCGCGGAGCAGCCGCCCTGGCATGCGTTGCGGACGCGTCGCCCGGCGCCTACTGGGACTTCTCCGCGGCGGTGTTCGGCAACTTCGAAAACGGTGAACTGTCGGATGCCGAGCTGGCGGAGCTGGCGGCGGCAGTGGGTGCCGAAGACATCTCCACCTGCCTGGCGGAGGGCACCTTCCGGCCGTGGGCGCAGTTTGGAACCCAGGCAGCGGAGACCTACGGCGTGGGCGGGACCCCCACGGTATTCGTGGACGGTGAGGAAGTTCCGGATGCAGTGAGCGAATTCGCCGCCGTGACCCAGGCGAAAATCGACGAGAAAAGCTGAAGCCCGCCCGCGGGCTGATTTCCCGCCTGCGGCGGCGCTGGGCTAATCTTGTGTAGCGCTGTCAACGTCACCCACGACGACGGCGCACGCTGGCTTAGCCAGTGCGCCTCCTTAGCTCAGTTGGCCAGAGCACCGCTCTTGTAAAGCGGGGGTCGTCGGTTCGAATCCGACAGGGGGCTCCATCATATCCCGCCCGGACGGGCGTTTCCCGGGCCAGACTGTGCCCGCAAGCCGGGAGAGATTCCGGGCAGACAGCTCTCACAGGTGCCGGACGGGCGTACAGCCACCCTCACCGATGGCAGGGCACAGCCGACCGGGCGCAGCGCTCAGCCAGCCAGCCGATCGCAGTACTCAGCCGACAAGGCGCTTTGCGCGCTCGACAGCCTTTCGGAGTTCGTCCTGCTTGGTCTTGCGGGAGAGCGACTGCGGGCCCACCCCGGGCGCCTTGATTACTGTGACGCGCGGAACGCGGTCCTGCAGGTGCTTGTCCCAGGTCTGTTGCACGGCGTCGCTGCAGAGCAGCACCACCTCGAGGCGCGGCAGGAGCCGCAGGACCGAGCCGAGCGCTTTTGCACCGGCGGTACGGTTGTCCGCATTCGGGTTGGGAGCCAGGAACGGAACCATGTTCCACATGAGAACGCCCTCGTGCAGTCCGGCAGAATCCCGTTCGATCCAGCACCGCTCGGCAGAGCTGTCGGGGTTGTCCACGGAAACAAAACCGGTGCCGTTATCGGAGAAAACGTCCTCTGCCGGGCGGTCGAGAACAAACAGGACGCGTGCCTGGTCGCCGGCGTCAGCCGGATCGAAGTGCGGGACGGGGGTGGAGCGAGTGGCTGCGTAGCCTGCCCGCCACTCTTCCAGGCTCTGAATGTGCGGCGCGGTCGCCAACATGGATTTGCGGTTCTCGAGAACCGCATCATCGGCCAGGGCTTGCGGGTGATCGAGGTACATACCTCCACTGTATCCGGGTGCAGTCACTTCGCATGCGTCGGGTTCCGAGTTATCTGCCCGCCAGGGGCTGCAGACGGGGCGGGGCCGTCTGGGAAGGCACCTCTGCCGGTGAAGAATCAGGCAGCTCGTGCCCAGGTGACGCTGTGGCCCCACCCGCCGTGGTCGACGTCCAGCGGGCGGCCGTCCCCGTCATAGCAGGTATCCACGGGTTCGCCGTAGGCCTCGCATCCGGTGTCCGTGCACCGCTCGGACAGGGTGCCGGAAAACACATTGGCGAACTCGAGTTCCCACTGATCCACCTGGCACAGCGCCCAGGCATCGCCGCCGTCGGCGAGGCTGCGGAGTTCCTCGATGGAGTACCTTCGCCCGCGTTCCGGGTGCCGGACAGCGGGCGGGGGAGTGATGGCGGAAGCAGATGATGTATTCATGCGACCAAGGTACTGCGCGGCTCTGACATTCCTGCCGGGCGGGGTCGGCGAGTCAGGAATCAGTCACTGACCAACCGGCCGCAGTGCCGATTGGACGGCTACGATATCCGGCCCGTACCGGGCGTCGTAGGTGCTCTGGAGAGTCCCGTCGTCGTACTCCACGGTGATGAAGAGATAGCCGTTCTCCACCCATGACATGAGCACGCCGCCGGGCTCCGCGCCCGCGAGCTCCTGCTGCAGTGCCTCCAGTTGGGCCTCGCTGCCGGCGCCGGGGTTGGCGGGGTCGGTGCGTGGATCAATAGTCGCCGGAGGGTCGTAAAGGGCCAGCGGAACAGGCGGTTGGGTCAGCGTGAAGGCGGTGCCGTCCCAGGTTCCCTGCACGGCGTAGGTGCCCCAGGTGACTCCCGCGGCGGTTTCCGACTGGTCCACGGCGGTCCAGTCCCAACCGATGATCTCAGGGCCGGAGCACTGGGGCGGATAGGACTCCATCACGGCTCCGAGGCACAGCCTCGCCATGCCGTCTCCATCCGAGATCACGGTGCCCTGCCCGATCAGTTCCTCCGAGGGCGACGGCGGGTCTGAGCCCGCGTTTCCGCCCGGCACTGCCACCGCACCGCACCCGGAAAGCAGCAGCGCGGCCGCCGCGGCAATGATGAGCGCTTTCACCACACTGTCTCCAGATCAGCGTGCACGGCAGCGAGCAGGCGCTCGCGGTCGTCCAGCAGATCGACGGGCCGTTCACCATGAAGGCAGCCGTTCGGAACGCAGAACCACTGCAGGATGTGACGGTCCTTCCAGCCACCGTCCAGGCCGATCTGCGCTACCTCGGCCACGATGGGACGCACCGTGCGTGCGGCGGCATCGAACTGGAATCCCGGATACAGGACGCGCCCGGCCTTGGTGGCGACGCCGAGGATCCGGCGTTCAGCGGCGAGGCAACCGGCGGGCGGCCAATGCGGGCCAAGGAGCGCGTCCACCTCGGAACCGCTGAGTAGCCCGAATTCGAGCTCGATCGCGACCCACCGCGCGCAAGCCGCCCTGATGGACCGGGACACCGCGTCCTGGTAAGCAGTCGCCTCACGTACGACCCTGGGGGAGCCGCCTCTCATAGAGACAACGTACTGCTAGCGCGCGGTCAATTGAACACTTGATGGACAATCGACATCGAAACGCTACCTGGCGGAATTACGACGACGGCGCGCAGGCCTCATTCAGTGACTCCACCGACTCCGCGGGCACCTCGTCCCCGGCCGCGGCGATATCCCGAAGCGGGTCGGTGATCTCAGCAGGAACCCCGGCTGTCTCGGCTGCGTCGACCAGCGAACCGAGCATTTCCGCATCCTCCGCGCTGATATTGCCGTCACTGACCAGGGCGCAGACCTGGGACTCAACTTCTTCTGCGGCCGCCCCCGCCACCTGGGAAGCGGCGTCGCCGGCTATCCCGCCGGCAGTTTCCTCGATCTGGCTGCAGCCCATGAGGAGGGCGGAAAAGGGCACGAGCAGGGACAGCGCAACGAGTTTCTTCACGATTTCCACTCTACGGGGAGTGCTCCGGCCGCGGCGCCGCTGCTACCGGTCCAGGTCCTCCGGTTCAAACTGGCTCAGCGGTGATCCGCCGAAGTTGGCGCCGTCATCGCTTGCGTCGACTTCCTCATCGCTCATCGGCTCACCGAAGTCGACGTCAGCCGCAGCCTCGCCGATGGTCGGTTCTTCCGGCGGAACCTGCTCCTCGCCTTCACGGAAGCGGGCTTCCTCGGTCTCGTCGCGCAGGCTCTGGTCGCTTTCCTCCAGACCTGCGCCGGCTCCCGGCTCATCCTGCAGCAGCGGATCCTGCTGCCAGTTGTCCGGGTTGTTCTCCGCGGCAGTGGGGTAGCTGTCCGGCTGCCCGTCCTTCACCGGGTCGAGAGCCTCCGGCGCAATCGACTCATCCACCGCGTCCGGCTCCTCGCCGACCACGGTCAGTTCCTCATCGGGAAGATTCTCAGTCATGATCGATCCTTTCGACGATTGCACTTCGGAGCGACGCCCCGAAACCAGTAAGCCTACTGATCATTTGGATGCCCGGCTAGTCCGGCGGGGCCTGCGGATGCTCCGAAGACCCCGCCGGCGAGTTAGCTGCCGGCGTGATCCCGCCAACTGTGCCGCGGTTCGAAGCCGAGCACCCGCCGGGCCTTGTCGATGGACAGGAGCGTCTCATGCTCGCCTACGTCCCTGACCACTTCGACGTCGGGAAACACCTCGGCGGCCAGGGAGGCGCTCGAGCGGCTCATTACAGTGTCTGATGCCGCGATGATGAACCGGTCGAAACCGTTCTGCGCGTTTTCCAGGGCGCGCAGAACGGCCTGGGCACCGTCCCGACCGTCGATGTAGCCCCACAGGTTCCACTTCCGCAGCATCGGATCCGCATCAAAGGAGGGGAAATCGGCGTAATCCTCGGGGTCCATCACATTGGAAAACCGCAGGGCGGTGATGCTCAGTGCCGGGTCCCAGCGGGTGAGCTGGATGGCCATCTGCTCCTCGAGGTGTTTCACCAGCGAATAGGTGCTCTCGGGGCGGGCGTCATACTCCTCGTCGACCGGGATGTACGGCGGCGCCTCATCGAACGGCAGCCCGAGGACGGTCTCGCTGGAGGCGTAGACAATCCTCGTGACCCCAGCCCGCCTGCACGCCTGGAAGACGTTGTAGGTGGCCAGCATGTTGTTGTGGAAAGTGGCCGCATCCGCCCGAAGGCCGGGAGCCGGGATGGCCGCCAGATGCACGACGGCGTCAAAACCCGAGTGCCGGTCATCCACTCCCAGAATGGCGTCCACAACATCGCCGTAGTTGGTGAGGTCGATTGCGAGGAAATCCCGTCCGCGCTCGCCCTGCAGGTCAAGGCCGAGCACCTCATGCCCCGCCTCCTGAAGCCCGGCTACGACGCTGCGCCCCAGTTTGCCGCTGGAGCCGGTGACAGCAACCCTCATGCCTGGCGCGTCTCGGGAGAGGTGGTCTTTGCCGGGTCGGTCTCGGCGAGGTGCCCGACTGCGTCATCGATCTTCTGCATCACCGCCGGGTCCAGCTTCACCCCGGCGGCGGCAACGTTGGATTCGACCTGCTCAGGACGCGAAGCGCCGATGATTGCGGAAGCGACGTTGGGGTTCTGCAGGACCCAGGCGATGGCAAGCTGTGCCATCGTGAGACCGGCTTCCTCGGCGATCGGCTGGAGCTTCTGGACGCCGGTGAGGACGTCATCGGACATCCAGCGCTTGATCATATCCGCACCGCCCTTGTCGTCAGCTGCGCGCGAGCCCTGCTCCGGCGCCTGTCCCGGCGTGTATTTGCCGGTGAGCACTCCCTGTGCGACGGGGGACCAGACAATCTGGGAGATGCCGAGTTCCTCCGACGTCGGCACCACCTTTTCCTCGATCACCCGCCACAGCATTGAATACTGGGGCTGGTTGGAGATGAGCTGGAAGCCCAGCTCCCGGGCGAGTGCGGCTCCGTCCCGCAACTGCTCGGCCGTCCACTCGCTCACGCCGATGTACAGCGCCTTGCCCTGCCGGACAACGTCGGCGAAGGCCTGCATTGTCTCCTCGAGCGGCGTCTCGAAGTCGAAGCGGTGCGCCTGGTACAGGTCAACGTAATCGGTCTGCAACCGCTGCAGTGAGCCGTCAATCGATTCCATGATGTGTTTGCGGGACAGCCCGGTGTCATTGTGGCCCTTCGGCCCGGTGGGCCCATACACCTTGGTGAAGATTTCCAGCGACTGCCGGCGCTCGCCCTTGAGGGCTTCACCCAGAACTGTTTCCGCTGCCGTATTGGCGTAGACATCCGCCGTATCGAAGGTGCTGATTCCGGCGTCGAGCGCGGCGCGCACGCACTGGGCTGCGACGTCGTTCTCCACTTGTGAGCCGTGGGTCAGCCAGTTTCCGTAGGTGATCTCCGAGATTTTGAGTCCGCTGTTTCCGAGGTATCTGAATTCCATGCTTTCGATGCTATCCATGGAGTTCCCCGCCGGTACAGGGCCGCCCCTCCGGGCGTGGCCCCTCCAGCGCCAACGGCTAGACTGAATCGACCGCCTGCCGACCAGTTGTGATTGAGGACCATGGGTACGTTTACTGCGCGATTTGCCACTGAGGAAGAACGCAAGAACTGGGACTCGCTGGTCACAGCCAACCCAAACGGCGGCAACCTGCTGCAGTCGGCGGCTTTCGCCGAGGTCAAGTCCCATCACGGGTGGCAGCCGCTGTTCGTCGCCTGCGAGTCAGCGGAGTACACCACCTACAATCTGGTCCTTGAAAAAAAGGTCCCGCTGCTCGGCAGCCTCTGGTACCTGATCAAGGGCCCGGACGTCGCAAGCCCCGGGGACGTCCCGGCTGTGCTGGATGCCTTCCGGACCTTCATTGAGGAGGCGAAGCTGCCGGTCTTTGCGCTCAAGATCGAGCCGGACATCGAGGACAATGCCGAGGTGCGGACTATCTTCCGCCGCGCGGGACTGGTCAAGGCGTTCAATCTCCAGCCCAACGATCACACGGCCATCCTCGACACGACGCCGGAACCCAGGCAACTGCTGCGCAACTTGCACTCACGCGGGCGCAACGCCGTCCGGCGCGCTGAGCGGGAGGGAGTCACCGTTCAGCGGATGGAGCCCACCGAGGAGAATTTCCGCACGATGTACCGGTTGATGGCGCACATTGAGGACCGGTCGGCGGCCCGGCTGCGCTCGTTCGAGTATTACCGGCGGTTCTGGTCCAACTTCGTGGCCGCGGGACAGGGCCGGCTCTACTTCGTCCACGAGGACGGCGAACCGTCGGTCGGTGCGTTTGTCATCAACTACGGCCGCAAGGGCACCTATAAGGACGGCGGGTCGAAGCCCGGGCGCTCGCAGTACGGTGACTCGCACCTCCTCCAATGGAGGGCCATCAACGATCTCAAGGAAGAGCACAATATCGTCGAGTACGACTTCTGTGGGACGCCTCCGAGCGATCAGCTGAAGGACAAGAGCCACCAGCACCACGGCCTGGGCCTGTTCAAGACCAGCTTCACCAAGACGGTCACGGACTTTGTGGGGTGCTACGACCTGGTGCTCAGCCCCATGAAGTACCGTGCGTGGCAGAAGTTGGGCGAACGGGTCCTGCGGCAGGTCTACTGGCGGCGCACCCACCAGCCGTTCTACTAAACCGGAACAATTCCGGACCCGTTGAAGGAATCCGAGTCCAGGAAGGGACATCACGTGGCAGACAAGTCCGGTGCCAGTAAGCGCCGGAGCCCGGACACCAACCCCTCCCCGGTGGCTGAACAGCTGCCTGTTGTGGGCTCACCGGGAACCCCGGGGCAGGCTGAGTCATCACCGGGAACCCCGGACAAGGCCAGATCGTCACCGGCGGCGCCGGGCAAGGCCAGAGCGAAGGTTGCCCGGAAAGCCGGCGGCTCACGACCTCCGGCCAACCCGACCGACGCCCTGCCGATCACACCGCAGGCCGCCCGGCCCGACCGCTCGCAGCTTGCTGCCCGCAAGATGCTCCGGCGCCTGGTCCAGGGGGAAGCCCCGCCCACGCAGGCGATGAACCTCGTTGAGCGGCTCGCCGGCAGTCCCTTTGCCAATCCCACCGTCCAGGTGGGAGGGCCCGACGTCGGCGCACGCCGCACGCTCGACTTTGCCCTCAGCCTTGCCGAGACAATGTTCCGTTACGGTGCGGGTGCGCTGGAGGTGGAAACCAGCATCATCGCGGTGACCGCTGCGTTTGGGCTGGACAACATCGAGGTCGACATCACCAACCAGTCCGTGGTGCTCAACTATTCCGCCAAAGACCAGACACCGACCACAGTTCTGCGCGTAGTCCGGTCCTGGACCAACAACTATGCCGGTCTGACACGCGTGCACCAGCTCGTGACCGACATCGCCGACGGCGGCGTGGACCGCTCCGAAGCGATCCGGCGCCTCGAAGAGATCACCCACCGGCCGAAGCCGTTCCCACGCTGGATGGTCACTGCGGCGTTCGGCGTGTTCGCAGCGGCCATTGTGGCGTTCATCGGCGGCGGACCGCTGGGCTCGCTCATCTCGTTTGCGAGCTGTATCGGAGTGGATCTGCTTTCACGTCAGCTGGGACGCTGGCGTGTGCCGGAGTTCTTTGCAACCGCGACGTCGGCTGCCCTGGTCACGTTCATTGCGATGCTGATGTGGTGGCTGGAGGCGCCGATTTCGCCGGCGCTCGTGGTGGTGGGCGGCATCCTGCTCCTCCTGCCGACAGGACGGCTGGTGTCAGCAACCCAGGACGCCATCAACGGCTTCCCGGTGACTGCGGCCGGCCGGTTCCTGTCCGCCTTCCTGGTGTTCGCAGGTCTGGTGTCCGGGATCGCCGTCGCGCTGGTATTCGGCAAACTCATCGGCGTGCCGGAACTCGACGTCACATCCTCGGAGGGCTCGTTGTATCCGCTGCCCGTGGTTGCGGTGTTTGTCTTCGTAGCGATTGCGATGATCTGCGTCGCCGAGCAGACGGACCTGTCGCTGATCATCCCCACCTCGCTCATCGGAACCGCCGGGTTCCTCCTGTATTCACTGGTGGTCAACCTGGGCGTGGGCTACCGGCTCGCGCCCGCGGTTGCGGCCGTTTTGATCGGTATGCTCGCCCGGGTGGTGGCACTGCGCATGGGGGCGCCGCAACTGGTGGTCGCGGTGCCCGCGGTGATGTTCCTGTACCCGGGGCTTACGATCTTCCGGTCGATGTACGACCTGACGATCGAGACCGATGTGACGGGCGCCGGCGCGATCGGGCTGTTCAACGCGCTCACCATCATCCTGGCCATTGCCGGAGGAGTGGTGCTTGGCGACAACCTGGCGCGTCCTTTCACCAAGAAGCTCAGTAGTAACGAACGCCGTCGTAACCGCCGCCGCTGAGGCCGGACAGTCAGCTGCGCAGCCAGTCCACCGGTTCGGCGCCCTGCCTCCGGAGGAGGTCATTGGCCCTGGAGAAGGGCCGCGACCCGAAGAACCCGCGTGAGGCCGAGAGCGGGCTGGGGTGGGGAGACTCGATCAGGGGCGTGGACCCCAGCAGCGGCTTCAACTGCTGGGCTTCACGGCCCCAGAGGATCGCGACCAGCGGCTGGTTGCGGCCCACCAGTGCCCGCACGGCGGCGTCGGTGACAGCGTTCCACCCCAGTGCACGGTGCGAGCCGGTTTCTCCGGCACGCACCGTAAGGGTCCGGTTCAGCAGGAGGACTCCCTCCTCGGCCCAGGGGGAGAGATCGCCGTGGGCGGGCGCGGGGGCGCCCAGATCTGCCTCAAGCTCCCTGTAGATGTTGGCAAGGCTGCGGGGGAGCCGCGTCTGACGCGTCACAGAGAAGGCAAGGCCTACGGAGTGGCCGGGCGTGGGGTAGGGATCCTGGCCCACGATCAGAACCTTGACGTGGCCCAGCGGGTAGGTGAAGGCGCGCAGGATGGATTCCGGCTGCGGCAGCAACTGCACCCCGCGCTGCTGTTCCGTGGCGAGGACGCGGGCCAGCTCGTGGACCTCGGACTGTACCGGGCGAAGCGCCGCAGCCCAGTCAGGTGCCATCACCTCATGGAGCGCCGCAGGCGCAGCGAACGGGATCGGTTCCCCGGCAGGCGGTGGCAGGGGCAGGGTGGGGGTGCCGTCGTCGTGCATGTCTCTATTCTTGCGTGCCGGCACGGGCAGAGGGTTAGGTGGCGGGTAAATGACAAGCATGTGATTCGCCACTACCATGGACGAAGTTGATACCGCGGAAACGGTGGATTGGACGGTGTGTCGTGGGTATGCAGGGCTCGGCAGCGCAGGCAGATCAGAATGGTGCCGCACAGACGCGGGAGCCGGCTTTGGGGGAGCGCGAACAGCGCATGCTCGAACTGGAGCGCCAGTGGTGGAAGTATTCGGGCGCCAAGGAGCAGGCCATCCGTGAGATGTTCGATCTCTCCGCGACGCACTACTACCAGATCCTCAACGCGCTGATCGATACCGAAGCGGCCCTCGCCCACGATCCGATGCTCGTGAAGAGATTGCGTAGACTACGTACGACCCGCCAGCGCGCCCGTTCCGCGCGCCGACTCGGCGTCGACGTCTAGTTTTTCCGCAACCCCAACCCAAGGACTCCCCGGCAGATGACCCAATACCCCCGCGACGAATTCGACCAGGTGCCGGAATCCGCCGCGAGGCAGGGAGTGCACCGCGAACGGCTCGTGCCTCCGCGTTCAAGCGGCCTGGTGCTGAAAGTCATCGCGGGCATGCTTGTGCTCGCGGTCGGCCTGGTTGCGTACTTCCTGTTTCCCCGGCTGGGACTCGGCCAGGCCTCCAGTGTCACACCCGAGACCAGCAGTTCGGCGCCGATGCCCTCGATCACCGCCGACGACGCAGCGAGCGCCACGCCCAGCGAGGAATCCGATCCCACGGCCAATCCCACGGCGTCCGCACCTCCCGCTTCACCCGGCCCAGAGCCAACCCCCAGCGAGGAAACAACACCTGCCGAGGAACCGGTGACGGACACTACCGAGCCTGCCGCCGCCGCGGACCGGACGCAGCCGGTTGCCGTATTGAATGCGACAAGCGTCAGTGGGCTGGCCAGCACAGCGGCCGGTCGCCTTCAGTCCGAAGGCTGGAATGTTACCCAGATCGGCAACTGGTCCGGTCAGCCGCTGCAGGGTTCGATCGTCCTCTATAACGGTGAAGAACAGCGGTCTACCGCCGAAGCGCTTGCCGGAGCTCTGGGAATCGGAGCGGTGCAGGGCGAAGCCGGATTGGGAGGCATCACTGTTGTGGTAGGCCCCGGCTTTCAATAAGCACGCCGGTTAAGGATCAATAACATTCCCTGTGTTCCCCGTCACTGTCCCCGCGATGTGGGATTAGATGTATTTCAGCCCCGCCATCACCAGCCACGCGGGGGATCTACATAGTGGGAGAACAACATGGCGCAGGGAACCGTGAAATGGTTCAACGCTGAAAAGGGTTACGGCTTCATCACTGTCGATGAGGGCGGGGCAGATGTCTTTGTGCACTGGTCTGCGATCGAGATGGAGGGCTATCGCGCACTCGATGAGGGCCAGCGGGTCGAATTCGAGATCGGGGAAGGCCAGAAGGGGCCGCAGGCGGAGGCTGTGCGCCTCGCGTCCTGACCCCGCCCACGGTTTGCCGAAGAACAACGGCGCGTCTCCCCGGAAGGGGTGGCGCGCCGTCGTCGTTGTTTCCCCTCAGGTGAACAGCTTGCACTCGCAGTGTCTGAGTGCTAATTATTGACTTAGCACTCAGGTGTGACGACTGCTAAGACGGCACCCCGAGAGTGAACCAGGCAACCTCTGTGGTGAGGGCTGGTCCGGGAGGTACAGAGATCCTCCCGGATCCGTCCGTCCGTCGCGGGCATCACAGGCGGGTAGCAGCATACGCATGACCGTCCCGAAAGGACCTACGCCGTTATGGCCAAGATCATTTCTTTTGATGAAGAGGCACGCCGCGGCCTCGAGCGCGGGTTGAACACCCTCGCTGATGCAGTCAAGGTAACGCTGGGCCCCCGCGGTCGCAACGTTGTCCTTGAGAAGAAGTGGGGCGCTCCCACGATCACCAACGACGGCGTTTCCATCGCCAAGGAGATCGAACTCGACGATCCGTTCGAGAAGATCGGCGCCGAGCTCGTCAAGGAAGTCGCCAAAAAGACTGACGACGTTGCCGGTGACGGAACCACCACCGCAACCGTCCTCGCCCAGGCGCTCGTGAAGGAAGGCCTCCGCAACGTAGCTGCCGGCGCCGACCCGCTGAGCCTCAAGCGCGGCATCGAGAAGGCCGTTGACGCAGTCACCGCCGAACTCCTCGCCTCCGCGAAGGAAATTGAGACCAAGGAAGAAATCGCAGCTACGGCTTCGATCTCCGCCGGCGACCAGCAGATCGGCGACCTCATCGCCGAAGCCCTGGACAAGGTGGGCAAGGAAGGCGTCATCACCGTCGAGGAGTCCAACACCTTTGGGCTGGAGCTTGAGCTCACCGAGGGTATGCGCTTCGACAAGGGCTACATCTCCGGCTACTTCGTCACCGACGCAGAGCGCCAGGAAACGGTCCTCGAAGACCCCTACATCCTGATCGTCAACTCCAAGATCTCCAACGTCAAGGATCTCGTCGCTGTCCTCGAGAAGGTCATGCAGTCCGGCAAGCCGCTGCTGATCATCGCCGAAGACATCGAAGGCGAAGCCCTGGCCACCCTCGTGGTCAACAAGATCCGCGGCACGTTCAAGTCGGTTGCCGTCAAGGCTCCGGGCTTCGGCGACCGCCGCAAGGCCCAGCTCGCTGACATCGCCATCCTCACCGGTGGCCAGGTCATCGCCGAGGAGGTTGGCCTCAAGCTCGAGAACGCCACCATCGACCTCCTGGGCCAGGCCCGCAAGGTCGTTGTCACCAAGGACGAGACCACCATCGTCGAAGGTGCCGGCAACGCCGAGGAGATCGCCGGGCGGGTTGCACAGATCCGTGCCGAGATCGAGAACTCCGACTCCGACTACGACCGCGAGAAGCTGCAGGAACGTCTGGCCAAGCTGGCCGGCGGCGTTGCAGTCATCAAGGCCGGTGCTGCAACCGAGGTTGAACTCAAGGAGCGCAAGCACCGCATTGAGGACGCTGTCCGCAACGCGAAGGCTGCTGTTGAAGAGGGCATTGTTGCCGGCGGCGGCGTGGCCCTGATCCAGGCCGGCGCCAAGGCGTTCGCCAACCTCAACCTGGAAGGCGACGAGGCAACCGGTGCAAACATCGTGCGCATCGCCATCGACGCCCCGCTCAAGCAGATCGCTTTCAACGCAGGCCTCGAGCCCGGCGTTGTCATCGAGAAGGTCCGCGGCCTGCCCGCAGGCCACGGACTCAACGCCGCAACCGGCGACTACGAGGACCTGCTTGCTGCCGGCGTCAACGACCCGGTAAAGGTGACCCGTTCCGCACTGCAGAACGCCGCCTCCATCGCGGGCCTGTTCCTCACCACCGAAGCTGTTGTCGCGGACAAGCCTGAGAAGGCTGCTCCCGCAGGCGGCGGCGACGAGATGGGCGGCATGGGCGGTATGGGCGGCTTCTAGGCTCCCAGCCCTACCTGCTCGACAACACAGAAGGCCGGTCCCCTCGGGGGCCGGCCTTCTATGTTGTGAAAGCCGGAAGATTCGTGCACCTATGGCGGGATCCCGGGCGCGGAGGCCGCCATAGGTGCACGAAAGTTCCGGGTTGGGCGGTGTTGTAGGGCTAGTGCAGGAACATCCGGGCGTTGCTCAGTTCGGCCTGTGCGTACTGTTCCGTGGCGACGCCGAGGGCCTGGTTGATGCCGGCCAGCGACTCCTCCACCCGCGCCTGTGTGGCACGCCAGTCCGTCACCAGCTGCTGGAAGTTCTGCGACGCCTGGCCCTGCCACTCGGACTCCAGCGACCTCAGCCCGGACTGCATGGCGTTCACCTCCGCCTGCAGCCGCGCGATGGTGTTCTGCACGTCGGCGCTCTTTGCGGCCAAAGTGTCAGTGTTGACGTTGAAGTAGGTCATTCTTTCCTCCTGAAATTCTCCTGCCGGCGGTGCCGCGCGACTCTTACGCTAGGAGGTGCTCAGGAGCCGGGTGAGCCGCTCGAACGCCATGTGGAAAACCTGCCCGCAACATGTCTGCTGTGGAGGGATGGTCGGTGGCGTGAGGGAGCCGGCCCAGCCGGTCAGTCTCCGGCCGGCGCTGCGCCGCCGTCGTCGTGGGGCAGCCTGATGGACAGCGTGGCGCCGCCTCCGGGGGTTTCCTCCAGCCGTACGCTGCCGTCATGCTGCGCCACGAGGGCGGCCACGATGGCCAGGCCGAGCCCGGTGCCGCCGGTCTCACGGTAACGCGAGGAATCAGCCCGGTAGAAGCGCTCAAAAACCCGCGCGGCGTCGTCCTCGGAGATGCCCGGACCGTGGTCACGCACCTCAATGACTGAGTCGCTCCTGCCGTGGATGACGGGAGCGACTCCCACCGCGACCTCGATCGGGGAGCCTTCCGGCGTATACCGCAGGGCATTGGTCATCAGATTCGCCACCACCTGACGCAACCGGGCCTCATCACCGACCACCGGGGCATGCCGCGCGGGGCCACCGTCGAGGCCGATCACCCGGATGGTCCGCTCGGGTGCGATGGCCCGGGCGTCCATAGCGGCGTCGTTTCCCAACACCAGGAGGTCAAGAGGCTGGGACTCCAGCGGCCGCTGCTCATCGATGCGGGCGAGGGTGAGCAGATCCTCGACCAGCTGTCCCATGCGTTTCGCTTCACTCTCGATGCGTCCCATGGCGGCACGGACGTCGTCGTCGTTCTGGAGAGCGCCGTGACGGTACAGCTCGGAGAAGCCGCGGATGGTGACCAGCGGTGTGCGCAGTTCATGGGAGGCATCCGCGACAAAACGCCGCATTTTGCGTTCGGATTCCGTCCGGGCGGCGAACGCGGATTCGATGTGCGCGAGCATCGCGTTGAGGGACCGGGAAAGCCTGCCGACCTCCGTCGCGGGGCGCTCCACCTCGACGCGGCGCGAGAGGTCTCCGGCGGCGATGGCTGCGGCGGTCCGTTCCACCCTGCCCAGCGGGCGGAACTGCCGGGTGACGGCCAGGTAGGCCACGATGGACGCGGCAGCAATCGAAAAGAGACCGACAGTGAAGATGATGCGCCCGGCCTCGGACACGGTGTCATTGACGGTGGACATCCGGGTGGCAACGGCCACGGAGGTGTCATCCGCCTGCAGCGGGAAAACGATGACCCGCCACTCACTCTCACCCCTGCTGCCTGGAACCGTGAAGCCTTCCTGGTCCAGGTCTTCAACGTCGTCCCGGTCCAGGGCCGGGATCTCGGGGATTTCGGCCGCGGTGGCGGAATGGGTCGAGCGGATGGCGGACCCGTTGCCGTCCAGCCAGACGCCGTAGAACCGGAACAGGTTCTGGCTGGTATCGCTGCCCATGGTGCCGATGCTGTTGGTGACCGACTGCGCATTCGCCTCGATGTCCTGATCCATCTGCACAACGAGGCTGCTCCGGAGCAGGGAGATGGTCACGATGCCCGTGATGGCGACCGTGAACACCATGAGCAGGGTCATGATGGCGATCAGTTGCGTGCGCAGCGATGCGGATTTCCAGCGTCGGATCACAGCGGGTACGGAGATGGTGCTACCGCTTGTCGGCGGTGCGCAGCAGGTAGCCGACGCCGCGCTTGGTCTGGATCAGCGCCGGGGCGTCAGGGTTCCGGTCGATCTTCCGCCGCAGGTAGGAGATGTAGGACTCCACGATCGAGGCGTCTCCGTTGAAGTCGTATTCCCACACATGGTCAAGGATCTGCGCCTTCGACAGCACACGGTTGGGGTTCATCATCAGGTAGCGCAGCAGCTTGAACTCGGTGGGGGAGAGATCAATGACTTCGCCGCCGCGGCGTACCTCATGGGCGTCGTCGTCCAGTTCCAGGTCATCGACGCGGATCACGGCGCCGTCGTCGTCGTGCGGTTGCGTGCGGCGCAGCACCGCCCGGATGCGGGCCACCACCTCGTCGAGGCTGAAGGGCTTGGTGACGTAGTCGTCGCCTCCCACCGTGAGGCCGGTGACCTTGTCATCGGTGTCGTCGCGGGCGGTCAGGAAGACCACAGGGAAATGGCGGCCCGCGGCGCGGAGCCGGCGGGTGACGGTGAAGCCGTCCATGTCCGGAAGCATCACGTCAAGGACCGCGAGGTCAGGGTTGTGCGCTTCTGCGGCGGCAAGGGCCTCGCGTCCGTTGGCGGCGGCCACGACCTCGAATCCGGCGAAACGCAGTGAGGTGGAGAGCAGTTCCCGGATATTCGGCTCGTCGTCGACTACAAGCAGTTTGGCTTCAGGTCCTGATTTATTCACGACTCCCAGTCTGCTCCCGATAGCTGGGAGTTTTCTGGACGTTTGCGGTGAGCCTTGCAACCGCGCCCCGGTTCAGGGCGTGGGTATGTCCGCGGCGTCCAGGATGGTGTAGGCGTAGCCCTGCTCCGCCAGGAACCGCTGCCGCTTGGCGGCGAAGTCCTGGTCCAGCGTGTCGCGTGCGACGACGGTATAGAAGCGTGCTGCCCGGCCGTCACTTTTGGGACGGAGCAGCCGCCCCAGCCGCTGGGCCTCTTCCTGGCGTGACCCGAAGGAGCCCGAAACCTGGATGGCAACCGACGCTTCCGGCAGGTCGATCGAGAAGTTCGCCACCTTCGACACGACGAGCGTGTTCAGCTCGCCCGCACGGAAGGCGTTGAACAGGCGCTGGCGCTCCTTCACGGAGGTCTCGCCCTTGATGATGGGGGCATCGAGCCGCGCACCGAGCTCATCGAGCTGGTCGATGTACTGCCCGATCACCAGCAGCTGCTCGCCCTTGTGGGCGGCCACAAGCTTCTCCACCACCGACGTCTTTGTCTCCGAGGTTGCGCAGAGACGGTACTTGTCGCCGTCGTCGGCCATGGCGTACGCCACCCGCTCATCCCGGGGTAGATCCACGCGCACTTCCACGCAGTCTGCGGGGGCTATGTAGCCCTGCGCCTCGATGTCCTTCCACGGTGCGTCGTAGCGCTTGGGGCCGATCAGGGAGAAGACCTCGCCCTCGCGGCCGTCCTCGCGCACCAGGGTGGCAGTGAGGCCGAGCCGCCGCCGGGCCTGCAGGTCGGCGGTCATGCGGAAGATCGGCGCGGGCAGCAGGTGCACCTCGTCATACACGATGAGGCCCCAGTCGTTCGCGTCGAGCAGCTCGAGGTGGGGGTAGAGCCCGCCGCGGCGCAGCGTCAGCACCTGGTAGGTGGCGATGGTGACCGGCCGGACCTCCTTGACCGACCCGGAGTACTCACCGATCTCCTCCTCCGTCAGGGAAGTGCGCTTGAGCAGTTCATCCTTCCACTGCCGGGCGGACACCGTGTTGGTCACGAGAATGAGGGTGGTGGTGGAGCTGGTGGCCATTGCCGCGGCGCCCACGAGCGTCTTGCCCGCGCCGCAGGGAAGCACCACAACCCCGGAACCGCCCGCCCAGAAGTTCTCCGTTGCCAGCTTCTGATAGGGGCGCAGCGTCCAGCCGTCCTCATTGAGCATGATGGGGTGCGGCGTCCCGTCCACATAACCCGCCAGGTCCTCAGCCGGCCACCCGAGCTTCAGCAGCAGCTGCTTCAGCTGCCCGCGCTGCGACGAATGGACCACCACGGTCTCGCCGTCGATCCGGGGACCGAGGAGCGGCTCGATCTTCTTGGCGTGCAGCACTTCCTCGAGTACCGGGTAGTCGGTGGTGCGCAGCACCAGTCCATGCTGGGCGTCCTTCTCCAGCCGCAGCCGGCCGTAACGCGACATGGTCTCCTCGATATCAACCAGGAGGGCGTGCGGAACGGGGAAGCGCGAGTACTTCAGCAGGGTATCCAGCACCTGCTCGGCGTCCAGTCCGGCCGCCCGCGCGTTCCACAGGCCCAGCGGGGTGAGACGGTAGCTGTGCACGTGCTCGGGCGCGCGCTCCAGCTCAGCGAAGGCGGCGATGGCATGCCGGGCCTCGGTGGCCTGCTCATGATCGACCTCCAGCAGGATGGTCTTGTCGCTCTGGACAATCAGCGGCCCGTTAGGCATCGGTTGAAGCACCTTCCACAGTTTCGACATCCATAATCCGATGCACGGAGATCACGCGCTCGGTTTCCTTCTCCGGGTCGAAGACGCGCACCCGGCCGGCATGAACCGACAGTGGAACGAAGACCTGCCGGGTGGAATTCCCGGCGCTGTCAGCGAAGCCCATCCGGACGGCCCGCTTGGTCCGGATGGCCGTCCGCAGCGTCTCGAGACCGATCATCGCCTCGCTCTCGGCTCCGGCTCCCGGGCCCGGACGGGCGCTGCCGCGCAGCACCCCCATTTGCGCTTCCACGTCATCCTCCGTGAGCACCCACGGATTGGTCCGGACAGCGGACGACGACGGCGCGGAGCCCGTTCCTGCGCGGGCGCCCTGCCGTGGAGCGGCTCCTCCTTCCAGCGCCGGAGAGTAACCCAGTTCACGCAGTGCCGCCGCGAGTTCCGACGGCGTGGCCTGCGCCGCCACCACGGTTGGAGCGAGACGGACCAGTCCCAGTGCAGCGGCTCCGGGGTCGGCCAGAAGGGCAGTCAGCGCGTCGTCGTCGTCGCTGCGCACGTAGCTGAAGGCGGGACCGACGCGCAGAGAACCGTACCGGGATGCTGTGTCCTCCACGAGGTAGCGCAGGGGTTGTGGAACCTCCGTGGCGGAGTGGCGCTCAAGGAAGGACAGGATCCCCGCCGCGTCCTGCCCTTCGTCAAGCGCCCCGCGAACGGACTGTGCAGAGAACCGGTATACGGTCGCAGGCCCCTGACCCTCAGCGGAGGCTAGGAGCGAAAGTTCCCGGGCCACGTGCGGTTCCAGGTAGCCCGGAGCCACGGCGGTGAGGTCCGCCTGCAGCATGAAGTGGGTCAGCGGTTCCGGGAGCGCGTCGCGGAGGAGTGCTTCGGCGTCGTCGAACCGGTCCCCGGCGATGGCCGCGCCCAGCTCCGTCAGGGCGCCGGAGCCCAGGAGGCCGAGGTGCCCCATCTCGTCGATCATGCCCGGTACCAGCCGGGTGAAGCGCCGGCGCAGCCGTGGCTGATGCCACGTGAGCCGCTCAATCAGGGAGGGCGCGTCAAGGACACAGGCCCGGCCGTCGTCGTGCGTCGCTTCCGCTGAAAGCGCTGTTGCGGCAGACAGGATACGACGACGGACAGCAGGCGCGTCCGTGCGCGTCGCCTCCGAGGACAGAGCGTTCACCGCGCCGCCCGTGGACAGCTGGCCTCCGACGAGAGAGGGAGCCCTCTCGGAGTCCAGCCAGGTGCGTACCAGACGTGACCACTGTTCGTCCCGTTCGGCCAGATGCCAGGAGCCGTCGGCGGCGGCCATCCAGCGTGAACTGTCGGGGTCCAGCACAATGAGCCGGGCCAGCGCTGCCAGCTCCAGCAGCCAGCCCACCTGGGCCCGGTCGATCCGCAGCGCCTCAGCAAGCCGGCGTATCTCCCTCACGCCGACCCCGCCGGTGCGCAGTGTTGCCACAGGGGATGCCTGCACGCTGCCCAAAAGCTCGGTGAGGATCCGCAACGTCTCCGCGATTGCGCCGAAGGCCGCGTTGTCCCGAAGGCTGATGCGCACGGAGGTGAGCTGCGGCACGGGGGGCGATACGGGTAATGACGGGATGATCAGGCCTCCGCGTGCTGCGATGCCCACTTCCCGGGGGAGCTCAACATGGTTGGCGTCGAGCCGGATGAGCAGCCCGCGGTCGAGAAGCCAGTCGAGCGGCGCCGACGTGCCCGGAGGCCCGGATTTCGCCGAGCCGACCGGAGAAACGGAGAGCTTCCGCACAAGATCCCAGGTCCTCTCGGGAGCGGTTTCCAGAATGCGGGGCCAGGATGATTCCAGTACGGCCGCCAGCGCCTCGGCATCGGAGTCCGTGCCGGAGTTATCCGTCGGACCAGGCACACCGGCGGCCTGGAGCAGCTCAAGTCCGGACCGGATCCGCTCTACGTACCCTGGGTATTGCCGGGCCAGCGCGGCCATCGGGCGTCCCAGGCCGGCAGGGTAGGGGCCCAGCGCATCATGAAGGGTCTCGAGCGGGAAGAAGGAAGGCCGGCTCTTGACCACAGGTCCGGTTCGCAGGAGAGCCAGCCCGTGAAGCTGGCTCAGGTATGGCTCCAGCGCCTTGGCGGTCATTGAAGCGATTGCCCTCTTGAGGGTTGTCGATGTGCTTCCGGCCGGACCGTCGAGGTCGGTGGTCAGCGCCACCGCCTCAAGAACCATCAACTGCGGGGCATTCAGTCCTTCGAGGGCCCGCTGCACGCTGACGCGGGTCGAGGCCCGGGCTGCGAGAGCGGCGAAATCCGGCACCGGCGGGAGAACAACATCCGGGCGTGCAGCCATGAGCTTCCGCAGCTCGGCGTCACTGCGTGAAGCCAGATCCTCGGCGAGGGCGCGGATGGCGGACACCGTATTAACGTTACTCGTACCGCGCTGTACGCAGTTGTCCGGATACGGACCGGTCCGTGGGTGGGCCTGATTTCCGTCGGAGCTCAGTTGCGCCCGCGAGACACGATGTTGACCACCACGGTGACCAGCATCAACAGGAAGCCGAGCGGCAGGCAGAAGTAGGCTGCCGTCACGAAGCCCGGCCACGGGTCCGCCCCGGCCCAGGCGGACACCAGCACCGCGCCCAGGGAGAGCAGCCCGATGATGGCGAGGGCAACAGCGGCAACCAGGAGGACAAGCCGTGCGGGCGTGGTCTGGCTGCGGTCGCGGCCGGTGGCGGCGCCGTCGTCGTCGGCTGCCGGGACTGAGGAGGAGTTCTGCGACATGATGCTCCTAGCGTACAAGGGCACTCCGCGCCGATTCCCCGCATCCGTGCCGGTATCCTTTAAGGGCAGACTTTTTCCCTGCGCATGCCGGACGGCCGGTGGTTTCCCGATTCTGATCGGTACCGCCAATGGAACCGGAGCCGGCACGCGCGCAAAGCAGTTCGAGAACGAGGTAATTACGTGCCTATCGGCAAGGTCAAGTGGTTCGACTCTGAAAAGGGTTTCGGCTTTCTGGCGACGGATGACGGCAAGGAGGTCTTCCTCCATGCCTCGGCGCTTCCTGCGGGAGTGACCGAGGTCAAGCCCGGCGCCCGGCTCGAGTTCGGCGTCGCGGACGGCCGCAAGGGTCTCCAGGCCCTGTCCGCCCGCATTCTTGATGCCCAGCCTTCGGTTGCCAAGGCAACCCGCAAGAAGGCGGAAGACATGGCCGTCATCACCGAAGACCTGATCCGGTTGCTCGATGACGTCTCCAACGGTCTGCGTCGGGGCCGGTACCCCGACAAGTCGCATGCCGCGAAGGTCGCCGCAGTGCTGCGCGCCGTAGCGGATGATCTGGACGTCTGAACCCGATGACTGAATCTCCGGCGTCGATGGAACCAGCCGTACTGAGCCAAACGGAAACAGGGCCGGCCGAGCCGCTGCCGGCTGAGTCCGTGCTGGCCGAGCCGGTGTCGGCTGAGTCTGCGGCTCCGGTTGCCAGGCGCCGGGCGGTCCGGAAACCGTCCAAACCTGACGCAGTGCTGGCGGCTGCCGTGGAAACTGCACGCAGGGGTGTGCTTGAAATCGCCGGAGACGCCGCGGTAGGTGAACATCTGGGCGCGTTTCCCGAGGCGGAACGGCTGGTAACCCACCGGTTCGCCGCGCAGGTTCCCGGCTACGTGGGGTGGCACTGGTTCGCGACCCTCGCGCGGGTTCCCCGCGGCAAGGACGCAACTGTCTGCGAGGTGGGATTGCTGCCCTCGGAGGACGCCCTGCTGGCACCGGACTGGGTTCCCTGGTCCGAGCGCGTGCGCCCGGAAGACACCGCTGCAGAAGAGGCAACGGAAACCGCGGACGCCGGCACCGCACAGGCACCGGGTGTTTCCGGTGCTCCGGATACCGACGGTGCCCAGGAACTGGGTAGTGGACCGGACACCGACGGCGGAGCGGACACCGACGGCGGAGCGGACACCGACGGCGGAACGGAGACCGACGGCGAAGCCGACGCGCCCGCTGTTCCGGAGACCGACGGTGCCCCGGACGACGACGATGCTACGGACAACGACGGCACCCCGGACGTTCCCGCAAGTGAAGATCCGGAAACCCCGGGAGATCAATCCCCGGTCGCCTAAGGGCGTGGGTAACGCAGGAAGGAGGGCTGCCTGATGAGCATGTTCCGGTCCCTGCGTATCCACAACTACCGGCTGTGGTTCATCGGCGCCCTGATCTCCAACGTGGGTACGTGGATGCAGCGCACCGCACAGGATTGGCTCGTCTACGACATCCTGACGGACCAGGACGCCGCGGCCATGGGGATCGTGATGGCCCTTCAGCTGGGTCCGCAGCTGTTCATCGCGCCCTGGGCGGGGCTGATCGCGGACTCGGTGGACCGCCGCAAACTGCTGATCTTAACCCAGGCTGCCATGGCCGCACTCGGCGTCGGTCTCGGCATCCTTGTGGTGCTCAGTCTCGCGGAGCTCTGGCACGTCTATGCGTTTGCCCTTGCGCTTGGACTGGTCTCGGCCCTCGACGCACCGGCGCGCCAGGCCTTCGTATCCGAGCTCGTGAAGGACGAATACCTTCCCAACGCAGTCGCACTCAACAGCGCCTCCTTCAACGGCGCCAGGATGTTCGGACCTGCCGTCGCCGGCCTGCTTACGGTGGCAGTCGGTCCCGGCTGGGTCTTCCTGATCAACGCCGTGACCTTCGGGGCGATGATCTTTGTCCTGGCCACCATCCGGCAGGGTGAACTGCGTGTCCTGAACCGGTCTGCACCCGGACGCGGCCGGATCCGCGCAGGGTTCCGCTACGTGCGGCAGCGGCCGGACCTGGTGATGGTGATGTTCGCGATCTTCGTCGTCGGCACCTTGGGCCTGAATTTCGCCGTCTACATCGCAGCGATGGCACGCACGGAGTTCGGAACCGGAGCGGGCGTCTTCGGAACGCTTTCCTCCATCATGGCGGTCGGTTCAGTTACCGGGGCGCTGCTATCAGCGCGCCGTGAACGGCCCCGCCTCCGATTTGTGTTCGGGGCTGCGGGCGCCTTCGGACTGGCATGTGCCCTCGCAGCGCTGGCTCCCTCAGTGTGGCTTTTCGGCGTCGCGCTTGTTCCGGTGGGGCTTTTCGCGCTCACGTTGATGACCAGCGCCAACGCCTATGTACAGACAACCACGGTCCAGGAAATGCGCGGAAGGGTCATGGCCCTGTACTTCGCGATCTTCCTCGGCGGCACCCCGATCGGTGCACCGATTGTCGGATGGGTGACCAACGCCTACGGCCCCCGGTGGGGGCTGGTGGTGGCGGCTGCCTCCGGGCTGGTTGCCGCCGTCGCCGGTCTGGTCTGGGTCTGGCGGTCCCACCACGTCACGCTCCGCCTCTCAACCCCGCGCCGCGGCGGCTCAGGCTGACCCTGGCCGCCACCGCACGGGACACCGCTGAAAGGAATGGTTAGAGGCGCTCCACCACGTAATCGATGCACTCCAGCAGCGCGGAGACATCGGAGGGCTCGATCGCCACGAACATTGCGATGCGCAGCTGGTTGCGGCCAAGCTTCCGGTACGGCTCGACGTCGACAATCCCGTTGGCGCGCAGCACCTTCGCCACGGCGGCGGCATCGACCGAGTCATCGAAGTCGATCGTGGCGATGACGTTGGAGCGGTGTTCGGGGTCCTGCACAAAGGGCGTTGCAACGGCAGACGCCTCGGCCCAGCTGTAGACCCGGCCTGCGGAATCGGCGGTGCGCTCTGCGGCGAATTTCAGGCCGCCGTTCTCATTCAGCCACTGAACCTGTGCATTGAGCGTCACGATGGTGCCCAGCGATGGCGTGTTGTACGTCTGGTTCTGCAGGGAGTTGTCGATCGCCGTCTGCAGGTCGAGGAAATCGGGGATCCAGCGTTTGGAGGCCTTGATCGCGGCCGCCCGTTCGAGCGCTGCGGGAGAGAACAGGCCAAGCCACAGTCCGCCGTCGGACGCGAAGTTCTTCTGCGGCGCAAAGTAATAGACGTCCGCCTGTGACACGTCCACGGCGAGACCGCCCGCCGCGGAGGTGGCATCGATGGCGATGAGCGCGCCGTCATCCGCTCCTGCGACGCGCTCCACCGGAGCCGCCACGCCGGTGGAGGTTTCATTCTGTGGCCAGGCGTAGAAGTCGACGCCGGACTCGGCTGCAGGGACAGGGCGCGTGCCGGGGTCCGAGGTGATGACAGTCGACTCGCCCAGGAACGGAGCTCGGGAGGTAGCAGCGGCGAATTTGGATCCGAACTCCCCGAAGGAGAGGTGCTGCGCCCGCGATTCCACCAGACCGAACGAGGCGACATCCCAGAATGCGGTGGAGCCGCCGACACCGAGGATAACCTCGTAGCCGTCGGGAGCGCCGAAGAAGTCCATCAGTCCCGAGCGGACAGAACCAACCAGGTTCTTCACGGGCGCCTGGCGGTGGGAGGTGCCAAGCAGGGTAAGGCCCGCGCGGGTGAGCGCCTCCACCTGCTCCGGACGGACCTTGGAAGGACCTGCGCCGAAGCGTCCGTCCTGGGGCAACAACTCGGTGGGGATGCGGATGTCGGTGGAATTGCTCATGGTTACTCCAGGACGTTTGCGTTCGATGGAAGGTCGCCAACCATTCTGCCCCAGCGGGAACGGCACCGGCGCATTATGACCGCCGCCGGCTGCCTGCGCCACCGCGAAGGGACAACCGTCAGACGGCGCAGGTATATGGGTTAACCTTGTGTGGCGTAGGGATGACGACGGCGGTCTTGACTTAGGGACGGCATGCAGCCGCTGCATCAACGCTCAATCTGCACCAGTGCCAAGGAGCTGAACGCCGCATGACGGACCTCATCGACACCACCGAGATGTACCTGCGGACCATCCTTGAGCTTGAGGAAGAAAACATCGTGGCGCTGCGTGCGCGGATCGCTGAGCGGCTGCGCCACTCCGGGCCCACGGTCTCCCAGACCATCGGGCGGATGGAACGCGACGGACTGGTAGTGGTGACAGGGGACCGCCACCTTGAGCTGACCGAGCTCGGCCGCCGGCGGGCCACCGAAGTGATGCGCAAGCACCGCCTGGCGGAACGGCTGCTCTCGGACGTTATCGGTCTCGACTGGGCCTATGTCCATGATGAGGCCTGCCGGTGGGAACACGTGATGAGCGAGCGGGTTGAGCGCCGCCTCTACGAACTGCTTGGCCAGCCCACCCAGTCGCCGTACGGCAACCCCATACCGGGCCTCGAAGCCCTCGGCGGCTCACCGCCGGAAGCGTTCACCCTGGGCGTGAGCACGCTGACAGAAGCGATGGCGAACTATTCGCCCGGATCTACCGTGACCCTTGTCCGGCTGGCTGAACCTATCCAGGTTGACCCGGAGCTGCTGACCCAGATGGATGAAGGCGGCCTCCGCCCGGGTGCGCGGCTCAACCTGCAGGCAGTCGGGGACTACGTCTCAGTGCGGGTGCCCGGCGTTGAGGGTGCCCTGGAACTGCCTCCAGAAGTTGCTTCGCACGTCTTCGTGGCGGTCCAGCCCTCGTCCTGAGAGCCGGAGTCTCTGGATTGGCGAAGGATATCCACAGCATGGTTACGAAATGATTACTTTCACTCCGATCCCGTTATAGTTGGTACCTGGCGCTGATACTTCAGCGTTACCTGGTTCGCATGCCTAACCCTGTCAGCGGACGCAGTGCTGAACAGATGGACAGGGGCGGAGGACCCACTACCGGTCATGGCTCGCCATGGCCTTGGGGTGAAGTTCGGGGAATGCTACAGCGCACGTACCTGAGCCGAGTTTTCTCATACTCGAATCCGACAGCTAACTTCGCAGGCGAAAAATGAGAGAGGGTCTCTTTGTCGAATACTGTTTCGGGGCGCCGCCGTGCCAGCACCCCGGGTACTGAAGCGCGGCCACGCGACGCCCACCGGCGGGAGCGGGCGGAGCGCATTGCACGCCAGGAATCTCTTGCCGCCGCCGCACCTGCTGTACCCGCACCGACTGTCCGCGCCGCACCCCCGGCCGCCGTACCTGTCTTCCGGGCCGTGCCCGCGCCCGCCGCACCACCCGCATCCGTGGCCCGCGCTGTGCCCGCGCCCGCCGCACCTGTGGCCCGCGCTGTGCCCGCGCCCGCCGCACCTGTGGCTCGCGAAATTGACCTGATCACCGCGCCGGTGCAGGTTGCAGCCTGTTCCCCGGCCCCGCTATCGCGGCGCGAGGCCCGCAGTGGTAACGGAGCCCGCTCATTTTCCGCGGCCGACACGCGCCCCCGTGACCTGCAGCGCATCGAACGACGACGTCGGGCAGTATCGGCGCGCCGTGACGTATCCTTCGCCGGACTGAGCCAGAAGGTTGCCATCGCTGCCGCTGCCTCCGGCATGGTGCTGACCGTGGCGCTGCCCACCACCGCGGCAGTGGTGCCCTCCGATGCGCAGGCGGCCGCAGGGCAGGCCCAGGCAGAGCCGGTGCAGGCCGCGGCCAACGCCGAGGTCACTTTCGACCGTGCTGCGCTGCACGGCAGGTTTGATCCCGATGCCAAGCTGGTCGAGATTGTTTCGGCGTCCGACGGCGGGATCATCGCCGCGGAATCCAGGGGATCCCTGTCCGCACCGTTGGACGGCGCCGCCATGAGTTCCCCCTTCGGTACCAGGATCAGTCCTATCACCGGCATGGGAGAGCTCCACACCGGCCAGGACATGAGCGAAGCCTGCGGAACAGCAGTCAAGGCCGCAGCGGCCGGGACTGTGACGTTCGCGGGCTGGCATGCCTTCGGTGGCGGCAACCGCGTTGTCGTCAAGCACGCCAACGGACTGGAAACCACCTACAACCACCTTTCCGCGATGGATGTCAGCGTGGGTCAGGTTGTAGAGCGGGGCGAAGCCATCGCGCGCGTGGGGTCCACCGGCGCCTCCACGGGCTGCCACCTGCATTTCGAGGTCCTGGTCGACGGCGAGAACGTCGATCCGCTGGGCTGGCTCTGAACGGTTTCAGGTCCGTCGTTACCGTGAACACACCGTTCCGTGATCTGAATGTGACATACCCCAAAATCTGATGTACCGTCTAACTCGTGCCGAATCGCAGGGGGTTCGGCACTCTCGTGCAGATCGCCTAGCTCTGCCACCGCACGAGGTCCGTTCGCAACAATCGCATGGCAGGGGCGGGGGAACCAATTGTGGGCTTCTTTTCAGAAGTCCTTGGGGTTAAGTCGCAGGATCTGAGACGATCCGCGGCCGGGTGACTCCCATCCGAATCCGACAGCTCACCTCGCAGGCGTAGGGAGAGGCAATTTAACGTGTCAAACAGCTCTGCGCTGGGACGCCATCGTGCGGTTCCGGCTCATACAAGCTCGCTCGCAGCCATTTCGAAGGCTGTATCTTCAAACGCAGGTTCAGTAGGACGTCAGGCCGCGGTCATCGTTGCCGCTTCCGGCCTCGTTCTCACCGCCGGACTTCCGGCCCACGGCGCACAGGACGCCCAGCGCTCTGCGCAGGCCGTCAAGACGCTCAGCGCAGTAGCATCCCAGCCCACCATCGTCAGTGCCTCCGCTGATGCAGCCGTGACCTTCGAGCGCGCAGCAGTCGAGGCTGTAGCAGCCCCGGTTGCACAGCCCGTGGTTGAAGCCGCTCCCGCTCCCGAGGTTGCCGTCCAGGCTGTAGCAGTCGAGGCCGCTCCGGCGCCGGTTGCCGAGCCCGTGGTCGAGGTTGCAGCAGCTCCTGCTGAGGTCAAGGTCGAGGCCGCCGCAGTGAAGGCTCCCGCAGAGGCCCCCGCCTCAAGCGGAGTCGGCGCAGCACTGGTTGGTTCTGCCTACTCCCAGATCGGAGTCGCACAGGATTGCACCGCCATGGTGGAGAAGGCTCTGCGCTCCATCGGCAAGTCCGTCGGCGACATCGCTCCCAGCGACTTCTTCGCCTTCGGATCAGTTGTTTCCTCCCCCGCACCCGGTGACCTCGTGGTCTCCGGTGGTCACGTTGCCATCTATGTAGGCAACGGTCAGGTCATCAGCGGTGGCCTGAATGGTATGAATACCGGCCTTCACAGCCTGTCCGATCTCTCTGGCTACAGCTTCGTCCGCGTTAGCTAAGACCCGTTACCTGGAGCTCCCACTTATGACCTCGAATACCCGTGCCATCGCACGCCACCGCGCCGAAGTTCAGCGCTCAGCCCACCTCTCCTCGATCGCTCGCGCCGTCAGTGAGAACGCCGGTGGCGTAGGCCGCCAGGCAGCCGTCATCGCAGCAGCTTCCGGCCTGGTCCTGACCAGCGGTGTTGCCGCGAATGCGGTCGAACTGCCCACAGAGCGCAACACGCTGACCACCACCCTGGAGGTCCAGGCCGCAAAGGCCCCGGTCCAGGCGCCGGTTGACGCGGAGATCTCCTTCAACAAGACTGCCGTGAAGGCTGTCGCCGCCCCGGTTGTGGCCGCCCCTGTGGTGCAGCCTCTGGCGGAGACCGTCGAGCCCGCGCCGGTAGCGGCGCCGGTCGCCGAGGTCGAAGCACCCGAGCCCGCAGCAGCAGTCGAAGCAACGGTCGCTGTCGCTGCGGAGCCGGCTGTCGCCGAGGCGCCGGCTCCGGCCGCGCCGGAGGTTTCCTCGGGGGTAGCAGCGACCATCGCGGCGGCCGCCAAGGCCCAGCTCGGCGTAACACAGGACTGCACCCGTCTTGCCAGCAACGCCCTCGCCGCGGCAGGCATCAACTTCCACGGTTGGCCGGCCGGCTACCTCTCCCTTGGCCGCACGGTCAGCGCGGGCGAGGCTATCCCCGGAGACCTCATCTACTACGCCGACGGCGGTATGGGCGCAGCCCACATTGCTGTGTACATCGGCGGCGGCCAGGCCGTCCACGGTGGTTTCAACGGCAACCAGACCGTTATTGCGCCGGCCGAGCTCGGCTCCGGCGGCGTGTACATCCGCGTTGGCGGCTGATTCAGCCTCATGAGTGACAAAGCGCCTCCTGCCAGTGCGGCAGGGGGCGCTTTTGTCTGTGCTGATGGTCATGAGCCCGTGCGGCGATTGACGAATCAGCGCCGGAACGGCTTACTCTTGCACTGTCAATCCGAAGTACCCTCGCTGTAGCTTCAGGGGCGTCAGGGGTCTACGAACCCCTTGGGCTATGGACGGCAAAGAGGAATGTGCATGCGCACTCTCGTTCTGAATGCTGGATATGAACCGCTGGCGGTAGTGACCTTCCGCCGGGCGCTTGTCCTTGTGCTCACAGGCAAAGCCAGCGTGGTCGCAGAAGGCGAGGATCCCGTGGTGGGGCCAAACGAAGTCCTGTCCCGTCCGTCGGTCATCCTGCTCAACAGGTATGTGAAGATCCCCTATCATTCCGGCTCCGTGGCGACCCGGCGTGGAGTTCTCCGCCGTGACAACCACCTGTGCGCGTACTGCGGGAAGACCGCCTCAACCATCGACCATGTGATGCCGCGTTCCCGCGGGGGAGAAGACAGCTGGGAGAACCTTGTGGCCTGCTGTCTTCGCTGCAACAACGTCAAGGGAGACAAGACCCTCGCCGCGCTGGGATGGACGCTCAGGTTCGCACCGAAGCCACCGCGTGGATCCTTCTGGCAGATCCGCGAGCTGGAAAAGCCCTCACCGCAGTGGAGCGAGTTCCTGCCCGCAGACAACGCGGCGTGAGCGGCCGGCCTCCCGCCGGCAGGGTCGCCGGAGAATTGATGTTCGACGCCGTCGTGCTGAGCGGCGGACGCTCCTCCCGCCTGGGGGGTGTGGCCAAATCCTCTCTCCAGGTCGACGGGCGGTCGCTGCTGGCGCGCACCTGTGCGTCGCTGGGTGCGGCACGGCGGCTGGTGGTTGTCGGCGCTTCCACCCCGGACGTCCCTGCCGGGCACGAGGTGATCCGCGAGGACCCTCCGTTCGGTGGGCCGGCAGCGGCCGTGAGTGCCGCCGTCGCGCATCTGCGTGCCGACCCGGCGCCCTGGGTTCTCCTGCTTGCCTGCGACATGCCGGATATCAGCCGGGCACTGCCGGCCCTGGTTGCCGGGGCCGGTGCCGGCGGCCGGTCGGTTCTGGCCCACGACGGCGGCAGGGACCAGCCGCTCGCTGCACTGTACCGCTGGGCGGACCTCGTGGCGGCCGTCGACCAGAAAGAGGTAAGGAATCTTTCTATGCGCGCCCTCCTTGCTAGGGTGACATGGAGTCCAGTTGAAGTTCCCGCAGGCTCAACCAATGACATTGACACGTGGTCCGACGCCCTGCAGTTCGGTGCGGAGGAGCCCGGCGCGGGCAAATAAGCGAGAGGTTCACCATGGAGGATCGGGATCGCCTGCTCAGGCAGTGGAGCGAGTTGCTCCTGGAAACGTTCGAACTTGAGGGGACGGAGATCGACGTCGACGCCATCCTCGCATTGGCCGGCCAGGCGGCGCACTCGGTGGTCCGTCCTGCGGCACCGCTCACCACCTTTATCGCCGGGTATGCGGCCGGAATGGCGGTGGGGATCGGCCAGGCCGACAGTTCCACCGCCATGCGGTCGGCGCTCGAGACCGCAGGCTCGGCGTGCCCACCTGTTCCCGACAGCGAGGACCGCCGATGAGCGGCGCGGGACACCAGGTGAGTTGGCAGGAAGCACGCCGGTTGGCGTATGAGTCGGCCACCGCCAAGCCCGCACAGACCGTGAATCTCGCAGACGCCCTGGGGCAGACGCTGGCTGAACCGGTTGTGGCCCTGCAGCCGATGCCGCATTACGCGTCCTCAGCCATGGATGGCTGGGCACTGAATGGTGAACCCCCGTGGACGCTGATCACACCGGTCCAGGAGGACGAGAGCCCGTGGCACCGTGCGCACGAGCACAAGAAGTCCGGTTACGCGACGCTCGAGCCTGGTCAGGCTACCTTCATCCTTACCGGCGGTGTGGTTCCTCCGGGAGCCACCGGGGTCCTCCGCACCGAGCATGGTGCCGTACAGGATGGTGTCCTGACCCGCAACGAGCGGGCGCGTCCCGATGAACCGACCGAGAACGAGCACATCCGGCCCGCCGGGGAGGAAGCAGCCGAAGGAACCCAGGCGATCGCCGCCGGCTCCGTGCTGAATCCCGCCCAGATCGCGCTGGCTGCCGTCTGCGGCTATGACACGCTTCCCGTCCTGCGTGCGCCGCGGGTCTCCCTTCTGCTGACCGGGGATGAGGTCATTGAATCCGGTCTGCCGGAGCCGGGTCAGGTACGTGACACCTTCGGCCCGCAGTTGCCTGGCCTCATCGGGATGCTGGGCGGCCATGTGGATACCGTCGCGCGGGCTCGGGATGATCTCGATGACGTGGTGGCCGCCATTAGTGCAGAAGCCATGGACGAAGTGTCGCTTGCGCGGGCGTCGGGGGATGTGCTGATCAGCACCGGAGGCACTGGAGCGTCCGACGCCGATCACATCCGGCGTGCCCTGACGGTGCTGGAAGCGGAGCTGATCATCGACGGCATCGCGATGCGGCCGGGGCACCCGACGCTGCTTGCGCACCTGCCGGACGGGCGTTTCTTCGTGGGCCTGCCGGGTAACCCGCTGGCCGCGATGATGGCGCTGCTAACTGTTGGTGCGCCGCTCCTTGCAGGCCTGCGCGGAGCAGCTTTTCCCGAATCACGTTCGGTTCTTGCCGGAGAAGCGTTCAAACCGTTGCCGGGCCGCACGCGGTTGGTGCCGTACCGCTCCGAGGACGGGCGCGCCATGCCCACGGTCCATCACCGGTCGGGCATGCTGCGCGGACTGGCTGACGCCGACGGGGTACTTGTTGTGCCGGAGCAGGGCTGCGAACCGGATGAGAAAGTCGAAGCGCTGCCCCTGCCGTGGTTCAGCTGACTGAACCACGGCAGGTACGCGGGGATCAGACCGTCGCCGGCATGTCCTTCTGAGCGTTCTCGTCGCTGGTGCCTCCGGCGGGACCGTCAGCGGCACGCTCCAGACGGACAATGACGCCCTTCGACACCGGGGTGTTGCTTCCCTTGACCGTGTCGTCCAGCGGCACCAGGACGTTGGCCTCGGGGTAGTACGCGGCGGCGCAGCCGCGGGCGGTGGGGTAGGCCACCGCGCGGAACTTGCGCAGCGCCCGGTCCTTGCCGTCCACATACTCGCCGTGAACGTCCAGCAGATCGCCATCCTTGAAGCCGAGCTCTGCCAGGTCCTCGGGGTTCACGAAGACCACGTGCCGGCCCTTCTTGATGCCGCGGTACCTGTCGTTGTAGCCGTAGATGGTGGTGTTGAACTGGTCATGGGAGCGCATGGTCTGGAGGATGAGGCGTCCCGGCGGGCAGTCCAGCGGGTCAAGCTCGTTGACGGTCATCACGGCCTTGCCGGTGGGAGTGTTGAACTTGCGCGCATCACGCGGTCCGTTCGCCAGCAGGAACCCGTCCTTCTCCCGGATCCGGCGGTTGTAGTTCTCACAGCCGGGCACCACGTGCGCGATGTGGTCGCGGATGCGGTCGTAGTCGTCCTCGAAACCCTGCCAGTCAGCGGCGATACGGTCCCCGAGGGTGGCGCGTGCAATCCGGCTGACAATCGCAACCTCGGACAGCAGGCCCGGTGCCACCGGTTCAACCCTGCCCTCGGAGGAGTGTACTGCGCTCACTGTGTCCTCGACCGAGACGAACTGCGGACCAGTTGCCTGGATATCGATCTCGGTACGGCCTAGCGTGGGCAGAATGAGTGACTCCGTGTCCGTTCCCACAACCGTGTGCGACCGGTTCAGCTTCGTGGAGATCTGAACGTTCATCTCCAGGTTCTGCATTGCCGATTCCGTGGCGGCGGTGTCTGACATCGCGGCCACGAAGTTGCCTCCCAGAGCGAGGAAGAATTTGATGTCGCCGTCGCGCATCCCGCGCACTGCCGCCACCGAATCGACACCATGCTCGCGCGGAGGCTCGAAGCGGAATTCCTTGCCGAGCGCGTCGAGGAAGGAGTCCGGCATCTGCTCCCAGATTCCCATGGTGCGGTCGCCCTGCACGTTGGAGTGCCCGCGGATCGGTGAAGCGCCCGCACCTGCCCGGCCCATGTTGCCGCGCAGGAGGAGCAGGTTGATGATCTCCTTGATGGTGCCCACGCCGTTTTTCTGCTGTGTGACGCCCATGGCCCAGGTGATGATGGTCTTTTTCGACTTGATGTACCGGTCGGCCAGTTCGTCGATTTCCTCGGACCGGAGGCCGGTGGCCTCCAGTACTGTCTGCTCGTCCAGGGTGGCAAGGTGCGCACGCAGCTCATCCAGCCCCTCGCAGTACTTGGCGATGAACTCGTGGTCCAGCACGGTGCCCGGGTTCCTGTCCTCGGCTTCAAGGACGCGCTTGGAGATGGCCTGCAGGAGCGCCATGTCACCGCCGGCGCGAATCTGCAGGAACTGGTCGGCCAGGTCGGTGCCGCGGCCTACAACGCCCTTGGGCTTCTGCGGGTTCTTGAACCGCCGCAGGCCGGCCTCGGGGAGCGGGTTGACGGCGACGATCTGGCCCCCGTTTTCCTTCTGCTTCTCCATTGCGCTCAGCATGCGGGGATGGTTGGTTCCCGGGTTCTGGCCGATGACAATCATCAGGTCGCAGTTGAGGTAGTCGTTATAGGCGACGGTGGCCTTGCCGATGCCGATCGTCTGGCTCATGGCCACGCCGGAGGATTCGTGGCACATATTCGAGCAGTCCGGCATGTTGTTGGTGCCGAGCCCGCGGATGAAAAGCTGGTAGATGAAGGCCGCCTCGTTGGAGGCGCGGCCGCTGGTGTAGAACGCTGCCTCATCCGGGGACCCAAGGCTCTTCAATTTGTCGGAAACAAGCGTGATCGCCCTGTCCCAGCCGATCGGCCGGTAGTGGTCTTCGCCGGCTGCCTTGTAGACGGGCTCGGTGAGCCGGCCCTGCATGCCCAGCCAGAACTCGGAACGTCCCCGCAGTTCCGTGATGGAATGCTCCGCCCAGAAGTCCGAGGACACCGTCACCGGGGTTGCTTCCCACGTGACAGCCTTGGCGCCGTTTTCACAGTATTCAAAGGTGCTGCGGTGGTCCGACGGGTCCGGCCACGCGCAGCTCATGCAGTCGAAGCCCTGCTTCTGGTTCATCCGGAGCAGGGTTCGTACACTGCGTTCGACGCCCATGTGTTTGAACGCCGGTTGCATCGAGTGATACACACCGGGCAATCCTGCCGCCCAGTCCTTGGGCTTGCTGACGTCGAGATCGTTCTCGTCTGCTTCCTCGACGGGAGGGTTGGAGCGTGTCATGGGCGCATCCTTTCTGGCCGCTTCTCAGCGCTGAGTGGTCCTACCTGATCCATTGTCGCTCAGGAGCCGCCCTTATGGGTACAACGAACTCCGGTAGCTGGGCTGCCGGAGCGTCAACTAGGCTCAGTCCAGACCTAAACGAAGGACAACCTCGATGACGCGAGTAATGGATCGGCGCCGAATCACACGTTACCGGCTGGACGGCGCTGCCAGCCACAGGGAAGACCGGCTGGCCGGTGAGGAACCGCTGGAGATCCGGTTGGGCGGCCGGGCTTTCAGCGTGACCATGCGCACTCCAGGCGACGACTTCGACCTCGTGGCAGGTTTCCTCGTCTCCGAAGGCGTTGTGGCGGAGCCGGGAGAGATACTGGCGCTTCGCTACTGCGCGGGGGTTGACGAGGAAGGCCGGCAGACCTTCAACGTGGTCGAGGCACAGCTCCGGCCGGACGTTGCCCTGCCGGACACCTCCATGGAACGCCACGTCTACACCTCCAGTTCCTGTGGTATCTGCGGGACGGCCTCGATCGATGCGGTCCGCAAATCGGCCCGCTTTGAGGTGCACGACGACGACGGCACAGTGAAGCTGTCGGTCCTCGCCTCCCTGCCGGACCGGCTGCGGACCAGCCAGAAGCTTTTTGACCGGACCGGTGGCGTTCACGCCGCGGGTCTCTTCAGCCGCGAGGGGGAGCTCCTCTGCCTCCGTGAGGACGTCGGACGGCACAACGCGGTGGACAAGGTGGTCGGGTGGGCGCTGCGGCGCGGAATGCTGCCGCTGCGGGGAATGATCCTGCAGGTCTCCGGGCGTGCCTCGTTCGAGCTCGTCCAGAAGGCACACCTCGCCGGCATCCCGACGCTCGCCGCGGTGAGCGCGCCGTCGTCGCTGGCTGCTGAGCTGGCGGAGGAATCGGGCATCACGCTGGTGGGATTCAGCCGAGGGCGGACCCTGAACTGCTACACCCATCCGCGGCGCATCGAAGCTGATCCGAGCCCGGAATAGGGGTACCCGGTCCGGGGTTGCACAGCAGTATGGAACTCGGCATCTTCAGCTTCGGCGACATCCACCCCAACCCGGTAACCGGTGAGCGGGTGTCACCCGGCCAGAGGATGGCGGACCTCCTGGAGCGGGCGAGGCTGGCCGACGAGGTGGGCCTGCACTACTTCGGCATCGGAGAGCACCACCGTCCGGATTACGCTGTGTCCTCGATCGTGCCCGTGCTGGCTGCAGCGGCAGCGCAAACCACCTCCATCCGTGTGGGATCCGCAGTGACGGTGCTCAGCACCGAGGACCCGGTGCGGGTCTTCCAGCAGTTCGCCACACTCGATCTCCTTTCCGGCGGACGGGCGGAGCTGACGGCCGGCAGGGGGTCTTTCATCGAGTCCTACCCGCTCTTCGGGGCCGCCCTTGAGGACTATGACGCCCTGTACAACGAGAAGATCGAATTCCTGCTTCACCTCAACGACGAGGAACGCGTGACCTGGTCAGGCCGGTTCCGGCCACCGCTGCAGGACGCGCTGATTCTGCCGCGCCCGCTGCAGGACAAGCTGGATGTGTGGGTTGCCACCGGAGGAACGCCCGCCTCCTCCGTACGGGCCGCACGGCTGGGCACCCCGGTCATCTACGCCCTGCTGGGCGGCGCGGTGGACAACTTCACCCAGCACGCGGCGCTGTACCGGGAACAGTTCAACGACGCAGCGGGTGCCGCGCCCCGGATCGGGGTGAGCGGCGTCGGGCTGGTTCTCCGGGATGGCGCGAAGGACACGTTCCGTCCGTATTGGCTCGACACCATGACGCGCATCTCGGCCGAACGCGGTTTCCCGCAGCCGAGCGGGGTCACGTACAACATGCAGGCGGCGCGGACGGGAGCCCTTTATGTGGGAAATCCCGAGGAGGTGGCGGAGAAAATCGTTCTCACGCATGCTGGGATGGGCCACGACCGCCATATCCTCCAGCTCGACTTTTCTTCCGTGCCGCAGGCTCAGGTTCTGGAGTCCATTGAGCTGCTGGGAACGGAGGTCCTCCCGCGTGTCAATGACGCTCTGGGCGGACAGGCCCGCGAGGATTCACGGGCACGGACTTCGCGCGTCAGTCCCGGGTCCTAAGCTTGAAGTCCACTAACGGGAGGCATCCATGAGCATGGAAGGCGCGGCCTGGAGTTCCCTGTACCGGATCTCCTCCGCCAAGAACGGCAGCAACAAATTCTCAAAGGAGACGCTGAAGCGGATCCTGTCCTTCGCTGTGCCCTACCGGGTCAAGCTGATCCTGTTCATCGCGCTGTCCGTGGTGTCCGCGTTCCTCGCGGTCGCAACTCCTGTCCTGGCCGGCCAGGTGGTCAACGAGATCATCGCGGAGGCGCCGGTTGGGACCATCATCTGGCTCGCCGTCGTCATTGCGCTTGTGGCCGTCGCGGATACCGGGGTGGGCCTGCTGACGCGCTGGTACTCCGCGCGGATCGGGGAAGGCGTCATCCTGGATCTGCGCACGGCTGTCTTTGACCACGTCCAGAAGATGCCCATTGCCTTTTTCACCCGAACGCGCACCGGAGCGCTGGTGAGCAGGCTGAACAATGACGTCATCGGGGCCCAGCAGGCCTTCAGCGGCACCCTCTCCGGGGTGGTGAGCAATCTGGTGGCGCTGATCCTGACGCTGATTGTCATGCTCAGCACCTCGGTGCTGGTCACAGTGCTTGCGATCATCATGCTGCCCATCTTCCTGTTGCCCGCGCGAAGGATGGGAAGCAGGTTGGCATCCCTGCGGCGGGAAGCCGCAGATTACAACTCCACCATGAGCACGCAGATGACCGAGCGGTTCTCCGCGCCGGGCGCCACACTGGTGAAACTCTTCGGACGCCCCGATGAGGAGTCGGAGGAGTTCCGGGCCAGGGCAGCACGGGTTCGGGACATCGGCGTCCGGATGGCCATGCTCCAGTGGGTGTTCTTCTCGGCCCTCATGCTTGTCTCGGCGCTCGCCCTGGCTCTGGTCTATGGACTAGGTGGTTCCCTGGCGCTCGGCGGCGCCCTGGACACCGGCGAGGTGGTGACGCTCGCGCTGCTGCTGACCCGCCTGTATGCGCCGCTGACCTCCCTTGCAAACGCACGGGTGGAGATCATGAGCGCACTGGTGAGCTTCGAGCGCGTCTTCGAGGTGCTGGACCTTGACCCGCTGATCAAGGAGAAGCCGGGAGCGGGCAGCATCCCGGACGGTCCGGTGGGGGTCGAGTTCGACGAGGTCCGCTTCGCCTACCCGTCTGCGGACAAGGTTTCGCTCGCTTCCCTGGAAGAGGTGTCGACCCTGGACACACGCGGGGGTGAGGAGGTTCTGCACGGCGTCAGCTTCCGCATCGAACCGGGCCAGACCGTTGCGCTGGTGGGAACCTCCGGAGCGGGCAAGTCCACCATCGCGCAGTTGCTCGCGCGGCTGTACGACGTCGACTCCGGTGCGGTCCGGATCGGAGGAATGGACGTCCGGGATGCGACGTTCGAGTCGCTGCGGCAGACACTCGGCATGGTGACCCAGGATGGCCACCTGTTTCACGAGACTATTGCCTCCAACCTCCGGTTGGCACGCCCGGATGCCACGGACGGGGAACTTTGGGACGCAGTTCGCCGGGCCCGGCTGGAAACGTTGATCCGGTCGTTGCCGGACCAGCTGGACACCATGGTGGGTGAACGTGGTTACCGGCTGTCGGGCGGTGAGCGGCAACGGATGACCATCGCGCGGCTCCTTCTCGCCCAGCCGCGCGTCGTGATCCTGGACGAGGCCACCGCCGCACTGGATTCGACGTCGGAAGCTGCCGTCCAGGCGGCGCTGACCGAGGCGCTGGAAGGACGGACCGCACTGGTGATTGCCCACCGGCTGTCCACCATCCGCAGTGCGGACCAGATCCTCGTGATCGAGGACGGGCACATCGCCGAACGGGGCACCCACGAGGAGCTGCTTGCTCAAGGGGGCCGGTATGCCGAGCTTCACCGCACCCAGTTTGCCGTGCAGAAGACAGTGGCACCCGATGAGCCCGCAGAGGCCCTCACCGCGACCGGCCCCGGAACCTGACGCACCGGCTGCCGCCCGCCGGGATCTTACGGTGCGACCCCGGAGGCTGCGGTGCGGCTGCCGAGGTCCGGCTCGTTCGGCTGTTCCGGGACGCGGAGGCGGGGGAGCGTCAGGTTGACGAGCGGACCCACGAAGAGGGCGAACGCCACGGTGCCCACGCCTACGGTGCCGCCAAGGACCCAGCCGGCAGCGAGTACCGACACCTCGATGCCGGTGCGCACCGCCCAGATGGGCCAGCCCCAGCGCCTGTTCATTCCGGTCATGAGGCCGTCACGCGGCCCCGGGCCCATGCGCGCACCGATGTACAGCCCGGTGGCGACGGCGAGCAGGAGCAGTCCGCCGGTGAAGAGGAAAATCTGGACCCACAGCTCAGTCTGCTGCGGAATCACGGCAAGGCCGATCTCCGCGCTCGGGCCGACAAGCAGGACATTGAGCACTGTCCCGACTCCGGGCTTCTGCCGCAGCGGGATCCATAGGATCAGGACCGCGAGCCCAATGAGGTTGGTGACCAGGCCGAACGGGATGCCGCTCTGCAGGGACACGCCCTGCCCCAGAACGTCCCACGGGGATACGCCGATTCCAGCCCGGATCATCATGCCGATCGAAAACCCATACAGGAAGAGACCGACGAGAAGCTGCACAGTGCGGCGCACCAGGAGACGGGACATGTTCCCAGTATCGGCCACGCGTCCGGCTGAGCGGGAACCGGGCGTCCCGGAGCTGTCCTAGTCGAGCCCGTAGTGCCGCCGGATATCGGCGAGCGTTCGCAGCACCGTTCCCAGATCGCTGGGAGTGAGGTAGGTGGACCTGTCCCGGGAGTACACCAGATAATTCAGGGACGTCTCCTCCTTCGGGTCGGTGCTCTCGATGAACGCGCGGAGGGACCGGTCCAGGATCCGCTGCAGTTCCTCGGAATCATTGGTGTCCGCGACTATCTCGACATCCGTTGAATCCCCGGTGCCCCCGTGCCGGGCGTAGTCCACCTCAACGTCAGCGACCCCGCTGACGGCGGAGATTGCCTGCTGGTACCGGTGAGCGGGCGAGGGGGCCGAGCACGAGGTGAGTGCCGCACAGAACAGCACAGCGGAGAGCGCGATTGCCCGTCTCATGGGTGCCTCCTCCCGACCGGGACCACGAAGGACTCTACCTGCGTGGGATCATCAGTGAGGAACTGCAGGGTGGCCGGGCGGCCCGCATACTGCGCAGCCGCGCCGGTTGGGTCTGCGCCGGCGTCGGAAATGGATGCGGCGTAGTTGTTGTAGTCATGATTGGCCACGACGTTGTTCCAGGTACCTCCGCCCGGGTTCGGCAGCGTCACCTGCACCCCGTGACGCCGTGGTGATTCCCCGTCCGCTGTGACGCCGCCGAGATCAAGGCGCGGAACGACGTCGTCCTCATGCTGGAAGGCGATGACTTCCACGGAGGGCGGGATCCCCGCGGCGTCGATGGGAGAACCGAACGTCATGACGTTGGTGACGTTGTACTGCTCCATGAAGGCGGGGTCGGTGGTCAGGGCCGCGGCGGTCATTCCGCCCTGGGAATGGCCGGAGAGCATCACCGGTGCGCCCGGCTCGATGCCCGCCTGCTCCATGGCCAGCGCCACCGCGGCGGTAGCCGTTGAAAGCTGACCGGACGCCGTGACCAGGTTCCCGGTCAGGTCCGCTGCGGTTCCGGAGGTGAGCGGGCTCCACGACTGCGTTCCCGGGATGGTCACGATGTAGGAGGGGCCGTCCCCGTCCAGCACCCTGGTGATGCGCACGGCGCCGTCCGGTGCCGAGGAGGTGTCGCCGTCATTGTAGGCCTGGGCGGTGTTGAGTGCGATCGCGCCGAGGTCCGAGGGCAGCACGCCCGGCCGGTGGCCATTGACAGCCGGACCCATGCCGTCGCGGGAGATCCCGACGGCGATGGGCTCTCCTGCCCACGGCGTCCCGTCGTCGAGCAGAAGCGGCGCCAGCTGTCCGAGGGAGCCCATGGTCGCACTCAGGTCCACCGCGCCGGTCCAGACGAGCGACGAGGACGCGGCGAGTTCCATCAGTGAGGGAGGGTTCCCTCCGGCCCAGGCGTCCAGCAGGGTGAGCAGATGAGCGGAATCGGACGCGGCGTCGCTGAATGACCGGATGATGTTGCCGTACCCCAGTTCCGCCCGGTCAGCGAACCATCCGGCACCGTCACCGGCCGTGCCGGTGACCCAGTCCGCGCCGTCGGCCACCCAGTCCAGCCCATTCGCAAGCCAGCCGCTGTCCTGTCCGCTGTCCGCCTGTCCGCTGGCCGCATCTCGGTGCGCCGAATCTGTACCGGGTGCCGGTTGGGCGCCGGTGGCTGCCGGAGGACCAGCGGCGGCCCCGGCCTCGCTGGTGCCCTCCTGCGCGTCGGCGTTGCCGGCTGCAACGAGCGCCGCCTGTCTCAGCTCCTGGGCGATGTTCAGCAGCACCGGACGATGCCGGCTCACCCAATCGGTGCGGAAGGCATCGGCGTCGCTGCCATGCCAGCCAATGACGGACATCTTCCCGGCGACCTGCAACTCCAGCAGCTCGAGCTCCCCGGCCGCGCACTCAAGACTCCGGGCAAGCCGACGGACCTGGCTCGGGTCCATTCCCAGGAGACGGTTCATACCCTTGCTGCTGCTCCGGAAATGAACTGGTAGGCACCGGCGAGGGCGAACGTGATTTCGCGTGCCACGTGGCCGGCGCGCTGCGGTGTCAGGAGCAGAGCACCGTCCGCCGTGCGCACTGAATAGAGCGTTCCGCCGCACACCGACCAGCGGCCGGCCCAGACCTGCCGGGTGTCCCCAGCCCGGGTGGTCATCGCGGCGCTCAGAATCACCTCTTCCGGCGCCAGGCCAGCTGCCTCCGCCGGAGTGAGCGGCAGCTGGAGGGCGTTATCGGCGTGTACGGTACCGGCCTGGGCAGCGTCCGCGCGGAGTTTCTTGAGCGGCGGCAGGACACGCCTGATGGCTCCCCAGGCCGAACCGGCGTCGAACAGGGCTATCTCAAGGGAAGGTTCATGCCCTGTGGTGCGGAGGCCGCCGTCGGGATCGGTTTCCAGGGTGCTGCGGCGGTGGACGCAGACCCCGCGGCCGGCAGTGATGGTGAGGTCGCTGTTCGCGCCGATGCCGTTGTACGCCGCGGAGAGCCGGAGGAGCGTCACCGGTGCGAGGACTTCCTGTAGTGCTTCGCGCCACCGGCCCGCCAGCCCGGAACCGTCTGCAACGCCCTCGCGGTGCAGTTCCGTCCAGCCGTCCTGCACCGCTGCATGGTCAAGTTCACTGAGAATGCGGGCCGCCCTGCCGCCCACTGGAGGGTCGCCGCTTTCCGGCAGTCCGGACGCGGCCGCGCTGAGCGCCAGCGCCCACGCGGAAGGCGAGAGGCGGATGACATGATGCGGCGGCGGCACGGCTGACGAGATCCCCATGCCGCAAAGCTAATGCAGCGGGCGGAACCGTGCCATGGGCAGGGCTACCCATGGGGATGATGGTGCCCCTGGCCGGAATCGAACCGACGGCCTTCCCTTTAGGAGAGGGACGCTCTATCCTACTGAGCTACAGAGGCGGGACCTGTACAGCACGGCACGGCGCCGCAGGCGGTACTAGCTTACAGTCTTGACGCGGGCGGACCGCACAGCGCGGGGCAGCAGCACAGCCGCCAGGCCAGCAGCACAGCTCACTGCAAAGAGTATCCACCGGCTCACAGTGAGGGCCGATGCGAGGGCAACCGATCCGCCGTCGGGCCCTGCCAGGGCTGCATCAATAGCCACGTTCTCCCACAGATCGACGGCGACGAACAGCAGCACCGGACTCCACAGGAGCCAACGCAGTCCACGGCGGCTGACGAAGAGCAGCACGAGCAGCAGCCACGCCAGCCCGAAGAGGAGCGGGAACAGGGTCCCCGCCGTCTTGTGCACGTAGCTGAGCTGACCAAGCGCGTCAGCGTCCATAGCTGAACGCAACCGATCGATGACGGCGGCGTCATAGCCGCCGATGAGCATGTCAGGCATCGCGAGCCCGCCGGACAGCTGGGTCATCTGGGACAGCGTGAGCAGATGGAAGTACCAGAAGAGGAACAGTGCCGCCGCAATCGCCGGAATGAGGATGAGATTTCCGTTGTGCCTGGGTAGCGCAGGACGGTCACCGGAAGATAACGGCAGCCCGGCTGCTGCCGGCCCGTGCTTGCGTGCGATCTGCGCTCTCGTTTTGCCCATACCCCTAATGCTAGGCCACTACCATGCAGCAACCGTTCCGAAAAATCCAGAGCAGATTTGATCTCGTTTTGATATCAATAGCGCATTCAGGGGGTCCGTGATTGCAATCACAGCCAGAACCGGGTTTCTTTAAGCAATGGCTATAAACCAAGCACTTCCCATGTCTTCCGTTGCAGATCAGGTGGGGTGGCTCGCAGCCATCGAAGACGCCATTGACGCCGTCTTTGAACCTATTGCCACCTGGTTCGCCGCAGTTGTCTTCTTTCCGATCACCCTCGGCGAAGTCAGCTTCCCCGCGGTCGTCGCCTGGCTCATCCTCGCCGGAATTATCTTCACGGTCTACTTCGGATTCATCCAGTTCCGGGGGCTGAAGGTTTCCTATGAGGTAATCCGCGGACGCTACTCCGCGAAGGACGACCCAGGAGAGGTTCCACACTTCCAGGCACTGACGTCGGCGCTGTCCGGCACGGTCGGGCTTGGAAACATTGCCGGTGTCGGCGCAGCAATGGCGCTGGGTGGGCCCGGTGCAACCTTCTGGATGATCCTCGCCGGTCTCCTTGGCATGTGCACCAAGTTCGCGGAGTGCACCCTGGGCGTGAAGTACCGCGAGGTTCACGAGGACGGCACAGTTTCGGGTGGACCGTTCAAGTACCTGCCCGTGGCCTTCGCCAAGTTCGGCAAGTGGCCGGCAAAGATCCTGACGGGAATCTTCGCGGTCGCCATCCTCATCTTCGGCGTCGCCGGCGGCAACATGTTCCAGGCAAACCAGACCTTCGCTCAGGCGCAGGAAGTCACCGGCGGTGCTGACGGCTTCCTCGGAAACCCGGGCGCCGCGCTGATCTTCGGCATCATCCTGGCCGTACTCGTCGGCGCAGTGATCCTCGGCGGCATCAAGTCGATCGGCGCCACAACCGGCAAGCTCGTTCCGGCAATGGGCATCATTTATGTCACCGCCTGCCTGTTCGTCATCATCGTGAACATCGGCCAGGTTCCTGCAGCATTCGGCCAGATCATCGAGGGCGCGTTTGCTCCTGCCGGAATGGCGGGCGGCGTTGTCGGCGTCATGATCGTCGGCTTCCAGCGCGCGGCTTTCTCCAATGAGGCCGGCCTCGGCTCCGCCGCCATTGCACACTCCGCGGTCAAGACCCGCCGCCCGGTCAGCGAGGGCTTCGTGGCGATGTTCGAGCCGCTCGTGGACACCGTGATCATCTGCACCATGACGGCGCTGACTATCGTGATCGCCGGCGCTCCAAGCCTGCAGGCGGGAATCGACCAGGTTCAGGCCGGCGAGGGTCCGCCGGACGGCGTCATCCTCACCTCGGACGCCTTCGCGACCGTCATCGACTGGTTCCCGATCGTCCTTGCCGTCGCCGTGGCGCTGTTCGCCTTTTCAACGCTGATCACCTGGTCCTACTACGGACTCAAGGCCTGGGAATACCTTTTCGGCCGCGGCAAGATGTCGGAGATTCTCTACAAGGTCATCTTCCTGTTCTTCACCGTGACCGGAACGGTCCTGACCTTCGGACAGGTGCTCAGCTTCGCTGACTCCGCATTGTTCGTCTGTGCTTTCGTCAACCTCCTCGGTGTCTACATGCTGTTGCCGGTCATCAAGAAGGAGATGCGGGACTACCTCGCCGACCGCAAGAGCGGAAAGCTGCTCGATCTCGGCACCGAGCCCGAGGACCGCGAAACGGCTGCCCGGTAACTGAACCCACCCATCCGCACGGTGCCCGCGGGGTCCTCGGACCCGGCGGGCACCGTTATGTTCCGGCCCGCGTCCACGGGAAGGTAAGGCTCGCAGAACGACGGCGGACAGGTTCTGTCCGTGCCAGCGCCTAGACTTAAAGGCACCATGGACTTGCTTTTCGACCCGCACCTCAGCACACCCGCCGCAGGCAGGCGCGCCGCGCCGTCGCCGTCCTCGCCCGATGCCGCAGAGCATCCTCGGCGCTGCGGCCACGCCGATGAGGCGCGCGCCCGGGAACTGCTGGATGGACTGAATCCCCAGCAGGAGGAAGCGGTTCGGCACAGCGGCTCGCCGCTGCTGATTGTCGCCGGCGCAGGCTCGGGCAAAACCCGTGTGCTCAGCCACCGCATCGCCTACCTCATGGCGACCGGGCGCTCGCATGCCGGGCAGATCCTCGCCATCACGTTCACCAACAAGGCCGCTGCGGAAATGCGTGAGCGTATCGAGGGGCTGGTCGGCGAGGTCGCCAAGCGCATGTGGATTTCCACCTTCCACTCCTCGTGCGTCAGGATCCTCCGCCGTGAAGCCGCGTCCATCGGTCTGAACTCGAACTTCTCCATTTATGATTCGGCGGACACTCTCCGCCTCATCACCCTCGTAGCCAAGGGTCTGGACCTTGATCCCAAGCGGTTTGCGCCCAAGGCCATCCAGCACAAGATTTCCGCCCTGAAGAACGAGTTGGTTGACGAGGAGGAGTACGCCTCCTCCGCGAACTACTCGGACCCCTTCGAGCAGGCGGTCGCCGAGGTCTACAAGGGGTATGCGCAGCGGCTACGCCAGGCCAATGCCATGGACTTCGATGACCTGATTGCCCAGACCGTCTTCATGTTCCGTGCCTTCCCGGGGGTCGCCGATTACTACCGTCGCCGGTTCCGCCACGTCCTGGTGGACGAGTACCAGGACACCAACCACGCGCAGTACGCGCTGGTCCGGGAGATCGTCGGCGTAGCCGGGGACAACGTGGAGGAACCCGCCGAGCTGACGGTCGTGGGTGACTCGGACCAGTCCATCTACGCATTCCGGGGTGCGGACGTCCGAAACATCGTGGAGTTCGAGAAGGACTACCCGAACGCCCGCACCATTCTGCTCGAGCAGAACTACCGGTCCACCCAGACCATCCTGAATGCCGCCAACGCGGTAATCTCCCGCAACCCCAACCGGCCGGAGAAACGGCTGTGGACTGCCGAGGGCAACGGCGAGAAGATCATCGGCTACGTCGGTGAGAATGAGCATGAGGAAGCCAGGTTCATCGCCGATGAGATCGACCGGCTGCAGGATCAGGAAAACCTGCGTCCCGGGGACGTTGCGGTGTTCTACCGGACCAACGCGCAGTCACGCTCGATCGAAGAAATTCTGATGCGCGTCGGCCTTCCCTACAAGGTGGTCGGCGGCACCCGCTTCTATGAGCGCAAGGAGATCAAGGACGCGCTGGCCTACCTGCGCGTGCTGGTGAACCAGGACGACGTCGTCAACCTCCGCCGCATCCTCAACGAACCGAAGCGCGGCATCGGAGACCGCGCCGAGTACGCCATCGCGGCGCTCGCGGAAAGGGACCGCGTGAGCTTCATGGAGGCGCTCCGCCGGGCGGATGACGCGCCCGGGATGGCAACGCGCTCAGTCAACGCGGTGGCTTCGTTTGTGAAACTCATCGATGATCTGGCCGAGGTCGCTGCGGGATCCGGGGCCTCCGCCGCACTCGAAGCCGTCCTCGAGCAGACCGGCTACCTGGCGCAGCTCCGTACCAGCACCGATCCCCAGGACGAGTCACGCGTGGAGAACCTCGCCGAGCTCGTTGCGGTGGTCCGCGAGTATGAGGTCGGGAACCCGGAAGGGACGCTGGGCGATTTCCTCGAGCAGGTGTCCCTGGTGGCGGACGCGGACCAGATCCCCGACGCACCGGAGGGCTCCGGGGAAGACGTCGAGAAGGCGGTGGAGGAAGCACGGAGGCAGGGCGTTGTCACCCTGATGACCCTGCACACCGCCAAGGGCCTCGAATTCCCGGTGGTGTTCCTGACCGGCATGGAGCAGGGGATCTTCCCTCACCAGCGGTCGGCCACGGACCCCAAGGAGCTCGCCGAGGAGCGCCGGCTCGCCTACGTCGGCCTCACCCGCGCGCGCAAGCGGCTGTACATCACACGCTCGGAGGTCCGCAGCCTCTGGGGGCAGAGCCAGTACAACCCGGCCAGCCAGTTTGTCTCAGAGGTTCCCGAGGAGCTGATCCACTGGAAGCGCGAGGGCGCGGCAAAGCCGGCCTGGACCGGCGGCCAGAGCATCAGCGGACCCCGCTTCAGCGGCTCCTACTGGGGGGCCGGTGCGGGTGCGGGTAACGAAGCCGGGCGGGGATTGCCTGGGAAAACCGCTGGAAGGGTGCAACCCCAGAAGGAGGTTGTCGCCGTATCGGCCGGAGACAAGGTCAACCACACAACGTTCGGCAACGGGACCGTCCTTGCGGTGGAAGGCGGCGGTGACAAGATGGTCGCCAAGGTCCGGTTCGACATCGGGGAGAAGCGGCTGCTGCTCCGCTACGCACCCCTCACCAAAGTCGGGTAGCAGCGGGTGCCAGCCACCGGGGGAGCCCGCCGTCGCGTCCGGATCCGTGCCGCCGTCGTCGGCTGGATCGTGTTCGCCGCGGCAGCGCTCACCGGCTGCGTGGAGGTGCCCGTGAGTCCGGCGCCGAGTGCGGAGCCGGAGCTGAGCCCGCAACAGAAACTGGCTGCAATGCCGGAGGTGCCTGTGGAGGAGCTTCAGTCCGTCGGCGGGGAGGCTGTCGCGTTTCTCACCGAAAACCGTAATGCCTACTGCGCCATCACCACAGAGCAGGGCGGGATCATCAACTCGCCGGTGGACCCACGGCTCTCCGGCGGGCAACGGGATGACTCCGTCCTTGAGGTGCCCGCCGTGTACTGCGAACTGGCGCGCTACCCGGATCCGGCGGAGATCACCGACGATTGTCACGGCACCGGGCTCGGTTTCAAAGGCGGCACGGTCCTCCTCACCGCGGACGGTGCGTCCTACGGAGGATGCCGGGTAGGCATGACGCTCATGGAATCTGAACTTGGCCCGGGCGCCGTGAGTATGGAGGGCGCGCTCGGGCGGCTACCGGTCCTGGAAGACGGACTGGCTGTTGAGCTCAACGGGTTCCGTTGCGGAACCGGAGAACGCGGCCTGGTGTGTGTCGCGGTTGCGACGGAGACCGGGTTTGCGGCGTCAGCGGATACCTTCGAAATCTTTGCGGCGGAACAGCGCGCTCAACGGTAACCGACCGGGTTACTTTTCTACAACTCATAGAACTGTGTGCTTACTCACGAAACCGGTAGTCTGGGAAAGGCGTTCCGAGCCAAGGGGCTAGAGTTCCCTGTGTAAACCTACTTCGACGCAGAAGGACACTAGATAAGTGGACCTGTTTGAATATCAGGCGCGCGATCTATTTGAGGCTCACGGCGTTCCCGTGCTGGCCGGTATCGTGGCGCAGACCCCCGAAGAAGCAAAAGCAGCAGCCGAGAAAATCGGCGGCGTCGTCGTCGTTAAGGCGCAGGTCAAGGTTGGCGGTCGCGGCAAAGCAGGCGGCGTCAAGGTAGCCAAGACCCCGGACGAGGCTTTTGAACACGCGTCCGCGATTCTCGGTATGGACATCAAGGGCCACACGGTCCACAAGGTGATGATCGCCCAGGGTGCCGACATCGCCGAGGAGTATTACTTCTCGGTGCTGCTGGACCGGGCAAACCGCAACTACCTTGCCATGTGTTCGGTTGAGGGCGGCATGGAAATCGAGCAGCTCGCTGTTGAGCGGCCCGAGGCCCTCGCTCGGATCGCCGTGGATCCCGCCGTCGGGATTGACCGCGCCAAGGCTGACGAGATCGTCGAGGCCGCAGGCTTCGCTCCCGAGCTCCGCGAAGACGTGGCGAACGCCATCCTGAAGCTGTGGGATGTCTTCACCAAGGAAGACGCAACGCTGGTTGAGGTCAACCCGCTGGTCAAGACCGGCGCCGGTGAGATCCTCGCCCTTGACGGCAAGGTCACCCTGGACGAGAACGCAGACTTCCGTCAGAAGGGCCATGCCGCACTCGAGGACAAGGACTCCACCGATCCGCTGGAGGCCAAGGCCAAGGAGAATGACCTCAACTACGTCAAGCTCGACGGCGAAGTAGGGATCATCGGCAACGGTGCCGGTCTGGTTATGTCCACCCTGGACGTCGTTGCCTACGCCGGTGAGGCCCACGGCAATGTGAAGCCCGCCAACTTCCTTGATATCGGCGGCGGCGCGTCCGCGGAGATCATGGCGGCCGGGCTCGACGTCATCCTGAATGACGCCCAGGTCAAGAGCGTGTTTGTGAACGTCTTCGGTGGAATCACCGCCTGCGACGCCGTGGCCAACGGCATTGTGAAGGCACTTGAGATCCTCGGCGACAAGGAGAACAAGCCCCTCGTGGTGCGTCTCGACGGCAACAACGTCGAAGAGGGCCGCCGTATCCTCGCCGAGGCCAACCACCCGATGGTTACCCTCGCCGACACCATGGACGAAGGCGCCGACAAGGCCGCCGAGCTGGCTTACGCCGCTCGCTGACCGGTCGCGACTCCAAGGACTAAGGAACAACATGTCTATCTTTCTGAACAAAGACTCCAAGGTGATCGTCCAGGGCATCACCGGCGGCGAGGGCACCAAGCACACGGCGCTCATGCTGAAAGCGGGAACCCAGGTTGTCGGCGGCGTGAACGCACGCAAGGCCGGAACCACCGTCACCCACGGTGAGACAACCCTGCCCGTATTCGGCACCGTCAAGGAAGCCATCGCCGAGACCGGCGCGGACGTTTCAATCGTCTTCGTCCCGCCGGCGTTCACCAAGGACGCCGTCGTTGAAGCGATCGACGCCGGAATCGGCCTCGTGGTCATCATCACCGAGGGCGTCCCCGTCCAGGACTCGGCCGAGTTTTGGGCGCTGGCCCAGTCCCGCACGGATGAGAACGGCAAGCAGATCACCCGGATCATCGGGCCCAACTGCCCCGGCATCATCACCCCCGGCGAATCCCTGGTCGGCATCACCCCGGCGAACATCACCGGCAAGGGCGGTGTAGGCCTGGTCTCCAAGTCGGGCACCCTGACCTACCAGATGATGTTCGAGCTCCGTGACCTCGGCTTCTCCACCGCGATCGGCATCGGCGGTGACCCCGTGATCGGAACCACCCACATCGACGCTCTCGAGGCGTTCGAGGCGGACCCCGAGACCAAGGCGATCGTGATGATCGGCGAAATCGGCGGCGACGCCGAAGAGCGTGCCGCCGAGTTCATCAAGGCCAACGTCACCAAGCCGGTCGTCGGCTATGTCGCCGGCTTCACGGCGCCTGAGGGCAAGACCATGGGCCACGCCGGCGCCATCGTCTCCGGCTCCGCGGGCACCGCGCAGGCAAAGAAGGAGGCCCTTGAGGCCGCCGGAGTCAAGGTCGGGAAAACCCCGTCCGAGACCGCCCGCCTGCTGCGCGAGGTCTACGCAGGGCTGTAGTTCTCCGAGTTGTTGGGTTTGCTGGCGCTGCCGGTTACGAACCGGTGGCGCGGATCTCCGCGCCGGGACCGGGAAACACCAGACCCTCCGAGCCGTTGGACCAGCGGACCAGGTACGGCGGTGCGCCGCCCTCGCCGCGCGTCTCCAGCACTTCACCCTCGCGTTCCGCGTCGTCCACGTGAGCTCCGTGAACAAGGATGCGGTCACCGACTGATGCTTTCATTAGCCACCCTCCGTCAAGCGTGCCGACACCCTTAGTATCCGCCTCACCCGGCAGTGCTGTCTGCCCCCTACGGAAGGCCGGCATCAACCGGAGGACGCCCGCCGAGCCGGCGGGTGATGTCTTTCGCGGCCAGCACACACGCTGACACCAGGACCTCAAGCTGATCCCTGTCCACCCGGAAACGGGGTGCTGAAATGAGCACAGCGGCCGCTACATCCCCGCGGTGGTCATGCACGGGGACGGCGATTCCCACTTCCTCCACCGAGGTTTCACCGAAATTTACCGCGTAGCCGTGGCTGCGCACGTCCCCGAGCCGGGTGAGATAGGCATCCAGCCCCTCGCGGTTGGGGGAGGGGTGCTGAATTGTCCCGCTGCCGAGAAGCTGCCGCACGCGGTCCTCCTCCTCCAGCGCAAGGAACACCTGGACGCTGGCGCTCAGCGCCGTGCCGTAACTGGTACCGAGGGGAGAGGTGTGCTTGACGTTGCTCCTGCTGACCACCTGCTCCACCGAGATCGATTCCGTCTCGTTCCACAGCACCAGGGCGGAAGTCTCGCCCGTCTGCCGGCTCAGCTCCTGCAGCACGGGGTGCGCCACTTTCCGGACATCGAGGTCCGCGAGCAGCGGACCGGCGAGCGTGATGATCCCGAGCCCAAGGCGAAAGCGCCGGGAGAGCGGGTCCCGTTCAACGATGTTCTCGTTTTCGAGCGTCGCAAGGATCCGCGAAACCGTACTCTTGTGCAGGCCCACCTGCACCGCGATCTCGGTCACTCCCTGCAGCGGTTCTTCGATACTGAAGCACCGGAGCACGTCGATCACGTTGGAGATGACCGAAGCCCCTTTGCTGTCCCTGGTTTCCGGTTGTGCTGTCATGATGTCTTTCATCATCCCCTATTGGGACTTATTCGTCGCGAAACGCCGACGGCGCCACCCTGCTGGGTGACGCCGCCGGCAGTACCCCGAGGCGCTAGTTCAGATGGGCACCGCCGTCGGACGCCACCAGTTCGGGTGCAGGCGGTTCCTTCCCGTCCAGGGAGACGTCAAGGGCCGGCGGAGCAGGAGGAGCAGTTCTGGTGGCGCTGCTCCGGAGCCGCTTGATGAAGTTGAGGACCATGATGATCAGGATGAACGCCAGCGGGAAAGCGCCGATGATCGTGCCGGTCTGGACCGTTCCGATGACCGAGACCCCGCCGAGGACCAGGAGCGCCACGGTGACCGACGCGATCGCTCCCACCAGCAGCACCCGGAACCACCTGCTCGGGCTCTTGGCCGAGGCGACGAAGCCGGAGAGCGCGTGGACTCCGGAGTCCAGCGACGTGATGTAGTAGGTAGCCACCAGAACGGTGGAGACCACCATCAGGACAGTGCCGACGACGGGCACAAAGTCGAGCATGGCGAACAGCCCGCTTTCGGTGCTCTCGGCAATCTGTCCTGAGATGGCGCCGTCGTTGGCGTTGTCGTAGAAGTGCGCTGCGCCGCCGAGAACCCCGATCCACACCATCACGATGACGGATGGGATGACCGTGACGCCAACAACAAACTCGCGGATGGTCCGGCCCCGCGAGATCCGGGCAATGAATGGACCAACAAAGGCGGAGAAAGCGATGACCCAGCACCAGATGAAGACGGTCCACCACCCGTTCCAGCTGTCCTGCCAACTGTCCATGCCGGCGCCCGCGACGTCGGACTCCGACCACAGGCTCATCGCCAGGAAGTTCTGGAAGTACACGCCGAAGGTCTGTAGCACGGAGGAGAGCAGGTAGACCGCGGGGCCGAAGAGCAGGACCGCGCCGACCAGCACGATGCTGAGGATCGAGTTCAGCTCGCTGATGCGCTTCATGCCCTTGCTGATGCCGAAATAGACGGAGACCGCGGTGAGAGCAGCGAAAACCACGACGACGGCGATCCACACCGGCATGCCGCCCGTGATGGGGGTGAAGGACGTGAGTCCGAAGGTGAACTGGAGCGTGGCGAAGCCGAACGAGGTGGCCAGACCGAGCACGCAGGCCAGGATGGCGAGAACCTCGACCACGACGCCGATGCTCCGGCGGGATTTCACCGGGAAGAAGTCGACGACGGCGTCCCGGAAAGTCAGCTTCCTGCCGAGGTTGTAGTGGGAGTAGGCCAGGCAGATCGCAACGATGCAGTACATCGCCCACGCGGTGAGTCCCCAGTGGAAGTAGGACCACGCCATGGAGCCATCCTGGGCCACGCCGGCGTCGACTCCGGTGAACAGCGGGCTCTCCTCCTTGAGCATGATCGGCTCCGCAACGGACCAGAAGATCAGCCCGATGCCCTGTCCGCACGCGTAGAGCATCGAGTACCAGGCGAATTTGCTGTAGTCCGGCCTGGCGCCTGCGCCGCCCAGCCGGACCCGGCCGTAACGGCCGAATGCGAGCCACGCGCAGATCGCGAGCGCGAGGACGGAGAAGAGGACAAAGAACCAGGTGAAGTATTCGGTGACGAAGGTGCGGGCGGTACCGATGGCTCCGGCCGCGGCGTCGGGGGTGGCGATGGTGCCGACAAGGATGGCCACCACGAGAACCGCGGCCAGCCACTTGATGGCCGTGTCATCCACCGCCCTGCGCTTTCTCTGGACCGGGGTTTCCACCGCTTCCCCGTTTTCGAGAGGGGCATCCTCGTTGGGCGCAGTGGTGGCTGCCGCCTGCTTGTTGGTGATCATCGTTGATCTCTCCTGAACTCATGGGAAATCGCGTCAGCCATGCTGTTCGACGCCCTTTTTAGTAGGATTTCTCCCTTGTCCGCAGAGGCCTTCGCGGCGGAGGACAGACATCCGGAGCCGGGAGTGAGCTCTGGACGGACGGGTAAGAGGTCGTAGTTGGGCAGGACAGCCGGGGGAAAATCCTCGACCTGTTCCATATCGACCCGTTCGGGGTAGAGGTGCAGCATCAGGGATGTTTCAAGCACACCGCCGTGCTCGACATCCCAGCCGCTGAAACCGTCCGGGTACAGTTCGCGGATGGTCGTGTCGTCGACGAAGTCCCAGTAGGAGAGCAGCATCACCCTTCGGTCGTCCAGACCGGCCAGCTGCAGCTCACGGATTGCCAGGTCCACGCCCTCGTACAGGAACTGGTAGTTCTCGAAGTGGCCGTTGACGAAGACAATCCGGCGCGCTCCGTGGCGTGCCAGCTCCAGCGTGAGGGACCTGGCGATGGCGGCGACGGTGGCTCCATCGAGGCTGGTGGTTCCAGGGAGGTGATTGCCGCCGCCCGAGCGCTGCTGGGACTTGTAGCCGTACATGATCGGCGCGGCAACAAGCGCACCGATCTGCTCCGCGACTTCCCCTGCCATCGCACGGGAGAGCAGAACGTCAACGTTCAGCGGCATGTGCGGGCCATGCTGCTCGATCGCGCCGGCGGGAATGAGGACAATTCCGTCCTCGGCGCTGATCTTCCTGGAGTAGGTAAAAGCGTCGAGTTCTTCCATATACACGCTGGTGCGCGTCATGTGTGTTCTCCTGCTGGGTGGGCGAAGTGTGGAAAGGAACGACGGCGGCGCCGGCACCGGAAGGGGGGCGCCGTCGTCATTACCGGCTCAGGCGTCGATGATGTTGTGCTCGGGGCCGAAGCCGAACCTGGTGATGTTCTCCGCTCCGTCCTCGCCGACGACGAGGATGTCGTGCTCGCGGTAGCCGCCGGCACCTGGTTCACCGTCAGCCACGGTGATCATGGGCTCCATGGAGACAACCATGCCGGGTTCGAGGACGGTGTCGATGTCCTCGCGGAGCTCAAGTCCCGCTTCCCGTCCGTAGTAGTGGGAGAGGACGCCGAAGGAGTGGCCGTAGCCGAAGGTCCGGTTGGCGAGCAGTCCGTGGCTGATGAAGATCTCGTTGAGCTCGGCGGCGATGTCCTTGCAGACGGCGCCCGGCTTGATGAGTTCAAGTCCGCGACGGTGCACCTCCACGTTGATGTTCCACAGCTCCAGGCTGCGCTCGTCCGGCTGGCCGAGGAACAGGGTGCGCTCCAGTGCGGTGTAGTAGCCGGAGGTCATCGGGAAGCAGTTCAGCGAGAGGATGTCGCCGCGCTGCAGCTTCCGGGTGGTCGCCCAGTTGTGGGCGCCGTCGGTGTTGATGCCGGACTGGAACCACACCCAGGTGTCGCGGACCTCGCGGTGCGGGAAGGTGCGTGCGATCTCATGCACCATGGCTTCGGTGCCGATCAACGCGACCTCGTATTCGCTGATGCCCTCGCGGATCGCTGCCTTGATGGCTTCACCGCCCAGGTCACCGATACGGGCGCCGTGCTTGATGACCTCGATCTCCTCGGCCGACTTGATCATGCGCTGGCGCATGGCGTCCTGGGATACATCGAGCAGCTGGACGCCCTCGAAGGCGGCCTGGATGCGCTCGCGGGTCATCAACGGCAGGGCGTCGTCCTCGACGCCGAGACGCCGGGCGCTGACACCGCGCTGGCGCAGGGCTTCCTGCAGACCGAAATAGAAGTTGTCCCGCTTCCAGTCGGTGTAGACGATGTTCTCGCCGTAGCTGGTGCGCCAGGGCATGCCGGCGTCGATATTGGCGGTTACGGTGACCGAGTCATCGGCGGTGACAACCAGTGCGTAGTTGCGGCCGAACGTTGTGTACAGGAAGTCCGAGTAGTACTTGATGCCGTGGTAGCTGGTGAGGATGACGGCGTCGAGCTCTTTTGCGGCCATGATCCGCCGGAGGCCGGCAAGGCGGCGTTCGAACTCAGCGTCCGAGAAGGTGAGGGGCTGCTTGGTTCCGTTGTGCAGGACCTTCAGGCGCCCGAGGTCGGCAACGCGGGTTGCAGGCGTAGTTGTGATCGTCATCGAATCTCCTAGGTAGGGGTTGTGAACAGTGGAGGAAGGTTTATTGGTGCCGCAGGGGCGCGCGGCTGGTTTCCCGTGACAGGGACACCGCGATGAGTGAGATGAAGGCTGCGCCTACGAGGTACCAGGCCGGCGCAAGGTCATTGGCGGTCAGCGCAATGAGGAGCGTGGCGACGTAGGGTGCAGTTCCGCCGAAAAGTGCGTTGGAGAGGTTGAAGCTGACGGCAAAACCGCTGTACCGGACCCTGGTGGGAAACATTTCAGCCAGGAAGCTCGGGAGTGTTCCGTCATTCAGTGTCAGCATGGCGCCCAGCAGGATCTGGACCAGCACGATCACGAGGAAGTTGCCGGTATCCAACAGCGCAAAGGCCGGAACGGTGAGCACTATGAACAGCACCGAGGCGGATATGAGCACCTTCTTGCGGCCGAAGCGGTCCGAGAGCATCCCCGTGAGGAAGATGAAGCCGATATACGTGACGAGTGCGATGGTGGTGGCGAAGTACGACTCCGCTGCACCCACGCCGAGCTCTGCAGAGAGGTAGGTAGGCATGTAGCTGAGGATCACGTAGAAGCCCACGGCGTTGAGGAGCACAGCTCCCACGGCCTGAAGTAACTGGCGCCAATGGTTCCTGAAGAGGCTGCGGACCGGTGCCTTGATGGCGTTGTCTTCGGCGGCGAGTTCACGGAAGACCGGCGTGTCTTCAAGCTTGGTGCGGATGTAGCGACCGATCAGGCCCATGGGAGCGGCGAGCAGGAAGGGGAGGCGCCAGCCCCAGCTTTCCATCTGGTCCGAGCTGAGCACGCTCGTCATGAGGGTAACCAGCAGAGAACCAAGCAGGAGTCCGGCAGCGGTGCTTGCGGGTACGACCGCGGCGTAGAGTCCGCGTTTGTTGGCTGGCGCATACTCCACGAGGAAGGCTGAGGCGCCGGCATATTCACCCGAGGCGGAGAACCCCTGGATGATGCGGATGAACAGGAGCAGCAGCGGCGCCCAGGCTCCGATGCTGGCATAGCTGGGAATCAGTGCAATGCAGAATGTCGCGGCGGACATGATGAGGATTGACAGGGAGAGTGCGTTCCGCCGTCCCACCTTGTCACCGATATGGCCCCACACGAAGCCGCCCAGCGGGCGGACCAGGAAGGAAACGGCGAAGAGGGCGAAGGTCTGCAGAAGAGCGGCCTGCGGGTCGGACTCAGGGAAGAAAACGGCTGCGATCGTTGTGGCGAGGTAACCGTACACCGCGTAGTCGAACCATTCGACGAAGTTGCCGATGAAGCTGGCGGCTACTACCCGCCGTCGGGTGTCTTTGCCTACTCCGGTCGGATGTACTCGTCCCTGTCCGCTGAGGGTCGGTCCTAGGGTAGGGGCGTCGTTGCCCGTTGTGCCAGTCATGAAAACCACCAAGTTGTCGGGAGTTGCATTCAGTGCAACCTTGTTGCATCAGACTAGATGTGGTGTCGATCACTGTCAATAGCGGAACCCACAGGGGCGCACCGGTGGCGGCGGGGTGCAGCTCCGCTTCACAGACGGTCATGGAAAATTCCGGAGTTGGCGTTTGGCCAGGCATCCCTGCGGGCCGCCCGCCGGTTCAACTCCGTGGCCCCCTGCAGGAGGGCGGCAATGAAACCCACCCAAACCCCGGTGCCTACAGCACGGTGCGGATGGTTTCCTCGAAGCTGGTGATGTGCTCCAGGGCGAGTTTCGCAGCCTGGTCCGCGTCGCCGTCGCCGATGGCCTTGAGGAGCCGGACGTGCTCGGAGACGTGCCCGGCGACGGTGGGCACCTTGTCCAGGACGAGGCACCAGATGCGGGTTGCGAGGTTATCCAGTCGGATCAGGGTGTCTTCGAGGTGCGGGTTCCCCGCGGTGCGGTAGATGATCCTGTGTACGTTGAGGTCGTAGCGCATCAGGTCCGACATGTTCCCCGGGGCGGCGTCATCCAGACGCTGAATGTCATCCGCGAGGGTGAAGAGTTCCTCCCGCATCCGGGCATTGGCACTGAGCGCGGCCTTGCGTGCGGCCAGCGGTTCAAGGACGCGGCGCAGTTCGGAAATGTCCGCCAGGGCTGTGATGTCGACAATCGTCGCGAAAGTTCCCCTGCGCGGGTAGGAGACCACCATGTGGTCCGTCTCCAGCCGCTTGAGCGCTTCGCGGACGGGTGTGCGCCCGATGCCCAGTTGGGCCGCAAGCTGACCGTCGTTGATCGGGTCACCCGGCCGGATGTCGAGCATGATCAGCCGGTCGCGCAGCTCCCGGTAGGCGCGCTCGGCCAGGGATAGGTGTCCTTCGGTCCTTTCTGGAAATGCCTCGGTCACGCTCATGGGTATCTCCTTTGCCCAGGCTGATCCGCCACAGGCACTTTCATGAGCCTGTTGACGCTGTGTGATCTACAGCATACCATTTAGTCCAGTACTGATATATCAGTCAGACATTAGTCGTCTACTTTCGAAGGAAGGGCCACTCGTGACGAACCTGTCAATCACCCTGGCCGCGGCAGATCCCGAGATCAAAGCCGCCATTGATCATGAACTCGAGCGTCAGCAGTCGACGCTGGAGATGATTGCCTCGGAGAATTTCGCGCCCACGGCCGTGATGGAGGCGCAGGGCTCGGTCCTCACCAACAAGTACGCCGAGGGCTATCCCGGCAAGCGTTACTACGGCGGCTGCGAGCACGTCGATGTGATCGAGCAGCTCGCCATCGACCGTGTGAAGGCCCTCTTCGGGGCGGAGTACGCCAACGTGCAGCCGCACTCCGGCGCCCAGGCCAACGCGGCCGCGATGTTTGCACTCCTGGATCCCGGCGACACCATCCTCGGACTCAATCTCGCCCACGGCGGCCACCTCACCCACGGAATGAAGATCAACTTCTCCGGCAAGCTTTACAACGTGGTGCCGTACCACGTTCGCGAGGATGACCACCGGGTGGACATGGCGCAGGTGGAGGCACTGGCGCTCGAGCACCGGCCGAAGATGATCATCACCGGCTGGTCGGCCTATTCCCGCCAGCTTGATTTCGCGGAGTTCCGCCGGATCGCTGACCTGGTCGGCGCTTTCCTTTTGGTGGACATGGCGCACTTCGCCGGGCTCGTGGCAGCCGGGCTGCATCCGAGTCCGGTCCCCTACGCCGACGTTGTCACCACCACCACGCACAAAACCCTCGGCGGGCCGCGCGGAGGTGTCATCCTCAGCCGCGCCGGGTATTCGAAGAAGATCAACAGCGCCGTCTTCCCCGGGCAGCAGGGCGGGCCCCTGCAGCACGTCATCGCCGCCAAGGCGGTTGCGTTCAAGATGGCAGCAACACAGGACTTCCGCGAACGTCAGCAGCGCACCCTCGACGGTGCCCGCGCACTGGCAGGACGGCTGATGGAAGACGACGTTGCCCGCGCCGGAATCTCGGTGGTCACCGGTGGAACCGACGTGCACCTGGTCCTCGTTGACCTGCGCAACTCCGAGCTCGACGGACAGCAGGCTGAAGACCGGCTGCACCGCATCGGAATCACCGTCAACCGCAACGCAGTGCCGTTTGACCCCCGCCCGCCCATGGTTTCCTCCGGGCTGCGAATCGGAACGCCGGCGCTGGCAACCCGGGGCTTCGGCGCCGGTGAATTCGACGAGGTGGCAGACATCATCGCAGCAGCCCTCAGTCTTGACCTGACCGACGAACTCCAGGCGGAGCTGCGGGACCGCGTAGCCGTCCTCGCCGAGAAGTTCCCGCTCTACCCGAACCTGAACGGAGACCTTTCATGACCGCCGATCTGCTGCCGGAGCATCCTGATTTCCTCTGGCGCAACCCGGAGCCCAAAACCTCCTATGACGCCATTATTGTGGGCGGCGGCGGACACGGGCTTGCCACCGCGTACTTCCTCGCCAAGAACCACGGGATGACCAACATCGCCGTGCTGGAGCGCGGATGGCTGGCCGGCGGCAATATGGCCCGCAACACCACCATCATCCGCTCCAACTACCTCTGGGATGAAAGCGCGGCCATCTACGAGCACTCGCTCAAGCTGTGGGAGCGACTCCCGGAAGAACTCGAGTATGACTTCCTCTTCAGCCAGCGCGGCGTGATGAATCTTGCCCACACCCTGGGCGATGTCCGCGAGAGTATGCGCCGCGTCAACGCCAACCAGCTCAACGGCGTGGACGCGGAGTGGCTGGACCCGCGGCAGGTCAAGGAACTCTGCCCCATCCTCAACATTTCCGACAACATCCGCTACCCGGTGCTTGGCGCGACGTACCAGCCGCGCGCCGGGATCGCCAAGCACGACCACGTGGCCTGGGCATTCGCACGCAAGTGCGACGAAATGGGTGTCGACATCATCCAGAACTGCGAGGTCACCGGGTTCATCAAGGACGGCAACCGTGTGGTCGGCGTTGAGACCAGCCGCGGCCGGATCAACACCGGCGCCGTGGGGCTGGCCGCTGCCGGGCACAGCAGCGTCCTCGCGAAACTCGCCGGCTTCGATCTGCCCATCCAGTCCCACCCACTCCAGGCCCTGGTCTCTGAACTGCATGAACCGGTGCATCCTACCGTGGTCATGTCCAACCACGTTCACGTCTACGTCTCGCAAGCGCACAAGGGCGAGCTGGTGATGGGGGCGGGGGTTGACTCCTACAGCGGCTACGGCCAGCGCGGGTCCTTCCACGTCATCGAGGAACAGATGGCAGCCGCCGTCGAACTCTTCCCGATCTTCGCCCGGGCGCACGTGCTGCGCACCTGGGGCGGGATCGTGGACGTGACGCTCGATGCCTCACCGATTGTCGGTAAGACCCCGGTGGACAACATGTACGTCAACTGCGGCTGGGGGACCGGTGGGTTCAAGGGCACTCCCGGCGCCGGCTGGGCCTTCGCCCACACCATTGCCTCGGGCGAGCCCCACGAACTGAACGCCCCGTTTGCGCTGGACCGCTTTGTCTCCGGCGCCCTCATCGATGAGCACGGCGCAGCTGCCGTAGCGCACTAGATCTTCGCCACTAATCAAAGGACAGTCATGCTGTTGATCAACTGCCCCTGGTGCGGAGCCAGGGACGAAAACGAATACCACTACGGCGGCCAGGCCCATGTTGCCTACCCCGAGAACCCGTCCGACCTCAGCGACGAGGAATGGGCGCGTTACCTCTTCTACCGGGAGAACCCGAAGGGAATCTCCGCGGAGCGCTGGGTGCACAGCACCGGGTGCCGCCGGTGGTTCAACGTGCTGCGCGACACCGTCACGTACGAGGTTCTCTCTGTCTACCGCATGGGACAGCCCCGTCCCGATGCCAGCACCCTCACACCCTCCGGCGCACCCGCCTTCGGACCAACGGGAGGACCCCGATGAGCCAGTTCCACCGTCTGCCATCCGGCGGACATATCGACCGGTCCCGCGTACTGAGCTTCACCATCGACGGCGAGGCGTTCACCGGTCACCCCGGCGACACTGTGGCGTCCGCGCTCCTGGCCAACGGCCGGATTTCGGCCGCGCCCTCCCTTTACCTCGGCCGGCCCCGCGGAATTATGAGCGCCGGAGTCGATGAACCCAACGCGCTTCTCCGGGTTGAGGCAGCGGAGGACGGCGGCACCGCAGAATCGATGCTTCCCGCCACCATGGTGGAACTGGTCGACGGGCTCCGCGCCGGGTACCTGTCCGGCAGGGGCAAACTCGACCCCACCCCGGACAACGCCGTCTACGACAAGAAGTACGTTCACACCGACGTCGCCGTTGTTGGCGGCGGACCGGCCGGGCTGGCCGCGGCACGCGCGGCAGCGGCAACCGGTTCCCGCGTCATCCTCCTGGACGACCAGCCCGAACCGGGCGGCGCGGTCCTGTCCGGTCCCCGTGAAGACGGCCCGGCTGCAGAGACCATCGACGGCGTGCCAGCCCGCGAGTGGGTACGGACCGTCGTCGCCGAGCTGGCCGCTGCCCCCGAAACCACGGTGCTCAGCAGATCCAGCGTCTTCGGCAGCTATGACGGCAACTACCTCATCGCAGTCCAGAACCGTACCGACCACCTGGCCACCCCGGCGCCGGCAGGCGTCTCCCGTCAGCGCGTCTGGCATATCCGGGCTGCCCAGGTTGTCCTCGCAACCGGCGCCCACGAACGCCCGCTCGTGTTCCGGAACAACGACAGGCCGGGCATGATGCTCGCCTCGGCCGTGCGCACGTACCTCAACCGGTACGCCGTACTCGCCGGCCGCAACGTGGTGCTCGCAACCACCAATGACAGCGTCTATGACCTGGCCGGGGAGCTCGCAGCACAGGGTGTCACGGTTGCCGCCGTCGTCGACACCCGCCCGGGCCTGAGCACCGCTGCCCGCCGCGCGGCAGAGGCCGGCATCCGGGTGATTCCCGGCAGCGCCGTCATCGACACTGACGCCCGGGACAACGGCACCGCCGAAGCCAGGGGCAGGATCACCTCGGTGACGATCAGTGCGATCGACAGCGACGGCGCACTGGCCGGCGAGGCGGAAACTCTGGACTGTGACCTTCTTGCAGTCTCCGGCGGCTTCAGCCCGGTAGTCCACCTGCACAGCCAGCGTCAGGGGAAACTGCGCTGGGACGAGGACCTCGTGGCCTTCGTGCCCGCCGCCGAGGTGGAGGCCCAGCAGGTTGTCGGTGCCGCCCGTGGCACCTACCGGCTGGACGGCTGTGTTGCCGAGGGCAAGTCAGCCGGGGCGATTGCCGCGTTCAACGCCGGCTTCGTGAACGACGGCGGCATCCAGGCCGCAACTCCGCTTGCCGACTTGCCGCCCGCGGACGGGGTCACCCGTCCGCTGTGGCTCGCCCCCGCGCCCGAGGGCACGGACTGGAGCGCGCACTTCGTGGATCTGCAGCGCGACCAGTCCGTGGCCGACGTACTCCGCGCAACCGGTGCCGGCATGCGCAGCGTGGAACACATCAAGCGCTACACCTCCATCAGCACCGCCAATGACCAGGGCAAGACCTCCGGGGTCAACGCCATCGGCGTGATCGCCGCGGCACTGAACGGAAATGACGGCGGCACGAGCCTCGGCGAGATCGGCACCACCACCTTCCGCGCACCCTACGCGCCGGTCGCGTTCGCGGCGCTTGCGGGCCGGGAGCGCGGTGAGCTGTTCGATCCCGCTCGCATCACCCCGATCCACTCCTGGCACGTTGCCCACGGCGCGAAGTTCGAGGACGTCGGCCAGTGGAAGCGTCCCTGGTACTACCCTCAGCCGGGGGAGGACATGGACACAGCGGTGCTGCGCGAATGCGCGGCAGTACGCAACAGCGTCGGCTTCATGGATGCCACCACCCTCGGAAAAATCGAAGTGCGAGGGAAGGACGCCGGTGAGTTCCTCAACCGGATCTACACCAACGCGTTCAAGAAGCTGGCTCCCGGTTCCGCCCGCTACGGCGTGATGTGCACGCCGGACGGCATGATTTTCGACGACGGCGTCAACCTCCGCCTGGACGACGACCGCTACTTCCTGACCACCACCACCGGTGGTGCCGCGAAGGTGCTGGACTGGCTGGAGGAATGGTCCCAGACCGAGTGGCCTGAACTCGACGTGGTGTTCACTTCGGTGACCGAGCAGTATTCCACGGTCGCCGTCGTCGGGCCCAAATCCCGCGAGGTGATTGCCCGGCTGGCACCGGACCTGGACGTCTCCAACGACGCCTTCGGGTTCATGACGTTCCGCGAAACCGTGCTGGCCTCCGGCGTTCCGGCGCGGATCTGCCGGATCTCCTTCTCCGGTGAGCTGGCGTTCGAGATCAACGTGGCCTCCTGGTACGGGCTGCACGTCTGGGAGTCGGTCGCTGACGCGGGAGCCGAGTTCGGTATCACCCCGTACGGCACCGAAACCATGCACGTGCTGCGCGCCGAAAAGGGCTACCCGATCGTCGGGCAGGACACCGACGGTACGGTCACCCCGCAGGATGCGGGCATGGAGTGGATCGTCTCGAAGGTCAAGGACTTCATCGGCAAGCGCTCCTACGCGCGGCTGGACAGTAGCCGCACGGACCGCAAGCACATGGTGAGCGTGCTGCCGGTGGACGGAACAATCCGTCTGCCCGAGGGTACCCAGCTTGTCTCAACCGGCGTACCGATCACCCCGGAAGCGGGACCGGTGCCGATGGAAGGGCACGTCACCTCGAGCTACCACAGCGCCGCGCTGGGCAGGTCCTTCGGGCTGGCACTGATCAGGAACGGCCGGAACCGCATCGGCGAAACACTCATTGCCCCGGTGAACGGCCAGCTGGTCGAAGTCACCGTGGGAGAAACCGTACTGTACGACGCCGAAGGGAGCCGTCGCGATGGCTGAGCAGGTAACCATGACATCACCGACATCACCGACATCACCGCTGGACGCACGGGTTGCTGGGGCGCAGCTGCGCCGGAGCCCGCTCGCGCACCTGGAAGAGGCGCTATGGGAGGGAACCAACCCCGGCGCTGCACTCCACGAAGTCCCGTTCCTCACCATGGTGGGGCTGCGCGCAGACCCAGCCTCACCGGCGGGGGACGCTCTCTCCGCAGCGGCCGGCGCCCCGCTGCCCACCCGCTGCGGTGAGGTCAGCGGCAGTCCGGCCGGAACGGCCATCCTCTGGCAGGGGCCGGATGAGTTCCTGCTGGTGGCCCCCGACGGCTCGGACGCGGCGCGGGAACTGGCAGTTGCGCTGGGAGATGCGCCAGGCGCCGTCGTCGATCTCTCCGCCAACCGGACTACCCTGGAACTGAGCGGTCCGTCCGCCCGCAAGGTGCTGGAGAAGGGCTGTCCGCTGGATCTGCACCCCCGGGTCTTCAAGCCCGGGACAGCGGTGTCCACCCTGCTGGGCCCGGTTCCGGTGCTGCTGTGGCAGGTGGATGAGACTACCTACCGGATCTTCCCGCGGGCCTCCTTCGCGGAGTACGTTGCGCGCTGGCTGCTGGATGCCGTGGCCGAATTCGGTTCCCCCGAGGTCCCCTGATGAAGCTCTCCGCACTTGACCTGTTCTCCATCGGCATCGGTCCCTCGTCCTCCCACACGGTGGGACCGATGCGTGCCGCGCGGCTTTTCATCGAGGAGCTGCGCGGACAGGAGGTGCTGGAACGGACCCGACGGGTGCGGGCGGAACTGTTCGGTTCGCTCGGTGCGACCGGCCGGGGACACGGATCCGACCAGGCGGTGGTGCTCGGGCTCACGGGGGAGGACCCGGAAACGGTGGACACCGCCACTGCCGGACAGGCGTTCCGGGCGGTGCTCGAGGAAGGGAAACTCAACCTCGCCGGCAGCCGGCGCATCGGGTTCAACAGCGCGGAGGACCTCATCCTGCACCGGCGGAAGGCGCTGCCTTACCACCCCAACGGGATGGCCTTCACAGCGTTCGACGACGGCGGCATACCCGTCCTGGAGCGCACCTTTTACTCCGTGGGCGGCGGATTCGTAGTCGACGAATCCGCCGCCGGCGCGGACCGCATCAGCGCCGACCGGACGAGTGTTCCGTACCCCTTCAGCACGGCTGCGGAGCTTCTCGAACAGTGCGCCCGGACAGGGAAGCCGGTCAGCGGGATCATGCTGGCCAACGAGCTCTCCTGGCGGACCGAGTCCGAGCTGCGCCGGGAACTGTTGCGTATCTGGGTGGTTATGCAGGAGTGCGTCGCCAACGGCTGCGACAGCGAAGGAGTCCTTCCCGGCGGACTCAGGGTCCGCCGTCGTGCGCCGCAGCTCTTCAAGGAACTGACCGAGGCCGACGCCGCCGCCGACCCCCTGCGGGCCATGGGCTGGGTGAACCTCTTTGCGCTCGCCGTCAACGAGGAAAACGCCGCGGGCGGGCGCATCGTCACCGCTCCCACCAACGGCGCCGCCGGGATAGTGCCGGCAGTGCTGCATTACTACGTGAAGTTTGTGCCGGGAGCTGACGACGACGGCGTCATCCGGTTTCTGCTCACCGCGGCAGCCATCGGGATTCTTTTCAAGGAGAACGCATCGATCTCCGGTGCTGAAGTCGGATGCCAGGGTGAGGTTGGGTCCGCCTGCTCAATGGCGGCCGGCGCTCTCTGTGAAGTGCTGGGCGGCTCCCCGCAGCAGGTGGAGAAGGCCGCGGAGATGGGAATCGAGCACAACCTCGGCCTCACCTGCGACCCGGTAGGCGGCCTGGTGCAGGTCCCGTGCATCGAACGCAACGCCATCGCGAGCATCAAGGCGATCAACTCCGCCCGGCTGGCGCTCAGCGGCGACTGCGGGCACATCGTTTCCCTTGACCAGGCCATCCGGACCATGCGCGACACGGGCGCAGACATGAAATCGAAATACAAGGAGACCTCCCGCGGCGGCCTCGCCGTGAACGTCCCCGTGAATGTAACGGAGTGCTAAAAATGACCACCCTGCAGATGAACCAGACGGAAGCAGCCATCGGATCGTCCACAAGGACCGCCGTGGAACACGTCCTCACCCTCGACTGCGCCGAGGCGCCCGGGATTGTTCACGCTGTCACCGGATTCCTGGTGGACCACGGCTGCGACATCGTGGACAACAAGCAGTTCGGCGACCGCCGCCGGGGCCACTTCTTCATGCGGATCCATGTGGCGTCCGAACCGGCGCCTGAGCCGGACGTGGAGTCGGAAACGGAGCGGGCGGAGCGGGCTGCCGAACGTTTCCGGAAGGATTTCGCTCCGCTCGCCGAACGCTTCGGAATGCGGTGGCAGCTTCACCGCCACGGTGAGAAGCGGCGTGTGCTGATCATGGTGTCGAAGTTTGGGCACTGCCTGAACGATCTGCTCTTCCGTGCCGCCAGCGGTGAGCTGCCGGTTGAGGTTGTTGCGGTGGTTTCCAACCACCTGGACCAGCAGTCACTTGTGGAGTGGCACGGGATCCCGTTCTTCCACGTCCCGGTCGCTGCCGGGACGAAGCCGGCCGCCGAGCAGCGGCTGCTGGAACTGGTCGATGACTATGACGTGGAGCTGGTGGTGCTGGCCAGATACATGCAGGTCCTCAGCGATGAACTTGCCACCCGGCTCACCGGACGGACCATCAACATCCATCACTCATTCCTGCCCAGCTTCAAGGGTGCCAAGCCCTACCACCAGGCGTACGAGCGGGGCGTCAAAACCGTCGGCGCCACCGCACACTACGTGGACAGCGAGCTGGACGAGGGGCCGATCATCTCCCAGCAGGTCATGGAGGTTGACCACACTTTCGGCCCCGAGGAACTGGTCGCGGCCGGTCGGGACACCGAGTGCAAGGCGCTTTCCAACGCGGTGAAGTGGCACTGCGAGGGCAGAGTGATCCTGCAGGACAACCGGACGGTCGTGCTGCGGTAACCGCTGCCGCGCCGGGCTTCTACGAGCGGGCGTCGCCCGCGGGGTCGTCCGTCTCGTAGACGTCCGGGATGCCGTCGTGGTCCGCGTCGACCGACTCCTCAGCCTCGATCCTGCGGTACTGCCGGTTGCGGGTGCTGAGCACCACCGCGGCGATGAGCGCCGCCAGTACGGAGGCGGTCAGCACGGCAACTTTCGCGAAGTCGGTACTGGGACTGTCCGCCGGGAAGCTGAGTTCGGCAATCAGCAGTGAGACCGTGAACCCGATCCCGGCCAGCAGTGAGACGCCGAACAGGTCGATCCACCGGTAGGAATGGTCCAGGCGCTGGCCAGAGATCCTGATGGTGAGCCAGGTGGCGCCGACAATTCCGATCGGTTTCCCGGCGACCAGGCCCACGATAATGCCCACGGTGACCGGTGCGGTGAGGGCAGCGCCCAGACCCTCCCAGCCTCCGACCGCCACTCCTGCCGAGAAGAACGCGAAGACGGGAACGGCGAAGCCTGCGGAAATCGGGCGGAAGCGGTGCTCGAATTCCTCGGCCAGCCCATGCCCGGCTTCAGGGCCACCGCTGGCCTGGCTGCGCAGTACGGGAACCGCGAAGCCAAGGAGAACGCCGGCTACTGTGGCGTGGATGCCGGCCTCGTGGACCAGGACCCACACCACGAGGCCCAGGGGAAGGAGAATCACCCAGGCTGCCCAGGCATGCAGGCCGAAGAACCGGGGAAAGCGCTGCGCCAGGAAGGCGAAGACGGCCAGCGGAATCAGCGCCAGCAGGAGCGGCGTTACTCCGACTTCCTCGGTGTAGAAGACGGCGATGATGGTGATGGCCATCAGGTCATCCACCACAGCGAGGGTCAGCAGGAACAGCCGGAGCGCCGGCGGCAGATGGGAACCGATGATGGCCAGGACTGCTACCGCGAAGGCGATATCCGTGGCGGTGGGGATGGCCCACCCGCCCGCGGTTTCGCTGCCTGCGTTGAAGAGCAGGTAGATCCCCGCAGGAACCGCCACTCCGCCGACGGCCGCAGCCACGGGAACCATGGCGTGGCGGGGGTTGCGCAGGTCCCCGGCGACGAACTCGCGTTTGAGCTCCAGGCCCACCAGGAAGAAGAAGATCGCCAGAAGTCCGTCAGCTGCCCACTTGCCCAGGCTGAGCCGCAGATGCCACGGCTCATACCCGACCTCATAGTTGCGCAGTGCAAAGTAGGAATCCGCCCAGGGCGAGTTTGCCCACACAATCGCGATCAGGGCGGCGGCTACCAGGAGGATGCCGCCGACGGTTTCCTTGCGCAGGATCTCGCCGATCCGCAGGACTTCGGGATAGCTGCGCCGGCGCGGGCTGTCACGGCGGTGGTCTTCCGGGGGAGAATTATGCTCGGGTGTCATGGTGGTTCCTTGAGTCGATCGGGCAGCGTGGACATACGCCGACCAGACTTCCCGGCTCACCAGAACGTTCAGTCTACGTAGTCATCGCGTGTGTGCCCAATCTTCCGGACGGGGGAGGAACGACGTCGGCCCTGGATCAAGCGCCGGCCAGGGCGCAGCTGGGAGCGCGTGCAATAATAGTTTTGTGAGTCAACCAACTTCTCTGCGGCCGGAAGCCCGCAAGGAGTCGGGCTTGCTCCTGCTCTTCGTGGGCCTGATGCTTTCGATGCTCCTGGCCGCTCTGAACCAGATGATCCTCAGCACGGCGCTGCCCACTATCGTCGGCGAGCTCAACGGCGTCGACCAGATGCTCTGGGTGATCACCGCCTACATCCTGGCCGCGACGATCGTCATGCCGATCTACGGCAAGCTCGGCGATCTGATCGGCCGCAAGGGCCTCCTCCTGTTCGCCATCGGCATCTTCATGGCGGGATCCATCGTTGGCGGCCTCGCGCCGAACATGGAGTGGCTCATCGCAGGCCGTGCCGTTCAGGGACTCGGCGGCGGCGGACTGATGATCCTCTCACAGGCGATCATTGCCGACGTCGTTCCGGCCCGGGAGCGCGGCAGATACATGGGTGCCATGGGCGGGGTCTTTGCCTTCGCCTCGGTGGCCGGACCACTGCTGGGCGGTTGGTTCACCGAGGGCCCCGGCTGGCGCTGGATGTTCTGGATCAACATGCCGCTGGGGCTCCTCGCCGTTGTGGTGGTGCTCTTCCACCTGCATCTGCCCGCGCGTGAACGGACCCACCCGCACGTCGACATCGCCGGGATGGTCCTGCTCGCCATTGCCACGACGTCGCTGGTTCTGGCGGGCACCTGGGGCGGCACCCGGTACCCGTGGATGTCGGCGCCGATTCTCGGCCTGCTCGCCCTCGCGCTGGTGACGGCCGGCCTGTTTGTTGCGGTCGAGCGCAGGGCAAAGGAACCCATCCTGCCGATGAACCTGTTCCGGGAACGCAACTTCATTCTCACCACCGCCGGCGGCCTGCTCATCGGCGTAACCATGTTCGGCGCTATCGGTTACCTGCCCACCTACCTGCAGATGGTGACCGGCGCCAGCGCCACCAACGCCGGGCTCCTGATGATCCCGATGATGGGCGCACTGATCCTGACCTCCACCGTTTCGGGGTTCCTGGTGAGCAGGACCGGCCGGTACAAGTGGATGCCCATCGCCGGTGCGCTCGCCGTCACCGCCGCGCTACTGCTTCTTTCGACCATGGGGCCGCTCGTGGCGGTCTGGGTGATCTGCGCCTACATCGCCGTGATGGGCGCGGGGCTGGGGCTCACCATGCAGATCCTGGTGCTCATCGTGCAGAACACGTTCCCCAACCGAGTGGTGGGGACGGCGACGGCCTCGAACAACTACTTCCGGCAGATCGGCGCCACCCTGGGCTCGGCAGTTGTCGGCAGCCTGTTCACCGCGCGGGTGGCCGAACTCCTGGTGGAGCGGTTGCCCGCCGGCGGGGCTGCGCTGGATGGTGGCCCCAATTCGCTCACTCCGGAGATTGTCAGCGGGCTGCCCGACGCCCTCCGGTTGCCGATCATCCAGTCCTACAATGACGCACTCACGCCGCTGTTCCTCTACATGGCGCCGCTCGGTGTGATCGCTGCGCTCCTGTTCGCGTTCGTCCACGAGAAGGAACTCTCCAGGGTGATCGAGCGGGATGCCCCGGTGTCGGCCGCTCCGGACCTCTCGGCGGGAATGGACGCCCAGGCGGAGCGCAAGCCGGCATCTGGCGGGCGGATATAACGGGCCCGGCGGCTTCATCCCGTCATCTCCGCCCGCCCGGAATGAGCCAACAGTTGTCGTCAGAGGGGTTATGCCAGGTTCCATGTTTTGATAGTATGTCAGGACAAAGTAGGGAAACTACCCAAGGAGCCCCCATGCCCCTCGTCCGCATTGACGTGAATACCGGCCGGACCCCCCAGCAAGTACAGGACATCAGCAGTGCCGTACATCGGGCGATCGTTGACGAGTATCGGATCCCCGAGCGCGATCTGTTCCACATCCTCACCGAGCATCCGTCAGGGCAACTGCGCGCCCAGGATGCAGGCCTTGGGTTCGAGCGCAGCGAAGGCGTGGTGATGATCCAGATCTTCACTCAGCGAGGTCGCAGTCAGGACGCCAAGACGGCCCTGTTTGCCCGCGTCGCATCGAGCCTCGGACAAGTGGGTGTCGACGGCGCCGACATCTTCATTGGCTACGTCGAGAATGGCGCAGGGGACTGGTCATTCGGGTTCGGTCGCGCGCAGTACGTAACCGGCGAACTCGCGGTCCCATCCGCAGCCGGGGCTATGTAGCGATGTCAGTACAAACATTTGACAGGACAAGCGTCATGAGGCACAGTGAACATGTGCTTCACTTCACACCCGCTCCAGCCAGCATGCGAAAGGCAGGTGCGCCGTGCCCCACGACGTGCTGACCATCGGACGCATAAGCGTCGACATTTATCCCAACGACATCGGAGTCGACCTGGAGGATGTCACGTCCTTCGGGAAATACCTCGGCGGCTCGCCCTCCAACGTAGCCGTCGCGGCGGCACGCCACGGCCGTTCGACGGCGGTAATCACCCGCACGGGTGAGGACCCTTTCGGGGCCTACCTCCACCGTGAACTGCGCAAGTTCAACGTCGATGACAGCTTCGTGACTGCGGTGCCCCTCTGGCCAACACCTGTAACCTTCTGCGCGATCAAGCCGCCGCACGACTTCCCGCTGTACTTCTACCGGACCCCGACAGCACCTGATCTGCAGATCAGCGCGGAGGAACTCGACCTGGACGCGATCAGGAATGCGCGGATCTTCTGGTCCACCGTCACCGGCCTCTCCCAGGAACCCAGCCGCAGCGCGCATCTCAAAGCTCACGAGGTCCGCCCCCGCACGGGACTCGTCGCGGGCCAGTACACCATCCTGGACCTCGACTACCGGCCCATGTTCTGGGAAACGGAAGAAGCCGCACGAGCGCAGATCGCCAGGGTCCTGCCGCACGTCACCGTTGCGATTGGCAACGACAAGGAATGCTCCGTCGCCGTCGGTGAGGGCAGCCCGGATGAGCAGGCCGACCGTTTACTCGCCGCCGGGGTGGAGATCGCGGTCGTCAAGCTCGGGCATGAGGGCGTCATGGCAAAGACCCGCACGGAACGGGTGGTCTCTGCCCCGGTCCAGGTCGAGACGGTCAACGGCCTCGGCGCGGGAGATTCCTTCGGTGGCGCGTTCTGCCACGGACTCCTGGCCGGCTGGCCGCTGCAGCAGGTGCTGGACTATGCGAACACCGCCGGAGCCATCGTCGCCTCCCGCCTCTCGTGCGCCGACGCGATGCCGACGCCGGAGGAAGTCACCTCCCTGCTGGCCGAACGCGGACGGCTGGTGCCGACCAATGCGTGAAGCCACCACCGACTCCCGACGCTACGATCACCTCAGCCGGGTCCGGCTGGAAGATCCAGGAGCCGTCGCCCGAGCCGCCAAGACGCGCCGACCGCACCCGGGCCTGATCTACGGTAAGCAGAATTTCATCGTCGCCGCCGATCATCCGGCCCGGGGCGCCCTGGCGGTGCGTTCAAACCCGGCGGCAATGGCCGACCGGCTCGACCTGCTGGACCGGCTACAGATCGCCCTGTCCAACCCCGCCGTCGACGGCGTCCTCGCCTCGCCTGACATCCTCGACGACCTGCTGCTGCTCGGCGCGCTGGACGGGAAACTGCTGTTCGGCTCAATGAACCGCGGCGGCCTGGCAGGCTTCGTCAACGAGATCGACGACCGGTTCACCGGCCACACAGCGCCCGTCCTGGCCGAGCTCGGCGCCACCGGTGGCAAGATGCTCACCCGCATCTGCCTCGGTGACCCCGCGACAGCCCGCGCCCTGGAAGCCACGGCGAAAGCGGTCGACAGTCTCGCCGAGCACCAGCTTGTCGCCATGGTGGAGCCGTTCCTGTCCACGTGGCACAACGGCAAGATCGTCAACGACCTCAGCGCCGACGCCGTGATCAAGTCGGTCGCCATTGCCCAGAGCCTTGGTAGCAGCAGCGCCTACACGTGGATGAAGCTGCCGGTCGTCCCCGAGATGGAACGGGTCATGGACTCCACCACGCTGCCCACCGTCCTCCTCGGCGGTGACCCGGCAGCGGCACCGGACGAGGTGTACGAGAGCTGGGGCCGTGCGCTCGCACTGCCGGGCGTGCAGGGCCTGACCGTCGGTCGGACCCTCCTTTACCCCCAGGACGACGACGTCGCAGGAGCCGTCGCCACCGCCGCCTCGCTGCTGCGGACCGATACAACCTCTGAACCCCGAAAGGAACTGGCCCTCTGATGGCTACGCGCAGAATGACCGTCGCCCAGGCCGTCGTCGAATTCCTGGGCCGCCAGTACACAGTTGATACTGCCGGCGGCTCGGGTTCAGGCACTGTGTACCGCGAGCGGCTGATTCCGGGCATGTTCGGGATCTTCGGGCACGGCAACGTCGCAGGTGTCGGGCAAGCGCTCAAGCAGTACCAGGTTTCCGACCCTGCGCTGATGCCCTACTACCAGGGACGCAACGAACAGGCTCAGGTGCACCAGGCGGTGGGCTATGCCCGGCACACGCGCCGCCGCGCCACCTACGCTGTGAGCACCTCCATCGGGCCGGGCTCCACCAACCTGCTGACCGGTGCCGCCCTGGCCACAACCAATCGGCTTCCCGTCCTGCTGCTGCCCAGCGACACCTTCGCCTCCCGGGCAGCGGACCCGGTTCTGCAGCAGCTCGAGCGTCCGGAGGCATACGACGTCTCCGTCAACGATGCCTTCAGACCGCTCTCGCGATACTTCGACCGCGTGTCTCGGCCGGAGCAGCTGTTCTCCGCGCTGCTGAATGGGCTGCGCGTCCTCACCGACCCGGCCGAGACCGGCGCCGTCACCATCTCTCTGCCGCAGGACGTACAGGCCGAAGCGCTCGACGTGCCCGAAGAATTCCTCGCCGAGCGTGACTGGCGCATTCGCAGGCCCGAGCCGGAAGCGGAGGACATCCGGGCGGCCGCCGAGGCTATCCGCGCTGCCAGGCGCCCCCTGATCGTCGCCGGCGGCGGAGTACTCTACGCCTTTGCCCAGGACGAACTGGCGGCTTTCACCGAAGCCACCGGGATCCCGGTCGGCAACACGCAGGCCGGCGTGGGTGTGCTGCCCTGGGACTCGAGTCACTCACTGGGGGCCATCGGCTCCACCGGCACGACGGCGGCCAACGCTATTGCGGCCGAAGCTGACCTGATTATCGGCATCGGCACCCGGTACGAAGACTTCACGACGGCGTCGCGCACGGCATTCCAGAATCCGGACGTGCGCTTCATCAACATCAATGTTGCCGCCATCGACGCGTACAAGCAGGGCACCTCCCTGCCCATCGTCGCCGACGCCCGCAAGGCGCTGGTCAAGCTCACCGAGGTCCTCGGCGGTTACCGGGCAGGCGCTGACCTTGAGCAGGCCGTCTCCCGTGCAAAGAGCAGCTGGGACAGCATCGTCGATGCTGCGTTCGACGAGCGGCACACCCCGTTGCCGTCCCAGAATGAGATCATCGGTGCCGCCAACCGCGCGATGGATCCGCAGGACGTCGTCATCTGTGCCGCCGGTTCACTGCCGGGTGACCTGCACAAGATGTGGCGGGTACGCGACCCCTGGGGTTACCACGTGGAATATGCGTACTCCTGCATGGGCTACGAAATCCCGGGCGGGCTCGGTGTGAAGCGTGCAGCAATCGCAGAAGCCCAACGGGGCGGCCAGGAGCGCGACGTCGTCGTGATGGTGGGAGACGGATCCTACCTGATGATGCACACCGAACTGGTGACCGCGGTCGCCGAGGGAATCAAGCTGATCGTGGTGCTGATCCAGAACCACGGCTACGCTTCCATCGGCGCGCTCTCCGAGATGCTCGGCTCCCAGCGCTTCGGCACCAGATACCGCACGCTGGACAAGGACCGACACACGTTCGACGACGGCCCAACCCTGCCGATCGACCTCGCCACCAACGCCGAATCCCTGGGCGCCAGGGTGATCCGGATCGCGCCCGGGGCAAGCGTGATCGCCGATCTCGAAGTTGCCATCAAGGACGCCAAGTCCGGCACCGAGGGAAGCGGCCCTGTCGTCATCCACGTCGAATCGGACCCGCTGCTGGACGCCCCCAGCTCCGAATCCTGGTGGGATGTTCCGGTCTCGGAAGTATCCGAGCTGGAATCCACCCAGGACGCCTACCAGACCTACACCCACCACAAGTCCCGCCAGAAGCCCTTCCTGGGCTGAAACGGCAACGCAAAGGAGCGGATCATGACATCCACCGTCGCAGAGACCAGCACCATCACCCACTTCATCAACGGCGTCGAGACCGCGGGCTCCGGTGACCGCACCCAGTCGGTGTACAACCCGGCCACCGGACAGGTCAGCGCGGAGCTGCGGCTCGCGAACGCCGGGGACATCAACGCGGCCGTCGCCGCAGCACGTGCCGCCGCCGACAGCTGGGGCAACACCTCCATGGCCCGCCGGACCTCGATCCTGTTCGCGTTCCGCGAGCTGGTTGCTTCCCACATCGACGAGCTCGCCGCCCTCATCACCGCTGAGCACGGCAAGGTGCTCTCGGACGCCAAGGGCGAGATCGGACGAGGACTCGAAGTCGTCGAGTTCGCGTGCGGCATTTCCCAGCTGCTAAAGGGAGAGTACTCCGACCAGGCGTCCACCGGCATCGACGTCTATTCGTTCCGGGAGCCGGTCGGTGTCGTCGCGGGCATCACCCCGTTCAACTTCCCCGTGATGGTGCCGCTGTGGATGGCGCCGGTGGCCATCGCCGCAGGCAACGCGTTCATCCTCAAGCCTTCCGAACGCGACCCCTCGCCCTCACTCCTTCTTGCCCGGCTGTGGAAGCAGGCCGGACTGCCCGACGGCGTCTTCAACGTCCTGCACGGCGACAAGGAGGCTGTGGACGGTCTGCTGACCCACCGCGATGTCGACGCGATCTCCTTCGTCGGCTCGACCCCGGTGGCCCGCTACATCCAGGAAACCGCCATCGCGCACGGCAAGCGTGTGCAGGCACTGGGCGGCGCCAAGAACCACGCGGTGATCATGCCCGACGCCGACCTCGACAATGCGGCTGACCACCTGGCGGCAGCAGCGTTCGGCTCGGCCGGGCAGCGCTGCATGGCGATCTCCGTGGCTGTGGCCGTCGGAGAGGCGGCCGACGCCGTCGTCGACAAGGTCCGCGAGCGTGCCTCTGCTGTCCACGTCAACGAGGGCACCACGCCCGACGCCGACATGGGTCCCGTCATTACCCCGGCATCGAAGTCGCGCATCTTGAAGATCGTCACCGAAGCCGAGCAGGACGGCGCCGCCCTCGTGGTGGACGGCCGGGATTTGGTGGTCAAGGGCCATGAGGAGGGCTTCTTCGTCGGCCCCACCGTCCTGGACCGGGTGCGCACGGACATGAGCGCCTACTCTGAGGAAATCTTCGGCCCGGTGCTCGTGGTGGTCCGGGTGGAGACACTTGAGGAAGCGATCGACCTCATCAACGCCAATCCGTACGGCAACGGCACGGCGATCTTCACCTCCTCCGGCGCCTATGCCCGCACCTTCCAGCGTTCCATCAAGGTGGGGATGGTCGGTGTCAATGTTCCGCTGCCGGTGCCCGTGGCGCACCACTCGTTCGGTGGCTGGAAGAACTCCCTCTTCGGTGACCTGCATATCTACGGGCCCGACGGCGTCAGGTTCTACACGCGGGGCAAGGTCATCACCCAGCGGTGGCCGGAACCGGCACACGTCTCCGCCGCCTCCTACGCATTCCCCAGCAGCTAGGACGGACCATCACCATGACCAACGACAACAAGCTGATCATCGGCACCGCACCCGACTCCTGGGGCGTGTGGTTTCCCGACGACCCGAAGCAGACTCCCTGGGAACGCTTCCTCGACGAGGTGGCCGAGGCCGGGTACAAGTGGATCGAGCTGGGCCCGTACGGGTACCTGCCCACCGACCCGTCGCGGCTGGCCGATGAGCTCGCGCAGCGGGACCTGAAGATCTCCGCCGGTACGGTGTTCACCGCCTTCCACCGGGGGAAAGACCAGTGGGAGGAAGCCTGGGAGCCCGCACTCCGGGTCGCCGAACTGACCGCGGCCATGGGTGGCGAACACATCGTCGTCATCCCGGCGATGTGGCGCGACGACGTGACAGGTGAGGCGGTGGAGAACGAGGTTCTCACGCCCGAACAGTGGGATTCGCTCTTTGGCGGGCATGACGAACTCGGGCGTCGCCTGCGTGATCAGTTCGGCCTGCAGCAGCAGTTCCATTCCCACGCAGATTCCCATGTGCAGGGTCAGCGGGACATCGAGCGGCTGCTGGAAAACACCGACTCGGAGCTGCTCACCCTCTGCCTGGACACCGGCCATGCCGAGTACGGCGGAGCCAGCAGCGTGGACCTCATCCGCAAGTACCCCGAGCGGATCGGCTACCTGCACCTGAAGCAGATCAACCCCGACGTCCTGGCGACGGTCCGAGAGCAGAACCTGACCTGGGCGGCAGCGAACACCGCCGGCGTCATGATTGAGCCGCCGAACGGACTGCCGGACCTCCGCGAGGTCATCGAGGCGGTCGAGTCGCTGCAGAAGCCGATCTTCGGGATCGTCGAGCAGGACATGTACCCCGTCGATTTCGACGTCCCGCTGCCCATCGCCGCCCGCACCCGCAAGTACCTGCTTTCCTGCGGTTCCCGTACCACCGTCCGCTGAGCAGCTGATCCACACCGACCAAAAGGAACAAACATCATGATCGAGACCCTGCGTGTAGCAGTGATCGGTGCCGGACGCATGGGCATCGACCACATCGAACGACTCAGCCGCCGCATCAGCGGAGCCCGGGTGTCCGTCGTCGTCGACGTGGACCAGGCCCGCGCGGAAGCCGCCGTGGCCGGCCTGCCCGACGCCGTTGCCCTCACCGACGCCGACGAGGCACTGGCGCGGGGCGACGTCGACGCCGTCCTGATCGCCACTCCGGGCTTCCTCCATGAGGACACCGTCCTCAAGGCCCTCGAGAAGGATTTGCCGATCCTGTGCGAGAAGCCGCTCACCCCCGACGCCGAGTCCGCCCTGCGGGTTGTCCGCGCCGAGGAGAAGCTGGGCAGGCAGCGCATCCAGGTGGGCTTCATGCGCCGATTCGACGCAGAGTATGCACAGCTCGGCGGGGTCATCCGGGAAGAGAAGCTGGGCGAGCTGCTGATGCTGCACTGCGCACACCGCAACCCGGACACCCCCGCCGGCTTCACCAACGAGATGCTGATCAACGACTCCGTGGTGCACGAATTCGATGTGATCCGCTTCCTCGCCGGTGAGGAGATTACCAGCGTCCAGGTACGCCTGGGCAAGCCCACCCGCAACGCGCCCGAGGGCCAGCACGACCCCCAGCACGTCCTGATCGAGACGGCGTCCGGTGTGCTCGCCGATGTCGAGATCTACGTCAACGCACAGTTCGGCTATGAAGTCGCCACGCAGGCTGTCTTCGAGCAGGGCACGGTGACCATCGGCGGCGACAGCGGACCCTATATGCGCACTGCCGGGACCTGGGGCGGCCGGGTGACTCCCGGATTTGAGGAGCGTTTCGGCGCCGCGTACGACGTCGAGGTGCAGGCCTGGGCCGACGCCGCACGCCGCGGCACCATCGGCGGCCCCTCCGCGTGGGACGGCTATGCGACCGCCGCGTGCTGTGAGGCCGGTGTACAGGCACAGAAGACCGGAGAGAAGGTCACTGTCAACCTCGTCGAGCGGCCCGCCCTTTACGGCCAGGCCCGTGAAGCCGAACTCGTCTGAGAGGTCCTCATGAAAATCGCGCTTGATCCCACCCCGTTCCACTCCAGCCACAGCCTCCTCGAATTCCCGCAGTTGGCCGCCGATCTGGGGTACGAATACCTCCAGCTCACCCCGCATCCGGACTTCATCCCCTTTTTCGCCCACCCCAAGGCCGACGACGAACTGGTCCGCAAGCTGCGCGCCGCGTGCGACGACGCCGGGGTCCGGATTGCCTCGGTCCTGCCGGTGCTGCGCTGGTCGGGCCCGGATGAGGAGACCCGCGCTGCAGCCGTGCGCAAGTGGAAGCGCGCCATTCAGCTCACCGTCGATCTTGGTGTGAGCACCATGAACACAGAGTTCAGCGGTCGGCCGGAGCGGGCAGAAAAATCCGAGGACGCCTTCTACAAGTCCATGGAGGAGCTCCTGCCGATCATCGAGCGCGAAGGCCTCGATGTCCTGATTGATCCGCACCCGGACGATTTCGTCGAGGAGGGCCTGGCGGCGTTGCGCGTGATCCGCGGCCTCAACTCCCCGAACATCGGTATGGTCTACGTCGCCGCCCATACCTTCCACATGAAGGACTCACCCCTTGAAATCATGCAGGCGGCTGGGGACAAGCTGCGCCTGGTCCACGTCGCGGACACGATGGACCACCACCGGTCTCACGGGCTGCGGTACATCACCAACCCGCCCGGCAATCCGGTCCGCGTTCACCAGCACCTGAAGATCGGCGACGGCGACGTCAACTGGGACGAATTCTTCGGCGGCCTCGCCGGGATCGGGTTCCTCGATAAGGAGGACACCGTCATGGTTTCCAGTGTCTTCGCCGAGAACGAGAATGCGGAACAGGTCTCGAAGTACCAGCTTGAGCGCATGCGCAGCCTCTCCCAGGCCGCTCGGCCCTGATTCGCTCCCCCTACAGAACCCGCGCGCTTCCGGCGCGCCCAGGAGAACTTATGACTACCCTGCCCACTGCCGATAGCGCGCGCCCGACGGCGCCCGGTGACGACCGGCAGAGCAAGTATCTTCGACGCATCACCTGGATCGCCACGCTCGGCGGTCTTCTCTTCGGCTTCGACACAGGTGTGATCAACGGCGCCCTGCCGTTTATGGCAGAGGACCTTGCGCTTACCCCCTTCACCGAGGGGCTTGTGACCAGTTCACTGCTCTTCGGGGCCGCGTTCGGTGCCGTCTTCGGCGGCCGCCTGGCTGACAGGTACGGCCGGCGCCGGATGATCGTCGTCCTCGCTGTCGTCTTCCTTCTCGGGACCCTCGGTGCCTCCTTCGCGCCGGATGTCACCGTGATGGTGCTGTCCCGCTTTGTCCTCGGGCTGGCGGTTGGCGGCGCTTCGGTGATGGTGCCGATCTTCCTGGCCGAGCTTTCCCCGGCCGCACGGCGCGGGCAGATGGTGACTCGGAATGAACTGATGATCGTGACCGGCCAGCTGCTGGCCTTCATTACCAACGCGTTCCTCGGCAACGTCTTCGGCGACGCCGACGGGGTGTGGCGCTGGATGCTCGTCATCGCCACACTTCCGGCCATCGGACTCTGGATCGGCATGCATTTCGTTCCGGAAAGCCCACGCTGGCTAGCCTCCATCGGTAATTTCGGCGAGACGCTTGCCGTGCTGAACCGGATCAGGGCGCACGAAACCGCCCGCACCGAGTTCGACGAGGTGAAGGCGATGGCGGTCGAGGACTACAAGGCCAAGATGGGCACCATCAAGGACCTGAGCGAGCCCTGGCTGCGGCGTGTCTTCATTGTCGGCCTGGGCCTTGCAGTGATCCAGCAGATCACCGGCGTCAACTCGATCATGTACTACGGCACGCACATCCTCGACGACGCCGGCTTCGGAACCCAGGCCGCGCTGACGGCAAATATCGCCAACGGCGTGATTTCGGTGGCAGCGACCTTCGTGGGCATCTGGCTGCTGGGCAAGGTGGGACGCCGGCCCATGCTCATCACCGGGCAGGTCGGTACGACGTCTGCCCTGCTCGCCATCGGCATCTTCTCCCTGGTGCTGCCGGAGGGCACGCTGCGCGGCTTCGTCATCCTTGCCTTCACCATCACCTTCCTGGCTTTCCAACAGGGAGCGATCTCTCCGGTGACCTGGCTGATGCTCTCCGAGATCTTCCCGCTGAAGATCCGCGGGATGGGCATGGGTGTCTCCGTCTTCGTGCTTTGGATGGTGAACTTCGCGGTCAGTTTCAGCTTCCCGATCCTGGTGGCAGCGATCACGATCTCCAACACGTTCTTCTTCTTCGCGGCTCTCGGCGTAGGGGCGATTCTCTTCGCCCGCAGGTTCATTCCCGAAACCCGTGACAAGAGCCTCGAGCAGCTGGAGCACGAATTCAAGGAAGCCCACGCCGCGGCATCCCAACGCTGACTGCGCCGCAGCGCGGGCACACCTCCCCGCAAGCGTCCAGGCGTGACAGCACTTTGGCCATCGGATAGGGGTGCACCGCTATCCGATGGCCAAAGTGCTACCATTCCGGGGCAGCTGTGGGGAACTGGTCATGCGTCGAACGGCAGCCGGGGGTCGACCTGCTGGGAATCCCAGGTCTGGCGGACCCAGCCGTGGTGCGGGTCATCGCTGATGAGCCACTGCCGGACCGGGCCCGGACCGGCCATGACGTTGAGGTAGTAAAGGTCGTATCCGGGAGCAGCCATGGCGGGGCCGTGCCAGCCGTAAGGGACCAGGACGACGTCGCCTGTCCGAACCTCGGCGGAGACATCGATCGGCCGATCATCCGACGCATACACCCGCTGGTAGCCGACGGCATCAGCGGGCGTCGGCGCCGACGCATCCGCGGCACGGGTCTCGAAGTAATAGATCTCCTCGAGCGAAGTTTCGCCTTCTTTCTCCTCGTCGTGCTTGTGAGGCGGGTAAGAGGACCAGTTGCCCGAGGGCGTGAGCACCTCGCAGACTATGAAACGGTCCGCTTCCAGCGCCGCCGGGGTGCCGAAGTTGTGCACCTGTCGCGAGCAGTTGCCGGCTCCCCGGAGTTCGACGGGGATATCTTCCGCCAGGATGAGTCGCGCAGGGTAGCTGCTGGACGCCGGCGCTGATGCAACGGCAACGCGGGCGCCCTCGTCGGTGCTCAGTGTCAGGGCTGTATCGGTGCCGGAGTAGTACACATCGCTGGGTCCGGTGAAGACCGAGGCCCGGCCCCGCAGGATAACGTCGCCGTCTTCGGTTCCAACCCGCACCGCGCCTTCAAGCGGAATGACTATGCGTTCCTCCGCGGCCGCAGCGAGGTGTACTGCCTCGTTTGCCTTGAGAGTGGTGACCCGCAGGCCGGTGTGCATCCAGCCACCTGGCGCAACGGCGTCGTCGGTGGCCCCGAGGGCCACCTCCCAGTTGCCGCGCGCAGCCGTGCGATGGGGGTAGAACCAGTCGGTCATGATGGATCCTTTCGGTGACGGTTTTGCGTCAGCGTTGGACGAGGGTCATTTCAAAGCTGTAGGAGTCCGCCCGATAGACGTGGCGGCCGGTCTCGACGGCGCGACCAGTGTCGTCGACAGCAGTGCGTTCCATCGTGACCAGGGCTGCCCCGACCTCGGTGCCGAGCAATTTCGCCTGATATTCGTTGGCCGTGACAGCTCCGATGCGCTGGTTGGCCAACCGAAAGTTCACCCCGGCAGTTCGGAGGATTTCGTAGAGGCCCCTTTTGGCCAGACCGGACTCATCCATGTCGGTGATGTCGTCCCGCACTGAATTTTCCATCAGAGCCAGCGGCTTCCCGTCCACCGATCGCAACCGGGTGAAGTGGTAGACGCGGGCGCCGGTTCCGAGCTGAAGTGCTTCACGCGTGGGTTCGTCGGCGTCGACATGGGAGAAGCTGAGCACTTCCGTCTGGGGCTTACTCCCGGTGCGCGTGAGGTCATCAAACAGGCTGGAGAGCTCAAGATGGCGGCGCACTTGGCTCGAAACCACCTGGGTGCCGACCCCGCGCTTGCGGACCAGAAGACCGGAGCGAACCAGTTCATCCATCGCCTTGCGCATGGTCGGGCGGGAGAGGTTGAGCTGCGCAGCGAGGTCGATTTCATTGTCGAGGCGCGTGCCTGCGGGCAGTGTCCCGCCGTGGATGGCGGCCTCGATGCCCTGGACCACCTGGTGATAGAGGGGGACGGGTGAAGACCTGTCGATATGGAGTTTGAGCGGGGTGGCCACGATTGAACTCCTCCTTCGGGACTGTCGGTCACATGTCTACTTGTCAGGACATAAGACATATGTACTTTGATCATAACAGCGTACGTTGAATCTTCGACAGTGCTGATGCTGATGTAAATATGTCCTTACATACTGTTGACTTATGTGACTGGAGTCACCATGATGGATGCAGGACCACCGACACCCACTTCCGTCCGGGCAACCAAACGGTGGAACCCGCCCAGCGGGACCTCACGAACCAAAGGAGATTCGCGTGATTAAAAAGTTTGAGTGGCGAAAGGTGGCCGCAGGCCTCGTCCTCGTCCCCATGCTTGCCCTGGCAGCCTGCTCCAGCGGCGGCGGTCGACCCCAGGAGGACGGCGGCAATGCCGAAGGCGGGCAGGTCGCCGAAACCGAGCGCATGAAGATTGCCCTCATCACCCACGCGTCCGGCGGCGACACCTTCTGGGACATTGTCCGCAAGGGGGCGGAGGAGGCTGCTGCCAAGGACAATGTCGAACTGCTGTACACCTCGGATCCTGAAGGCGGCCGCCAGGCTCAGCTCATCGAACAGGCCATAGACCAGGGTGTGGATGGAATCGCCGTGACCCTCGCCACCCCCGACGCACTCAAGAGCGCGTTGCAGAAAGCAACGGAGGCTGGAATTCCTGTCGTCAGTCTCAACGCCGGTGAAGGGGTGTCCGCTGAACTCGGCGCATTCACGCACTTCGGCTCCAACGAGCAGCTTGCCGGCGAAGCCGTCGGCGAGCGCCTTGCCGCTGACGGATACGAGCACCCCATCTGCGTCATCCAGCAGCAGGGGCACGTCGGCCTGGAAGCTCGCTGCGCCGGTGTGAAGGCCAAGGTTCCCGGCACCGAAATCCTCTATGTCAACGGACAGGACATGACGGCCGTCGCCTCCACAGCTACAGCCAAACTGCAGGCGACCAGTGACGCCGACGTCATTATCGGCCTCGGCGCACCCATCACCCTTACGCTGCTCGACTCCATCAAGGACGCCGGAAGCGAAGCGAAGGCTGCGAGCTTCGACATGAATGCGGAGCTGGCGCAGAAGATCGTGGACGGCGAGGTGCTCTTCACCGTTGACCAGCAGCCCTGGCTGCAGGGCTATGGCTCGATCGATGCGCTGTGGCAGGCCAAGCGCGGCGGCTTCAAGATCGGCGGCGGCCAGCCGGTGCTGACCGGCCCGGCGATCGTCGACCAGGAGTCCGCCCCGGATGTCCTTAAATTCGCCGAACAGGGCGTCCGCTAGCAGTACCGCAGAGCCGGCGCGGGGGTCGGCAATCCAACGAGCCCCCGCTCCGGTCCTAACAGGAGATTAAACATCATGAGCAACGCGACACTCACCACCCCCCCAATCCTCGCCGCGGATGAACGCGTGGGGCAGAAGAGCACCATGTCCAAGCTGCTGGGGCGCCCGGAGATCGGAGCCCTGGTCGGAGCTATCGGCCTCTTCGCCTTCTTCGCCCTTGTGGCCCCCACCTTCCTGCAGCCGTCGTCATTCGCGACAGTCCTGTACGGCTCCTCGACTATCGGCATCATGGCCGTCGGGGTGTCACTACTGATGATCGGTGGAGAGTTCGACCTGTCCACCGGAGTGGCCGTGATCAGTTCGGCCCTGGCTGCATCACTGTTCAGTTGGTTCTTTTCGTTCAACGTCTGGGTCGGCGTCTTCCTGGCGCTGGGCGTGTCGCTGCTGATCGGATTGATCAACGGGATCATCCTCATCAAGACAAAGCTGCCAAGCTTCATCGTTACGCTGGCAACCTTCCTGATGCTCGCCGGCCTGAACCTTGCCCTGACCCGCCTGATCGGTGGAAGTGTTTCATCCCCGAAGATCTCCGCCATGGACGGCTTCGATTCCGCACGCGCTGTCTTCGCCTCCTCGGTGAACGTCGCCGGTGTCGATGTGAAGATCACAGTCTTCTTCTGGATTGCCATGGTTCTCGTTGCCTCCTGGATCCTGCTCCGCACCAAGGTCGGAAACTGGATTTTCGCCGTCGGCGGTGACGCCAACGCGGCCCGGGCAGTCGGCGTGCCGGTCGCGGCAACCAAGATCGGCCTGTTCATGGGTGTGGGTTTCTGCGGCTGGATCCTCGGGATGCACAACCTCTTCGCTTTTGATGCTGTGCAGTCGGGCGAGGGTGTGGGCAACGAGTTCCTGTACATCATCGCCGCGGTGATCGGTGGGTGCCTCCTAACCGGCGGCTACGGGTCGGCGGTCGGCGGCGCAATCGGTGCTTTCATCTTCGGGATGGCGAACAAGGGCATCGTGTACGCCGAGTGGAACCCGGACTGGTTCAAGTTCTTCCTCGGCCTGATGCTCCTGATCGCAACTGTCGTCAATCTCGTGGTCAAGCGCCGCGCGGAACTGAAGTAAGAGGTTCGTTGACAATGAACGCCGAAAAAACCCGGAAAGACCACATCTCCAACGCCACCCTGCTGCAGGGAGAGACCGACCCGCTGACTGACCGGCCGGTTCACCTGCTTCAGCTGGATGGCATCGGCAAGCACTACGGCAATATCATCGCACTGCGGGATGTGACCATGGCCGTGGACAACGGCCGCGTCACCTGCGTCCTGGGCGACAACGGGGCCGGCAAGTCAACCCTGATCAAGATCATTGCGGGCCTGCACCAGCACGACGAGGGAACTCTTACCGTCATGGGCGAGGAGCGCAAGTTCTCCTCCCCACGCGACGCGCTTGACGCTGGCATTGCAACGGTGTACCAGGACCTCGCCGTCGTCCCACTCATGCCGATCTGGCGCAACTTCTTCCTCGGATCCGAGCTGACCACGGGCTTTGGTCCATTCAAACGGCTCGACGTCGAGAAGATGAAGGAGATCACCAAGAATGAACTCGCCGACATGGGCATCGACCTGCGCGATGTGGAGCAGCCCATCGGGCAGCTCTCCGGCGGTGAACGCCAGTGCGTGGCCATTGCACGGGCGGTCTACTTCGGCGCGAAGGTGCTGATCCTTGATGAGCCCACGGCAGCACTGGGCGTCAAGCAGTCCGGCGTCGTGCTCCGTTATATCCTGCAGGCCCGCGACCGCGGCCTCGGGGTCATCTTCATCACCCACAACCCGCACCACGCGTACCCGGTGGGCGACAGGTTCCTGCTGCTCAAGCGTGGAAAGTCAATCGGCTACCACCACAAGAAGGACATCACGCTCGATGAGCTGACCGGGCAGATGGCCGGCGGAGCGGAGCTGGCCGAACTGGCGCACGAGCTCGAGGCAATGGGTGGGCACACCGACATCCTCGCCGAGGTTGAGAAGGAGACCGCCTCCATCGGCGGTGAAAGCAAGGCGAAATAACCGTACGACGACGACGGCGGCGGCCGGCCAGGGCATTCCCAGGCCGGCCGCCGTCGTCGTTCCTTCATCGACATCAATTAGGTGAGGACCCGCTGACCTCCGCTCCGGCATCACGGTGCAGCGTCATGCTGTCGATTGTGCTGAGGAGCATCAGGAGGGCGATGGAGAGGAACGTGCCCCGGTAGGCCGCTGTATCGCTCCCGGCTGCTGTGCTGTCCAGCAGATCACCGAGCACCGGGCCGGGCAGGGTGGCAGAGTCGAACACCCGAAGGAGGAGGGCGCCGACGGCGATTCCTGTTCCGGCGGCGAGCTGGACAAGAGTGGCGGAGACGACGTTCGCGGAGGTGAGTTGCTGCGGCGTGATATCCGCATACTGGAGGGAAGCATAAGCTGAGAACCCGATTGAGCGGAACACTCCGCTGAGGACGAGCAGTGCAACGATCAACGCTTGCGGGGTGTCGGCAGTGATCATGGCGCAGAGGGCGAAGGTGCCGGCGGAGGCGAGAGACGCAAAAACCAGGACCGGCTTAAATCCGAGCCGGCGGATCAGCGGCGTAGTGACCGGCTTGATTCCGACGTTTCCAATGAAGACGGCGGCTACCATCGCCCCGGAATGGACAGGGTTCCAGCCGAATCCTTCCTGGAACATCAGCGGCAGGAGGAAGGGTACGGCGCTGATCGTGGCCCGGTAGATGAAGCCGCCGGTATGCGTCGCCCTGAATGTCCGGGTGGAAAACACGTAGAGGTCGAAGAGTGGATTGGCTGCCCTGCGCATCCACAGGACGCCGGCTGCCAGGGTGGACATGCCGGCCGCCAGCCCAAGGGCGGTCCATGTTCCCTCCGGATGGGTGCCCGCCAGTTCCAATCCTGTCGCGAGTGCTCCAACGCCGAGAGTGACGAGGACCAGCCCAAGCCAGTCAAGCCGGCGGCCCCGGCCGGTCGGGGCTCGTGGAACCAGGCGGAGCGCCGCCATGAACGCCGCCGCCCCGAGCGGCAGGTTGATGAGGAAAATCCAGTGCCAGGACAAGTACTCTGTCAGCGACCCACCCACCAGCGGCGCCAGCACCGGCGCCAGCAATCCTGGCCACACCAGATACGCCGTTGCGCGCAGGAGCTCCGGTTTGGGGGTGCCGCGGAGCACCACGAGGGAACCCACGGGGACCATCAGCGCGCCGCCTGCCCCCTGAAGTATGCGGCTGAGAGTCAGCATGGTCAGATTGGGGCTCAGAGCGCAGAGCAGGGAGGCAATCGTGAACATCGCGATGGCCAGGCAGAAGATGCGGCGGGCTCCTACCCGTTCAACGAGCCACCCGCTGAGCGGAATACCCATGGCCACTGTCAATAAGTAGACGGTCATGGTGATGTTCACGCTGGCAGGCGAAACCCCGAACTCATCGGCAATGCTGGGGATGGCCGTGGTGAGGACCGTTCCGTCCAGGAACTCCATGAAGAAGGTGGCAGCTACCAGCAGAGCAAGCCGTCGGTTCCACAATTGCGGCCCGTCAGGAGTCGCCGACATCAGGGCGGAGGCTTCGTCGTGGAGGACCTGGTGACGAGCGAAGGCTTCCGGAGGATGTGCCGCGGTTCACGCTCGGGATCCCCGATACGGGCCAACAGGGCGCGGGCGGCGTCGACACCAATGTCGTCACTATGGTTGTCCACGCTGGTCAGGTTGAGGTAGCTGGCAGCAGCAATAGCGGTGTTGTCATATCCTGCGACAGAAACCTGCCGGGGAACTTCCCTGCCCCGCTCCCGCAGCGCTGCGAGCGCGCCGAGCGCCATCGTGTCATTTGCCGCAAAGATCGCTGTGACTCCGGGGTGGTCATCCAGCAACTCCCCGGCGGCCGCATAGCCTGCCCCCTCAGTGGTCCCACCGAGTTCACCTGTGACCAGCGCGGGCAGGCCTGCCTCCGACATCGACTCACGATAGCCGGCGAGTCGGAGCCTGGCAGCCCCGCTGCGACCGGTCAGATGACCGATTGACCGGTGCCCCAGAGCAAACAGATGCTGCAGAGCCATGCGGGCGCCGAGCACATCGTCGGTTGCAACGATGTCGGCGCCCGAGGGAATGCATTCCCGGGATCCGGCGACAACCGTGGGGATGGTCAGCCGTTCCAGCATCGCAGGCTCCGGTTCAGCCGCCAGTACCAGCCCTTCTGCATGCATTGCCAGGAAACCGTCCACCGGGTTGCGCCCGGAGACGGCGTCGAGCTGCAGGTCCGCAACGGTCACATGGAACTCCTCGGGGTCCAGGACCGACCTCAGTCCGCGCAACAGGTCCACAAACCACGGGTTGCCGAAGTCATCAATCACGACGCCGATAGTACGGCTCCTGCTGCCGGCGAGGGAGCTCGCGGCACGGCTGGGCCGGTAACCCAGTTCCTCGATTGCTGCGTCCACTGCACGCCGTCGGGAAGGACTGACGTTGGCGGACCCGCGCAGGACAAGTGACACCAGCGATTTCGAGACGCCGGCGCGGGCAGCAACGTCATAGATCGTCGGACGGGGAATTGGCGGGATCATAACGGCCACCACCTCCTTTCCCTCGTTCCGACAAACCTGTCAAGAATAAAGACCTATTGACAGGACAATATCACCCGGTTAGCGTATTTATGGAGCGCTCCAAAAAATCCATTCCAGCGTTCCCCCTTACATCTTCCCCAGATTTCAAAGGAGAGATCATGCGTGATTCCCTCGGTGTAGCCGTCATCGGCGCGGGCATGGCAGGTAAAGCCCATGCCGCGGCGTACCGGACAGCAGCCTCGCTCTATAACCCCGTCCTGCCTCCGCTCCGGTTCGTCTCCATCGGAGACGTGAATGCCCAGTTTGGCTCCGCCGCCGCCCAGCGCTTTGGTTACGAACGCCATGACAGTTCCTGGCAGGCCATCGCCGAGGCCGACGACATCGATGTGGTCAGCGTGGTCATCGCCAACAGGCTCCACCGCGAGGTGGTCGAGGGACTGCTGGCCGCGGGCAAGCATGTGCTCTGCGAAAAGCCCCTGAGTGACACGCTCGAGGACGCCCGCGCCATGGCCGCTGCGGCCAATGCTGCCTCCACCACCGCGCGTATCGGCTTCACCTTCCGCCGCACGCCCGGCATTGCCTACATTCGCGACCTCATCCGCAACGGCACCCTCGGGAAGGTCCTCCACTTCAGCGGTCGCTACTGGACGGACTACGGGTGCAGCCCCCATGCGCCGATGAGCTGGCGTTACAAGGGCGGTCCGGGCAGCGGTGCTCTCGCCGACGTCGGAAGCCATCTGGCGTACGTGGCGGAGTTCCTTTGCGGAGATATTCAGTCCGTCAGCGGCGGCGAGCTGAGCACAGTGATCAACCAGCGCCCGTTGCCGCTCGGTGCAGTGCTGGGACACGACCACTCCGCCGTCAGTGACTCTTTCGAGCCGGTGGAGAATGACGACGTCGCTGCCTTCGGTGCGCGCTTCCCCGCCGGTATCGGTGCCCTTGAGGTTTCCCGGGTGGCCGCCGGCCACGCCAACACCCTCACCTTCGAGGTGTTCTGCGAAAACGGTGCCGCCGTTTTCAACCAGCGCCGTCCCGCGGAAATCGGTCTTTTCCTGCACGAGGGCGCAAGCGCGAACAACGGCTACCGCCAGGTTATCCTCGGCCCGGAGCACCCGTACCTTGCCGGCGGCCTGGCTATGGATGCTCCCAGCGTCGGTTTCGGCCAGAATGAGGCTTTCGTCTATCAGGCCCGCGCCTTCCTTGAGGAAGTCGCAGGGGTGCCCGAGGATGCATCCCTGCCCCGCTGCGCGAGCTTTGATGAGGGGGTCCGCAATATGGAGATCCTGGCAGCCGTCACTTCCTCCGCCCAGGCCGGAGGCCAGAGCATGACCATCCCGGCTCCGGCGTTCGCCTGAACCTCCTCTGAACTTCGTCCGAAAGGATCAGCACCATGAAACTCGGCGTCTACAACGCGATTCTGCACGACCGCCCACTGCCTGAGGCGCTCAAGGTTATCGGTGGCCTCGGTCTTGAGGGCATCGAGATCAATACGGGAGGTTTCCTCCCTGCGGTACACGTCCCCACCTTCGACGAGATCCTCGAGAGCGACGCGGCGCGCGACGACTACCTCGGAATCTTCGAGGGAACAGGGGTGTCCATCGCCGGCCTGAACTGCAACGGCAACCCGCTGCATCCCAGGCCGGAAATCGGTGAAAAACACGCCGAGGACATTCGCCGCTCCATCCGCCTCGCCGAGAGGCTGGGCCAGAACCGGGTGGTCACCATGTCCGGTCTGCCCGGTGGTGAGCCGGGTGCGACGGTCACCAACTGGATTGTGAACGCATGGAACTCGGCCGCACTGGATGTTCTGGGCTACCAGTGGAAGATCGTGGCCGATTTCTGGAGGGAGACCGATCGGCTGGCTGCGGACCACGGCGTCAAGGTGGCGCTGGAACTGCATCCGCAGAACGTCGTGTTCAACACCGCCGATGTTTACAGGCTTATTGAGTTGACGGGGGCCACCCATGTGGGCGTGGAGCTGGACGCGTCCCACCTCTTCTGGCAGCAAATGGACCCGGTGGCAGTGATCCGCGAACTTGGACCGCTCGTGCTCCATGCCGCGGCCAAGGATGTCCGGATCAACCCGGGCAACGCCCGACTCTACGGCGTGCTCGACAACAGTTTCCGCCGGCTTTCGCCCGAGGAGCCGCGCACCAACCTTGGCGGCGACGAATGGGCCAATGAATGGCCAAAGGACTCCGCCTGGGACTTCGTGGCGCTCGGGCGCGGGCACGACACCGCATACTGGGCCGAATTCCTCCAGGCACTCCGTGAGGTAGACCCGGAAATGATGGTCAACATCGAGCATGAAGATGTTTCCCTGGGTCGGATTGAAGGACTGGAGGTCGCGGCAGCCGTACTGCGTGAAGCTGCCGCCGTCACGGTGTCATAAGACGCTGACGCGCTGTAAACCGGTCTGTACAGGAAGGGTCCGGCTCAATGGGAGGCGGCCCCTTCGCACATGTGGTCTCCTGTGTTCGGTATCCCCGTGGACGCGCGCACGGTCAGTGACGGCGGGATCAGCACGTGCCGGAACTCCCCGGCCAGGGCCGCGTCTGCGGCCTCCACGGCTGCTGCCGCCAGATCCGGCCCCTGCTGGTTGACCGAGGTCAACGGCACATGGGCCAGGGCTGCAAGGCTCGCGTCGTCGTATCCCACCACCGAGACTTCTTCCGGAACGGGCACTCCGTTTGTGAGCAGGGCCTGAAGTACGCCGAGGGCACACACATCGTTGAAGACCAGAACCGCGCTGGGGCGCCGGGCTTCCTCCAGCAGGCGGGCACCCGCCTCCCGGCCGTCCGAAAGTTCGGAACCGGCCGACAGAACCACCGGCGGTTCCAGTTCTCCGGGCCGGCTGGACGTGAATTCCAGATAGGCACTCCGGCGCGGTTGGGCGCCGACGGCGTCGCCGCCGTCGACATGGGCTATGCGCCGGTGCCCCAGTTGGAGCAGATGGTTCATGGCTAGGTCGACGCCGGCCCGTTCGTCGGAGGCGACACTGGCGACGTCCGGGTGGGTGGCTGGCCTGAACACCGAGACCACGGGCACCGGCAGCCTGGCGAGATCCTCGTCCGGCGTCTCCGGGGCGAGGATGATGAGGGCCTCGACCCCCAGATCCAGCAGCGAATGCACCGCCTCATGCTGCGATTGGGCGCGCCCGCAGGCACTGAGCGTGATTCCGTAGCCGCGTGTGCGGGCAGCAGGGTAGAGGTGGCCCACCAGCTCTGTGTGGTACGGGCCGGTGATATCGAAGACGACACCGAGCAGTCGGCTTCGGCTGCTGCGCAGGAGGCGGGCGCGGGCATCCGGCCGGTAGCCCAGACGTTCGGCGGCTTCCAGGACCCGCGCCCGGGTGGCCTCGCCGGCACCTGCAGCCCCCCGGATGACGATGGACACGAGGGCGCGGGATACCCCGGCTTCGGCGGCGACGTCGGCCATGGTGGGCCGGCGGGGCTGGGTCATCGGCTTGGTGCCTCGCTGGGCCGCTCACCGGCCCGTCTGGATGGGATACGAACCATCTTACTAGATCGTTCTAGACATCATCGGTGCGGAGGTGGCACCATTGAGTCAGACACGCCTCTAGATCGATCTAGTACCCGGTTGTCCTATCCGTCCCTCCCGAAAGAAACGCTGCCATGCCCTACCAAGACGTTCCTGTCCATGTCCCTGAACCTGTGCGCATCGGCCTCGTCGGCGCGGGCTGGATGGGCGCTTTCCACGGGCGGTCGCTCGCCCGGCATATTCCGGGCGCCCGGCTGCAGTCAATCGCCGATCCTGCTGTCGACACTGCCGTCGCACTGGCAGCAGAACTCGGCGTCCCATCCGTCACCGCCACGGCCGATGACCTCTTGTCCGACCCCACCATCGATGCCGTGGTCATCGCCGGCCCGGCTCGCTTTCACGCCGGGCTGTCCATCTCCGCCGCCCGGGCGGGGAAGCATGTGTTTTGCGAGAAGCCCGGCGGACTGGACCTCGAAGAGCTCGATGCCGTCCGGCAGGCGGTCGCGGCCGCCGGCGTCCACTACCAGATCGGGTTCAACCGCAGGTACGCGAACGATTTCCTTGCCGCCCGACGCGACGTCGCGGCCGGTGTCGTCGGGACTCCGCAACTGCTCCGTTCGCTCACCCGCGACCCGGGTACCGGGAACATTCCCCATGCGACACGGATCCCGCAGGGGACCATCTTCCTCGAAACCTTGATTCACGACTTCGACACCCTCAACTGGTTCAACGCTGACGCCGAACCGATCAGCGTCCATGCAGTTGCCGACGCCCTGGTGGAGCCCAATCTTCGAGACGGGGGTTTCCTCGATACCGCCGTCGTGACCGTCCGGTACTCCAATGGCGCGATCGCCGTGGCAGAGGCAAGTTTCAGCGCCCTATACGGCTATGACGTACGTGGGGAGGTCTTCGGCTCTGCCGGCATGGTGCAGGCCGGACGGGAAACCGAAACCGCGGCACGCCGGTTCACTGCAGACGGAGTCTCCGCGGATACCCCGCGGCTGAATGTGGAACTGTTCGCGGATGCCTATATTGACGAGCTGGCGGACTTCGCCGCCATCGTCCGGTGCCGCCGTGACGGCACAGCCGCGCCTGACCACGGTGTGCGCCTCACACCAGGGCTCGACGACGCCCGGCGCGCCCTGTCCATGGCACGGGCCTGCATCGAGTCCGTCGAGACCGGCCGGACCGTGCAGCTTGCCCCTGAGCATGCGGGCCGTCCGGCATGAGACTCGCAGCATCGGCCGAGATGCTCTTTACGGACCTGCCCTTCATGGAGCGGGTGGAGCGGATCCATGCCGCGGGCTTCGACGTGGAGATCTGGGACTCCCGCACCAAGGACATTGCGGCGCTCAGGGCCATCGGCGCCCGTTTCTCCTCCATGACCGGTTATAGCGCCGGCAGTCTTGTGGAGGCTGCAACCGCCGACGAGGTGGTGCGGACCGCCGAAGCGCTGATCCCCACCGCCCTCGAGCTGGGGGTGGAGCGGCTGGTGGTGCATTCCGCTGAATTGGTCGACGGGCAGGCCGCCCGCCCGCACTGGCGTCCGGACGGCAGCATGTGGCTGACCGGGGCCAGGACGCTTGAGCGGCTCGGGCAGCTTGGTGAACGTTACGGCGTGACTTTCTGCCTGGAGAACCTGAACACGGTCCTGGATCACCCCGGCATTCCGCTCGCGCGGGCACGGGACACGATCGCACTGGTATCCGCCGTCGGCCACCCAAACGTGAAATTGATGCTGGACCTCTACCACGCGCAGCTTGGCGAGGGGAACCTGACCGGGCTGCTCACAGCTGCACTTCCGCATATCGGCGAGGTGCAGGTGGCGGATGTCCCGGGCCGCTGTGAGCCCGGCACCGGTGAGATCAACTACCCGGCCATCAGCCGTACCTTGAAGGCGCTGGGCTTCGACGGCACAGTGGGCCTTGAGGGGTACGCGCTGTCAGACAGTAATGAAGCGCTCCTGGCATTCCGCGCCGCCTTCACGCAGGAGGATCCATGAACCGGACAATCACGCTCGGACTCGCCGGAGTAGGCCGGATCGGTCACATGCATGCCGAAAACATCATGGGCCTCCGGCGATCCTTCGCTCAACGTGGAGTCGACCTGCGGCTGGTGCTCACGGACGTCGCCGTCGACCATGCGCGCAGCGTCGCCGCACGTCTCGGTGCCGGTCATGCGCGGACGGTGGAGCAGTTGATCGCCGAGGGGGTCAACGGCCTGGTAATCGCCACCGGCACCATGACCCATCCGGAACTGATCCGCACCGGCATCGCGGCCGGTCTGCCGGTGTTCTGTGAGAAGCCGGTCGCCGGGGATGTCCCGTCCTCGCTTCCGCTTCTCAAGGAAATCCGGGCCGCGGACGCCGTCGTGCAGATCGGCCACCAGCGTCGATTCGATGCGGGATACGTCGAAGCGCGGCGCGCCTATCAGGCCGGGGAACTGGGCTGGATCCATTCCTTCCGGGCTGTCACCTGCGACATGTTCCCGCCCCCCGTTGAGTTCCTTGCCGGTTCGGGCGGGCTGTTCCGGGACTGCTCGGTGCATGATTTCGACATCCTGCGCTGGATCACCGGACGCGAGATTATGGAGGTCTATGCGCGGGGCAGTAACAATGGTGACCCGGCGATCGGCGCCGTGGGCGACGTGGACACGGCGCTCGCCGTCGTCACGCTCGACGACGGAACCGTGGGCACGGTGACGGCGTCGCGTTACAACGGCGCAGGCCACGACGTCCGGCTGGAGTTGCAGGGCTCCGCTGCGACGGTTGCGGTGGGACTCGACAGTGGCGCGGCCCTCCGTTCAGCGGAGCCGGCGGTCGGTTTCCCTGCGGGTCCGCCGCACGCCACGTTCGCCGAGCGTTTCGCCCAGGCCTATCGCGAGGAGATGGCGGCCTTCGTCGAATTGGTCCTGGGTGAGCGAGAGAACCCCTGCACGGCGGCCGATGCCGTAGCGGCGTCGAGGGTGGCGGATGCTGCGCAGGAGTCGCTGGTTACCGGCACACCTGTTTCACTGGTGTGAACTCGCAATCGAGCGGGCGTCTATGACCGATTTGCCGGGATGAAACCGTCATCTCCGCCCGCCCGGTGGAGAATGAACCAATGACCACTTCCTACCTGATCCGCCGCGAGCGGTTCATCCCTGCCCCTGCCTCCGCAATCTTCGAGGTCCTTGCAACACCCGCACTGCACAGCGTCATTGACGGCTCCGGCACAGTGACGGGTGAGCAGCCCAACGGGCCGCAGCGGCTCTCGAAAGGGGCACGCTTCGGCATGGACATGAAGATCGGCGCACCCTACAAAATCCTCAACACTGTGGTGGAGTTCGAGGAGGGCAGGCGGATTGCCTGGCGCCACTTTTCGCGCCATGTCTGGCGCTACACCCTGCAGGAGCACGACGGCGGTACTTTGGTCGCCGAAGAATGGGACGCGCGCTCGGTCCCCGGCCGGCCGCTGCTGAAGCTTCTTGGGTTCACGAGGAAACATCCGGAGTCAATCGAGCGCACTCTCGAAAACCTCGACAGGTACGTGATGGGGCAGCGCCTGCCATAGACGGACCGGGGTCCAAATTACTCGTATTCGTCACCGTCGGTGAGATCCGAAATGAGCGCAGTGGATGCGCAGTCGCGGATTCCATTGATGCCCGCCACCGCAGTCGGCTTGTCACTGTATGGTTCGCTGGTCACCAGGGTTGCGCCGTCGTCCCCGGTCAGCCGGAACCGGTACCGCTTTTCTCCGTCGAAGTAGAGTTCGAATCTTCCAGCCATCCCAGGACTCCTTTGCCCTATCCGATTTTGCTCTATCCGTAGATTATCAGCAGGCTTAGCAATCAGGCGAGGTGACCCATCGACAACCGCAAGATAGTAAGCATACTGTTTTGTTTGTAAGGGGTGATCGAAGAAGAGCCCTCGGATGAAGCCACTGAACCTTCGGAGTGATAACCAATGACACAGAGCGAATCGCCACGACACGAAGATCTTCCCCTGCCCGATTATGACCATCTTCCGTTAGGCACCCTGCCCAGCAGGATCAGCGGACTGGACGAATCGGCAGTGAACCAGCTCCTGGAGTACGAGCGCTCCCACGGCAACCGGCTTCCCGTAGTGCAGGTCCTTGAGCACCGGGTGGAGGCGCTCCGCAGCGGTGCCGAACCCAGCGGATCCGCCAATCCCGACACCCCGGAGGTGACCAGCGCCAGAGGCGGGTCACCGGTAAGCCCCGAAACCAGCGGCCCACCTGTCAACCCGCCCTCGCAGGGTGTTCCCACCAACCCGGCGCAGCCGCGGCACTGAGCACACGGTTCCCACTCAACCAGGAAGGAGTATTTGCAATGGCTCAAGAATCGGAGGAGGGCGCCGACGTCAGCCGGGAACCACTCGGCATCGACCCACCGGAGCGGCAGGAGCAGACAGTCGAGCACGTCGCGGAGGATGTTCGTTCCGAGATCCGCCTGGGTCACGTGGAGGATGACGTCACGCATGTCCTTGAGGAGCGGCTCGATGAAGCCGGCGTCCACCTGCGCCCCGAGAAGGTCGATGACCTGGCTGAAGACATCGAGAATGACGTCTCCACGTAGCGTGATGGCACTGGCAAGAGTGGGAAGCCTGCGCGCATGAGCGCGGAGGACAAGTACGACGTCGTCATTATCGGCGGCGGCGCGGCGGGACTGAGTGCCGCCCTCCTTCTGGGGCGGGCACGCCGCCGCGTCGCCGTCGTGGACGCAGGGCACCCACGCAACGTTCGGGCCGGGCATATCCACGGATATCTCACCCGTGACGGCATTCCTCCCACCAGGTTCCTCGATGTGGCGCGCGAGGAAGTACGGAGTTACGGGGTCGAACTCGTTGACGCGACTGCGGAGGAAGTCCGGCCGGATCATTGCGTACGGCTCGCTGACGGCCGCCTGCTGAACGCCCGGCAGATCATTCTCGCGACGGGCCTGAAGGACATCCTGCCGGAGATCGAAGGAGCCGATGCGCAGTGGGGCAGAGGCCTTTTCCAATGTCCGTACTGCCATGGCTGGGAGCATCAGGGCGGGGCGCTGGCCGTGCTCGGATCCGGGGGATCCTCCGTGCATCAGGCACTGCTGGTCCGCCAGTTCTCGACGGACGTCACCCTGTTCACCCACGAGATGGAAACTCTCGACGCACAAGCCGCCGATGCCCTTGCCTCCCGCGAAGTGAAAGTGGTTGGAGGCCGGGTGCGGGCGTTGCTCGGCGGCTCCGAGTCGCTGGCCGGAGTGCGGCTGGACAACGGCGACCTGCATCCCTGCGAGGCCCTGTTCTATGAACCCGCCGCCACGGTCGACACCTCGATTGTGCAGGTGCCGGAGTGCCGGACCGGCGAGAACGGCTGCGTCAGCACGGATGAAACCGGCCGCACCAGCGTTGACGGGGTGTGGGCGGTGGGCAACGCCGCCGATCCTGCCGCGCAGGTAATTTCGGCGGCGGGGGACGCCTACCGGCTCGCGGTGGCGGTGAATGCGGCGCTGATCGACGACGACGTCGCGGTGGCGTCGTTGCGGCCTGCGTATACTCCCTTCTGCGTATAGGCTAGGTCACATCACCCTGGTACACCCCCGAGATCGGAGCGCCCGTGAATTCCGTCGTCCTTGCCGTGATAGGCGTTGCCATGATGATCCTCGGGTATCTCTTGTACTCCCGGTTCCTGAGTCGCCGGATCTATAAACTGCAGGACTCCTTCGTGACTCCGGCTCACGAACTGAACGACGGTGTGGATTACGTCCCCACCAATAAATACGTGCTCTGGGGGCACCATTTCACCTCGGTGGCCGGCGCTGCTCCCATCGTCGGCCCGGCTATCGCAGTCATCTGGGGCTGGTTTCCCGCCTTCCTCTGGGTCACCCTCGGCACCGTCTTCTTCGCGGGCGCTCATGACCTCGGCGCACTGTGGGCGTCCGCCCGGCACCGTGGACAGTCCATCGGTTCGCTCTCCAGCAAGTACATCGGGAACCGTGGGCGCAACCTGTTCCTGGTCATCATCTTCCTCGTGCTGCTCATGGTGAACGCGGCATTCGCCGTGGTGATCGCCGGGTTGCTCACCAGCACACCGACCGCCGTCATCCCCACCTGGGGAGCGATCGTCGTCGCGCTGTTCATCGGACAGGCCATCTACCGGTACAAGTGGAACCTCCCCGCGGTCTCCGTTGTCGGAGTCGTGGCCCTCTATGCGCTGATCCTCATCGGCGACCAGGTTCCGGTGGTCCTGCCCGAGACGATCCTCGGCCTGTCAGCGAACTCTTTCTGGATTGTCATCCTCTTTGTCTACGCGGGCATTGCCTCTGTCCTGCCCGTGTGGATGCTCCTGCAGCCGCGCGACTACATCAACGGCCTCCAGCTCTTCATCGCCCTGGGCATCCTCTACGGTGCGGTCCTCGTCTCGGCGCCCACCGTGGTGGCTCCCGCCTTCAATGGCGCCGTTCCCGAGGGCACGCCGAGTATTGTCCCGCTGCTCTTCGTCACCATCGCGTGCGGTGCGATTTCCGGCTTCCACGGCATCGTGTCTTCGGGTACGTCGTCCAAGCAGCTCGACAAGGAGACGGACGCACGCTTCGTCGGCTACTTCGGATCCGTCGGCGAGGGTCTTCTTGCGTTGGGCGCCATCATCGCGACGACGGCAGGTTTCCGGACCATCGCGGAATGGGAAGAGGTTTACAGCGCCTTCGGTCAGGGCGGAGTGAGTGCTTTTGTGCAGGGCGGCGGCGCGATCGTCAACAGCGGCCTGGGTATTCCTGCAGGTTTGAGCGCCACCATCCTCGCCACGATGGCTGTCCTCTTCGCGGCCACCACCATGGACACGGGCATCCGGCTGCAGCGCTTCGTGGTCCAGGAAGCCGCGAGCATCATCGGTGTCAACCTCAACAAACTCGTAGCAACGCTGATTGTGTTGGCCATCGCTATGGGCCTGACGTTCGGAGCCGGCGCGGACGGTGCGGGCGGCATGCTGATCTGGCCGCTCTTCGGTACTACCAACCAGCTGCTTGCAGGGCTGACGCTATCGATGATCGCCGTGATCCTGCTGCGTAAGGGTCGTCCGGTGACCCCCGTGCTGGTGCCGCTCCTGTTCCTGCTGGTGATGTCTGTCTACGCGCTCATTGTTCAGATGGGACAGTTCTACGCTGCCGGGAACTGGCTGCTGCTTGGGCTTGACGTGATCATCCTTGTTGCTGCCGTGTGGGTCATCTTCGAATCGGCAATCGCCATGTCGCAGGCCAAGAAGAACCCACCGGAGCTCGAGGATGACGAGCGCGATCGAGCCGGCGCCCGGACGCGCTCCTAAAGGTGTCCACGAGCACGCTCCTGCACCGCCTGCATGCCGTACGGGAGCAGGTAGGTGCGGGGCTGCACGAGTTCTATGTGGCGCCCTACCGGCGGACGTTCGCCCGCGCGCAGCGGGATGAGGAGGATCTTTTCATGATGCTGGTCCTCTCGGAGGCGCTGGGCGTGCCGAACCCCGCAAGCTATTACACGGTGGAGTTGCTGCCGGTGGTGTACGACAGGTTTCACGACTGGCACCGCCGGATGGGTATGGACCGTTCTCCACTTGACCACATCTCGTGCTGCTAGAGCTGGCCGGGGCCCGGCGGGTGGTCTTTGTGGGCGGGAAGGGCGGCGTGGGCAAGACAGCGGTTGCCTCCGCCACCGCGCTCGCGCAGGCCCGCGCGGGGCGGCGGGTGCTCGTTGTCTCCACGGACCCGGCTCACAATCTCGGGCACCTGTGGGAACGCACGGTGGGGGACAGGATCACTCCGCTCGCGCGGGGGCTCCGCAGTGGTTCGGGTGAACCCGGGGCCCTCGACGGGATTGAAGTGGACCCGGTAGCCACTACTGAGGCGCATCTCGCAGCAGTGGGGGGCACCATCCGCAGGCTCATGCCCGAGCACCTCGCCGGCGAGGTCGACAAGCACATGCAGCTCGCCCGGGACTCCCCGGGAGCGCATGAGTCAGCCGTTCTGGAGCGCATCGCAGAGCTGGTGGATCTTGGACTGCGTGAGTATGACCTCGTGGTCTTTGACACCGCACCGTCGGGACATACCGCACGCCTGATGGCGCTGCCCGAAATCATGTCTGCCTGGACTGAGGGGTTGCTGCGGCGTCGCGGCCGGTCCGAGCGGTTTGGGGCCGCTTTGCGTGGGCTGGAGGACCGAGATGCCGCAGAGGCCGTCGTGGGCACCCAGCGATTACCCGAACCGGCGGAGGAGCGCGATGCGCAGATTCGCCGGATTCTCCTGCGCCGGCGTGAGCGGTTTGAATCGCTGCGCACGGTCCTCGTCGACGAGCAGAGCTGCGCCTTCGTCATCGTCCTCGCCGCCGAAAGGCTGCCGGTGCTTGAGACCGTGGAATTGCACCGGCAATTGGCCGGTGCAGGAGTCCAGGTGGGAGCACTGGTGGTCAACAAACGGTCACCCTCCGACGCCGGACGCCTCCTGGCGGACCGGCGCGCACTTGAGGATGCCCACCTGACGACCCTGCGCCAGTCCCTGCCCGGTATCCCGCTGCTGCAGGTTCCCTTGCTGCCCGGAGACATCGTGGGAGAGCAGGCGCTCGACCGGTTCGGTACTGCCCTTGCCGATGCGTCTGACCAGGGCGTCGGCTAACAATAAGAGCCCTCGGCCGGAACCGGCTCCCCAGACGTAATTCACCCTGGATCGGTGTGTAAATCGGCGCCCCGTGGGTACTCCTCTGGCACGAAGCAATCGCTGCCAGACAAGGAGCGCAATGACGAGCGAGCCCGAGACAATGACCCGCGGAAGTGCTGCTGAACAAGGATCGTCCATCACCATCGTGGATCCCCGTGACGGGAGCGAGGTGGGAACGGTGGAGCGCGCCGGACGGGAGCAGGTCGCCCTTGCTGTCCGGCTGGCGCAGTCAGTGCAGCCCGAGTGGGCGGCACTGGCGCCGGCCGAACGTGCGCAGATGGTCAAAGCGGCTGCCGGAGCACTCCGGGCAGATGCGGACCACCTTGCGGAGCTGAACAGCAGGGAAACCGGGCGGCCGCGGGAGGAGGCCCTGGCTGGCATCGAAACCGGAGCGGCAACCCTTGAGCAGTACGCGGAAGTAGGCCCACTCCACCGCGGCCACAGCCTCCGGGGCTCCGTCCTTGCCTCCGACTACACGCTGTCGGAGCCCCGCGGCGTGGCCGTGCTGCTCACCCCCTGGAACGATCCGGTTGCGGTTGCCTCCGGGCTGCTCGGTGCCGCCCTGGTCACCGGCAACACGGTTATCCATAAACCCAGTGAACGTTGCCCGCACCTTGGCAGGCTGCTCGGCGATATTCTGTCGCCCTGTTTCCCTGCGGGTGTTCTGACCACACTCACGGGAGGCGCCGATGTCGGAGGGATGCTTCTGACGGAGGGCGCGGTCGACGTCTTTGCGCACGTCGGGTCGAGTGCTGCCGGTGCCCGCATAGCCCGTGCCGCCGTGCTGACCGGGGCGCACGTGATCCGGGAGAACGGCGGGAACGATCCGCTGCTCGTGGACTCCGACGTCGATCCTGTCTGGGCAGCGGAGCAGGCTGCCATCGGTGCGTTCAGTAACAGCGGCCAGATCTGCACGGCCGTCGAGCGCATTTACGTTCACGAGGCCATCGCTGATGACTTCTGCAGAGCGCTGGCCGGCGAGGCACGGAAGCGCAACGAGTCGGGAATTTTTGCCCCGCTCGTCGACCGGCGGTTGCGTGAGACTGTGCACGGCCAGGTCCGGGACGCGCTCAACAGGGGAGCCGAGGCAGTGGAGGGTGGCGCCATCCCGGATGGACCCGGCGCGCACTACCCCGCCACCGTCCTGCTGAACTGCTCGGACCAGATGGACATCATGAGCCAGGAGTCCTTCGGTCCGGTGGCACCGGTTCAACGTGTCGGCAGCTTCGACGAGGGACTGGAACTGGCTGCTTCCGGCAGGTACGGGCTCGCGGCGAATATCCTGACCGGCTCCATCGGCAATGCGCAGAAGGCTGTCGCGGCGTTGAAGGTGGGCACGGTGAAGGTCAACGCCGTCTTCGGCGGCGCTCCGGGGGGTTCGGCCCAGCCGCGGAGGGAAAGCCGGGGACGGCTTCGGGTACGGGCCGGAACTGCTGGACGAGTTCTGCACCGTCAAGGTGGTGCACATCGAGGCGCCAGGAAAGGGGGGACGGCCATGACGGCATTGTCTGAAGCCCGCGGCCTCACGGAATGGGTGCCGGCCGAGCTCGCCCGAGTGGCGCCCGTGGTCACCGTCGTGGGCGACGTGATGCTGGACGGCTGGTGGAGCGGCAGCATTGAACGGTTCTGCCGTGAGGCTCCCGCGCCAGTGGTGGATCTGAAGCGCCGCGAGTATGCGCCGGGCGGCGCGGCGAACACCGCCATGAACCTTGCTGCCCTCGGCGCGCGGGTGCGGCTTGTGGGCCTGATCGGAACCGACGACGCCGGTGCCCGGCTTCGCATACTGCTCGACGACGCCGGGGTGGACACTTCCGGGCTCGTCACTGCAGCGGAGGTCCGGACGACCACCAAGAACCGGATCATCGGCGGGGACCAGGTGATGCTGCGCCTGGATGACCAGGACGGCGAGCCGCCGGCGGGGGCGGTCGCCGCCATGGCAGCAGCGGTTCCTGCCGCGCTGTCCGGCAGCGCCGCCGTCGTCGTCTGCGATTACGGTTCCGGTGCCCTGGGGCCGGCCGTGCGGGAGGCTGTGCGGGAGCACTCCGGCGGCGCGTTGACGGTTGTCGATGCGCACGATCCCTGTCCCTGGTCTGAGCTGGCGCCGGCCATTGTCACGCCGAACGCCCAGGAGGCTGCACGGCTCCTCGGCGTCAGTCTCCCGACGGCAGCGGCGGACGACCGTGCCGCGCTGGTGACGGAGCGGCGGGAGGAGCTTTTCGCGGCGACGCAGGCGGGCGCCGTCGTCGTGACCCTGGACCGGGACGGCACCGTGCTGCTGGCACCGGAGGGGCAGGCGCACCGGACGTGGGCGCGGCCGGCGTCGGAGAAGCAGGCATCGGGTGCGGGGGATACCTTTGTGGCCTGCCTGACGGCGGCGCGGGCGGCGGGCATGCCGATGACGGCGGCGCTGGATCTGGCGCAGGCCGCGGCTGACGTGGTGGTCGGCAGGCCCGGGACCTCGGTGTGTTCCACGAGCGATCTGGTCCAGTATCTCGGGGGACTTTCCTCCGCAGTCCTCCCGCTCGATGAGCTGCTGGCGCGTGTCGCTGCTGAACGGGAGCAGGGCCGCGGAATCGTGCTGACGAATGGCTGCTTTGATGTGCTGCATCGCGGCCACACCCGCTATCTGACCCAGGCAAAGCAACTGGGTGACGTGCTCGTCGTGGCGTTGAACGGTGATGATTCCGTACGGCGCCTGAAGGGGCCGGACCGGCCCATCAACACGCTGGCCGACCGCGCCGGCGTCATTGCTGCTCTCAGCTGTGTGGATTATGTGACCGCGTTCGACACTGACACTCCCGTGCCGCTGATCGAGGCGCTGCGGCCGGACGTCTATGCGAAGGGCGGGGACTATTCGTCGCAGATGCTGGAGGAGGCACCGGTGGTGGAGCGGTGCGGCGGGGTGGTGCGGATCCTCGATTATGTTCCGGAGCGGTCGACGACGGCTGTGGTCGAGAAGATCCGGACCGCTCCGGCTACCCCCACCTCGGCGCCATGAGCCGCCGGTGGTCAGGGGAGTGGGGGCGGAATGCTCCCGCTGGGGAGCCGTCGCTGGAGGTGCTCGTTCCCTCGTATAACCGTGCAGCCGAGCTGGCGGTCACTCTCTCCGGGCTCGCTGCCCAGGATGGTCCGGACTTCGCGGTGATCCTGAGCGACCAGAGTGACGCTGAACCGGTGTGGGACGAGCCGGCGGTGGCGGCGATGATCCGCGTTCTCCGTGTGCAGGGACGCGCCGTCACTCTGGAGCGCAACCTGCCTCGGCGGGGAGTGGCGCAGCAGCGGCAATTCCTGCTGGAACGGTCAAGCGCACCCGAAGTGCTGTTCCTGGACAACGACGTCTGGCTCGAGCCGGGGATGATTGCGCGTATGCATGCAGCGCTGAGGGACGCGGGATGCGGTCTTGTGGGTGCGGCGGTGCAGGGACTGTCCTACCTTGACGACCGTCGTGAGCATGAACGCCACAGCCTTGAGTTCTGGGAACACGGAGTGCATCCCGAGCAGGTGCGCCCCGACCGCCCGTCCTTCGAGAGGTGGCCGCTGCATAACGCCGCCAACCTGACGCACACCGCGGCGGAACTGGACCTCGCGCCCGGGGACTGGCGGCTGTACAAGGTGGCCTGGGTGGGAGGGTGCGTCCTGTTCAACCGGGCGGCTCTGGTGGAGTGCGGCGGGTTCGACTTCTGGGACCGCCTTCCACCGAACCATGCAGGGGAAGACGTGACCGCGCAGTGGCGGGTGATGGAACGCTTCGGGGGTGCCGGGATCCTGCCCTCCGGAGCGGTGCATCTGGAGTCCCCGACCACGGTTCCGGACCGTGCGACCGATGCGGCCGGCGTCGTGCTCGGGGTAGAGAGGCACTAGGAAGCCGGTCCCGTGGGCTGCAGCCTGAACGGCGGATGAATTTTATGGAAACGATCCGTCGCACATCGCTTTTCGGTTACTGCCCGGTAGCTTTTCCGTTATCTAATTGAGACATGTCCCCTTTCACCCGTCGTGATGTCCTGCGTGCTGCCGGCACCGTTGCAGTTGTGGGAGCGGCCACCGCTTCCGTCGGCGCCCCTTCCGCACTGTCCGCCCCGGTAACGGCCGGCCCCTTCCGCCACGGTGTAGCTTCGGGTGACCCGCTGCCCGGCGGCGTTCTCCTGTGGACCCGGGTGACCCCGAGCAACGAATCGCTGCCGGGTTCCGGCGCAGGTCCGGAGGTCACGGTCACCTGGGAGGTGTCGAATTCTCCGGAGTTCCGCCGCATCGTTTCGCGCGGCAGCACCGCCACCGGTCCCTGGCGCGACCACACGGTCAAGGTCGACGCCACCGGCCTGGAGCCTGCAACGACCTACTGGTACCGATTCAGGATGGGAAAAGTGGTATCACCGGTGGGTCGGACACGTACGGCCCCTGCCAGCGGTGCGCCGGTCGACGGTCTGCGCATCGGAGTGGTGTCCTGCGCCAACCTGCAGGCGGGCTGGTTCTCCTCCTATCGGCACCTTGCCGCACACCCGGACCTGGACCTCGTCCTCCATCTGGGCGACTACCTCTACGAGTACGCGCCGGGTGAATATCAGGCCCGTGACGTCGTCGTCCGTCCACACGATCCGGCCATCGAGATGACGGTCCTTGAGCACTACCGCCGCCGCCACGCGCAGTACAAGCAGGACGCCGATCTTCAGGCGCTCCACGCAGTAGCGCCGTTTGTTGTCACGTGGGATGACCACGAGTCCGCCAACGACGCCTGGTCCGGCGGCGCGGAAAACCATACCGAAGGGACGGAAGGCGCGTGGCAGGCACGCCGGGCAGCAGCGCAGCAAGCGTATGCGGAGTGGATGCCGGTGAGGTACGACGCCGGCGGGCAGCTTTACCGCCGCCTCACCTTCGGCTCGCTGGCCAGTCTCTCCATGCTGGATCTGCGGACCTACCGGGACGAGCAGGCCTCTGGGCCGACCGATCCGGCTGTCGATGATCCGGCGCGCAGCATCACCGGCGAGGCGCAGATGGACTGGCTCCTGAACGGTTTGTCGTCGCAGGACGCCCAGTGGAAGCTGGTCGGCAACCCAGTCATGATCACCCCCATCCGATTCCCCTCCACACTCAGCACGGCCGAACTGGGTGCGATGCAGCAGCTCCTGGGCACCACAACCATTGATGGTGTCCCCTACAACGTGGACCAGTGGGACGGTTACGCCGCAGACCAGTCCCGGGTGCTGCGGCACCTCCGGGACCGGGCCATCAGCGACACCGTTTTCCTTACCGGCGACATCCACTCCGGTTGGGCTTGCGACCTGCCCGCAGATCCTGCAACGTACCCGGTCAACGGCAACTCAGTCGGAGTGGAACTGGTCTGTACTTCCGTCACCAGCGACAACCTGGACGACATCCTGCGGGTGCCGCCACGGACGGCCTCCCTGTCGGTCGAATCAGCATTCAAGGCCAACAACCCGCAGGTTAAATACCTCGACTTCGACTCTCACGGCTATTCAGTGCTCAATGTGACCCCGGCCGGGCTCCGGATGGACTGGTACGTCCTCACCGAACGGACGGATCCACGCTCCACTGTTGCGCGCAGCCAGTCATGGCAGGTAGCAGCGGGCACCCAGAAGGTAACCCCGGCAGGAGGACAGGCATGAACAACACCTCATCATCGGTGAACGGACCGCTGTCCGTGAACCAGGAAGCCACGCGGCGGCAGATCCTCCGCTGGGGCGCTATGGGAGGCGCCGCCGTCATTCTTTCGGGTGCGCCGGGTGCCGCGTGGGCGAAGCCGAAAGGCCCGCAGGAGCGCGTCCGGGCGTACGTACTGGTCGTCGATGGTTGCCGTCCCGACGAGATAACGCCCGCCCTCACTCCGAGGCTTGCGGCGCTCCGCGGGTCCGGCACCACCTATCCGGCGGCCCGCTCGCTGCCCGTCATGGAGACCATCCCGAACCACGTGATGATGATGACCGGCGCGCGTCCCGACCGCACCGGCGTGCCCGCCAACAAGATCTATGACAGGGCCGAGGGAGTACAGCGCGACCTGGACCGCCCGACGGACCTCCGGTTCCCAACCATCATCGAACGGCTCAACCAGGCCGGCCGGACCACCGGAACGGTGCTCAGCAAGGAGTACCTGTATGGGATTTTCGGGGAACGGGCGACGTACCGGTGGGAACCGGCGCCGATCGTCCCTGTGAGCGGGCATGCACCGGACGCTGCCACCATGGATGCCATCATCGCCATGGTGGACGCGGCTGACCCGGACCTTGTCTTTACGAATCTGGGCGATGTTGACCGCATGGGACACAGCGACCTGAGCGGAACCACGCTGCAGGCGGCGCGCACGGCGGCGCTCGCGTCGACGGACCGCCAGGTCGGCCGCTTCATCGACCACCTCACCGCCACCGGGAAATGGGACACCAGCGTGCTGCTGGTGCTGGCGGACCATTCGATGGACTGGTCTATCCCCACCAACGTCATCTCGGTGGACCTGATCCTCAGGGAGCGCGAGGACCTGCGCTCGCAGGTAGTCATCGCCCAGAATGGGGGAGCGGACCTGCTCTACTGGACCGGGCCTGCAGCAAGCAGGGATTCAGGACTGGCAGAGGTGTCCAGCCTGGTCGCCGCGCATCCCGGGGTGCTGGCAGTAGCCGACCCGTCGAGCCTCCGCCTCGGACCGGAAGCGGGCGACCTGATCGCCACCTGTCGGGCGGGTTGGCGCTTCTCCGATCCGTATGTGGTGTCCAACCCGATTCCCGGCAACCACGGGCATCCCGCGACGGAACCCATTCCGTTCTTCATCAGCGGTGGCAGCCCGCGCGTACGGGCCGGGGTTGTCTCGTCCGAGCAGGCGAGGACCATCGATGTTGCACCAACGCTGGGCTTCCTGTTCGGGATGAATGCCCCTGCCGGCGGGTATGACGGCACAGCACGGAGCAGCGCCTTCACGGGTTGAGGCGCGGCGCGGGCATTGTTTCAACGGCGCGCCGCCGGCCGGTCGCGAGCCGCCCCGGATAGCTCTTCAGTCGCCGGGTTTGCGTCCCACTTCGGAGTAGTAGGCGCGCATGCCGTGCTTCACTCCGAAGCGAACGACGGCGTAGAGCACCAGTGCACTGAGCAGTGCCGGGATGACGACGTAGATCAACAGCAGGACGGGTGAAGGTTCGAGCATCATGGGTCCCCCAAAGAGTTCTTATTCTGCCAGCCTGGCGAAGCGCCGAATCGAAGACCTTACTCTGCGGCCGTGATGATGAGGTTGTGGTAGCGTTTCTGGCTCTCATCGAAGCGCCCGTCAGCACCCCGGGGCTTTGTCATCACGACGTAGTCGCGAGGCGGCACGTTGGTCCCGATGACGATCGGGTAGATGAAGTAGCCGTTCTGGTCGGCGACCGCGGTGGCCGGCTCCTCGATGTAGTTGTAGTCGGTGTAGGGCCAGCCGAGCATCACGTAAACACTCTGACCCGGCGCATACCCGTCCCCCATGACGGCCAGCGTCTCGCCCTGCCGAATGGTTGCCGTTGGAGCAGTCTCAACGTCGCCCTGCACCGGGGTGACCTTCACCCAGTCAAAGTATTCCCGGCTGGAGTGCGGAACTCCCGGGATGCCGGGCGTGACCGGTGCGAGCGGGTTCGGCTCACCATGCGGCGGTGGCACGAACGGGTCATTCGGGCCCGCCGGCAGCGGTTCGAGAGTCGGTGCCGGCTCAGCAGGAGCCTCCGCGGCAGGTTCCGACGCCGGTTCGGGGCTCGGCTCGGCCGACGGTTCAGCAGACTCCTCGGGTTCAGCCGGACTGGTTTCCTCGGCAGTCGCTTCGGCGGTCGGCTCAGCAGACGGTGTAGCTGACTCCGACTCCGCAGCAGACGGCGAGGCGGACTCGGCGGACGGCTCGCTGGCAGCGTTGGAACAGCCCGCGAGGAGGGCGGCAATCGTGGCGAGGGTGATAATGGAGGGCAGCTTGGACAAGGGCGTACTTTCGTGAGGAAGCGGATCGAATCTGGCGGAGAATCGCCTCGCAAGAACCCTGCAGTGCCGCATCCCCCGCATTGGACGCTACCGCCTGGTCTGCATTACTGACAGCACGAAACGGTCACGTGAGCGAACCGTTATCTACGGCCCAGCAGTTCAGCCCAGCGAGACTCCGAACGCGAGCCCCAGGAGGTAGGTTGCGCCGGCGGCTCCAAGCCCGATCGCGAGTTGCCGCAGCGCCCGCTTCAGCGGCGAGGCACCGGACAGCAGGCCGACGATGGCCCCCGTCCCCAGCAGCGCCAGCCCCACCAGCACGCAGGCAGTTACGATCGCCGAGATGCCCGAAAGCCCGAAGATGTAGGGAAGGACGGCGATGATGGCCCCCGAGGCAAAGAAGCAGAAGCTGGACGCCGCGGCGCCGATGGCACTGCCGACGCTCTCATGCTCATCCCGGGGTTCCGTGCGTTCCGGCTGCAGGGACAGGCTCGGATCGCAGTCGCAGCTGAACCTCCCCATACGTTCTGCCGCGCGGTGCTCGGCCGCCTCCGGGGACATCCCGCGGGCACGGTAGACCAGCACCAGTTCATTGGCGTTGATATCGAGCTCCTTGGCGGCGGTCAGAGTGACCTGTGTGGGGCGCGACGCCGTCAGCAGCTCCCGCTGGGAGCGCACCGACACGTACTCACCGGCTCCCATCGACAGTGCCCCTGCGAGCAGCCCGGCAATGCCGCTGAACAGCACGAAGGCGCTGGAAACCCCTGTGGCGCCGATCCCCATGACCAGGGCGAGATTACTCACCAGGCCGTCGTTCGCACCGAACACCGCAGCCCGGAAATTGCCGGAGAGCCGGTTGCGCCCGCGCGTTGCGAGGCCGCGCACAACCTCTTCATGGATCTGCTCGTCGGCTGCCATGGCGTTGGTGGCCGACGGATCCGCAGCATAGGGGGAGCGGCCCTCCGCCCGCTGCGCCAGCGCGAGCACAAAGACCGAGCCGAACCGCCGGGCAAGGAAGCCAAGCGCCCGGTTCCGCAGCGACGGGCGAAGGGGCTTGCCGACGTCGTCCCCCAACAGGGCGCGCCAGTGCTGTTCGTGCCGGCCTTCCGCCTGGGCGAGCGCCAGAAGAATGTCCCGCTCCTCGCCGCCGCGCTTCCGCGCGAGGTAGCGGTAGGTTGCGGCTTCCGCACGCTCGTCCGCCAGATACTGGCGCCAACGCTTGATATCGGCGGGTGTTCGCGTTCCCTGGGGGGTCAAAGCCGGCTCCTGATATTCCACGGCCAGGGCTCTTGGGGCTCCGGCCATCAACTAACTTATGGCCGAAGGTCTCGTTCGCCGCTGACGCGGTGGACTGCCGGGCATCATCACTGAGTGCCAGTATGTCGACAGGCCGCGGAGCACACACTCCGGAACTACTCCCCTTCGCAAACACTCATGCTACCCGTTCCCGATGCCCGACCGCCCTCTGGCTAGGATGAAGCGGTGGATACCACACGGAATGATGACGACGGCGGCGGCCGGAGCGGCCTCGCGCGGCGCGTCCTGCGCGGGGGAACCGAACCCGACGCGAGATTCACCCTCGCCAACGAGCGCACGTTCCTCGCCTGGATCCGCACCTCGCTTGCACTGATGGCCGGCGGGATCGCCGTGGAGGCCTTCACTACCGACATCTTCGTTCCCGAGCTGCGCACCACCCTCGCGGTACTGTTGCTCCTGCTCGCCATGGTCATCTCCTCGGTGGCCTGTTTCCGGTGGATCAACGTGGAGCGCGCCATGCGCCACGGAACCCCCCTGCCGCTGCCGTTCCTGGCGCCGCTGCTGGCGTTGGGCGGGTCGGCGGTTGCCGCCGTCGTCGTCGTTTTTGTGCTGGTGAGGGGCACCTGAATTGACCGTGCTGGACCGGGACCCGGGATTACAGCCGGAGCGGACGTCCCTGGCCTGGGGCAGGACCCTGACAGCGCTGGTCGGCTCGAGCCTGTTGTTCCTGCGGTGGGTGCCGGACCACGGGTGGTTTGCCGTCGCGCTGGTGGCGTCAGCGCTGGCCGCAGCAATGGGGATCTATGGAAGCCAGCGCCGACGGTATGCGCGGAGCGTCGCCGGGGTGTCGCGGGGACAGGTGGACGCCGACGTCGTCGCGGTGGTGTGCACCTCGCTGGCGGTGGCCGCCATGGGCGCGCTGGGAATCTACACAGTGCTGTTCCTGCCCCTCTAAAGACCGGCACGTAGGGTAGTAGCGAACGCGCCTGCGCCCGGCAGGCTCCTCTCCCAGCAAGAAAGAAGCGCCCGTGGAGTACCGAGACGACACCAGTGCAGCACAATACCGATCGAGCCCGTGGAAAGACGGCCTGGGCCGCGCGAGCATCCGCAGCGCGCAGCTGCTGCTGCTCATCGCGGCGCTGGTGGTGTCGGTGTACGCGCTGATCCAGGTGCGCCTGCTGGTCATCCCGCTGCTCCTGGCGCTTATCCTGGCCGCTGCCATCAGCCCGCTCGTCAACATGCTGCGGCGCAAGGGCTGGCCGGGTGCACTCGCCACGGCGTTTGCCTTCCTCCTGCTGCTCGGTGTGCTGGGCGGTGTTGTGACCGGCATAGTGTTCGCGGTGCGCGGCCAGTTCGATGAACTGGTGTCCCGCGCGAATGAGGGGTTCGACCAGGTCTACGAATTCATCCGCACCGGTCCGCTGCCGGTGGACGACGCCCAGATCCAGGAGGCGCGTCAGGCGCTGGTTGACTTCGCGACGAGCGCGACCGCGGGATCGACGGCGCTCTCCGGCCTCACCGCCGCCGGCACCTTCATCACGGGTGTACTGCTGATGGCGGTCATCCTCTTCTTCTTCCTGAAGGACGGCGACAGGATCTGGGCGTTCATGCTGCGCGGCTTCAAGGGGGAGAGGCTCCGCAAGGCCCGTCTGGTGGGATTCCGAAGCCTTGAGGTGCTTGGCGGGTATGTCCGCGGGACGGCGATCATCGCCCTGGTCGATTCGGTCTTCATCGGCCTTGCCCTGTTTATCCTCGGTGTGCCGCTGGCGCTGCCCCTTGCCGTGATCGTCTTCGTCGGCGCCTTCGTGCCGTTGGTGGGTGCCACTGTTGCCGGAGCGCTCGCCGCGCTGGTTGCCCTGGTGGCCAACGGGCCTTTCGTGGCGCTGATGGTGATTCTCGCCGTCGTGGTGGTCAACCAGCTGGAGGGGAATTTCCTGCAGCCGGTGGTCATGGGCCGCTCCCTGAGCATCCATCCCCTGGTGATTCTGCTGGCGCTGACCGCCGGCACCATCCTGGCGGGGATCATCGGGGCGATTCTTTCCGTTCCGGTAGCCGCCGTGGCCTGGGCAGCGATCAAGGTGTGGACGGGTGAGGACAACCCGGGCCTGGACGCACGGGAACCGGGCTCGGACGGGCCGGACGCGGATGCCGTGGACGCGGACGCGGCGGACAGCAACGTGGGCGACCCATAAGCCCAAAAACGTCCCGCAGGTGCAGGACTGCCGCTTCGAACCGGCGGCCCTGCACCTGCGGGACGTTTTTGTGGCGGTTGACACCGGCGACGACTGTGCGGACAGCTTCGGTATGCTCGGGAATCAGCCGCCGCGGAAGGAAACCATGAAGGCTCTGCCAGTAGAACCCAGTAATGCACCGGTGGCGATCGGGTCCCGGATCCGTTCTGCGCGGCAGGCGCAGCGCATGACCATCGAGCAGGTGGCCGACTCCACCGGCCTGACGAAGGGCTTCCTCAGCCGCGTGGAAAGGGACCTGACATCGCCGTCGGTCGCTTCCCTCGTCACGCTCTGCCAGGTTCTGTCGATCTCGATCGGGGACCTGTTCATCGTCCCCGAAACGCACCTGACCCGGTTGGACGAAGCGCCGAGGATCAGCCTCGGCGGGGAAGGCATCAACGAGCGTCTGCTGACAGCCCGCTCCGAACGTCGTCTGCAGATGATCCGTGCCGTCATTGAGCCCTATGGCAAGGGTGAATCGGACCTGTATTCGGTGGACTGCGAAGTGGAGACCCTGCACATCATCGCCGGCAGGTTCGAGCTGATCTTTTCCAACGACCGCTACCAGCTGGAAGCCGGCGATACCATCACCTTTCCCGGCAGGGAACCGCACACCTGGCTCAACCCCTCGGATGCGGAAGCGGTGGTTCTCTGGACCCTGGTTCCGGCGGCTTCACGCGGCTAACGCCGGCGAAGCATCCGGCGTGGCAGAGCGGTGTCCAATTATTACCGGGATGCCAAGCGGGCTTATGGAATACTGATCGAACAATGCCGGTCTGGACCGACCGGCAGCTGTTGTGGCCGCCAACAAGGCCAGTTTGCAGGTGCCGGTTGAATGCCTCGGTGCCTCGACGATCCGCCCGCGCCGGAGCCGGCGCGCTAGCTTGGAAAGGGACTGGAGCAATGAAGACTTCTCGGACAGCTGCAGGGTTTGCGGCGGCTACGGCCATCGCACTCACCGCCACCGCCTGTGGCGGAGGAGGCGGGGGCGCCGCCGATACGGCCGAGGCGGTGGACTACGGAGCGGAACTCTCAGGGACCCTCACCACCGGAGGCTTTACCCTCGGTGACGAGGTGGCAACATCCCGGGCGGACCTTGCCACTGCCGCCCTCGAAGAGGATGGCGTCACAGTCGAGATCAATGAGAGCAATTTCGATCCCCAGCGGTTCGCCGCGCAGGCCGCCAGCGGAACCCTTCCGGACCTCGTGGTCATGGACCGCCAGTATGTGGCGACCTATGCGGCGAAGGGCCTGATCGAGCCCGTTGATGACTGCTTCACCACCCACGACGTCAACGCCGAGGAGCACTACTACCCGGCGGTGCTCCAGGACGTCACCTACAACGACAAGGTGTACGGCATCCCGCAGTTCTGGCAGCCGTGGTCCATCATCACCAATACCCGCGTGATGGAGGAAGCCGGCGTCACCGCCGAGGACCTGGACACGTCCAACCCCGAGGCCGTTCTCGCTGCCGCCGAGAAGATGTACGAGTCAGACGGCGATACCCCCACGCGCCTGGGATTCGACCCGCAGATGCCGTCCCAGGCCCCGGTCTGGTTTGCCGCCTTCGGGGGAAAAATCATGGACGAGACCGGCAAGCCGACCCTTGATGATCCCGCCAACATCGAAGCGCTGACCTGGCTCAAGGACATCTACGACGCGCAGGGCGGCTATGAGACCGCCTACAGCTTCGGCCAGACCTGGGACTTCTTCGGCGAGAACAACCAGTTCGTCGCTGACCAGGTCGGCGCGGGTCTGTACGCCCAGTGGTACCCGAATGTCCTCTCGGACTTCGCTGACCAGCTTGAGATTTCCGGTGTTCCGCTGCGGAACCAGGCCGGCGACGCCATCGCGGTTGCCGGCGGACAGTCCTACGTGATCCCAACGGGCGCCAAGAACAAGGCGGCCGCCTGTAAGTGGGCCATCACCAACACCTCGGACGAAGCCTGGATGGCAGCGGCTGAGGCACGCGTGTCCGGCCTGGAAGAAGGCGGCATCTTCACCGGCATCTTCACCGGATCGCAGACCGCGGACCAGATGATCAAGGAAGAATACCTGCAGCCCACCGGCAACGAGGGCTTCGACCAGCTGATCGACACCTACTACCAGGCGCTCGAGAACGGTGTTCCCCTCGGCTCCTCACCGGCCGGGCTGGAGATCCAGACCGAGCTGCAGAATGCGATGGCTCCGGCGATGTCGGGTGACAAGACCATCGAGGAAGCACTCGGTGACGCGCAGGCCGCAGCAATGCTGGTGTACGAGCAGGCGACCGCGGGCGCTCAGTAGGCGCCGCCGTCGTTCTATGCTCCCGTCGAGTTGGCAGGACACGCCGTTTACCAGCCTCCAGAAGGGGTGTGTCCTGCCAACTCGACGCCGGTGGGGTCAGCCCTTCCGGCCCTGACCGGCCAGGCCCTCGATGAAGTAGCGCTGACCGAACGCGAAGAGCACCAGCATGGGCAGCGTCACCAGCAGGGCCGCAGTCATGACGTACTGATAGTCCGCCTGCCCTCCCGAGGTGGGGCTGAAGAGCGTCATCGCGTAGGAGATGCCCAGGGGCACCGTGTACTGGTCGGGGCTGCCGAAATTCAGGTAGATCAGCGGCGCCTGCAGATTGTTCCAGCTCGCCTGGAACTCGAAGATGAACACGATGATGAAGGACGGGATGGACAACGGCATGGCTATCCGCCGGAACAGCCCGAAGTAACTGCACCCGTCGATCCGGGCCGCCTCGAAGATGTCCCGCGGCAGGCCGAGGAAGAACTGGCGCTGCAGGAAAATGTAGAAGGCGGACCCGAAAAGATTGGCGCCCCACAGCGGGACGGTGGTGCCGAGGAAGCCGAGTTCCTTCCAGATCAGATAGACCGGAATCATGGTCACCGCGCCGGGCAGCATCATGGTTCCCAGGACCAGGCCGAACAGCAGGTTCCGGAACGGGAAGCGGAAGTAGGCGAACCCGAAGGCCACCAGCGAGCTGGAGAACGTGACCAGGCCGGCGGCGAGCAGCGCGATGATCAGGCTGTTGGAGATCCAGGCCAGGAGCGGCAGCTGCTCCCACACCTCGACGTAGTTGGTGAAGACCCAGGTCTCCGGGATGAGCCTGTTGTCGAACACGTCCTGGCGCGGCTTGAAGGTCGCGGCCAGGAGCCAGACAAACGGGTACATGAAGAGGGCGGAGAAGCCGAGCAGCAGCGTCCAGAGCACGATCCTGCCCCCGATGCTGCGGGGCTTGTACCAGGGGAAGGCCTGGCTGGGGGCGGCAGCGGACCTGTCCCGCGGATCCGACTCGACAACTGCCTGCGGCTGCGAGTTCACGACTGACGCCATGGCTACCGGCCTCCCTCGTAGTAGACGAACTTGTTCCCGAAGCGGACCTGGAAGATCGTGATCAGGAGGATGATGACGAACAGCAACCACGCGATCGCGGCGGCGAAGCCCATGTTGAACTGCTGGAAGGCTTGCTGGAACAGGTACACGCCGACAAAGAGGGCGGCATCGGGAGAGCCGCTGGCAGTGTCGCGGTAGAACAGCAGGAACGCCTGGTCGAAGACCTGGAGAGCCGCAATGGTCAGGACGATGGTGCAGAAGAACAGCGCGTTGGAAATCATCGGCAGGGTGACGGAGAAGAATTGCCGGAGTGAGCCGGCACCGTCGATAGCGGCGGCCTCGTACAGGTCCTTGGGCACGTTCTTGAGGGCCGCGAGAAGGATCAGCATTGTTCCGCTGACGCTCCAGAGGCCGATGATGATGATGGACGGCTTCATCCAGTCGGGGTCGATCAGCCATTGCGGCCCGTCGATACCGAACAGCCCGAGAAATCCGTTGATCGCTCCCGAATTGCCGTTGAGCAGCAGCAGGAAGATCGACGCCGCGGCCACCGACGGCGTCATCTTCGGCAGGTAGTAGATGATCCGGAAGATCCCTGCGCCGCGGTCCGGAATGCGGTGCAGCAGGTACGCGAGCAGCAGGGCGAAGCAGATCTCGAGCGGCACGGAGAGCACGGCATAGTACAGCGTGTTACCGAGCGACGTCATGACCTTCGGATCCTTGAACAGCAGTTCGTAGTTGCTGAAGCCCACGGGGGTGGCCGTGTCGGTGGAGAGATCATAGTTGGTGAAAGAGATGACCAGGCTGTACACCATGGCGCCCAGCGTGAAGACGAGGAATCCGATCACCCAGGGAAGGATGAACAGGTACCCTGCCCTTGCTTCGCGGTTGAAGGGCTCCTTGATCCAGCGGGGACGCCGTAATCGAGTCTTCTGCTGGGAGTCGATCACTGTGGCCATGCTGCACCTCCTTGCTGTCGGCAGGGTTGCTTCTGACAAGAGTAAGCCATCAGCCTGCTTTGTTTCGGGCGGAAATCTTCCAATTTGAGAAGCGATGGGCTATACGCCGGGAAGGCAGTCGCGGTAGCCTGAGCGGCATCCCTCCCAAGGCCGCTTGACTGAGACGCTTGCCACAAATTAGCCTTTCGCTAAACAGTTGATGCCTATTAGGCAACTCGCGTGCGCCCGCACGGGGAAAGCGAAGGAGTCCAGTGGAAGAGCTGCGCATTACGGCAGGCGGTCATCTCGGCCCGATCGATTCGGCCCGCATTCCGCGCTATGCCGGAGCGGCCACCTTTGCCCGGCTCCCAAGGATGGACCAGGTGACGAAGGCGGATATCGCCGTCGTCGGTGTTCCCTTTGACTCGGGGGTGTCCTACCGGCCGGGGGCGCGGTTCGGTGCCAATCACGTCCGAGAGGCGTCCCGGCTGCTGCGGCCCTACAACCCGGCCATGGATTGTTCGCCCTTCGAGCGCGTGCAGGTTGCCGACGCCGGTGACATGGCGGTCAACCCCTTCAACATCAACGAGGCCATTGAAACCATCCAGCAGAACGCGTTGGATCTCACGCACGACGGCGCCCGCCTGGTCACACTCGGTGGTGACCACACAATTGCGCTGCCGCTGCTGCGCGCTGCCTCGGAGCGCGCCGGAGAACCGGTTGCGCTGCTGCACTTCGATGCCCACCTGGATACCTGGGACACCTACTTCGGTGCCGAGTACACACACGGCACACCCTTCCGTCGCGCTGTGGAGGAGGGGATCCTCGACACCGAAGCGATCTCGCACGTCGGTACCCGCGGACCGCTGTACGGGGTGAAGGACCTGGAGGACGACCGGCGGTTCGGCTTCGGGATTGTCACGTCCTCGGACGTCTTCCGCCAGGGCGTCGACGAGACTGTTGCCAGGCTTCGCGACCGGATCGGCACCCGGCCGCTCTACGTCTCGATCGACATCGACGTCCTCGACCCGGCCCACGCCCCGGGCACCGGCACCCCTGAAGCCGGCGGGATCACCAGCCGGGAGCTCCTCGAGATCCTGCGCGGCCTGCGCGGGATGAACCTGGTGGGTGCCGACGTGGTCGAAGTGGCCCCCGCCTACGATCACGCGGAGATCACCGGTGTGGCGGCGTCGCACGTCGCCTACGATCTGGTGAGTCTGATGGCCGATGAAATTTCCACGAGGAAGGACGCCTGATGCAGTCCGTTGAGAGTGACGCCACCGTTCCCCCACAGCCGGTCACGGGTTCGCGCAACGGCGGTGACCTGGTGGTCGAGACGCTGAGCGCGCTCGGTGCCACCACCGTGTTCGGCATCCCCGGTCAGCACGCGCTCGGCCTCTTCGACGCGCTGTCCCGTTCCGACCTCCAGTTTGTGTCCTCCCGGGTGGAGAACAACTCCGCATTCGCCGCCGACGGGTTCTCCCGGGCGACGGGTGAAGTGGGTGTCCTTTTCCTCTCGACCGGGCCGGGCGCGCTCACCTCGCTGGCCGGGCTTCAGGAGGCCTACGCCACCGGGGTGCCGATGGTGGTCATCGCCAGCCAGATTCCGCTCGAGGGCCTCGGCGCCCGGCGCAAGGGCATGCTGCACCAGCTTGACGACCAGAAGGCCTCCGCCGCCAACGTCACCAAGAGCCAGCGGCTGATCCAGCACGCCTCCGGCATCCCGTCGGCCATCCAGGACGCGTGGGCCGAAGCGGTCTCCTCACCCCAGGGTCCGGTGTGGGTGGAGGTTCCGCAGAATGTGCTCCTCGACGCCGTCGTCGTTCCCAGGGTGGAGGATGCGCTCGCGGAACCGTTCGACAATCCGCCGCGTGTGGAGCTGGTCCGTGAGGCGGTCAAATGGCTGTCGGAAGCGAAACGCCCCGCGATCGTGGCGGGCGGCGGAACCCGTCGCGGCAGGGCCGAGAAGGAACTGCTCTCGCTGGCGGAAAAGCTCGACGCGCCTGTGGTCTGCTCACCCGGCGGCAATGGTGCGTTTCCGTGGAACCATGAGCTCTCGCTGCAGTCCTGGGTGGAGGACCGCTACGTCACCGAGGTCCTCGAGGACGCGGACGTGCTGCTGGTCATCGGCTCCTCCCTCGGCGAGGTGACATCCAACTACTTCACCCTTGAGCCGCGCGGCCGGATCATCCAGATCGACGCCGAACCGCGGGTCCTTGAGTCCAACCGGCCCGCGCTCGGTATCCGGGCCGACGCCGGCCAGGCCCTCGCGGCCCTGGACGAAGCCCTCGAACCCGTCGACCGCCGCACCGGCGACTTTGATCCGCGCCGGCTCGTGGCCGAGACCCTCGTCAAAGTGCAGGCGCGCCTCGAGGCGCAGAATCTGGGCAAGGAACGGACGTTCATGGCGGATATCCGCGCCGCCGTCCCGGATGACATGCAGACTTTCTGGGACATGACCATCGCCGCCTACTGGGCGTGGAGCTGCTGGGATTCCCGGGACGGCGAATTCCATTCCGCGCAGGGCGCCGGCGGGCTGGGTTTCGGCTTCCCGAGCGCAATCGGCGGGTCGGTGGGCCTTGCCTCAAAGGGACTCCCGGCACGGGTGCTCGCGGTGTCCGGGGACGGTTCCGCGATGTACTCGATCGCCGAGCTGGCCACCGCACGCCAGCATGATCTCCCGGTGACCTGGCTGATTGTCGACGACGGCGGTTACGGCATCCTCCGCGAATACATGGAGGGCGCGTTCGGGAAGGCCACCGCAACCGAGCTCACGCGACCGGACTTCGTGAAGCTGGCGGAGTCCTTCGGCGTTCCCGCGGTCCGCGTGGCGCCGGAGAATGTGCGCCAGGCGCTGGAGGCGGGCTTCGCCGCGGAAGGCCCCAACGTCGTCGTTGTTGAAACGCTGCTGAGGCTCTTCGCTCCGACGCACCTGTAGGTAGGTTGGGAGCATGTTTGATTTTCGGGACCTCGACCGGCCGATCATCGGAGCTCCCATGGCGGGCGGTCCCTCCACGCCGGAGCTCGCCGCGGCCGTGACCAACGCCGGCGGCCTGGGATTCCTTGCCGCCGGGTACCGGACGCCGGAGGATCTGGCAGCGCAACTGTCGGCCGTGAGTGCGCTCACCGGCGGGCCCATCGGCGTGAACCTGTTTGTGCCCGACGCGTTCCAGCCGGATCCCGCGCTGCTGGACGCGTACGTTGCCTCGCTGCGCCCGGAAACGGAAGCCCTCGGGGTGGAGGTCGGACAACCCCGGTACGACGACGACGGCTGGGACGCCAAGCTTTCGCTGGTCCTCGACGCGAGGCCCGCGGCCGTCTCCTTCACGTTCGGCTGCCCGGACAGCCAGGTCCTCAAGCGGATGGCCGACGCCGGGATTCTGCCGATCGTCACCGTGACCACTTCTGCTGAGGCGGAGTTCGCTGTTGCCGCCGGTGCCCGGGCGCTCGCGGTTCAGGGGCCCGGCGCGGGCGGGCACCGCGGAACCCTCGACCAGCGGTCCGTTCCGACCGATGACCGGCTGGAAGACACCCTGGCCGCCGTGCGGTCGGTGACGGCGGTGCCGCTGGCGGCGGGCGGGGGAGTGTCCGGACCAAGCGACGTCGTACGTTTGCGCGGCGCCGGAGCCGACGCCGTCCAGGTGGGCACAGCCCTCCTCCTCGCCGATGAGGCGGGTACCAATCCGCTGCACCGGGCCGTGCTCGCCGGGGGACAGTTTGCCGGAACCTCGCTCACCCGGGCGTACACAGGGCGGTACGCACGCGGGCTCACCAACCGTTTCATCCTTGAGCATTCCGACGCGCCTGCCGGCTACCCGCACCTGCACTATGCGACGGCACCGCTGCGGAAGGCGGCGGTGGCCCAGGGAAACGCCGATGTGGCACACCTCTGGGCGGGTACCGGCTTCGCGTCGGCACGGCCGGAGCCGGCCGCGAAGATTGTCGAGGCGCTCGCTTAACTCGGGTGGAACAAATGGGCAGGGCGCAGGATGGCGGAATAGCGTCCAGCAACCCGCGAGGACCAGACCCGGGTCGGCCTGCAGCACCTCAACGGTGCAGTGCGCGACGGCGGTGTCCTCACCGTCACGCTGCCTGGTCGACGATCGCGCTGGCATAGTGCGGGCGGCATGCGCGCGTGGATACCTGCCGGCTGATCGGGTGGCGCCCGCTGCAGCGGGGTGAAACGCTGGGGCAATGGCATACAGCAAGGGAACCAAAGTCAGCTGGAACACGTCGCAGGGCGAGACCCACGGCACGGTCATGGAAAAGAAGGAAAAGGAGTTCAGCTTCGAGGGGCAGAAGTTCAACGCATCGAAGGATGAGCCCTACTACATCGTGGAAAGCGAGAAGTCGGGCAAGCAGGCCGCCCACAAGGAAAGCGCGCTCGAGAGGCAGTAACGGGAATGTTTCCCGTCCGTAGCCCGTTCAACTAGATGCAAACGCATGAATAGCAGCGAACTGGAGGACGGGCAATGGAAACGCGCCGGGTAGTAGTGGTGTCAGGCGGAATGGGAACGCCGTCGTCGAGCCGGATGCTCGCGGACCAGCTCGGGGAGGCGACCCGCCGGGAGCTCGAACGCGCCGACGTTCACACCGACGTCACCACCATCGTGCTGCGCGAACTCGCGGTCGACATCGCGAACAACCTGGTGACGGGCTTCGCTCCGCCCGCGCTCGCCGATGCTTTGAAGTCCGTGGCGGAGGCGGACGCCCTCATTGTGGTGAGCCCTGTTTTCTCGGGCTCCTACAGCGGCCTGCTGAAGTCCTTCTTCGACGTCCTCGACAACACTGCCCTGGAGTCAATGCCGGTGCTCATTGCGGCGACCGGCGGCAGCGTGCGGCACTCCCTCATGCTCGAGCACGCCATGCGTCCGCTCTTCATCTACCTCCGCGCCCGGGTTGTCTCCACCGCCGTCTACGCCGGCCCCGAGGACTGGGGAACCGGATCGAGGGGGGCCGACGCGCTGGAGCAGCGCGTCACGCGCGCCGCCGGCGAACTCGCCGGGATGGTCGAAGGCACCGCGGCGGTGCGGCGCCGGCAGCGTCCGGAAGCATCCCTGCCGTTCGAGGAGCTCCTGGCCCAGGTGCAGGGCCGCTAGTTCTTCGCGTCGCGCCGTCGAACCTGCCCACTGAATCGCGGGTTTCGCTGGGAAAGTGTGGACATTCCCGTTGAATCCCGCTGTTCAATGGGACGGAGCACGCACTCGCCACGCGTGGCACAAGGTTCGTGGCTAGTTAAGGGACGGGAGCTGGCTGATCGCCGATTCCAGCGTGGGCTCCGTCGCTGAACGGTTCCACGGCATCTTTGACAGCACCGTGCCCATGGCGCAGGTATTGGTGGCAGCCGAGAAGGTCAGGCCGGCGCCGATGCCTCCGGCGATCAGCTGCAGCTTCGGAGAGATGAATCTGCCGGCAAGGAGCCCGGTGAGGACCAGCGACCCGGCAACCATCCGGACCTGGCGCTCCAGGGCCCAGCGCTGCGCCCCCTCAGTAACCTCTCCGCCGGCCTGTGCGAAGGCGGGAACGCCGCCGGTGAGGACAAACGCTGAATCAACGCCGGTTGACGCCAGACGCTGACGGGCCTGCTCGGCGCGCACTCCCGACTGGCATACCAGCACCACGCGCCCGCCCAGCCGGTTCTTCACCTGGGCTGCGTGCTGCGCCAGGAGCGGCAGCGGCACGTTGTAGGAGCCGCGGATGTGCAGGTTCTCATATTCGGCGGCGGACCGGACGTCGATAATGACGAGGTCCTCGTGTTCGCTTATCCATTCCTGCAGGACGGGCGGTTCCAGGGTGGTCACGGTGCTGCTCGCGGAGGCCAAGGGGCTCCCTTTCAGACAGGGATATGGGTGGACGTTCAGTGTGGCACCTGTGGTCGGCTGTCTTCCAGAGGAATGAAACGCGGCGACATATACGGCCCAGCCGGCCTGCGCTCACCCGCTGAAAGCGATGTCTCAGTGGGAGGGAGCAGCGTATCCCCACTGGAAACGGCGACTCACTGGGAGGGCTGGCACAATTCACGGCACAGCACAGTGCACCGGTCAGTGCATGGTGAAGGTGCGCGCGACGGCGTCGTGCACCTTCGGCACCCCGGCCATCCCGCCCATCAGACGGTTCCGCGCAGCAAGAACCGGGCCCGGCAAGGGGCGCCCGAGGATCATGTTGATGTGAGCCTGGCGGGCTGCCGCCAGGGCAGCCCGCCGCCGCTCCTCGTTGAAGCGGCGAAGCCCAAGCCCGACGTCGGTGCCCGCCAGTGAAGCGACCACCAGCGGGACCAGCCGGGCGGCATCAAGCCACCCCAGGTTCATCCCCTGGCCACCGATGGGTGACACCTCGTGTGCGGCGTCGCCGACCAGCACGATGCGCCCCTGCACAAACCGGTCCGCGATCCGCCGCCGTACCGCAAAGGAACTGAGCATCGTATTGTGCAGAGTGTCGACGGACACTCCGGTGCGTTCGGTGACCAGGCCTGCGACTGTCCCGGCGGTGGGGTCCGGAACCAGCGACGGCATCCGGACCACCCAGCGCCGAATCGAGCCGGGCAACGGAAAGGACTCCACAATCCCGTCGGGCTCCAGGTAGAGCGCGGCGGTGCTTCCGTCCGTGGTGGTGTCGGGGAAGTCGCCCATGACGTAGGCGTCGGGATAGGGGTGCACTACGGCACGGATGCCGGCAGCATCCCGCACAGTGCTCCGGGCGCCGTCGGCACCGATCAGCAGCGCGGACCGGTGCGCGCCGCTGCCCGTGACGGTCAGCACCTCGTTCCCGAGATCGTGCACCGCCGTGACCGTCTCCCCGCGGCGGAGCGCTGCGGGGGAAAGCGCTGCAAGGCGCTCGGACAGGATGCGCTCGGTCTGCTCCTGGGGGGTCGCGAGCACGTAGCGGTGCCGGCCTGGGAGACGCTCGAAGGACAGCTCCGCGACCGTCCGCCCGAGGCTGCGCGCAACCCCGCCCGGAATCTTCACACCCGCCAGGAGCAGCTGGTCAACGACCCCGGCCTGTTCCAGCGCCGCCAGTGCCGGCGGGTGAATCCCGATGGCGCGGGAGTGCGGGCTCCGCTCGGTGCGGCGCTCCAAGACCTCCACGTCCACCCCGGCCTGCGCCAGGAGGATCGCCGTGAACAGCCCTACCGGGCCGCCGCCGACAATGAGAACCTCAGGCACGGTGCACCAGCAGGTTGCGGAACGGGAACTGCCGCTCGACACGCCAGGCGGGGGGCACCGCGGCGCGCAGCTCCTCCGCGAGGTAGCTTCGGCGGATCGAGGTCAGCCCGTCCCGGCGGATGTAGGACCCGCGCAGCGGCAGCGTCGCCACACCGAACAGTGCGAACCCCACCCGGGTCCGCACGATGTCGCTGTGCAGCGCCAACCGGGTCCCCAGCTGTTCGGAGTCGGCCAGTAGTCCGCGCAGTTCGCCGGGAGAGAGGTGATGCAGCACGTGGTTGGAGGTGACGACGTCGAACCGCGCGCCCTCGGCGACCAGCTCGGAACTGAAGGCGCGCCGGAAGGTGACTCCCGGCGTCGTCGGCTGGCTGTTTGCGTATGCGTGGGCGCGTTCATCCGGGTCAATTGCGGTGATGTCCAGCCGGAAGCCGTCGCGGGCCGCCCAGCGGGCGAACGCCCGGGGTACGTCGCCGCCGCCGGAGCCGATGTCGAGGAGGGTGTTGGTGCCCGAGGTCCGCAGCACCGGCCGGACGTGCCGTGCCCAGGTGTGGTGCCAACCTGCCACAGTCCGGTTGACCAGCCCGAACTGGGCGTAGGTGCGCTCCAGCATGGCGGGATTGCAACCGGGTTTGTCCATCTCCTCGACGGCGGTGAGGTCCCGGTGGGTGAGGAAAGCCATTCAGGCCGAGGTCTTGGTGAGGAGGGCAGTCTCCACCGTCAGCCCGGGACCGAACGCCATGGAACAGATGCGTTCATCGGCCTCACCCGCCGGCTGGTCGAGGATGTGCTTGAGGACAAACATCACCGTCGCGCTGCTCATGTTCCCATAGTTCCGCAGGGTCTCCCGGGCAGGGACTAGCTGGCTGTCGCTGAGCTTGAGCTTGGCCTGCACCTTGTCGAGGATGCTGCGGCCGCCCGGGTGGATGGCCCAGTGCTCAATGTCCCGGTGCTCGAGTCCGATCAGGGACTCATCCCGTTCCAGCAGGGGCGCAAGTGCCCCGACGATGTGCTCGTCGATGATATGCGGGACGTAGGTTCCGAGGACCATCTCGAACCCCTCGTCGCCGATGTTCCAGGCCATGGACTCCTCGCCGACCGGGGTCAGCGTGGTCTCGAAGAAATCGAGGCTGAGAACCGGTGCGGACGGCTGCGGGAGGTCGCTGCGGGCGCTGATTACGGCCGCCGCGGCGCCGTCGGCGAAGAGTGACGTCCCCACAATGGTGTCCGGGTTGTTCGAGGTACGCACATGGAGCGAACACAGTTCTGCGCTGACCACGAGGACTACCGCCCTGGAATCCGCCTCGCAAAACGATTTTGCCGCACGCAGGGCAGGGAACGCGGCGTAGCAGCCCATGAATCCGAGGTGGTACCGCTGAACTGAGGGGTCCAGGCCCAGTGCCCGGACAATCTTGTAGTCCGGCCCGGGGTTGAAGAAACCGGTGCAGGACACTGTGACCACGTGCGTGATGTCGGCGGCCTCGACCCCCTCTGCCGCATCGAGCGCCTTCCGTGCAGCCTCGACGAACAGCCTGGTGCCGGCCTCGGCGTACACCTCGTTGCGGACCTTGGTCCCGGGGCTGAGGATGGCCATGGTGGCTGAATCAAAGAACACCGGTTCCTCGCTGTGCCGTTCGAGGGTCATCTCGTCCACAGCGGTATAGCGGGTGTCAATGCCGGAGGAATCGAACGCCGCCGTCACCAGCCGCTTTCCCAGCCGGCTGAGCCCGGGCTGGGCGGCGAAGACGTCCCGCACCTCCGACTGGACCATGACGGTAGTCGGTACAGCGGTTTCAAGGGACCTCATCAGCACTGTCATAGTTCATTCTTAGGGGAGCGGATAACCGAACACAATACGAAGCAGGCTGCCGGCCTCCTCCGCTGCCTCCTGCGGTTTCTGCCTCGCGCCGTCTGCACGGAGCACGAGTACCGGCTCGTCGGATTCAGCGGACACACCTACTCCGCGGGGCGGAGCTGGCGGGCGGCAGGACGGTGATGCCTGTGCTGGAGCTGATCGCCGTCGTCGTGCAGCAGCTCCGCGTGATGACGGGGCATACCGCACACGCACGTCCGACGACGTCACCGGCGAGCAGCTTCCGGGCCGCGCCTGCGGGCACATCACCGGAGAGGAAATCAATGAGATCGCGGCGTACCTCGATGATCTCGTCAACAGGAAGAATCTTCCCCAAAAGCCGCTGATCTTCCATCAGGTGGCTCCCGGCGTCGTCTCCAATGTGGCGGCGATTCGGGAGTATGAGGGTGTGGAGGTGATCCGGAGCGTTGACGGCATCGGTGCGCCCCATATGAAGATCGAAACCTACGCCCTGCTGATGAAGGACCTGCCGTCCACGGTCCACGCCGGCTTCAAGCTGTTCTTCGAGGAGGACGCGGTGCCTGGCCCGCTGATGACGCCGCCCGAGGTCCTCGCCCTGGTTCCGCAGCCGGAGTACATCCTGTACGAGTGACCCATCCGCCGGCTCTGTGGCGGCGAACACAGGGTACGGCAGACAACGAGGATGGTGGAGCATGGCGGTTCGATCGGCAGCACTGATGGGCGGAGCCGTGCTCACGGCACTCCTCGCGAGCGGATGCATGGCCGTCGAGGCCAACCCGCTGGACGTGAATTCTCCCCGGATGCCGGAAAACGCGAGCGCGGTGCAGCAGCCCGCTACCGCTGATGTCGGCGATGATCCGCTGAATCTCGCCGAGAACGGCGCCACCCTCTGCTCCACCCAGCCCGGCATCGGCTTCCAGGAGTTCACCGTCCTGGTCCACAACGAGGCGCTGGAAACCTTCACGCTCGACGACGTCACCCTGAAGGATCCCGACGGACTCACCCTGGTGAGCGCCGAGGTTTCCCCGGCGAACCGCGAGGGCCACCACAAGGCTCACGGCGAAGGAGACGAAGGCGCCGAAGATGGCGACGACGGTGGTCACGGGACGCACGGCGCGGAGCCTGCGCCGGCAGCCGCCTCCATAACCGCTCCAGCGGCGGCGGAACCGGCAGGCCCGGTGGAGCCCGTCCCGGCCGACGGATACGCCGTGAGCACCCACGAGTATGTCAACCTGGTAGTGGCAGTCTCCATCGCCGAGGGCGCCGACGCCGGTACTGCGCAGGGCGTCACCGTCGTCTACTCCACCGGAGGGCAGGAATTCACGGGAACCCACCCGCTGGTGGTCGAACTGACCCGCGACGGCTGCGCCTAGAAGCCTGGTTTAGAGCCCCGCGCCTGTCAGTGCCACAATAACAGGCGTGAACGCACCCGGTACCACCCCGCCCAACATCTTCGAGCAACTCGCCGAGGAGCTCGGCGTCCGGCAGTGGCAGATCAAGGCCGCCGTGGAACTGCTCGACGGCGGATCCACGGTCCCCTTCATTGCCCGCTACCGCAAGGAAGTCACCGGCACCCTCGACGACGCCCAGCTGCGCGAGCTGGAGGAGCGGCTCCGGTACCTGCGCGAGCTGGAGGAGCGGCGTGAGGCCGTCCTCGAGGCGATCGAAGCGCAGGGCAAGCTGACCGATGAGCTGCGTGCCGCCGTCGTCGGCGCCACCACCAAGGCACGGCTCGAGGACATCTACCTCCCCTTCAAGACGAAGCGGCGCACCAAGGCGCAGGCTGCCCGCGAGGCCGGGCTTGAACCGCTCGCGGAGGCGCTCCTCGCCGATCCGTCCCTCGATCCCACCGTCGAGGCAGCCCGTTACCTGAACGACGCCGTTCCCACAGCGGATGACGCGCTGGCAGGAGCCCGCGCACTGCTGGTGGAAAGGGCCGGCCAGGACGCTGACCTGCTCGCCGACCTGCGTGAACGCCTGTGGAAGCAGGGGAAGCTGCGCTCGCAGGTGGTGTCGGGCAAGGAAGCCGAGGGCCAGAAGTTCGCCGACTACTTCGACTTTGTGCAGTCACCGTCCGGTATGCCGTCACACCGGGTGCTGGCACTGTTGCGCGGCGAGAAGGAAGGCGTGCTGCAGCTGACGCTTGCTGAGGCCGACCCCGCCGATGCCGAGGCTGCCCTGCGCGCCCGGCGGCGTTTCGAGAACTCCGTGGCCGCATTCCTCGGCGTGGCCGACCATGGTCGCCCGGGCGACGCCTGGCTCCTGGCCACCGCCCAGCAGGCATGGCGCCGCCTTCTTGCGAAGCTCTCGATCGATCTCCGTGTCCGCCTCTTCCAGGAGGCCGAAACCGAAGCCGTGCGCATCTTCGCCGCCAACCTGCGAGACGTGCTGCTCGCCGCGCCCGCCGGGAGCAGGACCACGATCGGGCTGGACCCGGGATTGCGTACCGGCGTCAAGGTGGCCGTGGTGGACGGAACCGGCAAGGTCCTCGAAACAGCAACCATCTACCCGCACGCACCGGCCAGGAAGTGGGACGAGGCGCTCGCGGCACTCTCCCGGATGGTGGACAACCACGACGTCGAACTTATCGCGATCGGCAACGGCACCGCCTCGCGGGAGACGGACAAGCTGGCCACGGAGCTGATCTCGCTGATGTCCGGGCGCACCATGCATAAGCTCGTGGTGTCCGAGGCCGGGGCATCTGTGTACTCGGCCTCAGCGCTGGCATCCGCGGAACTGCCGGAGCTTGATGTGTCCCTGCGCGGTGCGGTGTCCATCGCCCGGCGGCTGCAGGACCCGCTCGCCGAGCTGGTGAAAATCGATCCGAAGTCCATCGGCGTGGGCCAGTACCAGCACGATGTGAGCCCGGCGAAGCTGGAACGCTCCCTCGACGCCGTGATCGAGGACTGCGTGAACGCGGTCGGCGTGGATGTGAATACTGCCTCCCCGTCGCTCCTGACCCGGGTGGCGGGGGTGGGCGCGCTGCTGAGCGAGAACATCGTCGCCCACCGCGATGCCAACGGACCCTTCGCCCGCCGGAAGGACCTCCTGAAGGTTCCGAGGCTCGGCGCAAAGGCGTTCGAGCAGTGCGCGGGGTTCCTCAGGATCCCTGGTGGCCCGGAGCCTTTGGACGCCTCCAGCGTGCACCCCGAGGCCTACCCGGTGGCACGGCGGATGGTGAACGATGCCGGCGGCTCGCTCCGGTCGCTGAATCTTGCCGAGTACGTGGATGACACTGTCGGGCTGCCCACGCTGCAGGACATCCTTGCCGAGCTTGAGAAGCCGGGGCGGGATCCGCGTCCGGCGTTTGTGACGGCGTCGTTTGCTGACGTCGAGAAAATCTCCGACCTGCGGCCCGGAATGATCATCGACGGCGTGGTCACGAACGTTGCGGCCTTCGGTGCCTTTGTGGACGTCGGCGTACACCAGGACGGGCTGGTCCACGTCTCGGCGATGGCCGACCGGTTTGTCAGCGACCCCCACGAGATCGTGAAATCCGGCCAGGTGGTCAAGGTCAAGGTGCTTGAAGCCGACCCGGACCGCAAGCGCATCTCCCTCACCCTGCGGTTGAAGGACGACGCCGGCCGTGTGATTCGGTCTGCCGGCAAGCCCGCGGGCGGTAGCCAGGGCGGGGCCGGCGAGGACCGCCGTCGTTCTTCCGGAGGAGGCCAGATCGCTCAGAAGCAGGGCGGCGGGGCAAAACCGGGCGGCGCTCAGAAACCGGGGGCCGGGGCAAAACCGGGAACCGGCGCCACATCGGGAGGCAGGTCGAAGCCCGCAGGTAAGCCGGCACCGGCCAACAGCGCGATGGCCGAGGCACTGCGGGCTGCAGGGCTGGCGCCTCGGGAGTAGCCGACCGGTGCACTCGGGGAGCAACCCGGACACGCGTGAGCAACTTTTCCCTCACCCCGAACCGGGTTGCTCGCGATCCTGTCCGGGTTGCTCCCCGGCGTGCCGGCTCACCGCGGACCAGGTTACTCCCGGACGCCCTCCAACAAAGCCGCAGATACGAAAGAGCCCCGCAACCAAGAAGGTTGCGGGGCTCTTCGCGGAGCTGGCCTTAGGCAGGCAGCTGCAGAACGTCGCCGGTGAAGATGAGGTCGGCGTGGATGAGGGTGTCGGCGTTGGCCTGGTACAGGGCCTGCCAGCCACCTTCGATGCCGAGCTTCTCGGCGATGGTGCTGAGCGTGTCGCCGGACTCGATGGTGTAGGTGTCACCGGAGAGCTGAACGGCGGGAGCTGCAGGAGCTGCCGGGGCCTCGACAACAGGGGCCTCAACAACGGGAGCCTGGACCTGGACGGGAGCCTGGACCTGCGATGCAGCCTGGACCTGGACGGGTGCCGGCGCGGCGGGGATCGGCGTCGGGTTGGCGCCGGCGGTCAGGCCGAGCTTGGCCGAGCATGCGGGCCATGCGCCCCAACCCTGGCCTGCCAGCACGCGCTCTGCAACAGCGATCTGCTGCTCGCGGGTGGCATCCTGAGGCGCGCCGGTGCCGCCGAAGCCGGCCCAGGTGGACGGGGTGAACTGCAGGCCGCCGGAGAAGCCGTTTCCGGTGTTGATGCCCCAGTCACCGCCGCTCTCGCACTGTGCAAGGGCGTCCCAGGTGCTGGCGGGAGCAGCGTTGGCTGCACCGGCCGATGCACCGAGACCAACACCGACGAGGGCGGCAGCTGCAAGGCCGCGGCGCGCGTTAAGAGTAAGTTTCTGGTTCTTCATGTGGGTACGATGCTCCAAAAGGCCACCTGCACTCGTTCCGTCCCCGGACATCTTTGCGCCGTTGCTCACCCTTGACTGATCAGTGGTCTTGTCTGTGGTGTCTGCCGGACGAGCAACGTGCGGTGGAGGGGCAGCACCAGGGCATTATGTGGCAGACGTGCACAACGCCGCCTGCTTTGTGATTTCCCAAAAAGGGTACCCATCCACCCTAGAGGAATTACTAATCGTTTCCAAATCGAGATGTTTCGGTGCTTGACGAAAAGCAATCGGCACCTTTTCCAAGGCGGGTGGGCCAAACCACGCCGTCCACTGTAAAACATAGGAATGGACGCGCACCAGATCATCACCTGTGAAATCCCCATGAGATGGGGAGATATGGACGCCTATGGGCACATTAACAACGTGCAGGTGGTGCGGCTGCTCGAGGAGGCCCGCATCCACGCCTTCGGCCCGCCGGGAGGGACGGCCGCGCTGGGTCAGGATCCGCCGGTTCCGCTGTTCTCATCGGTGGCGGCGGGCGTGCAGGCACTGGTGGTGGAGCATCGCATCAAATATACGGCGACCCTTGATTACCGGAACCTGCCGCTGAAAATCCGGGTGTGGATTGCCAATCTGGGAGCGGCGAGCCTGGATATCGCGTATCGCATCCATGATCCGCACACCGACCGGCTGTGCGTGAAGGCGCAGACCACCCTGGCCTTCGTCGAAGGTGGGTCGGGATCCCTGCTGCGTATCACTCCTGAGCAGAAGCGGCAGGTGGCTCCCTACATCGGGCCGAGTCTCTTCCCGTGAGCGAGTCTCTTCCCGTGAGTTGGCAGGACACGCCCCGTGCATTAGCGGCGTGTCCTGCCAACTCAACGAGAGAGGGTTCTCAACGAGAGAGGGTTCTCAACGAGAGAGGGTTGGGCGTCAGGCAGCGATGTACCCATTCGGGTTCAGCACATACTTGGTGGCCGCACCCTTGTCGAACTCCTCGTAGCCCTGCGGAGCCTCATCCAGCGGAATCGGCTTCGCGTTGACGGCCTTGGCGATGTGCGCCTTGTCATGCAGGATCGCCATCATGAGGCCACGGTTGTACTTCATGACCGGGCACTGGCCGGTGGTGAAGGATAGCGACTTCGCCCAGCCGGTTCCGAGGGACAGCGACAGCGAGCCGACCTTCGCAGCCTCGTCGATGCCGCCCGGGTCACCCGTGACGTAAAGGCCCGGAATGCCGAGTGCTCCGCCGGCGGCGGTGATCGACATCAGCGAGTTCAGGACCGTTGCGGGCGCCTCGTGGGAGGCGTCCTTGCCGTGACCGCGCGCCTCGAAGCCAACGGCGTCAACACCGCAGTCCACTTCCGGCACTCCGAGAAGCTGTTCGATCTGGTCCTTGGGGTCACCCTTGGAGACGTCCACCGTTTCGCAGCCGAAGCTGCGTGCCTGTGCCAGGCGCTCCTCATTGAGGTCAGCCACAATGACGACGGCGGCACCCAGCAGTTGCGCGGAGAGCGCAGCCGCAAGTCCGACGGGACCGGCGCCCGCGATATACACCGTGGACCCGGTGGTGACCCCTGCCGTGTACGCGCCGTGATAACCCGTGGGGAAAATATCGGACAGCATGGTCAGGTCAAGAATCTTCTCCAGTGCCTGGTCCCGGTCCGGGAACTTCAGCAGGTTCCAGTCTGCGTACGGCACGAGGACGTACTCCGCCTGGCCTCCCACCCAGCCGCCCATGTCCACATAGCCGTAGGCGCTGCCCGGCCGGTCGGGATTGACGTTGAGGCAGATGCCCGTCTTGCGCTCCTTGCAGTTGCGGCACCGGCCGCAGGAGATGTTGAACGGAACCGAACAGATGTCGCCCTTCTTGATGAACTCGACATCGCTGCCCACCTCGACCACTTCGCCGGTGATTTCGTGGCCGAGTACCAAGTCCGCCGGGGCGGTGGTGCGTCCTCGGACCATGTGCTGGTCGGAGCCGCAGATGTTGGTTGCGACGGTCTTCAGAATGACGCCGTGGTTCACCTTTCTGCCGACGTTGGCGGGATTGACGCCGGGGCCGTCCTTGAGTTCGAACGTGGGGTAATCGGTATCGATGATCTCGACCTTGCCGGGGCCCTTGTAGGCCACAGCCTTGTTTCCTGACATGGTGATCCTTCCGAGTTTTGGCGGGCGTTCGTCATCGAACGTCCGTTCCGCAAGGCCCGGCCTACCCCGTTCGGCAGCGGTGGGCCCCGCCGCCAGTCTAGGTCGGGAAAGCGAATCAGTATACCGATTTGATTAACATTCCATTCGTACAAAAACACGCCCCACGGGGCTTCATCGTGGGGCGTGTTTCGCGGGGAGTTCAGTTGCCGTAGCTATAGCGCGCGGCCTCCCCGGTGCCGTACCATGTACGCGATTCCGAGCCCGCCGGCAACGACGCCGAGGATCAGGTTCAGCCAGTTGGTGGATGCGTTCGTGGACAGGATGTTGGCAGCGGAATCGCCAACGATCAGTCCGTAGAGCCACATGACCAGCAGGACCACGCCGCTTCCAATCAGGAAATTGCGCGCCTGGTTGACTCCACGGCTCATCCAGATGCCGGCAGCCGCCATGGCGAGATACACCAGGCTGAGCAGGACGGACACCTGGAAAGCGCCCAGGAGCATTGCCTCGGATCCGGAGGCGAACGCCATGGAATCGTATTGGGTGGTGATGCCCGGAATGAGCCCGAGAACCCCCACCAGCAGGAAAACTACTCCCATCCCCATCGATGCGCTGCGAACGTGGTCGCGCGTCACATGGAAATCATGCGCGTGGTGTGATGCGGTAGTCATCTCCCCTCCTAGTGTGTGAATATGACTCTTCGCTGTGCCGCGAGGCGTCAGGAGAGGCGCACCGCCGGCACCGCCGTTGGAGGAACGCAAAACGCGTTCAACCAGCACTTACAGTTTACTGCTGGAATACACGCCTGATAAGGGAAAACAATGGCCGATACAGCACTAATCACGGGCGCCACTGCAGGGCTGGGAGCGGAGTTCGCCAAGCAGCTCGCAGCGCAGGGAAGCGCACTGGTGCTGGTGGCCAGGAATGCGGAGCGGCTCGAGGAAAAAGCCGCTGCACTCCGCTCCCGTTTCGGCGTCTCAGTCGAGGTGCTGGCTGCGGACCTGCACGACGACGACGGCATCCGCCGCGTTCTCGCCCGCCTCCGTGATGATTCGGATCCGGTGTCCACCCTGGTCAACAACGCGGGGTACGGACTGCCCCACTCCTTCGAGGAAAACTCTCTGGAAGATGAACTGAAGCATGCGGCAATCCACCTCACCGTGCCCCTGGCGTTCAGTCACGCTGCCCTGCAGGGGATGCTGGCGCGGGGAGCCGGCCGGATAGTGAATGTAGCCAGTGTCGCCGGTTTCACCCCGCGCGGCAGCTATAGCGCGCTGAAGGCGGCGATGATCAACTTCAGCCGGTGGGCCAACTTCACGTACCGTAAACGCGGGGTCACGGTGATGGCGCTCTGCCCCGGCCTTGTCCACACCGAATTCCATCAGCGCATGGGCATGGATAAGGCGTCGGTGCCCAGATGGATGTGGCTCCATACAGAGGACGTAGTCCGCGCGGCGCTGAAGGACCTCTCCGCCGGAAAGGCCATTTCCATTCCCAGTCGGCGCTACAGGGTGCTGGCTTTCATCGCGAGGAATGCGCCGTCGTCGTTGGTTGCCACTCTTGCAGCGCGTGGGCGGTGAGCGGCTGTGTGGGTGGGCTTTGTTGAATTCGACCTTCTGCTGGGAGACGTGCACTCGCTGAAGGGTAAGCGGTCGCTGGTCCGGCCGCTGGTTGCCGAAGTGCGGCGCCGCTTCGACGTGTCCGTTGCCGAGGTCGATTCACAGGAGCTGCATCGCCGCGCGACCGTCGGTGTGGGGCTGGTGGCGGGGGACCGCAGGCATGTGGTGGAGGTTCTCGATGCTGTGGAGCGGCTCGTTGCCGGTAGACCGGAACTTGAACTTTTGAGTGCTCGACGCCGAATTGTGACCAGCGAGGACTAACCATACAGCAAGCGCGCTTACTACCATGGGTAAGTCGAGGCGTACTTACAAGGAGGTAAGAGCGTGTCTGGATATTTCAAGTTGGTGGACGCCCATGATCACGGCTATCGGCTCAAACTGATGGCCGATGACGGAACCCTCATTGCGGTTTCGGCCTATTTCCCCACCAAGCAATCCGCGGTGGAGGGTATCGACGCCATTCGGGAGATCGCCGGAACCGGTCCGGTCGTGGACCATACCCGCAAGGACCACTCCCATCGGGAGCAGAGCGACCATCGGGCGCCGAGACGGCGTATTCCGGCCTGATGTGTACGGAGGCGTCCGCCGAACTTCTGGGCTTCCCACAGGCCTAAGTTATCTGTACAGTTGTTATGCGCCGGTTGCCCCCCAACCGGTGCGTAAGTGCCGGCACCCGCACGCATCCCCCATTCGTGCGGCTGCCGGCACCATGCTTTAAGCCTTGACGGTGGCGTTGAAGGCCCGTCGCATTGCTACGGTAAACGCATGACTGCCCGACCCACCCGGCTCCTCCTCGACGTTGACACCGGAATCGACGACGCCGTCGCCCTCCTCTACCTGCTGGGTGTACCGGATGTGCACATCGAGGGAATCACCTGCACAGCCGGCAACGTGTCAGCGCAGCAGGTCGCCGCAAACACGCTCGCTGTGCTCGAACTCGCTGGGGTAACTGGGGTTGAGGTGGCCACCGGACGGGAAACACCACTGGAGATTCCGCTGGTCACCACCGAGGAAACCCACGGCGACCAGGGACTTGGGTACGCGGTGCTTCCGCCGGCCCGGCAGCAGGTATCAACCCGCTCGGGGGTCGATCTCTGGGTGGAGGCGGCGAGGGCCAACCCCGGCGAACTCACCGGACTCGTCACCGGTCCGCTCACCAACCTTGCGCTCGCCATCCGTCAGGAACCGGACCTGCCGCGCCTGCTCAAAGGGCTGGTGATCATGGGCGGCTCGTTCAATTACCAGGGAAATACCACACCGGTGGCGGAGTGGAACACGCATGTGGACCCGCACGCCGCCCGCGAGGTCTACGCAGCGTACGAAGGCGTGCCCGTCGACAGGCTGCCGATCATCTGCGCCCTTGAAACAACCGAACGCATCGAGTGCCGCCCGGAACATTTTGAGCGGCTGTCCGTCGCGGCAGGACAGGTGCCGGAACTGCTTTCCACCGACGACGCCGACGGGCTGCGCAGTGCCTCGCCCAACCCGGTCATTGCTTTCCTGTCTGACGCGCTCCGCTTTTATATGGAGTTTCACCGGCTCTACAACCAGGGCTACATTGCGCACCTTCACGACCTTTTTGCGGCCATGGTTGCTACCGGGGAAGCGCGTTACACCGCACGGGAGGCGCACGTCGATGTCGAAACCGAGTCAGCGCTGACCTTTGCCCAGACAGTGGGCGACTTTGCCGGCTTCCGCAAGCTCCCGCCGAACGCACGCGTGGTCACTGGAAATCACCCCGAGGAGGTCTTCGACCTGATGATTTCCCGCATCGCGTCCCTGGCGTGGAGCGCATCTCCCGCTTGATCCCGGTAGAATGGTGAGCTGCCGGCGGACTCCGCCGGCCTGCGCCGAGGTGACATGAGGTGCGCTTCCCACGTCAATGCTTTCCCTGCGTAAGGATCGCCATGAACTCCTCCCTGACGCTGCCCTCCGGGACCGCTGCGCCATCGACGCGCCGGATTCTTCTGATTGCGGGCGCCGTGGTCATCGCCGCCACCTACCTGTACCTGGTTCTCGTCCAGCCCGCCGAAATCGCCGGTGGGGCGGGCACACCTGCCGGGCTCACCACCCTCCTGGGCTTCCTGGGGGGAGGCGCGTTGCTGGTGGCGGGTATCCTGCCCGGGTTGAACACCCAGGCCGTGGTGCTGATGCCGGTGGGCATCGCGCTCAACATCTCCTTCGGGCAGCTTGCCGGCACGCTCGGGTTGCCGATCTACCTTGATGCTCTCGGCACCGTGCTGATCGGTGTCCTCGCCGGCCCCGCCGCCGGCGCCGCGACCGGGGTGCTCAGCAACGCGATCTGGGGTCTGTTCAACCCGTTCGCCCTGCCGTTCGCGGCTGGTTCGGCCGTGATTGGGCTGCTTGCGGGCCTGGCAGCACGCTGGGGCATGTTCCGCCGCCTCTACCTGGTGCCGGTCGCGGGGCTGCTGACCGGCGTCGTCGGCGGTTTGCTGGCCGCTCCGGTGGCTGCCTTCATGTTCGGCGCCGCCGGAACCATGGGTACCAACGCCATTGTCGCCGCGTTCCGCGCCATGGGGGATACGCTGCTGGTCGCTGCGACCAAGCAGGGGCTGACGTCAGACACCATCGACAAGCTGATCATCTTCACCGTGGTGGCGCTGATCGTGTACGCACTGCCGCGCCGCACCCGGAACGCATTCACGTTTGTCCGGCGGCACCGGGTGCTGTTGGGTGCGTCATCCGGTGACTCGGGCAGCCGGGACGAGAGCGCCGCCGAAAGGAAGTAACCGGTGCGGTTCCGCCGCCGGATCCTCAACCCGCTCACCGAGCTGACCATCGCAGGACTGCTGGTGGTGCTGGTGCTGGTGGTCGACGACTGGCGCTTTTCTCTCGCCGTTCTCCTGCTGCTGGTTCTTCCCGCCGCGGCAACGTCCGGGCGGGCCGTGCACATCGCCGTCGCCTTCGGTGTGCTGGCGGGGCCGATGCTGATGTTTCTCCTCCTCCTTCACGGGCTGTTTTACCCGGAAGGGGAGAGGGTCCTGCTTGATCTCGGCCCGGCCGCCGTCACCGCGGAGGGGCTGCTCTTTGCGCTGGAGATGGGCACCCGCGTTGCTGCCTTCACCGGCCTCCTTCTCACGGCCGCGTTGTCTCTGGAGGTCTCCGAACTACTCGAGACCCTGACCCACCGCGGCTGGAACCGCAAGCTCGTGTATGTGCTCGGATCGGCACTGGGGCTTGCGCCGCTCGTGGCGGACCGGGCCGCGCAGATCACCAGGGCGCAGCAGGCGCGCGGCCTGGTGGTGACCCGCAGCCCACTCTCGAAGCTCCGGGCGCTGGTCATGGTGGGCCGTCCGCTCATCGCCGGTCTCCTCACCGACGCGGCGGACCGCTCCCGCACCCTCGACGCGCGAGGCTTCGCCGGAACCGGCCCGCGCACCAGCTACCGCGCCGACACCGACACCGCAGCCCAGCGGGCCGTCCGCTGGGGGCTGCTTGCCGTCGTCGTCGTTTTCACCTCCTGGTGGTATGTCGGGAGGCACACGTGATTTCCCTTGAGCTGGAGAGCTTCGCCTACGACGACGGCGCTGTGTTGGCTGACATCGCTTTCAGCCTGGGCGCGGGGGAGCGCGCACTGGTGGTCGGAGCCTCCGGCTCCGGGAAGAGCACCCTGGCGCGCGTGCTGGCGGGACAGCTCGACGCCGGTCAGGGCCACCGGTTCGTCGGCACACTGTCGGTTGCGGGGGAGCAGCTTGTCTTCGCCGGCTCCGGTTCGGATCCGCGGATTGATCCTGCGGCGTGGGCGCAGCATGTCGGGTACGTCGGGCAGCGGGCGCATGCGCACCTGTCGATGGTCTGCGCGAGCGTGGCCGAGGAAATTGCGTTCGGGCTGGCGAATCGCGGTGTTCCCGCCGAGCGGATGCATGTGCTCGTTGACCTGGCTGCCGCGCGGCTTGGGCTGACCGACCTGCTGGAGCGGGATCCGCGGCGGATATCCGGGGGTGAGCTGCAGCGTGTCGCTATCGCGGCCGCCGTCGTCGGTAATCCTGCGGTGCTGGTGCTCGATGAGCCGTTCAAGGGTCTCGATGTCGCTGGGCGACGCGATCTCGAGTCGCTGCTGGCTGCGCTGGGGGAGAGCGGAACCGCCATTCTGCTGTTCGAGCCGATGCTTCCCCGTGACGCAGGTCCGGCGACCCGGGTGCTGGTGCTCTCCGGCGGTTCGATGGTTCCTGTTGATCAGGACGTCCCTGGCAGCGATGACCTGGGCAGGTATGGGGTCGGTGTTGAAGGGGTGGCTGCAAACTCCGCTCCGTTGGCGCACGCTGTTGGCGAGGACCGGATACCGGCCATCCGGATCCGCGACCTCAGCTTCGGGTACGGCGCGGAACCGGTCCTGTCCGTGGCGGACCTTGCTGTTTCCAGCGGTGAGGCGGTCGCGGTGCTCGGGCCCAACGGGTCGGGGAAGTCGACCCTGCTGCAGCATCTGAACGGACTGCTCCGGCCGGAAGCGGGAAGGGTCCAGTTGTACGGTGAGGACCTTCGGGGGCGGCCCGTGGGATCGCTTGCCTCCACGGTCGGTCATCTGTTTCAGGACACCGACCAGCAGCTATTCGAGCACACCGTGCTGCGCGAGGTTGCCTACGGCCCGAGGGCTGCTGGCCGTTCCCGGAAGGAGGCTGAGCGGTGCGCGCTGCAGGCGTTGGCCGCCGTCGGGCTTGCGGATGCGGTTCACCATCACCCGCACGACCTGAGTTTCCGCGACCGGCGGCTCGTTGCACTGGCGTCACTGATGGCTACCGGGCCCCGCCTGTGGGTGCTCGATGAGCCGACGGTGGGCCTGGACCTGCGCGGGCGTGAGGTCTTGTCCGGGCTTCTTCGGCGGCACATCCGCGACGGCGGAATCCTCATGATGGCCACGCATGACGAAGTCTTCGCCCAGGCGGTGTGCTCGCGGATGTTCCGGCTCGGTGCGGCGGCGGCTGCCGGGTAGGTATGCCTCGACTGGTTTCCGTGCGGCCTGCCCTCCCAATGGATGGCGTCCAAGGAACTGGGCCCCGTAACCTCGGCGAGGAAGCGCGCTGGCGCTATCCCGCAGTCGAAAACGCCCCGGCAAGAATCCTTCATAGCCGGACCTTTGGGGTTGGCCAGTGCCCGGTTGGGCGGTCTTCGGTCAGCCGACGTGGACCCAGGGCCGTCGGGTGACGTCCGGTTCGGCTTCGCGGAGGACTTCCCGGGTCACCGGTGCGATTTCGCCTTCTCCGGTGATGAGGAATTTGAAGAGATTCGCCAGTGGGTCGCCCTCGGTCCAGCGGAAGTAGACGTGTGGCATGAGTCCGGTGATGTCCCGGATGTGGAGCATTACTGCGGCGATGGTGTTGGGCACGTTGGAGCTGTGAACTTCGAGGATCCGGAAGCCGTGGCGGGTGACTCCACGAACGAGCAAATGTGTTTCGAAATCCGATGAGTCATCAACGGTCACCTCGATGAACAGCGGGTTGTCTGCTGGGCTAAGGTGGCTGACGGTGCAGGCGTGCTCGAGCTTCCGGCGGTATGCCGAAGCGCTGAGCCGCTCGGGGTCGTGTGCGATGAGCAGGACCTCTCCGGCGTCCTGTGCCGCGACGAAACCCAGTGCTTCGTCATCGAGTGTAATGGAGGTCGCGCGCAGTTCGAATGCGCGCCGCACCCTCGATATGACGGACACGAGGATGATGCCGACGATGAAGAGGGCGGCGATGCCGACGCCGTCGGGCCGGTCCCAAACGTTGGCGAGGGCAGTCCAGATCAGAATCAACGAAATGACGCCGAATCCGAGCGCGGCGGTGTGCTGACCGCAGCGGCGCGCCGACAGTGTGACGGCTACCGCTGCCGATGTGATCAGGACCAGCACGCCGGTCGCGTAGGCGCCGCCCTGGGCGGTGACGTCGGCCTTGAACACTATGGTCACGACAGTGGCAACGATAGTGAACACAATCACCATGGGTCGAACGGCTCGCGTCCAGGTGGGTGCCATCCCGTAGCGGGGCAGGTACCGGGGTACGAGGTTGAGCAGTCCGGTCATGGCGGAGGCGCCCGCGAACCAGAGGATGCCGATGGTGCTGACATCGTAGAGCGTGCCGAAACCCTCTCCGAGATATTTGTGGGCCAGATAGGCCAGCGCGCGCCCGTTGGCTTCGCCACCCTCCTCGAATTCGGCTGCGGGAATCAACAGCGTCGTCACCAAGCTGGATGAGATCAGGAAGCCGCTCATGATCACAGCGGCTGAGGTCAGCAACTTCCGCGCCCCGATTATCCGTCCCTCCGGCCGCTGCGGTGTGTCCCCGGGTGCTCCCTCGATCTGGGGCATGACAACGACGCCGGTCTCAAATCCCGAGAGGCCGAGGGCGAGTCGGGGAAAGACCAGCAGGGCCACGCCGAACATCGCAATCGGGTTGCTGTGTTGGGTTGTCAGCACAGTCCACCAGTCGGTAATTGGTTCGGGATCGGCGAAGACTTCCGCAGCGGACACCGCGACAACAACGAGGTTCAGGGCGAGGAAAACGGCGACGAGCACGACAGCGATGCCGATGGCTTCCCGGAATCCCCTGAAGAAGACGGTGGCCAGAAGCAGCAGGAAGACCAGGGTGACGATGATTTCCTGGTCTTCCAGTCATGACGGTGCGAAGGGGTTTTCGATGAGGTGGGCGCTGGCGTCCGCGGCGGAGAGTGTCATGGTGATGGTGAAGCTGGTCGCAGCGAAGCCCAGTAGGACGAGGACGAAGATTTTGCCCTTCCATTTCGGCAGGAGCCGCTCGAGCATCGCGATGGAACCTTCGCCGTGCGGACTTTCCCGGGCTACCCGCCTGTAGATCGGGAGCGCTCCGAACAGGGTAACGGCAACGAGGATCAGGGTGGCTATGGGAGCAAGTGCGCCCGCAGCGGCGGCCGCGATGGCCGGTTGGTAGCCGAGCGTCGAGAAGTAATCGACACCGGTCAGGCACATTACCTTCCACCAGGGCCTAACGGCGGATCTCCTACCGGGCTTGACAGGGCGCTTGCGCTTGCGCTGGTTCTCGTCATCCAGCAACCAGTGCCCCAGCCTACGGGCACGGCGGGAATGAACGAGATGATCGAGTGTTGCACTCACGAGCTCAACGTACGCCCGGTCCTGGTGAGTGATCCCGGTTCTTGATGTTTCCTTTACGTCTATTCAAACAAGGCGCTGGCCCGCCCTCGCCGCGACGCGATCAGGCGGCCGTCCCACAACCTCAGGTAGTTGGCGGGCTAGCCCTCACACTCGACGCAGTAGGCATGCCCGTTGCTTTCCCGCGCCTTCTGGGACCGGTGGCGCACCAGGAAACAGGAATAGCAGGTGAACTCATCGGCGCCCTGCGGAACGACCTGGACGATCAACTCTTCAGAGACTATTTCCCCTCCGGGCGTGAGTCCTTCGTCAAGCACATCGGCTTCGTCCAGCTCGGTTACGACGCTGCGCGCATCGGGGGCGTTGGCGGCTTGCAGTGCCTCGAGGGATCGGTCCTGGGATTCCTTGACGTCGGAACGGACTTCGTCGTAATCGGTTGCCAATTTAGGTGTACTTCTTCCTGACCGTGAGCGGTTATTACTAGAGCAAGGGTGCAACACAGAATCGCACGTCTTTGTTCCCACGCATAATAGTGACCCGGGGCTTACACGGGGATCCTCAGACTCTAAGCCGCGCAGCTCCCCTGACGGCGGTCAGTCCAACGCCATATAATTCGAACATGCCAATCACGCGCCCAGACCGACGCTTCCACGCGCAGCCCTCCACCCTCAAGCAGCGCGGGGCTGACCTGTGAGCGGCGGTCTCGTCGCTCTGCTGGACGACGTCGCAGCGCTGGCCCGCATCGCGGCCGCTTCCGTGGATGACGTCGCTGCCGGCGCCGCCAAAGCGGGAGCCAAGGCTGCCGGCGTAGTGATCGACGACGCCGCAGTCACCCCGCAGTACGTGTCAGGGTCGGACCCGTCCCGTGAGCTTCCCATGATCAAGCGCATTTTCTGGGGCTCGCTCCGGAACAAGCTGCTGATCATCCTGCCGGCGCTGCTGCTCATCAGCGCCTTTGTTCCCTGGCTGATTCCGTTCATCCTGATGTTGGGCGGTACCTATCTCTGCTTTGAAGGCGCCGAGAAGGTGTGGCACAAGCTGCGCGGCGACCATAAGGATGAGAAAGCTCCGGCGGTGGAACGCGGGCCGGAAGCGGAAGCGAAGGTCATCAAGGGCGCCATCACCACCGACTTCATCCTGTCCTGCGAGATCATGGTCATCTCCATGAACGAGGTTGCCGCTGAATCCATCTGGTCCCGCGCGATCATCCTGGTGGTGGTGGCGCTGGCTATCACGGTGCTCGTGTACGGGGCCGTCGCCCTGATCGTGAAGATGGATGACATCGGTCTGCATCTCACCACCAAGGACTCCGCCGGTTCCAAACGCTTCGGCGAGCTGCTCGTCAAAGGCATGCCGGCCGTGCTCGCGGCCATCACCCTGATCGGTACCATTGCCATGCTCTGGGTCGGCGGTCACATCATGCTGCAGGGGGCATACGACCTCGGCTGGCACCTGCCGTATGACCTGGTCCACGCCCTCGAGGCGCCGTTCGTGGGGATCCCGGTAGTTGGAGGTCTCCTTGCCTGGCTCGTGAACACGCTGTGCTCGGCCGTGCTCGGGCTCGGCTGGGGGCTCCTTGTCATGGCCATCCTGCATCCGGTGCTCAAGGCGTTGCCGTTCGGCAAGGACAAGGGTGCACATGAGGAGGGTGACGTCCGCGCCGCCATTGCAGGGTACCGGCCAAAAAAGCATCCGGCTGAGCCCACCCCTTAGGTCTCCGCCACAACCGTGACCAGCATCACCGCGCCACGGGGAACACCACCCGGATAGTTCAGGTTGCAACCTTACGGAAGCACAGGAGCCGCCATGATTCGTGGAGGCTGAGCGAGAGGTAAGCCAAGTGACCATTGCCCACGAAGAAGCAGTCATCGATTCAGCCGCCGTCGACGCCCAAGGCACGCACCGCCAATTCCTTCACCGGTGAGGTGACGGAGCAGCAGGCCCAGACCATCTACGAGCTGGCCAAGTTCGGCCCCACGGCGTTCAACTCGCAGCCGCTCCGCGTCACTTACGTGCGCTCGGAAGCAGCCCGGGCCGACCTCGTCGACGCACTCATGGCAGGCAACAAGGCCAAGACCGCGGCCGCTCCGCTGGTTGCCATTCTCAGCTATGACACACACTGGGCCGAGCGGTGGGACAGCTTCCTTCCCGGCTACAACGCGCCCAAGGCGATGTACGACGCCGATCCTGAGCTGGCCGCAGCGACCGCCAACAACAACGCGCACCTGCAGGCCGGCTACTTCATCCTCGCGGTGCGTTCCCTCGGCTTTGCGGCAGGTCCCATGACCGGCGCGGATTTCAACGCCATCGACGCCGCCTTCTTCCCCGCCGGGGACCAGAAGAGCTTCCTTGTGGTCAACATCGGCCGGCCGGGAGAGGAAGCCTGGGGCGAAGCCAAGCCCAAATTCGCCTATGACGACGTCGTCCGCACCGTCTGAGCCGAACCTCACCCCGCCCGCGGCGGGCGGCTATCCGGCGAGCAGTTCCCGGATGTCGTCCGCCGTCAGGGCTGAGCTGAAGACGGCGTCGTCATCCATAACCGAGCTGAACAGCCGGGCCTTCTGCTCCTTCAGCTTCATCACCTTCTCCTCGATGGTGTCCGTGGAGACCATCCGGTAGACCATGACGTTCTTGGTCTGTCCGATGCGGTGTGTCCGGTCCACCGCCTGCGACTCCGTGGCGGGGTTCCACCACGGGTCCAGCAGGAAGCAGTAGTCGGCCTCGGTGAGATTCAGCCCGAAACCGCCGGCCTTCAGGCTGATCAGGAACACCGGCGCGCTGCCGTTCTTGAACGAGTCAATGACCTCGGCGCGTTTGCGTGTCGAGCCGTCGAGGTAGGCAAACTCGACCCCCTGGGCCTCAAGGCGCGCGGCGGCGAGCTTGAGGTAGGACGTGAACTGGCTGAACACCAGGGCGCGGTGCCCCTCAGCGAGGACGTCCTCCAGCTGCTCGAACAGGACATCCAGCTTCGCCGACGGCACCCCCTCATACTCGGGCTCCACCAGCGACACGTCGAGGCTGAGCATCCGCAGCAGCGTGAGCGAACGGAACACGATCATCCGGTTCCGGTCGAGGTCATCAATCAGGCCCAGCAGCTTCTGCCGCTCCCGCTGCAGATGCGTCTGGTAGATCTTCCGGTGGCGCGGGTGCAGCTCCACGGCCAGAACCTGCTCCTGCTTCGGCGGCAGGTCCGACGCGACCGCCTCCTTGGTGCGCCGCATCATCAGCGGGCGGATCCGCCGACGCAGCCGCTGCAACCGCTCTGTGTTTCCCTGCTTCTCGATCGGAGTGCGGTACTCCTCGGTGAACGCGCGCGACGACGGGAAAAGCCCCGGAGCGGCGATGTTGAACATCGCCCACAGCTCCATCAGGTTGTTCTCCATGGGAGTACCGGTGATGGCGAGCTTGAACGGCGCGTCCAGCTCCTTGGCGCACCGATGCACCTTTGCCGCATGGTTCTTCACGAACTGCGCCTCATCCAGGATGAGCCCCGCCCACTCGAGCGACTTGTAGGCGTCATGGTCCAGCCGGAAGAGGGCATAGGAGGTGATGACGACGTCGGCGCCTTCCACCTGCTCCGCCACCGGTGTGCCGCTTTTGGCCTGGGTGTCCGCGATACCGCGGACTGCCAGCCCCGGAGCGAAGCGCTGCGCCTCCGCGATCCAGTTGGGCACTACTGAGGTAGGCGCGACGACGAGGAACGGCCGCTGCTCGCCGCTGCCCTTCGCGTGGGTCAGCAGCGCCAGCGTCTGGAGGGTCTTGCCGAGCCCCATGTCATCGGCGAGGACACCGCCGAGGCCGTGGTTCCAGAGGAACGCGAGCCAGTTGAAACCGTCCACCTGGTACGGACGGAGCGTGGCCTGCAGCCCGTCCGGCAGGGGGGTCTGCTCCACCTCGGTCAGTTCCAGCAGCCCATTCACCGCTGCACGCCAGGACTGCGCCTGCTCCGTTTCCTCCGCCAGGTCCTCGAACTCGGCCCACAGCCCCGCCTGGTAGCGGCTGATCCGCAGGCCGGTCTCCCACTCGCTCAGCATCCGGGCCTCATCGATGAGTTCACGGAGCTGATCGAAGATGGGCTGGTTCAGGGACAGGTAGCTGTTGTCCACCAGCTTGATCCGGTTGGAACCCTTGGCCAGGGCAGTGAAGATGTGGTCGAACGGGATTTTCCGGCCCTGCACCGTGACGAGCACGCCGAGGTCGAACCAGTCGCGGTCTTCGGTGTCCACCGTGGTGATGAGGAGCTGCGGCGTCTCGGTGAGTTCCTCGAACGTGGGCTTGCTCCCGATGATGTCCACCCGGACCGCGTCGAGGCGCTCCACCCGGGGAAGGACGGTTTCCGTGAAGTCCACCATGTCCATGCCGGTGAACGTGCGGTCCTTGACCATGCGCCCGCCGAGCGCTTCGCGGACCGACTGGAGGGCGGCGCTTTCGGCTGCAGCGTTCCGGTAGCCGTCGTCGTCGTCGTTCTTAAGCGGTTTGCGGGTCTCGGTGTCCCCGGCCCGGTAGGCCCAGTCCCAGGAGAGATCCAGTTGGTCATCGCTGAAGGTGGCGGTGAGCACCAGGACGGGAGGGATGATTTCCGGGAAGGCAACGGAGCCGTCGCTGCTGACCACGTCGATGGACTGGATGAGCCGCGGATAGAAGCCGGCCAGGAACTCCTGTTTCTCTGCCTCCGGAATGCGGACCGGCCGGGTGCGCTCCAGGAGCTCGCGGTTGTGGTCGGTGAGTTTCCGGGTGGTGGGGGCCAGGGTGATGACGCCGTCCTCCGACACGGTGTACACGCCGTGGTTGGCGATCACGTGCGCCGTCTGCGGCGGGTGGTTCTCCCCGTCGATGTTGATGGCCGGGCAGAGCTGGATGGCGCCGTCGGTGGTGGTGGCATCGAGCAGCAGCACGGCCTGGGACGCCAACTGCACGGTCACGCTCTTCTTCGACCCGACGAAGGCGATCCCGAGCCGCTGCGCCTCCTGCAGCAACTGCCAAAGCAGGGGATTGCTGAAATCATCCAGGTGCAGCCAGGAATCGTTATTGCCGAAGTAGGTGACGCCGGTCCCGCGGTGCAGCGCCGGGAACTGGGCGAACCAGCGGTGCTGATCCGGGTCCAGCTTCAGCCCGTACGTCTGGTAGCTGATGTTGCCCCACGCCAGGTTGTTCTTGACCCAGTTGCCCTTGGCGTTCCGGATCACCGGGCGCACGCCGAGCTTATAGCGGCGGTAGGCGCGCCCCTTCTCCCACCGGGACACGGTGGTGGGCCGGAGTTCGAACTGCAGGCCCAGGGGAGTGGTCCGGACGGCGGCCAGCGCGCCGTCGTCGTGCTGGTGGGTTGAGAGCAGCCCGGAGAGGGACTCCTGCCACCCCGCAGGGCGGGAGGGCGACGCCGGTGCCGTCAGCTCCGCGTTGGAGCGCAGGTTCTCCATGTTGGACCGGAGCGCGACGGCGGCAACATGCTTGCAGTCCAGCCCCACCGGACAGGAGCACACACTGTCCCGGAGGTGGTACCGGCCGTCACCCTTGCGCGCCAGATACAGCTGGGTGCGGTACGGCGACGGCGAGGTGCCCATCACCCGGGCGTGCACCGTTGTTGAGTCCGGTTCAAAGGTGAGCCCCTGCACCAGGGAGTCCTTGGCATAGCCCTGACCGCGCTGGAACGCGGCGCCGCCCACCATGCGGATGATGTCGGCGACATCGATCATGGGATACGCGGATTCGGGCATGAATTTATGCTCTCACGCGCTCCTGACAGACTGGCTCCATGCGACTACTCACTGTGGGGCATGGGACAGCGGACCGGGAGCAGTTCAGCGCGCTGCTGCGCGGCGCCGGCGTGGAGGTGCTCGCGGATGTGCGCCGCTTTCCGGGGAGCCGCCGCAATGACGACACGCGGAAGGAAGCGCTCGAGCAGTGGCTGCCGTCCGAGGGGATCGACTATGTGTGGCTGGAGGACCTGGGCGGCCGCCGTCGTCGTACTGCCGGTGAGCCGGAAACGGACCAGTGGTGGCGGGTTGCGCAGTTCCGTGCCTACGCCGCCTACACCAGGACCGGGGAGTTCACTGCGGCGCTCAGGCTGCTGCGGGGAACGGCCGAGGAGCGGACCACGGCAATCATGTGCAGCGAGAGCGTCTGGTGGCGCTGCCACCGGCGCATTGTGGCGGATGTCCTAATGATGCTGCACGGGTTCGAAGTGCAGCATCTCATGCCGGACGGCCGACTGACGCCGCACGAGCCGTCTGCCGGGGCACGGGTCTGCGGCGGTGCCGTGTACTGGGATGTGCAGGACTAGTTTCGGCGAATCCCGCCCAGCCGGGCGGCAACCGCGACGAGGACCAGGAGAACCGCGCCGGCAACGGCGGAGACGCTGATCCCGATCCCGTAGGACATGGCCTCCTCGCCGGAGCCCGCCAGCAGGAACCCCCGCTGTACATCGAGCCACACTCCCGCCACCGAGAGCAGGACGATCACGGGCAGTTGCGGCAACCCGACCAGCAACGATTCCACAACGCCAAGGTCAGCGTGCAGGCGGCGGTTGAGCAGATAGGCGGTGAGGGGAGCGGCCGCGACAAACGCCACCAGCCAGAATGCCGGCAGCGCCTCAGTAGTGGACGGGCCGCGCAGCAGGATCGGTATGAACAGGAGTGTTGTGGCAGCGGAAGAAGCTGCGGCAAGCATCGGTACACGCCCGACCGACCCTTCCCAGAGCCCACGGTTCCCGGCGGCAGAAGTGTTCATCAGAGGCCAATCTCGATACACCGGCTGATGCCTCAATTCTACGCTTTCCCGTTCTCGGGGAGTCCGTCCGGAATGGGTCGGCGGCCGGGTGCTGCGCTAGATTTAAGGGACCGCCCGCACCTGACCAGGAGACCTCCATGACCCCTCGTACCCTCTTCCGCAGCGTCGCCGTCGCGGAGGCTGTCACGTGGGCGCTGCTCCTTGCGGGCATGTACCTGAAGTACGTTGCCGGGACCACCGATGCGCTGGTCTCCGTCGGCGGTGCGCTGCACGGCTTTGTGTTCCTCGCATACCTCGTCAGCACCTCTTTTGTCTGGGTGAACCAGCGGTGGAGCGCCGGCACCGGTGCCCTAGGGCTGCTCGCCGGTGTGGTTCCCTTCGCGACGGTCCTTTTCGACTGGCAGCTTGAGCGCCGTGGAAAGCTCGACGGCGGTTGGCGGCTTGCGTCCGGAAAAGAGCACCCAGCCGGTGCAGTGGAGAACGTGCAGGCCTGGGTGCTGCGCAACCCGCTCCCGGCGGTCCTGGTGGCGATCATCGGCGTGAGCGTTGTCTTTGCGGCGCTCCTGATCGCCGGGCCACCCGTTCCGGTGGGCTGACGCTCTTCCCGGAGCGGTGGGCTGACGCCGCCGCCTGTCCCGAAGGGGCTTTTCGGTGGGCTGACACCACCGTCCGTCAGGGTTTGGCGGCGCATTCCGCGAGGAGGTCCTGCCGGTCGACGGGGTCGAGCTGGCTTCCCGCGATGGCACGGGAGACCCGGTGCCGCTGTCTGCGGATCTGTTCAGCCTGCCGGTGGGCCGGATCATTGTGCTCGACCTCCGACAACAGCTCCACCAGGCGGCGGGCCACACGCGGATCATCCATCCCGTAGGTGCAGATCTGCGAAACCACCAGGTCCAACAGTGTGGCGAACGTGCGCCGGGCAAGGAAAACCCTGGCACGCCCCTGACCGTCGGTCATTACCCGGTGGCCCTGACCCTCACGGGCAAGCGCGGACAGGCCCGTTGAAAGGTGGCCCAGTGCGTGCACGCAGGTGGTCGGATCATTGACGCTCGGGGAGATCGCCCGTACCGCAACGTCGAGGATCTGTTGCAGGGGGAATCCGATGTCCTGGACCGAGTTTCGCTCGAATCCCATGGTCAGGGCATCGCCAACCGCCTGCTGTAGTCCATCGGTTTGCTCAGAGCTCCACCCGTCCGGTGAGTCGCCGCCGAGTTGCCAGGCGTGTGCGAAGGGAGTTCCTTCAACGAGGAAATCCCCGGGCGGGCGATCCAGGGCGATGGTGACGTTGAACTGCTCAGCAGCCTTCAGCAGCGCCGGCTCGTTGGCCTGCACCAGGAAACCCGATGTCGTTGCCCGAAGTTCGACTGCACCCGGCGGGGCTTCGGGGACATGGTGAAGGGGTTCGGACTCGGAACCGGCGCCGCCCACCATCGTCATGAAGTCGTTCCGTACCTCGACCAGCATCCGTTCCACCCGGAGCTGGCGGGAGAGATGGCCGAGGAACAGCACCAGGCCCACCACCGTTGCCAGTGCAAGCAGGAACGAGAGTGTGACGGCGATTTCCGGGACAAAGCCTGTTGAGGGCCCGTCCTCGTCCCTGATGGTCCGCAGGACGGTGAGCGCAAAGGCGAAGGTCGACAGGAAGAGCGCGAGGGTGTTGTGGACAAACCGGTCGCTGGTGAACGTCCGCAGGAGCCTGGGGGAGTACTGGCTGCTCGCCAGCTGCAGGGTGACCACAGTGAGGGAGAAAGTCAGTGAGGTGACCGTAATCGTGGAGGCGGCGATCGCTTCCATGAGTGAGCGGGCAGCGGGCGCGCCTCCGCCGAACAGCAGGGCGGAAAGCGCCGGCGGCATGTCGTCGTCGAGCAGGTGGTCCAGCCAGGTGACACACTGGGCCAGCGCCACGGAGGCGATCACGGCCGCAAGGGGTACGGGCCAGAGCTGCGTCCGGACGTAATCCCGGATGACGCCCGGAGTCAGGTTTGAGGCGATATGCCGGGATGGCCGCGTGGGTTCCATGGTCGAACCCTAACAAGCCGTATCCCCGGAGTGTCGGTTTGCAGGAAGATACACAGCCTGCTTATGATTTTGGTGTGCTTCAGTCGTCAATGAGTTCCCGGCCGTCAGCCCACTGCGAGAGTCAGACGGGCATCGCTGAAGAGCTGCGAGAATCAGCCCGCCGGGTCCGCGACCTGGAGCGGGTGAGGGTCCAGCTTGCGCGCACCCTCCTGGATGTACAGCAGGCGTGCGAGGTGTCGCGTGATCCCGATCACGCGCAGCGTCTCATCTCTGCGGCGGTCCGCGACCTTGAGGAACTCGATGCACGGCTATTCGAGGCGCGCACCACGCATTCTGCTACCGAACGGTGCGAAGGCCTGCTCGCGGGTTGAGTCAGCCCGCCGTGAGGTCCTGTCCCGCGAGCTCATCTTCCGCCTGAACCATCCGCAGTTCGGGCCGCCGGTCCGCCGCTTTGGGGAACCCGCCAAGGTCCCGGATGTGAGCGATCAGCTCTTCCCTCAGGACCGCGTCCGAACCATCCGATGACTGCTCGTCTTCCATCGCCTGCGAAGGAAGGGTTCCCGGGCCCGGCCCTCAGGCGTGGTGATGGGTGTCCTGTTTTTCGATTGCCGATGTCATGCGTTGGAGAAAGCGCGTCACGTGCAGCGCCTCTTCCGGGCTGAGGGATTCCGCGACCTCCATCATCCGTTGGTGCATTTCCCCCAGGGTTTCCCGCACTTCGATGTCCGCGCTGCCGGTCGGCACAATCTCCACCGATCGCCTGTCCGTCGGATGCGGCCGGCGAATGAGGTGCCCGCTGGCCACGAGTCGGTCAATCAGTCCGGTTGTTGACGCGGTGGAGATGTTCAGCATCCGCGAAAGATCCTTGGGACTGATGCAGTGCCCGGCTTTGTGGGCCCGCATCGCATACCGGATCGCCATCAGGTCGGTCTCGTTCATATTCATGGACTCCCGAATGCGCCGGCGCATCTCAGCCTCGGCCGCACGGTAGACGCGCAGGGCGTTAAGGACGTCAACGCCGCCGGGGTTCTCCTGGTCGGCGTACCAGTACCCTGCGCCCTCGGTGCTCATCGCAGTTTCCATATCGACCATTTTATAGTTCCGCTACTTGCTAGGACACCGAGGAAACCTAAAGAACGGTCGTTATTTTCAGGATATCTCAAGAAGGCCTTCATTTTTTCGGTTTTTCATCGTGGACACCTCAAGCTAAGGTCGTATATAACTAGCTGAACTAGATACTATTCTACCTACCGAACGGAGCAGTTGATGTCCACAGTCGCTCATACATCGCGCGGCGCACTGACACCGGTTCCTGCGACGCACGACGGCTCTTGTCTTGACGCCTCTTCTCTTGACGGCCTGTGGCTGCCAGAAGGCCTGGGCGATGCAATGCACGACGGCGTGCCGCATACAGAGCGGATCATCGCAGCTGCCGGAGCAGTGGAGTCGCTTGAATGGGAGTTGGACCGCGCGCAGAGTGCTCTCACGGAAGCCATTGAGCAGGCCGCTTCGAACGGCTGCCCGCTCGAGGAAATTGCTGAATCCGCAGGGCTCGCCCGGGCGGACGTCGCCACCATGCTGTGGGCCGCCCGGTCCGATCGCAGCCATCAGTGAGCGGCGGTCCCACCTCCTCGACGCTGGCGGGACGCTGGGAGCTTCAGCGGGCCATCGGCTCCGGTGCGGCCGGAGTCCTGTGGGCTGCCACCGACCGTGAGACCTACACGACAGTGGCGGTCAAGGTGGCGCGCTCCGCCGGCCATTCCTTCACTGATGAAGCGCGGCTGCAGGCGCAGGTCGATTCTCCGTATGTAGCGCGCGTCCTGGATTCCGGTGTCGCTGGTGACAGCGGACAGACAGCCGGCGCCTACCTTGTGCAGGAACTGGTTCCGGGAGTGAACCTGCGCGACCTGCTGCGGAGTTCAACCCCGCATAACGTCGATGTGACCGCCTGGGCCTACGGGCTTCTCCGGGCGCTGCAGTCCCTGGCTGCCGAGGGCATCGTGCACCGGGACATCAAGCCGTCGAACATCATGATCCCGCTTACCGCGGGAGGATCACCGGCGCCCCAGCCCAAGCTGGTTGACTTCGGGACTGCTGCCCGCGGCGTGAATTCCGACGACGACGCATCCTCCAGCGGCACTGTGCTCTACATGAGCCCCGAGCAGGCGCGCGGTTCAGGCGTCGGCACAGCGAGTGACATGTACTCCCTCGGACTGGTACTGCTCGAATGCCTCACCGGTGACCGGGCGTTCTGCCTCCCGGCGATCGAGTCGCTGGTTGCCCGGACGCTACGCAACCCGGTCATTCCTGACACTGTCCCGGTGTTCTGGCAGCGCCTCATCCGCGCCATGACCTCCATGGACCCGGCGTTGCGCCCCACACCGGCCGAGGCGCTGGCTATGCTCACGGGCGCTGGCTATGCTCACGGGCCCTGACGTGCTCACTGGTCCTGAGATGCTCACCGGCCCTGAGATGCTCACCGGCCCTGAGATGCTCACCGGCCCTGACACGCTCACCGGTTCTGACGCCGTTTCTCACGGCTCACGTACCGCGCCTCACCTCGCGCTCGCTGTCTGACTTTCCACGGGCGCCCTGCTCGGACCAGACGCCGCCCGTTCAGAACGCATAGCGGATCCGGATATACGGTGTGATCCGTTCGATGAGTGCTGTCAGTTCCCGGACATAGCGCGCCTTGGCACCTGAACGGTACCGGACGTTGGTGAAGCCGTTTGAGGAGACCTTGGACTCCTGCAGTTCCGGCCGCCACAACGCTTTCTCCGCTTGTGGATGCCAGCCAAGATTGACCTCGTGAAGCCGCTCGTTGTGGGTCAGGAAGATGACTTCAGCGGCGAGCTGCGCCTTGGCGGCAGGGCTCAGTGCGGCATCGAGTTGGCGGAGGAGCTCCTCCCAATCGTTGAGCCAGGTCTCCGTGACTATTACGGGGGAGAAGTTCACATGCACTTCGTAGCCGGCGTCGACGAAGTCGTTGATTGCCGCCATGCGCTCCGCCACGGGCGACGTGCGAATGTCGATGGATTTCGCGAGGTCCGCGGGCATGAGGGAAAACCGGATCCGGGTGTGGCCGCCGTGGTCCCAGCTCAGCATCTCCGGGTTCACATATTTGGTGGCGAAGGACAGCTTGGCCGTCGGAAGGTCGCGAAACAGCGTGACCAGGTCTTCGACGTTGTCGCTGATGAGGGCGTCCACGGAGCAGTCACTGTTTTCGCCGATGTCGTAGACCCACAGCTCCGGGTCACACTGGTTCGGTTCCAGTTTCATGCCCTGGCGGGTGGCGTGCCTGTCGAGTGCGGCGGCGATCTGGTCGATGTTCGCGAAGACCGTCACCGGATTGCTGTACCCCTTATGGCGCGGAACATAACAGTAGGCGCACGCCATCGCACAGCCGTTGGCGGTGGAGGGCGCTATGAAATCGGCGGACCGCCCGTTCGGCTTGACCGTCAGAGCCTTCTTGACCCCGAGCACCAGAGCCTCGGTCTTGATCCGTGACCAGCGGGGCACATTGGTCTCATCACCGTGGACTTCCGGGATGTTCCAGTGGTTGTCTACCGGAACAACCTCGGCCTCCGGCCACCGCTCCACGATTTCCTTGCCCCGCGGCAGCTCCAGCGCTGCGGGCTGGGCATAGATGCGCCGGATCTGCAGCAGCCGGTTGAAGTCCATGCGTTTATGCTCCCTCGCGTTGAATTGGCAGGACACTCCCCTTATCCGCGGGAATTAGCGGCGTGTCCTGCCGACTCAAGGGATTCGCGGTGCCGGGGTCAGAGGATTGGCCGGCCGCCGGTCACGGCGATGCGCGCTCCGGACATGTAGCTGCCGTCGTCGGACGCCAGCAGCACGTAGGCGGGGGCGAGTTCCGCGGGCTGGCCGGCGCGGCCCAGGGGAGTGTCGTCGCCGAACTGTTCCACCTTCTCCGGCGGCATGGTGGCGGGAATCAACGGCGTCCAGATCGGCCCGGGTGCAACGCTGTTGACGCGGATTCCCTTCTCTCCGAGCATCTGCGCGAGGCTGGCCGAGAAGTTGGCGATGGCAGCCTTGGTCGCAGCATAGGGCGCCAGGGCGGGGCTCGGCATGTCCGAGTTCACCGATGAGCTGCCGATGATGGAGGAGCCCGGAGCCATGTGCGGCAGTGCGGCCTTGACCAGGTGGAACATCGCCGACACGTTCACCTTGAACGTGTACTCCCACTCTTCTTCGCTGATCTCATCGAGGGAATCGTGGCTCATCTGGTAGGCGGCGTTGCTTACAAGGACGTCCACCTTGCCGAACTCCTGCACTGCCAGCTCGATGATGTCCCGGCAATGCTGCGAGTCCGACAGGTCGCCGCGCACGGTGACGGCCCGCCGGCCGGCTTCCTCGATGTGGCGGGCGGTTTCCTCGGCGTCATTGTCCTCGCTGAGGTAGGAGATGAGGACATCCGCGCCCTCGCGCGCAAAGGCGATCGCCACGGCACGGCCGATCCCGCTGTCGCCGCCCGTGATGACCGCCGCCTTGCCGGTCAGTTTCCCGCTTCCGCGGTAGCTCTTCTCCCCACAATCGGGTGTGGGATCCATCTCCGACTGAACGCCGGGTACGTCCTGCTGCTGCGCTGGCTGGCCCATCATCTACTCCTGTGTTGGCTCGTGGTGTCCGGAACTGATCGTGGTGTTCGGAACTTTCGGGCAGCCATGGCGGCTTGACGACGTCGGAACCCGCCATAGCTGCCCGAAAGTTCCCATCGGTTGGTGTTCTGTAAAGGGGCTTAACCGCAGAGGCCCGCCGTTCGGGAAAACGACGGGCCGGGCTGCGGGTCCTAGCGGTCGAAGAGGCCGCTGAGTACGTTCTTTGGCCGCTGCTGCTCACCCTGCTGGGCGCCGAGCACAATGACCGCTCCGCTGAGGGCGGGCAGTGCCCACTGAAGAATCTTCAGCTGCTGCTGTGCCTTGGCGAGTTCCTCCGGCGCGCCCGGCTTGGGCTCCGTTGCGCCCTCCCCGCCGTGCCGGCTCAGCTCGCCGACCTTCTTGCCGAGAATGCCGGAGTAGAGGGACGCTGCCATGCCGACGACGGTGATAGCGGACTTCACCACAGTGTTGGCCATGGCGCCCGGCTGTCCGGCCAAGCGGCCCTTGTTGGCGGCGATCAGGCCGATGCCGCCCACTGCATGGGCACCGAACGCCGCAATCTGCACCGGCGTCCAGCGCGCCCAGCCAGCTGTGGACAGGCGTGTGCGCTCCGCGGGGTCCTTGGCCTCGGCGGCCGCGCCGTTCAGGCCGACGGCGCCCATGAGGGATCCGCCGAACCACGCGGCTGCGCTGAGATCGTGCAGGGACCGTACAAACGAGTTTCCTGACATGGTGCTCTCCTTAGACATTGACGATGCCGCAGTTTCACTGCGGCTCCCTTAAAGGTTTATCAGCCTGCTTAGCAATATGCGAGTGATCAGAGGAAATAGGTGCCGGCAGTACGATCAATGAATGCTTCCGTTCCTGCTGTTGGGCACCCGGGCCGAGGACGCAGCGGCCGAGGGCGAATACCGCAGCTTCCTCCGCTTTACCGGGCTGGCGCCGTCGGACCTTCACCGCATCAGGGTGGAGCAGGAACCGCTGCCCCAGCTCCGGCTAGAGGACTACTCGGGGATCTTCCTCGGCGGGAGCCCGTTCAACTCGTCGGATGCGGAAGTCACCAAGTCACCCACGCAGCATCGCGTCGAGCGCGAGCTCCGTCAGCTGCTCGACCGCGTCGTTGCCGCAGACTTTCCCTTCCTGGGCGCCTGCTACGGCGTCGGTACGCTGGGTCGGCACCAGGGCGCGGTGATCGACCGGACCTTTGCCGAGCCGATCGGACCGGTGGAAATCACAGTGAACGACGACGGCGCGGCAGACCCGCTGCTGGCAGGCCTCCCGCTGCGCTTCGACGCCTTTGTCGGCCACAAGGAGGCGTGCTCCACGCTGCCGGCGGGCGCGGTGCTGCTGGCGTCGTCAGCCTCGTGTCCGGTGCAGATGTTCAGGGTGAAGCAGAATCTGTACGCTACGCAGTTCCATCCCGAGCTCGACGTCGAAGGGCTCATCCAGCGCATCCACATCTACCGTCATGCCGGGTACTTCCCGCCGGACCAGGCCGAGAGCGTCATCGAGCGGGCACGGGATTCGGCCGTGACCTGGCCGCCGCACATCCTCGCCGGCTTTGTGCGGCGGTACGCCCGCGCCTGACCCGTTGAGTTGGCAGGACGCGCCCCGTATGGAGCGGGGAAAGCGGCGTGTCCTGTCAACTCAACGCGGGGTGTGGGGCGGCTTTCACCCGCCGTTCACTCCGCGTTGACCGCCCGGACTCCGGCGGCGTGAAGCATCGGATGGGGGATCACCCACACTCCATCCGAAAGGGACAGAACCTTATGGCAACACGGCTGACCAGGACCATTTCCACCGCCATCGCCGGCCTGATGCTCGCTACCGCACCGGCCGCCGTCGCACATGCCGCGCCGGAGAGCGAGACGGACGCGCCCATCCTCATCGGACACCGCGGCGCAGCCGGCACCGCACCCGAGAACACGGTCGCGGCGTTCAAGGACGGACGCGCATCCGGCGCGGACTTCTTCGAGATCGACGTGCAGCTGAGCGCCGACGGCGTGCCGTTCCTCTTCCACGACAACACGCCCGCACGCACCACCAACGTCGAAGAGGTGTTCCCGGGCCGCGAGAACGACCCCATCACCTCCTTCACCTGGGCCGAACTGCAGCAGCTCGACGCCGGCTCCTACTTCAGCGCCCAGTACGAGGGCGAGCGCATCCCGCACCTCGACGACGCCGCCCGGATTGCGACGGTGAAGACCGGCGTGTACATCGAGATCAAGGCACCGGTGAACTCGCCGGGCATCGAGCAGGTTGTCGCTGACGAACTCCGCAATGACCCCCGGTGGGCCCAGCTGGTTGCCGCGGACAAGATCCAGGTCATCGGATTTGACGAGGCTTCGAACCGCCGTTTCGCGGCCATAGCACCCGAAATCGAGCTGCAGCAGCTCACCAGCGTTGTGCCCGCCCGCGAAGTCGTGGAATCCTGGGCAACCTTCGCCGACTCGGTGGGCACCAACTACCGGACCCTGACGCCCCAGAACGTCGCGGACGTCAAGGATGCGGGCCTGGTGCTCGGCGTCTACACCGTCAACTCGCCCGAAGCCGTCCAGTACTCACTGGATCTGGGCGTCGACGCGGTGACCACAGACTTCCCCATTCAGAACCAGCGCTTCCTCGACGGCCAGCCCGTGTTCCCGGGCGCCGGCGTAGAGATCGCCGATGCTGCGAACAACGTGCCCGGAGACGACGTCCAGCCCGAAAACGGCGAGTATGTCCTGCTGCGGAACACGTCCGCGGCGAGCGTTGACGTGAGTGGTGCAATCATCCGCGACGCAGCGAACAACATCCTCACCGTCGGAGCGGGCTACGTGCTGGCTCCCGGCGCCGAGCTCCGCGTGTACACCGGACCGGGGACCAATTCCGCCGACGCGTACTACAACGGCGGCACGGCTTCAGTCCTGAACAACGGCGGCGATTCGGTTGCCCTCTGGATCGGCCCGCGTCTGCAGGACGTCTTCGCGAACTAGCTCCGTCCGCACAGGCTCGCTGCGGGTGCCCACCGGGTGGTTGTACCCGGTGGGCACCCGCGGTTCCTGCCCATCCAGCAGTTGAGCCGGGTGGGCAGATCCCGTTGAGGGTTCGTTGCAGAGGTATCGCCGGACGCCCGAATCTGCGAACGTGGCCACCATGACTGAAACTCCCCGCACAATCGTTTTCGATGTCAATGAAACCCTGTCCGACATGAGCCCGCTTGCCGAAGCGTTCGACGCAGAAGGGCTGCCTGCACTCGCGGCCCGGGTGTGGTTCGCCGGGATACTGAGGGACGGTTTCGCCCTCACTGCGACCAACGACAATCCCGGGTTCGCCGACATCGCCAGGGACAGCCTCGAGCGACTGTGCGCTGACACGCTGGGCCCGGGTGATCACAGTGCGGCGGTAGGAAACATCATGGGCGCGCTGACCTCCCTGTCAGTGCACGACGACGTCGTCCCCGGCATTGAGGCGCTGTCTCACCGTGCGGAGCTGGTCACCTTGAGCAACGGTGCTACTTCGGTGGCCGATGCGCTCTTTGAGCGCGCCGGCATCCGCGGGCGCTTCGCGAGGCTGTTGAGCGTCACGGATGCGGCGAGGTGGAAGCCGGCTGCCGAGGCGTACCACTATGCCGCCGCGGAGCTCGGCCAGGAGCCGCGGGAGCTGCTGCTGGTTGCCGTTCATCCGTGGGATATCCACGGCGCACATCGGGCAGGACTCCGGACTGCCTGGATCAACCGGACCGGTACTGCCTATCCCGGGTACTTCGACGCGCCCGACCTCGAGGCCGGCAGCCTTTCCGAGCTCGCAGGGGCGATTCGGGTGGCATAGTCCTTCCGAAACGGTGCAGGCATCGCAGGCAATGCATGCAATGAGAGCAGTGCCTGCACCGTTTCAGAGGAGGGCCTGGTTCCCCGCCCCTGGAATTGATCAAGTTCTGCGCTTTTGCTGGTCAGACCCTTGGAATTCGGTCCTAGCCTGAGAGGACTGAATTGGGGGAGTTATGACAGCAGGGGGCGGCGCCACAGATCAGGCGCGCATGGCCAAAGAACGAGTCGAGAAGCTACGCCGGGAGCTGGCGCGCGCCGAGCAACAGTTGCACGCCTGGGAGGCAGGTGCATTGGGAGAGCGGCTCGTCGCTGAACGGCTCGCCGCAGTCGAGGGGGAGCACTGGCGGATCCTGCATGATGTGCACTGGCCCGGCCGCCCGAAAGCAAACCTGGATCATGTGCTCGTCGGCCCCGGCGGCGTCGTCGTTCTGGACACGAAGAACTGGACTGGAACCGTCGAGCTGCGCGGAGGTGAACTGTGTCAGAACGGGTACCGGGCGGCGGGGATCGACTGGGTGCTGGACCAGGCAAGCGCGGTGTCCGCATTGCTTGAGCCGCAGCATCGGCATCTGACTGCGGGCTGGATCTGCTTGGTCGGCCAGCCGGATCTGGCGGGACGCTCCAACAGCGGTGTCCGCATCGAAGGTGCGGACACCCTTATTCCCGCGCTGCGTTCCCTGCCGACTGTGCTGGATGTCGTTGCCATCGACGTTGTTGCCCGTCACCTTGAGGAACTACTGGCCGGTGACCAGAGTCCTGGTCTATGGACTACCCGTCAGCTCGAAGAAGCCGACGGCGGGGTTTCGCGAACGCTCCAGCGCCGCCGTGTCGGGGCTCGGGCAGGAGTTGCGGGCGGGCCGGCGCAAACGAGGTCCGCGGGGTCCGGCCGTAGCCCGAAGCGAAGGGAAAGGAAGCGCCCAGGAGTCGCAGGTGCCGTTATCAAACTGTCTTTGCTGGTGATTGGGATCATGACGCTGCTCAACATTATGGACGGCGTGACAGAGCGCTCGGACCCTGCTCCAGCGCCGATCCCGACCTCTGCCGTGTTGCCGGACGGCAGCTAACCGCCGCCAATATGCCTGCACACAGGCAGCGGCAGCCAGGTGGTGAGGTGCGCAAGTGACGCAACCCACCGGCTGCCCCTCCGTCTACCCCTTCCCCGCCTGCCCGGCCAGCAACTCGAGGATGTGGTGGTAGCTCCGTTCGGTAGCCCTCGTCATCCCGAGTTCGCAGGTGCGGTTGCAGGAGGCATGTGCACTTGCCCCAAACGCGCGGATCTCTGCGGCCTGTGCGCTTGTCGCCGAGGCAGTGAGCTCGGGGTGGAGCATTCCGCGGTCCCCGGCGAAGGCACAGCAACCCCAGGCCACCGGTACCTGAACCGTTTCCGCCACCGCGGAAGCCACCTGCTGCAGGGGTGCATTCAAACCCAGACGTGTAGATGAGCACGTCGGATGAAGCGCCAGCGAATCCAGCTTCCGGTAGGGACCGAGCAGCGGCAGGATGCGATCGGCGGTAAATTCCACAGCGTCGATGATCCGCAGGGCCGGGTGCCCTCCTGCCGTCGTCTCATTCTCCAACGTGGCCAGAAGCCCCTCCGTACAGGAGGCGGCGTCGACGATCACGGGCAGCTCGCCGTCGTTGGTGGCTTCCCGCAGTTCCTCAAGGACGTGCCGGCGCATGGCGCGGGCACCGGAAACCATGCCCTTCGACGACCACGGGGTTCCACAGCACAACCCGTCGATGGCGGCCGGAACCAGGAGAGTGATCCCGGCAAACCGGCAGAGCTGTTCAAAGCTGGCCTGCACGCCGTCATCGCCGGGCTCAGCCGGTCCGAACATTGTTCCCACACACGCCGGGAAATACACCGCGTCCGGCGCAGTTTCCGGACGCGGACGACGCCGGGAGTGCCCACCGATGGGCAGGTCCGGTGAGTAGAGGGGCACATTATCTGTGCCAAGCACAGCGCGGACGGCCACGTTCGGAATACGGATGACTGGCGTCGGGATCCTGCCCGCCACCGTGAGCGCCGCCGCCGCACCGCGGCTTGCCGGTCCCCAGTGCCCGGCCGCGGTCTCCCACATCTTTGCGGCTACCTGATTGGCGCCCTCCCCGCGAAGCCGTTTGACCAGGGTGCCCGTATTGATGTCCACCGGGCATGCGGTCTGGCACATTCCGTCGACCGCGCACGTCTGGACCGACTCGTAGTCGTAGTCCTTCTCCAGCGCTGCCACCAGCGCCGTATCCCCATCGATGCGGGCCTGCTCGATGGCCCGCAGGGTCACGATGCGCTGCCGCGGCGTGAGGGTGATGTCCTTGCTGGGGCACACCGGTTCGCAGTAGCCGCACGAGACACAGCGGTCCACCTCCTCGGCCACGGCGGGCGCCGTCTTGATATGGCGCAAATGTGCCTGCGGATCATCATTGATGATGACGCCGGGATTGAGCATTCCGGAAGGGTCGAACAGCGACTTGATTTCCTGCATGACCCCGTACAGTGCGTCGCCGTACTGGCGACGGACGTATGGGGCCATGACGCGGCCCGTGCCGTGTTCTGCCTTGAGGGACCCGCCTTCGGTCAGCACCAGGTCAACCATGTCCTCGGTGAAGGCGTGGTAACGGTCCAGTTCGGTGGCGGATGCAAACCCGTCGGTCAGCATGAAATGGATGTTGCCGTCCTTGGCGTGCCCAAAAATCACGCTGTTGCGGTACCCATAGCGGTCGAACAGTTCGGACAGCTTGCCGCACGTACGGGCAAGGGAAGGCACTGGAACCACTATGTCCTCGAGCAGTGCGGTCGTGCCCGGCGGACGGGCACCGGCGACAGACGCGTACAGTCCCTTGCGCAGATGCCACAGTTCCGCCCGTGTAACAGGGTCGGTGCTGAACTTGGCCGGCATCGTCAGTCCGAAGGGCTTCAGGCCATCCGCGCCCCCGGCAACCGCATCGCTGAGCTGTTCAGGAGAATCGGCCGAGTATTCGACGAGCAGTGCCGCGTGATCCTCGACGGACAGGCCGCGTACCGCCGGGGGAGTGCCAAAAATTGACTGGCCGACCCGAAGGGACAGCGCGTCCATCAATTCCGCTGTCGCCGCGCCTGATTCCACGAGCGCCGGCAACGCGGAATTGGCGGTCGCCAGATCAGGGAAGACCAGCAGTGCCGTCGCCGTATGCGCCCTGATAGGTACGGTGCGGAACACCGCATCCGCCACGAAACCGAGCGTTCCCTCACTGCCGACCATCAGATGCGCCAGGATATCCACAGGACGCTCGAAATCGAGAAGCGAGTTCAGGCCGTAGCCCATGGTGTTCTTCATGGCGAACTGCCGCCGCACCGTCGCGGCTGATACGGCGTCGGACCGGACGCGCGCGGCCAGCCGCCGAAGCCCTTCGTGAAGGTCGGGCTCCGCCGCGTGAAGGTGTTTGTCGGCATCCGGCGCCGCGGTGTTGATGACGGTCCCGCTGCTCAGGACAACCGTCAGGGATTCCAGGGTCCGGTAGGCGTTGTCCACTATGCCGCAGTGCATCCCGGAGGAATTGTTGGCAATGACGCCGCCGATGGTGCACGCGGATTCGCTTGCCGGGTCCGGCCCGAATTTACGTCCGTAACGCAGTAGGCGGGTGTTGAGCATCCGCACCGTGACGCCGGGCTGCACGCGCACCCGTGCGCCGTCGTCGAGCACTTCGATGTTCCGAAAATTACGCCGCACATCAACCAGCAGTCCGTCGCTTACTGCTTGTCCGCTGAGGCTCGTTCCGCCGGAACGCAGAGTCAGCGGCATTCCCGCGGCGGCGCTGGCGCGGAGCAGTTGACCGACCTCCGCGGCGTCCGACGGCGTTGCCACCGCCTCTGGAATCAGCAGGAAGTGCGATGCGTCGTGCGCCTTGGCGTGGCGGTCGATAGCCCGGTCGCTGATCCGGGACGGATCGGCGACCGCGGCGCGGAAATCGGTCAGCATGGGTACCTCCCTTGGTCAATGGACGACGACGGCGCTAGTGGTGCCGGGGTTGGTACAGTTCCGGTTCGGGCAGCCCTGCGTTGGATCGTACTCGGCGGGACAGGCGCTCGATGGATACGAGCGCACTTGTCAGATCACCGACTGACACCTCAAACGGCATGTTGTGGATCGTCTCGCCTCCCACCGTCGCGGCCTCGGCGATGCGGCGGAGGTCGTCGGTGTCGTCTGGGGTCAGCCCCACCTCGGTGAGCGTGGTGGGCAGCCCGACGCGTGTGGTGAATTCGATAAAGTCAGTGATGTCAGCGGTGGGAGCGCCCTCTAGCACCAGCTGCGTCAGCGAACCGATGTTGACCTTCTGCCCGTGCGCCAGCCCGTGCGTCTGGTCTGAGGCGGTCAGGCCGTTGTGGATGGCGTGTGCAGCGGCGAGCCCACCGGATTCGAAGCCCAGTCCGGAGAGCAGGGTGTTGGCTTCCACGACCTTTTCCAGGGCCGGAGTCACCACGTTGTCCCGGACAGCGTCCATGGCGGGCAGTGCGTTTTCCCATAGGACGTCCCAGGATAGCTGCGCGAGTGCGGTGCCGGTGAGGGTGGCCATGCCGCCGGCCATGGTGGTGGCGTTCGACTGGCGCGTGGCGCGGGCCTCGAGCCACGTCGCCAGCGCATCACCCACACCGGCGGCGAGGAATGACGCCGGCGCGTTTGCCACCAGCTGGGTGTCTACAAGGACCAGATCGGGGTTCTTCGGAAAGAACCGGTACTCTTCGAACACGCCCTCATCCGTGTAAATCACGGCGAGTGCCGACGTCGGTGCGTCTGTTGAGGCGACAGTGGGAACACTTACCCAGCGGATGCCGGCCGCGTAACCGGCCGCTTTCACTGCATCGATCGTGGAGCCGCCGCCGACGGCCACTACGACATCAGCGCTGTGCTGCGTGATGAGCCCGGTCAGCCGGTCCACCTCGCGGGCACTGGGAATACCACCGAAGTCTTCCCGAATTACCGGCAGACCCGCCGCGCTGAGGGAAGCTTCGACGTCGTGCCCTACGAAGCCCCAGACAAGGTCATCAGCAACCAGCAGCGGCGAGTTGCCAAGCGGTGTGAGGAATTCACCCAACCGGGTGATTGCATTTTTGCCCTGCACGTACCGGGCGGGGCTGATTACTGTGCGGATCGGTGTGGTCTCAGTCATTTCAATCTCCTTTGATTGCAAGCGTGCTGCGCACGTGCCCAGACTAGGTCCGGTCAGCGGAGGAGCATGCACCGCATTCTCACCCTGTGAAAAGCGGACTTTCGCGCTGCCGCACGCGGCAGCAGACTGGGACCACATCGAACACCACACCCGAGCGAGAGGCAGCAGCATGATTTTCATCGTCGTCAAATTCAACGTCAGGCCGGACTGGAGCGACCGCTGGCTTGACCTCACCCGCGACTTCACGGAAGCCACCCGCGCCGAGCCAGGCAACCTGTGGTTCGACTGGTCGCGCAGCGTGGACAATCCGAACGAGTTTGTGCTGGTGGAAGCCTTTCAGGACGACGCCGCGGGCGACCACGTCAACAGCGACCACTTCCAGCAGGCGATGAAGGATATGCCGCAGGCGCTGGTCGAAACGCCGCAAATCATCAGCGAGAAGATTTCGGCAAACGGCTGGAACCGGATGGGCGAGCTCAGCGTCAACCAGTAGCGTGCACGACGCGCAAGCGTGAGCACCGGCGAAGCTCGGGGCTCACGCTTCGACGCGTCATGTATCCGTGTTCCAGGTGGCATAAGCCGGTGACACCGGCCAAGATAGGCCTATGGGACGCAATGACGCACTCGGAGGCATGGCTTCGGTCCAGAAGGCGTTTGCTCTGCTTGACGTTGTTGCCTCGGATCGGCGCGGGCTGACCGCCAAGGAGATCGCAGCGAAGCTGGATATGCCGTTGCCGACCGTCTATCGTCTCCTCAAGCTGCTGGTCGGATCCGAGCACCTCGTTCATCTCAAGAAGGAAAGCCGATACGCGCTCGGGTATAAACTGCACGCCCTGGACACCTCTCTCCGGCGGCAGATCGGTACGCCAACGGCGGTCGCGCGGCTCATCCTCGAACTTCACGCGCGCGGTGACGCTGCCGCGTACTACGCCGTCCACCGGGGAGACCACATCGTCGTCGCGCATGTTGTCGACTCGCCCAGGCGGCCACGCATTACACCAATGGGTTTTGGCTTCAATGATGCTGCCCACGCGACGGCCTTCGGGAAGATTCTCCTGGCCGGCATGGAACCGGCAGAGCGCGCCACGCTTTTGCGCCGGCAGGGCCTGCCTGCGATGACGTCCCAGACGATCGGCACCCTTGACGACCTCGATTCCGAACTTGAGCGCGTCCGTGAAGGCGGCATCGCCGTCGAACGTGAGGAATTCATCGAGGGGGCGTCATGCATCGCGGCGCCCGTGCGCAATGCGGCGGGCCAGATTGTGGGCTCCGTCGCCGTATCGATGGACGCCGGTGAGTTCGACGCCCGCTCGGCGAAGCTCGCGGTTCTGCTGCGGGACACAGCGGATCGGGTCAGTCGGGCGTTGCGTGCAACATCAGTGTTGCCGCATCTCCAATGAGGGGCTCCCAACCCTGACAGCCGGAACTGGCGGCACGCTCCCCAGGTGGGGGGTCGGGGGAGCGTACCGCCAGGGTTCAGGGGGCCGGACGTCAGATGGCGGCGGAGGCCATCTGCTGTGCCATGTAGTCTGCCTGGCGGATCGCCAGCGCCACGATCGTCAGCGTCGGATTGGCAGCAGCTCCGGTGGTGAACTGCGAGCCGTCCGAGACGAACAGGTTCTTCACATCGTGGGTCTGGCCGAACCCATTGACCACACCGTCTTCCGGCCGGGCACTCATTCGCGCGGTGCCCATGTTGTGGGTCGCCGGGTAGGGCGGCGTGTGGTGCGAAGACAGGGCGCCCACCGCCTCGTACAGCAGTGATGCCTGCTGGTACCCATGGTTGCGCATCGCGGTGTCGTTCTCGTGATCGTCGAAGTGCACGTTCGGCACCGGCAGCCCCAGCCTGTCGGTGACCGCGGTGTTCAGCGTCACCCGATTGGTCTCTTGTGGCATGTCCTCACCCACGATCCAGAGCCCGGCCGTGTTCTCGTAGTCATCGAGGAGCGACGCGAATCCGGGACCCCAGGCTCCCGGATCCACAAAGCTGGCGAGGAACGCCGGACCGAGCGCGATGGTCTCCAGATAGTAGCCTCCGGCAAAGCCCCGGTCGACGTCGTGCCGGGATTCATCCGCGACGAGGCCGGCCATGGTCTCTCCCCGGTACATGTGTACCGGCTTGTCGAACTTCGCATAGACGGATCCGGTGGTGTGGCGCATGTAGTTGCGGCCCAGCTGTCCCGAGGAGTTCGCGAGACCGTCCGGGAACATCGGCGAACCCGAAAGCATGAGCAGGCGCGGCGTCTCAATCGCGTTGCCGGCTACCGCGACGATCCGGGCGCGCTGCCGCTGCAGGTTCCCCTCGGCGTCGACATAGAGCACGCTGTCCACCAGCCCCTCCGCGGTGTGCGTGATCTGAACGGCGTGGCTGTTGGGCCGAAGGTCGAGTTTCCCGGTCCTGAGCGCCTTGGGAATCTCGGAGACCAGGACGGACCACTTGGACTTGTTCTTGTCGCCCTGGAAGTTGAAGCCGTCCTGGATTGATGCGGGCCGGCCGTCATAGGGTTCCGCGTTGGTGCCGTACGGTCCGGTGGCATAGTGGCGGTAGCCGATGCGCTCGGCGCCGGCGGCGAGCACCTTGTAGTTGTTGTTCGCGGGCAGTGCCCGACGCCCATGGCGATGTGTGCTGCCGATCTTCTGTTCTGCCCTGTCGTAATACGGTGCGAGGTCGCCCAGCGTGATCGGCCAGTCCAGCAGGTTGGCGCCGTCGATCCGCCCATAGGCGGTGCGGGTCTTGAACTCGTGGGCCTTGAACCGAGGAGTGGCGCCGGACCAGTGCGTGGTGGTCCCGCCGACCGCCTTCACAAGCCACGCGGGCAGGTTCGGGAAATCGCGGGCAATCCGCCACGAACCGGACGTGGTGCGCGGATCCAGCCAGGCCATCTGGTTGAAGGCCTCCCACTCGTTGTTGTGGTAATCCTCGTTGGTCAGGTGGCCGCCTGCCTCCAGGAGGACCACCTTCACACCCTTCTCAGTGAGTTCATGGGCGAGCGTGCCGCCACCGGCGCCGGAACCGATGATGACGACGACGTCGGCTTCGTCCTGGTCGAAACGGGCGGATTCGGCCGTGGTCATGATGCTGTGTTCCCTTCGTTGACGGTGTCGGAGCCCTTGAAGAGGTCCGAGAACTGCTCATCGGAGGGCACGCCCCCGGTCTGGCCCGCCGGTTCCGCGCGGTCGGGTGCCTGCTGGGCAATGTTGTAGGGCAACGGGCCGACCTCGGTCAGGTCCTCGTCGCTCTCCTCGATGCGTGGCTCAGGCAGCCAGTCGAGGTCGTTGAATCCGCGGTTGATGTAGCCGCCCTTGGAGAAGGACTCGCCCTCGTAACCGAGGACGTCCCAGACTTCCGGATCGTCGTAGAAATTCAGGACAGTGGTGCGCCGGATGAAGCCGAAGAAGTCCAGGTCGCTGATGCGCTTGAGCACGGCTAGCGCGCGGTCGTCGGGAAGGTCCAGGAAATGCTCCGCTGTGAGCGAGTCGAGGGTGAGCAGGCCTTGAGTCAGCGCCACCCGGAACCACGTGGACGCCTGCGCCTCCGACACGATCTTCTCGGTCATGCGTTCGTACGGCCCGTCGGGAACCGCAGGATGCGGAAAGGCCACGCGGATGATGCGCGTGAGAGTTCGCCGTGCCTCCTCCGATAGCTGCAGCTCGTTGAGCGCCGAATACTTTGCGGGATACGCCATGGGAATCACCCTTCGGGTTCAGATGCGGTACTTGGTGGCAGTTACTTGTTGAGATGGGGGACGAGAATGCCGCGACCCACCAGGGCGCCGCTGTCGAGATCGTGCATGGCCTGGACCGCATCCTCGAGGTCGTATTTCCGGGTGTGGAGCGTCACCTTGCCCTGGGCTGTGAGTGTCATCAGCTCAACGAGGTCGGTGTAGGTGCCCACCAGATTTCCGACGACGTTGATCTCCCGCGAGATGATCTCGATCGTGTCGATGTTCACCGCTCCGCCGTACCCGATGCTGTAGTAGCTGCCGCGGTTGCGCAGCGCTGTGACGCCGAGCGATTCCGTGCCGTGCTCGCCGACGAAGTCAAACACCACGTGTGCGCCGCCGTCCGTGATGTCGAGCAGCCGGCCGGCGTCGCCGTTGCCGTCGGAGGAGGCATTGACGGTATGGTCCGCGCCCAGCGAGACGGCCAGTTCGAGCGCATCGGGTGAGCGGTCGACGACGGTAACGGTCGCCGCAGTGAGGGCCTTCAGGGACTGGATTCCAATGTGGCCGAGGCCGCCGCTGCCGATGACCACGGCATGGGATCCGGGAGGCAGCTGCTGCACCGCCTTGCGTACCGCGTGGTAGGCGGTGAGGCCGGCGTCGGCAAGGGCGGCGATGTCGGCCGGCTGGAGCGAGGAATCGAGCTTGACCACTGAGCGGGCGTTGGTCCGCATGAATTCCGCCATACCGCCGTCGACGTTGAGGCCTGGAAAGGTCGCATTCCCGCAGTGGGAGTCCTGGCCTTCACGGCAGGCCAGACACAGCCCGCACGTGACCAGCGGGTGCATGATCACGGTATCGCCGGCGCTGACGTTACTGACGGCGCTACCGACCTCCCGTACCCAGCCGGCGTTCTCGTGCCCGAGGATGTAAGGAAGCGATGGGTGCTGAATGTGATCCCACTGGCCTTCAATGACGTGGAGGTCTGTCCGGCACAGCCCCGCGGCACCGACCTCCACGATCACGTCCCAGGGGCCGACGACCGTGGGCTCGTCGACGTCATCGAGATGTGGATCTTCCCGATACTGGTGCACGCGGACAGCTCTCATGGTCCTCCCTCGACAGTGAAGCGGTGCTGACTTCGAGTGTGAGGCGGGTCACGGAGCATTCAAAGAAGCGTTATCGCGTGGTGAGAAAGCCGGTAGGGTCGAGGCATTCGGTCTGTTCGGCAACGGTTGGACACAGGAGTGCCTGATGCACAGCAGCAACGACAACCCGCGGCAGGGAAGCTCCCACTCGCAGGTCCTCATTATCGGCGGCGGAAACGCGGGAATCTCTCTCGCGGCGCGTTTGAAGCGTTACCGGGTGACGGGAATCGCCGTCGTTGACCCATCGGAGCAGCACCAGTACCAGCCGTTCTTCTCCCACATCGCCGGGGGTACCGCCAAGGCGGAGTCTGCGGTCCGTGCGCAGGAATCCGTGATGCCCAAAGGCGTCACCTGGCACCGGGATTCGGCAACGGCCATTGACCCGGCCGCGAAGACCGTCGCCCTCGCCTCGGGCCGCAGCCTCACGTATGAACACCTCGTGGTGTGTCCCGGGATCCAGAAGAACTGGGACGGCATCCCCGGCCTGCAGGATGCCTATGATTCCCCCTACGGCGCGACGAACTACAGCCTCGACCTCGCGGTCAAAGCATGGCGGCTGCTAAGCAACCTGCGTTCCGGAACGGCGATCTTCACCATGCCGGACGGGCCCATCACCTGCGGCGGAGCAGCGCAGAAACCGATGTACCTCGCGTGCGACTACTGGCGCTCGCAGGGCGTCCTCGACAACATCCGGGTGATCCTCGCCGTGCCTACACAGACCGTCTACGGCGTCGACGTCGTTGACCAGGAACTGAACCGGAAAATCGCCGAGTATGGGATCGAGCTGCGCTGCAGCACCGAGCTCACCGCCGTCGACGCCGACAACCGCACGGCCACTCTCCGCAACAACGCGCACGGCACGGAAGAACAACTCCGGTATGACGTCCTCCACGCCGCACCGCCGCAGTCCGCTCCGGACTGGATCAGTGCCACCGGACTGGCCGACGACGACGGTTTCGTCGCCGTGGATAAGAAGACTCTCCGACACATCACCCACCAGACCGTATGGTCACTCGGTGACGCCGCAGGTACACCGAACTCGAAGTCCGGTGCGGCTCTGCGTCAGCAGACCAAGGTTCTGGCGAAGAACATCAAAGCGGTCCTCAAGGGCGGCGGGCCGAGCCGGAAGTACAACGGTTACGGGGCCTGTCCCTTCACTGTCAGCCGTTCTACAGTGGTGCTTGCCGAGTTCGATGACACCCTCACGCCCAAGCCCTCCGTCCCCGGTTGGAAGGGCCTGGCGAAGGAGAAGCGCCTCACCTGGCTGGTGGAGCGGTACGGGTTCATCCGGCTGTACTGGTACGCCATCCTGAAGGGCCGGGCGTAGGCTTACCTCCCACTTCTGAGTACCAACTCACAGAGCCCCAGAGCCAGAGAGGACCAGCATGTCCAACCAGATCACCGTCACCCGCACCTTTGCCGCGCCGAGGGAACGCGTCTTCGCGGCGTGGACCGATCCGGCGGATTTCGCCGTCTGGTTCGGGAGTTCGCAGGTAACCGTACCGCGCGATTCGCTTGTCCTGGACGTCCGCCCCGGCGGCAGCTGGCAGGCCGTGATGGAACTGCCCGATGGCAACACCATCAACTGGGAAGGCCGGTACACCGAGGTCACCCCGCCCGAACGGCTGGGCCTCACCATCACCGACCAGCCCGGCACAGAGCCCGGAGCACCGATCAGCGTTACGTTCGCGGAGGTCGAGGGAGGCACGCAGATGACCCTCGTGCAGGACGCCCCGGAGTTCACCGAGGACCAGCGGGAACAGACCGCCGCAGGCTACCAGGCGTTCTTCGACGACATGGAGGCGCTGGTGGTCTCCTGAGCGGGGACACCGGCTTGCCGCATCTTTCTTGTCGAGGGGGAGCGGTGGTGCTTTAAAAAAGTGACTGCACTGCACTCATTGCATGCAACGAGTGCAGTGCAGTCACTTTTCGGGAAAGGTGCAGCTGCCCCTGTGTCTCAGAGACGGCGCCCGCGGTACACGGTGTCGGCCACGGGTAGGGTCGCGCCGTCGGGTCCGCTGGCCTCCCGCGAACGCGCCTCGATCACACCATGCTCCCAACCGTCGTCGAGCAACGCCGCAATGTCCTCCGCCGTGAAGTACAGGTCCGGCAGGTCCGGCCGTGGTGCCGGGCCGTGCAGGTCCGACGGGTGGTGCCCGACAATCAGCAGCGTCCCGCCCGGCGCGACGGCGCGTGCCAGGTTCCGGAACAACGGCTCCCGTTGCGTCGTGGGCAGGTGCATGTACTGGGCGCTTACCAGGTCGTAGAACCCCGACGGCGGCTCCCACACCGTGAGGTCGTGATGTTCCCACCGGACCGGGTGAACGCCTTCATTGCCTGGCCGATGCTCGCGCTCGTGCTCAGCGGCCCGTTCGAGGGCCACCGAGGAAATGTCGACGCCGGTGACCTCCCAGCCGCGCGCGGCAAGCCAGAGCGCGTCGGCGCCTTCGCCGCAGCCGACGTCAAGCGCCCTGCCGGGCGGCAGACCATCGATCTCCGCGACCAGTTGCGGGTTCGACCGCCCGCTCCAGATCCGCTTCCCGCCGTAGCGGGCGTTCCAGAAGGCCTCGTCAAAGGCGCGTGGTTCGTGCCCGTGGTGTTGGTGCTGGGTGTGCATCAGGAAACCTCCGCTCCTATCCTGCTCTCCGGGCCGGAGGCGTGGGAAGAGGAACGGCGATATACCGCGAGGTCTTCCTGAAGTTCCTCGGCCATCAGGTGGTTGTTGATCGCCACGGCGGCGGTCGACCCGGAAGCCGCAGACGGCAGGACCTGCAGCATCAGGTTCGCGACATTGCCGGCAGCCCAGACCCCGTCCACCGCGGTGGCGCCCATCTCATCCACGGCAAGGTGCTCACCGACTCCCATCGGATGCTGGACCGGTTCAAGCCCCAGGCCCGCGAAGATCCCGGTGTTGGCGACGAAGCGGGGCGCAACGGCGAGGGCATCCACCGGAACCACCCCGCCGCCGGTGAGCTGCACGCCGCTCAGTCTCCCGTCGTCGTCGTTGCGGGTCAGTACCCGCGTTACCGCCCCCTCCAGGACGGTGACACCCCGGGCGGCCAGCTGCTCGCGCTCATCGTGGCCCGGGTTGACCGTGTTGTTCAGGAAGAGCGTGATGCGGGTGCTCCACTGGCGGAAGAGCAGGGCCTGATGCACCGACATGGCGCTGGTGCCGAGGATGCCGATGTGCCGGTCGCGGACCTCCCAGCCGTGGCAGAACGGGCAGTGCAGCACCTCCTTGCCCCACCGCTCGCGAAGGCCGGGGATGTCCGGCAGTACGTCCGTGAGCCCGGTGGCCAGCAGGAGTCGGCGCGAGCGGAGCGCTGTACCGTCAGCGAGCGTGGTGCGGAAGCGGTACCGCGGTTCACCGGCAGGAACAGCATTGACGGCGGTGCCGGGAATGATGACCCCGCCGTAGGACTGGACGTCCAGGCGTCCGGCGGCCGCCAACTCCGGCGGGTCCATGCCCTCGCGGGTGAGGAAGCCGTGCACGCCTGCGGCTGGGGCGTTGCGGGGAGCGCCCGCATCGATCACGGCGACACTACGGCGGGTACGCCCCAGCATGAGCGCAGCGCTGAGGCCGGCAGCTCCGCCGCCGATGACGACGACGTCGAAAGAGGAAGATTCAGGTTTCATCGTCCCAGCATGGAAGCCAGACTCGACGTCGGCAACAAAGTTTGCTGATCTGGCAAAATGGACAGCATGACACATGAAATCGGCGAAGCACTCGCGAGCGTGGGACCCCGTCTGAAGGCGCTGAGGGTGAAGCGGGACGTGACGCTGCAGTCGCTGTCCGAGGCGACGGGAATTTCGGTGAGCACGCTGTCCCGCCTGGAATCCGGGCAGCGGAAACCGAACCTCGAGCTGCTCCTGCCGCTCGCCAAGGCGCATCAGGTGCCACTGGATGAACTCGTGGGAGCTCCGACGACGGGTGATCCCCGCGTGCATCTCCGCCCCATCGACATGGGGCGGGGAACCGTGGTGCCGCTTACCCGCCGTCCCGGCGGCATTCAGGCCTACAAGCACGTGCTGCACGCGGACATGCCGCTCGAGGAACCGGACCTCAAGGTCCACGAGGGGTACGAGTGGCTGTACGTGCTGAATGGGAACCTGCGAATGGTGCTGGGTGACCTCGACCTGGTGCTGCCCGCCGGTGAGGTGGTGGAGTTCGACACGCGCGTACCGCACTGGTTCGGGAAAGCGGACCGTGCCGCTGTGGAGTTCCTCAGCCTGTTCGGGCGCCAGGGTGAACGGATGCACCTTCGGGCCCGGACAACCTGACGCCCATCAGGCGGACAACCTGATGCCCAGCAGGCGGCGGGCTGACGCCCCGCGAGGCAGGGAGGCTGACGCCCCGCCAATCCGCGGGCCGGGTGAGTCGCCAGGCGGAAGCCTGACGCCCCGCTAGATGGAAGGCTGCGCCAGCCGGGTAATGCGGGCGCAGCAGTAGGGTCCGTCGGGATCAGGAGTCACCGCGTACTCCGCATCGCCGCTGCCCTCGAGCGCACCGGTCAGCAGGGCTCCGTTCAGCCCGCACACCACCTCGGCATGGCTGCGAGACAGGCGGTGGAACGGGCAGTTGTGCAGCAGGAAGCCGCCCTCTCCATCCGGATAAGGTTCGTACCCGGTCCCGTCGAGGACCCCCTCCATGCTGCCGGCTTTCAGTCCCAGGCGGTGTCCGGCGTCGTAGGCGGTTTGTGTCAGCGCCTGCTCGATAGCGGTGTTGTCCCGGATGGATGTATCAATCGCGGCCGCCATCAACTCAGCAGCAAGGTCATAGCGCCGGTCAGGGATAGACGCCGCCACTTCCGCCTGGGCGAGCCGGTATAGCTTCGCCGGGCGGCCGGATCCCGGACCACTGCGTTCGCCAAGCTTGCGGAACTCCACGGTGAGGAGGCCCGCGTCCACGAGCTTCTCCAAATGGAACAGCAGCGTGCTGGCCGCAATGCCCGTGACTTCCGCCAGCCGGTTCCGGGTCAGCGCGTCCCCGCTGCGCTGGAGCGCCTGGTACACGACGCGGCGCACGGGATCACCCAGTGCCGCCACCGACTCCAGCCGCTCGGTGAGGTTCGCGCTGAGCTGGGACGGTGCGCCTGAGCTCCCGGTACCGGTGCCGGCGGACCGGGCCGAATCGCCTTCAACGTCGGACATATGCCGAGCCTATCTCCCGTCCTGCACACCATTGACTTCTTCAGTGTGCGCTTCTAAAGTCAAGATTACAACATTTAGAAAGAGGGTTGCCATGTCATCGCATTCAGAGGTTGCCCTCCGCCTGTTGGAGGAGGACATCGAGCCCGACGTCGCTGGTGCCATCGACCTGCCGGCCGCCCGGTCCGCGGTGGCTGACCTGCTCCGCGCACTCGGCCGCGATGTGAATGATCCGCACCTCAGCGACACCCCGCGCAGGGTGGCGGGCGCCTTCGAGGAGATGCTCACCCCGCGCGCCACGTCATGGACCACCTTTCCCAACGACGAGGGGTACAGCGACCTGGTGCTCGTACGGAACATCCCGTTCAACTCGCTGTGCCAGCACCACCTGCTGCCGTTCCGGGGAATCGCACATATCGGGTACCTGCCGGGTGCGCGGTTGCTCGGGCTGTCCAAGCTGGCCCGCGCCCTGGAGCAGTTCTCCCGCGATCTCCAGGTCCAGGAACGGCTCACCAAGCAGGTTGCGGACTGGCTCTCAGACCTGCTGAATCCGCGCGGCGTCGGCGTGGTGCTCGAAGCCGAGCACCTGTGCATGTCCCTGCGCGGCGTCCAGAGCGCGGGCACCACTACCCGGACCTCAACGTTCTACGGCGAGCTTGCCGTTGCCGGCCCGCTGCGGGACCAGTTCCCCAACTGAAAACCCTCCCGAGGAAGAGAGAACTTCTCATGGACAGCAACCAGGCAATGGTGATCGTCGGCGCGGGGCTGGCGGGAGCGACGGCGGCGGCCACCCTGAGGGAGGAAGGCTACGCCGGTCCCGTGGTCCTGCTGGGGGCGGAAGGCCAGGTGCCCTACCTGCGCCCGCCGCTGTCGAAAGGATTCCTCGCGGGCAAGGAGAGCGAGGAATCGCTCCTGCCCTACCCGGAGCAGTGGTTCCGGGAGAACGACGTCGAACTCCTCACCTCGGATGCCGCGGTCAGCATCGATCCGGCCTCGCACACCGTTGCCCTCGCCGGCGGCCGCTCGTTTCGGTACGGCAAGCTGCTCCTCGCCACCGGGGCCGTTCCCCGGCGGCTGGACATTCCCGGCGCGGAGGTCGAGGGAGTGCACTATTTCCGCACAAAGACCGATAGCCAGTGGCTGCATTCCGAGCTCGCCGGCGGCGGGAAAAAGCTGGTGCTCATTGGCTCGGGGTGGATCGGCATGGAGATCGCGGCAACAGCACGGGAACTGGGAAACGAGGTCACCCTGCTGGGACGCGAGGACATTCCGCTCAGTGCAGCCATCGGACGCGACCTCGGGGAGGTTTTCCTTGACCGCCATCTGGAAGCCGGCGTCCGGTTCAGGCTCCCGTCTGAGGCTGCGGAAATCCGGGGCGACGGCGCAGGGCGCGTCACCGCCGTCGTCACCGATACCGGGGAGACGCTGCCCGCGGACCTCGTGGTCATCGCGGTGGGTGTGCTGCCGCAGACGGCCCTGGCAGAGTCGGCCGGGCTGACCGTCACCAACGGAATCCAGGTTGATTCGGCCCTGCGCACCAGCGCCGAGGACATCTTCGCGGCCGGCGATGTAGCCAACGTGCTGCATCCGGTCACCCGCCGGTACACCCGCAGCGAGCACTGGGCCAACGCCATTGCCGGCGGCAAGGTGGCCGCCAGGTCGATGCTCGGACAGGACGCCGCGCTGGACGACATCCCCTACTTCTACACCGACCAGTTTGACCTCGGGATGGAGTACTCCGGGTACGGCGCACTTACCGCAGACGCCGACCTGGTGGTGCGCGGCAGTCTTGAGAGCCGCGAGTTCATCGCGTTCTGGCTTCTGAAGGAACGGGTGGTGGCCGGCATGAACGTGAATGTGTGGGACGTCCAGGAGGACATCCAGGAGCTCATCCGGAGCGAAAGGACAGTGGACCGGAAAGCCCTCGCGGACCCCGAACGCGCTCTGCGCTCCCTCTAGCCTTCTTACCCTGACGCCGCCAACGGGCCAGATGTCCGTCCCGGAAGGAGCCCGAGGGGGTCGGCTGTGCGGTTAGGTGCGAAGACCCTTTTCCAGCCTGAAGGCGACGGCGGCCGCAATGGCCCCGGCCGCAGCGACGCCGGCGGCAATCGCCCAGCCCACGCTGTCGTCGTAGGCGGCAAACAACAGGCCGAACACCAGCGGAGCCACGGTTCCGCCCACGTACGTTCCCGTCTGGGTAATGCCGGTGGCCTGTGCGGTGAAGGGGTGCGCGGTATGGGAGACCACGTAGTGCACCAGGCCGTTCCAGCCCCACCCGAGGCCGAAGGCAACGACGGCGCCGATTCCATACGCGAGCGGATTACCGGACGCCATGCCGATCAGGCCCAGGCAGCCGGCGCCGATCATCAGGGCGACGGTGGCCATGGATCCGCCGATCCCGCGGTCGGCGAGGACGCCCACCAGCGGCCGGGCGAGGATGCCGGCGGCGCTTGCGCCACCCAGCAGCAGGCCGGCGGCGGCGGGATTGAATCCGGTTTCGACGGCGGAAGCCACGGTGAACGCGCCGACCACGTTCGCCTGACCGGAGCCCAGGGCGCCGGCGACGGCGGTGGCGAAGAGGAACGGGCGAAGCCGTTTGGGCAGTGGGGCGCGGGGCGCGCGGCCGGCTTTCGTCGCCGTCGTGGGTGCCCGGCGCGGCAGGCCGCGGAGGAGGATGGGAACCAGTGCGACGGCGAGAAGCGCGGTCGCTGCGAAGGTCCACTGCCAGCCGATGGTGAGCGCGAAGATGGGCACCGAGAGACCGGCGGTGAGCGTGGCGGTGGGGATGGCGGCCTGCTTCAGCCCGAATGAGAAGGCGCGGTTACGGGGGCCCACCTGGTCCACAATGAGGCCGTTGGAGAGCGGATGGCTCAGTGCGTTGGCGGCGCCGGCGATGCTGAGCCAGAGAATGAGGAACGGCCAATGCGGCGTGAAGACCGCGATGCCGACCATGGCCGTGAAGCCGAGGCCGACGGTGAGCAGCATGCCGCGGCGGAGCCCCAGCGCGCTGGCGATGAAGCCGGCGGGCGCCGACAGGAGCGCGGACACCGCCCAGAAGGACGCAACGCACAGGCCAAGGGCCGCGGCCGTCATCCCGAGGTCACCCTCGAGCTGGACGGCGAGTCCGCCCACCAGGAACGCGGGGAGGACGGCCACCACGGTGGTCAGGGCCGCGATGCCGGTGGCCCGCTGGCCTGGGTGTTTCTGGTTCACTGGTTCGCCGCCGTCGTTGATTGCCTCACTGAACGAGTTTAGGACGCGTGCGCATCGGTTTGTGCCGGGAGCGGGCGGCCGCCGCTGCGGACATGAGACAGCAGACCACCGGCGGCGAGGACGGCACGCTCGCCCGGCGAGAAGTCCAGCGTGAGCGTCACCGGTGTGCCGCCGTCGGCCGTGGCTGTGACGGAGGTGGCACCGTTCGCCACGGCCTCACGCAGTCCCTCGATCATCCAGCGCTGCCCGACGGCAGCGTCGGCGTCCGCGGCAATCAGGGCCGGCACAATGCCGGCGGCGATCAGGTTCCGGCGGTGGATCCGCGCATAGCTGCGCGCCGCCACCAGGCGGATGCCCAGAAAGAGCGGGATCAGCGCCGCATGTTCGCGTGAGGAACCTTGCCCGTAATTTTCGCCGCCGACGATGACGCCGCCGCCCTCTGTGCGGGCGCGGTCGTGGAACTGCGGATCCAGCCGATTGAACATGAACCGGGCGCAGGCCTCGATGTTGGACCAGACTGACATGGCGATGGCCCCGTCGGGTGCCATGTCACCGGTGGAGATGTCGTCCCCGACGACGATGAGCACCGGAGCGTCGAGATCGGCCGGGAGGGGTTCCGGCTGGGGCGGCGGGACGAGGTTTGGGCCGCGCTCGATCTCGATGCCGCTGCGCACGGAGGCGGGCAGCACCCCCGCGATGTGCACGTCGTGGACTCCGGGATTCGGGGCGGCGGCAGGGCGCAGCTCACCGAGGCTGACCGTGGAGGCATCGACGATGGCGCCTTCCAGCGCGCTGGCCGCCGCCGTCGACGGCGAACACAGGTAGACGCTGTCCGCCGCCGTGCCGCTGCGGCCGGGAAAGTTGCGGTTGAACGTGCGCAGGGACGCCTGCCCCGCGGTCGGCGCCTGTCCGATGCCGACACAGGGTCCGCAGACCGGCTCCAGCATGCGGGCACCGGCCTCCATCAGGTCACCGTAGACACCGGACGCGATGATGGTCTGGAGGATCTGCCGGGAACCCGGCGTGACCGTGAGCTGAACGGCGGGGTGGACGGTGTGGCCCTTGAGGATGGCGGCGACCGTCGCGAGATCCTCATACGAGCTGTTGACCGAGGAGCCGACGCAGACCTGGACCACCTCGGTCCGCGGCAGTTCCGAGACGGCGACGACGTTCCCGGGGGAGTGCGGCACGGCCACCAGCGGCACCAGCGATGAGAGGTCAATTTGTTCGACGTCGTCGTACGCGGCGCCGTCATCTGCGGCCAGCGGCGTGAACTCGTCCTCCCGCTGCTGTGCGCGCAGCCAGCCACGCGTCTGCTCGTCGGAGGGGAAGACGGCCGTGGCGGCACCGGTTTCGATGATCATGTTGCAGATCGTCGCCCGCGCCGAGACGGTCAGGGACGCCACTCCGTCGCCGTGGAACTCGAACACCTTCCCGCGCCCGCCGCGCACGTCGTGGCGGCGCAGGAGCTCCAGCACCACGTCCTTCGCCTCGGTGATGGAGCCCAGTTCCCCGGTCAGTTCCACACCGACGACGGCGGGGCACACGAAGTCGAAGCCGTAGCCGGCCATGGCAACGGCCACCTCCAGACCACCGGCTCCCAGCGCGAACATGCCGAGCGCTCCGGCTGTTGAGGTGTGGGAGTCGGCGCCGACCAGCACCCCGCCGGGCCGGGCGAAGTGCTCAAGATGGATGTAGTGCGAGATCCCGTGCCCGGCGGGAGAGTACCGCAGGCCGTAACGCGCCGAGAAGGTCCGCAGGTAGTGATGGTCCTGCATGTTCTTGTCATCGATCTGCAGGACGTTGTGGTCGACGTACATGACGGCCAGCGGAACGGCCACGGACTCGACACCGAGCATCTCGAACTGCATTGCGGTCATCGTCCCCGTGGCGTCTTCGATGAGGATCTGGTCCACGGCGATAGTGATGTCGGTGCCGGGTGTCAGCTCACCCGAAACAAGGTGGCTCGCGAGGAGCTTCTGGGTCAGGTTCTGGGTCATGGGAATCCTCCGGGGCTGGACAGACAACTGCGGCCCGTCCTTTTCAGAACGGGCCGCAGCGGTGGTGGACTATTCGACGAACTCGTTGGTGTAGGTTTCCTCGAGGTTGATCTCGGCATCGCCGACCTCGGGGTTCGCCACCCGCTGGGTCTTCAGGACCGCTTCCACGCCTGCCTCGGTGAAGACGCCGTCCGTGCTGAGAGCCGGCTTCATTTCCTCGATGACCTTGGCGTACTGTTCGGGATCGCCGCCGGCGAACGATTCGGGCATTTCTGCGGCGATCTCCTCACCGGAGTGGTCGGCGATGAACTGCAGCGTCTTCTTGATGGCGTTGGCCAGCTTCTGCGCGGACTCAGGGTTCTCCTCAAGCCATGCGGACGTGGCGTACAGGCTCGACGACGGCCAGGCGTCGGTACCGAAGACTTCCTGCAGTCCCTCCGGGGTGCGGACATCCTCGATGATGGTCGGTTCCGTGCCCAGGCGCTTGCCGAGGACGGTGACGTCCGGCTCGAGCATGACGGCGGCGTCCACCTGGCCCTGCTCGACGGCGGCGACGGCGGAGGAGCCGGCTCCGATAGCGGACACCGCGGCGTCGTCGAGCGCCATTCCGTTCTCGGAGAGCAGGTACTTCACGAACATGTCCGTGGAGGAGCCCGGGGAGGTCACGCCCACGTTCTTGCCCTTGAGGTCAGCCACGGACTTGATGGTGTCCTTGTTCTTCTCAGCAACCACGAGGACCAGCCCGGAGGAGAGGTTCATGTTGACGAACCCCTTGATCGGCTGGTTTTTGGCCTGCATCTGGATGGTGTGCTCGTAGTAGCCGCTGGTGACGTCGGTGCTGCCGCCGATCATCGCCGTCAGCGCCTTCGAGCCGCCCTGGAGGTCCTGGAGATCGACGTCGAGGCCCTCTTCCTCGTAGTAGCCCAGTTCCTGGGCAAGCGTGGTGGGCAGGTAGGTGAGCAGGGTCTGGCCTCCGACGCCGATGGTGACGGTCTCGCCGCCGGCCTCGCCGCCGCCGTCGTTCCCTTCCTGCCCCGGAGGTGCGGACTGTGGGGCGCCGCACGCAGACAGGGCAAGGGCAAGACCGGCGACGACGGCGAGGGGCTTGGTGAGGGATGTGCGGCGACCTTGCCGGCGGGTGGAGCTGAACATGGAAGTCCCTTTCGGACGGATGGGCTGGGTGAGGAAGGAGGTTAGGAGGCCTGCTGCGGCGGGCGCCAGCGCAGGAGGTGGCGTTCAACGCGGTTGACGCCCAGATCGATGATGAGCACCACGAACATGAGGATGAACATGCCGGCGAAGACGCCTTCGGTGTCGAACACGCCCTGGGCCTGGGCGATGGCGTAGCCGACACCGGCGGACGCGCCGAGGTATTCACCGACCACCGCACCGGTGATGGCGAAACCGACGCTGATGTGGAGGCTGGAGAAAATCCACGTCAGGGCGCTGGGGATGAAGACGTGGCGGAGGAGCTGCTTTTCGGAGGCTCCGAGCATCTTGGCGTTGTCCACCAGGACTCGGTCCACGCTCTTGACGCCTTCGAGGGTGTTGAAGAAGACAATGAAGAACACCAGGGTGAAGCCGAAGGCCACCTTCGACCAGATGCCGAGACCGAACCAGAGCAGGAAGATAGGCGCCAGCACAACGCGGGGGAGCGCGTTGAACATCTGCAGGAACGGGTCGAAGAGCCGTTCGAGAAGGCGTACCCGGGCAAGGAGGAAGCCGAGGATCAGGCCGGCTGCGGCGCCGGTGATGAATGCGAGGATGGCCTCCTGCAGGGTGACCCACAGGTGCGGGAACACAAAGCCGGTGGAGATCCAGACCCACACGGTGTCCAGGATGTCGGAGGGGAGCGGGAAGAAGAACGGGTCAATGACACCGATCCGGCACAGGAGCTCCCAGGATCCCAGCACGCCCACGGCGAGCGCCAGCTGTCCCATCCGGATGGAGAAGTTCGACGTCTCGGCCCGCTTGCGCCGGGGCTTCTGCGCCGCGGCGGGGCTGATGTTCTTCTCAACGTTTTTCGATGCTGGTGCCACGGTCATGCTGCGTCGCTCTCTTCTTCTTCCCGGGCGGATTCATAGGTTCTGGAGACTTCAACCTTCAGGCGGCCCCAGATCTCGCGGTGGAGGTCCACGAACTTGGGGTCGTCGCGGATGTCGAGGAGGTCGCGGGGGCGCGGAATGTCGATGTCGTAGCTGCCGACGACGGTGCTGCCCGGTCCCGCACCGAGGATGATCACCTCGTCGGAGAGGGCAATGGCCTCATCCAGGTCATGGGTGATGAAGACGACTGCCTTGTTCGATTCCTGCCAGAGCTCAAGGAGTTCGTTCTCCATGATCTGCCGGGTCTGGACGTCGAGGGCGGAGAACGGCTCGTCCATGAGCAGGATGTCCGGGTTGACGATCCAGGCCTGCGCCACGGCGGTGCGCTTGCGCATGCCGCCGGAAAGCTGGTGCGGATACCGGTCGGCGAAGTTCTTCAGGCCCACCTTCTCGAGCCAGCGGCGGGACTCGTCATAGGCCTCGGCCTTGGAGACGCCGGCCATGGTGAGGCCCAGGCTGACGTTGTCGATGACCGACTTCCAGGGCAGCAGCGCGTCCTGCTGGAACATGTAGGAGGCCCGCCGGTTCACGCCGTCAACGGGCTGGCCAAAACTATGGACAGTGCCCGACGACGGATTGAGCAGTCCCGCTGCCATGTTCAGGATGGTGGACTTGCCGGAGCCGGTAGGGCCGACGATTGAGACGAACCGCCCGGGCTCCACCTTGAGGTCGATATCCCGCACGGCGAAGTAGGACCCGCCGCCCGGGGTGACGAACTCCTTGGTGCAGCCGTTCAGTTCAACGGCGTACTCGGTCTGTGCAGGATGCGTCATTGCTCATCTCCTGAAAGCCACAACGCTCATTCCGCGGAACCACATTGTGGGTTGTTCTTCATGATGTGGTTTGAATAGTACACAGTAATGTGCGTCACACTCAAGCGCTACGTGACTGCGGTTTTTCTTAGCCTGCGGCGTCAGCCTTCTGATATGGGCCGGTCAGCCCAGCGGACGCTCCATGACGAAGTCAGTCTCGACGTTGCGTCCCAGCTGGAAGGTCTTGGCGCCGACGCGGGTGAATCCGTGCTTCTCGTAGAAGCGGACGGCGCGGGCGTTCCGGTCATTGGTGCCCAACCAGATACCCGCTGCCTCAGTGCCCTGGGCGGCGATCTCCAGGGACGCCTCCATCAGGTGCGAGGACGAGCCCTGCCCATGCTGTGACGGATGGACGTAGAACTTGCTGAGTTCGATTGTGGGGAAGATGGACAGCGTGGAGCGGACCTGTTCGTCCTTCGGGAATCCTTTGGCGAGCATGCTCCAGGCGAGGAGGTGCCCGTTTTCCCGCAGGCACAGCAGGATCTTGTCCAGATCTGCGATGTGCTGGGTGAACCGCTCCTCGGACAACTCGGTGGCGACGAAGTGCGCAATGTCGTCCGGATGGGAAGTCGGCGGGCAGGCGAGCGGGAAGGTGACGGCCGCCAGGGAGGCAAGGGGGCCGGCGTCGTTCGCGGTGGCATGGTCAATAACAACGGTCACGGAAGTCAGGTTAGCGCCGATTCGCCTCTTCGGGCACCGGCTGGTGCGTAATAAGCGGTGCCGTTCAGCTGGAGGCGGGCGACACCGCGTGGCCGAGGATATGCGCAACCGGCGGCACCAGCGGCTGGACCGAGAAACCGAAACGCTTGGTGTCGCGGACTTCGAAGCCGGCCGCCACGATTGATTCCAGCGTGTCCCGGTTCGGGTGGCAGCCCCCTGCCGCACGGTGCCACAGGGGTGTCAGCAGATCCTCGAGGGCGGCAAGCACCGTGCGGTCGGAGCGGACGTGCTCGTAGAAGGCCAGAACGCCGCCCGGGCGCAACACCCTGCGGGCCTCGGCCAGCGCCACGGACTGATCTGAAACGCTGCACAGCACGAGGCTCGCGACCACAGCATCGGCGCTCCCGTCAGCGGCTGGAATCTCCTCGGCCGTTCCGGCGACCACCCGAACGGGAACCGGCGCGGAGGAAGCCCGGCTCCGGGCGAGGGACCTGAGGTGGTCATCGGGCTCGACTGCCAGGACCTCGGTGACCATAGCCGGGTAGTGGCTAAAATTCGATCCGTCACCGGCTCCGATCTCGACCACCCTGCCGTTCAGCCCGTGAAGCAGTGCACGGCGGTGTTCGGTGGCGCCCCTGATGTTCATTCCCTCCACGGCACGCGCATACGCGCGGGCAAAGCGGGGATGCTGGAGGTCTGCAGGTCCCCGGTCGGGATCGGGATCGGTCACGGGCGCAAACAGCCCTGGACGCTAGAAGTTGTCAATGAAAGCGCCGGCTGCGGGCAGGGCATATTTCGGCTGGCGTGAGTCGGACCGTCTGGCGACGAAGATCCAGGTGACGGTGTCGCCGTCGTGGGCGGGCAGGACGCTGCCCTGGGCAATGTAGCGCCGGTCGGCTTCCCTGCCGGCGGGCGCCCACCAGCCGTCCACGGGGCAGTGTTCGCCGGTTCGGGCCTCGCGGGTCTTGTGCGTGCCGGTGCCCTGCACGTGATGGTGCGGGTGGTGCTTCTTCATCGCTGATCTGACTCCGTTGTCGGTTCGGGCGGGGTGGAACTACTGAAATTCTAGGACGCCGGGTCTGTCCAGTCGCTGTGCGAATGCCCAGGCCCGGCGGCGGGTTTTGTGCTGGACTTCATTCGGGCCGGCGTCGCTTCGGCGGTCGCGGAACCCTCTTAGAGCTCCGGCACGCAGGGTCCCGCGCCGAGCTTTGCGAGGCCTGCCAGGTCTCCCTCGGCGAGGTGGATCTGTCCGGTGTTCTCCTCATGCATCAGCTGCGTTGGGTCCTGCACGTGGTCCAGCCCCAGCACGTGGGCGAGCTCGTGGATCACGATGGCCCTGACATGTTCCCGCCCGCCCTCGAATTCGAGGATCTGGACCATGGCCGGTGCATCCAGCATGACCTGCCCGGCCACCAGGACAAGGGGTTTGTCGGGCCGCTGCGCGATCTCGCTGCCGCCGAGGCCTGCGGTGTCTCCGGCCAGTTCGGGAATTTCGGACGGGCTGGTCCAGGTGATCAGGACCGGTGCCCAGCGTTTGCCGTAGCGGTCTGGCTGGTAGGAGTCCCGTTCCCCGGGGCTCGGTGGTTCGCTGGTGGGCCCGTCGAAAACGAAGGTGAGCCCGGTTGCCGCAGACACCTCGGCGACAGCCTCCTGCACGATGCCCTCCGTACCCGCGGGTGCGTTGTCCGGCCGCACGACGTAGTGGACCGGACGGCACGGGTCATACGCCACGAATTCCTGCTGCAGGTTGGGGTAGTCGAACAGCGCGTATTGGGCTGAACCGGTTGACGGCGGCGGAGTGCCCAGCGGGACCGTGGATGCTTCCACTCCGCGCGGGGGAACGTTGGACCAGGGGAGGAGCGGGAGAACGTCGGGGAAGATGTCCCGTTCAAAGACGGTCGGCGTGAGATACAGCGCGACGACGAACACAACCAACGCAGCGGTGCGGACTCGCAGTTTTCGCACCGCTGACTGCCCACGACGACGACGGCGCCCTCCTCCCGCCGGATTGCCGCCTCCCCGGAGACCGCCCGCCCGGTTGCTGCCTGCCCGGTTGTCTCCGGGCCATCGGCCGCCGGTTTCGGTCCGGTAGGCGCGCAGTTGTTCGTTGAGTGCTTCCTCCAGTGCCCACTGCGGGACGCGTCCCGAGCCGGATTGCCTCATACCGGGCGGCTGTCCCACCGGCGGCTGAGAACCTCCGGACGGGTTGTCATCCCGTTGGAACCACTCGCGGTCCAGTACCCCCATGGTGTCCAGCTAGTCCTCTCGCGCAGATGTTCTCGGAACAGCATCGCTCATGCGTGCCCGGGAGCTGCCGATTTGTGCCAAACCTGCCGAAAAGTTTCAGGAAGGCGGCACCACCGGTATTCGCCGGACGCTGAATAGGTAGCCACTGCCGTCGTCGTCCTCGTAGCGTTGCGGGCAGCACACCCAGTGAACGAGAACCCCATGAGAAGGAGCGGTCATGTCGCGAGTTGCCATTATTGGAGGCCACGGAAAAGTGGCGCTGCACCTGTCCCGGATGCTGTCCGGCGCCGGACACCAGGTGAGTTCGATCATCCGCAATCCCGACCATGCGGCGGACGTCGAGAGCGCGGGTGCGCAGCCGGTTGTCGCGGATGTAACGAAGCTGTCGGTTGGCGAGTTGGCCGACGTCGTGCGCGGGCATGACGCGGTGGTGTGGTCGGCCGGCGCGGCGGGAAGCAGCCCGGAGGACACGTACGCGATCGACAGGGACGCGGCGATCCGGTCCATGGACGCCGCGAAGGAGGCGGGCGTGGACCGCTACGTGATGGTCTCCTACATCGGTGCCCGGAAGGACCACGGTGTCTCACCGGAGACCGGGTTCTTCCACTACGCCGAGGCGAAGGCTGCAGCGGACGAGTACCTGCGCGGCACCGATCTTGCGTGGACCATCCTCGGACCGGGCGCACTCACCACGGATCCGGGCATCGGTGCAATCGAGGTATCGCCGGAGCCGCAGCAGGATTCGGTGGCCCGTGAAGACGTGGCACAGGTGGCGGCTGCAGTGCTGAGCAACCCGGGGACGGTGGGGAAGTTCATCCAGTTCAACAGCGGCGAGACGCCGATCGCGGAGGCCGTCGAGGTGGTGTAACGCCTACACCCGAGACGGAATCTGCCCAGCGGCTCGTGGAACTCGGTGGGCAGGATACGTTCCTGCCCACCGAGCGAATAGACCCAGTGGGCGGGCGCGTTCTCTCGGCATCGGTGATAGCTATTCGGCGGGTGCGGTTTCCTCCCCGTTCCCGTTGTCGTTCCGGTAGTCCGCCAGCACGAGGATCGGGAGGTGGTCCGATGCACCGCGCGGCAGGGTCTCCACCCGGTCGATTTCCAGCCCACGCGAGGTGGCAAAGTCGAAGTGCCCGCGGAACACCATTCCACGCGTGTAGGTCCGGCGGTCGCTCAGCGAGAGATCGTAGCCGGATTCGGTCATGTGCGCGGTGAGCTTCTGCGTGAAGAACGGGTAGTTGAAATCGCCGACCATGAGGGTTGCGAGGCCGTCGCCCATGCTCAGCAGTTCGGCGTGCGCGGCGTCGATCTGATGCCGTCGCAGCGAGTTCGACGCCGTCAGGGGAGCGGCGTGGAAGGAACCGGCCACCAGCGTGCGCTCAGTCTCGAGATCGAGGAACTTCACGCCGATCAACCGCTCGTGCGCGGGCGAGAGCACACGGTCATGGAGCGACTTCTTGAGCGAGAACGCGTCGGCCCGGACCATGTCGAACCGCTCGCGGCTGTAGTACATCGCCAGTCCCAGCCGGTTTTCCTTGGTGACGGTGGCCATCTGGAGGTTACCGACGACGTCGGGAAGGTCAGACGCATCGCACTCCTGCAGGCACAGCAGATCCACCTTGTAGTACTGCACCAGGGATTCCAGCTCTCCACTGGCTTTGTGCTCGCGAAGGTTGTAGCTGATTGTGCGTATCAGGGCCGTACTCCTTTGGCGATGGAGGGCAGAAGCACGTTCAGTTTAGACACTCCTGCGCAGGGAAGCGGAGGATGAGTCGAAGAGGATGACCTGCCGGATGGCATTCCCTTCCGCGAGCTGGTCCATCGCCTCGTTGATGTCATCGAGTGAAATATGGGAGGAGATCAGCGCCTCGACGGGCAGTTTCCCTTCCCGCCACAGCTGCGCATACCGCGGGATGTCCCGCTCCGGGACCGCCGAGCCGAGGTAGCTGCCCACGATGGTCCGCGCCTCAGCGGTGAGACCGAGCGGTGCGATCGACGCCCGGGCATCCGGTGACGGCAGCCCGACCGTTACCGTGGTTCCGCCGACCCCGGTGAGCTGCACGGCGGTTTCGAAAGCCCGGGCATTCCCGGCGGCCTCGATGACCACCGGCGCCTTGACGCCCTGGTCGAGTGCTTCCTGCGGGGTGTAGACGGCGGTGGCGCCCAACTCCTTCGCTGCTTCCAGCTTGGCGGGTACGGCGTCCACTCCGATCACGTCGCCCTTCCCGAGCGACAGAGCCGTGATCAGCGCAGCCATGCCAACGCCGCCCAGCCCGACCACCACCACAGCATCACCATCCTGCGGCTTGCCGGTGTTGATGACGGCGCCGCCGCCGGTGAGGACAGCGCAGCCCAGGACGGCGGCGATTTCCGGTGGGACGTCGTCGTCGATCCTCACCACGGACTTGCGGTTGACCACCGCGTGGGTGGCGAACCCGGAGACGCCGAGGTGGTGCCGGATGTCCTCACCATTGCGGTGGAGGCGCTGACCGCCGTCGAGCAGCACGCCCTCATTGTTGGCGGCCGAACCCACGGTGCAGGGTAGCAGCCCGTCGGTCCCGCAGTTCCTGCACTCGCCGCAGCGCGGCAGGAACGCCATGACCACCCGGTCGCCGATGGAGAGCCCGACGACGCCGTCCCCCAACTGCTCCACGCGGCCGGCCGCCTCGTGGCCCAAAAGCATGGGGACGGGCCGGATCCGGTTGCCGTCCACTACGGAGAGGTCCGAGTGGCAGAGCCCAGCGGCCTCGATCCGGACGAGGATTTCACCGGGGCCGGGCCCGTCCAGCTCCACTTCACCGATGCTGATGGGCCGGGAATCCGCGTAGGGGCGTTGCCGGCCGATTTCCTCGAGGACTGCTCCGGTGATCTTCATGTAGGCCTTCGTTCTGTGGACCGCTGGTGGTTGCTGAGGTTGCGGTTCAGGCGGGGTTTTTCAGGGGTGTTTCAGGTGCTGGCAGCAAGGCGCCGGCGCAGCTCTGCGGCAGCACCGCCGTCGTCGTCGTTATTCGGTGCGGGTAGAGGTCCGCGCCCCCACAACCACAGCAGCAGATCGTGCGGCTCTCCGGAGATGATGGTACTGGCTGCGCTGCGTGCCTCGCGGGAAACTTCGCGGGAAATTTCGACGTCGGTCGGCAGCAGACGGACGAACCAGGTGTGTCCGCCGCTTTCGAGGACCAGGTCTCCCGTGGTGCCCTCCGGCGCAGTATCCGTTCCCCGGGCGGCCCGTCCGCGCTCAAACATGACGGTGAGGATCTCATCGATGCCGTCGACCGCGAGCTCTGGGTCGATGGGCTGCGGATCAGCGAGGGCCGCTTCGATGTCGTAGCGGTGGATTGCGGTCTCATGGGTGAGGCGGCGGATCCAGAACCCGACAGTCTGGTCCTCTGCAACCCAGGACTCTGCCGGGTCCGAGGACTCGTGCGAGTTGAACTCGCTGGTCAGCCGCCGGTAGCAGGTTTCCAGCATCCGGGCCGGACCGAGCTGCCGGACTTCCTCTGGAACCCAGTCCCTGTGGTTTGACGCCGGTGCGGATGGTCTCGGCCTTCTGCAGGTAGACCAGTGCGGTGTGCCGTGCCAGCTGTTCGATGTCCCACTCCGGGCAGGCCGGAACACGGGTGCCCGGATCCGCGGTCGTGGTCAGCTTCAGCAACCGCGCGAAGTCCTGGGCCATCAGCTCCCGGTAGCGGTCATAGGGGAGTGCGTAGGGGTAGTCGGGTTTCATCGGGCTCCTTTCGCCAGTTCCTTTACCTCACCGGCGAGGACGGCGTCCAGCAGTTCCCGGACGTTTGCGAACACGTACCTGGCGCCGGCGTCGCGCAGTTCAGCTTCGCTGGTGCCGCCCGTGGTGACCGCGATGGTGGGGATGCCGAGCTTGTTCGCGGTGACGACGTCCCAGACGGCGTCACCGACAAATACGGCGTCCTCGGCCTTGAGATCGGCTGCCTTTAGGGCCGCTTCGAGGATGTCCGGGGCAGGTTTGCTGATGCCCGTGTCGGTGGCATTGGTGGCGCCGGAGATGGCGCTGTCCGCGTCGATTACTTTTCGCAGGACGGCGAGCTCTTCTTCGGACGCGGAGGTGGCGAGCACGACGGCGAGGCCGGCGTCGGCGCAGTGCTGGAGCAGGTCGCGGGCGCCGTCGAACGGGCGGAGCGCGGGCCATTGGGCGGAGAAGAGTGCGCCGTGGGTGTCCTCAAGCGACTCGTCCTGGTCCTTGTCCCGGTCCTCGCCGAGGAGGTGCTCGATCAGGGTGCTGCCGCCCATGCCGATGGTGCGGTGGATGGACGCCATGGGGACGTCGTGGCCGTAGCGGCGGAAGGCCTGCCACCACGCCAGGGTGTGCAGGTAATTGGTGTCCACGAGTGTGCCGTCAACGTCGAAAAGGACGCCGCGCGCCCCGCCGTCGTACTTTTCTGTCATGGTGCCGCCTCGGTGGGTCCGTTGTGGAATAGGATGTGCTGCATCACGGGGGTATCGGCGGTAACTCACCAACAGGATCCCGGACTATCCACCTTGTCTCAGAAGGAAACCCATGTCGAGTTACTCCAGCCAGTCACGTACCCCTTATCCCAGCGAACAGCCCTTCGCCGCGACCCCTTCCCGGAAGTCGCCGGCCATGAGTTTTGCCGGGCCCGGCCATGAGGGGAAGCGTGCTGCGCAGCTTTCACTCGCTTACGGTGTGCTCGGGATGTTCCTGTTCTGGTTCGTCTTCGGTCCCATGGCCATCAGCTCCGCAAACAAGGCCGAACGGATGGGCGAATCAGCCGCCGGAGGCCGTCTGCTGGGCTGGGTGGCTATCATCCTCGGGGTGCTGAGCATCCTGATGGTGATCGGCTTCTTCCTGATGTTTGCGGCGGGTCTGTCGACGGCGTTCGAGAACGGGATTCCGGTTTAACGAGGTTTAGCGTTCGGTCACCAGCGCTTTTTTCCCGGCCAGGAGAACGTCCCGGTCCAGTCCGACGGCATCCGTCAGTGCGAGTTCGATATTTTGCCGAAGCAGCGGTACAGCGGCGGCTCCGACCCGGGCTACTAATGCAGCCCATAGGTCCCGTACGGTGCTGCAGCTCTGGACTGCGCCCGTTGCAGAGCGAAGAGTCCAGGCGTCCCCGGCCACCTGGATGGTTGGCAGCCCGGGAACAGCTGTGCAGAGGGCATTGATTGTCTGTGCGACGATGTGCTGGGAACGCAGGGTACGCACCGGTCCCAGCACATCGTCGGCGACCACAGTCCGGCCGCATGCACCACACATGCCGGGCTTCCTAAGGCATCACGTCGCCGGAATTGGGTCCCAGCGTCTGGCCGACGTAGAGGTTCCCTCCCGGGTCACTTGCCAGGAGGAGCGCCGTCGGCGCCACCTCCGCCGGTGTGCCGAAGCGGCCCAACGGCAGCTCCTGCATTTTCGCGCGCTTCCAATCAGCTGAAATCCCCTCGACCAGGGGAGTCTCGATTGGACCCGGCGCGATCGAATTGACCAGGACATTGTGCGGAGCGAGCTCCAACGCAAGCGACTTGGTCAATCCGATCACTCCGGCCTTGGCAGCGCTGTAATGGCTCAGCCCGGTGCCTCCCTTGATGCCCAGCTGTGAGGAAATGTTGATGATCCTTCCCCACCCCGCCTGCTGCATGTCCGGCACCACCTCACGGCAGCACAGGAAGATGCCGGTGAGATCGACGGCGAGAGTCTCGTTCCACATCGCCAGCGACATGTCGCGCAGCGGCGACTCCGTGAGCAGGCCGGCGCTGTTGACGAGGATGTCGATGGGGCCGAGCTTCTCCCGTGCTTCAGCGAAGGCGGCGCGGACGCTCGATTCATCCGAGACGTCGACGGCGATTGTGTCCGGTCCCGGTGCCCGGTCCAGCACCACTACGCGATCCCCGTTTGCCGCGAAGGCTTCGACAATAGCCGCGCCGATCCCGCTGCCGCCACCGGTGACGACGACGGCGCGCCCGCCTGAGCCTGCTGGCCCTCCGCTCATATTCTGTCCTTTCGTTCAGCCGCTTTGATCGCCATGGTCAGGCCCGCATCTTGACAGTGAGTCCACCGTCGACAATCAGGGACTGGCCGGTGATGTACACGGAGTCCTCGGAGGTGAGGAAGCCGATGACGCTGGCAACCTCTTCCGGTCGGCCGACACGACCCCAGGGGATGTCCTGTCCCGCCCGCTTGAGGCCCTCCGGCCCCAGGGAATTGACCGGGTCGAGCGACTGCGGCGTTTCGATGAGCCCCGGAATGACCGCATTCGCGCGGATCTTCCGGGGACCGAGCTCTACGGCCACGCTCCGGACCAGGCCCAGCACGCCGGCCTTCGCGGCCGCGTAGTGGGCGTGTTCCTCCCAGCCATACACGCCGCCGGCGATCGAGGACACCGCCACCATGGCACCGCCGTCGCTCATCCGGGCGGCGCCGGACCGCAAGGTGCGCAGCACGCCGGTGAGGTCGACGTCGAGCATGTCGGTCCACTTCTCATCGGTGAGTGAATCCAGGGCCGCGTTGCGGAGAATGCCGGCGTTGGCGATGGCGTAGTCCAGCCGTCCGAATGATGACAGCGATTCCTCGGCGAAGGATTCCACCGAGTCGGTGCTGCGGACATCGACTTCCTTGATGACCGCCTTGCCGCCCGCGTCCTCAACCAGCTTGAGGGTTTCTTCCGGATCATGCGGGTCACCGGGGAATGTTCCGATGACTACGTGCACGCCCCGCGCTGCGTAGTGTGCGCTGAGTGCCCGGCCTATGCCGCTTGCGGCGCCGGTGATGATTGCGGCTCTGGCGTCAGGCATTGGGATCCTCGAGGAGTTCGCGGGGGATGGGCTTCGCAGCCATCATGAGGAGGCCGGAAACCAGTGTTCCCAATGCGCCCACCCAGAGGGCAGCGGCAGTGGTCCCAGCCGCGGCCGTCACCAGCGTGAAGAGCGCTCCGCCCAGGATGATGCCGGGCTGGCTCATGGCTCCGATGAAGGCCAGGCCCGTGGCGCGGCAACTGACGGGGTAGCACTCGGCCATGAAGTACTGGATCGCGGCGTAGGGGCCGACGAGGAAGAACAGCCCGGTTCCGTAGCTCAGGATGATCAGGGTGGGGGTCGATGCGATAGGGCTGAGCATGACGGCGAAGGAGATGCCCGAGATGATCCAGCCGATGATGATGGTCTTCTTGCGTCCGATGACGTCACCGAACCAGCCGTGGAACACATAGCCGAAGTAGGCCAGTGCGTTGATCACGATCAGCATCCAGAACGCGTCGGCGAGTTCAACACCACGAGAGTTCACCAGCACCGACGAGCCCAGGATGCTGAACACCATAATGCCGAAGAAGTTGACGATCCAGGCGAGTGAGAAAACGATGGTGTTCCGGCGAAGTCCCGGTTCCCAGATGCGCTTCAGGGGCGCCGTCGAGGAGTGCTGCACTCCAAAGGAACCGGCGAGAGCGTGCGCTTCATCGACGCGGCCGCTCTTTTCCAGCGCAGTCAGCTTCTCGTGAAGCTCGAACTGGGGTGTTTCCTTGAGCTTCTTGGAAATCAGCCAGACGGTGATGGCGGCCGGGATGGCTGCCATGATGTACAGCGCGCGCCATCCCAGTGAGGGCAGGAAGGCGAAGGCGAGCGCGCTGGCGAGCAGGAAGCCGAGCGGCCAGCCACCCTGGATGAACGAGTAGTAGAAGCCGGGACGCTTGCGCTTCTTGGTGTCCTCGGTGACCTGGTAGACCTCGTTCATGTAGGTGGCGTTGACAGCCTGCTCAGAGAATCCAAGCCCGCCGAAGGAGCGGACGAAAACCAGGAGTGCGTTGCTGAAGAAGCCGAGCGTCGCGGGAATGGCTGCGGTCACAGCAGAAACGAGCGCCGTGCCGCCGACCGTCACCATCATGCCCTTGCGGCGTCCAAGCCGGTCGATCACGGGTCCCACACCGAAGCAGACGATGGCCGTGCCGACGGCAATCCAGGTGTTGACCGCGTAGGCCTCGGTTTCAGTCCACCCGAACTCCTCCTGCATGGCCGGAAGCAGGGTGCCGAACAGGCCGTAGTCGAAGACGGCGATAGTCCACGCCAGCAGAGCGAGCCAGGTGGCAATCGTGGTGTTCTTCTTGCTGAAGACCGGCAGCTTCCGCTGCTCGCCATCCCTCGGCGTTGAGAGATTGATCTGATCAGTTGAGATGCTCATGTCTAGCTTGCCTTTCGGGGATTGCGGGCGAGGAAAGAGTCGGCGATCTGGTCGAAGTTCATCCAGCTCACGCCGTCGTGGCTGTTGATGTGCTCGATGAGGCGCTCCAGCATGAGGAGAACCTGCGGGCGGCCGGACACATCGGGGTGGATGGTCATGGTGAAGGTCGCCTGATCCATTTCGCGGTAGACCCAGTCGAACTGGTCCCGCCACATCTGCTCGATGTCACGCGGGCTCACAAACCCGTGGGAGTTGGGCGCGGCCTTGATGAACATCATGGGAGGGAGATCATCGAGGTACCAGTTGGCGGGTATCTCCACGAGGTCGGTCTCTTCACCGCGCACCAGGGGCTTCATCCAGGACTCGGCGGGCTGGGTGTAGTCGATTTTGGTCCAGCTGTCGCCGACGCGGACGTAGTAGGGCTCGAAGTCGCGGTGCATAAGCGAGTGGTCATACTTGATGCCCCGCTCCAGGAGGATCTCGTTGGTGACGTTGGAGAACTCCCACCAGGGCGCTACGTAACCGGTGGGCCGCTTGCCGGAGACCTTGTCGATCAGCTCGATGGAGCGGTCGAGAATGGCCGTTTCCTGCTCGCGGGTCATGGCGATCGGGTTCTCGTGGGAGTATCCGTGCACGCCGATCTCCTGGCCGGCATCAACGATCATCCGGGTGAGGTCCGGGAACGTCTCGATCGAATGGCCCGGTACAAACCAGGTTGAAGGAAGGCTGTACTTTTCGAAGAGGCGCAGCAGCCGCGGGCCGCCTACCTCGCCGCTGAAGAGGCCTCTGGAGATATCGCACGGCGAGTCCTCGCCTCCATAAGAACCGAGCATGCCGGCAACGGCATCCACGTCGACCCCGAAGGCTACCTGAATTTCCTTACTCATAATCCACCTCTCATGGACGGTTACTGCTGTCTTTCAGTTGGTTTGATGTAGGTTTCCGCGTTCGGCAAACACTTCTGCAATGCGGGCAAGGGGGGTGCCCAGCCAAATGAGCAACTGGAGCAGGGCAAGCGCCTGGGAAGGTTTGAGCATGCCGGCGGAGATGGCTCCGGCTGCTTCCAGGTCCTTTCCGCCTCCGCCGCCGTACACGGCCATCACTGGACCGGCCTGGACCCGGGTGCTGACGATCACCGGGACCCCGGCGGCCACGGCCTGACCGACCACGGCAACGAAACTGCGATTGGCGTTACCGTTCCCGGTAGCCTGCAGGACGACTCCGCGGGATCCGGCCTCCAACGCCGCAGCCAGGAGCGAGCCGTCAGCACCCGGATGGCAGGCGATGACGTCGACCCGCGGTGCAGGGGATGCGGCAGGACCCGCCCAGGGAAGGGGAGCCAGGCGCCTGGTTGCTGTGCCCAGCTCAACCTCGCCGGCAGGGGACACCCGTCCAGCCGGACCGGCGTCCGGGTCACCGAATGCCTGCAGGTCTGACGTGTGAATCTTGCGGACTCCTGCGGCGCGGAAGATCCTGCCGTTGAAGACGATGAGTGCGCCCTGGTTCCGGGCGCCGGCCGACGCGGCGACGGCGACCGCCTGCTTCAGGTTTCCCGGCCCGTCCGGATCAGGGTGGTCGGCCGGACGCTGTGCTCCGGTGAACACGACGGGTCGCTCGTCATTGTGGAGGAGGTCTGCAAGGTAAGCGGATTCTTCCATCGTGTCCGTGCCGTGGGTCACCACCGCGCCTACCGCGTTCTCATCGGCCAGCGCCTCCCTGATGGAGGAACAGATCTCCAGCATGTCCGCAAAGCTGAGCGCATACGACCCGGTGCGCATCACATCCACGACCCTGACGGCCAGCTCAGGGTCCAGCCCTGCGCTGGCCAGCAGATCGCTGCCGCCGTCCGCGGCTAGGGTAGCGCCGGACTCCGGGGTGTTGCGGGACACGATGGTGCCGCCTGTCGCGAGGAGTACGACATGGGGAGTGGTGACGTTCGTGTCCACGAAAACTCCTGTTCGAGGTTGTTTGCCCAATCGTTTGGGTTCGCTTTACGAAAGGCTTGACCAAACGTTTGGGTGGGTTCAAGATGAGACCCTATGGTGTGACTTGGACCACGTCAAGAGGTGCGCCGGAAAATTTATCCGTACCGTAGGGTGCTACACGTGAATGGAAAGGACCGCGGGGTGAACCAGGGACAACGGAACCAACCGGCGGTTACGTTGAAGGACCTCGCCGACGAGCTGGGGCTTCATCTCTCGACCGTCTCCCGTGTCCTTCATTCCCGGGACGACGTAGCGCGCCGGGCCGCCTCCTCCGCAACCGCCCAAAAAGTCCGGGAACTGGCGCAGTTGCGCGGCTACTCGCCTGATCCGCAGGCCACCAGCCTGAGAACCAGAAGAACCAGGGCGATCGGCGTGATCGTGCCGAGGCTCTCCGACATCGTCCTCGCAACAATGTATGAGGGTGTCGAAGAGACCGCGGCGGCGAACAACTATTCGACGTTTGTCATGAACTCCCACGACGACCAGGACGAGCAGCGTCGCAAGGCCGGAATCATGCTCGCCAGGCGTGTCGACGGACTGATCCTCGGGGATGTTCATGCTGACAGTGACCTCGTCCACGAGCTCTCATCACGCGGAGTCCCATTTGTTCTCATGAATCGCCGTCATCCGCAGTACCCGTCATCCACGTGCGACGACGTTGTCGGCGGTGAATTGGTGGCCGATCACCTGTGGGCGCAGGGTCACCGCCGGGTCGCCGTGATCGCCGGTGAAACCTACGCCAGTACTGCGCTGGACCGAACGGGAGGCTTCCGCAAGCGCTGGGAAGCGCTCGGTGGAACCCTTCCCGACGAGTCGGTGGTATGGTCCCACTTCGACACCGAGGGCGGACGGGAGGCCGCCGAGCAGATCATGCTCGCGCCGGGCCCGGTTCCTACCGCCATCTTCGCGGTGAACGACTTCGCCGCCATCGGCGCGATGGGCGCGCTGCGTGCTGCCGGCCTCACCGTGGGAAAGGACATCGCCGTTGTTGGCTTCAACGACACGTCACTGGCTGCGCAGTTGCCCATCCCGCTCTCTTCGGTGCGCTCACCCATGATGGAGATCGGGCGGAGAGCGGTCGGCCTGTTGCTGAACGTGCTGGACCACCATTCGGCTGAGTCCCAACTCTTGGAGCCGCAGCTGATGGTCCGTGAAAGCAGTGACTTCGGCGTCGAAGGCAGCTGACGGGTCGGCGGACGCCGACAGTTACGGTTTCCCTCGCACCGCCGGCTCTCACCGGGCCCACTCCCAAATCCTCGCCCGGCGCTCGTTCATCTCCCGCCGGGCCTGCAGCGCCTCGTCCATCGAGACGGAGCGGAAAGCCGTCGTCGTGCCCGGTGCGCTTCTGGCAAGTAGATCCATGTCCGCGCTGATGACGGTAGCCACCATGGCGTAACCGCCGCCGGAGACGGCATCCCGGTGCAGGATGATCGGCTCCTTTCCGCCGGGAACCTGGATGGACCCGACGGCGTAACCGGCGTCGACAATGTTTGAGGGATCCGATCCCGCGCCGAACGGTTGCTGCCGCGGTTTCCAGGACAGCTCCGGTCCGGCGTAGCGCAGCCCCATGCGGTCGGCGACCGGGGTCAGGGTCCACTCGGCGCTGAGCAAAGTGGACAGACCGTCCTCCGTCAGCCGGTGGTCGTAGAGGCCGGGCAGCACACGGACGGTGACTTCCCTGTCGAAGGCCGGACGCTCCGCTTCATCAACGCGGGCGGGCGAGGGGACGTCGTCGTACGGTGTGTGTTGTGCACCGACGGGGACTGTGTCCCCGGCCTGCAGGGCCCGGCCGTTGAAGCCTCCCATGGCGCCCAGCGTGTACGTCGAGCGGCTGCCCAACACCGAGGGGACGTCGATGCCGCCCTGGACGGCGATGTAGTAGCGGGTGCCGCCACTCAGCATGCCGAAGGACAGTTGATCGCCTGCCCGAAGCTGCAGGCGCGCCCACTGCTCCTGCACCACATCGTTGATCTTCACTTCCACCGGCGCCCCGGTGACGGCGACAACGGCGTCTTCATCGCTGACCAGCTTCGGTCCGATGTAGGTGCATTCCAGCACCGCTTCCGTCCCCGTGTTGCCGACCAGGGAGTTGGCCATTTCCGCCGAGAGCTGGTCCATGGCTCCGCCCTGTGGGATGCCGACGTTGTAGTAGCCGGGACGGCCTCTGTCCTGGACGGTGGTCGCGAGGCCCGGTTCGAGGATGTTAAACGCCATTGAGCTGCTCCATGATGTCCTTGTTGTACTGGGCGGGGTTATCCAGAGCACGCTCAAGATCGAAGGTGACCGGTGCCTGGCGGTAACGGTAGGCACCGGCTTCCACCTGCGCCTGGATATCGAGGTATTCCGCTTCCTCGACGGGGCGGAACTTCACAATGTCTCCGGGGCGGAAAAAGATCATGAAGTCCCTGAAGTCCTCAAGACGCTGTGCCGGGTCGAAGATCGGGGCCGCCGCGATGCCGAACATCTGGTAGCCGCCTGCTCCGCGGACCGAGTAGATGCAGGCGAAGCATCCTCCATGCCCCACGGTGAGGGCGGGCGTATCGGTGCGGGGGCTGAGGTACTTGGGGACTTCCAGCTGCTCCTCCTGCGGAACGATCTGGAACATGAAAGGCAGACCCGCCACAAAGCCGACCATGGACACGAGCCATGCCGATTCATGGTGGCGGCGGATGAACTCCGCGGCGGACTCGAGGTTGTTCTCCTCGGCGGCGAAATCGAGGTCGTTGCCCTCGGGCCGCTGGTGGCCCTTGCGGAAGCGTGCACCGGTTTCATTGGTGTAGGGATCGTCATACCAGACCGGAACCTCAATGACCCGCGTTTCCAGCACGCGCGAAGAGGCATGTACCACCTGGTCTTCCAGGGCCCGGACGGCAGACTCCAGTTCTGACGGTGGTACGACGTCGGGGTCGAAGCGGATGAGGAGCGAGGCATTCGCGGGGCAGATGTCGGTGACGCCCGCGATGTCCTCCTCTCCGAGCAGGGTTGCCATCGCGTTGGCCTTGAAGTTGGCCGCAAGGCTCATGTCTTCGGCGATTTCGACGAACAGGAACTCATCGCCTCCCCAGGTGTAGCGGGCTGTCTGGGGGACAGCTGGGGCACTTGTCATGTGAGCGCTCCTAACAGTTCGGGCGTTGATTCGATGAACTTTGAATGGTGTTGGGCTGAAAGCACTTCCTCGCGTTCGAGCAGGGATTTCAGCAGCGGCAGCGTGGTTTTCACTCCCTCTATGTGCACTTCCCGCAGGGCGTGGGCTGAGCGTGCGATCACTTCCTCCCGGCTGCTGTCCCACACGATGAGCTTGGCAAGCAGGGAGTCATAGAAGGGGGCGACGACTGAGCCGGAGACCACCCCCGAGTCGACCCGGACGCCCGGTCCGCCGGGCCAGTCCAGACGCTGGAGCGTGCCGGGGCTGGGCATAAAGCCGTTGTCGGCATCTTCCGCGTTGATGCGGAATTCGAAGGCGTGGCCGCTGAACCGGATGTCTTCCTGCTGCAGGCGGAGCGACTTGTCCCTGGTCACCAGAATTTGCTCGCGGACCAGGTCCAGGCCGGTGATCATCTCCGTGACGGGGTGCTCAACCTGCAGGCGGGTATTCATCTCGATGAAGGCGGCTTCCTCGGCGTCCTGGTCGTAGAGGAATTCGATGGTTCCGAGACCTTCGTAGCCGCACTGCAGTCCGAGATCGATCGAGGATTGGAGGATCGTATTCCGGACGTGGTCCGGCAGGCCCGGAGCTGGTGCCTCCTCAACGATTTTTTGCTGCCTGCGCTGCAGAGAGCAGTCCCGGTCACCGATGTGGATCACGCGTTGTCCATCGCCAAGGATCTGCACTTCGACGTGCCGTGCCTTCGCGACGAATTGCTCAAGGTACACCGCCGGGTCACCGAATGCTGCCTGCGCCTCTGCGCGGGCGATGCTGATGGTCGATTCGAGGTCGCCTTCCTCCGTCACCAGCCGGATGCCGCGGCCGCCGCCACCGGCGGAGGCCTTCACCACGAGGGGGTAACCCACCTCGGCGGCGATGGCGAGCGCATCTGCGCCCTCCGTTACAGGGCCGTCACTGCCGCGCAAAGTCGGCACTCCTGCCTTTTTGGCGGCCTGCCGTGCCTGGGCCTTGTTGCCCATCAGCTCGATTGCGGAGGCGGGAGGTCCAATCCAGGTCAGTCCGCTGTCAGTCGCCGCCTTCGCGAAGGAGGCGTTCTCGGACAGGAATCCGTAGCCGGGGTGGACGGCGTCGCACCCGCTCTCCGTGGCGGCGCGCAGCACCGCCGCGACGTCAAGGTAGCTCTTGCTCGCGGGTGCGGGGCCGATGATGCGCACCTCGTCAGCAAGTTGCGCAGCGTACGATTCCGCATCCGCCTCGCTGGCCGCCAGAACGGTGCGGATGCCGAGTCCGCGGGCTGAGCGGATGATGCGGACTGCAATCTCCCCGCGGTTAGCTACCAGTATTTTCTGTATCATTCGGCGGTCACAGTCGCGATCACGGCGCCCGGGTTCACGGTGCCGGCATCCTCGACGAGGAACTTCTCAAGGACTCCGGAAACGTCGCTGCGGATCTCCGAGAACTGCTTCATGATTTCGACGACGCCGATGGTCTGGCCCGCTTCAATCCGCTCGCCCTCCTCCGCGTAGGGCTCCTTGTCGGGACCGGGCTTGCGGTAGAAGATTCCCGGCAGGGGAGAAATGATGTCAGACATGTTTGTCCTTTCTGGACGGTGCTGGAGTTGCGGAAATCAGTTGGTGCCGGACAGCTCGTCGCGGACTGCCTGAGCGACGGCGACCGAATTCGGAGCGTCGGAGTGGACGCAGATGCTCTGGAACTCGATATCAAGGAGCGTGCCGTCGGAAGCTTCGACCTTCCCATCGTCAAGAACCCGCCGCACCCGTTCTCCGGCAGCTGCAGGGTCGGTGGGCTCGGGGCGCCGCTGGATGAGCAGTTCACCGGCAGGGTCGTAGTTCAGGTCCACGTAGAGTTCGGCGACAAACGGGACGCCTGCGCGCTCGCACACCTTCTGGTGCTCGGTGCCGGCCAGACCATAGAAGGGAACGTCATACAGGGTGGCTACCCGTGCCGCCGCTTCCATCAGCGAAGCGTCCCGGGCCAGCATGCCGTAGAGCGAGCCATGGGGCTTGATGTGGTTCAATTCCACGTCCGCCTGCCGCAGGTAGGCACTCAACGCTCCGACCTGGTACAGCAGCAGGTTTTCAACCTCTTCGGGGGTTAGTTTCATTTCGCGGCGGCCGAAGCCGACGACGTCGGGCAGGCCTGGATGCGCCCCGACCCGGACGCCGTGGTCGCGGGCAGCCGCCACTGTTGCCGCCATGGTGTCCGGGTCTCCGGAGTGGAATCCGCAGGCGACGTTGGCGACATCGATGATGTCCATCAGCTCGGCGTCATTGCCGAAGGAGTGCAGGCCCAGGGATTCGCCCATGTCCGAGTTGAGAGTGAGGGTGGTGGCACGTGTGGTGCCGGTCACGGTTTCAGTCATGCGGTTCAGCCTAGGGCTGCAGCGCGGTGCAGGATAGTGGGCAACCGGCTGTCTCATTCGCCGTAGAATGTGCAGATGCCTACCTGCTGTGTTCCATGATCGTCGCAGACCTTCTCGCAGCTGACTCCCTGCAACTGCGTCTACACACGCCGTCGAGCGTGGAGCGGCTGGCCCAGGAGATCAGTTGGTGTGCCCCGACCGAGATCATGGATCCCACGCCGTTCCTCAGCCCGAACGTCCTGCTTTTGACCAACGGGATCGGGCTCAATGTGGAGGATGAGCGCACGTGGGCCGCTTATGTGGAGCGGCTTGTTGCTGCGCGTGTGTCGGCCATTGCGTTCGGAACGGGCACAGCGCACCGGCTGGTTCCGCGTGGGCTGGTGCGCGCGTCCACGGAACAGGAGATGCCGTTACTCGAGATACCGAGGGTGGTGCCGTTCCTGCAGGTGCACCGGCACGTCACCAACGTGCTGCAGAGCGAATACTTCGCGTCGACCACCCGTTCGTGGGAGCTCGCCGAAATGTGTGCGGGTCTGGCGGCATCCGGAGCAAGCCTCGGCGAGATCCTCGGCGCGCTCGCGGAAGAGACCGGGGCGGAATTGGCGATCTTCGACGTGAGCGGAGCCGTCATTGCCAGTTTCCCTGCGAGCGGAGTCTGGACGCACTCCGATCTGGAGGGGGTGGCTGCCGGGCGTCGCGAAGGAGTTGTTCCACTGCCCATGGGTGGAGGTGACTCGTTCCATCTGGTGGCCAGGGGCAGTTCGGCTGAGCACCCGGTGGCCACGCTCCTGGGCCCGGCGGCGTCGATCATTGCAGTGCAACTCCAGACCGCACTCAACTCGGCGTCCCAACGGGAGCAGGAACTGGAGCGGCTTCTGGATATGGTTCCGGACTGGAACGGTGTTGCCCTGGAAGAGTTCAGCCGTGGTTTTGCGGCCACCGGGCTTGATCCAGCGGGGGACACCTATGTGGTCACGGCGACGGCGGGACACGCGAACCTCTCCCACGCGTGGCGGCTACGGTTGATCCTCCATGAGCTGTTCGAGGACGTGAGGCTGGTGGTCAGAGCGGGAACTCTATACTCCTTTGCGCAGGTTCCAATACCAAGCGCTGACTCCTCCGGCGGCGTTCTGAAACCGCTGCTTCGCCGCCTCCGGCAGGAAATGCCGAGGCAGCCGCTGGTGGTGAAAGGGCCGTGCAACAGCGTGGACGAGTTTCGGTTGGGAGTCCACCAGGCCGGTGAGATGGTGACCGCCGTGTCGCAGCCCACGCTGGCTCCTGAACTCGCGATCGGCGCACTGGTGGCTTCCAGCGTGACGCGGGGTGCACGGACGAGCGCCCAGAAGCTGCTGGCGCCGGTCATTGCCTACGATCATGAGCACACGGGGCACATGATGCATACGCTTCGGACCTACCTGGCGCATGACGGTCAGCCCTCACGCGCTTGTGCGAACCTCTTCATTCACCGCAACACTTTGGCCCAGCGTCTGGCGAAACTTGAGCGGCTGCTCAATCTTCGGCTAAACACGCTGGAGGGTCAGGCTACGTGCCTGATGGCTCTGCGGATTCTCGAGACGTAGGCGGAGGATTACGTGCCGCCGAAAGCCGTCACCGGCTGTAGTGGTAGCGGCATTGCGCGATACGGATTTCACCTTCCGCAACTTTGTAGACCAGCCGGTGCTCGTCATTGATTCGCCGCGACCAGTAACCCTGGAAGCCGTGCTTCAGGGGCTCCGGCTTTCCGATTCTCTCGTTTCCATTCCGCTGCACGTCATGAATCAGGCTGTTGATGCGTTTGAGGATCTTACGATCCTCGGTCTGCCACCAGAGGTAGTCCTCCCAGGCGGCTTCATCCCAGAGCAGCTTCATTCGACAAGATCATGTTCGGTGCCCTCACCGCGTTCGAGGTTCTCGATAGCACCCAGAAGCCGCCGGGCGTTCTCAGGGCTGCGGAGCAGGTACGCAGTCTCCTTCAGCGACTGGTAATCGTCCAACGAAACAATCACCACGGGATCCTTGCCGGCACGGGTGATGACAATTTCTTCGCGGTCGTCCAGCACCGAGTCGAGCGTTGCCGCGTAGTTGGCCCGGGATTCCGAGTAGGTCATTGTCTTCATTGCGTCTCCTTACGTACGTATTATTGTACGTCCGCTACCTCCTTGCGGGCAACGGCCCAGGAGCCTACCCCCAGAACACCGCCACAATGATGTTGAGCAGCGTCAGCCCGCCAATCGCACCGAGGATGCCCGACGGCACCGCGTCCTTCCTCCGGTTGAGAAAGGCCAGTACGACGACGGCGATCATCACCAGGAGCTTCACTCCGATCTTGATGTTGTCGACTTCCGCCAGGTCACCGGCTTCAAGAACGCCGACCAGTCCCAGCCCGGTGATCAGCTGTAGCCAGCTGCCGTGCATGATGCCCGGGGTGACCACGGCCCCGCCGGTACGCATGCTGCGGATCTGGGCAATGACACCGCCGAGGATCGCGGCGAGACCGACGAAGTGCAGGACGAGGAGCAGGTTGCGCAGGAATTCCATGGCACCAGCTTAGGGGGAAGGAAGCTCCCACTTCACCGTTTGTGAGAGCGCTCGCTCCAGCCTGCGGCCGCCGATCTCAGCGAGCAGCGCGGGATCTCCGACGACAACGAGAAGGCTTCGCGCCCGCGATAGACCCACATAGAGATGTTCCTGAGCGCGGTCCATCTCTTTGAACCCGTCGACACACAGAATCACCACGGAGCGCTCGAGCCCTTTGAACCCAAGTACGTGTCCGTAGAATTCCCCCTCGTTTGCGTGAAATTCCCGCCAATATTCTTCGAGGGTGCCGCTGTCGAAGTGGTCTTGATGGATGGAATGGCGGTGGCGGGTGGTCAGGAGCGCTATCTGGTTGTTCGCCCAACCTTCCGCAATGAGGGCGTCCACGCAGTCTTCGGCAACCCCGAGTGCATCCTCGGTTGAACACTCGACCCGCCGCACCGGCAGCCCGGTGCCCGCGCGCGGCGTGAAGTGCTCTCCCGCGAACCCTTTGAAGGTTTCCGCGATGCGGCGGGTATTCCGCAGGTTGTCATCGACGTGGATGGGGGTCAGTTCTGCAGCTGGTCCGTGCACCCCATCATGTGAACCGCCCCAGCGTCGATAGACGTCCTGGCGGTCGTCCATGAAGGCATACACCTCTGACCGGTCCGGCTCTTTGGTGCATGCAAGGAGAGCCTCCCACCAGAGCGGAGCGAAGTCCTGTGCTTCGTCGATGACAATGGCGTCGAACTTCTGGTCGGGTGAAAGCAGGGCGGCGCGTTTCTTGAGCATGCGCGGCATATCCTCATCGAAATAAGCCTGGCCGCTGCCGTCCGGTATGCCCAGCGAACGGACGTACTCGTGGAATTCGCCGGTAAACGCCGGCTTTGCTGAACGCCAGCTCTCCACCTCATTCTGCAGGTACCGGCCGAGCCCTTTGTTGTAGCAGAAAACGCCGACCCGCTTGCGCTGGCTGCACAGTGCCTGCGCCTTGGCGAGTGCGAGCCAGGTTTTCCCGCTTCCGGCACCTCCGGTGAACCGGATGCGCGGAAGATCGCGGGTTGCCTGCAGCAGCGTCGACTGCCGTTCGGTCAGGAGGTTCTGGAAGTCTTCTCCTTCTCCTTCGGGAGTGCCCGCCGGCTCGAGCGTGCCCTCCAGACGGCGGGCAATGCGCTCCAGATAAGTGCTAGCCAGGGAAACAGCTCCAGCACCCTCCACCTCGATGGCATGGCGGATCTTCTCGGCGGGCGATAGCAGGTCCTGTTGATCGAGGATCAGTTCGCGAGGACAGCCGGCCATGCTCCAGGCCTCTGCCACAGCCGTGTACGGGAAACACGCCATGTAGACAAGCCGGCTGGTCAGCGGACTTCCGAGCTCGTCCGAGATCCATTTTCTGAACGCATGAGCGGAGCTCTGGGACTGGGCGATCGGACTTTGGATGTTGTGTTTGCCATTCTTTCCGCCTGACTGCCACCACTGGCCACGCTCCACGCCGACAAGCCCGCCCTTGATTTCAATAGCGGCCAATCCGACCCCGGGCCACAACACGAGGATGTCGATCTCATGTTCGGCGCGCCCGTGGCGCACCTGCACGGAATGCGCCAGCACGACGTCGTCAGGCAGGCTCGCACGAAGCTTCAGCCACACTGCCCGCTCGGCAGCCTGTCCGTCACTGAACGCCGGCTGTTCCGGTATGCAGCGCATCGTTTCTCGCCTCCCGCCGCTCATGTCGCGGGGTCGGGGTAGCGGTCGGGCTCATGACGCTGCTCCCCGGCGGCGCGCTTCGGCTCCCGATTCCCGGCAGAAGATCAGCACGAGCTCGCCGACGGTCTGCCCGGTGATCCGCTGGATCATCGCGGCATAGGTTTCAAGCTGGCGCCAGTAGGCCGCGATGGTTTCCTCCTGCGGCTGTTTGTCCGTCTTGAAGTCGGCGATGACCAGGGTGCCGTCATCCTCGCGGTACATCAGGTCGATGACGCCCTCGACGGTCACCCCGCCGGACGGCGCTACGACGGGGAGCTCAAGCCACCGTTCCCGCTGCGCCGCGCGCCGGACCGGTTCACTGGCAAGTGCAGCGCGGGCGTTGGCGGCCAGTGCCACCGGAGCGACCCCCAGTGAGAGCCGGGCAACACTGTCTGCAATCGCCTCCACGTCAGCGGATTCCTGCAGGTCGCTGAGCTCCAGGACACGGTGCATCGCTGTGCCGTACACAGCGCCGTGTTCGGCATCCGGAGCGGCGGGCGCGGGCAGAGTCTCGTCATCGAGTGGGATGAACCGGAGGAGCGGCTCAGCCGGTGGGCCGGTGACAGGCCCGCCCTTACCCTTCGCTATCGCGGTGACCGACGTAGTGGAGACGACTGCCGATTGTTCCTGCCAGCGCTCGCTTTCCTGCTGCCACTCCGCCCACGATCCGACAGGTTCCACGGAGTTGTAGGGCTTCTCATGGGCACCTGGCTCCGCAGGCAGCTCAAGAGACGGCACGGAGGGGCAATCGGCGTTCTTGAGGTGTTGTCCGAGGCTGTCCTTTGCACTGGGATGGACGTAGTGGGAGACCACCAGATGGCTCTCCGCGCGCGTACAGGCCACGTACAGCAGACGGCACCGTTCTGCCTCGTCGAACCGTTTCTCAACCATTTGGGCGTCTGCATAGCCGCCGGATCTGATCGCTTTGACGAGAGAAACGTGCAGCTGGCCGTCAGCGTCCCACAGTGCGGCGTCGTTAGCCGGGCGTGGGCTGGAACCGGTTCCGGCGAGGATGACCATCGGGAACTCCAGGCCCTTGGAGGCATGGATTGTCATGATGCGGACAGCGTCCACGTCGGTTTCCGGCACTACGGATTCACGTACCCGGGTGTTCTCTTCCTGCTGCGTTCCTGCCCACACCAGGTAATCCCGAAGGCTGCCATGGGTTGCTTCGGTCCAGGCCCGCGCCTGGTCGATGACGAAACGGAGCCGGCGCCACACATCCCGGTATCGGGGGGATGCGATGGCGGTCTCCATCATCCGGCGTTCCGTGACAATGCGGTCCATGAGCTCTGCGGGGGTGAGGATGCTAATTTCCCGGCACAACTGCTTCAGGTACTGCATTCCGTGAGCGACCGTTGATTCGGCAAGATCTTCCGGAGCCGGCGCCAGGAGGTTCCAGTGGCCTCCGGCCCGCTTCCATTCGAACAATTCGTCGTCACCGCAACCGAACGGAGCGGAGCGCAGGCAGAGGACCAGCGCGGCTTCGTCGGCAGTGTTGGCGATGGCTTTCAGTGCCAGCAGCAGGTCGTTTACTTCCTGCGTTGAATACACCAGGGAGGAAGCTTCCGCGCGGTACTCAATACCGGCGTCGTCGAGCGCGTCTTCCAGCGCGGCGAGCGCGGTTCGGGTGGGCAAAAGGATGCAAATGTCTTTCAATCGGATCCGACTCGGCGCAAAGTTCTCGCTCGGCTTGTCTGACCGCTTGGATTGCTTCTGCCAGGCGGTCTGTCCCGACTGTCCGGTGGCCAACAGGATTGCCTTTGCCACATCTGCGGCTTCCTGCTGTCGCATCTGCTCCGCGGTCACCTTTCCGGATTCTCCTGCGACTGCGCCGTTGCGTCCAAGAATCGACACCGGATGACCGGCGGCGCTGTCCCATTCAGGCCGCAGTGGATCTGGAGTGAGGGCCTGGTAGGGCGGCTGGATGTGGCCGTCTTCCTGGATGAGGGTGCTGAAGGTCGAGTTGATCCATTCGAGGAGCCGGCCCGTCGAGCGGAAGTTGGTCCGGAGCGTGGCGACGCGTGAGTGTTCCGAATGTGTGAAGCGGTGCTGGGTGTCGAGGTAGGTGGCGATGTCGGCCCTGCGGAAGCGGTAGATCGACTGCTTGGGATCCCCCACCGTGAACAGCCGTCCGGGCGGCACCTCCAGCTGTTTCCACCCGTCGTTCCCGCAGACCTCCCTGGCTGCGATTCGGGTGGCGATCTCAGCCTGAACGGGGTCGGTGTCCTGGAACTCGTCGAGCATGATGCAGCGGTAGCGCTCATGCAGCGCGCGGTGCACGTCGACGGTGCGCTGGTCGGTGCCGACCAGCAGGTCCCGCGCATGGATGAGGAGATCGTTGTACTCAAGCTCACCGGTGCGTTGACGTTCCCTGGCCGCCTCCACGATCAACCCGGCCATGGCAGCGGTGACGGTATCCACCGCCGGTGCCACGAAACTGTTGCGCAGGGCGAGGGCCTGTTCAGCGAGATCCTTGCAGGACTCACGGACGCCGGCGAGGGGGACTCCCCAGTTGCCTGCAGCCCCGTAGCTGAAGCCCTTTTGCGGAACGGAATCCAGGATGTCCAGCACTGCCGCCAACTCAGCGGTGCTGACGTTCTCGAGCTGACCGTGCCAGGACTTGATGCTTTCAAAAGCAGCAACGAGTTTGTCCTTCGGGTCTTTGCAGTGTGTGGCCTGCTCCAGGACTTCCGCTGTCTGGCGCAATAGCGGACCGAGGTCCACCGCGGGGATCGGGCGCGGCTGCGGCGGGTGGATCTCCAGGCGGTCCCAGTTGGCGTCCAGAGCTGCTGCGACACTCTCCAGTTGGTCCAGCTTCGCGCCGACGGCGAGCAGGATGCGCAACGCAGCGTCGAGGCCAGGGTCGCTGAACAGTTTCTGCCGGATGGTTTCCCAGCGCCGGGTGAACGCGATCTGGGAACGGAGCTCATCAACGACCGTGATGAGGGGCGGAACGCCGGCCTCGATCGGATGTTCGCTGATCACCCGTGCCGCGAAGGAATGGATGGTCCCGATGGGCGCGGTGTCCAGCTGGTCCAGGGCACGGACGCGCAGGTCTGTCTTGTCTGCTGCGAGTTTCCGGCGCACCCGATCTCGCAGTTCACCGGCGGCCTTCTCCGTGAAGGTGATGGCGGCGATGGATTTCAGCTCGGTGCCGTCGTCGACCATTGCACAGATTCGCTCGACCAGCTCGTGAGTTTTACCGCTGCCTGCTCCGGCCTCCACAAAGACATTCGCGTCCAGTTTTTCCTCAATGAGCAGACGGTCCGCCTGATCGGAGAGTTCGAGGACATCGGCGCTCATTTTTCACCCTTCAAGAGTTGTGCGTAACGGACAAGCTCTGGGGCGTTCTGCAGCTCGACCCAGTGCTGATCCATACCCAGTTGGCCGGCCAGCGAGGTGAAGGTCACCGCCGTACGGTCGCGGGTGATGTGCTGTTCGGGTTCGGGCTTGGAGGGGAAGACTCCATCCCGAATCGCTGAGATGATGAGCCCGGCGTCTTTCCTCAGCTGGTCGACGACCTCCTCGGTGACCGAGTAGCCGATCTCCTCGAAATTGCCTGCCCGGGAGGTGAACCAGTAGCTTGCCTTCACATCCGCGGATGTGTGTTCCGCCAATGACCGCGCGAACAGGCCGTAGACGGGCAGCTGGAACTTGGTTCCGTAGGCTGTGGGGTGCTTCCTCAGATCCTTGTACTTGTCCAGCTTGCCGGTCTTGTAATCGACGACGCGGATCCGGCCGTCCCGATGCAGGTCGATGCGGTCCACCTTGCCCCGGAAGCGGAAGACGGTGCCGTCTTCGAGCTCAAGTTCAACCGGAAGCGTGACTTCATCCATGCCGAACGGCGCTTCAGCATCCCGGTAGTCCCAACCGTCAAGTGCCGTCTCGCCGTCTTTCTCGAACAGTCGCCGGAAGTCCTGGCGCAGCCGTGCCTGGTTCTGTTCCCAGACGTGCGGCAGCCATGCCGGGTTGGCGAACTCAGCGAACGCTGCCTCAGCCAATTCCATCAGCCGGTCGAGAGAGCGCCCACGCTGCTGCACGGTAATCTCCCGGACGTAGTCCTCCATGACCTTGTGCACGAGATTGCCCCGCTGCATGGCGTTGATCTGTACTTCGAGTTCGACGTCCTCGAAGATGCTCACTTTCAGCACATGCTTGAGGTAGAAGCTGAAGGGGCTGTGAACCCAATCTTCCAACCGGGTGGGTGAAAGGGCTTTCGACTCCTCAATAATCTCCCCGGCGTAGGCGCTGAGATTCCCGGTGTATCGGGAGAACACCCCGGTGCGCCGGTCACGGGTGGCCGTGACAGCGCGATGCAGGACGTCATCCTCACCAAGCGCACGGATGCCGTGCCCGGGGGTGAGGAGGTGGCGTAGCCGCCACTCCTGGCCCGTGGCTGCGACAGCGGAGCTGCCTGCACTGGCGATGGTGGGAGAGCCGTGTTCGATGCCGTAGGCAAACGACTTCATGCTTGTCGGTTCAGGAGGAAGCCAACGAGAGGGCAACTTGTCGCCTGAGCCGCGCAGGTCCCCCCGCGGTGTGAGGATCACCCGCAACCTGCCCGCGGCGAGTGCGGAGAGGAACTGGTCTTTGGCAACCCTGGCACGCTGGTCAACCGTCAGCAGGTCACCGCCGATGGCCTCACTGACCGAGTCCGGGAGCAGCGGATTCTCACGGATGCGTGCCGGTGCCAGTCCTTCGGCGGCACCGATGAGGAAGACGGCGTCGAGATCACGCGCGACCGCGTCCGCATATCCGCCGATGACCACGCCGGTGCCGCTTTTTCCGGTCCAGCCTCCTTTGGCGGTGATGTTGTCTTCCAGGGTGCTTCGGATGAATGCGGGACGGGGTGCCGGTCCGATGCCGTCAAGGTTTCCGAGAGAGTGGATGATGTCGAGGAGTGCGGCCCGGGCTGCCGCTTTGGCCGGTAGTTCGTTCGTGCTGCGCGGTCCCATGAAGTCGCTCAGCAGAGCGCCGAGCGCGAGTCTTGCAGTACGCCAGGAGGCAGCCTCAGAGACGCGACGGACGCCGGCCCCCAAAGCATCCACAAATGTGCGGAACAGTGCGAGTTGCTCGAGCTTCGCGGCGAGGCGCTCGTCCGGCTCGTCGTCGTCATCTTCTTCCGAGGGAGGGTTGGTGTGGAGGCGCTCGCACACGGTGCTGCTCGGCAAATCGTGGCCGTGCCAGACCAGTGTTCCTTCGGCGAGCACGTTCAGTATGGTGCGGACGTCCGGCTCGTCCGGGTCAAGCGTGAGCAGTTGAAGGAGCCCGCGTGCAAGCGGAGCGTCGGCCAGCCGCTGGGCTGCAGGACCCACGAAGGTGATGCCCGCCTGATCCAGCCGTTGCGTAAGGAGCGCACGGTAGGGGTGGGCGGTGGAGTGGAAAACGCCGATGCGGTGGCCGGGGACGCCTGCGCGGAGGCGCTCGATGACGAGGCGTACCACCGTGCGCACCTCGTCGTCGGCGTCGGACGCGCTGAGCAGAGAGGTATTTTCATTGAACGTGCCGGTGGCCTGGATGTGGTGCAGCCCAGCCTCTTCGACCTGCCGCCGGAAAGCCGCTACCGCGGGCTGCAGCTGTGCTCCGAGCATGAAACCGATGAGGGTGCCCAGCCGCCGGGCGGTACCCGGGTCGCGGAGACGGCGGCCCGCGCACTCGAACATGTAGTGGTCGGTGAACCAACGATCTTCGAGGCCGGCCATTGCTGTGCGGTGGATGCGGAGCACTTCACGCACGAGGCCAGGCATATCGGCGTCGTGATGCGTTGCAATGGAGTCCAGCAGCGGCGCCGTGCGTGTGATGGCTCGCGCTGTTGCGGGCTGGTCAGCGACCTGTTCAAAGTCTCCGGGGGCTTCAGAGAGCGCGCGGCTAATCGCGGCTTGGCGAATGGACGGAGTCAGGGGCGACCGTTCGATGAGCGAGGGATCCGCGGCGACCAGCTCAGTGGCGAGGTCTTTGAGGGTGAAGGCACGGACGCCGACGCTGCCAGCCCCTGAATTCAGTGTCCGTCCGAGGTAGCGGGTGACGTCCAACCCCGCAGCGTGGGAGGGCACGATGATGGTGATGGGCGCAAGTGGATCTGCAGCTTTTGCCTCTGCAATCCGCGTTTCGAGGAGACCGAGAGCTTCGCTTACGGATCCGGTGGTTTGAATGGTCATGGTGCCCCCTGGATTTCTGTGATTCTCAACATAACAGGGGGCACTGACAGTAATGATTTTCCGCTGGGTTTACCCCTACAGTTGCTGCTGAACCAGTTCCTCCACGCGCCAGTACGAGTTCCTTCGCGGGGTGCGGTTTGGGTCCAGGTACTTGGGTGGTCTGAACCACGGAACCCCGTGAATGGATTCCACAGTCCACTCCCCGTCGTGGAGGACGTGGTGATGCCGTGAACACACCAGGACGCCCTCCCTGAGGGACGTTGTCCCCCCGGCTGCCCACGGGATGATGTGGTGGGCTTCGCACCAGGTTGCCGGGACGGTGCAGTCCGGAAACGCGCAGCCCTTGTCACGTGCAACGAGTGCCCGCCGCAGATAGGCCGGAAAAAGGCGTTTGGCACGCCCAAGGTCAAGAATCTGGCCTTCGCCGCCGAGGATCACCGGGATGATGTCTGCATCGCAGGCCAGTTTTCGGATGCTGCGGTTGCTCAACTGGTGGGCAAAGACGGCGTGACCGGCGTTGCTGAGGTCAGCCTGGAGATCGCGGTAGTTGATGGTCACCATGACCTGCGGCCGGTGTCCGCCCGAGGCAGGGAGGCCATCACCGGCCAGAGCAATACGGCAGGCCGAAACCAGGCCGATCAGCAGGTTCTGTGCCCGGGTCGGTTGGGGTTCCAGGGTGTCCGCCCCGACGCCCTTCTCAGCCTCAGCCACAACCCGCGGATTGGCTGCCGTGTTCATCACGGTGGAGAGGTGTTCAAACTGTTCATCCGTGGCGCCGATCTCCAGAAAGTGCAGGCCGTTGCGCCGTCCGTGCAGGAATACCCCCTGCCGTGCCTCGAGCACTTTGTCGGTGGGTTCCTGACCGTCTTGATCGAGCGTGTTCTCCCAGCGGCGGGCGAGTACCCGCAATGTGTCTTCATCCGATTCGACAGCCTGCGTGGTGAGATGCCGTTCCATTGCATCCAGCTGGTTGTGATCGGCGACGGGCCGCACACGCTCAACCGCGTCACAAATGACGGTGGACGCCCGCATGCTCAGGGACCCTGCACGGAACGCGGCCGCGAGTACAGCCAGCTTCGGTTCAGCGAGCACACCGGGTCCCGAACCTGGAGGCATGATGTTCGCAGCGAGGCGCAAACGGCGGTTCGCCTCGCTCCGGCTGATCCCAAGCTTTGCGCGCAAGTACTCTGCGGTGTTCCGGTGGACCGACAGAGGTTGCACGGTGCGCTCCGGTGCCGAGGCCTCTACATTCCAGTCCTGTGAAGGCGTGGATTGCTGGTAATCGCGCTCGCCGAGAGCAGCGATGTCATGGCCGACGACTGCGGAAACGGCAAGTACCTGCAAATGATCGATGAGCTTCGCAAGGTGCTCGATGTCCACCAGCGTTGCCGCGGTTTTCCCGCGTGTGCTGAGGAGAAAGCCGTCAGCGAACTCTTCGCTGAACGCTTGAAGGTCCGTCCGCAATGATTGCAGCTGCGAGGGTTCCTGCAGCTGGTGCTCGTGGAGTGCGGTGGCCATGGATAAAAGTTATCGAACAAAGGTTCGAAGCGCGACGGTTAATCGCCAATGTGGAGGAGGAGTGGCGCACTGGTTTTCCACAGTGGCGCACTGCTTCCACGGTGGCGCGGGGCTGTTGACGGCTGCGCGCAGTGACCACTACATTATCGATAGTCGTTATTATCGACTGTCGATAATTCAGGGGGATTTCATGGAACGGTCCAGGGGCGCATCGCCTAAAACGAAGAAGGTCGTCTCCAGGGTGGACGCGACTGCGCTGATGGTCGCGTCCGCCGTTGCCGCAATCGCGACGACAGCCCTCACCGTCACAGGCATCATCGAGACCTTCACCGGTCCGGCGACCCTTACCCTGCCGGTGGCCTCAACGCAGCAGCAGCCGGCCGGTCTGCAGCTCGGAGCAGAGGGGCGCTTCACCGCCGTCGAGGTGACTCTTCCGGCAGTTCCCTCCGGCGAAGCAGCGCTCCTGGCCTGGGCCGGCGTGCTGAGCCAGGTGGGCATCCTTGCTGTCCTGGTGCTGCTGTTCCTGCTGGCGTTCCGTCTGCGGGGCGAAAACCTGTTCACACCGGGATCCGTCTGGATCGTGGGAGCCTGCGGAGCGGTGCTCGCCATCGCCGGCACCGTTGGACAGGTGATCGACTCGGTCGCCCGGAACCGGCTGGCCGAACTGGTCGGGGCCAATCAGCGCACCCCGGACGAGAGCATCATCTTCATGGCGGACTTCAACATCGGACCGGTGATGGCCGGGATAGTCCTAGTGCTGGTGGCCGGCGTCTTCCAGTTCGGCCTTCGCCTGCAGAAGGACGCCGAGGGGCTGGTCTGATGCCGGCCGAGGAGGATACCGGGATCCACTGCCGGCTCGATGAGCTCCTCGAGGAAAGCGGGATGACCCTCACGGAACTGAGCAAGCGCGTCGGGGTGAGCCTGGTGAACCTGTCAGTCCTGAAGAACGACCGCGCGAGAGCGATCCGGTTCTCCACCCTGTCGGCAATCTGCGACGTCCTCGACTGTGAGGTGGGGGAGGTGCTGGTGCATGAGCCGTGAGCTTGCCGGCGTCGTCGTTTCAGGTCGGGGAAATCAGCGGTGCCCACGGTGTGGGTCTTGACCGAGTCGCCGGCGTGCCAAAGCCAGCCAGACGTCGTCAGGTTCCGTGAATCGACTGGATGCTCATACTTGGTGAGTCGGCAGTATTTTGCCGGTTGAGGTCTCCTTGAGAGCTCAAATTCGGTAAATCAGCAAAAACCGGCACGATAATGCCGATTTAGGTAGGAAAGGGTGTGCGGTGCTTATAAACCCATCCATAATCGGCACTATACTGCCGATTATGGATGGCTCTGAGGGCGTCGACGAGATCGCCAAAAGCGTGCGTGACGCGCGAAAGCAGGCAGGGATCACGCAGAGGGACCTAGCCGATTTATCAGGGGTGTCGGAGCGAACGATCCGAGCGATCGAAACCGGTACGGGCAACCCTTCGATGGCTGCAGTGATTGCCGCTGCAAGGGTGCTGGGCCTGCGGGTGGAGGTCCGGTGAGGGGCTCGGACCTGCAGGATCTGCGGTTCATCCGCAAATCCGACGTCTATCAGAACGGAGTGCTCGCCGGACATTTGGAGCGGACATCCTCCGCCGGAACACGCTTTTCCTACACCACGGACTTCCTGGGGAGCGGCTCACGTCCTATTGCCACCACGTTGCCGTTGACCGAAAGCGCGGTCGAGACACCTGCCGGCTCCCTGCCCGCGTTTTTCGCGGGCCTGTTGCCGGAAGGGTACAGGCTGAGCCTGCTGCGCAGGGCTGTGAAGACCAGCCTTGATGACGAGTTGACTCTCCTGCTGGCGGTCGGCGCAGATGTTCCAGGCGATGTGCAAGTTGTCCCTCACGGTGAAGCGCCGGCTGAACCAAAGGCGGCTGCCAACGCAACTTCGCCCGAAGAAACCGACTTCGCCTCGTTATTCGACGCCGTAGATCTGCACGCTCTGCCGGGTGTTCAAGCCAAGGCCAGTGCCTCCATGCTTACCGTGCCGCTGGCAATTCAGAGGCGTCGGTACATCCTCAAGTTGAATCCTCCGGAGTACCCGCACTTGATTCACAACGAGGCTATGCATTTGGCAGGCGCGAAGGCTTTGAAGATTCCGGTAACGCGAAGTTCTCTCGTAGCAGACCGGAACATGTTGCCCGGGCTGCTGGTCGAACGGTTCGACAGGCGCTGGGAAGCCGGCGCGCTTCAGCGTCTGCCGCAGGAGGACGCCACTCAAGTGCTGAACCTGCCTCCGGGTGCAAAATACGGGGTCGATGCCGAGGAAGTTGTCCTGGCTCTGGCAGGAGTCTGCAAAGCCGGCGCCATCGCTCGCCGCAACCTCTACCTTCAGTTCCTTTTCGCGTGGCTTACAGGGAACGGTGACCTTCACGCGAAGAATGTGTCGGTACTGGGTAGTACACGTGGAGATTTCGTGGTGGCGCCGGTCTACGACATCCCATGCACGTTGCTCTATGGCGACAACACGATGGCGCTGCCGATTGCGGGCAGAATCAGGAACCTGAAAGCGAAGCATTGGGCGGAATTTGCGGATACTCTCGGGCTGCCGGAACGGGCCGTGAAAACAGCAATCGGGCTCGCGCTTACCGCGGCCAAATCGATCGATTTGGACCAGCTCCCATTCAGCGGTTCACCGCTCAACGGAGCGAAGCGGGAACTGAGGTTCCGGCGCCGGGAACTTGCGGACTGATCCAGTAACCGTTCCTGTGTTCCGTACAAAGAGCCAGCCTCAGCCCGTCGCCTCAAGAATGAAGCGCGCGGTTTCCTCCGGCTGGTCCCAGTGTGGGAAGTGTCCGCAGTTCTCGAACACATGGAGCGTGGCGTCCGGGTAGAGCGACATCGCGACGGCCGCTTCGCTCAGCGGCGTGACCCTGTCCTGCTGTCCCCACCCGAACGCGAGTTTGCCCTTCAGGCTGCCCTGAGGCGCGCCCTCCTGCCGGGGTCCGTGCGCGAGTGACCGGCGCGCTGCGTTCAGGCTGGGCGAATCCGCGAACCCGCGCAGCTCCGTGAGCACCAGGTCCGGGTCGAGCTTCCAGGGAGCCGCCGAGAACTGGGCAAGAAGCGCCGTCCGGCCGGCCGCTTGCTTCACCAGTGATGGGAGGGTGGGCTGGATCCGGCGTACCAGCGCGATGGACGCCTTGATGGTGCTGTTGAAGATGCGCACCTGGGTGTCGTTCCAGAATCCGCCCGGGTCGAGCGCGACCGCGTTGCCCGTATGTCCCCTCCGTGCCATCTCGACGACCATTCGCGCGCCCATCGAGCTACCCACAATGTCAGCGCCCTCCAGATTTTCCTCGCGGAGGAAGCGTTCGACGGCGTCAGTCAGGGTTGCGATGCTCACCTCACCGGTGAGGGGCGAACTTTTCCCAAAACCGGGGAGGTCGATGGCGATGACCTCGCGCTGTGGCTGGAGCATCGGGAGGACGGGGTCCCAGTTGCGGATGCTGGATCCGAGTCCGTGGACCAGGACGAGTGGTTTGCCGGAGCCGGTTCGTTCGGTGTTCAACATGCGAATCCTGTCCTTCGGTGGCCACGCGGGTGCTGGGATGAGCTGAGATGATCCAGCCTAGTACCGCGCACGCCGGTGTTTCCGTGCAACTGCGGCGCGGCGCTTGCCCGATAGGCTGAACATTCCGACCAGCAAGGGGCAGCCGTGACACTTCACCATCTGGAACCGGGACCCGAGACGACGGTCCAGGTCTTCTCCCGCGATATTCCGGCGGCCCTCACGGTCAACCCCGGAGACACCGTACGCGTCCGTTCCCTCGATGCGTGGGGCCACCGGCAGCGCCAGACCTTCCCAGGCGAGGTGCAGCCTCAGCTGTTCGCCGATCGGAAGGGGCATTGCCTCACCGGGCCGATCGCCGTCGCCGGAGCGCAGCCGGGCGACATGCTGGCCGTCACCTTCGCGTCGCTGACGCCGGACAGCTGGGGCTTCACCAACGCCGGGCGCAAGGCTGATGAGCTCACCCGGCTGCTCGACGTTGAGCGCGGAGTTCCGCAGTGGCTGCTGTGGGAGGTGGACGCCGAGCGGGGGATTGCAATCAATGACCTCGGACAGAAGGTGCGGCTGGGACCGTTCCTCGGCGTCGTCGGACTTCCGCCCGCCGCCCATGGTGAGGTAACTACTACCCCGCCGCGTGCCGATAGCGGCGGGAACATCGACTGCCGGGAGCTGACCACCGGGTCCACCCTGTACCTGCCGGTCACGGTTCCCGATGCGCTCCTCTGTGTGGGGGATGGGCATGCCGCGCAGGGTGACGGCGAGGTGGGCGGCACCGCGATCGAGTGCGGTATGACGTCGGAACTGGTGCTCGATCTGGTCGCCAATCCGCCGCTGCGCTCGATCCATGCCGTGACGCCGACGTCGCGAATCACGTTCGGTTTCAATGCCGACCTGAACCTGGCCACGGCGGAGGCCCTGAAGGCCATGCTGACCTGGATGGAGAGCCTGTTCGGCATGGACCGCACCAGGGCGCTGGCGCTCGCGAGCACGGTGGTGGACCTGCGGATCACTCAGATCGCGAACGAGACCTGGGGCGTCCACGCGGTGCTGGATCACGACGCCGTCGGGTAGCGGACGCGAATCAGCGCAGAACCCGCCGCGCGGCCTCCAGCACCGCCTCGAGGTGGATACCGCGCAGGCGCATGATTTCCGCGCCGGAACCGGACTCACCGAACTCCTCGATGGAGACCACCTCGCGGGCGGACCCTGCCCACCGGTACCAGGCGTCACCCCTGCCGGCTTCGATCACCACCCGCGCCGTCAACGACGCCGGAAGCACCGACTCCCGATAGTCACCGTCCGCTTCGCTGAACCACTCAACACACGGTATCGAGATCACTCTCGCCGCGATGCCGTCGGCCTCGAGTACGCTTGCCGCCTCGATCGCCAGGGACACTTCGCTGCCGGTGGCAAGCAGCGCGACTTCGTTCCCCTCGCCGCTCTGCCAGCGGACAAAGCCGCCTCGTCTGGCACCGTCGGCGGTGGCGTCGTCGGACGTTAGTACCGGCACATCCTGCCGGCTCAGCACCAGCGCCACCGGACGATCCGGCGAGGCAATGATCCGCTGCCACACCGCCGCGACCTCCACCGCGTCGGCAGGCCGGACGACGTCGAGCCCCGGGACCGTACGCAGGGAGGCAATCTGCTCCACCGGCTGATGCGTGGGCCCGTCCTCGCCCACGGCGACGGAGTCATGGGTGAACACGTAGATCACGCCGAGTTTCATGAGCGCAGCCAGCCGGATGCTCGGCCGCATGTAGTCGCTGAACACGAGGTACGTCGATCCGAACGGACGCCACGGTCCATGCAGCGCGATGCCGCTGAGGATTGCGGCCATGGCGTGCTCGCGAATGCCGAATCGGATGAACTCTCCGGCAGGGTTCGACGCCGAGAACGGCTTGCCTGCCACGCTGACATTGGTCGAGCCGCTCAAATCCGCCGAGCCGCCCCAGAGCTGGACGGTGTCCTGCAGGGCAGTGAGGACCGCACCGTTGGTCTTGCGCGTAGCCACCAGGTCTCCGGGCGAACCGGTAGGCACTCGGGACAGGGTCGAGGAGTCGAGATGGCCGGCACGGAAGCTTTCCCAGCGCGCAGCAGCATCGGGCTGCTCCGAAGCCCACGCATTGTGCCGGTCCTGCCAGGCGGAGTACAGCTCATCCCCGCGGTCGGCGGCCGCGCGGGTGTGGCGAAGAACCTCAGCGTCGGCGAATTCCTCCAGGGAGGCGTCGGGCGCATAGCCCAGCGATTCCAGCACGCGCGCGAGCTCGTCCGCACCGAACCCGCCGGAGTGGGCTGCCGGCGTACCGCCGAACCTGGCCGACGGCGTTCCGATGACGGTCTTCACCGCAACAAGCGTGGGCTGACCGGTCCGCTCGGCGGCAGTGCGAAGGACGGACTCGATTCCGTCGAGGTCAGTGGCGTCGTCAATTTCGAGGACCCGCCACCCGTAGGCCCGGTACCGGGCGCGGACGTCCTCGGCGAAGGTGCCGCTGGTGTCGGCGTCGATGGTGATCCCGTTGTCATCCCAGATGAGCACGAGGTTATCCAGACCCAGGCTGCCCGCGAGACTGGAGGCCTCGGAGGACACCCCCTCCTGCAGGCAGCCGTCACCGGCCAGCGCCCAGATGGTGTGCTCCAGATGATCCGAGCCCGGCGTGAGAACAGCCGACTCCCGCCTGGCCGCCATAGCCATGCCGACGGCGGATGCCACACCCTGCCCCAATGGTCCCGTGCTCATTTCAACACCGACCGTGTGGTGCACCTCGGGATGACCCGGCGTCCGTGACCCCAGCGAACGGCTGGCCGCGAGGTCCTCCAGCGTCAGGCCATACCCGGTGAAGTACAGCTGGATGTAGAGCAGCAGGCTCGCATGCCCGGCGGACAGGACAAACCGGTCCCTTGCCGGCCACTGGGGATGCCGGGGAGAGTGCCGCAGGACCCTGGAGAAAAGGACATGGGACAATGGCGCCAATGCCATTGCGGTCCCGGCGTGCCCATGCCCTTTCTGCTGCACAAGGAAGGGTGGAATCGCCTGAGCGGCCGCGACTGCGCGAGCATCAAGTGCAGCGGGGAAGACGACGGCGGTAGAAAGTTCTCTAGTCACGGACGTCACTTTGGTATACACATGTACTTAAGTCAATGGTTGCGTGGCGTGCGGTCGCGGATCGACTGAGCGAAGGGGAGCACATGGGTAAGGGATTGGCAACGGGGTCCGGAGTCGCGCTGGACCTGATCCGGTCGGGTCGCGCCACCACCCGGAATGAGCTCGTCGAGGCTCTGGGGTGGTCCCGCATCACCCTGGCGCGAAGGCTCGACGAATTGCTTGAAGCGTCGATCATCGTCAGCGTAGGCCAGCTGGACTCAAGCGGCGGCAGACCGCCCGAAACATTCGCAGTGAACGCGGATGCGGGGCTGCTCCTCGCGGTGGACATCGGCGGTTCACACACCCGCCTCGCCATCACGGACCTGGTGTCCAAGGTGCTGAGTGTGGACGAGGCCGACATCGGCTTGAATGAAGGTCCCGCCGAAATCTTCGAGTGGGCCGGGCAGGTGTTCGACTACATGCTCCCGGCCATGGGCAAGGGGCGGCAGGACGTCGTCGGAATCGGCGTGGGCGTGCCCGGGCCGGTGGACGTTGCCACCGGACGACTGGCCAGCCCGCAGATCGATCCCCAGTGGGACGGCGTGCTGGCACGCGAATACTTCAACAACCGCTACGACCATGCGGTCTTCGCAGTGGACCGGGACGTGAACATCATGGCGCTCGCGGAGGCGCGGCAGGGCGGCAACCACCGCCAGAACCTCCTGGTGGTGAAAGCCGGGATCGGCCTCGGCATCGCCTTTGTCCTCGATGGGCGCGTTTACCGTGGTGCGCGGGGTGGATCGGGTGATCTGAGCAGACCATCGCCGTACGGCGGGAGCCTTCAGCGGCTCGAGTCGGTGGCTAGCGGTGCGGTCATCCGGCGGGAGCTGAGGGAGCGGGGCTACAAAGTCCGCACGAGTGCCGACATCGTGGCCCTCGCCGACAGCGGAGACGACATCACGCTGAAACTCCTCGAAGAGACCGCCGTGGCGATCGGCCAGACCCTCGCCGATGTGGTCGGTCTGCTCAATCCGGAGGCCGTGGTCATTGGCGGCAATCTCGCGCAGGCTGGGGACTCTTTCCTGGATCCGATCCGGCAGACGATCCTCAAGGGGGCCAGGGAGTTCGCCACGCGGGATCTGGTGGTCGAGCCCAGCAGGCTGGGCCTGGCAGCGGGAATCACCGGAGCGTCCCTGCTTGCCCAGGACGCCCTGTTCGACGCCGAACGGATCAGCAAGCTGACCCGGACTGGACCAACTGGCTGAGCCTCCCGCCGTCGTCGTGATTTAAGGCACTTTGGGATATTTGTAGACATAAGCCCCGTTTTGTCGATAGAGTGTGACGTGCGCCACCACGCACCCCTCACCTACCAAAGGAATTTGCTGTGACCTTGAATCTTGCCCAGGAGCTGTCGTCGATCACTACCAAAGCGGCGGCCTCGGACTGGAGGGCGGCGATCCGGCTCGCCGGAGACGGCCTGGTGGCCGGCGGTGTAACCACGGAAGCGTACACCGAAGAAATGATCACTGCTGTCGAGGAACACGGACCTTACATTGTGATCGCCCCGGGTATCGCGCTGGCTCACTCACGCCCGGCGGACTCGGTTCTCAAGAGCGGCCTGAGCTGGGTGAGCCTGGAAACACCCGTCGAGTTCGGCCACGCGTCGAATGATCCGGTGACCCTGGTCATCGGGTTGGCAGCGCTGGATAAGTCCGCGCACATTGACGTCCTCAAGGCAGTCGCCGGTGTCCTCTCCAACAAGGAGATTCGCGGACGGCTCGAAGCAGCGGACACCCCGGACGAGGTCCGCGACGTCCTCAGCAGTCTCGCCACCAAATAGATGTTCTCCCTACTCAACCTGGACCTGAAAGGCATCTCATGAAGATCGTCGCCGTATGCGGAATGGGCATTGGTACCTCAGTGCTTCTCAAGATGAACGCAGAGAAAGTTCTCGCAGCACTGGGCATCGACGCAGATGTTGAGGCCGCGGATATTGGGGTGGCCCGAGGCGCAGCGCAGACCGCGGACATTGTCCTCACCTCTGACGAGCTGGCACCGGAGATCGGCGACGTTCCCGCCGAGGTCATCATCATCGAAAACTTCTTTGACCTTGATGAGATCACCGAAAAACTCACTCCGGCCGTCCAGTAAGACCTCACCTCCCGAATTAGAAGAAAAGGAGCACCCACAATGGAGTGGCTCGTCGTAGTACTGAACTTTATTGGTCAGCAGATCCTCAATGTGCCGGCCTACCTGATCGGCATCATCACCGCCATTGGTTTGATGGCCATGAGGCGCAATTCCGGGCAGGTCATCGGAGGCGCACTGAAAGCAGCGCTGGGGTTCCTCATCCTAGGTGCCGGCGCAACGGTGGTGGTCGGTTCGCTGGATCCGCTGGGCGTCCTGATCCTCGCCGTGACCGGTGCGCAGGGTGTGATCCCTACCAATGAGGTCATTACCGCGCTTGCCCAGGAAGAGTTCGGTGCGCAGAGCGCTTACGTCCTGACGCTCGGGTTCATCGTGATGCTTTTGCTGGCACGTTTCACGCCGCTGAAGTACGTGTTCCTGACCGGGCACCACATGGTGTTCATGGCGACCATGCTTACTGTGGTGCTATCGGTCGGATTCGGGGACGGCCTGAGCTGGCTGGTGGTGCTCATCGGAGCGGTGCTGCTCGGCGTCATCATGGTGGTCATGCCGGCGTTCGCCCATCCCTGGACGAAGAAGATCACGGGGAATGACACCATCGCGATCGGCCACTTCGGCACCCTGGGCTACATCGCCGCAGGCGCCTCGGGCCAGGTTGTCGGCCGGCGGAGCAAGTCCACCGAGGACATCCAGTTCCCGCAGGGCCTCAAGTTCCTGCGTGACTCCATGGTTGCTACCTCGCTGTCCATGGTCCTGATCTACCTTGTCTTCGCCGTCTGGGGATTGATTGCCCTTCCGCTGGATGAGGCCTTGGCGATCTTCGGTGTGGCAGACGCCGGCGCATTCATTATGGAAGGCTTTGGCCTGGCGCTTCAGTTCGGTGTTGGTGTAGCGGTCATCCTGTATGGCGTCCGCACGGTCCTGGGCGAGCTGGTTCCCGCGTTCCAGGGCATCGCCGAGAAGGTTGTGCCCGGTGCGAAGCCGGCGCTGGATATCCCGATCGTGTTCCCTTTCGGTGCCAACGCTGTGCTGATCGGGTTCCTCAGCTCGTTCGCCGGCGGCCTGATCAGCCTCGGAATCCTTGCACTGTGGCTGAACCCGATGTTTGGGCTGGCGCTGATTCTGCCCGGCATGGTTCCGCACTTCTTCACCGGCGGCGGTGCCGGCGTGTACGGGAACGCGACGGGCGGCCGCAAGGGCGCTGTGATCGGCGGTTTTGTGAACGGCGTGATCATCACCATCCTGCCGGCGATCCTCCTGCTGGTGCTCGGCGAGCTCGGGTTCTCCAACAGCACGTTCGGCGATGCCGACTTCGGCTGGTTCGGCACCCTGATCGGTGTCAGCCTGCTGGGCGGAACCACGCTGAGCGTCATCATGACCATCCTGATTGCGGTGGCACTGGTGACCGCGGCCATCTTCTTCCAGCGGAAGTTCGTGGATACGGGCTGGGTGCCGGGCTCGAACCGCCAGGAATGGCTGGATGGTTTGAAGGCTGAGGAGAAGGCACGCCTCGATGCGGAGAAGGCCCGCAAGGCTGAGGAGCGGAAGTCGGCGAGCGTGGCTCAGAAGGCTGAGTAGGAGCTAGAGGCAGGGAAGGGCGGCACCGAAGGCGGTGCCGCCTTTTCTGCCCTAGAGACTGATGGATTGAACGACGACGACGGCGTCAGCCACTACCGCTCTGCGGGGATGTGGCTATGGAGATCGCGATGCTACTCGCCACGGATCGAAGGTCTTCGGGAAACTGATTGGGCACCTGGTGCGCGCTGCGGTGCCGGTCCGAGTGGGACCGGTAGATCGTGTGGACCGAGAACCGGCAGACCCGATCGCGCAGGGCGTGCCGCACCCGTTCATCATTCCCCAGCAGGAGATGTAGGGGAAGTTCTTCGACATTAGCTGCACTCGAAGGTGCTCAGTTTGTCGATGATGGACGGCCACGGTCCCATCCGTGTGAACGGGTCAGCGAATGCTGATCGACAATGTCCCGCGAACCACAGCACTCTTGGAGCTACTCTTGTCTTGTAAAGCGGGGGTCGTCGGTTCGAATCCGACAGGGGGCTCCATCAAGAACCGCTCAAGCACTGGGAAGTAGCTCAGTCGCTGGGCGGTTTTCTTTTGCCCGAGAACGGGGCATCCCCTCCAAATCCCCTCCGACGAAAGTCGGAAACCGTGCCGGGCATGAACAGACATTTGTACCTCGTCTTAGCTTAGGCTCAGGCATTCTCGGGGTGTCGGAGGCCTTGGCCAGGCCACGCGTCGATACCATGGTCAACGGCTCATACACGGACGGAATGGAGAAGTGCTAGTGACCGCTGACGCTATTGAGGAACCGCCATACTTTCTGCACCATCCTGTGTATCTGGACACGCCTATGATGACTAGCTTTTTGGCCCACCTTGAGGGTGGCATATCCACAGATGAAGAGGAAGTCACACGCCAAGGTGGCTTTCGAGACCGTCTTTTAGCCGCTCGGACCGGCTTCCGGTTCAACCTCCCCCTTGTTGCTGATGTCAACGTGGGTGGTGATGGGTCAACTCAAAGTAGAGATGAATCCAACAGCGAGGTCACCACCAACCGCCACCACACATCCGCGAGCTTGTTCAACGCGCTATACAAGTATTTGCGGGAAGATGGTCAGCTAACGTCGGTCACAAACAATTCAGAGTTGGCCGGTATCACGAGTGGCCGTCTCGTCGAGATCAATGGACGTTATCTCGGCAATCCCTTAGAGGACATGCTGATTTTTGTCGACTCGCTGGTTGGGTACTTGAAAACGCAGCAAGACGCTTCCCCTGGACCTGCGCAGCCCACCCGGGCCAAAGCGAAGCGCTCAGGCAACCCAGCTGTAAGATCAGCAGCAACGACCGATACGAAAGAACCTGAGAACAATTCAGGACTGGAATCGGAAGGTGTTGCCCTCGTGGCCAAGATGGCCGAAGACATACGATCTGCCCATGTCCACGATCTGCTGATGAGGACTGATGAAGGTCTTTCCTCAGTTCTGACGGTTTCGTCCGATTTTTACACATCCGCGACGAACGAGTACTTGAAGTCTGGCGATTTCACAGTAGTGGGGAAGGTTACCCGCGTATTCACAGCGGACGAGTCCATCAACCTTTCTCGACGAACCGTCCTCGGCGCAGTGAATGCCGAACTCGCGCAGGGCGTTATCGATGGCTTCAGTCAGATGCAGTCTGAGGGGAGCCCCGAACCTGTAATCGTTGCTGGACCAGCCGTGCAGATACTGCCTATGGCGATTTTCGTTTAGCGGCCTGGACGGGCGCAGGGTGATCGCTTTGCGAATGTGTCAAGAAACGCCAAGGGAGAGGTCAGAGGCTGTCGAGATCATTGAGGAATCGTTTTACTGCGTCCTGTGAGGCGCTTTCCTGCGACATGATCGCGTCCCAGAGCATTTCAATCTCGACTCCGGACGAGAGGCCAATCCTTGGTCGATCAATGCGCTCAATTTCCTCGCCTTCGGAATCGAGCATGGTGAAAACAGGGCTTCCCACAAACAAGTTCTTAGACATGGTGACCGTTGCGTTGCTCGTCGAATAGGAGTAGCTGTTCTCTCCTGTCTTCTTCCATTTGACCCGCTCAGCTTTCGTGAGATGAATAAGCTTTCGGATGGTTCGTTCGACGTAGTCGTTCACTTCAAACATTGCCAACTGACCTCTCAAGTGCTCTTTGTGCGATGAAACCAAACTCACCAGTCACTTTGTCAACGGCGAGGAGAACGGCGTGGGCTTGGTCCTGCAGTTCGAACGATTCAGTCTCAGGGGTCTCAGCGTAATGAATGCCGACGGTGCCAGCGCAGCCGATTGAGTGCTGAATATCCCGAAGGTAATCGCTCTCGATCGTTTCATCTGAGCTGAGCAGTCCTCTCAGCTGACTAGCCTCAGACTTCCACTGACTGCAAAGCTTGACAAAGAGACTGCCATTGGAGGCGCGCATCGCTTGCACCAACTCTGCTTCGCAGGCACCGAGTTGCTGAGTCAACAGAAGCAAAGAGCCGGCCCTCAGACCCGAAACCGATTCTTCGATTGTTGTCTTTGCTGTTTCGACCGCACCCCTGGTCTTGATTATCTGCCATATCGCAATGGCTAGACCCACAAAACCCACCATCAAGCCTGCACGCTCGACGATGATCCACGCTTCGTCCGAGGTCATCGCACGGTCCTATAGACCTGCACGGTGCCTCCTGATGCTCAACTCGAACTACATGTAATCGGGATCAAGGGACTGCTGAAGGTTTGGTTGACTCCTGACCTGTGAGGATTAACCTCGCGGGTGGAAGGATGTTCATCATGCCCAAGGCCTTTCCCGAAGAG
>NZ_FNDT01000003.1 GCF_900099735.1 Arthrobacter subterraneus | reverse complement strand
AGTAGTAGAGGGCGCCGTCGGTGTGGGTGCCGACGATGGTGATTCCCTGTCCCTTGACCCAGGGGCCGACGGCGAGGCTGAAGTTCTGCCAGCCGGAGGAGCCGATCTGGACGGGGGAGCTGAAGCCGCCGCCGGGCAGGCCGGGGTAGTAGCTCAGGGTTCCGTTGTTCCACTGGGTGAGGAGGTCGATGGTGCCGTCGGCGTTCCAGTCCACGGGGTTGATGGACTTGATTCCGGTCCATCCGGAGCCGATCTGGAACCGTGTGCCGAAGCCGCCCTTGCCGTTGGCCGGGTAGTTCCAGAGCCGACCGGAGGAATCGGTCGCCACCATATCCGCCAACGCACGGATCGAGGGCTGCTGCGGAGCCGGAGCAGGAACGCTCCCGCCGCGCGCGAATGACTGCAGGCTCGTCATGGACCCGTTCCACTGGTTCCAGTCCCCGACAACGGGGCCCTCGCTGGTGTACTGCCAGACGCTGTAGAAGTTCCAGCTCGCGGGCAGGGTTCCGGCGCCGGAATTGTTGTACGAAGCGATGTGGAGAGCGTGGTCCGAGAAAGCAGCGCTGTTCCCGGTGCAGCGGTACCACCAGTCAGTGGTCGTGTAGATCATCGGCTTGCGTCCGGTGAGAGTGACCATGCGGTTCGAGAAGTCCCTCATCCAATTGACCATCTGGGACGCGCTCATGTCGTAGCAGGTGTTTCCCAGTGACGGATAAGGGTTGTACTCGACATCGAGCAGCGGCGGAAGGGTCTTGCCGTCGGCGCTCCAACCACCACCGTTCGCTACGAAATAGTCAGCCTGGGCCGCGCCGCTGGAAACGTTGGGAATGGCGAAGTGGTAGGCACCGCGCAGCATCCCGCGGTTAGCCGAGCCGGCGTACTGGTGGCCGAATTCGGGGTTCTTGTAGACGAGTGCTTCCGTTGCCTTGACGTAGGCCCAGCGGGAGCCGTAATTCCAGGCGCCGTTCCAGTTCACAACACCCTGATGGCTGCTCACATCAACGCCGAGAACTCCCGACGACGGCTGCCAGTAGTTGGTCGCAAGAGGCGCCATTGCGGCGCCTGAGTCTGCATCGGACGTGCTTTCTGCGCCCAGGGAGAGGCTGCGTGTCTCGTCGGGTGCCGGCTCCTGCGGGTCGCCCGTCACTTCGAGCCGCTCCAGACCTTGTCCCATGCTTGCGCCGTGGTTCCCGATGAGATCCGCCAGCAGTGCGGGATCGTTCCGGTAGTCGGCTGCGGTCAGCGTTTCCTCGGCCGATGCGGATGGGGCCGACGACGGCGACGGCTGGGGAGATGCCTCCTCCATCGGCGTCGCTGGTTCAGCCGGAGCAGCTGGTTCCGTGGCGGTGGCGGTCACCTCCGCGGGTACCGTCGGCTGCGTCGGGACCGGTTCAGTTGCGATCGCTGGGGTCAGGCCGGTGAGGAGGCTGAGGGTAACCACCGATGAGAGGGCGACGGTCTTGGCTGCACGGGAAGCTATCACGGGGGAAGGTCTCCAAGTTGTGCAAGTTCCGGAAGGAGCCTGACCGGCATCCGATACTTGCGTGTTGCTGGTGTGACGGGTGGGACTGGTGTTACAGGGCCCGCCGCATAGTTCTCCACAGGTCCTTCATCGGGCTAGGTAAGTTGATTTGCTGTGGCCTACGCTTTGAGGCAGGGAACCGGGTTCGAAAGTTCCTCACCAGTCTGACAGTCTCCGGCGTGCTCTTTCCTCCTGCATGCCGAATCCTTGGGGAAAACTATGGATGCAGTGCGCATTGTTGAGGATGAGGTAAGAGAGCTCATCCGGCGTCGGGGCCTTGATCCGGCGCTGCAGAGTGGAGAAGTGCGGCGTCTTGTTGAAGCTGCTGTCAATGACTATGACGAACGCTCACTGGTGGGTTCACTTCCGCCGCTTGGCCACCGTGAGCAGGCAAGCCGCTACGTCTTTGCCGCGGTTGCGGGCTACGGCGCCTTGCAGCCGCTCCTGGATGATCCCGCCATTGAAGAAATCTGGATCAACTCGCCTTCCGAGATATACGTGGCGCGGGCTGGAGAGTCGGAGCTCACGTCCCTGAGTCTCAGCGAGCAGCAGGTTCGCGAGCTTGTGGAAAAAATGCTGAAGTCCTCGGGCCGCCGCCTTGACTTGTCGTCACCCTTCGTCGATGCTTCCCTCCCGGACGGCTCCAGGCTGCATGTGGTGATTCCCGACGTCACACGCCGCCATTGGGCAGTGAACATCAGGAAATTCGTCTCCCGCGCAACCCGGCTGGACCACCTCGTCGAGCTTGGAACGCTGTCACCGCAGGCGGCACGTTTCCTCAGCGCGGCGGTGGCGAGCGGATTGAATATCCTCGTTTCCGGAGCTACCCAGGCAGGCAAGACAACAATGCTCAATTGCCTCGGCGCCAGCATCGGCCCGCGTGAGCGGGTGGTGACCGTAGAGGAGATTTTCGAGCTCCAGTTCCCCCTGCGCGACGTCGTGGGCCTGCAATGCCGGCAGCCGAATCTCGAAGGGCACGGCGAAATACCGCTGCGGCGCCTCGTCAAGGAAGCCCTCCGGATGCGGCCTGACAGGTTGATTGTCGGAGAGGTTCGGGAGGCCGAGAGCCTCGACATGCTGATTGCGCTGAACTCAGGCCTTCCCGGTATGTGCAGCGTCCACGCCAACAGTGCCCACGACGCAATCACGAAGATATGCACGCTGCCTCTGTTGGCGGGAAACAACATCTCCAGCGCCTTCGTTGTGCCCACCGTCGCCTCCTGCATCGACCTCGTGGTGCACTGCGTCCGCGAGCGCTCAGGTGCCCGGCGCGTCACGGAGATCGTTGCGCTGGGCCGCCGGGTTGAAAACGGAGTGATTGAAACCTCCACTGTCTTCAGGCGCATGGAGGGAGAGCTGAGGCTCACCGCGTCCACCATGCCGGCGGAAGAGAAGTTCGCCTCCGCGGGCTATTCTGTTGCCTCCCTCCTCAATCCGTCATGACAGTCGCGATCGGCGCCGCACTGGGAGCGGGCCTGTTCCTCATCTGGTGGTCGACGTGGGCGGTACCGCCGCGTCCCCAGGCGTCGAAACGCCGTACGGGCAAGGTGGAACAGTTGTTGATCAGGGCGGGAATCGAACGGGTATCCGCCGGAGGGCTGGTCGCGGCCTCTGCCATTGTCGGGTTGTTCGTCTTCCTTGTTGCGTTCGTATTCACCGGGACCCCGGCGATCGCTGCCTGTTTCGCGATTTTCGGCGGCCTCGCACCCCTCATGGTTGTGCGGTGGCGGGCAAACAAACGTACGGCATCACTGCGCGAGCTATGGCCGGACGTGGTAGATCATCTGCGCTCCGCCATCAGGGCCGGTCTTTCACTGCCCGAGGCGCTGATGCAGCTGGGCGTGAAGGGTCCGGAGGAATTGCGTCCGGCTTTCCGGGAGTTCGCCGGCGATTACCGCTCCGGTGGACAGTTCGATTCTTCCCTCGACCGGCTGAAGGACCGGCTGGCTGACCCGGTGGCCGACAGGATCGTGGAGGCGCTGCGCCTCACCCGTGAGGTCGGCGGCACGGATCTTGGCCGGCTCCTCGGCACGCTCGCAGAATTCCTCCGGGACAGTGCACGGACCCGGAGCGAACTCGAAGCACGGCAATCATGGACGGTCAACGCTGCCAGACTGGCTGTCGCGGCACCGTGGATTGTGCTTGCACTCCTGTCCACCCGCCCGGAGGCAGTCGCCGCGTACAACACCGCGGGCGGGGCAGCGGTGCTGATCGGCGGGCTTGTTGTATCGGCATTCTGTTACTGGATCATGCTCCGCATCGGCGCCCTCCCTGACGACGAGCGGGTGCTTCGCTGATGGGCACACTGTCTCTGGCCGTCCTTGCCGGTGCATGTCTCGGGTCCGGGCTGTGGCTCACTTTCGTGCGGCTGCCAATCATGCGCCAACCACGTTTCGTTGAGCGAATCGCTCCCCAGCTCAAATCCGTCGACGTCGGCTCCAGACTTCTGGGTTCCCAGTCCGTCACACCCTTCGGTCCGCTGGAACGAATTGTTCGCCCGGTCGCGCGCGATGCCGTGACCTGGCTCAACCGCTACAGTCCGGCGTCCTCGATCCTTGCGCGACGGCTCGACCAGGCAGGGCGAAATCAGTCCGTCCTCGATTTCCGGGCTGAGCAGATCATGTGGGGAAGCGCAGGGTTGGCTCTGTCGACGATGGTTATCCTGAGCCTCGCAACCTCGGGCAGCTTCAATCCGTTCCTTGCTGTGCTCATCATTTTCGGCAGCGCCGCGGGCGGGTACCTGTTTCGCGACTACCTGCTGGGTACGGAAATCAGGAAGCGGGAGAGCCGCATCCTGGCAGAATTCCCCAGCCTCGCCGAATTGATGGCGCTGGCTGTCAGCGCGGGGGAGAGCGCTACGGGAGCGCTCGAACGAATCTGCAGAACAGGAAACGGCGAACTGGCAAAGGAATTCAGCCGGGTGCTTGCCGAAACCCGGGCAGGGACACCCTTGATGGAGTCCCTCCAGAATTTTTCCAACCGCACGCAGCTGGCACCGCTGGTGCGGTTCGTCGACGGTATCAGCGTGGCAGTAGAACGCGGAACACCGCTGGCGGACGTGCTTCGCGCCCAGGCCCAGGATGTCCGGGATCTCTCAAAACGGGAACTGATGGAGTCCGCTGGGCGCAAGGAAATTGCCATGATGGTGCCGCTTGTTTTCGGCGTTCTGCCCTTGACCGTTCTGTTCGCTGTCTACCCGGGCATTGCCCTGATCAACCTCGGATTCTGATTCGCGAATCAAACCCACTGAAGCAGATCAAACCCACAGAAAGAGAGGAATTCCAGCATGCGTCACCGCCTCATCGCACGCTTCCTGTACGTCACCACCCTGTTCTCATCGGGCATACACGCCATGTCCCCGGAGGACCACCCCGAGCGCGGTGACGTGCCCGGGTGGGTCATGATCACGCTGATGTCGGCTGTCCTCGTTGCCGGTCTCCTCGCTATCGCCTCACCGGCACTGGAGGGACTGTTCAATGAGGCGATCAACCGTGTGAGCCGATAGCGCAGTGTTCACAGCTGCAGGGTGCACAAGCCCGGCCCGTGAGCACCGGCACGCAGGTGAACGCGGCGCCGCAACAGTCGATTTCGCCCTCATCGGTGGCCTCCTGACGGTCATTTTCATCGCCATCGTGCAGCTCACGCTGGTCCTCCATGTGCGCAACACCCTGATCGATGCAGCGTCATCGGGCGCACGGTACGGCACGCTCGCCGATCGTTCACCCGCCGACGCCGCAGCCCGCACAAGCGCCCTCATCTCCGGCGCCATCAGCAGCACCTACGCGCAGGACGTATCCGTAAGCCAGGTCAACCGCGGAGGGTCAGTCGTCCTGCAGGTCACTGTCCGGGCACCGATTCCCGTGCTCGGCCTCATCGGCCCCGCGGGCACCCTGGAGGTGACCGGGCATGCTGCCCTCCCGTCATGAGCGCGCACGGGCGGCACTCCAGAACGACGACGCCGGCAGCGCGGTCCTTGAGTTCACTTTCCTTGGGCTGCTCCTCCTGGTGCCCGTGGTCTATCTGGTCCTCACGGTGGGAGCAGTGCAGGGGGCGTCGTTCGCTGTTGTCGGCGCAGCTGATCAGGCAGCGAAAGTGTTCGTCGATTCCGACGATCCGGCGGAGGCCCATACCCGTGCACAGGAGGCCGTGAACCTGACGGTGAACGATTTCGGTTTCCCACCCCAGGACGCCGCGGTCACCATCACCTGCGGAGGCACCTGCCTTGAGCCCGGCTCAAGCGTGACGGTTGACGTCACCCTGAAGGTTCCGCTCCCGCTCATCCCCACAATGCCGGGGCTGAACACCTCCGCAGCCACGGTGGATTCCCGGTCAACCCAACTCGTGGAGCGGTTCGGATGACGGCTACGCCCGAGCCTGGTGCAGGGCAGGATATCGGCGAGGAAGGCCAGGTCACCGTGCTGATCATCGGGTACATTCTGCTGTCCCTCCTGGTCATCGCAGTCGTCACCGCGGTATCCGCCGTGTACATCGAGCACAAGAAACTTCTCTCCGTCGCTGACGGTGCGGCGCTGAGCGCGGCCGACACGTTCGAGATCGCCTCGATCGACGCAGCCGGCGGTGAGCCGGCTCCCGTTCTCGATTCGGAATCCGTGTCACAGTCGGCCGCCGCCTACGTCGAGCGGGCCGGAGCGCCTGCGCGGTTCAACAACCTCGCCCTGGACCCGTCGACCGGCGCTCCCGACTCCCGCACCGCGCGCGTGGTGCTTACCGCCGTCGTCCAGCCGCCGATCGTGAACTACCTGGTCCCCGCCGGGATTCCCATCATCGCCACCGCCGATGCGCGGGCGGACCTGACGCGGTAGCCGCGGCCGGAGCACCATGACGTAGTCTTGAAACACCATGGCAGATATTGATTTTTCCGCAGAAATCCGCGCCCTCCGAGCGAAATACGACTCCATTGAGGCAGTGACGGACGTCGAAGCGATCCGTGCAGAAATCGCCGATCTCACCGAACAGGCAGGTGAACCCAACCTGTGGGATGATCCCGCCGCAGCCCAGCAGATCACCTCCAGGCTCTCCCACAAGCAGACCGAGCTTGACCGGCTCGCCCGGCTCGCGTCGCGCATCGATGACATGGAAGTCCTCGTGGAGCTCGCCCAGGACGAGGACGATGAAGACTCGCGCCTGGAAGCGGTCAGGGAACTGACCTCGCTCAGCAAGGCGCTCGACGAACTCGAAGTCGTCACGCTGCTCGCCGGCGAATGGGACGAGCGAGAAGCCGTGGTCACCATCCGCTCCGGCGCCGGGGGAGTGGATGCGGCGGACTTCGCCGAAATGCTCCTGCGCATGTACCTGCGCTGGGCCGAACGCCGCGGCTACCCCACGCAGGTCCTCGACACCTCGTACGCTGAGGAAGCGGGCCTCAAATCGGCAACCTTCGAGGTCAAGGCACCCTACGCGTTCGGCACACTGTCCGTCGAAGCGGGCACCCACCGTCTGGTGCGCATCAGTCCCTTCGACAACCAGGGCCGGCGACAGACGTCCTTCGCGGCGGTCGAGGTCATCCCGCTGATCGAACAGACAGATTCGATCGAGATACCCGACAACGAGATCCGCGTCGACGTTTTCCGTTCCTCCGGACCGGGCGGCCAATCGGTCAACACCACGGACTCCGCCGTCCGGCTGACCCACATTCCCACCGGCGTCGTCGTCTCCATGCAGAATGAGAAGTCGCAGATCCAGAACCGGGCCGCCGCGCTCCGGGTCCTGCAATCCCGCCTGCTGCTGCTCAAGAAGGAGCAGGAAGACGCGGAGAAAAAGGCGCACGCCGGTGACGTCAAGGCCTCCTGGGGTGACCAGATGCGCTCCTACGTGCTGAATCCCTATCAGATGGTGAAGGACCTTCGTACCGAACACGAGGTGGGCAACACCTCCGCGGTGTTCGACGGCGAGATCGACGACTTCATCGATGCGGGAATCCGCTGGCGGGCCAACAACCGCAACAGCGAGGACTGAATCCCCAGGCAGCGCCGGTTCGTTATGGATTCGCGACACACCGCGAAAATGCCCGGTGTCCCGCCGATCCGCTGCCTATAGTCAAGGGGCCGGTGCTCCCTTCCCCCACCCCTGCCCGTGCACTGGCGGTGTTACGTGGGCGCAGAATAGCCATGATCAGATTCGAGCACGTCACAAAAGTCTACGATCAGAAATCGAAGCCCGCCCTTGACGGTGTCAGCCTTGACGTCGACCGCGGCGAGTTCCTCTTCCTGGTCGGCGCGTCCGGCTCCGGCAAGTCAACCTTCATCCGCCTGGTGCTCAAGGAAGACCGCGCAACCCGCGGCGCCGTATACGTCGCAGGACAGAACGTCGCCAATATCCCCAGCTGGCGCGTCCCGAAACTGAGGCGCGGTATCGGCGTCGTCTTCCAGGATTTCCGGCTCCTGCCGAACAAGTCCGTCTTCGCCAACGTCGCGTTCGCGATGCAGGTCATCGGAAAGAGCAGGGCAGTCATCCGGGAAACCGTTCCCGAGGTGCTGAAGACCGTCGGACTCGAGGGCAAGAACAACCGCATGCCGCACGAACTTTCGGGCGGCGAGCAGCAGCGCGTGGCAATCGCCCGCGCCATTGTGAACAAGCCGGGCATCCTCCTCGCCGATGAGCCCACCGGAAACCTGGACCCGACCACCTCCATGGGCATCATGAAAGTCCTCGACAGGATCAACCAGAACGGCACCACCGTGGTGATGGCAACCCACGACGACGACATCGTGAACACCATGCGCAAGCGCGTGGTCGAACTCCGGGACGGATCTGTGGTCCGTGACGACGCACAGGGCATCTACATCGGCACGACGACGGCGGCTGCCGGATGAGGTTTGCTTTCGTTCTCGGGGAGATCGCCTCAGGCATGCGCCGCAACCTGGTGATGGTGGTCTCGGTTGTTCTGGTGACCTTCATTTCACTGACCTTCGTTGGAGCAGCCGGACTGCTGCAGCTCCAGATAGACCAGATGAAGGGGTACTGGTATGACCGCGTGCAGGTAGCGGTCTTCCTCTGCGTCGAAAACTCCACCTCGGAAAGCTGTGCCTCAGGGCCGGTCACCGACGAGCAGCGCACCGCAATCGAGGCGAAACTGAAGTCGCCGGAGTTGAGCGCCTATGTGGACACAGTTCAGTACGAGTCGCAGGACCAGGCGCTGGTCCACTTCCGCGAGCAGCTTGCCAACTCACCGATCGTGGAAGCGGTCACTGCCGAACAGCTCCCGGAGTCGTTCCGGGTGGGGCTCGTGGATCCGGAGAAGTACGAGGTCATCAGCGAAGCATTCTCCTCACAGCCTGGTGTTGACATCGTGAGCGACCAGCGAGAGTACCTTGAAGAAATTTTCGGATATATCAACATCGCCTCCCTCGTTGCCCTGGGCATCGCCGTCGTCATGAGCGTAGGGGCCATCCTGCTGATCGCAACCACCATCCGGCTCTCCGCATTCAGCCGGAGGCGGGAGACCGGCATCATGCGGCTGGTCGGTGCCAGCAAGGCGATCATCCAGCTGCCCTTCGTTCTTGAAGGAGTCATTGCGGCCATCCTGGGTGCGGCCATCGCGTCTGGAACGCTCTGGGCCGTCCTGCGTTACGGCGGGCAGTGGCTCTCCCGGGAGTACCCGCAGATGGGATTCATCTCGACGCAGGAACTCCTGCTGGTAGTCCCCGCGCTGTTCCTTCTGGGGGCACTCCTGGCGGGCGCGTCGTCCCTCCTAACCCTCAGACGCTACTTGAAGGTTTAGGGTAGGTACTTGTGAGAAAAGACCGTATGCACGGCATGATGCCCTGCCAACTCCTTTCCGTCCGCCGGCCGGGAACAATCAGGACCCTGACTGCCTTGTCGCTGGTCACAGCCGCCGCGTTCACGCTGACACTCAGCGGGCCCGTCCACGCGGATGAACTGGCCGACCGCAAGTCAGCCCTGGAGCAGCAGATCGAGGAAGTCCAGCAGTCGATCGAATATCTCGACTCGGACATCGCGGAGACCATCGCGCAGCTGAAGGTCTACCAGGGGCAGCTGCCCGGAGCACAGCAGTCCCTTGCCGATGCGCAGGGTCGCGTGGAGGCGGCCACAGCGGAAGTCAATGCGCTCGCCCAGCGGGTGCAGCTGGCGCAGGAGACCAAGAACAAGATCACCGAACAGCTCAAGCAGGACGAAGCCGAGATGGCCGAGACCCGCGAGGTGATCGGCCAGATCGCAACCCAGGCGTACAAGAGCGGGGGGGTTCCCACCGGTCTCTCGATGATGCTCGGCAGCAAGGGCTCGGACGGTTTCGCCTCCATGGAGCTGGTGCAGCAGGCACTGCGCAACCAGAACTCGGCCCTGGAACGCCTGGCACAGCAGAACGCAACCAACGTCAATTCGCAGGCGCGGCTGGTCGCAGTCGAAGAGGAGATCGTCGACCTGAAGTCGAAGGCCGACGCCGCCCTTGCCGCTGAACAGGTGGCCCGGGATGAGGCGGCGGCCGAAAAGGCCAAGGTGGACAAGCTCATCTCGGACACGTCGAAGCTTTCCGACAAGCTGCAGAAGCAGAAGCCGGTTATCGAGGCAAAGCTTGCCAAGGTCGAGGAAGCGCACCAGCAGGTCGTCGTCGATATTGCCGAACGCCAGCGCCGCCTGATCGAAGAGGCCCGGAAGCGTGAGGAAGCCCGGCTCAAGGCCGAGGCCGAGGAACGGGCCAGGATCGAGAACGAGCGCCGCGCCGCAGCGGCCGCGGAAGCGAACCGCCGCGCGGCTGCGGAGGCTGCCGAGGCCAATCGCAGAGCCGCGCAGGCTGCCGCTGAGGCAAATCGCCCCAAGCCCGCGCCGGTGGTTCCTGCCCCGATCGTGCCGGAGCCGGTGGCTCCGGTCATCGTTCCGCCACCGGCATCCAGTCCGTCAGCGTTCGGACTGCGCGCTCCGGTCAGCGGACCGATCACTTCCGGCTACGGCTGGCGCCCCACACCGCTCGGGACCATCGATTTCAACGGGTCCGGCGGCTACACCCACACCGGAATCGACTATGGGGTCAACTGCGGAACACCGCTGTACGCTCCGGCGGCAGGCGAAGTCTGGTACGCGGATTCCAACGCTCTGCCGGGTGCCGGCAACCGGATCGTGCTCAACCACGGCGTGGTCGGCGGTAACGCTTTGGCGACCAACTTCTACCACCTGGCAAGCTACGTGGTGGGCCCGGGACAGCGCGTGAGCGCCGGGCAGCTGATCGGCTACACAGGTACCACGGGCAACTCCAACGGCTGCCACCTGCACTTCGAGACTGTGCTCAACGGTAGCCTGGTTGATCCGATGGGGCTGATGTAGCGGACGGCCGTTCTCCACAGCCTCCGACGCCGGTTCCGCCCGGACGCCGTAGACTGGGATGCACTGTCCGCAAGCATTCGCAATGCGCACCGCACTAGTGAAGGAGTCCACCGTGCCCAGGGAAAGTGGCCGTCAGGTGGTGGCCACCAATCGGAAGGCCCGGCATGACTATCAGGTGCTGGACACCTACGAGGCCGGCATCGCACTGCAGGGTACCGAAGTGAAATCGCTCCGGGCCGGACGCGCGTCCCTGGTGGACGGGTTCGCAATTTTCTACAACGACGAGCTCTGGCTCGAAGGCATTCACATTCCGGAGTACTCCCAGGGAAGCTGGACCAACCATGCGGCCCGGCGTCGTCGTAAACTGCTCCTGCACCGCGAGGAGTTGACCAGGATTTCCCATAAGATCCGCGAGAGCGGCTTCACCATCGTCCCGCTGCAGCTGTACTTCCTCAACGGACGCGCCAAGGTGGAAATCGCCATCGCCCGCGGCAAGCGGGACTACGACAAGCGTCAGACCCTGCGCGAACAGCAGGACAACCGTGAGGCGCTGCGCGCCATGCGAGAGCGGAACCTCGGAGCATGAGCGACGTCTTCTGGGACGCCCAGGATTCCGACGACGAGGTTGAGGAATCAGAACTCCGGTACAAGCGGCCGTGGTGGGTGACGGTCGGCGCAATAGTGAACCTGCTGCTGCTGTTCGCCGTGGTACCGGCTGGATTCCTGGCGCTGATTCCCTTCTTTTTCCTGATCTACGTGTACTTCGCGCAGATCCTGGTCTGGATTTCGCCTGTCCTGATCCTGCTCAACATAGCGGTGTTCTGGTGGAGCTTCCGGCGGAAGCAGGCGGCGACAACGGCGCTGGCCGCTTTGGGACTGGCCTTTGTTGCGGTGTCATTCGTGGTGCTGATGCTGTGGCAGTCCCAGATCATCATTCTTGGGATCAGGTTCTAGGTGCCTCAGCGCACCGGAAAAGGCGCACCCGGGAATGAATTTCCGGAACGGTGCGTTAGAATAGATAGCCCGGAGCAATCCGGGATACGGTTGAGACAACTGGCAACGGTTGGTTGAAAACTGAATATGGGGATGACAGGTTTCGACGATGTTAGTCGCGACAGGGGAAGCGGGCCGAGGATACAGAGTTATCTCGTAAACGCTCTCTGTAAAACAATAAGTGCCGAACAGAAGCGCACTGACTTCGCTCTCGCTGCCTAAGCAGCAGAGCTAGTCCGTCAGCCCGGGTATGCTCTCGACCCGGTTCCTGGCGTCATTTAGAGGGCCACTGCTCTTGGTTTTCGTTGCAGGAACCAAGGGGACACTTATGCAACTGAGCTCGGCAGCTACTTGTTTGCATGATGGCTGGAGCTGAGAAAAACCGACGCAAACTGCGCCCGGAGAAGCCCTGACTACACTGCATCGGACGCGGGTTCAATTCCCGCCATCTCCACTGACAAAAGCCCCGGTTCGCCGGGGCTTTTTCTGTGCCTGCCGCAGGTTGTGCTGTGTTTGTCCCGCGGAGAGCCGAAGGATTGGCCAAGGTCGGTCGCTCCAGTGCGCGTGGTTCGGTACGGTTGATGTGACCCCCTACCGCAATCCTCAGGACTCTCTGTATGCCCTCTCTGCGCTCCGGTTCCCGCGTTCTCCTCCCGCTCGCCATGACGACGGCGATCGGCGCCTCCCTGCTTGCCGCACCGGCCGCCGGTGCCCTGTCTGAGCCTGCACAGGTTCCGATCGACGAATCCGTCGCCGCCCCTTCGCGCGCAGACGCGGGCGGAACCCAGCCCGCCGACCGGTTCATTGTGAAGTTCCGGCAGGATCCGGCGGCAGCCCCAGGAAGCAGGGGCAACGCCTATGGCCGGGTGGCGAAAGAACTCGGCATCCCGGTCAGGGAACTGAAAGAAACTGCGGGCGGTGCGGTGGTCGTTGAAGCGACCGGCGACGTGTCTTCGCAGGCTGCCGACGCCGTCGTCGGGGTACTTAATGCACATCCCGACGTTGAGTACGCGGAGATCGATGTGCTCCTCCATCCGTTGGCAACGCCGAACGACCAGTACTACCAGCACCAGTGGAACCTGCACGAAGACACGGCCGGGCTGCGGACCCCGGGCGCCTGGGACCGCTCAACGGGCCTGGGCCAGACCATCGCCATCCTGGATACCGGCATCACCGAGCACAGCGACCTGGCGGCCAACGTCCTTCCCGGCTACGACTTCATCGGCGATCCGGCGCTGGCCGCGGACGGCAACGGACGGGATCCCAACCCCAGCGACCCCGGTGACGCCTGTGCGAGCGACGGTTCGCGGTCCTCCTGGCACGGCACGCATGTGGCAGGGACCGCGGGAGCAGTGGGAAACAACTCAAAGGGTGTGGTGGGTGTCGCCTATGGAGCAAAGCTTCTGCCGCTTCGGGTGATCGGCGCCTGCGGCGGCCGGTTGAGCGACACCGTGGACGCCGTGAGATGGGCAGTGGGCGGAATCGTGAGCGGAGCGCCCCTGAATCTCACACCGGCGCGTGTCATCAACATGAGCCTCGGCGCGGAAGCCGTATGCCAGGCAAGCATGCAGTCAGCCATCGACTTTGCTGTGCAGCGGGGCTCGGTGGTCATCGCCGCGGCAGGCAACGAAAGCCAGCCGGCAGCAAACGTCTCCCCGGCAAACTGCCGGAACGTGGTCACGGTGGGCGCGACCAGCCGGGCCGGAGACAGCGCCAGCTACAGCAACTACGGTCCGGAACTGGACGTCAGCGCACCCGGCGGAGACGGTAACACAGGTGCCGAAAATATCCTTTCCACGGTCAACAGCGGCACCAGCGCGCCGGCCGGCGCAACGTACGGCTACATGCAGGGCACCTCGATGGCTGCGCCGCACGTGGCCGGCGTCGCGGCACTGATGCTCTCGGTCAATCCCTTGTTGAGCCCGGCACAGATCGAGCAGACCCTCCGCGATACTGCACGTTCGCTGCCCGGCACCTGCACGGGCGGCTGCGGCACAGGAATCGTCGACGCGGATGCGGCTGTTGCCCGTGTGGCAAGTGAAGCGTTCTCGCCGTCGCTGCGCAGCGAGGCGGACGTCGTCGCGGCAGACAGCGCCGGCACCCTCTGGAACTATCCCTCGAACGGCGCGGGCGGCTTCTCCAACCGCGTCAAGATCGGGAGCGGCTGGTCCTCACTGAAGAGCGGCTTTGTCACGGACTGGAACCAGGACGGCGTGCTGGACATGGTTGCCCAGTGGAAAGACGGGCGCCTCACGGTCTACCCCGGCAAGTATGCGGGAGGCTTCGGCGCGGCGCAGGCCATCGGCACCGGCTGGAGAGACTACTTCGTGACCGTGGGACAGTGGCGTTCGGGAGACCGGTTCCCCGGCATCGTGGCGACGGACCCCAATGGCGCTCTCTGGTTCTACGGGAACGGTTCCGGCGGCGCGTTGAGCGGCAGGACCGCAATCGGTACGGGCTGGAAGGGTCTCTACCTCACCATGACCGATTTCGACGGCGATTCCCGGATGGACATCCTCGCGAAGAAGGCCGACGGCAAGCTCATCCAGTACCGCTCGGACGGCGCGGGCCGATTCCTTTCGGAAAGCCGGACGACGATCGGCACCGGGTGGGGCATCATCGATTCCATGACGGACCTTCCCGGGTTCAACGGGATGAACCAGCAGGGCATCATGACAAGGCTCACGGACGGCAGGCTGGCGTACTACCCGTTTGCCAACGGCGTCTGGGGAGCGCGGACCATCGCGGGATCCGGCTGGGGCGGGTACAACCTCTTCCGCTGAGGGCGGCCGTAACGGGTCCATGCAAGGGTGCGGAAACGTAGACTGTCCGGGTGAGCACCGCGAATGACCGGCCGTCCTGGCTGCCGCCGCTACCGCCTCCGCACCGCGGCCGGGCGTTGATCAGGGTGGGTCTGGTACTCGTCATCGCAACGTTCATCTACATCTTCGTGATGGGTTATCTGGGCGGCACCCATACCCTCCTCACGCTGGTGCCGCTCGCAACCGGCCTGATCTGCCTCATTGTGGGCCTCACGAGGCAGAACGAGGACCGCTAGCTCAGCGGGTGGGACCCAGAATCGAGTTCTGGATGGCGACGGCCGCAGCGCCGCGCGCCCACTGTCCGAAGTCCGTCGGCTCACGCTCCAGCTGCACGGGGGCTGCCTCGGGGTCGCGGTGTTCCCGGATGGATGCGCTGATTTCTTCGGAGGCGACTTCAGCCAGCGCTACTCCCTCGCCGGACAGGACCACGAGGTTGACCATCGTCAGGTTGGCGACGGCGGCAATCAGGGTGCCCAGCGCGGCGCCGGCGTTTCCCACCAGCAGGGAAGCGATCTTGTCCCCCTTCCGTGCCCGCTCGAGGATTTCCTCATAGCTGCAGTCTTCCTGGGTGGCCATCCGGAACTGCCCGCGGATGGCAGCCATGGTGAGGACGGCGCCCGCGCACCCGCGGTGCCCTTCCTGGCAGAACGGCCCGGCGGAGTCCACGGGATAGTGCCCCACGAGGCCGAGCCCCGCGTCAACCGGAGCAATGACGCGGTCGTTGATGACGAGACCGTAGCCCACGCCCGCGCCGACCGTGAGCACGGCGAAGTTGCTGATGCCCCTGCCTGCGCCGAACCACTGCTCGCCTACGGTGAGCGCAACGACGTCGTTCTCCACCGTGACGGGGATGCCGGTGCGTTCCTGTACCAGGTCACCCAGCGGCACCGTGCGCCAGTGCAGGAATGGCGCGCGCAGCACTGTGCCGTCGCCGTCAACCTTGCCGCCGATGCTGATCCCGATGCCGTCCACCGGCTGGCCGTCAGCCAGTCTGTCGACTACAGCGGCTATAGCGTCGACGACGTCGGTCACTGATTCACTGCCGAGCTGCTCCTGCGCGGTGGCGAGGGTCTGGCACCGCAGGTCGGTTGCCACGCCGGAGGCCGTCTCGCCGGTCAGTTTGATGCCCACAAACCGGTGGGTTCCTCCGGGAACCTCGAGGGGCCGCGTGGGGCGGCCAACGCCGCCTTCGAGGACCTCGCGGCCCTCCTGCAGGATGCCGGCCTCGATCAGGGGTTTGCTCAGCCGGGTCAGGCTCGCGACGGAAAGCCCGAGACGCCGCGACAGTTCCCCTCTGGACAGCGGGCCGCCGATGAGCACCTCGCGCGCGAGCAGGCGGGAAGGACTGTCTGGAGAGAGGGACGCGACCACATTCATTAGCGTACCTTTCAGCCCAATAGATTTTATTGTGAAAATATAGCGCACCGGAGGGAGCGTGTCATTCAGCATCGATCTGTCCGGCTATGGCTACAACGGGCAGCTGGGCGGTTGAAGGCCGGCTGAATTGCCTGCATCAAATCGGGAGTAATGTGATGGTTGACACCCATTTAGTTCTACGGTAAAAATTATTGCATGCACCAATCAGGCACCCTTCACCTCACCCGCGGCGGCACCAGCGTTGTACTCGACACCGGTACCCCGGGCCTGCCGACCATCCTGTACTGGGGAGCTGCGCTGGGAGAGCTTTCCGGGGATGAACTCGACGCCCTCGCCGACGCCGCTCGCCCCCAGCGGGTATCCGGAGGTCTGGACGTTCCCGCCCGGCTGTCCCTGGTTCCGCAGGAAGCCTTCGGGTGGCAGGGCACGCCGGGATTCAGCGGCCACCGTGGAGGAAGTTTCCTTACGCCCGCCTTCCGCACGGTGGAGCTGGACGCCGGTGGCCATGAGCTGACGGTGACAGCAAACGACGACGACGCCGGCCTGGGGCTCACCCTGCAGCTCACCATCACGGCCGCAGGTCTGCTTCGCCAGCAGCTGGCCGTGACGAACACCGGTCCGGACGTGTACGAAGTGCGTTCCCTTCTGGCGTCCTTCCCCCTGCCCGCGGGTGCACAGGAAGTGCTGGACCACTCCGGCCGCCACCTGCGGGAGCGCTCACCGCAGCGTCACAACCTCACCGCCGGGTCCTATCACCGCGAAAGCCGGAGGGGCCGCCCCGGAGCTGATGCGACAGTGCTTGTGGCGGCGGGTGAACCGGCCTTCAGTTTCGAGCGGGGCCTGGTGCACGCCGTGCACACGGCCTGGAGCGGAAATCACCAGTACATCGCCGAGCAGACCCCCACCGGGGAAAAGTTCCTGGCATGCGGGGAACTGCTGCTGCCCGGGGAGATGGCACTCGCGCCCGGCGCCACCTACACCGCCCCGGACGCTATCGGTTCCTGGGGCGACGGGCTGAACCAGTTGGCGGCCCGCTTCCATGCCGAGTTCCGTAACCGTCCCGAACACCCCGTACGCCCCCGACCGGTCACCCTCAACACCTGGGAAGCCGTCTACTTCGACCACAACCTCACCACGCTGAAAGCGCTGGCAGACAGGGCGGCACAGGCAGGAATCGAGCGCTACGTGCTCGACGACGGCTGGTTCACCGGCCGTCGCGATGACACGGCCGGGCTGGGGGACTGGTTCGTGGATGGGGAGGTCTGGCCGCAGGGCCTGACCCCGCTCATCGACCACGTGCGCGCGCTGGGAATGGAGTTCGGGCTGTGGTTCGAACCGGAAATGGTGAACCCCGACTCGAAACTCGCGCGCAACCATCCGGAGTGGATCATCTCCCCTCGTGGGCGGCTGCCGGTCGCCGCACGCCAGCAGCAGGTGCTGAACCTGGCGATTCCGGAAGCCTATGACTACATCCTGACCTGCATCGATAACGTGCTTTCCGCGAATGACATCGCGTACATCAAGTGGGACCACAACCGGGATCTCCTGGAAGCCAGCGACGCAACGAGCGGCGCCGCCGTCGTGCATTCCAATGTCGAGGCAGTGTATCGCCTCATGGCAGAGCTGAAGGACCGCCACCCGGGGCTGGAGATCGAGTCCTGTGCCTCCGGGGGCGCGCGGGTGGACATGGGAATCCTGCGCCATACCGACCGCATCTGGACGAGCGACTGCATCGATCCCATCGAGCGCCTGGTCAACCAGAAACACACCGGGCTGCTGGTCCCGCCGGAACTCATGGGCATGCACGTGGGCGGTCCCAGGTCCCACTCCACGGGGCGCACTCATGATCTTTCCTTCCGGGCCGCGACCGCGATCTTCGGTCATTTCGGCGTCGAGTGGGATATCTCCGGGCTGTCGGAGGAGGAGCTTGCCCGGCTGGCGGACTGGATCGAACTGCACAGGCAGTGGCGGGAGGTCCTCCACAGCGGAACCACGGTGCATGCAGACCTGGCGGACCCGGCCATGGACCTGCGCGGCGTCGTCGCCGGCGACCGGCAGAGCGCGCTGTACGGCTACTCGCTCACCGGGTCCAGCGCGTCCTACCCTCCGGGCAGGATCACGTTCCCGGGGTTGGACCCTGCTGCCGCCTACACCATCGCCCCGGCCTCCTACGACTATGCGGATCAGGGCCAGTCCGGCCTTCCCTGGATCGAAGCCGCCCGCGACGGTACACCCCTTGTCCTCAGCGGCAGGCTGCTGGGCGCCCTCGGCGTCCAGGCGCCGGTCCTGTTCCCCGAGCAGTCCCTTCTGATCGAAGTCCTGGCTCGCACCACCTGATCCGGCACACCACACCACCTGATCCGGCACACCACACCACCTGATCCGGCACACTTCACATCCGGCACACTTCACATTTCGGCACCCACCACATAAGGAGATATTCGTGAAGCACCCCGCTACACGAAGGAAATTTGCGGCGGCCTCTGCCGCGGCGCTGGCGGCGTTGACGCTGTCCGGCTGCGCGCCCGCCAGCGGAAGCGACGACGTCGTCACCCTCGATTTCTTTCAGTTCAAACCTGAGGCGGTGGGCAACTTCGAGGAGATCATCGCTGATTTCGAGGCTGCCAACCCTGATATCAACGTGGTCCAGAACCACGTCCCTGACGCTGACACCGCGATCCGCACGCTCTTGGTCAAGAACAAGACCCCGGATGTGCTGACCCTGAACGCCAACGGCAACTATGGGCTGCTCGCGGAGGCCTGCGTGTTCGCGGACCTCACTGACATGCCCACCACGCAGACGGTCATTCCCGCGGTGCAGGACATTGTGCAGGAACTTGGAAGCTGCAACGGCTCGGAGATCAATGCGCTGCCCTTCGCCAACAACGCGAGCGGGATCCTCTATAACAAGGACCTCTTCGAGGAGTACGGGGCCGAAGTGCCCGGCACCTGGGACGAGCTGATTGCACTCGCGGACATGTTCAAGGCCAACGGAGTGACACCGTTCTACACGACGCTGAAGGACGGGTGGACGGTGAGTCCCGCGTTCGTCAACCTCGCAGGCGCGCTGCAGCCGGACGGCTTCTATGACTCCCTGCGCCAGGAGGAGACCTCCTTCTCGGCCGAATACCCCGAAGCCATGGAGAAGGTCGCCAAGCTGTTCTCCTACGGCCAGGAGAACTCCCCCAGCCGCGACTACAACGCGGGAAACGCAGCCTTCGCCAACGGTGAATCCGCCATGTACCTGCAGGGCAGCTACGCTATTCCACCCATCCGTGCGGCGAACCCGGACGTCAACATCGGCACGTTCCCGTACCCGGCCACCAACAACCCGCAGGACACGGTAGTGGTCTCGGGCGTGGACGTGGGAATCTCCATCGGCCGGGATACCGAACATCCCGAGGAGGCCCGCCGCTTCGTGGAGTTCATGATGTCGCCCGAGATTGTCCAGCGGTACTCGGAAGCGCAGAGCACCTTCTCACCGATCGCGGACAGCCCGCCCAACGCAGACCCCGCGTTGGAAGGCCTCGCCCCGTACTTTGAGAGCGGCCGCATCATCGGCTTCATTGACCACCAGATCCCGCCCAGCCTTCCGCTTCCGGCCTACCTGCAGGAATTCATCCTCAGCGGCAACACCGAAAGTTTCCTCGCCAAGATGGACAACGAGTGGGACAAGATCGCCGAACGCACCATCACCCGAGAGGAGGCACGCTCATGAGCGTTCCCACCCTGGCGCGACCGGCGAAAAAGCTGCCCCGCGCGTTTTACCTCATGGTTCTGCCCGCCTTTGCGCTGTTCCTCGTCTTCCATACGGTCCCGGTGCTCACCGGCATCTATTACAGCTTCACCAACTACGCCGGCTATGGTGAATGGTCCTTCATCGGGCTGAGCAACTACATCAACCTGTTCCGTGACGAGCGGATCCTGAACGCGTACGGCTTCACCTTCCTGTTCGCGATCGTCTCGACCATCGCCGTCAACATCATCGCGCTGTCGGTCGCCATGGCCCTCAACAGCAGGATCAAGTTCAAGACCGGCTTCCGCGGGATCTTCTTCATCCCCAACATCCTGTCGATCCTGATCGTCGGGTACGTCTTCAACTACCTGTTCTCCAACTCGGTGCCGGCGATCGCCGAAGCGCTAGGAATCAACGCCCTGACCAGCAGCATCCTCGCCGGTGAGGATACCGCGTGGATCGGCGTCGTCATCCTGTCCGTGTGGCAGGCGGCGGCGTTCAACATCATCATCTACCTGGCCGGCCTGCAGACCATTCCGGGTGAACTCTACGAGGCGGCGTCGCTGGACGGAGCCTCGGCCTGGAAGCAGTTCAGCACCATCACCTTCCCGCTCATCGGGGCGTTCTTCACCATCAACATGGTCCTGTCGCTGAAGAATTTCCTTCAGGTCTTCGACCAGATCATCTCACTCACCGGAGGCGGGCCGGGCACATCGACGGAGTCGATCTCCGTGCTCATCTACCGCGGTGGGTTCCAGGGCGGCGAATACGGTTACCAGACGGCCAATGCCGTGATCTACCTGTTCGTGATCATCGCTATCTCGTTCATCCAGCTGCGCATCCTGCAGCGCAGGGAGGCCTCGTTCTAATGACTGCAACAGCCCAATCATCCGAACGCCGGGTACTGAACGACGGCGGACGCGACCACAGCGCCCACCGCCCCGACAGGCGGCAGATCAACTGGTGGCTCACCGCGCTGGTGGCGGTGCTTTCCCTCACGATCTTCATCCCGCTCTACTTCACCGTAGTGACGGCGCTGAAGACCCCCGACGAGCTGGGCGGATCCGGGTTCGGCCTGCCCGGCGCCCCCGCCTGGGGCAACTTTGCCGAGGCCTGGACCCTGACGGACTTTCCCCGGGCGCTTCTGAACAGCGCGATGATCACCGTGGGGGCCGTGCTGCTGACCCTGCTGACGAACTCCATGGTGGCGTACGCGATCGCGCGGAACATGCACCGGAAGCTGTTCAAGGGCCTCTACTTCTACTTCATTGCGGCGCTCTTTGTGCCGTTCCCGATCATCATGCTCCCGGTCGTGAAGGAGACGGCGCTCTTCGGCCTCGACAACCAGCTGGGCCTCATCCTGCTTTACACGGTGTACGGGCTCTCGTTCAACATCTTTGTCTACGTGGCGTACATCCGGTCCATCCCGATGGAGCTCGAAGAGGCAGCCATCACCGACGGCGCCAGCACCTGGACCGTTTTCTGGAAAGTCATCTTCCCCCTCCTCGGTCCCATGAACGCCACCGTCGGCATCCTCACCTGCCTGTGGGCCTGGAACGACTTCATGCTGCCGCTGGTCATCCTGTCCGACCCGTCCGCGCAGACCCTGCCGCTGGCCCAGTTCATTTTCCAGGGCCAGTTCAATACCAACTATCCGGTGGCGTTCGCGTCCTACCTGATGGCGATGGCACCGCTGCTCCTGGTGTACCTTTTCGCACAACGATGGGTAATCTCCGGAGTGATGAGAGGATCAACCAAATGAACCCGGCCACCGAAATTACAGCAACCGAACCCGCCTGGTGGACAGGCGCCGTCGTCTACCAGGTCTACCCGCGCAGCTTTGCCGACTCGAACGGTGACGGAATCGGCGACCTCGGAGGGATCATCAGCAAGCTCGACCACCTTGAGGAGCTCGGGGTGGACGTGGTGTGGCTTTCCCCGATCTATTCCTCGCCGCAGCATGACAACGGCTATGACATCAGCGACTACCGCCGGATCGATCCCACGTTCGGCACTCTTGAGCAGTTCGATGAACTACTCAAGGGCGTGCACAGCCGTGGGATGAAACTCGTCATGGACCTCGTGGTGAACCACACATCCAGCGAACACCCCTGGTTCATCGAATCAGCGTCCTCCACCGACAACCCGAAACGGGACTGGTACTGGTGGCGCGATGCACGGGAGGGCTTCGAGGCCGGAGAAAAAGGCGCGGAGCCGAGCAACTGGGGCTCAGCGTTCAGCGGACCGAGCTGGACCCTGGATCCGGCCACCAACCAGTACTACCTCCACCTCTTCGCCCCCGAGCAGCCGGACCTGAACTGGGAAAACCTGGAGGTGCGCAGTGCCGTCTACGAGATGATGAACTGGTGGCTGGACCGCGGCGTGGACGGTTTCCGCATGGACGTCATCAACTTCATCTCCAAGGATCCCGCGCTGCCGGACGGTCCGGTCCCGCCGGGAAAGCTCTGGGGCGACGGGTCCCAGTACTACGTGTCCGGGCCGCGCATCCACGACTACCTGCAGGAGATGCACCGCGAGGTGTTCGACGACCGCGACGCGGAGCTGATCACAGTCGGGGAGATGCCCGGCGTGACCATCGATGAGGCGAAGCTCTTCACTGATCCTGCCCGCCGGGAGGTGGACATGGTCTTCCAGTTCGAGCACGTCGGGCTGGATCATGGGCCGGGCGGAAAATGGGACTACAAGGGACTGGACCTGCGTGATCTCAAGACTTCGTGGAACCGTTGGCAGAAGGGCCTGGCCCGTACCGGCTGGAACAGCCTGTACCTGAACAACCATGACCAGCCGCGCCTGGTCTCCCGGTTCGGCAACGACGGGGTATTCCGGTACGAGTCCGCCACCTGCTGGGCCGCCCTGCTCCACCTGCACCGGGGGACGCCGTACGTCTACCAGGGCGAAGAGATCGGCATGACCAACGCGCCGTTCGAAACGGTGGGCGACTTCCGGGACATCGAGTCGATCAACCACTTCTACGAGGCCACGGGACCGCTGGGACACGAGCCGGGGGAGGTGCTGCGCAACCTGCGCATCATGAGCCGCGACAACGCCCGCACGCCGGTGCAGTGGACCGCGGGCGAGCAGGCTGGATTCACCAGCGGCACTCCGTGGATCGGCGTCAACCCGAACTACCCGCTGGTCAACGCCGACACCGACCGCGCAGCCGAGAAGTCCGTGTTCCGGTTCTACCAGCAGCTCATTGAGCTGCGCCACAGGGATGAGACAGTCCGCCTTGGCGAATTCGCCATGCTCGCGGAGGACCACCCCACGCTCTATGCATTCACCCGCACAGGTGCAGGCGGGTCCCTCCTGGTCATCGGCAACGTCTCAGGGGCAGCGTTGTCGCTTCCGGAGGACGAGTCCCTGGCCGATTCAGCGCGCAAGGGAACCCTCGTCCTGGGGAATTACGATGGTGAGCCGGCTGCCGATCTGCGGCCCTGGGAGGTACGGATCCTCCGCCTCACCTGAAACCGCTTTTCCCGACCGTTGATTTGTCAGGACACGCCGCTTTCCCCGCGCCAGACGGGGTGTGTCCTGCCAAATGACGGCTCAGCGTTCGGCGATCAGCGTCTCCGTGTACAGATCGACGAGCCCGGTCATGCCGCTGCGTTCCATCGCCTGACGCTGCCGGACGGCGCCGGTGCCGCGCTCCCATACCGTTGTGAGCCCGGCGAGGATCCAGTGGGTATCCCCGGCATCGTCCAGTGCGTCGCCCACATGCTCAAGCAGGCGGTCCATCTGTTCCCGGGCAGGCACCAGCGTGCCGGTCAGCGGATTGACGACGGCGCCGGTCAGACCCTGGCGCGCGGCCTGCCACTGCGCGGCATCCAGCAGCTCCGCATCCGGATCCGGAAACGGCGTGCCCTCGAGTGCGTCCCGGACTGCTGTTGAGACGAGGCCCCGGACCAGGCCGCCGATCAGGACTGAATCCTGCGCCTCGAGCTGGGAATCAGCCGTCCGCACCTCAAGGGTGGGGTAGTGGTCGGAGAGCCTGGCCACCCAGGTAAGTACGCCGCGGTCAATGATCACGCCGGTGTCCACCAGTCGCTGGATCCGGCGTTCATACTCGGCGGCGTCCGTGAAAACGGGCGGGCAGCCCTGCACCGGCCACCGCCGGTAGTGCACCGTGCGCCAGCTGGCGAACCCGCTGTCCCGGTCCAGCCAAAACGGTGAGTTGGTGCTGAGTGCGGTGATGATGGGAAGCCAGGGGCGGATCCGGTTGAGCGCCTGCACTCCGGTTTCCTTGTCCGGAATCGACACGTGGACATGGAGCCCGTTCACAAACTGGTCTCCGACGATGCCGGGGGCGCTCGACTTCAGCTTGTAATAGCGCTGCTTGTCTGTGAGCTCCGGATAGCTGTCCTCGATGCGCGGAGCGGTTGCTGATCCGCTGGCCCGCACGCCGGATTTCCGCGCTGCCGCCGAAAGCTGCCGCCGGAAGTTCAGCAGCGATTCCTCTGCCTCAGTGAGCGTGGAACACACCGGCGTTGCTGTTTCGATCTGACAGCTCAGCAGCTCGCGCTGGATGTCCTCGTCCTTGACGGATCCGCCGGTTACCAGAAGAGCCTGCACATCAGCTGCGTTGAAGACCGGCAGTCCCGATTCCGGATGCAGCAGGAGGTATTCTTCTTCAATTCCCAGCGTGGCCATAGGGCGCCTTTCGATGGAGCGACGGAATGTCCCCAGTGTAGGCATCAGACTCCGCGATGCGCGCCCGGGCCTGTCACACAGCGCCGGTTGCGAGCAGTCCCAGCCACCCGGCTGCAAGCCCGCACCCGATGTTGGAGACCACATGCACGACGGCGGCCAGCTGCCGTCTGCCTGCCCAGAGCGAGACGGCGGCAACAGTGAAGGTGCTGAACGTTGTCAGCCCGCCGGCCAGCCCTGCCGCCCACACCGCATATCGGTCGGCGTCCAGCGTCGAATTCAGCAGTAGCCCCCAAAGGACCCCGATACCGCCGGACCCGAGGATATTCACCACCAGGGTGCCGCCCGGAAAGGGCGGCTTCGGCGGTACTGAGTGGCGCCGTCGTGCGCGGAGCACCTCGAGTGCCTTGTCGACGGCGAAACGCGCCAGCGCGCCGGCCATACCGCCCAGGCCCACGAGCGCCGCGAGCATCATGCCGCTGTCCTCCGGGCCAGCGCGATCCCCGCCGCAGCGGCCGCAAGACCGAGCACGAGCGACAAGCCCAGGTAGGGCACCAGCAGGGCAGGCTCGGCGAGGGTTGCGAGCGCGACTGCCGAGAAGGTGGTGAAGGACCCGATGAGCCCCGGGCCCAGGCCGGCCTGAAGCCACCGGGGGGTGCGCGCGCCCGCGGCCCAGGATGCCGTGAGCCAGCCGAGCAGGAGGCTGCCGGCGACATTGATCGCGAGAGTGGTCCACGGATAGGCCCCGGGCGGCTCCGGAAAGACAACGCCGAGCAGGTAACGAACCTCCGTGCCGGTGAAACCGCCGACGGCGACGGCGGCCCATACCTTCCAGCTGAGGTGATCGGGGGGAACATGTGGCCGTGAGGTCATGGGACCAAGCTACAGCCGGCGTGTTCTCCCACCGATTCGAGCCAGATGGCCCGGGTGAGCTCATCGCCGAAGCTGAGGTTCCGCGCCCCCGCGCCCCTGCCGACCCTCGCCTCCAGGGATCCGCCGAAGGGTGCCCGCCCCAGTACGGTCATGGCCGCGCCGATCCCCACTTCCTCGGAGGCGAGGAACCTCAGGAGTTGTGGGTTTTCGTCGCTGATTCTGGCGACCCGGCCCGAGTGTCCGTCATCGAAGCGGTACAGCGGGAGGGCATCCGGCAGCGTGATGGAGCCCGCCGCCGTCGGAATCGGATCGCCGTGCGGGTCGGCGGGAGGGAAGCCCAGCCTGGCATCGAGCCGGTCGATGAACATGTCGGAGACGGTGTGCTCGAGAAGCTCGGCCTCATCATGCACCTCATCCCACCGGTACCCGAGATCCTGTACCAGGAACGTTTCGATCAGGCGGTGCCGCCGGACCATGGCCAGGGCGAGGCGCCGTCCGTCGGCGGTGAGCTCGACGGGGCGGTAGGGCTTGTGGTTGACGAGTCCCAGCTCGGAGAGTTTCCTGATCATTTCGGAGACCGACGAATTGGCGACGGACAGCCGGGCAGCCAGCCGTGATGAAGTGACCGGCTCATCGTGCCACTCCGTCAGCGCGTAGATGGTCTTCACGTAGTCTTGGACGCTCGATGAGTCATTTCCCGCGGGGTTGGGCCTGGCCGCCATCTCAGACTGCCTGTCCGGCAGGGGAGCCGGCCTGCCGCCGTCGTTGTCTGAACTGGGACAGCAAGCCGGTGCGAGGCGCCGCGACGTAGGCGGCGGTGAAAGCGAGCGCCTGGGCGAGTACCACGGAGGCGCCCGTGGAGATGTCGAGGTAGTAGCTGGCATAGACGCCGGATACTGCGGCCGTGGTGGTGATGGCGACGGCGAGGACAACCATGCGGTCGAAACTGCGGGTCAGCAGGAAGGCCGTGGCGCCCGGAGTGATCAGCATGGCCACCACGAGGATGATGCCCACTGCCTGCAGCCCCACCACCACGCTCAGGGCGAGCAGCCCCAGCAGGAGGGCACCGAGGAAACGTGTGTTCAGCCCGATTACGTGGGCGTGGGTGCGGTCGAAAGCCAGCAGGGTGAGGTCGCGTCGCTTGAACAGCACGATTCCGAGTGTAAGCGCGCCGAGGGTCAGCACCTGCCAGAGCTCGCCGTCCGTGACGCCCAGGACGTTGCCGAAGAGGATATGCATCAGGTCCACCTGGGAGGGGGTTCGCGAGATGATGGCCAGGCCCACAGCGAAGAGGGCCGTGAAAACCACTCCGATCACGGTGTCGGACTTGAGCTTGGTGGTCGACTTCACCGCGCCGATCAGGGCCACCGCTCCGGCGCCGAAGATGAAGGCACCGATCGAGAACGGAACTCCCACAATGTAGGCGAGCGCAACCCCCGGCAGCACTGCATGGGAGACGGCATCTCCCATGAGCGACCAGCCCATCAGGATGAGCCAGCAGGACAGGACGGAGGCGACGACGGCGGCCGCCAGGGTGACCAACAGCGCCCGGGTCAGGAAGCCGTACTGCAGTGGTTCGAGGAGGAATGCTGCGGGGTCCATTTACGCTCCCGGTGCGATCGGAGTGGCGGAGGGTGTGGCGGCAGGCACGGGCGGGCTTCCGGGACCGAAGGCCCGCGCCAGGTTTTCGTGGGTCAGGACCTTCGCCGGTGTTCCCTCGGCGAGGATGCGCTGGTGCAGGAGGATGGCGCTGTCGCAGAGCTGGGGAAGGCCGGCGAGGTCATGGGTGGAAACCAGGACGGTGCGGCCCTCGCCCTTCAGATCGTGGAGCAGCTCGACGATGGTGGCTTCGCTGACCTTGTCCACGCCCGCAAACGGTTCATCCAGGAGCAGGAGCTGGGCTTCCTGCGCGATGCCGCGGGCAACGAAGGTGCGTTTCTTCTGTCCGCCGGACAGCTCCCCGATCGGCCGGTTACGCAGCCCGGTGAGGCCCACCCGCTCCAGCGCATGGTCCACGGCAGCCCGGTCAGCCCGTGACGGATGCCGCAGCGGCCCCATGTGCGCGTACCGTCCCATCAGGACGACGTCCCCGACGGACACCGGAAAGTTCCAGTCCACGTCCTCGGACTGCGGCACGTACGCCACCAGCCGGCCTTTCCTCGCGGCCGTCGAGCTCCGCCCGAAGAGCGCAAGGGAGCCCTGCTGGGCATTAACCAGCCCCATGAGGCACTTGAAGAGCGTTGACTTGCCGGACCCGTTCACACCGATCAGCCCGCAGATCTGTCCGCGGTTGACCGTGACGCTCACACTGTCCAGCGCGGTCACATCGCCGTAGTGCACGCTGAGCCGGTCGACGACGATCGCCGGCTCGGTAGGGTTCAGGGAGGTCTGGTTCATGGTGTCAATCCTTCGACGATGAGGTTGATGTCGTGCCGCAGGAGATCGAGGAAGGTGGGGACCGGTCCGTCAGCCTCCGACAGGGAGTCCACGTAGAGCGGACCGGCCAGCGCCGCACCGGTGCTGCGCGCCACCTGTTCCTGCGCCGATGGGTTCACGGTCGATTCACAGAACACGGTGGGCACGTCGTGTTCCTCGACGAACGCGATCACGTCCAGGATCTGCCGGGGTGTGCCCTCACTGTCGGAGTTGACCGGCCAGATGAACGCTTCCTCCAGTCCGGCATCGCGGGCGAGGTAGGAAAAGGCTCCCTCGCACGTTACGAGCGCCGGGGTAGCCGCGTCTGCCTCGAAAGCGGCCTGCAGATCAGTCAGCAGGGCTTCGAGTTCCTGCTTCAGTGCCTTCCCGTTCGCTGCGTAATCACCTGCGTGTTCCGGATCAAGGTCCGATAGCGCCACCACGATGTTCTCCACATAGATCTGTGCCGCCTTGGGCGACATCCACGCGTGCGGGTTGGGGAGTCCCGCATAGCTTCCGGACCTGATGTCGACCGGTTCGACGCCCTCCGAGAGCACAACGTGGGGAGCGTCCACAGAGAGCACAAACCGCTCAAACCAGCGTTCCAGGCCCAGCCCGTTGTCAAGGATCAGGTCTGCGTCCTGTGCGTTGATGAGGTCGGAGGGCGTCGGCTCATAGCCGTGGATTTCCGTCCCGACCTTGGTGATGGACTCGACGCGGATGTGTTCCCCGGCCACGGAACGGGTGAGGTCCGCAAGGACCGAGAACGTGGTGAGGACAACCGGGCGGGGATCCGCCTCGGCTGCTGTGCGATCTGTCTGGATACCGCACCCGGTCAGCATGGACAGGCAGATGAGGTAAACCGGAACCCAAAATTTCGGCATGCCTAAATCTAACCCATACCGCACCGGGATTCCAACGACGCCCTCGACACAGCGTGCCGTGGCGTGCATGGTTGGATCTGGGAACGATCAACAGGAGGATTCACCATGAGCGAGAACGCCCAGGCCGAGGAAGAGCCGCGCGAGCACTCGGAACAGCCTGCCGAAGGTGACAGGTCGCAGGATCCCTCGGATACCGGGACGCACTCCCAGGATCCGGCCGAGGGCTCCGACGTGGACGCAGGGTCCTCCGGAGGTTCCTCGTCCGGGTAGTCAGGCTCCGGCTGTAGTCAGACTCCCGATCTGAATCTGCTTCGGGCAGGGAAAGCGGAAGGTCAGGCGCCCACCGGGCACCCACCACCGGCTCTGACGGCACGCCATGAATAGGTGAGATAGGGCAGCTGGAGAATCGCGTCCTCCGCGTGTCCGAGGTGGTCGTGGAGATACCAGGACAGGTTTGCCTCCACCTTCGCGCGCACGCGGGCGGAAGCGTTCTGGTAGTAGCTTCGAGAACGGGCGAGCTCAATGACATCCCCGACCGGGAGGGTCTGTGTCCAGGCGACTACCGAGGACTCCGGAGTCGAAAAGCAGGGACCGAACTCCGGGCGGTAGGACGGCCGGAAGACGTCCCCGGCGTGCATGATGCGTGACAACCGGTGCACCCACGGCACGCTCACGTCCAGCTGGTTCCAGATCAGACCGAAAACACCGTCGGGTCGGAGAATACGCGCAGCTTCAGCGCTCGCCGATACCGGGTCACACCAGTGCCATGCCTGGGCGATGGTGACCACATCGACGCTCGAGGTGCCGAGCCCGGATGCCTCAGCCGTACCCTGCACCCGCCGCACCTGCGGAAGATGGTATCCGAGCACCGACAGCATGTCCTCCGACGGGTCGACGGCCGTCACCTCGGGGCAGCGGCGGGCAAGTTCGCGGGTGAATTTCCCGGTGCCCGCGCCGATGTCGGCCGCGCGCTGCGCACCTGCCGGCACCAGCCAGCCCACGCTTTTCGCAGGGTACCCCGGGCGGACCCGCTCGTAGCGCTCGCTCTCCTGCAGGTAGCCCCGCGCCAACTCACGACGGCGGTGCTCTGCGAGGCGGGGACCTCCGGGACCCATGGCACAACTCCTGGCCGGACTAATAGGAACCCGTCAATTAAATCATCCGTTTTCCCACCGCAGCGCCGCCGGCAGCGCCGCCGGCAGCGCCGCCCGCAGCGCTGACGGCCGGCCGGCCGGGGCTGTCAGTCGGTGACGCACGGAGCGGCCCCCGCGGTGCCCGGAGTGGGTGGAGCCCATTCCGGGAAGGAACGGGTCTCGACGGCGGGGACCCAGCGCCCTGCGTCCACCACATAATCGGTTCCCAGACCGTTCCGGAGGAGGGAGGTGAGGCCGGTCAGCAGCCGGTCGACGTCGTCCTGGCGCGAACCGAGACCCAAACTCGCCCGCAGCGATCCGGAGGGCAGTCCCAGGCGCTTCAACAGCGGGTGGGCGCAGAACTTCCCGTCTCTGAGTCCCACGCCATGCTCGGCGGACAGATACGCAGCGACGAGGCCGGCGTCGTAACCGTGGACCGAGAAGTTCACCACACCGATCGCGTCGGTGCTGTCCGTGAAGATGCGGTGGACGGTGACACCTGGAAGCGCCGCGAGCCCCTCGACGAGGGAGGTGCGCAGTAGTGATTCGTGCTCCAGCCAGTCCTTTGCGTCCAAAGCAGCAAGGACTTCCGTCGCGTGCGCCAGCGCAGCGGCACCCAGGACGTTCGGCGAGCCGCCCTCATGGCGTGCCGGACCGGTGGCCCAGGACACCGAATCAACCTTCACCGTCTTCACCGCACCGCCGCCTGCGAGATGCGGGGTGCCCTCGTCGAGCCAGTCCGGCCTTCCCACCAGTACGCCCGCGCCGAACGGCGCATACAGCTTGTGCCCGGAGAAGGCGACGTAGTCAATGCCGTCCCGCACGAGGTCAAGCCGCCGGTGCGGCGCCAGCTGGGCAGCGTCGACGACGATCCGTGCACCGTGGGCATGGGCGGCGGAGGCGAACCGTGCGATCGGCAGCACCTCGCCTGTCACATTCGAGGCACCGGTGACCGCGAGCAGGCTGATCCCCCCGGAGGCGAGTTCCTCCTCCACGGCGGCAAGGGTGGCCTCGACGGTGTCTGCTGCGACGAGCCCGCGGTGGGGGCGGTCAAGCCAGGGCAGCAGGTTGGCGTGGTGCTCCAGGTCGAGGTAGAGCACCTCGCCGTCCTCCGGCAGGCAGCCGGCCAGGAGGTTGAGGGAATCGGTGGTGTTGCGGGTGAAGATGACCGCGTCATCCTCCCTGCCCCCGACGAAGGCCCGGACAATCCGCCGCGCGTTCTCGTACAGGGAAGTCGAGATCTGTGACGCATACCCGGCGCCGCGGTGGACGCTTGCGTAGTAGGGCAGGACGCTCTGCACATAATCGTTGACCTGTGCCAGCGCCGGCGTCGATGCTGCGTAGTCCAGATTCACGTACCGAACCGGTGTGCCGTCGATCAGCGGCGACTGCAGGCCGGCGCCAAGAACGTCCGCCAACGGCGATTCGGAAAGGTTCTGAACGGTTTCCAGGATGGCATTGCTCACGGATGTAACCCCACAGTGGTCTCAAGGGACCTGCAAAGGGAGGTCCCGCGCTTGCCGAACCACATTCTGATCCGGCCTGGTCGTCACCCGGGGCACCCCACCGCGGATGGAGGGTTGCCGGCCAGCAAACCGGGGTTTAGCGCTGGCACTCGTGACCTAGGAATCCAGAATAGGACAGACCGGAGGCATCCGCGCGCATTGTTACGCGGCCGGCTCAGGCGCCGGCACCCTCCTGGAGCAGGTCATCCAGTGAGGGGTTGAGCGTCTTCAGCACATCGCTGTGCAGGATGCTGTTGGTGGCGAGCGCGTTTCCGCCGAACGGTCCGTCGGCACCTTCAAGCGAGGTGAACCGGCCGCCGGCTTCGGTGACAATGGGGACGAGCGCTGCCATGTCATACAGATTGAGTTCCGGCTCGCAGGCAATGTCCACGGCACCCTCGGCCACCAGGCAGTAGGACCAGAAGTCGCCGTATGCCCGCGTGCGCCAAACTGACTCGGTCAGCGACATGAACTCGTCGAGATTTCCGCGCTGCTTCCACCCTGAGAGGCTCGAGTAGGAGAGGGAGGCGTCTTCCAGGCGGGACACGCTCGAGACCCGCAGCCGGGTTGCCGCGGCCAGCGACTTGCCCATGAACGCACCGGTGCCGGTCGCCGCCCACCAGCGCTTGCCGAGAGCGGGAGCACTGACCACCCCGACGACGGGGCGCCCCTCATCGACCAGCGCAATGAGTGTTGCCCACACGGGAACGCCTCGGACAAAGTTCTTGGTGCCGTCAATCGGATCGATGATCCAGCGGCGGGAGCCCGCACCGCTGCTGCCGAACTCCTCGCCAAGCACCGCGTCCCTGGGACGGGCGCGGGAGAGCTGTCCGCGGATGGCCTCTTCGGCTGACTTGTCCGCGTCCGTGACCGGCGTGAAGTCCGGCTTGGTCTCAACCGCCAGATCCAGTGCCTTGAACCTGGACATGGTCTGGTCGTCCACGGAGTCGGCCATCACATGGGCAAGGCGCAGGTCATCGTTGTAGCTCTGGAGGTTCATACTCTTCAACCTATATCCTCTGCACGCGCGGGTGCGGGAGGCCCGGGCTGAACGTGCCCAATGTGTGCGTGCTGGCCCTTGGGACCTCACCGTTAACGCAGGAAAGGGACACCGGCCGTCAGCCGGTGTCCCTTTCCTTGAAAACTAAGAGTTAGAGAACGGAGATGTTCTCAGCCTGGGGACCCTTGGGTCCCTGGGTGGTCTCGAAGCTGACCTTCTGGTTCTCCTCGAGCGAGCGGAAGCCGCCGGAGTTGATTGCGGAGAAGTGAGCGAAGACGTCAGCGCCGCCGTCATCAGGAGCGATGAATCCAAAGCCCTTTTCAGCGTTAAACCACTTGACTGTACCTGTTGCCATTTTATTCATTCCTTGAGTGTAGGATCCCCCCGTACTTCGGGGTTCCCGTCGCGGTGTTCATCTCGCCTGCAAAAAAAGCTTTCGAACTCCGTAGAGAAATCAAGGCTAAATATTCGTGCGCAACACAACAACTGGATTCAGTCTAGCAGGCTGCGGGCCGGTTCGGGTGCACCGGCTACTGCTGTCCCAATTCCTTCGACCCCTGCGGCGTTTCGATGCCTGCGCCAAGGAGCCGTCGCAGGGAGGAAAGCCGCACCGGCCCGGACTCGCCGGCGTGCCCGGATTCCACCCAGTCGTCCAGTCCGCAGTTGACCGCGCTGTCATCATGCCTGCACCCTCGTTCGCACTGGTCGGTGCCGGGCGCGAGGTCGGGAAAAGCAGCGAGGATGCGGTCAGCATCCACATGGGCAAGGCCGAATGAACGAATTCCGGGCGTGTCGATGATCCACGTGCCCGGTGCGGAGTCGGCTGCCTTGAGGGCGTAGGCCGAGGACGAGGTGTGGCGTCCGCGCCCGGTGACAGCATTGACGCCCCCAGTGGCGCGGTTGGCTCCCGTGAGCGCATTCACCAGGGTGGACTTCCCGACGCCGGAATGCCCGAGGAGTACACTCACCCGGCCGTCCAGCAGACCCTTCAGCTGCGCGACCGCCTCAGGCGCCAGAAGTGCGGAAGTGCCGCTGGCGGAGGTTGTCCGCACCGCGTCCGGGGTGGACGCCGTGCGGCTGGTGATGATGTGCAGGTCAAGGTGCTCGTAGTTGGCGAGGAGGTCTGCAGGATCCTGCAGGTCCGCTTTGGTGACGCACAGCAGCGGCTGGATGCCGGCGTCGTACGCGGCCACCAGCGCACGGTCGATGAAACCGGTCCGCGGCTCGGGGTTCGCTGCAGCAACAACAATCACCAGCTGATCGGCGTTGGCTACCACAGCCCGCTCCACCGGATCGGTGTCGTCGGCGCTGCGGCGCAGCAGGGTTCGGCGTTCCTGGATCCGCACCAGCCGGGCAAGGGTGTCCGGCTCGCCGCTCACGTCACCCACCAGCGCCACGAGGTCCCCGGCGACGACGGGGGAGCGGCGCAGTTCCCGGGCGCGGGCGGCGATCACCACGCGCTCGGTTGCCTGGTCCTCATCGACGACGGCGGTATAGCGCCCGCGATCCACGGTGATGATCCGCCCGGTGACCGCATCCTCATGGGCGGGGCGATCCTTTGTCCGGGGGCGGGAACCTTTCTTGTTCGGCCTGATGCGGACGTCGGACTCATCCCAGGAGGAGGTCCCGCGCCGGGATCCGCCGGAGGTCACCTGGGGCCGCTCGGCTCAGCGGTGGCTGCGACGGCCTCCCACAGCTCGGGGAACTGCGGCATGGTCTTGCCTGTGGTCGCGATGTTCTCCACCCCGACGCCGTCCACCACGAGGCCCAGGATGGCGCCCGCCGTCGCCATGCGGTGATCGTCATAGGTGTGGAACGGTCCTCCGTGAAGCGCAGCCGGGCGGATGATCAGGCCGTCGGAGGTCTCCTCCGCATCGCCGCCCAGCCGGTTTATCTCGGCCACCAGCGCCGCGAGCCGGTCTGTCTCGTGTCCGCGCAGGTGCGCTATCCCGGTGAGCAGCGACGGGGTCTGCGCGAGAGCGCACAACGCGGCTACCGTTGGCGCAAGTTCGCTGGTGTCCGCCAGTTCGGCACCGGTGATGGTGCCGGTTCCGCGGACCACCAGGGTGGAATCCTCAGTGAGTTCGACGGCGGCGCCGAGCCGGGGGAGGATGGTCCGCCACTTCGCGCCGACCTGCGTGGTGTCCGCGGGCCAGTGCGGCATCCGTACCGTGCCGCCGGTGGCGACCGCGGCCGCGAGGAACGGGCCGGCGTTGGAGAGATCCGGTTCGATACGGACATCGAAGGCGTTGATGGTTCCCGGCTGCACATGCCAGACATTCGGCACGGAGTCATCGATGACGACGCCGAGCTCCCGCAGCACCTGGACGGTCATGGAAATGTGGTCAAGGCTCGGCACCGGGGGGCCGATGTGTTCGAGGCGCAGGCCTTCGCTGAAGCGGGCTCCGACGAGCAGCAGCGCCGAGACGAACTGCGACGAGGCGCTCGCATCGATCGTCAGTGTCCCGCCCGCAACACCTCCGGAGCCCTCGACCGTGAACGGCAGGGCGTCGTCGTCGTTTTCGAGCGGGACACCGAGTCGGCGCAGGGCGCCGATGACTGTGCCCATGGGACGCCGCCGGGCGTGCGGGTCGCCGTCAAAGAACGTGCGTCCGTTCCGAAGGGCGGCCAGCGGGGGCACAAAGCGCATGACAGTCCCGGCGAGTCCGCAGTCGACGCTTGCGTCTCCGGATGCATCCGCCGGGATGGGGGTGACCAGCAGGTCGGGACCGAATCTGCCGTCGCCGTCGACTTCCTCCACGCCCGCGCCGAGGGAGCGCAGGGCGTCCACCATCAGGCGCGAGTCCCGTGAGTGCAGCGGTGCGCGCAGCCTGCTGGGCCCGTTCGCCAGGGCTGCGAGCACAAGATACCGGTTGGTCAGTGACTTTGACCCGGGCACCTCCACTGTTGCATCAACAGGGCCCAGGGTGTGCGGCGCGGGCCAGAAGGAGGTGGAGGACGGCGCGGCGGGCAGTGCACTCACGTCCCTTAGCTACCCGTGACTTCCGACGCCGTCTTGCGTACTGCTTTTTCGGCCTTCCGGATGTTCTTCCGGGTGTCGTGGCTCAGGGCGAGAGCGTTGCGGCGTGCGTCCTCGGCGAAGTGCTCGGCCCGCCAGGCCCAGCTCGGCCGTCCATTGGTGTCCACCGCTGCGAGCAGCACAGCTCCGAGGAGGGAGAGGTTCTTGATGAGCTGGTTGCGCCGCTCCTTGCGCGCCTTCGACGTGGATGAATCCGCATTGTTGAATTCGACGACGGCGTTCAGCGTGGAGGTCACAACCAGCACCAGTGCCGAAAGCCGGGAGAAACGGCCGATTCCGAGCAGGACGGCGGCTCCCAGATGGGCGGTCCCGAGCACTTTGGCGACAGCCTGTTCGTTGCCTGTCGCGGAGGCGGCAGCGGGGACTGCCTTGGTGATCCGGTCGAGCGTGGGTCGGAGCGCAGCGGCCGTCGCGTCCGTTTTCCGAAGCCGGTCAATGCCCGTAAGGACGAAGCTGCTGGCGAGCAATGGGCGGGCGAGTACGCGAACAAGGGTCACAATGCCTCCTGGTTTCCAGCACCGCGGGCGGCACCGGATCTACTTATGCGGACAAAGTCAGTTACAGCTGGGAATGGATGTGTCTAGTTTTACACTTTTGCTCCAGCGAGGCGATCCGGCTGCGGCGCCCGCGCAGGAATATCCGCTTCCCGGGGACCGTTGTCGATAGAGGAACAACACGCAGAGAACGGATACGAGGAGCAGATGGGTACAGCATCATCGGTACAGGACCGGGTTCCGCGCCTCCAGGTGGCTGCCCCGGCCCGGCCGGCGCAGCGCCCGCAGACCCGTGGACGCGTAGACTTTGCAGCAATGGATACCACAGCCGCGGCCGGGCCCACGCCGACCGAAGACAAGGAACTGGACCTGGACACCGAATCCGTTGCGGATCGGACTGCCCGGTTCGAGCGGGATGCCATGCAGTACGTGGACCAGCTCTATTCTGCAGCCATGAGGATGGCACGCAATCCGGCTGACGCAGAGGACCTCGTGCAGGAGGCCTACACCAAGGCGTTCTCCGCATTCCACCAGTACAAGCCGGGTACAAATCTGAAGGCCTGGCTGTACCGCATCCTCACCAACACGTACATCAACCTGTACCGCAAGCGTCAGCGGGAGCCCCTGCAGTCGCACTCGGACACCATTGAGGACTGGCAGCTCGCCAAGGCAGCCGAACACACGTCATCGGGACTGCGTTCGGCCGAGGTGGAGGCACTCGACCACCTTCCCGATTCCGATGTCAAGCAGGCGCTGCAGGCCATTCCCGAAGAGTTCCGGCTGGCGGTCTACTTCTCGGATGTCGAGGGCTTTGCCTACAAGGAAATCTCGGAAATCATGAATACCCCGATCGGCACGGTGATGTCGCGGCTGCACCGCGGACGCAAGCTCCTGCGGGAATTACTCTCCGAATACGCGCATGAGCGCGGCATGGGTGATTCGGCACGCGCATCCGCCGCTGACGGTGGAACTACACAGGAGAACGGAAAATGAGCGACTGCCATAGCCTTGGCGACTGCGACGATTCACGGATCGAGCGGCTGTACGAGTACCTCGACGGTGCTCTCTCCCACGCTGACCTGGTGGAGATCAAGAACCACCTCGAGGACTGCCCGGACTGCACCCAGGAACATGATCTGGAGTGCGTGATCCGGTCGGTGGTGAAGCGGTCCTGTACGGAGGTTGCACCGGCAACACTCAAGTCGAACATCCTCGATCGCATCAGCCAGATCAAGACTGTCGACCACTAGACAGGCGCCCCACCGGAGGGCACAACGCAAAGGAACCCCCGTACTGGTACGGGGGTTCCTTTGTCTGTGTGACCGTGATGTCAGGTGTTGGGGCGCTTACCGTGGTTAGCGCCGCCGCGCTTGCGATCACGGCGCTTGCGTGCACGCTTGCTCATGGCTGCCTCCTTACGTTGCCTGTGTATGGCTTTACCGGTTGACCGCTCGGGTCCGGACTGCCCTCCAGTCTCCCACACGCAGGCGGGGTGAACCTAAACGCACGCGGCAGGGCCTCTCCGCAGGCCAGGTGCGGCAGAGGGACGGGTGCCCGCCTAGGATAGTGCGGAAGAATCCCCGACAAAGGAGTGCCGCGTGCGTGCAGTATTTGCAGAGTCGATGTCCGCCGAGCGTCCGCTGGAAGGACTGCGGGTCGATGAACTTCCTGAGCAGCCCGCACCGGAGGGCTTCCGCCGGGTGCGCGTGCTTGCCTCGGCGCTGAACCATCACGATCTGTGGTCGCTGCGCGGTGTCGGGTTGGGTCCGGACAAGCTGCCGATGATCCTCGGCTGTGACGGGGCGGGACTGGACGACGACGGCAACGAGGTGATCATCCACAGCGTGATTTCCTCTCCCGGCTGGCAGGGGGATGAGACCCTCGACCCCCGCCGCTCGCTGCTGTCGGAGCACCACCCGGGCACCATGGCGGATTACGTCTGGGTGCCTGCGCGCAATCTTGTGCCGAAGCCGGCGGACCTGACGTTCGAGGAGGCCGCCTGCCTGCCGACTTCCTGGCTGACGGCGTACCGGATGCTGTTCACCACGTCCACTGCATCGCCAGGATCGACGGTCCTGGTGCAGGGGGCCGGCGGCGGGGTGGCCACCGCTCTCATTTCGCTCGCTGCCGCTGCTGGTTACCGGGTGTGGGTCACCAGCCGCAGCGGGGAGAAAAGGGAGCAGGCGCTGGAACTGGGGGCACAGGACGCGTTCGACGCCGGTGCCCGGCTTCCCGAGCGGGTGGACGTGGTCTTTGATTCGGTCGGCGAGGCCACCTGGGCACACTCACTCAAGGCGCTCAAACCGGGCGGCGCCGTCGTCACCTGCGGTGCAACAAGCGGTCCCGCACCGTCTGCGGACCTCAACCGGGTGTTCTTCCTGCAGTTGCGGGTGCTGGGCTCCACCATGGGAACACGTGATGAACTCGGGCGGCTGGCGCAATTCCTCACCGTGAGCGGCGTCCGTCCGAGGATTGATTCCGTGCATGCGCTCGATGACGCCCGGCGCGGGTTCGAGCGGATGGAAACGGGGGATGTTTTCGGCAAGGTGGTCTTCACCCACGGAAGCTGATGCGCTGGCGGAGCCGGCCTTCGCCAGCCGGGTCAGGCGGGTGCGGGGATATCCAGCCAGTGGAACCATCCCCGGTGCAGTACGAGCCATGCCATGAGGCCGTAGCCTGCCTGGCCCGGGCTTCCTCCGTTGGCGGCGAGATCCGAACGCCACTGTTCGTGGGCATGCAGGGGAGTGAAGGTGTCTACGTAGACGTGCTTGCGGCGTGTGGTCACGTCCGCGAAGGCCGCCGAGAGGTCGGCGAGTCTGCGGTTGCGTTCCGCGTCCAGACCTGGGGGCGGTCCCACTACCAGGACCTTGATGCTCATCTGTGCTGCACCGTCGAGGATGTTGGCGAGATTGAGCCGGCTGCGTGCCGTCGAGATTTCGAGATCGAGGTCCCGGTCCGACAACCCGATGAGCAGGCGGTTCTCGGTGGATTCGGAAAAGCGCCGCCCGGCTTCCTCCACCCATCGCCCGGCCAGGGCCTCGGTTCCTTCACCGGGAGCCGCCAGGCTGTAGGCCTCAAGGGTGGCGTTGTCCGGCGTGGTGCGCGCCAGGACTCTCCCGAGCCAACCGAGTGCACGCGGGTCACCGAGTCCTGCGAGAAGCTCGTCTCCCACTGCGGCGAGCCTTATCCTGCGATGTTCCACTGATCACACCTCTGGTTACTTGTCGGGCTGGATTTCGGTCAGGCCCCAACGGAGGCGCCGACCAGTCCGTGCGGGGAACGCCAATGGGCAGGGTCCCAACGACCCTGCCCATTGTACGTTCGGGCCACAGGTAGGTTACTTCCGGTCGAAAGCCTTCTTGATCAGGATTTCCTGCTCCACCGCGTGGTGCTTCGCCGATCCTGTGGCTGTCGAGGCCGATGCAGGCCGGGAAACCAGCCGGAGCGGGCGGTCGAGGTGTTCCGGCAGGTTCAGGCCGATGAATGGCCACGGTCCCTGGTTTGCCGGTTCATCCTGTGCCCAGACGATCTCCGCATCCGGGTATGCACCGATTGCGGCCCTGATTTCCTCGACCGGTAGCGGAGCAAGCTGCTCGACGCGCAGAATCGCGGTCGAGGTGTCGTTGGCCTTCTGGCGTGCCGCTGCCAGATCGTAGTAGAGCCGTCCGGACACCAGCAGGACACGGGTGACATCCGCCGGATTGAGCCCGGCTGTGTCTTCGATGACGGGCCTGAAGCTGCCCTGCGTGAAGTCCTCGACACTGCTCGCGGCCGCCTTCAGACGCAGCAGCTGCTTCGGAGTGAAGATGACCAGCGGTTTCCGCGGCCGGCTGTAGGCCTGCCTGCGCAGCAGATGGAAATGCGACGCCGCGGTGGTGGGATTGGCCACAACCATGTTGTCTTCTGCGCACATCTGCAGGAAGCGTTCAATGCGGGCGGACGAGTGGTCCGGTCCCTGACCTTCATAGCCGTGCGGGAGCATGAGTACCAGCGAGGACCGCTGGCCCCACTTCTGCTCCGCTGAGGAAATGAACTCGTCAATGATGGTCTGTGCGCCGTTGACGAAGTCACCGAACTGGGCCTCCCAGAGCACCAGGGCGTCCGGGCGTTCCACCGAGTAGCCGTACTCGAAGCCCATGGCGGCGTATTCCGAGAGAAGCGAGTCGTAGATCCAGAACTTGGCCTGGCCCTCGCTGAGCTCTCCCAGCGGAACCCACTCGGTGCCGTTTGCGCGGTCGTGGAACACTGCGTGCCGCTGCACGAAAGTACCACGACGGGAGTCCTGGCCGGCAAGACGTACGGGCACGCCTTCCATCAGCAGCGAACCGAATGCTGCGATTTCGCCGAAGCCCCAGTCGATGCCGCCTTCCCGGGACATCTGCTCGCGCTTCTCGAGCAGGGCCTTGAGCTTCGGGTGAACCGTGAAGCCCTCGGGGAACGCCAGGTGCGCCTTGCCGATGTGGGCGAGGGTCTCGGCGGTGATAGCCGTGCTCGCCGGAGCTCCCACACCGTTGTCGGTGCGCTGTGCAATGGGGCGCTCGATGTCGGAGACAGCCGCGGCGTCCTTGGTGACCACCGGGATAGGGGAGGTCTGCGCTGCATGCGTCTCCGCGAAGACGCGCTCCAGCCGTTCCTGGTAGTCCCGCAGCGCCTGCTCGGCCTCCTCCTGGCTGATGTCGCCCCGGCCGATCAGGGCCTCGGTGTAGAGCTTGCGCACCGAGCGCTTGGCCTCGATGAGGTTGTACATCATGGGCTGCGTCATCGACGGGTCGTCGCCCTCATTGTGACCGCGCCGGCGGTAGCACACCATGTCGATGACGACGTCCTTGTTGAACCGCTGGCGGAACTGGTACGCCAGCTGGGCCACCCGGACCACGGCTTCCGGGTCGTCGCCGTTCACATGGAAGATAGGGGCCTGGACCATCTTGGCGACGTCCGTCGAGTACACCGATGACCGCGACGCAGTGGGCGACGTGGTGAAGCCCACCTGGTTGTTCACGATGATGTGGATGGTTCCACCTGTGCGGTATCCGCGCAGCTGTGAGAGGTTCAGGGTTTCCGCGACCACGCCCTGACCTGCGAAGGCGGCGTCACCGTGGACGAGGATCGGCAGGACCGGGAAGGTGTCTCCCTGGTCCAGGCGGTCCTGCTTGGCCCGGACGATTCCCTCAAGGACAGAGTCCACGGCCTCAAGGTGCGAGGGGTTTGCCGCGAGGTACACCTTGGTTTCATTGCCGCTGTCCGAGGTGTAGGTGCCTTCGGTACCGAGGTGGTACTTCACGTCACCGGAGCCCTGCACCGAACGCGGATCCTGGGTGCCCTCGAACTCGCGGAAGACCTGGGCGTAGGTCTTGCCGGCAATGTTGGTGAGGACGTTGAGGCGGCCGCGGTGGGCCATGCCGATCGCCACCTCGTCCAGGCCGTCGTCGGCGGAGTCGGACAGGATCGAGTCGAGCAGCGGAATCAGGGATTCGCCGCCTTCCAGCGAGAACCGCTTCTGGCCCACAAACTTGGTTTGCAGGAAGGTCTCGAACGCTTCAGCGGCATTGAGCCGGTGCAGGATGCGGAACTGCTCCTCACGGCTCGGCTTCGAGTAGGCGTGCTCTAGCTCATCCTGGAACCACTGGCGTTCCTCAGGGTCCTGGATATGCATGTACTCGATGCCGGTGGTCCTGCAGTAGGCGTCCCGCAATACACCGAGGATAGTGCGGAACTTCAGGGTGGGCTTCCCGCCGAATCCGCCGGTCGGCCACTCGCGGTCGAGGTCCCACAGCGTCAGGCCATGGGTACGGACGTCGAGGTCCGCGTGCTTGCGCTGGACGTACTCGAGCGGGTTGGTATCCGCCATGAGGTGGCCGCGGACGCGGTAGGCGTGGATCAGTTGCTGGATGCGGGCAACCTTGTTGATCTCATCCATGGGATCAACCTGGATGTCAGCGCTCCACCGGACCGGCTCATACGGGATGCGCAGGGCCTCGAAGATCTCGTCATAGAAGTTCTGCTCGCCCAGCAGGAGCTGATGCACAATCCTGAGGAACTCGCCGCTTCCGGCGCCCTGGATGACCCGGTGGTCATACGTGGAGGTCAGGGTGATGGTCTTGCTGATTGCGTGCTGGGCAAGCGTCTTCTCGCTTGCGCCCTGGAAAGCGGCCGGGTACTCCAGTGCGCCCGCCCCTATGATGCAGGCCTGACCCTTGGAGAGCCTCGGAACCGAGTGGACCGTGCCGATGCCGCCGGGGTTGGTGAGCGAGACGGTGGTGCCGGCGTAGTCGTCCGCCCCGAGCTTGCCTGCACGCGCACGCTTGACGAGGTCCTCGTAGGCGTTCCAGAACTCCGAGAAGTTGAGCGTTTCCGCCTTCTTGATGTTGGGGACCACCAGCAGGCGTGAACCGTCGGGCCGCGGCATGTCGATCGCCAATCCGAAGTTCACATGGGCAGGCTGGACCGCCGCGGGCTTGCCGTCCACGACGTCGTAGTAGACGTTCTGCGAAGGGAACTGGGCGAGTGCCCGGATGATCGCGTAGCCAATGATGTGGGTGAAGGAAACCTTGCCGCCACGGGCCCGCTCCAGGTGGTTGTTGATGACCACACGGTTGTCGATCAGGAGCTTGGCCGGGATGGCCCGGACGCTGGTGGCCGTCGGGACCGTGAGGCTCGCGTCCATGTTGGTGGCGATGGCCTTGGCAGGTCCGCGCAGGACGGTGACGGTGTCTTCATCCATTTCCGGGTTCAGATCCGACTTCGGGAGCTGGGCCGGGATGGGAGCCTTTTCGGTTTTCTGCTCCGGCTTGGGCTCGGCCTTGGCCGCCGCCGGCTTCGACGCCGCTGCTTTCTCACGGCCTTGCCCGGGCTCTTCCTTGGCGACCGGCGGCTTGCCGGACTCCTGCGTTGCAGCGGGTGATTCCCCGGACGCCTTGGGAGCATTCTGCTCCGCCGAGACGACGGGCAGCTCCCGGGTGGGGGGATTCGGGTCCCCGGAGCCGGCAGGCCTCGAAGCAGCGTGCCGCCCGTTGTCCGAGCCGCTGCTCTCTGCTTCAAAGGATTCGAAAAGGCTCCACCACTTCTTGTCTACCGAATTCCTGTCCTGGCGGAATTGCTCGTAGAGCTCATCCACAAGCCATTCATTCCCGCCGAATTCTTCCGGTAGACGGTGGTTGGGTTGTTGTGGCACTTGTTATACGCCCTCTTCCATGAGTTGCCCTTGGCCCAAAAAGGTTCACATCAGCGCTCGCCTGACCCTGTTGACCTGCCCATCAGTCTAATGACAGTTTCAGGCAACAAGCCAATCTCGGCACAGTGCCCGGCGTAGCACAACCGATCACTCCACGCGTGCCCGGGCAGGGCGTCGATTCGACATAGACTCCCATATGTAACCGACTGCAGGAGCACCCGTGCGTTTGATCAACACGCCCTCAACCGACCTCACCTACTCTGACGTTTTCCTCGTGCCGTCAGCATCCGAGGTGATCTCCCGATTCGACGTCGACCTTGCCAGCGACGACGGCACCGGCACAACGATCCCGCTGGTGGTCGCCAACATGACTGCCGTCACCGGGCGCCGCATGGTGGAGACCGTGGCGCGGCGGGGCGGACTGGCCGTACTGCCGCAGGACATTCCCGTGCACGTCATCAGCGAGGTGACGCAGTGGGTCAAGCAGCGCGACCTGATCTTTGAGACGCCGCTGAAGCTTCAGCCCGGAAATACCGTGATTGATGCGCTGCACCTGATCAACAAGCGCGCGCACGGTGCCGTGATGGTGGTCGACGATGCCAACCGCTGCGTGGGTGTGGTCCGGGCGGAAGACTGCGAGGGTGTCGACCGGTTCGCCTCCCTCGAGTCCGTCATGCGAACGCGGCCTCTTACCCTGGACGCGGAGCGATTCTCGGCGGACCACGATGCCGCGCTTCAGCAGGCCTTCGAGGAGCTCGATGCGGCGGGTGCCTCGCTTGCAGCAGTGTCCCGGAATGGTGAGCTCGCCGGCGTCATCACCCGCAAGGGCGCGCTGCGCTCCACCATCTACCAGCCGGCCACTGACGGCAGGGGCCGGTTGCGGGTTGCTGCCGCCGTCGGCATCAATGGCGACGTAGCAGCCAAGGCGGCCGGGCTGCTTGAGGCCGGGGTGGACGTCCTCGTGGTGGACACGGCCCACGGGCACCAGCGCAAAATGCTTGACGCGCTCAAGGCCGTCACGGCGCTTGATCCGTCCGTTCCTGTGGTCGCCGGGAACGTTGTCAGCGCCGACGGGGTACGGGACCTGGTTGAGGCGGGCGCCTCGATCATCAAGGTCGGCGTGGGACCCGGTGCCATGTGCACCACGCGAATGATGACCGCAGTGGGTCGCCCGCAGTTTTCTGCAGTCCACGAGTGCGCCCAGGCGGCGGCGGAGCTCGGCGCCCATGTCTGGGCAGACGGCGGCGTCCGATACCCACGGGACGTTGCCCTTGCGCTCGCGGCCGGAGCAAGCCAGGTGATGATCGGGTCCTGGTTCGCGGGTACCTACGAAAGCCCCGGGGACCTCCAGACTGATGGGCAGGGGCGCTTGTACAAGGAGAGCTTCGGCATGGCATCGGCGCGCGCCGTCCAGAACCGGACGCAGCGCGATGACGTGTTTGCGCGCGCACGCAAGGGACTGTTCGAGGAAGGCATCTCAACGTCCACGATGTACCTGGACCCTGCCCGGCCGGGGGTCGAGGACCTGCTGGACATGATCACGGCCGGTGTGCGCAGTTCGATGACCTATGCGGGTGCACGCTCGCTCGCCGAATTCCGCGAGCGCGCAATTGTCGGGGTGCAGTCCGCGGCCGGGTACGAGGAAGGCCGTCCTCTCCAGCAGAGCTGGTAGCAGACCTGCGGTGCGGTTCCGGTTCGACGGAGTCCGGAGTCCGGAGTCCGTGGTCCGGAGTCCGGTGCCACGGGGTCCAGCGCGCGAACGTCCTGGAGGCAGCGGACCTCCCGGTGGCAGAGGATGCCCACGGCATCGGTCCGCGCCGTGGACGGCGCCCTTGCTGTAAACTGGAGACCTTATGGACAGTTCCTCTAGGGGCCGGCCCATGGCGCGCACGCAGCGACAGGCAGCATCGATCCGATGTGCAGCGCAGCCATCCAGTGCCGGCAATCCCCGTTCACATGCCCATCACCCACTGACTTCCGCGCGTTCCGACGCTTCCGGCAGCTCATCCATGCCGGATCAGCGCGCCGACGGTGACGCCTCGGGAGACAGCGCCTTGGGAAACTCCGCGTCGACGGAGCCTTCCCAGCCGGACGAGCCGTCTCAACCTGGGGAACCTCCGAAACCCGCCGCGCGGGGTAATTCCTGCGCACCCGCGGCGGTGGTCCGGTAATGGAGTGGCTCTACCTGATCGCCGGCCTGCTGCTGATTCTCGGCACCGGGTTCTTTGTTGCTGTCGAGTTTTCCCTCGTTGCACTCGACCAGACCTATGTCCAGCGTGCGGTGGACGAGGGAGACAAGCGCGCCGAACCGCTGCTGCGCTGTCTCAAGTCCCTGTCCACGCAGCTCTCCAGCTGCCAGCTCGGCATCACCCTGACAACGCTGCTGACCGGTTACGTCATGGAGCCTTCCGTGGGGCGGCTGCTTGAGACGCCGCTGGGGGCGCTGGGCGTGCCGGACACACTGCGGGCATCGGTCTCCCTGATTCTTGCGATGACGCTGGCCACCCTTCTCTCCATGCTGATCGGGGAGTTGGTGCCCAAGAACATGGCCATCGCCCTCCCCTTCAAAGTCGGCAGGACCCTGGCCCGTCCGCAGCTCATCTTCACCGCAATCTTCAAGCCGGCGATCGTCCTTCTCAACGGCTTCTCCAACCGGGTGCTGCATCTGTTCGGGCTGGAAGCCAAAGAGGAAATCTCGGGGGCCCGGACTCCCTCCGAGCTGTCATCCCTGGTGCGGCGGTCCGCGGAGCTGGGAACCCTTGACCAGGGGACCGCAAACTTTCTTGCGAGGACGTTCAGTTTCTCCGAGCGCACGGCGGCAGACGTCATGACGCCGCGAATCAGGATGGCAACGATCGAATCCGACCAGACGGTTGCCGACGTCGTCGATCTCGCGCGGCAGACCGGATACTCACGCTTTCCCCTCCTCGGGGACTCGCCCGATGACATCCGTGGAGTGGTGCACGTGAAGAAGGCCGTTGCAGTGCCGCGGTCCAGGCGTGCGGAGCTCCCGGCCGGGACCATCATGACGGAGGTCCTGCGGATCCCCGAGACGGTGCACCTCGACTCGCTGCTCAGCGAACTGAAGGAGGCCAACCTGCAGCTCGCTGTGGTGCTCGATGAGTACGGCGGAACTGCCGGCGTGGTCACACTCGAGGACCTCGTCGAGGAGATTGTGGGCGAGGTGGCTGATGAACATGACAAGCTCAAGCCGGGCGTCCTGCAAAGCGCTGCAGGCAACTGGTTCTTCCCGGGCATCATGCGCCCGGACGAGGTCAGTGAACAGATCCCCAACCTGGTTGTGCCGGACGAACCGGGCTACGAGACAGTGGGCGGCTACATCATGTCCGTTTTGGGCAGGATTGCCGAAACAGGCGACCGGGTGGACGTCCCCGGCGGGATCCTTGAGGTGGAACGCATGGACGGACGCCGGATCGACCGCGTCAGCTTCCTGCCCGTGGAGCCTGCGGAAGCAGGACAGTCCGATGCAGCTTCCTCCGCCGCGGGCGGTGCCCGATGAGCGACTGGGCAGGGATCCTCTGGCTGGTCATTCTGCTGATCGGCAACGCGTTCTTTGTGGGCGCCGAGTTCGCGATCATGAGCGCGCGCCGCAGCCAGATCGAGCCGCTCGCGGACCAGGGCATGAAACGTGCGCGCACCACCCTCTGGGCCATGGAACACGTGTCCCTCATGCTGGCCTGCGCACAGTTGGGCATCACGGTATGTTCCCTGCTGATTCTGCAGGTGGCCGAGCCCGCCATTCACCACCTGATGGTCGTACCGCTTGAAGCGGCCGGCCTCCCTGGAGGCCTGGCAGACGGCATTGCGTTCGGTATCGCGCTTGCGCTGGTCACCTTCCTCCACGTGACCTTCGGCGAAATGGTGCCGAAGAACATTTCGGTATCCGTGGCGGACAAGGCCGCCCTGTTTCTCGCGCCTCCGCTGGTAATGGTGGCCAAGCTGGTGCATCCCGTCATTTCCAGCCTGAACTGGACCGCCAACCACATTCTGAGGGCCATGCGGATCGAGCCGAAGGACGAGGTGACGTCTTCCTTCACCCTGGAGGAGGTGCAGTCGATCGTTCAGGAGTCCACGAGGCACGGGCTGGTGGACGACGACGCCGGGCTGATCAGCAGCGCGCTCGAATTCTCGGGGCAGACGGCGGGGACCATCATGGTGCCGCTGGAGGAACTGGTCACGCTCCGTACAGACTCCACTCCCGAGGAGTTCGAAAAGACGGTCGGACGGACCGGTTTCTCCCGCTTCGTACTCGTGGATGAGCACGACAACCTCACCGGTTACATGCACCTCAAGGACGTCATGTCGATGCCGGTCGAGGGGTACCTGCGGCCCATCACGGAGAACAAGGTGAGGGCTCTCGCCAATCTGAGTGTCGATGATGAGATCGAGGACGCGCTTGCCATCATGCAGCGCACCGGGTCCCACCTGGCCCGCGTGATGACCAGCGACGGGCGGGCGCGCGGTGTCCTGTTCCTCGAGGACGTCATTGAGCAGCTGATCGGCGAGATCCGGGATGCCACCCAGAACCAGGGGCACCGGCGCACCGGAGAGTCGCTCCAGCGCGACGCGGAACTCGGCAGGTTCGAGACGCGCTAGCCCGCCGGGCCGCAGCTTCAGGGTCCTTCGCCGGTCGGCGGAGGGCCCTGATCTGTGCTCTGGCTGGTCCCGCTGCAAGGCGCTCTGGCTGGTCCCGCTGCGAGGCACAGAAATGCGAATGATTCGCGTTTAGGTTAGAGTTAGACAAGTCCACGGGGCACCACACCACTTGCGTACACAGATCGAGGGAACATTCATGCGCAGTATTTCCGCGCGAACGACGACGGTACTCGCCGCTTCGGCACTTCTTCCACTGCTGGTAGCCGGCTGCGGCCCCGAGGGCGGCAGTTCGGAACGGGACGCAGCATCAGGCGCGCTGCAGGTGGTGACGTCCACCAACGTCTATGGGGACATCGTCGAGGCAGTCGGCGGGGAACATGTCGAGGTGACCGCGATTGTCGACAGCCTGAGCCAGGATCCGCACTCCTACGAGGCTACGGTGCAGGACAAGCTTGCAGTCTCCAAGGCAGACCTCCTGGTGGAGAACGGGGGCGGCTATGACCCGTTCCTCCATACCCTTGCCGATTCCGTCGAGATGGATCACGAGTACGTACTCAGTGCGGTCGACATCGCAGGGCTGGACGCGGGGGAGGAACCCCACGCCGAGGACACTCACGCGGAGGAGGGACCCCACGCCGAGGACACTCACGCCGAGGACACTCACGCGGAGGAGGAACCTCACGCCGAGGACACTCACGCGGAGGAGGAGCCTCACGCCGAGGACGAACACGCGCACGGTTCCTTCAACGAACACGTCTGGTACAACCTGGCGGCCATGGCGGAGCTCGCCGGCGCCATAGGGGATAAACTCGGGGCGCTCGACCCCGACAACGCGGACACCTATGAGGCGAACGCCGCCGGCTTCGCCGAGGAACTGGCCGCGATCGAGGAGCGGGCAGCGGCGCTTGCACCGGAGGCCGCAGGCAAGGCCGTCGCCGCCACCGAACCTGTGCCCGCGTACCTGCTGGAAACCGTCGGCCTGGAGGACGTCACCCCCGCCGACTACACCGAGGCAATTGAGGAAGACGCAGACGTTCCGGTGGCCGCCCTGAACGAGATGCAGGAGCTGGTGAAGAACGGCTCGGTCGCGTTCCTCGCGTATAACGAACAAACCGAGGGTCCACAGACCCAGGCTGTACGCAGTTCGGCGGAGTCCGCCTCGGTGCCCGTCGTCAACTTCACCGAAACGCTTCCCGACGGTGCGGACTACCTGTCCTGGATGAGCACCAACGTCGACAACATCGCCGAAGCCCTGAAGTCCTGACAGAATTGGCCATGACACTCCCATCCCTTCAGCTAGGAGACCGCGTGGCCAACGACGGCGGTGCTGCCGCTCGCCCTGTGGTGAGCCTTCGCTCTGCCTCCCTCTCGTTTGGGCGCCGGACGCTCTGGCACGATCTTGACCTGGACATCCGGCCGGGAGAATTCCTGGCCGTCCTCGGCCCTAACGGCTCGGGCAAGACGAGCCTGCTCAGGGTGCTTCTCGGCCTGCAGGAGCTGGATTCGGGACGGGCCACCGTCAACGGTCATGCACTGCACCGCGGCAGCCGCGCGTTCGGCTATATCCCGCAGCAGAAGTCATTTGCAGCTGAGACGCCTCTGCGCGCACGCGACCTCGTGGGCCTGGGCGTGGACGGCCACCGCTGGGGGTTCCGCGGCGGCGGAGCAACCTACCGCCGGACTGTGGATGCCCTCCTGGAGAAGGTGGGCGCGTCGTCGTACGCGGATGCGCCGGTGGGGCGGCTGTCCGGCGGCGAGCAGCAGCGGCTCCGTGCGGCGCAGGCCCTCGCCACGGACCCGCAGGTGCTGCTGTGCGATGAGCCGCTGCTTTCGCTGGACCTGCACCACCAGCAGGCGGTGAGCCGGCTGATCAATGACCAGTGCCGTGACCACAACACCGCCGTGGTCTTCGTGACCCATGAAATCAACCCGATCATCGACTACGTTGACCGCGTCCTGTACCTGGCCGGCGGGCAGTTCCGGGTGGGCCGGCCGCAGGACGTGATGACCAGCGACGTTCTGTCCGAGCTCTACAACAGCCGGGTGGACGTCATCCACAACAACGGCCGCATTGTTGTGGTGGGACTACCGGACGCCACCACGCACCATCATCATGCAGAGGCAGCGCAGCCATGACCCTCGACGAAATGCTCCGGGCGATCTTCACGTTCGACAACTACAGCGAGCTGCTGCCGCTGGTGCAGAACTCCATCTGGGCCGGCGCGGTGCTGGGGCTGCTGGGCGGCCTGATCGGTACCTTCGTGATGATGCGGGATCTCGCCTTCGCGGTGCATGGCATCGCCGAGCTGTCCTTCGCCGGTGCGGCGTTTGCGCTGCTCATCGGGGCGAACGTGGTGTTCGGCTCGCTGGTCGGCTCCGTGATCGCCGCGCTCCTGCTGGGCTTGATGGGCATCCGGGCCCGTGACCGCAACTCGATCATCGGTGTCATCATGCCGTTCGGGCTGGGGCTTGGGATTCTGTTCCTGGCGCTCTATGAGGGCAGGGCAGCCAACAAGTTCGGACTGCTGACCGGGCAGATTGTCTCCGTTGACCAGGTGCAGCTGACGCTTTTGGCGGGCTGCGCCGTCGTCGTCATGGCCGCCCTCGGCGCCATCTGGCGCCCGCTGACCTTTGCCAGCGTGGACCCGGAGCTGGCGGAGGCGCGCGGTGTCCCGGTGCGTGGGCTGTCGCTGGTATTCATGTTCCTGCTGGGTGTATCGGTGGCGCTGTCCATCCAGGTGGTCGGTGCGCTCCTGGTGCTTGCGCTGCTCATCACGCCTGCTGCTGCTGCGCTCAAGGTCACTTCGTCGCCGCGGCTGGTGGTCCTGCTCAGCGTGGCGTTCGCCTGCACGTCGGTGGTGGGCGGCATCCTCCTGGCACTGGGCGGCCGGATCCCCATCAGCCCCTACGTGACAACCATCTCCTTTGTGATCTACCTGGTGTGCAGGATCATCAGCTGGCACCGTTCCACGCGGTCCACCAGGTCCGAAGCACGCGCGGTGCAGCCGATCTAGGCCCCAGGCGCGCTGCACTCCGGGCACAGCCCGTAGATCTCCACGGTATGGGCCACCTCGGTGTACCCGTGTTCCCGGGCGATGCGGGCCGCCCACTGCTCGACTGCCGGCGCCTCGATCTCCACAGCCCGTCCGCACTTGCGGCAGAGCAGGTGATGATGGTGGTGTTCGACGGCGCACCGGCGGTAGACCGCCTCCCCCTCGCCGTTCCGCAGCACATCGACAAGGCCGTCATCGGCCATTGACTGCAGGATGCGGTACGCGGTGGCCAGTGAAACAGACTCGCCGCGCTCGTGCATGGTGCGGTACAGCTCCTGCGTGCTCACGAAGTCGTCCAGCTCATCAAGCGTGGCACTGACCGCCCGGCGTTGCCGTGTAACACGCTGCTCCGACCCCTTGCGGGTGGGCTGCCCTGCTCCAGCTGACATGCCTGGCTGGTCACCTCGCTCTCGATAGTCCGGTGGTGTTCCGGGTTGAACCTCGCGTCAAGGGTAGCACCGGCACCCCCGCCAATCTCCGGCGGGGTGCCGCAGACAGGGACGCAGCACGGCGATAGTGTGGGCGCATGCTGTTGACCAAGTTCACCCATGCCTGTGTCCGTCTGGAGAAGGACGGAACCGCCCTGGTCCTGGACCCGGGGAATTTTTCCGAGGTTGAGGAGGCGGTTTCCGGAGCAGCCGCCATCCTCATCACCCATGAGCATGCGGACCACTTCGACAAGGACCGGATCGCAGCGGCGCTGCGGGCGGCCCCGGAAATGGCGGTTCATGCCCCGGAGGGTGTGGCTGCGCAACTGAGGGAGGAACTGGACGACGGCGCAGCGGTCCGTGTGCACTCCGTCGAACCTGAGCGCAGCTACACCATCGCAGGATTTGCTGTGCAAACTTTCGGCGGCCAGCACGCCCTCATCCATCCGCACATCCCGCTGGTGAAGAACATCGGCTACCTGATCGAAGGAACCCTCTACCATCCGGGGGATTCGTTCATCGTTCCGCACGGTGTTCAGGTGCAAACGCTTCTGGTGCCCGTCCATGCACCCTGGTCCAAGACCGCCGAGGTGATTGATTTCGTCACCGCCATACGGGCACCGCGGGCTCACCAGATCCATGACGCGCTGCTGAATGAGACGGGCCTGGCCATGGTGGAGGGCCACGTTTCGCGGCTGGGGAAGCACTACGGGACAGATTTCCGCCATCTGGCGCCCGGGGAGAGCGTGTCCCTCTAGACCGGCTCCTTGCGGGGCGCACCGGCTCTCCGGGGCGCAATGGTATGGCGCGCCACCTCCTGGAGCTCGGGCGAGTCGGGGTTGTCATTGACCACGCCGGTAGCCCACCGCAGCTGCAGCCCGCTGTCGGTGTCCTCGAGCAGCGCGAGGTTGTTGTCGAACCACGGCCCCTTGATGCTCGTCCAGGAGAACGGCGGCTTCGGGACCCTGGCGGAGCGGGCCACCAGCGCCCCCAGCGGGCTGGCGACGCCGTAGGACATCACCACCGTCGCGAACCTCAGGGCACGCGGCAGGGGGTTCCGGATGGGTGAGCAGACCGCCTGGAGGATCCGGCTGCCGGAGGACCGGTCGACTTCGGCGATGTAGGAGAAGTGGACATCGCCGGAGAGGAAGGTGACGGTCTGAGGTGCCGGTCCGCGTTTTCCGTCCGCCACCTCGCAGGCGAGCGCCGCAACGGCCCTGAAGCTGCGCTGGAACGCGCCCCAGTGCTCAAGGTCCAGGCCCTGCCGCAGCACTTCGCCCATCCTCGACCCCAGCCTGCCCCAGGCGCCTTCCGCAAGCGCCTCGTCCCACGACTCAATATGGTGAAGACCCCGGGGGAGCAGGAAGGGCAGGGAAGTCGCAATCAGCAGGTGCCGCACCCCGCCGCGGAAATGCTCATCCAGCCAGGTGAGTTCAGTTTCGTCCAGGAGAGACCGCCGCGCGGGTTCAAGGACCCGGGCTGCCCTCGAATCCACGGTGATGATCCTTACGTCACCGACGTCCCGGCAGTAGCTCCAGCGGTAGCTGAGGGGATCGGCGTCCGCGCGCTCGGCGAAGGAGTCAAGGTCAGCGGTGAGGTCCAGTTCCTCCGGCCCGTGGTGCGAGGCGATCTTCTGCCACAGCGGGTCCTCGGCGCGGGCCGCGGAGGAGAGATTGCCGAGATGCTGGTACACCCAGTAGGAGGCCAGCCCGGCGACAATCCGGCCGTGCCACCACGTGGTGCCGTGCATCTTTTTCCGCCAGGACAGCGAGGCGTTCCAGTCGTCGCGGATGTCGTGGTCATCAAAGATCATCGCGCTGGGAAGGGTGGACAGCAGCCAGCGGTTCGCGGGGTCGGACCAGGCGAGCTTATAGAGGTGGGCGTACTCCTCGTAGTCCTTCAGCTCCTCACCCGGCGGTTCATGCAGCGACCGGCGGGAGGAGATGAACTCCTTCATCTCCTTGCTCGTGGAATCCGCATAGACCTGATCGCCCAGGAACGCGACGAGGTCCGGGCGGGCGTCGTCGTCGGTGTGTGCCCGGTGCATCGCATAGGCGCGCAGGGCATCGACGCCGTGGGTGGCGTTGCCCATGGTGTCGTGGGGAACGCTGGTCCGGCAGGAACCGAACGCGAGCCTCAGGCGCCGTTCGGGGTGCAGCGTCCGGATGGACGGGGCAGGAAAGGGCGAGTCCGGCTCCGGCCAGCAGCGCTCCCCGTCGATGGTTACGGTGTACTCCGAGGTGGTGCCCGGCGTGAGGCCGGCGGCCTCCACCAGGGCGTAGTGATGACCGTGGGCGCCGAAAGTGGAAGCGGTCCACGCGTCCGGTCCTGCGCGCAGTTCCACAGTGCAGGCCTCGCTGGTTTCCACCCATAGGGCAGCCGAGGTTTCGTCAACGTACCGGAGCATCGGACCGAGCACCAGTGAAGCTGTCATGACCCTGTTGTACCCCTTGTCGGCCTGCAGGGCCAGAGGACCGCAATACCGCGTGCCGGGCCGGGTTGGAGGGTGGAACAAAGCTGTGGTGAACTTGGCTCACACCCTGACCGGTGTGCCACCGGTCACACTTTCACAAGGAGATCTTCATGGAGACTCTGATGGACGTGCAGGCACTGCGGAACCGGATGACCTCCGGGCGGCAGACCGTCCTGCTGGATGTTCGCTGGGCGCTGGGTAACCCCCACGGTCACGAACAGTACCGATCAGCTCACATTCCCGGCGCCGTCTACGTTGACCTCGAGACGCAACTGTGTTCGCCCCCCTCCGCCGCCGAGGGCCGGCATCCGCTGCCCGAGCCGGCGGCGCTGGAGGAAGCGGCCCGTCAGTGGGGCATCAACGACGGCGACGTGGTGGTCGCCTATGACGACACCGGCAATCTTGCGGCCGCGCGGCTATGGTGGCTGCTCCGCAACGCCGGCCTGACCAGTGTCCACCTGCTCGACGGCGGACTGGCGGCATGGCTGGCGGCGGGTTACGGGACCGAGCGCGGTGAGGAGCAGCACTGCCTGGGCGACGTAACCCTGGACTTCGGGCATATGCCCGTGGTGCGGACCGAGGACGTCCTCGCCCTCACCCGGAGCGGTGTCCTGCTGGATGCCCGGGCGCCGGAGCGTTTCAGTGGGGAGAGCGAGCCCGTTGATCCGAAGGCGGGACACATTCCCGGTGCGTTGAACTCGCCCACCGCCGGTAACCTGACGGCGCAGAAAACCTTCCTGCCAGCAGCCGAGCTGCGACGGCGGTTCGCTGCCCTCGGAATCACCGAAACGGCTGACGTCGCGGTGTACTGCGGGTCCGGTATCACCGCTGCCCACGAGATCGCCGCACTTGAGCTGGCCGGATTCCGGGCTGCGCTCTACCCGGGGTCCTGGTCCCAGTGGTCCCAACGCGCGGACCTGCCGGTGGCGACGGGCCCCTGACAGCGCTCAGCTGATCGTCCGGAAAACCCTCGTTGTGAGAGAGTAGCCGCTATGACCACTGCCTATGCCTACGCGGCGACTTCGCCGTCCAGCGGACTCGGACGCACCACCGTTGAACGCCGGGAGCCGGAACATGACGACGTCGAAATCGCCGTCGAATTCTGCGGATTGTGCCACTCGGATGTGCATGCGGCCAGGAGTGAGTGGGGGGCTGCCCGCTACCCGTTGGTGCCCGGCCATGAGATTGTCGGCCGGGTCACCCGGGTAGGGGAGTCCGTCACCTCCTTTGCGGTCGGGGACCGGGTGGGGGTCGGTTGCATGGTGGACTCCTGCCGTGAGTGTGAGAGCTGCGCCGACGGTCTGGAGCAGTACTGCGAACGCGGGATGACCGCCACCTACGGAACGCCTGACCGCAGGCGCGACGGCGAGATCACCCAGGGCGGTTACTCGACGTCCATTGTGGTCAATGAGGGGTACGTCCTTCGGATACCGGCGGGCCTGGATCCGGCCGCCGCCGCGCCCCTGCTCTGTGCCGGGATCACCACCTTCTCCCCGCTGAACCATTTTGGTGTGGAGAAGGGTGATGCTGTCGGCGTCGTTGGACTGGGCGGTCTGGGGCATGTGGCCGTGAAGATCGCCAGGGCGATGGGTGCTGAAGTGACAGTGTTCACCACGTCCCCCGGCAAGGTGGACGCTGCGCGGGAGCTGGGAGCCGACCACGTGGTGGTCTCGCGGGATGCGGACGCCATGGCCGATGCTGCCAACACACTGGACGTGATCCTCGATACGGTGGCGGCCCCGCATGACCTCAACGAACTGCTCCGCACCCTGCGGCTGGACGGAGCCCTGTTCCAGCTGGGGCTGCCCGCCGATCCGATGCCTGCAGTGGACCCCGCGCTGCTGGTCCGGAAGCGGCGCACCTATGCCGGATCCCTCATCGGCGGCATCGCGGAAACGCAGCAGATGCTCGATTTCTGTGCCGAGCACGGTGTCGCATCCGACATCGAACTGGTGACCGCCGACCAGCTCAACACGGCCTACGACCGCATGGTTGCCGGTGATGTGTTGTACCGGTTTGTCCTCGACGCCGGATCACTGAAGGAGGATTCATGAGCACACTGTTCACGAAGATCATCGAGGGGGAGATTCCCGGCCGCTTTGTCTGGAAGGACGACGACGTCACGGCGTTCCTGACCATCGCCCCCATCACCGACGGTCACGTCATGGTGGTGCCGCGCCGCGAGGTGGCCCACTGGGTGGACCTGGACCCGGATCTCCTCGGCAAGGTCATGGCCGTGGCGCAGAGAATCGCCCGGGTGCAGGAGAAGGAGTTCAGCGCCCGGCGCATCGGAGTGCTGATGGAGGGCTACGAAATTCCGCATGTGCACGTCCACATCTGGCCGACACAGAGCGCAGCCGATTTCGACGTGCACAAGGTGGACCACAACCCCGAGCCGGCAAAGCTCGACGAGAATGCGGACCGGCTCCGGCGTGCGCTGCGGGATGCCGGCCACGCGGCCTACGTTCCCGACTGACCTGATCCACTGAACTGTTGCGCAGCTCTGGCGGGTTGCCAGGTGCGCACCCCGCCGGAACTGCCCGAAACTTGCCGGTCCTCAGGCGGCGAGGGCTTCCCCGAGCGCGGCCCGGATGCGTTTTTCCGACACTGAGTAGGCCGTTCCCAGTTCCTGCGCGAACAGGCTGATCCGCAGTTCCTCCAGCATCCAGCGGACACGGGCCAGGGCCGGCGGCACTGTCCGTCCGTTGGGCGCAACGGCGGCCAGGGCGTCGTCGTACTCGTCTTCGAGACGCTGGACGGTCGCGGTGTTGATTGCGTCGCGCTGGACGTTGCCGGCCAGCTTTTCCAGCCGTTTCTCGATGCCGGCGAGATACCGCGGCAGGTGGGCGAGCTGGGCGTAACCGGTCCGGGCAACAAATCCCGGAAAGACGAGCTGCTCAAGCTGGCTCTTCACGTCATTCAGCGCCGTAATGAGGGCCAGGCTGGTGGTTCCCCTGAGCTGCTTTTCGATCCTGCGCGCACTGGCGAGGATCTTTTCGACGATTGCCGTCACCGCGAACACGGTGTCGATGAGTTCCGCGCGGACGTTCTCATACAGGGCGTCGAACTCTCCGGCCGTCCACGGCAGACCCTCCGGCGTGAGCCTGTCGATCGCCGCGATGGAACAATCCTCGATCAATGCACTGACACTGCCGTGCGGGTTCTGCGTGAAGGTCAGCTTTTCCGCGTTGCTCAGATGCTCCAGGACGTAGCGTGCCGGGCTCGGCACCCGCAGGGCGAGCAGCCTGATGACGCCGGCGCGCATCGCGGCGGACTGCTCGTCCGGGTTCGGGAAGACCCGGAGGCCGACGGACTTCCCCTCATCGACCAGAGCGGGATAACCGGTCACCCGGTGGCCGCCGACGATGCGGGACACTTCCTGCGGCACCGTGCCGAAGTTCCACGCGGTTGCGCCGCTGATCTCCGTGATGCCAGGACTCTCCGGTGCCGATGACGACGACTGGACCGACGACTGCTCAACCGATGACGACGACGGCGGTGGAGACTGTTGCTTGCGCCGCTCTTCAGCGCCGGTCCGCTGAATCGAAGCCGGTGTGGCGCCCAGGGACTCGGCGATTGCGCGGCGCGTCTGCGGGGCAAGCCGGTCCTTCAGCGCAGACAGATCCTTGTCCTCGTCCAGGACGCGCCCGTTCGCGTCGACAATTTGGAAGCTCATCAGCAGGTGAGGCGGGAGGGCGTCCCGGTTCCAGGAACCCGGCGGGATGATGGAGCCTCTCAGCCGGCGCAGGGCCAGCTCCAGCGAGGGTTCGAGTTCGTCGCGGGCAGGGTCGAAGTCCGCGTGGAGGGAATCGACGGCTGCCCGGGCGACGTCCGGTGCCGGAATGAAGTTCTTGCGGACCTGCTTCGGCAACGACTTGATCAGCGCCGTCACCAGTTCAATGCGCAGGCCGGGAATCTGCCACTGGAACGGTGCCGGTTCAAGCTTGTTCAGGAACAGGATCGGCACCTGCACCGTCACCCCGTCCGAAGCCCCGGGAACGTTGGGAGAAAACTCGTAGCTGAGCGGCAGCTCGAACCCCTGTTGATGCCAGGTCTTCGGGAAGGCCTGCTCGTCGAGATCGGCATCCCGGCTGAGCAGTTCTTCAGGATTGAAGTCGAGCAGCCCGGGGTTCTCCTGGCGGGCCTGCTTCCACCACTTGTCGAAATGCCGTTCGGACACCACCTCGGCTCCCACCCGCGCGTCGTAGAACGCGAACAGGGTGTCGTCGTCGACCATGAGGTCGCGGCGGCGCATCCGGTTTTCCAGCTCTTCGATCTCCGCGATCCGCGCCTTGTTGCGCGAAAAGAATTTGTGATGCGTTCGCCAGTCACCCTCAACGAGGGCGTGCCGGATGAAGAGCTCACGCGCCAGTTCCCGGTCAATGCGACCGTAGTTGATTCGCCGCTGGGGCACGATCGGCACTCCGTAGAGGGTGACCTTCTCATAGGCCATGACGGAGCCCATCTTGCGGGACCAATGCGGCTCGCTGTAGCTGCGCTTCACGAGGTCCGGAGCAACGTCCTCTGCCCACAGCGGATCGAAGGTGGCGACAACCCGTGCCCACAGCCGTGAGGTTTCCACGAGCTCGGCCGCCATCACCCAATCCGGGTTCTTCTTGAAGAGCGCGCTGCCGGGGAAGATGGCAAATCGGGTTCCGCGCGCGCCGGCATACTCGCGCTTGCGCTGGTCATACAGGCCGATGTGGCTGAGCAGACCGGACAGCATGCTGATATGGACGGCGTCGTGCTGCGCTACCGGGTCAACCTCCCCCGGAGAAAGGGTGATGTTGAGGGGTTTGGCCAGCTGGCGCAGCTGGGTGAAGAGGTCCTGCCACTCGCGCACACGCAGGTAATTGATGAACTCATTCCGGCACAGCTTGCGGAACTGCGTCGAAGACAGAGCCTTCTGCTGTTCCTGCAGATACCGCCAGAGGTTCAGGTAGGCGGTGAAGTCGGACTTTTCATCAGTGAACCTTCGGTGCTTCTCGGTGGCAGCCTGGAGCTTCGCCGTCTGGTCAGGCTGGGGACGTTCCCGAGGATCCTGGATGGTGAGCGCCGCGGCTAGCACCATCACTTCCCTGGCGCAGCCACGGCGACCGGCTTCCACAATCATGCGGCCGAGCCGCGGATCCACCGGAAGCTGGGCAAGCTGCCGGCCCACCGGGGAAATGCTGCCGTCAGCGGTGAGGGCACCCAGCTCACGGAGGAGGGTGACGCCGTCGTTGATTGCCTTCGAATCCGGCGGTTCGACAAAGGGGAAGGCGGCGACGTCCTTCGGACCACGGGTCACGCCCATCGCCGTCATCTGCAGGATGACAGCTGCGAGGTTGGTCCGCAGTATCTCCGGATCCGTGAAGGGGCGCCGGGACTCGTAATCCTCCTCGGAATACAGGCGGATGACGATGCCGTTGGACACGCGGCCGCAACGGCCCGACCGCTGGTTCGCTGATGCCTGCGACACCCGTTCGATCGGCAGCCGCTGCACCTTGGTACGGTGCGAGTAGCGGGAAATGCGGGCGGTTCCCGTGTCAATGACGTACTTGATTCCGGGGACGGTCAGCGACGTTTCAGCGACGTTTGTCGCCAGGACGATTCGCCGTGCTGACCCGCCCGGCCTGAACACCCGGTGCTGTTCCTGCAGTGACAGCCGGGCGAAGAGCGGGAGAATCTCGGTACCGCGAAGCCGCGGATTCACCTGGACGCGTGCGCGGAGGGCATCGGCGGCGTCGCGGATCTCGCGTTCACCGGAGAAGAACACCAGGATGTCCCCGGGTGGCTCGCCTGCCAGTTCATCGACGGCATCGCACACCGCATCCAGCGGGTCCCGGTCTTCCTCGAGTTCATCGTCGCTGTCCGATTCGGTGTCGCCCGCAGGCTGGCTGAGCGGACGGTAGCGGATCTCGACGGGGTAGGTCCGCCCCGAGACCTCGATGATGGGTGCGGGCTTCTTGACCGGCGCGGCTTCATCGGCAGCGAAGTGGTTCGCGAAGCGCTCGGGGTCAATGGTGGCGGAGGTGATGATCAGTTTCAGGTCCGGCCGCTTCGGGAGGATGCGCTTCAGGTACCCGAGGATGAAGTCAATGTTGAGGCTGCGCTCATGTGCCTCATCGATGATGATGGTGCTGTACTTCAACAGCTGCTTGTCATGCTGGATTTCGGCGAGCAGGATACCGTCCGTCATGAGCTTGATGCGCGTGCTCCGGCCCACCTCCCCGGTGAACCGGACCTGGTATCCGACCTCTTCGCCGAGCTTCACGTCCAGTTCCTCGGCGATCCGCTCGGCGACCGTGCGGGCTGCCAGGCGGCGGGGCTGGGTATGGCCGATCATCCCTGACCGGCCAAGGCCGAGCTCCAGGCACATTTTGGGGATCTGGGTGGTTTTCCCCGAGCCGGTTTCGCCCGCGATGATGGTGACCTGGTTGGCTGCGATAGCTGCCATGATGTCCGCCCGGCGTTCAGAGACTGGGAGCTGGGCAGGGTAGGAAATTGTCAGTGACATGATTGATTCCAAGTTTACTCGGCGCGGTGGCGGGCAGCCGCTCACCGGTGTTCGCCGGCGCCCATCACCGGCTGTGAGAGCGGCAACCGGTGCTCACCGGCGTCCTGCCGTCGCACTGTTTCAGTGAACCGTGCCGGGTCAAGGGGCGGTGGACAACCGGTCCTAACCGGCGTCCTGCCGCCGCACCATTTCATTGATCCATGCCGGGGCAAAGGGCGATGTGCAGCCCGGGGAGGTCGGATAGTCCCTCAGCACCCCAAGGCGTTCGCCGATCCGGAGCGCGCGCTCACGGTGTTCCGGGTGGTGAATTCCGATCTGGGCCAGGCAGGTGTTCATCGCCCACTGCAGCCGTTCCGGTGCGTCCTTCATTTCTGCTTCGATGATGTCCAGCAGTCCGGCGAGGTCCAGGCCCTCAGCGTGTTTTGCCACGCGGTCGGCCGTCAGTGCCCAGCCCGCGCCTGCGACCACCGGGTCGGCATCTGCAGACCAGAGGACGCGCAGTTCCTCGGTGTGCGGGTTCTTCCGTACCACGTAGTTGATGAGCCAGTCCTGGATCTTGGGTGCACGTGCTGAGCGAAGCATGGTGTCAAGCTCGTCCCGTCCGAAGGACCCGGGGCGGCAGATCAGGATGGCCAGGAGCCTCGCTGCCGTGTCACCGGTTGTCCACAGTTGCTGCGCCAGGTCCTGCTGGGTCTTCAGCCGCTTGGCGAGCGCGCGCAGCCGCGAGAGATTCACGCCGTGGTCGTCGCCGTGCCTGGCATTGACCTCGCGCATTCTCGGGTCTTCGAGCGCGGACAACTCGTCCATCACCTCGGCAACGGTGGTCTGTGTCTGTGCTGGTCCGGCCACGTGCTTCTCCTGTCTTCCCTTGCTGGTTCAGCCTACGACGGACCGGCGGATGCGGCACCTGCGGCCGGTCCTGCGCCAGGAATCGCGGAACCCGCGGCCCGCATCAGGCGTCCGGCGGCCGCGACGGCATGTTCCCGGAGCCCCGGCGGCTCGAGGATCTCGAAGTCGAACCCCAGCGCCACTACGTGCATCAGCGGCCAGTCCAGGGAGTCAGCGCCGAAGCGCATGAGGGTAGCGCCGTCGTCGTCCTCGATTTCTGCGACGTTCGGCGGGACCAGCTGGGCGATGTCGGCCACGGGTGCGGCGACCCGCACGAGGATGTCGTGCCTGTAGGGGGAGCGGGTGATGGACCTCTGCACGTAGGCCGCGAGGTCGTCAGCCGGCAGCGGGCGTCCGGAGAACCTTTCGCGCGGTGCGGGTACGCTGAGGCAGCGGTCCACACGGAAGGTGCGCCAGTCCTGTCTGTCAACGTCCCAGGCCACCAGATACCAGCGGCGCCCGGTGTCCACCAGCCGTACCGGTTCGACGACGCGGCGGGAGGATTCCCCGTCATGGCGCAGATACCTGAACACCACTACCCGCCGATCAGTGATGGCGGCCGAGAGGGCGGTGAGGACTTCCGGATCCACCGGGGTGCTCACAGCGGCCATCCGGGTTACGGCGGAGCGCAGCCCGGAGAACTTCGGACGCAGTCTGCCGGGGAGAACCTGTTCCAGCTTCGTGAGGGCGCGCACGGACGCTTCTCCGAGGCCCGATACGGGGCTGGCTGTGACGGCGCTCAGGCCGATGGCGACGGCGAGTGCCTCCTCATCATCGAGGAGCAGCGGCGGCAGCTGGGCTCCGGCCCCCAGCTGATAGCCGCCGGCGATTCCGGGGGAGGCATGGATGGGGTAGCCGAGGGTGCGGAGTTTGCCGATATCCCTGCGGACGGTGCGCTCAGTGACGGACATCCGTGCGGCGAGGGCAGCTCCCGTCCACTCGCGCCGAAGCTGCAGCAGGGAGAGCAGCTGGAGCAGCCGTGCTGAAGTTTCCAACATGGCACCACGGTACCCAGCAATGCGGACAGTTGTTGTCCTCAAGCTTTCCTACGCTTTTCCTGTACCCGCGCAGGAGGAGGAACCATGGACATTCGCAGGGAACTGACCGATCAGCTCCAGTGGCACTGGGAGAACCAGGCACGCCCACGGCTGGAAGGACTGACGGACGGGGAGTACTTCTGGGAACCGGTCCCCGGCAGCTGGAATATCCGGCCGCGTGGGACCGGTGCGGCGGCGATCCAGGTGGGCCAGGGAGACTACACCATCGATTTCGCCATTCCGGAACCCGATCCCGCTCCGGTGACCACCATCGCGTGGCGGCTCGGCCATATTCTCGTCGGTGTGCTGGGTGGCCGGCTGGCTTCGCACTTCGGCGGTCCCGTGGTCAGCTATGAAACGTATGAGTATCCGGCGAGCGCCCGGGAAGCCCTTGAGCAGCTCGACGGCATGTACGCGGACTGGTCGGGTGCGGTGTCCAGGCTTTCCCTGGAGGAACTGGGGCAGCCGGTGGGACCGGCAGAGGGACCGTTCGCTGAGGCTCCCATGGCGGCGCTGGTCCAGCACATCAACCGGGAAATGATCCATCACCTGGCCGAGGTGGCCCTGTTGCGGGATCTGTGGGCGCACCGCTATGTGCACGGCGGGACGCTGTGAGAGGAGAGGGCCGGAAGTGACAACAGGCGGCCAAAACAGGAATGGTGCCCTCGATAGGATTCGAACCTACGACCTTCTGCTCCGGAGGCAGACGCTCTATCCCCTGAGCTACGAGGGCACGGCCCACTGATAAATATCAGTGACCGAAAGGGACTTATGAAGCTTAGCAGGGAAAAGTTGGCTGAACGAAACGCTGCCGGCGGCGCCCGGAAAAGCGTTAGTACCCCAGGAATGCATCGGTCCGGATCGACTTTCCGCCCGCTTCGCGGATGACGGATGCGGCGCGGGAGAGGTGTGTCGGCGAGCCGGAAACGTAGGGACGCCGCTCCGCCACGTCCGGTATGAGGGAGCGCAGCTCAGCGGCAGTCGGGAACTGAGTGCCGCCATGTGTCCAGCGCTCCGGTAGCGGACCCGGGTCGCCCGGGCAGAAAAGGATCACCCGGAACTGCGCGAGTTCGTCGGTATAGCCAAGTTCGGCCGGCGCCCTGACGACGTAGACAAGAACTGTGTCGCGGCCCTGATCCATAACCTCGGGGGACCTCAACTGGCTGAGGAACGGGGTCACTCCGATACCGCCGGCGAACAGCAGCAGCGGTACCGAGGGATCGGCCGGCAGTACAAAGTCGCCTGCGACCGTGGTCGCATCGACGGAGGATCCGGGACGCAGGTCAAGCAGCGCGGCCTTGAAGGAGCTCGGCGGGTCGGACAGTCGCAGACAAAAGCGGATCTGACCGTCCCGGGACGGAGAGCTGATGCTGAAAATCCGGCGGACCCCGCGGCCGTCCGGGCGGGCGTGGGGGAGCGTGAGTTCCATGTACTGGCCCGGCCTGAAGCGCACCGGTTTCTCGGGAGCGAAGGAGACCTCCACGCTGGTGGGGGTCGGCCGGCGTAAACCGGTGTAGCGGAGGCGGATACGCCGCCGCTGTCCCATGGTGAACGCAACCGCGTTCCCGATCAGGAGCGCAAACTCCGGTCCGAGGAATACTGGACCGATAGAGGGCTGCAGTGCCAGAACAACGGCGACGACGGCGGCAACCAGCAGCTGCTGCCAGCGCCGGGGAGGCAGCGTCAGGGGCTCGGTCAGCATGAAGCCGAGGAGGAACACCAACGGGTAGGACACCAGGACCAGTTGCAGCGCGGCGGCCGGGTCGGTGCCGCCGGCTGCCAGCCGGACCACCAGGATCCCGACGGCCAGGCCAAGGAAGACGGCCCCCATGGGGAGCTTCCGGGTCCGGTACAGGATCACGAGCGTGCAGAGCAGTACAACTGGCAGCATGGCGGGGTTTGCCGCCCACCAGGCTGCTGCACCGAGTCCCAGCAGCGTCACGGCCACCGCCCCGAACGCGGCGGGATTGAAGATATGGCGGCCATGGACGGCAACAAGATACTTGGAAGCAGCCGCAGCCAGACCCGCCAGCGCAATCCCGCCGACCCCAGCTGCATCGTCGGAGGGAAACATCACGAAAAAGAGCAGCAGCCCGGTGATGAACGAGGATTCAGTGTGCGGACGGGTGCGGAACATCATCGCCATCACCCGGGTGCCGCCCCACGAGGTGACAACGGCAGTTGCCAGCGTTGCTCCCAGCTCCGCCGGACTGAATGCCAGCAGGCCCAGCAGGGACAGGACGAACGCGTACGCGGTGAGCACCAGAAGCAGCACCAGCACCAGCCGGTACATCGTGACGCGCCCCAGCAGCGTGTCCAGCCTGGTCAGCGGGTTCAGCCGGTCGGCCATCTAGAACAGCGCTCCTGCCAATGATGATGAATAGAGTGCCTGACCCTCCGAGGAGATGCGGACATAGTCGAAGTCGAACTCGGTCAGCAGAACCTCGGGCGGGGCAAGGAAAAGGGCCGTGGCCAGCGCGTCGGCGACGAGCGCGTCGTCGGCCAGTACCCAGGTAGCAACCACTGTATCGACGCAGTGCCCGGTCGTCGCATCCAGGACATGGTGCAGGCCGTCGGCCCACCGGCGCCTGTTGGACGCGGAGGCGCACAGCGCCCGGTCGCGCAGGTCAACCACGCCGATGGCCGTATCCGGAGCATAGGGGTGTTCGAGCGCTATCCGCAGGGTGTCCGGCCCACAGTGCCGCATGTCCCCGCCGGCATCAACGGTGTGGTGCGGGTGGCCGGCCCGGTGGAGGTACTCCGACACGAGGTCGACAAGCTGTCCCTTGCCTGCGGCGCCCACATCAAGGGTGACCGGCCGCCGGGACCGGATGGTCGTCCCCAGCCACTGGAAGGATTCGTCCCAGGCAGCCGCCGGCATCGGCGGACCCTGCGGTGTGAAGGAGTAGCCGGCGTCGTACCCCAGGTGTTCCAGCGGACCGCCAACCAGCGGAGACATTCCGCCGCGGGTGAGGCGGTGGAGGGTCCGGTAGAGCGTCCCGAGCGCTTCACCGGATGGCGGCAGGTTCACTTCCCCGCCGCCGGAAGCGAGTACCGCGATCCGTGAATCGGACCGGAACCGGGAGTAAACGGCGTCGTAATCCCGGATCACGTCCTCAACGTCATCGCGGATTTCCGGCGGAAGTTCCCCGGGGGTGTCGATCCGCCAGCTCGTGCCGATGGCGTCGAAACTGAACTGTCCGGACCAGCCCGCCGGGCTCACTGTGCGGCTTCGGTCTTGATCTGCTCAATCGCGGTCCTGAAGCCGCCGCTGGTCAGTGAGGATCCGGACACCTTGTCCACGCTGAGGTCATCAAGGGGAGTCCCGACAATCTGCTCCCGGATCCCGCTGCTGAACTTGCCCTGGTAGAGCTCGGTGGTTCCGTTGCTCGGCATCGGCTCGGTCTGCACGTCGCTGACGATGCCGGATTCAAGCGTGACCGTCACCCCGATCGATTCCTCGCCGCCGGGCGTCTGGTAGGAGCCCGTGGCCGAGAACATCCCGTCGGTGTAACCGGCTTCCCCGCCGGCGCCGGACGTGGGCTCGGCTGCGTTGGCCGCATCTCCTCCGGCACCTCCTCCTGCACCGGGCGACGGCGTGGGGCTGGCGGCGCAGGCAGCTGAACCCAGGAGCGAGAGCGCTGCAAGCCCGGTCAGTGCCCAGCGCTGGTGGGGTTTCTTCACGGCGTGGGTCACGAGATCTCCTTGGGTGGGTGGGCCTGCTCCGGTACTAACGCTAATACCGTGGATTCGGTTCGGTGGGGCCTGCCGGATGGGCGGGGCCCAGGACCGGCCCTGATAAGGCGTCCGTCACAGAATCCGGGGGATTAGACCCGCGCCGTTATGCTGGATGGGTGACTCCCGAAGAACTCTCCTCCTCAATCTCCTCATGCCTGAAAGACGCCGTCGCTGCCGGCGAAATCGACGTGGAGCTGCCCTCTGAGGTGCGGGTTGAGCGGCCCAAGAGCCGCGACCACGGTGACTGGGCCACGAACATCGCCCTCCAGCTCTCGAAGAAGGCGGGCATGAACCCCAGGGAGTTCGCCGGAATCCTGAAATCGCGGCTGGAGGGAATCGAGGGCGTTTCCGCGGTGGACATCGCCGGTCCGGGCTTCCTCAACATCCGCCTCGACGCCGCAGCGGCCGGTGAGCTGGCGCGCAGCATCGTGGAGGCAGGACGCACCTACGGCACCAACGCCGCGCTGGCGGGCCATGTCATCAACATGGAGTTCGTGTCCGCGAATCCCACCGGACCCCTGCACCTGGCGCACACGCGGTGGGCCGCAGTCGGTGACTCCATTGCGCGGGTACTCTCCGCAAGCGGAGCCGAGGTCACCAAGGAGTACTACATCAACGATGCCGGTACCCAGATGAACAACTTCGCCGCTTCCGTGCTGGCCTCCATCAAGGGCAGGCCCACACCGGAGGGCGGCTACCCCGGAGAATACATCGCCGACCTCGGCCGCACCGTGCTTGCCGAACGTCCGGACGCCGCCGACCTCCCCGATGAGGACGCGCTCCCGGTGGTCCGCAGCATCGCCTACCGGGCGCAGATGGATGACATCAAGGAAACGCTCGCGGCCTTCGGCGTCCATTTCGACGTCTACTTCTCGGAGGAGGGCCTGCACGCCGCCGGTGCCGTGGAGCAGGCTGTGGACCGGTTGCGCGAACAGGGGCACGTGTACGACGACGGCGGTGCGGTCTGGCTGCGCACCACGGACTTCGGTGATGACAAGGACCGCGTCCTGATCCGCGCGAACGGTGAGCCGACCTACTTTGCTTCGGATGCCGCGTACTACCTGTCCAAGAAGGACCGTGGCTTTCCGGAGAAGATCTACCTGCTGGGCGCTGATCATCACGGGTACATCGGCCGGCTCAAGGCCATTGCCGCCTGCGCCGGTGATGACATGGACGCCAACATCGAGGTGCTGATCGGTCAGATGGTCTCGGTCAACGGCGCCCGCCTGTCCAAGCGTGCCGGCAATATCATCGAGCTCCGTGACCTGCTGGACTGGCTTGGCGCGGATGCCCTGCGCTATTCGCTCGGCCGGTCCCCGGCAGATTCCGCCATGTCCCTGGACCCGGAACTGTTGAAGAAGAACACCAATGAGAACCCGGTGTTCTACGTTCAGTACGCGCATGCCAGGACCTGCGCAGTGGCGCGGAATGCCGCAGCAGCAGGTGTTGACCGGTCCGCGTTCGACGCCGGCGCACTGGACCAGGCCGCGGATGAGGAACTGCTGGCCCACCTCGGTTCCTACCCGGCCGTTGTTGCGCAGGCGGCGAAGTTCCGTGAACCCCACCGTGTTGCGCGCCACCTCGAGGTCATCGCCGGCGCCTACCACCGCTGGTACGACGCCTGCCGGGTCACACCCCTGGGCGATGAACCGGTCACCGACACCAACCGCACGCGGCTGTGGCTCAATGACGCGGTGACCCAGGTCCTCGCCAATGGACTGGACCTGCTTGGCGTGTCCGCGCCGGAACGGATGTAGCGATGCCCGCCTCGCCCCTCGCTCCCGGGTGGCTGTCCTACCCGGAGGACGCCAACACGCTCAACCCCGCCCTCTGGGCCTCGCCCGTCAGCAGGTCCTCCAGCGGCGTGCTGTCCGTGGACGGTGTGCCTGTGACGGAGCTCGCCGAGCGGTTCGGCACGCCCGTCTACGTGGTCTCCGAGAATGATTTCCGTGCCCGTGCGCGGGGTTTCCGGGACGCCTTCAATGCCGCCTTCCGTGATCTGTGCGGGGGAGTGGACGTGTATTACGCGGGCAAGTCATTCCTCTGTTCGGAAGTGGCGCACTGGGTGGCGGAGGAGGGCCTTCGCCTTGACACGTCTTCCGGCGGGGAGCTCGCCGTCGCGGTCCGTGCGGGGCTGAAGGGGCGCCAACTCGCGCTCCACGGCAACAACAAGTCCGACGCCGAGTTGAACCGCGCGCTCGACCTCGAGGTGGGCCGCATTGTGGTCGACAGCCTCGATGAGCTCCAGCGCGTCGGAGCGCTGGCCCAGGCACGCGGCGCAACCGCCAACGTCATGCTCCGGCTGACGCCCGGCGTGCACGCGCACACGCACGAATTCATCGCCACAGCGCATGAGGACCAGAAGTTCGGGCTGTCGCTCGCGCCGTCGTCGTCCGGTGAGGATTCACCGGCCGGACAGGCCGTCGCCGCTGCGCTGGCGCACCCGTGCATCAGGCTGCTGGGGGTTCACAGCCACATCGGTTCGCAGATTTTCGAATCCGCAGGATTCGAGGAAGCGGCGCGCCGGCTCCTCGGGTTCCTGGCGGAGGTCCGGGACCGCCACGGCGTCGCACTGGAGGAACTCGATCTCGGGGGCGGCTACGGCATCGCCTACACGGAAGCGGACGCGCCGCGCCCGCCGGCGGTCATCGCAGAGGCGCTGGCCGCCGTCGTCGGAAACGCCTGCGCCGAGCACGGGCTCCGGGCGCCGCGGATCTCAATCGAACCCGGCCGCGCCATCGTTGGACCGAGCACCTTCACGCTGTACACCGCCGGCACCACCAAAACGGTGCAGGTGGATCTGGACGGCGCCTCCCACCCCCGCCGCTATGTTTCCGTGGACGGCGGCATGAGCGACAACGCGCGTCCGGTGCTGTATGACGCGGACTACTCGGCGGTGCTCGCCTCGCGCACCTCGGTCGGCGAGCCCGTGCTCTCGAGGGTGGTGGGCAAGCACTGCGAAAGCGGCGATATCGTGGTGCGCAGCGTATATCTGCCCGGCGACACCACCAACGGCGACCTCATCGCCGTCCCCGGGACCGGCGCCTACTGCTGGTCACTGGCCAGCAATTACAACTACCTCACCCGTCCGCCCGTCGTCGCGGTCAAGGACGGGCAAGCGCGCCTGATTGTGCGCGGCGAGACCGAAGAAGACCTCCTGGCGCGCGACGTTCTGCGCGGGGAGAACAACGACCGAGCAACTCTGGAAGCAGGAGCCTGATCGATTTGATGAATGCCCCCCACACCACCGAGCCCCAGCCCACACTGCGTGTTGCCCTGCTGGGTTGCGGAAATGTCGGTTCCCAGGTCGCGCGGATCCTCCTGGAGGACGCGGACAACCTGGCCGCCCGTATCGGCGCCCGTCTGGAGCTCACCGGGATCGCGGTGCGCTCGGTCGACGCGCCCCGCGAAGCCGAGCTGCCCCGGGAGCTGTTCACCACCGACGCGGAATCACTGGTTGAGGGCGCGGACATCGTCATCGAGCTGATGGGCGGCATTGAACCGGCCCGGACCCTGATCCTGCGCGCCATCGACCACGGCGCCAGCGTTGTCAGCGGCAACAAGGCGCTCCTGGCACAGGACGGACCCACCCTCTACGAACGTGCGGATGCCGCCCACGTCCAGCTGTCCTATGAAGCTGCGGTGGCCGGCGCCATCCCCATCCTGCGTCCCATCCGCGACAGCCTCTCGGGCGACCGCATCACCCGTGTCCTCGGGATTGTCAACGGAACCACGAACTACATCCTCGACCAGATGGACACCACCGGCGCACAGTTTGCCGATGCCCTCGCCGACGCGCAGCGGCTCGGTTACGCCGAGGCCGATCCGACCGCGGACATCGAGGGATACGACGCCGCCTCGAAGGCCGCCATCCTTGCCTCCCTGTCCTTCCACACCCGCTTTGCGCTGGAAAACGTGCATTGCCAGGGCATCACCTCGGTGACCGCCGAGGACATCGCCTCGGCGAAGGACGCCGGCTACGTCATCAAGCTCCTTGCGATCGCTGAGCTGCTGAAGGATGAAGCGGGCGACGACGGCGTCAGCGTCCGCGTGCACCCCACCCTCCTGCCGCGGGATCACCCCCTTGCAGCGGTGCGCGGTGCCTTCAACGCTGTGTTCGTCGAAGCGGAGAACGCGGGCGAACTTATGTTCTACGGCCAGGGAGCCGGTGGAACACCGACCGCCTCCGCCGTCCTGGGCGACGTGGTGAGCGCCGCCCGCCGCATGGTGCTGGGCGGTCCCGGCCGCACCGAAACCACCACCGGGCACGTGCCTGCGTTGAGCATCGACATGGTCAACACCAGCTACTACATCGGACTTGATGTGGCGGACCAGCCCGGCGTACTCGCGAAAATTGCGCACCTCTTCGCCGAGCACGGAGTCTCCATTGAAACCATGCGGCAGACCATTCACCCGGCAAAGGACGGCGGCGAAGCCAGTGCCGAGCTGCGCATCGTGACGCACAGGGCGGCCGAATCGTCACTTGCCGCCACCGTGAAACATATCCAGGACCTCGACGTCATCAACGCGGTGACCTCTGTCCTCCGAGTAGAGGGAATCTGATGGCACACCAATGGCGCGGAGTTATCCGCGAATACGCTGACCGGTTGCCTGTCACAGAGTCCACCCGGGTGATCACCCTGGGCGAGGGCGGAACCCCGCTGGTGCATGCGCCGGCACTGTCGGAACTCACCGGCTGCAGCGTGTACCTGAAGGTCGAGGGAATGAACCCGACGGGCTCATTCAAGGACCGCGGCATGACCATGGCGATCACCGCGGCAGTCGAAGCGGGGGCGAAGGCCGTGGTGTGCGCGTCCACCGGGAACACCTCGGCCTCCGCTGCGGCCTATGCAACCCAGGCCGGCCTGACCTGTGCCGTGCTGGTGCCGGACGGCAAGATCGCCATGGGCAAGCTCAGCCAGGCCATTGCGCACGGTGCCGAGCTGCTGCAGGTGCACGGTAATTTCGACAACTGCCTCGAGGTTGCCCGCAAGCTGGCCGAGTCCTACCCGGTGTTCCTCGTGAACTCGGTGAACCCGGCGCGGATCGAAGGGCAGAAGACGGCCGCGTTCGAAGTTGTCGACTTCCTCGGTGATGCCCCTGACTACCATCTGTTGCCGGTGGGCAACGCAGGCAACATCACGGCGTACTGGAAGGGCTACAAGGAGTATTCCCAGCCCTACACCTCAGCGACGGCCGGCGAGCTGCCGGCGGTCTCCACCAAGACCCCCACCATGTGGGGTTTCCAGGCTGAGGGTGCATCGCCGCTGGTGAAGGGTTACCCGGTCACGGAACCGGACACCATCGCCACGGCCATCCGGATCGGCAATCCTGCCTCCTGGGACCAGGCAATTGCGGCCCGCGACGAGTCCGGCGGGCTGATTGAGGCCGTCACCGACGAGGAGATCCTCGAGGCACACCGTTGGCTTTCCGCCCGCGAGGGTGTCTTCGTGGAACCCGCCTCGGCGGCCGGTGTGGCCGGGCTGCTCAAGAAGCACGCTGCCGGGGATGTGCCGGAGGGCAAGACCATCGTCATCACGGTGACCGGCCACGGACTCAAGGACCCCCAGTGGGCGCTTAAGGCGGCCGATGGATCGGATGTGGAACCCACCAAGGTGGAGTTCGACGTCGTCAGCGTTGCAGGTGCGCTGGGCCTGGCCGACTCGCACGTGGACCAGCCGGCCGATGCCTAGCGGAGCGCCGGCCATGACAGCAGCGGCAGTGGTGGCTTCCGGGCAGGAAGTGGCTGTGGAAGTGCCGGCAACCAGCGCAAACCTCGGCCCGGGCTTTGACAGCCTTGGGCTGGCGGTGACGCTGTACGATTCCGTGCTGGTCCGCACCACCGACACCGGCACGACGACGGTGAAGGTCACCGGTGAGGGTGAAGCCTCCCTGCCCCGCGATGAAACGCACCTTGTTGCGGCGACGATCCTCGGAACTCTTGAGCGCGCGGGCTACGCCAGTCCCGGCCTTGAGATCGAAACGCGCAACGTTATTCCGCACGGCCGCGGCCTCGGATCATCGGCCGCGGCGATCGTGTCCTCCGTACTGGCTGCCAACGCGCTCCTTCCGGATCCGGCGCGCATGGATGCCCGGGGGGTACTGCAGCTGTGCTCAACTCTTGAGGGTCACCCGGACAATGTGGCTCCGGCGCTGCTCGGGTCGCTGGCGGTGTCCTGGGAAACCGGCCGTGCCTACCAGAGCACGGTTATTCCGGTGCACCCGGACATAGTGCCGGTCGTCGCGATTCCGGCGAGTGAGCTGTCCACTGAGGCAGCGCGTGCGCTGCTGCCGGCCTCGGTGCCCCACAACAGTGCTTCGGCCAATGCCGGACGTGCGGCACTGCTGGTCCATGCCATGCAGTCGGCGCCGGAGTTCCTCCTCGACGGAACCCGGGACCTGCTGCATCAGGACTACCGTGCACAGGCCATGCTGAACAGCGCCTCGCTGATGCGGGCGCTGCGTGCAGAGGGCTTCGCTGCGGTGATCTCGGGCGCAGGCCCTACCGTGATGACCCTCGCGGTAGGGGAGGAACAGGCCGCTGCAGTGATTTCGGCGGCGGAGCGCATCGTCGGCAGCACGGACGACGGCATTGACTGGCGTGTTCTTCGGCTGAACGTTGACACAGAAGGTGCTAAAGTGAAGGTGCACCAACGGTAATAGCTCTCGGTAGTCACTTCCAGATTATGAGGCAATTCCGTATTCAGATGTGCTTCTGTTGATCTGGCCGTCATGTTCTGTGACCGTCGTGAAACTGCCTGTGTGTCAGCAGTGGCTCAATCTCAGGTGTACCTCCCAGAACCTGATGCATACAGCACGTTCTCGCGTGTGACTGGTACGCACCGGGTTAGAGGTCTCCAGCACGCTCGGCCACACCGGAGAGCATCCGGTCAGCACCGAAACCTTAGCTTCCAACTCTTCCGACTTGGCGGCGGGCAAACCAAACCGCGATCCACATCAGAGATGGATCGCCCGACGAGGGGGAAGGAATCCTTCGTGACTCAAACCACTGACCTGCCGACAGGCGTGGATAGCCAAGCCGCCGAGACGAACGGCGCACCAGCTTCCAAGAGTTCCGGACTTGCCGGACTGAAGCTCGCCCAGCTGCAGGCGCTTGCCGGTCAGCTCGGCATTTCCGTGGGCTCCCGTATGCGCAAGGGCGACCTGGTGGCCGCGATCTCGGACCACCAGCGCGGCTCGGCAGTAGCAGACCGCCCCACCGCATCCGCACCGGCCCAGGAGCAGGCTGCGCCTGCCAGGGGCCGCAACGCTTCCGCATCCGCATCCGACTCCGCCGGTGCCACGGAGCAGGAGCAGGCTGCGGAGCCTGCCGAGAGGCCCACCCGCACGCGCAACCGGAACCGGCGTGCCGGAAGCGACGGCGTCGTGAAGACGGAACAGGCCGCTCCGGAGAGCGCCTCCACGGAACCCGCCGCAGCTTCCACTGCTGACACGGAGGGCAGCGCAGCCCAGGAGAACACTGTCTCCGAGGAAGCCGGAACCGAACGCGGACGCCGCAGCCGCGACGGCCGCCGTGGTGGACGCCGCTCGGATTCGGAAACCCAGAGTGCGCCTGCTCCTGAAGCCGACGGCACCGACGCCGGTGCTCCGCAGGGCGGGGACACAGATGGAGCAGACACCCAGGGCGAAGGCCAGTCAGAGCGCCGGAACGACCGCCGGGACCGCAACCGCGACCGCAACGAGCGCCGATCCAACGACGACGCCCGTGGCGACCGCGACAACCGGGGCGACCGCGACAACCGTGGCGACCGGGACAACCGTAGCGACCGCGACAACCGTGGCGACCGCGACAACCGTGGCGACCGGGATAACCGCGGCGACCGGGATAACCGCGGCGACCGGGATAACCGCGACGACGGCAGCGGCCGTAACCGGCGCAACCGCAACCGCAACAACCGCGAGGACGACCGCAACAGCCGCTTCCGCGACCGCAACGAGCGCCGTCGGGGCCGCAACCAGAACCCCGACGTCGACGACGTCGAGGTCACCGAAGATGACGTCCTCCTGCCCGTAGCCGGCATCCTGGACGTCCTCGAGAACTACGCATTCGTGCGCACTTCCGGGTACCTCCCGGGAGCCAATGACGTCTACGTCTCGCTGGCACAGGTCAAGAAGTACGGCCTGCGCAAGGGCGACGCCGTGGTCGGTGCCATCCGTGCACCGCGTGACGGGGAGAACCAGGGCAGCACCCGCCAGAAGTTCAATGCGCTGGTACGCCTGACCTCGATCAACGGCAAGACCCCGGAGGAACTGAAGGACCGCGTCGACTTCGCGAAGCTCGTTCCGCTGTACCCCTCCGAGCGGCTTCGCCTGGAAACCGAGCCCAGGAAGATCGGGCCCCGCGTCATTGACCTCGTGGCGCCGATCGGCAAGGGCCAGCGCGGCCTGATCGTTTCGCCGCCGAAGGCCGGCAAGACCCTGATCCTGCAGGCGATCGCCAACGCCATCACGGTCAACAACCCCGAAGTGCACCTCATGATGGTCCTCGTCGACGAACGTCCCGAGGAAGTCACCGACATGCAGCGCACCGTCAAGGGAGAGGTCATCGCCTCAACCTTCGACCGGCCGGCGGATGACCACACCACCGTTGCCGAACTCTCGATCGAGCGTGCCAAGCGTCTCGTCGAGATGGGAATGGACGTCGTCGTACTTCTGGACTCGATGACCCGCCTCGGACGTGCCTACAACCTTGCCGCTCCGGCGTCGGGCCGCATCCTCTCCGGTGGTGTCGACTCGGCTGCGCTGTACCCGCCGAAGCGCTTCTTCGGAGCAGCGCGCAACATCGAGAACGGCGGCTCGCTGACCATTCTCGCTACCGCGCTGGTCGAGACCGGTTCAAAGATGGACGAGGTGATCTTCGAGGAGTTCAAGGGCACCGGCAACATGGAGCTGCGCCTGTCCCGCAACCTTGCGGACAAGCGCATCTTCCCCGCCGTGGATGTCAACGCATCGGGTACCCGCCGTGAGGAGAACCTTCTCTCTGCGGACGAGGTCAAGATCATGTGGAAGCTCCGCCGGGTCCTGTCCGGGCTTGAGCAGCAGCAGGCACTTGAGCTGCTCACCAACAAGATCCGGGAGACGCAGTCCAACGTCGAGTTCCTCATGCAGGTCCAAAAGACCACACTGGGATCGAAGAGCGACAACGATTAGCTAAGTAGCCGTTCGAGACATGCCGGCCCCGCCCCTGCTGGTGGTGCCAGGCCCGTAAGAGAGACGACGAGGGCCCCGACCTGAGCTTGCGAAGGTTGGGAGTCGTCGAACGCTCCCTGGCCGGCATGTCTCGAGCGGCTTCCGGCGTTAAGCCGCCGTCGCTTCAAAAGTCCGGGGAATTCGCCCTAATCTAGACTGGCTTGAAAGGCCAGAAAGAGGTTGTGTCCGTCATGTTTGAGTCCATACAGGGCCTGCTCGATGAGCATGCTGACCTGCAGGTCCGCCTGTCCGATCCGGCCGTACATACTGACCAGTCACTGGCACGCAAACTTGGCCGGCGCTATGCCGAGCTCAGCGGCATCGTCGAAGCGCACACGCGCTGGAAGGCCCTCCAGGACGACCTCGAGGCGGCCCGCGAAATGTCCGACGACCCCGAGTTCGCCGCCGAGATCCCCGAGCTCGAACAGCAGCTGGCCGCTGCACAGGAACGCCTCCGCCGGCTCCTCATTCCACGCGACCCCAACGACGCCCGCAACGTCATCATCGAGGTCAAGGGCGGCGAAGGCGGCGACGAGGCTGCCCTTTTCGCCGGCGACCTGCTGCGCATGTACACCCGGTACGCCGAATCCCGGGGCTGGAAGACGGAAATCATCTCCGCCAACGAGTCCGACCTCGGCGGCTACAAGGATGTCCAGATGGCCATCAAGGGTTCATCCAACGATCCCGCTGAGGGCGTGTACGCACGCCTGAAGTTCGAGGGCGGTGTCCACCGCGTCCAGCGTGTCCCCGTCACTGAATCGCAGGGCCGTATCCACACCTCGGCTGCCGGAGTGCTGGTGCTGCCGGAGGTCGATGAGCCGGAAGAGGTCGAAATCAGCCAGAATGATCTCAAGATCGACGTCTACCGCTCCTCGGGTCCCGGCGGGCAGTCAGTGAATACTACCGACTCCGCGGTCCGCATCACCCACCTCCCCACCGGCATCGTGGTTGCAATGCAGAACGAGAAGTCGCAGCTGCAGAACCGCGAAGCGGCGATGCGCGTACTCCGGTCACGCATCCTTGCCGCGAAGCAGGAAGAGATCGACGCCGCGAACTCCGATATCCGTAAGTCGCAGGTGCGCACCATGGACCGTTCGGAGCGCATCCGTACCTACAACTTCCCGGAGAACCGGATCGCCGATCACCGGACCGGCTACAAGGCCTACAATCTTGACGCCGTCATGAACGGCGAACTGGAGCCGGTAGTACAGTCAGCCATCGAGCTCGATGAGCAGACCCGGCTCGATGCCATCGGCGACGACGCCTAAGCCCGCCGCACACCATGGACTCGCTGGACGAAGCCCTGCGCGCTGCCGTCTCTACCCTCGCGGACGCCGGCGTACCGAGTCCCCGGGCTGACGCAGAGCTCCTCGCCGCACACCTGTTGGGGGAGAGCGTCGGCAGGGTCCGGGCGCTTGCCCTTGTCGGGGCGGCCGCTCCGGAAGGGTTCGGAGAACTGGTTGCGGAGCGTGCCCGGCGGGTGCCGCTCCAGCACATCACCGGTGTCGCCTACTTCCGCGGATTGGAGCTCGCCGTGGGACCCGGCGTCTTCATTCCCCGTCCCGAGACGGAGACGGTTGCCCAGCTCGCCATCGATGCTGCCCGGCTCATTCCGGGTGCACGGGTTGCCGACCTCGGCACGGGGTCGGGCGCCATTGCAGGCTCAGTCGCGCAGGAAGTGCCGGATGCGCTCGTCTTCGCCGTCGAGCTGAGCGACTTGGCCTTCGCCTGGGCCGAACGCAATCTCACGCCGTTCGGCGTCACCCTGGTCAGGGCGGACTACGCGGAGGCGCTCACCGAACACAATGGAACCTTCGATGTGGTGGTGTCGAATCCTCCCTATATCCCCACCGAGGCTGTGCCCCGTGAGCCCGAGGTGGCTGAGCACGATCCGGACATGGCGCTCTACGGAGGAAGCGCCGATGGTCTGCGCCTCCCGCTCGCGGCCGCGGCTTCTGCCGCACGTCTCCTGAAGCCCGGGGGTTACTTTGTGATGGAACATGCCGAGGTGCAGGCCACAGCGCTCGCGGCAATACTCGGTGCAGACCCCTCCTGGACAACGGTCCTCACCCACCAGGACCTTTCCGGCCGCGACCGTGCGACGTCGGCCACGCGAACCGATATGCCGTTGGACGGCAGGAAGTGAAAGGATGGCTGGCGTGAGTGCCATGTTTGACTGTTCCGATCCGACCGAGCGCAGTGAAGGGCTGGCGCGCGCCCAGCGCGCGCTCGCTTCACAGCAGTGCGTGGTGATTCCCACCGACACGGTGTACGGGATCGCTGCCGACGCTTTCGCTCCGCAGGCTGTTGCCGCGCTGCTGGCAGCCAAGGGCAGGGGACGCAGCATGCCGCCTCCGGTTCTTATTCCGCGTGTGCAGACCCTGGACGGCCTCGCCGTGAACGTCAGCCTTGAGGCGCGCCGCCTCGCCGAGGAATTCTGGCCCGGGGGCCTGACCCTCATCTGCCACGCCCAACCCTCGCTCAGCTGGGACCTCGGCGACACCTTCGGAACCGTGGCACTGCGCATGCCGGACGACCGCGTCGCGCTGGACCTGCTCATCCTGACCGGTCCTCTTGCGGTTTCCTCGGCGAACCGCACGGGGCAGCCGGCGGCGGCCACTGCAGCCGAGGCGTATGAGCAGCTGGGCGACGCCGTCGAGGTCTATCTTGAGGACGGGCCGCGCTCTGCCGACGCAGGCGCCTCAACCATCGTGGATACCACCGGCGACCTGCCGATCGTGGTCCGGGAAGGAGTGATCTCCTTCGAGGAACTGCGTGCTGTGGTCCCCGGGGTGGTTCTGGGGACCGGCACTGAGGCGACTGATGCCCCGGCAGGGAACCCTGCCACCGGAAGCCCGGCCACCGGGGACCCGGAGGACATTACTCCTGCCCGGAACCCCTCGGCTGGCGCCGGCCGCGCCGACGGGCACCTGCCTCCTCAAGGATCGAACTGACCCTCGACGGCAGGACGACGCCTTCTTCAGCCGTCCAACCGGCCACCTGATCCTGGCCGAACCACATCAGTTCGACGCGCCTGACGGACCCGTGCAGGCGCTCCCCGAGAAGGGCTGACACGGTGTACCCGGTACGCAGGACGACGCGGCACAGGGAGCGGGGGAGAACCAGGGGCGTGCCGCCGGTTGCCTCCAGCACCGTCCGCACGGTCATACCCTCCCAGGGCTGGAGCACAATCTGCGGCAGCTGACCCTCATGGGATCCCACCGTCCGCACCAGTTCTGCCAGCGCATCGACGGACGCCACCGGACTGGGCGCTGTGCCGGGGGAGGCGACCGAGGCAAGGGGCGAGGCTGCGAAGCGGGCGAGTGCCGCCGTCGTCGGCCGCTCAATGCCTTGGACCGAAGTGGCACGGACCGAGATGATCTCAGGTCCGCCCGGCGGAATCATCCGCAGCGCCCGCTCTCCGAGGGCCTTGCTGCGCGAGTACGGCGAGAAGGGAGCGGTGTCCGGCGACTCGTCGAGAACCGGGCGGTGTCCCTGCACAGCCGCGCTGCTGAGGTGAACAAACCGCGGAACGCCTGCCGTGGCGCACGCCCGGGCAATCAGCACCGGAAGCAGCGCGTTGGCACCGGTGAGCTGGAGGGATTCCGGGCTGCGGGGAGCGGCGGCGCCTGCCGCGTTGACCACCACCGCGCTGCCAGCCAGTTCGCGGGCCAGCAGATCGACGACGGCGCCCTGCCGGTCGGCGTCGGCGAGCAGTTCCAGCGGCGTCCGCGCCGCAGAGGCCACGCGCGGGGCGCGGACCGGCAGCGCTTCCTCGCCCGCTCCGGCGAGCGTCTTCAGCACAGCGCCGCCGACAAAGCCGCTGCCTCCGATCACTGACCACCTCATGAGGCCGCGTCCGTCGGACGGGGGGCCAGCGTGGGCATCGGTGACCAGTCCGGATCCCGCAGGATGAAGCGGGATTCCCGCCAGCCGTTCCACAGCGGCTTCACGCCGGACAGCGTATGCTCAACGGCGGCCAGCCTGAGGATTTCCTTCGCCGCCGTCAGCGCGGTGCCGAGAGCAAATCCTGCGCGGCTGAACTTTCCGTATTCCATGAGATACCTCGCCAGGTGGCCGCGGTTCCGCATCCCGCAGTAGCGGCCCAGGTTGCTTGAGTCGTTCAGGTGACGCAGGCCAAGATCGATCTGTTTCTGCGGCCGGGCCTTCCGCAGCACGAACGCATCGATGTACACCACTGGCTCCCGCTGCGAGATGAGCCAGCCGTACGTGGTGTCATCCCCATTGATGAAGAAGCGTGGATCCGGCAGCCCGACCTCGCGGACCACGTCGGCGTGCAGCATCACTCCCTCGAAGCACGCCACGTTGGTACGGAAGACCGGCGCGTGGGCGAATACATTGCCGGGAACGGGAAAGTGCACGCCGAGGAAATCATTGAACCTGTGCTGCCAGAAGAACGGCTCACCGGTATGGTCCAGGCGCCGGCCGTGCAGGCAGCGGTACTTCCCGAGCCACGGAGCGAAGGCGGCGAGTGCGCCGGGCAGGATTTCGACGTCGTCGTCCATCAGCCAAAGCCAGGTGGCGCCCTGGGCGAGGGCACGCTCCACACCAGCGGAAAAACCGCCGGAACCGCCGACGTTTGCGGGGAGCCGGTGTACGGTCAACGGAACCGGCAGCGAGGAGGCGGCGGCCTCCAGCACCTCTGCGGTGGAGTCGGTGCTTGCGTTGTCAACGACGACGACGGCGGCAGGAGCGGGATCGAGGCGGCCCAGCGACTCGAGCAGGCGGCTTAGATAGCCGGCCCGGTTGAAAGTGGTCACCACCACGGTGACCGGCGGAAGGGCGGTCACCGGGTCAGAACCCGAAGTCCGAGGGCGGACCGAAGCTTCGCCCGCGCACCCCCGCCAGGTAGGCCCGGGCCCAGGATGTGAGTCCGCGGACGTCGCCGCGCCGCAGGTAGTACACCGGGTAGCCCACCACATCGGCGACCAGCGACCGCACCCGGAGATACCGGCGGGTGAGGTGCCCGCGGTTCCGGAAGAAGTAGAAGCGCTTGAACTCTGTCTCGGGAACCAGGACGTGGAGCCTGTCGCCCAGTACCTGCTGGACTTCGGCCCATCCCGGAGGATGGCTGAGGGCAACGGTCGTGACCGTGCCGAAGGCGATCCCGGCACGGCGCAGACGCAGCATGAAGTCGGTCTCATCGCCCCGGATGAACAGGCGCAGGTCCGGAAGCCCGACGCGGAAGAAGACATCGGAGCGGATCAGGGCGCCATTGAAGAACTGCGCCGTGCCCGGGATGAAGCCGAGCTTTTCCACCTGAGCGCGGTCATGGGTGGTTCGCCCCTCAACCCGGAAGGGAAAGGACAGCCGGGACGAGTCGGTCGGCGCTACGATCAGCGGGACGACGACGTCGAGGTTGCGGCTGCGGGCGGCCGCCAGCAGGCTGCTGAGCACGCCCGTGTCTTCCGGGTGCGCGTCGTCGTCCATGATCCAGATCCACTCGGCGCCGCTGGCCATCGCGGAAAGAATGGCGAGGGAGAATCCGCCGGCGCCGCCGAGGTTGGTGGCAGAACGGATGTAGTTGACGGGAGCATCCGAGCCCGCTGCCAGGGCGGCAACGTCCTGGGTGCCGGAGTCGACGAGGGCCACCGAGGCGATGGAATGATCCTGTCGCGAGAGAGCTTCGAGGAGTGTCTGTACGTCATCCGGCCTGTCGAAAGTCACTGCCGCTACAGCCACGGTTTCCTGCAAAACGGTCCTTTCGGCCAGCCTGCGCGGCGCGTGGGAACTCGGTGAGGTGGTCACGGAGAGCGCGCATCACTCGGGCTAGTATTCTCGGGTAGGGAAAGTCTATTACACGGCCCAGGCGGTCACTTCGCCCAGGATCCGACGGTGGCGTGACCGCGCTACAGGCTCCATCCAAAGGAATCATGACACAGACGGACAACCAGAATTCCGCGGCTCGCGTGAATCGGGACGGCTCCGCCGGCAAGACGGAGAAGCCGGCACTGTGGCTGTGGTCCCAGTACGCTTTCGATTCCCTCGCCTGGATTGTGGCAGTCTTCCTGGCAGTTATCCTGCGCCTGGAGCTGCTGGTGAACCAGATCAACGTTCCGGGCGTGGTGATCTTCTGCGCGGTAGCCGTGGTGTCCCAGCTCATTGTGGGCATAAGCTTCGCCCTCTATCGGGGACGCTATGCATTCGGCAGCTTCCACGAGGCAAGGCTGCTCGTCATCGTCACGGTGATCGTCTCGGTCATCCTGCTGCTGGTGAGCATTGCCTTCATCAGCGTTATCCAGATCCCGCGAAGCGTGGCAATCATTGCCTTCCCGTTTGCGTGCATCTTCATGGCGTCCACGCGGTATCTGAAACGGATGTACGTGGAGAGCAAGGCCAAGCCGGGCGACGACGCCCAGCGCACGCTCATCTATGGGGCCGGTTTCCTCGGCAAATCGCTTGTCACCCGGATGATGCAGGACCGCGACTCGCCCTACTTCCCGGTGGGGCTGATCGACGATGATCCGGCCAAGAAACACCTGCGGCTGGCCACGGTTCCGGTGCTGGGCAGGCTGGAGGACCTACCCGAAATCGCCCGGCGGACGCGGGCCACCGCCCTTGTCATTGCGTTCTCGGATGTCGAAGCAGCCCAGGTGCGGCGCGTCTCGGACCTGGTGGACGGGCTCGGCATCCGTGTCCTGGTGCTCCCGCCGCTGCGCGACATGCTGGCAGGCGGAGAGAAGGGGCTGGCTGATTTTCGGGACGTTGCGGTCGAAGACCTTATCGGCCGGCGCCCTGTGGACATCCGCGCGGATGAAGTAGCCGGCTACATCGCCGGGCGCCGCGTGCTGGTGACCGGTGCAGGCGGATCCATCGGATCCGAACTTTGCAGGCAGATCGCCGAATTCCGGCCCGCCGAACTCATCATGCTCGACCGCGACGAAACCGGGCTGCAGACAACCCAGATCTCCCTCACCGGCAGGGGACTGCTCACGGGAAGGGATACGGTCCTGGCGGACATCCGGGACGCGGACACGCTGCGCGACATTTTTCTCGACCGGGCTCCCGAGGTGGTGTTCCACGCCGCGGCGCTCAAACACGTTTCCCTGCTCGAGCAGTACCCCGAGGAAGCCTGGAAGACCAACGTGCTCGGCACCCTCAACGTCCTGCGGGCCGCTGAAGCGGCCGGAGTCAGCAATTTCGTGAATATTTCCACCGACAAGGCCGCCAACCCCACCAGCGTCCTCGGTCACTCGAAGCGGGTTGCCGAAAAGCTGACCGCCTGGACTGCCGGTGCCGAAGGCAGGAAATATGTTTCCGTCCGGTTCGGGAACGTGATCGGCAGTCGAGGATCCATGCTCCCGCTCTTCACCGAACAGATCCGCGTGGGCGGGCCGATCACCGTCACCGATCCGGAGGTCACCCGTTTCTTCATGACCATCCCGGAAGCCTGCCAGCTGGTTATTCAGGCAGGGGCGATCGGCAGGGGAGGAGAGGTCCTGATCCTGGATATGGGTGAGCCGGTCAAGATCCTCGATGTCGCCCGCCGCATGATTGCCATGTCAGGGAAGGACATCGACATCGTCTTTACCGGTCTGCGCAAGGGCGAGAAACTGCACGAGGACCTGGTGGGAATCGACGAGGATGACGCACGCCCCCTCCATCCCAAGATTTCGCACACGCGGGTCACCGCGCTGGATCCGGCGGTGCTGAACCTGCGCGACTGGAAAGTGAAGGGCGGTATCGAGGTGTACTCCGAGAACGTTCCGCCGGCCGAAAAGGGGGCATGAGCATGCTGCTCTGGACCGTGGTCGGTACCTCCCTGCTGCTCAGCCTGGTGCTGCCATTCGTCCTGAAGCCCATCCTGCACAGGCTCGGTGTACTGGATATCCCCAACGAACGGTCATCCCATCATTCTGTGGTGATCCGCGGGGTGGGCATCACGGTGGCGGTGGGAATCGTCGTCGGGCTTGCACTGTCCGTGCTGACGGGCCTGGTTCCGGTTGACCGGTCGGTGGTGCTCATTGTCCTGTTCATGCTTTCCGCCGCCGCCCTGCTCGGCTGGATCGAGGACTACCGGGGAGTGTCCATCAGGTCCCGGGCGCTGATCCAGCTGATGATCGGAGCGGTAGGGACTCTGGCACTTGCCTGGACCATCGAACAGTCGTACTGGTGGGTTCCCGTTGGGGCACTTGCAGTCGCTGCCTACATCAACGCCGCCAACTTCATGGACGGCATCAACGGTATTTCAGGGCTGCACGGAGTCCTGGTAGGCATCTTCTACTCCGTGGCAGGCACCATGGTGGGCCAGTTCTGGCTGACCGTTGCGGGCCTCGTCGTAGCGGCGGCGTTTGCCGGGTTCCTGCCCTGGAACCTCGGGCGGGGATTCGTTTTCCTGGGCGACGTCGGCAGCTACCTGCTCGGCGCTTCCATCGCCGGAATGGCGGTTGCCGGTCTGCTGGCCGGCGTGTACCTCGAATACCTGTTCTCCCCGGTACTGATCTACCTGGCCGACACCTTCCTCACCTTCCTCCGGCGGGTCCGCGCGGGCAAGCGCTGGTATGCATCCCACCGTGAGCATGTCTATCAGCGACTCACCGATGTCGGTCTGACCCACCTCCAGTCCGCGCTTGTGGTGACGGTCTGTTCCGCCTTGGTTGGAGTGGCAGGATTCATCCTCGCTACCGCTCCGCCGCCGCTCGCCATCGCCTGCTCCCTGTTTGCGGCCGCCGTCGTCGCCCTCTATATCTACTCGCCGGTGATCCTGGCACGGCTCCGACGGTCGGCTTCAGCCGATCGTTAACCTGAGCAACTACAGGAGGGTGCGATTTCTATCTGTTGTAGAATTTCAGGAGTAGCCAGGCAGCTTCCGCCGGCGCCACCCACCTGTGATGGACGGAAATCCCATGATCTCACCTGACGCCTCGCGCGCCCGTGGCTCCGGTGTTTCCGCCTCCGGGCCCACCCCATCGCTCTGGCTGCACATCCTGCTGCGCTGCGTCGCCGGAACGGGCGCGGCCCTGATAGTGGCAGCCGCCGTCGCGTTCATGCTGCATGGAAGCGGTGCCGCCGCAAGTGCCGCTTTCGGTTATGCGGTCGTGGCGCTTTTCTTCGGGGTCAGTCTGCTGATCGGCCACTTTGTGGGCCGTTCCAACCCAAGCGGAGCGTTGGGGATCTTCGTCGTCACCTACGCGATCAAAGTGGTCGGCTTCGCGGCTGTCCTCTTTTTTGTCGGTGCACCGCAGTGGCTCGATCGCACCTGGTTCTTCGGGTCTGCAGTCGGGGCGGTGGTGCTGTGGCAGATCATCGAGGTTGCCGTGTTCGCCAGGGCGCGCCACCAGCTCTATCACGACGACGACGGGGCGCCGCTCTCCGGCCAGCGGGCGGTTGACGGACATGCCTGAAAACGTTCCGGGAACCGGTGGGGAAGTGCCCGGCAAGCCGTCGGACCGCGATCCCCGCGGAAGGTATGGCGAAGCCGGCTACAACGATGGAATCGCTGTTTTCAGCTACATCGTTGGCGGGATCATCGTCTGGAGTTTGATAGGCTGGGGGCTGGACAATCTCCTGGGAATGCGTTGGCTCGTGCTCGCCGGAGGCCTCTTGGGTGCAGTGGGCGGTTTCTATCTCTCCTACAAGCACAACCTCACCCGTTCCAGCTCCACCGGTGCCGGCCCAGTGCCGGAACGCAAGCACGGTCCGGAGGAAGGTTCCCAGAGCAATGTCGAATAACTTCATTTGTCGGAGCAGTAATGCTGTGCCCGATCCAACTACGCCCAACGATGGACACTGCAGAGAGGAAACGCGTTGATCGCGCTTGCGCTCCCCGCTCAAACCACCACTGAAGAGGGCTTTGTCCCACCCACGATCGAAGAGGCGCATCCGCCGAACATTCTCCCGTGGAATACCGAGTACGGCGTGTGGTTTGCTCCGGGCTTCGGTAAGCAGATGCTTCTGGTCATCCTCTCCGTTATCCTGATCGGCGCCTTCTTCTACGTGGCGTCCCGCCGCGGGCAGCTGGTTCCCGGGAAACTGCAGTTCGTGGGTGAGGCCGCCTACGGCTTCGTGCGCAACTCCATCGGCAAGGACATCATCGGCGGACGTGAGTACCTCAAGTACGTGCCCTGGCTGTTCACCGCGTTCTTCTTCATCCTCGTGAACAACATCTTCGGTGCCATCCCGCTGCTTCAGATTCCGAGCTTCTCCCATCCGGGCAGTGCCTACGCCATTGCGGCCATCTTCTACCTCCTGTGGATTGCGGTCGGCGTCAAGAAGCACGGTCTGCGCTATTTCAAGCTGGCAGTGGTTCCCTCTGGCGTCCCGTGGTACATCATGCCGCTGGTGGTTCCGATCGAGATCATCTCGAACTTCCTTGTCCGTCCGGTCACTCACTCACTCCGTTTGTTTGCGACGATGCTTGCCGGTCACCTGATCGTGATGCTGGCAGGCAGCGCAATCGAATTCATGACGCTGTCGGGGAACGTGCTGCTGCAGGGAACCGGCCTGCTGGTTCTCGGCGGTGCGGTCGCGATGTACATGCTCGAAGCCTTGATCATGGTTCTGCAGGCGTACGTTTTCACCCTGCTGGCCGCGATCTACATTGAGGGCGCGCTCCACGCGGACGCCCACTAACAACACGTAACAAAGTCTTCCCCGCTGGGGATGATCCCAACCAACCTGCCGCATAGCGGCATCTTGAAAGGAAAAAAATGGAAGGCAATCTGAACCTCGTAGGTTACGGTCTCTCCGCAATCGGCGGTGGTATCGGTGTGGGCCTGGTCTTCGCCGCGTACATCAACGGTGTTGCTCGTCAGCCGGAGGCACAGCGCGTGCTGCAGCCGATCGCATTCCTTGGTCTGGCACTGACCGAAGCCCTCGCCATCCTCGGTCTGGTCTTCGCCTTCGTTCTCTAGAAGAGTCGCTGGTCAACCAAACAGACTAGTTGTAGAAAGACGGGTGAAACATGGATAGCGCAGTCATACTTGCAGCTGAAAGTCCCCTCGCACCGAACCTGTGGGAATTGCTGGTTACGGTCGCGGGCTTCGCTGTACTGATGTACATCGTTATCAAGTTCGTGATGCCGGCGTTTGAGAAGACGTTTGCAGAGCGCACTGAAGCCATTGAGGGCGGCATCGCCAAGGCGGAAGCCGCGCAGGCGGAAGCCAACGCCGCACGCGAAGAGTACAAGCAGCAGCTGGTCGATGCTCGTACCGAGGCGAACCGCATCCGCGAGGAGGCACGTGCCGAGGGCGCCCAGATCCTTGCGGAGCTCAAGGAGAAGGCTGTCACGGAGGCGAACCGCATCTCGGCCCAGGCCGAGGCGCAGATCGAGGCCGATCGCCAGGCTGCAGTGGTCGCGCTGCGGGCCGAGGTCGGTACTCTCGCCACCGAGCTGGCCAGCCGAATTGTCGGTGAGTCCCTGGCCGATGACGCGCGTTCCGCTCGCGTCGTTGACCGCTTCCTCGCTGACCTGGAGGAGCAGTCCGCTACCCAGAGCGCAGGTGCAGCCAAGTAATGGCAGGCGTATCTAGCCAGTCCCTCACGGAGGCACGGCAGGAGCTTGAACTCCGTCTCGGCTCAGCATCACTGACGCTGGCGGAGGAACTCTTCGGCGCCCTCGATGCACTCGATACAAATGCAGGACTCCGCCGAGCCCTCACGGACCCGAACCGCCCGAGCGAGGACAGGGTTGCCCTGGCAACCCGGCTCTTCGCCGGACGGATCTCGCCGGAAGCAGCAGAAATTGTGCGGGGGCTGGTTGCCCGTCGCTGGGCCAAACCGCGTGATCTCGGTGATGCACTCGAAACTCTCGCCGCAACAGTCGCTATCGCTGTGGCCGAGAACAGGGGCGAGGGGATTCAGGGACTGGAAGGTCTGGAAAATGACCTCTTCTCCTTCCTGAGTGTCGTTGAATCGAACCATGAGCTTCAGCGGGCGTTGTCCGAGCCCCAGGCTGACGGGTCCGCCAAAGTGGCGCTGGCCCTGAAGCTTGTTCCCCTTGCGGGAGACGAGGCGCGGCTCCTGATCCGTCAGGCGGTGCTTTCGCCCCGGGGTCTGAAGCCGTCCGCACTCGTTCAGCGGTTCATTGAGCTTGTCGCGCTTCGCCAGGAGCGGTGGATTGCCAACGTCAGCGTCACCCGTCCGCTGTCGGATGAGCAGTTTGCACGTCTCCAGGCAGGGCTGAACGCGCTGTATGGCCGGGACCTCAAGATCAATGTCAACCTGGAGCCCTCCCTCGTGGGCGGCGTTCGGGTGAAGGTCGGAGACGAAGTGGTGGACGCTACGGCGGTAACCCGCCTGTCTGAACTCCGCCGGAAGATGGCTGTCTAGCCGTTCAGCTACGGCTCCGCTGAAGCTAGCTTCGATACAGACGAAAACAACACCGGTCGCCGCTTACCGGCGGTGATCACAACACAGGAGAGCAGGGACTGCAGATGGCCGAATTGACCATCAACGCCGACGACGTCCGTAATGCGTTGAACGAGTTCGCGGCGTCCTACGAACCCGGAAACGCCGAGCGGGTCGAAGTGGGCCGCGTAACGAGCGCAAGCGACGGCATTGCCAGGGTAGAGGGTCTTCCCTCGGTCATGGCGAATGAGCTGCTGCGCTTCGAGGACGGCACTCTGGGCCTCGCCCAGAACCTCGACACCCGTGAAATCGGTGTCGTCGTCCTCGGTGACTACACAGGGATCGAGGAAGGCCAGGAAGTACACCGGACCGGGGAGATCCTCTCAGTTCCGGTGGGCGACGCCTTCCTTGGACGTGTGGTTGATCCTCTGGGTCAGCCCATCGACGACCTCGGGGAGATCAAGGCGGAGTCGCGTCGAGCATTGGAACTCCAGGCGCCCGGCGTTACGCAGCGCAAGTCTGTGCACGAGCCGATGCAGACCGGCCTGAAGGCCATCGATGCGATGATCCCGATCGGCCGCGGACAGCGCCAGCTCATCATCGGCGACCGCCAGACCGGCAAGACTGCCATCGCGGTTGACACGATCATCAACCAGAAGGCCAACTGGGCTTCCGGTGACGTCCAGAAGCAGGTTCGCTGCATCTACGTCGCCATCGGTCAGAAGGCATCGACCATCGCGGCCGTGCGGCAGACCCTCGAAGACAAGGGCGCCCTCGAATACACCACAATCGTGGCTTCTCCGGCCTCGGACCCCGCGGGCTTCAAGTACCTCGCGCCCTACGCCGGATCGGCCATCGGCCAGCACTGGATGTACGGCGGCAAGCACGTCCTGATCATTTTTGATGATCTCTCCAAGCAGGCTGAGGCCTACCGCGCAGTTTCGCTGCTGCTGCGCCGCCCGCCGGGACGCGAGGCGTACCCCGGTGACGTGTTCTACCTGCACTCCCGCCTGCTGGAGCGTTGCGCGAAGCTCTCCGATGAGCTGGGCGCCGGCTCGATGACCGGCCTGCCGCTGGTCGAGACCAAGGCAAACGACGTCTCTGCCTACATCCCGACCAACGTCATCTCCATCACCGATGGCCAGATCTTCCTCCAGTCTGATCTGTTCAATGCGAACCAGCGGCCGGCCGTCGACGTCGGTGTGTCGGTTTCCCGCGTCGGTGGCGCTGCGCAGGTCAAGGCGATGAAGAAGGTCTCGGGTACTTTGAAGCTCGACCTCGCCCAGTACCGCGACATGCAGGCATTCGCCATGTTCGCCTCGGACCTGGATGCGGCGTCCCGCCAGCAGCTGACCCGCGGCGCCCGCCTCATGGAACTGCTCAAGCAGGGCCAGTACGCGCCGTTCCCCGTCGAGGAGCAGGTCGTCTCCATCTGGGCCGGAACCAACGGCTACCTTGATGATGTTCCGGTCGAGGACATCCGGAAGTTCGAGTCGCAGTTCCTCGAGCATCTCCGTCACAAGTCCTCCGTGCTGACCACGCTGGCACAGACCAACCAGCTTGAGGACTCCACCGTGGATGAGCTGAAGTCGCAGATCACCGACTTCAAGCAGGGATTCTTCGGTGAGGGCCACGACGGCCTGGTCGCAGGGCACGAGGAGCACAGCCCGCTCGACGAGGGCGCTGTGGACCAGGAAAAGATCGTCAAGCAGAAGCGCTAACGGCTCGAGCGAAAGCGCGCACCGCGCGCGGACGCCCGCAGCCTGAGCCGTAGTGCCTTCCAGGGACTACGAAGGAAAGGACAAGTATGGGAGCCCAGATCCGGGTCTACCGCCAGAAGATCGTGTCGACTACGTCGATGCGGAAGATCTTCAAGGCGATGGAACTGATCGCCACCTCTCGCATCGGTAAGGCCCGGGCGCGTGTGTCGTCGTCATTGCCCTATGCCAATGCAATCACCCGTGCAGTTTCCGCTGTTGCGTCGCAGTCCGAGATTGACCACCCGCTGACCACCGAACCGGAGCAGATCCGGCGGGCGGCAGTGCTCATCATGACCTCGGACCGGGGGCTGGCAGGTTCCTACTCTGCGACCGTGCTCAAGCAGGCGGAGTCGCTTCTTGAGCTGCTCCGTGAGGAGGGCAAGGAAGTCAAGCCCTACCTCGTTGGACGCAAGGCCCAGGCCTACTTCGATTTCCGTGGCCGGTCCTACGAGCAGGTGTGGACCGGCGGCACGGATGCGCCGGAGTTCGAGACCGCGCGTGAGATCGGCCGGGTGCTGCTTGACCAGTTCGGAACGGACTTCGAAGACGGCGGCGTGGATGAGATCCACGTTGTCTACACGCGTTTCCGTTCGATGGTCATTCAGGAGCCCACGGTGGTCCGGCTGTTGCCGCTGGAGGTTGTGGAAGAGGAAGCCGGCAGCGAGTCCGATCTCCTCCCGCTCTACGAATACGAGCCCGAACCCGAGCGGGTTCTGGATGCACTGCTTCCGCGGTACATCGAGTCCCGGATCTTCGCGGCCCTGCTCCAGGCTGCCGCGAGCGAGCTCGCAGCACGCCAGCGGGCCATGAAGTCGGCGGGGGACAACGCCACCGACCTGATCAAGAAGTACACGCGCCTTCGCAACACCGCCCGCCAGGCGGAAATCACGCAGGAGCTTTCGGAGATCGTGGCGGGTGCGGACGCGCTCAGCGCGTCCTGACCCCCGGCCTCCGCGGACCCCTCCGGGTTCCCAACGCACTATTATTAGCACCACGCCATCTACCGAATGAAGTGAGAGAGATGACTGCCCAGACTGTTGAGAACAGTACGGACTCAGTTGCCCCCGGCGCGACCGGCCGCATAGCCCGTGTCATCGGCCCGGTTGTCGACGTCGAGTTCCCCGCTGACGCCATTCCCGCCATCTACAACGCGCTGACCACCGAGGTGACCCTCAACGGCGAGACGCGCACCATCACGTTTGAAACCTCGCAGCACCTGGGCGACAACCTGGTGCGCGCCATCTCCCTGCAGGCAACCGACGGCCTGGTCCGCGGCACGACGGTGCAGGACACCGGCGCTGCCATCTCCGTTCCGGTCGGTGACGGCGTCAAGGGCCACATCTTCAACGTTCTGGGCAAGCCCCTTGACGTCGACGAGTCGCAGCTGGAAATCACCGAGCGGTGGCCGATCCACCGCAAGGCTCCGTCCTTCGCATCCCTCGAAGGTTCCACCGAGATGCTCGAGACCGGAATCAAGAGCATCGACCTGCTTACCCCCTACATCAAGGGTGGAAAGATCGGGCTCTTCGGAGGTGCGGGCGTCGGCAAGACGGTCCTCATCCAGGAAATGATCACCCGTGTGGCACGGAACTTCGGCGGTACCTCGGTCTTCGCCGGCGTGGGTGAGCGTACCCGTGAGGGCAACGACCTCTGGGTTGAAATGGAAGAAGCCGGTGTTCTCAAGGACACTGCCCTTGTGTTCGGCCAGATGGATGAGCCGCCGGGAACGCGTCTTCGGGTTGCGCTGTCAGCTCTCACGATGGCTGAGTACTTCCGCGACGTCCAGAAGCAGGACGTTCTCCTCTTCATCGACAATATCTTCCGGTTCACCCAGGCCGGGTCGGAGGTGTCGACCCTCCTGGGCCGCATGCCGTCGGCTGTGGGCTACCAGCCCAACCTGGCTGACGAGATGGGCCTGCTGCAGGAGCGCATTACCTCCACCAAGGGCCACTCGATCACGTCGATGCAGGCCATCTACGTCCCCGCGGATGACTACACGGACCCGGCGCCGGCAACCACCTTCGCGCACCTCGATGCGACCACGGAACTCTCGCGTGAGATTGCGTCGCGTGGTCTGTACCCGGCGATCGACCCGTTGACCTCTACCTCGCGTATCCTCGATCCGCAGTACATCGGTCACGATCACTACAACACCGCCGTACGGGTCAAGCAGATCCTGCAGAAGAACAAGGAACTTCAGGACATCATCGCCATCCTCGGTGTTGACGAACTGTCCGAAGAAGACAAGATCGTGGTCTCGCGTGCCCGCCGCATCCAGCAGTTCCTCTCGCAGAACACCTACACTGCCAAGCAGTTCACCGGTGTCGAGGGATCGACTGTAAGCATCAAGGACACCATCGAGGGATTCAACGCGATCTGCAATGGCGATCTCGACCACATCGCCGAGCAGGCGTTCTTCAACATCGGCGGTCTTGATGACGTTGAGCGTCAGTGGGCGCGGATCCAAGAGCAGAGCGGAAAGTAAGCCCCCATGGCTGAACTTGAAGTTGAAATTGTCGCGGCGGACCACTTCGTGTGGTCCGGTGCGGCAACCATGGTCAAAGCCCGCACTTCTGACGGGGAAATCGGCATTCTTCCCGGCCATTCACCGGTGCTTGCCATCCTCGCCGAAGGCGAACTTGCCATTCAGCCGGTCTCCGGCGAACGACTCACGGTTGGTGTCGACGGCGGTTTCTTCTCCGTGGACAGCAACCGCGTGGTGATCGTTGCCGACAATGCCAGGATTGGCGGTTCAGTGACCGCAGACACCAAGTAGCGAAACCCTGATGGACGGCATCGGAATCACGTTCATCACCCTGGCGGTGCTCTGCGCACTGCTCGTGCTGATGATCGGCGCCTTCTGCCTCCGCCGCTACCAGCTGCGCACTGCACTCGGAACCTTTGACGCCTCCATTCGCCTCCCTGACCGGGGATGGCGGATGGGGGTTTGTCGCTATACGGACAAGCATCTGGAGTGGCTTCGTCTTGTGTCCCTCAGCCCGCGTCCCAGGCACCGCTACCTTCGGAGCTCGCTCGAGCTGAAGGGCTGGCGTGAGCCCTCCGAGCAGGAGAAGGCCCAGGTCCAGCCCGGCACAATCATCGTTTCGCTGAGCTATGAGGGGACCGACGTGTTGCTGGCAATGAAGTTCGATGTGTACGCCGGGCTGTCATCGTGGCTGGAGGCCGGTCCGGTCATTGGGATCGGTACCTGGCGGTAAGCGGCCGAATCTGACAGCAGAACCGCATCAGGCACAGCAGAACAGCTTAAGCAGTGACGGCCCCCGCAGGATTGCGGGGGCCGTCACTATTACGCGGAAACGAGTTACAGCGCGGTGACGCCGGTGGCCTGGGGGCCCTTGGCGCCCTGACCGATCTCGAACTGCACGCGCTGGTTCTCATCAAGGGTGCGGAATCCGCCGGTCTGGATCTCCGAGTAGTGAACAAAGACGTCGCCCTCGGAGTCATCCGGTGTGATGAAGCCGAATCCCTTTTCAGCGTTGAACCACTTGACGGTTCCCTGTGCCATTTATATTTCTCCTCATAATGGAACATATTCTGACCGGCACACTGTATGCCGGCCGCGAGTTACTCCGCGTGAATTCCATCGAGGACAAGAATGACCCTGCACTGACGAGGAGCTTCACGCTCGCAACCTGTCTTGCGAGCATGAAAAACCACGTACACAAAGACTGAAATAAGCATCACATAGCCGTATGGGCTGGTCAACGGACAATCCGGTGAATAAACCGATTGTTAAGCGGAAATTCGGCTATTGCGGAAGTTCCGGGTTCAGGTAACCGGTTCAAAGCGAATTCAGGCGCTGCCGGGGCCTTGTCGCGAACGCTAGAAGAGGCGGGAATCGACGTCGTCAACGCCCCGCATGGCGTCATAGTCGAGCGTTAAACAGTCGATGCCGCGGTCCTGGGCAAGTACCCGCGCCTGGCGTTTGATCTGCTGCGCTGCGAAGACTCCCCGCACGGGGGCCATCAGCGGATCCCGGTTCAGCAGCTCCAGATACCGGGTCAGCTGTTCCACACCGTCAATATCACCCCGCCGCTTGAGCTCAATCGCCACCGTGCGTCCCTGGCCGTCCCTGGCGAGGATATCCACAGGGCCTATTGCCGTCATGTATTCGCGGCGGATCAGGGAGTAACCGTCTCCGAGGAGGTTGATCTGTTCGGCGAGCAGTCTCTGCAGGTCAGCCTCCACACCATCCTTGACCAGTCCGGGATCCACGCCGAGGTCGTGTGAACTTTCGTGGAGGAGTTCATGGATGCTGATCACCAGGCGGTCGTCACTCTTGGCGTGCTGCACGTTCCAGGTCTCGGATACCCCCAGCTCCGCGTCCTCGGGGGCGGGCTCGACGATCCGGAGGGTGGCCGGAGGGCTCATCCAGTTCAGCGGCTTGTAGGAGCCGCCGTCGGAATGGACCAGCACCGACCCGTCGGCCTTGACCATCAGCAGCCGGGTAGCGAGCGGGAGGTGGGCACGGAGACGTCCGATGTAATCCACGGAGCAGCGGGCAATGACTAGACGCACCCTTGGCACTTTACCGGCACCGGCGGGTTTCCTGTTCACAGCGCACCCGGTGCAGACTGGATCCATGCCCCGTTCCAATCAGCCGCGCAGACCCCGCGGGCAGTCGCGGCGAAAGTGGTCCGAGGCTCCGGAGCTGGATCTTGAGCGCGCCCGGGCCGGCATCCCCACCAGGGAATCAGCGCCCGACGGCGTCTGGTCAGTCAGGCGGATCACCGAACGGAATGCCGCCAAGTACTATGTCTGTCCGGGGTGCCACCGGGATATTCCGCCCGGTCTTGCCCACCTGGTGGCCTGGCAGGAGGACTCCCTGTTCGGTGCGGAAACCGCGCTGGCGGACCGGCGCCACTGGCATCTGACCTGCTGGCGTACCCGGCGATCCGGCTGACTGGATTGGCCGCGGCGTGAGTACCTGTGGCCAGCTGCGCCGTCGCGGTTCCGCAGGCACTCCACGGCTTCAGTAGACTGCATTGGATGATGAGTGCAGCGCCTGCGTACCAGTTCTCCGACAGCTCCGAACCATCCGAAATCAGGGCAGGCACGGTTCTGCCGGCCGAGCGGCGAGCTCTCGAGCTGACCACGTCGGACGGCCTGACCCTGGTCGGTGAGTTTGCCGCGCCGGAGAACAGGGAGCCGGCGGCCACGCTTGTGACACTGCATCCCCTGCCCACAGCGGGCGGTTTCATGGACTCCCACGTCTACCGCAAGGCGTCCTTCCGGCTGCCCGCGCTGGCGGACATCGCCGTCCTGCGCTTCAATACCCGGGGTACCTGCTCACCGCACGGCTGCAGTGACGGTGAATTCGACGGCGGCAACCTGGAACGGCATGATCTTGAGGCCGCGGTCCGGTGGGTCGTGGAGCAGGGGCTGAAAAACGTGTGGCTGGTCGGATGGAGCTTCGGTACGGAGCTGTGCCTCAAGTACGGTGCCCGGGAGCCGGTCGCCGAGTTCATCGAGGGCGCTGTCCTGCTGTCACCGCCGCTGCATCGTGCGTCCGACGCTGACCTCGACTCGTGGGCGCAGGCAGAGCTTCCCCTCCATGTGCTGGTGCCGGAGCATGACGATTACCTTCAGCCGCCCGAAGCTGCCGAGCGTTTTGCGCGGGTGCCGCAGGCACGCGTGGTGGGCGTGGACGGCGCCAAGCATCTCTGGGTGGGGGAAAAGTACGTGAGCCGGGCGCTTGAGGAGATTGCCGGCGTCGTACTCGGCAGGGCGGTGGAGCTGCCCACTGAATGGACGGGGCCCACAGCGCGCGCCGAGTGACGCCGTCCGCGCCGGAGCTGACGGCTACTGGTTGTCCTGCCGTGCGATGAAGACTTCCTTCAGGAGCAGCATGGCACCGGCGGCCAGCGGAATGGCGATCAGTGCACCCAGCACGCCAAGAAGGCTTCCGCCCGCGATCACCGCGATGACGGCCACCGCACCGGGTACCGCCACAGCCTTCTGCATGATGCGGGGAGAGATGAAATATGCCTCCACCTGCAGATAGGCCACATACAGCACTGCGAACAGTGCCGCGGTCTGCCACCCGGCGGTGAGGGCCACAAGACTGACGACGACGGCGGCAATCACCGCGCCGACCAGCGGAACGAACGCCAGCATCGCCACAATGAATGCGAGCAGGACCGAGAACGGAACGTCAGCGATAGTCATGAAGATGAAGGCAAAGGACGCGTTCAGCAGGGCCACACACGCCTGGCCGATGACGTAGTTGCCGACGCTGCTCGTGATCTCCTCGGCGAGCCGCTCCACGCGTTCGCGGCGGGAGCGGGGCGCCAGGCGGTATGCCCACTTTTTCATGCCCGGCAGCGAGGCGAGGAAATACAGAGTGAGCACCAGAATGACCAGCACCCCGAAGATGCTGTTGAGGATGACAGTGCCCACACCAAGCACGCCGCCGAAGATCCCGCCGACTGCTTCGGAGTCCGCGAAGAACTTGTCGACCTCATCCGTGACGCGTTCGCGCACCTGGAACTGCTGGTCGATCGTCTGGAAAAAATCGGAGGCGAGGAAGTCGCTCGCGTAGCCCGGAGCCCGCTCGACCAGCTGGCCGGTCTGGGAGACGATCGTGGGGATCAGCACCGCGAAGAACCCGACGATGATGCCGACCAGCATCACCAGGGCCAGCGTGATCCCTGCCGGACGCGGAACCCTCCGCCCTTCAAGCCAGCGCACAATGGGGTCGAGGCCGAGCGCAATGAACAGCGCGGCGCCGATCCAGACCAGCAGTTGACCGACGTTGGTGATCATGAAATACGCAAGCAGTGCCAGTCCCACCCCGACGCTGGCCATGAACCCGAAGTGGATCGGGTGCTGGCGCATGGAGCGGGGCTGCGCACCACCGAACTTGAGCCGGTCATCGCCGATGCTTACCGACTCGTCCACGGGAACCCTGCCGGCGCGCTCCGGCGGGAACTCGAAGCGCGGCCGGGGCTGAGCAACCGGCACCATGGAACGCAGCCGGGTCATGGCCGGCCCCAGTCCCCGACGGCGCGGCTCCACTCGGGGGGCCGGTTCCACTCGGGGTGCCGGCTCCTCTGCGCCGGGTTCTTCCGGCGTCTGGTTCACTGACGACGCCGGGCGGGGCAGGGGCTCGCTGATCGGCACGTCTTCGCGTTCACTCACGTATGGTCCGCTTTCGTTTGCGTGTCGGCACGGTCAACACCGGTTGCTCAACTAGCGAAACACTAACAGGACCGGAACGCGCTGCGCGGGAGTCGCCGGCGGTGTCCGGGCCATTGGGAAGTGCGGTGGCGTTGACGCTCAGGTTCCGTTGAGACATCTTCGTTACGATGGGATCTAGTCCCGCCAGCCCGGCTCACCCGGGCCCACCCATTTCAACGTTAGGTTTCTCGAGTGCGCTTTCCTCTTGCTGTTCCCGTCATGGCGATCGGCGCGCTGCTGGTACTGCTGGGCATCGGCCAGCTCACCTGGTGGGCACCGCCGGAAACGGTGACGGTTTCGGTCCCCGCCGATGCGCAGAGCGGCCCGGTGACGGTCATAGATGCCGGCGCCAAGGAGGGGGACGCTGAGGACATCGACATCAGCGTGCAGTCCGAGGGTACCTTTACTCTCGCGGTCGGGCGGGCGTCCGACGTCGACGCCTGGGTGGCGGATGCCGCGCACCTGACCGTCACCGGTATCGGCGAGGAAGAGCTGGCCACCGAGTTCACCGAGGGCGAGGAGACCGTTCCAAATCCGAGCGGTGCCGATCTCTGGACCAGCGAGGAAACCGCTGACGGTTCATTGACCCACCGCTGGCTGGACCCGGGGGAGGGCGAGTGGTCGATCCTCATCGCCGCGGACGGTGAAACTCCCGCGCCGACTGCAGTTTCCATCACCAGCCCCAATGACACAGCCACTCCCTGGGCCGTCCCGCTGATCATCGTCGGAGCACTCCTGCTGGTTCTCGGTGTGGCCCTTGGCTTCACGAAGCCGCGCAGGCCCAGCCGCGACCCGGCTGCCGCGGGCACCCGTGCCCGTGCCCGGAACGAGGGACGCCGCGGCCCCCGGGGAAGCAGCTTCACGGCCCACCCGGTGCGGCCGTTGGCTGCCCTCGGACTCACCGTCGCGCTCGGGCTTTCCGGAACCGCGGCCGGCCACGCCACCGGGACCGAACCCGCAGCGCCTTCCGGATCGGCTGAAGCGGAATCTGCGGAACAGCACCCCGTGATTTTGGAAACCCAGCTTGAGCGGATTCTGGCATCCGTGGCCACCACGGTGGCGGAGGCCGACGCCGCGGCCGACGCAACACTGCTTGAGTCCCGCGTTGCCGGTGCGGCCGCTTCGCTGCGAACCGCCAACTATTCAGTCCGGTCACAGGCCGACGAGGTGGCAGCGCCCACCCCTGTGGCAGCGGATCCCGTCCTCACCAGCATGATCCCCACCGGCAGTGAGTGGCCGCGCACCGTCGTCGCGCTCACCCAGGGAGAGTCCAATCCGGTCCCGCAGGCGCTGGTACTGGTACAGGATGATCCCCGGTCGAACTACAGGCTTACTTCGTCGATCCAGATGCTGCCGGGAACCACCTTCCCCACGGCCGGGACGCCGGAGGGGCTGCAGATGTTGCCCGTCGACGGCGGTGAGGAGCTTGTTGCCTCTCCCGAGGACGCGGTCGCCGCCATCGCGGATTACCTGACCAAGCCGGAGGGGCGCAACGCGGCAACCTTCGAGCCCAACTCCTTCGCGGACGCGATCACTTCCTTCCAGTCCGATGTGGTGGCCGATGCAGGAAATGACTCCGCAGACATCACCTTCACCCACAAGCCCGTGCCCGAGCACACAAGGGCGATCTCCACCGGGGACGGGGGAGCGATGGTGTTCGGATACCTCGACCACACCTACAGCAGCGTTCCCGAAGGACCCGGCGATTCGATCGCGCTGGAAGGCACGGTCTACGAGACCCTCACGGGTGAGGAGTCCACGGAGGAAGGTATTGATGTGCGCTACGGCGAGGCGGTCATGATGTACGTTCCGGCGGCCGGCAGCGATCAGAAGATCACCGTGATCGGCGCTGCGCAGCAGCTGCTCTCTGCAGAACTGCGCTGACCCGGAGAATCCCGGACGGATTCGAGTTGTCCATTGATGTCGGCTTCAGTAATAAGGTGAAAGCATGAGCACTCCCAACACTCCGGGCGGCCCCGCGCCGTCGTCGATGAACCTGCGCGGCGCTGTCGACCTGTCCGCGCTGAAGTCCCGGGCGCAATCAGCCAACGCGCCGGCCGGTGCCCAGGGCGGACCGGGTGCAGCGAACCCGGCGCCCGCGGCTGCCGCCCCCGGCAGCAGTCCTTATATTGTCGACGTCACCGAGCAGGTCTTCCCGCAGCTGGTCCAGCTGTCGGCGCAGGTGCCCGTGATCGTTGCGCTCGGTGCTTCCTGGAGCGACCAGTCGGCACAGGTTCTGTCCGTGCTCGAGGCAATCGCGGTGGAACAGGCCGGCCGGATCCTGCTCGCGCGCGTGGATTTCGAGACCCAACCCGGGATCGCCCAGGCGTTCCAGGCACAGGGCGTGCCCACCGTCGTCGGGGTGTTGAAAGGACAGCCGGTACCCCTGTTCGAGGGAGTGCTCGCAGAACCCCAGATCAGGACCTATGTCGATGAGCTTCTGAAGGTCGCCCAGGCCAACGGCGTGAGCGGCTCCCTGAACGACGCTCCTGCCGGTGAGCCGGACACCGCGGGTGAGCCGGCTGAAGCACCGCTTCCGCCGCTGCACCAGGAGGCGTTCGACGCAATCGAGGCGGGCAATTATGAGGCTGCAGCCGCGGCTTACCGCAAAGCGCTGGCCGAACAGCCCGCCGACGCGGACGCGAAAGCCGGGCTGGCGCAGGTGCAGCTCATGCAGCGGCTGCAGGACGCTGACGCAACGGCCGTGCGCACTGCCGCCGCAGAGTCGCCGGACTCCCTGGACGCACAGTTGGCGGTGGCAGACCTCGACCTGTCGGGAGGACACGTGGAGGATGCTTTCGCGCGGCTCACCACGTTCATCGCGCGTGCTGTGGGTGAGGAGCGGGAAGCGGCACGGGTGCGGCTCCTGGAGCTGTTCGACATCATCGGCCCTACCGATCCCAGAGTGAACAAGGCGCGCAGCGCGCTGGCGAGGGCCCTGTTCTGATGGCTGACACGGGCCTGTTTTCCCCACTTACGCTGCGCAGCCTGACCCTGGCGCACCGTGGGTGGGTGGCGGCAATGTGCCAGTATTCCGCGGACGCTGTGCATGCGCCGGGGGTTCCCCATGACTGGCACCTGATGCACCTGGGCCAGTTCGCCGCAGGCGGCGCAGCGCTCATCATCACCGAGGCCACCGCCGTGAACGCCGCCGGAATGATCAGTCCCCGCGACACCGGGCTCTACACCGATGAACATACGGCGGCATGGCGGCGTATCACCGATTTTGTGCACCGGCACGGCGCGGTGGACGCGAAGATCGGCGTCCAGCTCGCGCACGCCGGGCGCAAAGGGTCCGCCTGGTGGCCCTTCAGCGGCAGGCGCGGCTCTGTTGCGGCCGGCGACGGCGGTTGGCAGACGGTGGGACCTACCGGCGAGCCGTTCGGCAGCTATGCTCCGCCCCGGGCCATGACGGAACACGAAATCCTCGCCACGATCGAGGATTTCCGGTCCGCTGCGGCCCGGGCAGTCCAGGCAGGCTTCGACACGGTCGAAATACACGCGGCTCACGGGTACCTGCTGCACCAGTTCCTCAGTCCTCTCGTGAACTCCCGCACGGATCGCTGGGGTGGATCGGAGGAAAACCGGTTCCGGCTCACCCTGGCTGTGATCGACGCAGTCCGGGAAGTCCTTCCGGACTCCATGCCGCTGCTGCTGAGAATTTCCGGGACGGACTGGGTAGACGGAGGCCTCGACGGCGCCAGTTCGGGGCGTCTGGCCGCAGCAGCGGCCGAGCGCGGTGTGGACTTTGTCGACGTTTCCTCAGGCGGAGCTGTTCCTGATGCAGTCATACCCGCCGAGCCCGGGTACCAGGTGCACCTTGCCGAACAGGTCCGAAGGCACAGCGGGGTACCCACCGGCGCTGTCGGCCTGATCAATGATCCGGGGGTTGCGGACGGGGTGATCCGGAACGGTGAAGCGGACGCGGTGCTGATCGCGCGTGCCGCGCTGCGGGATCCCCACTGGTGGGCGAGGGCGGCCGACAAGCTCGGCGCCGATCTGCCGTGGGCACCCCAGTACCAGCGTGCGGGCGGTTTTTAGTCCTTTCGGATGACGAAGGCGCACGTGCGCCGTTGTTAGCGTGGACCCATGACTTCCCAGCCCTTGCCCTCCATGCCGCCTGCGCCGGAACCGTCCGGCCGGTCCGGCGGCTCGCAGGCTCCGGGAGTGCGGCCGGCGCTGGCCCTGCGCGGCTTGGCAAAGCGCTTCGGCGACAGGATCGCGGTCAACGGCATCGATCTTGATGTTCCGACGGGGTCCTTCTACGGGCTGGTCGGGCCGAACGGCGCCGGCAAAACAACCACGCTCTCCATGGCAACCGGACTGCTGCGTCCGGATTACGGCCAGATATGGGTGCATGGAGTAGACGTGTGGCGGGCGCCGCTGGAGGCCAAGAAGCTGATGGGGATCCTGCCGGATGGCGTCAGGCTGTTCGACAGATTGACCGGAGAGCAACTGGTGACCTATGCGGGCCTCCTCCGCGGGATGGACCGGGAGGAGGTTGCGGTGAGGGTGTCGGACCTGCTGGAGGCGCTGGACCTCGTCGAGGACGCCGGAACGCTCGTTGTTGACTACTCGGCGGGCATGACGAAGAAGATTGCCCTGGCCTCGGCCCTTGTGCATGCGCCGCGGCTGTTGGTGCTGGACGAGCCGTTCGAATCAGTGGATCCGGTATCGGCAGCCAACATCCGGGACATCCTTGCCACCTATGCCAGTGGTGGCGGGACGGTGATCGTGTCGAGCCACGTCATGGATCTCGTCCAACGAATGTGCGATCACGTCGCGGTTATCGCCGCCGGAACGGTTCTGGCGGCCGGTACGGTCGACGATGTGCGCGGCGATGCGACCCTCGAGGACCGCTTCGTCGAGCTTGTCGGCGGCAGGAATCCAGGGGCGGGACTGGCATGGTTGCGCACCTCCTGAAGCTCAAGCTCCTGTTACTGCGCAATTCCCTGCGCCGCAGTACCTGGCAGCTTGTCGGAGTCATCCTTGGTGCGTTGTACGGCCTCGGCCTGCTCGGAATGATCGTTGCCGGCCTGATAGCGCTCGGAGCCCTCGACCTGGAACTGATGCGCACTGTGGTGGTACTGGGCGGCTCGGCTGCCGTGCTTGGGTGGGTGGTCATCCCGCTGGTTGCCTCCGGCGTCGATATGACTCTGGATCCGGCCCGCTTTGTCACCTTCACGATTCCCCTGCGACAACTCATGACAGGGCTGACCCTCAGCGGGGTGATCGGCATCCCCGGTGCCGTCACGCTGATTGCCTTCCTTGCCCTGACTCTGACATGGATCCGTTACCCGATTGCCGCGCTCGCGGCGGCGATCTGCGCCGTTTGCGCCGTCCTGCTCTGCGTAGCGGGTTCCCGCCTGGTGACGACGGCTGGCACGGCCCTTGCATCTTTCCGCCGGTTCAGGGATGTCAGCTCAATGGTGGCAATCATTCCGCTCGTCCTTCTCGGGCCCATTTTCGCGGGCGTTACCGCAGGCTTCCGGAATTCCCCTGAATTCGCCGGAGAACTGGCGAACATCCTGGCGTGGACGCCGCTCGGAGTTTTTGTTGCAATACCGGCCGATCTCGCTGCCGGCGACGGGCTCACGGCGCTGGCGCGTCTTGGTATCGGTCTCGGCGCAATCGCCGGAGTGACGTACCTGTGGCATGCCAGCCTCAGCCATGCCCTTGTCACCCCGCCGTATAACGCAGTGAGCCGCAAGCCGGGCGGCAACGTGGGACTGTTTGCACGTGTGCCGGCCACACCCGCCGGTGCAGTCGCCGCCCGCGCGCTAACCTACTGGGTCCGTGACCCGAGGTACGCAGCGTCAATCCTCGTTGTGCCCCTGCTGCCGATCCTGCTGTGGTTCATCAGCGGCGATTCCGGAGGGTTTTTCCTGCTGAACTACCTCGGCCCGGTCACTGCGTTCCTGCTTGCCTGGTCGATCTCAGCAGATATCTCCTACGACAACACCGCGTTCTGGATGCACCTGTCGGCCGGCGTAAGCGGCCGGGCCGACCGCGCGGGCAGGGCAGCGGCGCTCCTCGTCTTTGCGGTTCCCGTGGTGCTCGTCTTCACCATTGCTCCGCTCTGGCTGAGCGGGTCACTGGCCGATCTGCCCATGATGCTCGGGCTGGCCGTCGGGACCCTACTGACGGGCACCGGCTTTGCCAGCGTCGTGTCAGCGCGCTACACCTACAACGTCCCGCTACCGGGGGAGAGCCCATTCAAGACACCCCCCGGAACCGGTTTCTCCATGCTTGCCATCCAGGGCATCGGTTGGGTAGTCCTGATGGTCCTCCTCGCGCCGGAGGTCGGACTGGCAATCGCCTACCTTGCCACCGGGAGCACGGTATTCGGTTGGTTGACACTCTGCGCGGGAGTGGTGGTCGGGACTGCTGTTTTTTACGGCGGGATCCGGATCGGCGGGGCGTGGTACGACAAGCGGGGGCCCGAACTGCTGGAGGCAGTGGCTGTCAACAAATGAGTCCCGCCTGTGCGCGGAGCATCGGCAGTAGGATGGAGCCATGAGTACGCCAGCAGATCCCTTTGACGACAGCCCCCACGGAGCGCCGGGCGACTCCGGAACCTCCACGGCCACCATCGAGCGCGAAGAACTGCGCGAGGAAGTGGAACCCGGGGACCGGGAGCGGTTCGCCCACTACGTCCGTAAAGAGAAGATCATGGAGTCGGCGCTGTCCGGAGAGCCCGTCATTGCCCTGTGCGGCAAGGTGTGGACCCCCGGCAGGGACCCGGAGAAGTTTCCGGTATGCCCCACCTGCAAGGAAATCTACAGCTCAATGCGCTCAGGGGAAGACTCCTAGCACCTGATGACAAGTCCGCCGGGCCGCCTGCCCGGCGGGCTTGTCTGTGCCTGGAAGGAAACCATGTTCCAACCCGAGGCGGTGCCGAGCGGCGGGGCGATGTCCGCATCACTGCGGCCCCTGACAATCGGAGTCATCGCGATCATCACCTGTGCGGCCTTCGAGGCGATGGCCGTGGTGACCGCAATGCCCGCCGTTGCGGCGGAACTGGACGGCGTATCCAGCTACGGGTTGGCCTTCTCCATGTATCTGACCGCTTCCCTGCTCGGCAGCGTCCTGGGCGGAATCTGGTCCGACCGGCGTGGCCCACGTCCGGCGCTCGCATCCGGGCTGGGACTCATGGTGGCCGGGCTCGCCATATCCGGGACTGCACCGGCCTTCTGGATCATGACCTCCGGACGTGCAGTCTCCGGCCTCGGCGGCGGGTTCATGATCGTTGCCGTCTATGTAATCATCGCCAGGGCCTATCCGCAGCGAATGCAGCCGGTAGTGTTCGGCTGGCTTGCGGCAGCGTGGGTAGTGCCTTCGCTGATCGGGCCGTATATCTCCGGGGTGCTCGCAGAGCAGGCAAGCTGGCGCTGGGTTTTCCTGGGTGTGGCGCCGGTCGTTGTCGCAGCATTCCTGCTGGTCTGGCCGCGTACCGCACAGCTGGCGGTGCCCCGGCAGGGGGGCCCGCTGGACAGCGCGGCCCGGGGCCGCGTGGCGATGGGTCTGCTGCTGGCCGCTGGCGTGTTCGCTGCCCAGTTCGCCCTCACCAGGATTGCCGCCGACGGCTTCGCGGATCCCGTTCCGGCCTGGCTCCTTGTGGTGCTGGGCGTGGCCGGAACGGCCGCAGCTGCCGTAGCGTTTCCACGGCTCCTGCCCGCCGGCACGGTGCGGCTGGCGCCCGGGCTTCCCAGCGTCATTGCCACGCGCGGACTGCTGACCGTGACCTTTTTCGGCGCGGAGGCATTTGTTCCGCTGATGCTGGTGTCAGCCCGCGGTCTCAGTGCCTCGACGGCGGGCCTTGCCCTGAGTGCCGCGGCCATCGGCTGGAGCGCGGGCTCCTTTGTCCAGGCGCGGGTGAGCTTCCGGCGTCAGTGGCTGCTTGTCATCGGGGCTTCGCTGCTGTCGCTGTGCATCGGAGGACTGGCGCTCGCAGCGGCCGCCCAGGTTCCCTTCTGGGTCCTCGTCGTGGTGTGGAGTGCGGCGGGCTTCGCCATGGGTCTGACGCTGTCGAGCACGTCTGTACTTGTGCTGAAGCTGTCTCCACCTCATGAGCAGGGACGGAATTCGGCGGCGCTGCAGCTCTCGGACCAGCTGGGCGGGGTGATCGGAACCGCTGGAGCAGGAGGGCTGTTCGCCCTGCTGCGGGACCCGGAAGCGCCGGGTCAGGTGCCGGTCTTTGTTGCAATCTGGCTGGCTCTGTGCGTCTTTGCCGTTGTCGGTATAGTGGCCGGGTTGAGGGCCACCCGGGGCGACCGGGACCCGCTTCCGGCAACATCCGAGACACGAAAGGTGCCGTTCCAAGAGTGAGTACCCACGCACTGTTCGGTGCCGGCCCGGCTCTCCCTCCCGCGTACCCGGAACGCGCAGCGTGGGGCACCGCTCCCAAGCTTCGGCAGTGGCAGGAAGAAGCACTCGCCAAGTACTTTGCCGACTCCCCCCGGGATTTCCTGGCCGTCGCAACGCCGGGCGCGGGCAAGACCACCTTCGCCCTGCGGGTGGCCACGGAGCTGGTGGAACGGCGGATTGTCAACCGCATTGTCGTCGTCGCTCCCACGGATCACCTGAAGCGGCAGTGGTCGGACGCTGCAGCCCGGGTAGGTCTGTCGATCGACCCGAATTTCCGCAATGCCGACGGACGGCACGGCGAGGGCTTCATCGGCGTCGCAGTGACCTATGCCCAGGTTGCCAGCAAGCCCATGCTGCACCGGGCCAAGACTGAAGGCGCAAAGACGCTGGTCATCCTCGATGAAATCCATCACGGCGGTGACGCGCTCTCGTGGGGTGACGGGATCCGTGAGGCGTTTGAACCGGCCATCCGCAGGTTGGCGTTGACCGGAACACCGTTCCGCTCGGATACCGCTGCGATCCCGTTCGTGGAGTATGCCGAGGACGCGGACGGTATCCGCCGTTCGCGGTCCGACTACACCTACGGCTATGGCGATGCGCTCCGCGACCATGTGGTCCGGCCGGTGATTTTCATGGCGTATTCCGGTCAGATGCGGTGGCGGACCAGCGCCGGGGAAGAAATGGCGGCCTCACTCGGCGAGGCAGCTGTCACCAAGGACATCACCGCGCAGGCCTGGCGTACTGCCCTGAATCCGAACGGCGAGTGGATCCCCGCGGTGCTGGCCGCCGCGGACCGCCGCCTCACCGAGGTCCGGCGAACTGTCCCGGACGCCGGCGGCCTGGTCATCGCGACCGACCACGACGACGCCCGCGCGTACGCTGGGCGGCTGAAGAAGATCACCGGGGAGTCGCCGACGGTCATCCTGTCTGATGATGCGAAGGCCTCCGGGAAGATCGAGGAGTTTTCGGCAAGCGAAACCCGCTGGATGGTGGCCGTCCGGATGGTGTCAGAGGGTGTGGACGTCCCACGTCTGGCAGTGGGTGTGTACGCGACCTCCACGGCCACGCCGCTCTTCTTCGCACAGGCCGTGGGACGCTTTGTCCGTGCGCGACGGCGGGGGGAGACGGCGTCGGTCTTCCTGCCCTCCGTGCCGAACCTCATGGCGCTGGCCAACCAGCTGGAGCTGGAACGCGACCACGCGCTTGACCGTCCGGACAACAACGAGGACGGCTTTGCGCCCGAAGAGGCGCTGATGGAGGCCGCAAACCGTGCGGAGAAGGCGTCCGATGAGCTGACGAAGCAGAAGTTCGAGGCGCTCGAGTCGCAGGCATCGTTTGACCGCGTACTGTTCGATGGCGGCGAGTTCGGCACCGGCGGTGAGATGGGCAGCGAAGAGGAGCTGGACTTCCTCGGCATTCCGGGCCTGCTCGATGCAGACCAGGTGGGAGTGCTGCTCCGGCAAAGGCAGCAGGAACAGCAGTCCCGGCGGCGCAGGCCCGCCGCAGCCTCCGAACCGGCGGCGCCCCAGGTGGTCGACCACCGGCAGCTGACCGAATTGCGCGGCCAACTGGCAAAGAACGTGTCGGCGTGGTCTGCGCGTTCAGGCATGCCCCACGGAGTGATCCACACTGAACTGCGCAAGGCATGCGGTGGACCGGCTGTGGCGCAGGCCAACGAGGAACAGCTCCAGCGGCGGCTGAAGAAGCTTCAGGACTGGTTCATCGGGCGCACGTGATTCACCGGATCCATCGGGCGCACGTGATTCACCGGATCCAGCGCACCCGCATCCGGGGGAGTCTGCGGCTTCCGCACCAGCTGTCCGTCAGTCGATGAGTTCGACCCCGGCGTCTTCAAGTTCGGCGAGCACGTCGCCGAGGCGCTCGGGGTGAACGGGCCGGGTGTAGTCCACCAGCAGGCGGACGGCGTATCCGGCCACCACTGCATCCAGTGCGGTAGCCCGTACGCAGTAATCGGCCGCCAGGCCGGCAATGGCCACCTCATCGACCTCGTGGTCCCGGAGCCAGTCATCGAGCGAGACGGCGTCATCGGCAGTGGTGGACACACCGATTGCCGGTCGTTGTTCCCCGGTCGGTACCTGGTCCTCCGGAGCCAGGACACCCTCGAAACCTGAGTACGCCGCCTCGTACTGTCCCTTCCGGAACACGGCATCCACCGTTTCGGTGTCGAGGTCGGGATGGAACTGGGCGCCGGGCTGCTCCGCAACGCAGTGCACCGGCCAGGAGTCAACGTAGTCGGGCTGGTCGGAAAAGTGCGAGCCCGGATCGATGTGCCAGTCCTGGGTGGCGACGATGTAGTCATAGTGGTCGCCCTGGGCGTCGATGTAGTCGCTGATCGACTGGGCAACCCCGGCACCGCCTTCGACCGCGAGCGAGCCTCCCTCACAGAAATCATTCTGGACGTCGACGATGATCAGTGCGCGTGTCATGCGGACTCCTCGTACTCGGTGGGGATGGCCGGCTCCCCGCGCTGCAACCGCATGACGGATCCGGGCAGCTCCGCCATGGTGTCCCGGTGGCGCTCGACGGCGCGCTGGACGCCCTCCGGTCCGGTCCAGCCGGGGAGCACCTCGCCGTCGTGCACAAACTGCTGCAGCAGCGGGCGGTCGTTGCCGTCGTCGTGCGGATTGCTCCCGATCCCGATCACCTCGGCCACAGCGGTCCCGGAGTCGTCGAGGCGCCGCAGCGCATACTTGCGGCCGCCCACGGAGACCTTGTTCTTGGCCGCCTTTGCCACCGAAACAAAGGTGCCGTCGTCGTCCGTGCGGCTGACCAGCTTGTAGACCATTCCGGCGGTGGGCGCCCCGGACCCGGTCACGAGTGACGTGCCGACACCGTAGGAGTCCACCGGTGCCGCGGCAAGCAGGCCGATGGCGAACTCATCAAGGTCGGAAGTGACCACAATGCGCGTCTGGTGGTTGCCCAGATCATCCAGGAGCTGCCGCACCCACCGGGCCTGCTCGATGAGGTCGCCGGAGTCGAGCCGCACCGCGCCGAGATCCGGACCTCCGGCTGCCACGGCATTACGCACGCCCTGCTCGACGTCGTAGGTATCCACCAGCAGGGAAGTCCCTTTCCCGAGTGCTGCCACCTGGGCTGCGAACGCCTCGGGCTCGGAGTCATGGAGCAGGGTGAAGGAGTGCGCTGCCGTGCCGACGGTCCGCAGGCCGTAGCGGCGTCCGGCCTCAAGGTTCGAGGTGCTGGCGAAACCGCCGATGATCGCAGCGCGGGCTGCTGCCACCGCGGACTCCTCCTGTGTGCGGCGCGAACCCATCTCGATGCAGGGGCGGGCACCCGCGGCACCTGTCATGCGTGACGCGGCGGAGGCGATGGCGCTGTCATGGTTCAGGACGGAGAGCAGGTAGGTCTCCAGGATGCAGGCTTCGGCGAACGTTCCCTCCACTATCAGGATGGGGGAGGAGGGGAAGTAGGCGTCGCCCTCGGCGTAGCCCCACATGTTCCCGCTGAAGCGGAAGTCGGCAAGCCAGCCGAGCGTGGAGTCGTCAACCACACCGGCGGCGGACAGTGCGTCCAGCTGCGCCTGCCCGAAGCGGAAGTGCTTCAGGCCCTCAAGCAGCCGCCCGGTGCCCGCCACAATGCCGTACCGGCGCCCTTCGGGCAGGCGCCGGGTGAATACTTCGAAGACCGACCTGCGGTGTGCGGCTCCCGAATGCAGGGACGCCTGCAGCATGGTCAACTCGTAGTGGTCCGTGTAAAGGGCGGAATTGGGGTGCTGCCAGGTTCTGTGTGGGCTCACATGAAAACTCTAGCCCCGTGGCCACCGTGTGAGTACCGCCGTTCCGGCACGGAAGGCGCCGCCCGCCAACCTACAATGGGAACCATGAGTGTTGGCGTTGTTCCCGAAACCCGTCAGGCTGAGGAAACGCAAGAGGACTCGCTGACTATGACCGATGTTCCGTGGGTGGTCATTGTGTGGAATGACCCGGTGAACCTGATGAGTTACGTGACCTACGTGTTCCAGACCTATTTCGGTTACAGCGAGGCGAAGGCCCGCACCCTCATGCTGGAGGTTCACGAGCAGGGCAGATCGGTTGTCTCCACCGGATCGCGGGAGCAGGCGGAGAAGGACACCATGGCGATGCACTCTTACGGCCTGTGGGCTACTTTCCAGACAGCGGACGCGTAGGGGGCGGCAGTGGCCAGGGCATTCCGGAAAACACGTCGGGGTATCGCCGGTGAGTTCGAGCAGGGCGAGCTGAGGCTGCTGCGGCGGCTGTTCGCCGACGTGGTCCAGCTGCTCGAGCCTGAGAAGCGGGAAAACGAGGACCCGTTGGCGGCCCTCGTGGGCCTGGATCAGGAAGCCACCAGACCGGAGGACAGCGCGGTGATCCGATTGCTGCCGGACGCGGTCAGGAACGACGACGACGGTGCGCTGGAATTCCGCCGGCTCACCGAACGCTCCCTGCGGGAGGAAAAAGTCAGCGCCCTGCGCGCGGCGGCGCTGCTCCTCGAGCATCCGCAGGTCCTGTTGAACCCCGATCAGGCCCAGGTACTGGCCCGTGCGCTCAACGATGTGCGCCTGGTGCTGGCGGACCGGCTGGAAATCAAGACGGATGAAGACGCAGCCAGGCTGCACGGGATCTCGGACCTCGAGGACGCTGAGGATCTTGAGTCCTATCTCGCGCTCGTCTACAACTTCGTCACCTGGGTACAGGAAGGCCTGATGCAGGCGCTGCTGGCTTCTGTCGAGGTTCAGGAATAGGTCCCGGAGGCAGCCCCGCGCGGTTCGCTGGAGCGGTGCTGTGATTAAGGACACGTGCTTCCGCTTAGCCAACGGCAGCGCCGGGTCCTATCCTCAAAGGATCATGAGTTCTGACTCCGCCGACTCTGCGGCTGCCGAGCTGGCCGCCTTGAGGTCCACTGAAGCACCCATAGGCATCTTCGACTCAGGCGTCGGTGGCCTTACCGTCGCCCGGGCGGTCATCGACCAGTTGCCCCATGAATCGGTGCTGTACGTGGGAGACACCGCGCACGCCCCGTACGGCCCCCTGCCTATCGCCCAGGTTCGGGCCTACGCGCTCGGCGTGATGGATGAACTGGTGGATTCCGGCGTCAAGCTTCTGGTCATCGCCTGTAACTCGGCATCGGCGGCAGTGCTCCGTGATGCGAGGGAGCGCTACACGGCCCGCTACGGTATCCCGGTCATCGAGGTCATCCAGCCCGCAGTCCGGCGCGCCGTCGCCTCGACCCGGTCGGGTCGGGTGGGCGTGATCGGAACCAGCGCCACCGTGGGGTCAAGAGCCTACGAGGACACCTTCGCTGCCGCCCCGCATCTGGAGATCTTCTCCGCCGCCTGTCCGGCGTTCGTCGATTACGTGGAGGCGGGTGTGACCGCCGGCCAGGAGGTATTGGAAACCGCTGCCCGGTACCTTCGCCCGCTGCAGGAGGCCGACGTCGACACCCTGGTTCTCGGCTGCACGCACTACCCGCTGCTGACTGGAGTGATCTCCTACGTCATGGGCGATTCGGTGACCCTGGTTTCGAGTGCGGAGGAAACGGCCAAGGACGTCTACCGCGCCCTCGTGTCCCACGATCTGCTGCGCAAGGAGCCGGGCCAGCCGCGGCACCATTTTGTCGCAACGGGAAACGCTGCCCGGTTCGAAGAGCTGGCCCGGCGCTTCCTCGGCCCCGAAGTCCTGAGCGTGGAACAGGTGGACCATGTGTCGGCCCAGTATCCAACCGGATCCATGTCCCGCATCACGCCTGAGATGATCGCCGCCGCGCGGGCTGACGCGGGAATCGGCGGAGACCGCCGTTCATGAAGCTCACCATCGTGGGGTGCAGCGGTTCGTTCCCCGGGCCGCACTCGCCGGCTTCCTGTTACCTCGTGACGGTGCAGGAGGACGGCAGGACCTGGCGCATCCTCCTTGACCTTGGCAACGGATCTCTCGGCGCGTTGCAGCGTTACATGGACCTGCGGGACATCGACGCAGTCCTGCTGACCCACCTCCATCCCGACCACTGCATGGACCTGTGCGGCCTTCATGTAGCGGTGCACTGGGATCCGGCGGGCTGGAACAGGCCTCGGATCCCCGTCTGGGGTCCGGCCGGCACAGCAGACCGGATGGCAACCGCCTACGGTCTGGAGCTCGAGCCGGGTATGCATGAGGACTTCGACTTCCGCGCCTGGTCGCCCCGTACCCCCGTGCGGATCGGACCGTTCACCATCACCCCCTATCCCGTCCTGCACCCGGTGGAGGAGGCCTACGCCCTCCGGGTCGAAGCCGATGACCCCGAAGCTCCGGGCGGGAAGAGGGTGCTGACCTATTCGGGAGATACGGACGCGTGTGAGGGGCTCATCGAGGCCGCTTCCGGTTCCGGCATCTTCCTGTGCGAAGCTGCCTTCCACGAGGGCAGGGATGACGGGATCCACGGCGTCCACCTGACGGGCAAAAGGGCAGGTGACGTAGCCTCAGCCGCTGCGTCACGGAGACTGCTGCTTACGCACCTTCCGGTCTGGAATGATGCGGTTCTGGCCATGGAAGAGGCGCGCAGCAGCTATTCGGGGGACGTCGCTGTGGCGGTTGCCGGGGTTTCGTACCAGGTGTGAGGGTGCCGTTTTCACCGTTTCGCTGACGTCGCTGTGGCGGTTGCCGGGGTTTCGTACCAGGTGTGAGGGTGCAGTTTCACCGTTCCGCTGACATCGCCGGATCGCGCCTGTGGAACAGGCTCGTGGCAGACTGGAGCCATGACTTCCCCCTCATCTTCCGTGTCTGCATCCGAGTCGGCATCGTCCATCGGAAGCGCCGTTGTCCGTGCAGACGGCCGGGCACCGGACCAGCTCAGAAACATCAGCATCACCCGTGGATGGTCGAACCAGGCCGAAGGATCTGCCCTGATCGAGTTCGGCAACACCCGCGTGCTGTGCACCGCATCGTTCACCACCGGAGTTCCCCGGTGGCTGAAGGGCGAGGGCAAGGGCTGGGTGACAGCCGAGTACGCCATGCTGCCCCGTGCCACCAACACCCGCTCGGACCGGGAATCGGTGAAGGGTCGGATCGGTGGGCGCACGCATGAGATTTCGCGCCTCATCGGCAGGTCGCTTCGTTCGATCATCGATACGCGCGCCCTCGGCGAGAACACCATCGTCCTCGACTGCGACGTGCTGCAGGCCGACGGCGGCACCCGGACTGCCGCGATCACCGGCGCCTATGTGGCGCTCGCCGAGGCTATCCGGTACGCCAAGGAGAACAAGATCATTGCGCAGTCTTCCCGGCCGCTGACCGACACTGTAGCGGCGGTCAGCGTCGGCATCATTGACGGCGTGCCGATGCTCGACCTTCCCTATGTGGAAGATGTTCGGGCGGAGACGGACATGAACGTGGTTGTGACGGGCAGCGGCAGCTTCGTGGAGGTACAGGGTACCGCTGAGGGTGCTCCCTTCGACCGCTCCGAGCTGGACGCGCTGCTTGACCTCGCTCTGCTTGGCACGGCCCAGCTTGCGCAGATCCAGCGTGAAACGCTGGGGGAGGCCGCAGGTGCCTGAACCCTCCGCCGAGCAGCCCGCCCGGCTGGTCCTTGCCACCCGGAACGCGGGAAAGCTGCGCGAATTCCGTGCGCTCCTGCGGGACCGGGTGCCAGGGCTCGACGTCGACACCCAGGTGATCGACGCCGCTGCAGCAGGTGCTCCTGACGTGGTCGAAAGCGGCGTCACCTTTGAGGAGAATGCCCTGCTGAAAGCGCGCGCGGTCGCTGAGGCGACCGGCATTCCCGCCGTCGCAGATGATTCCGGGCTTGCCGTCGATGTACTCGGCGGCGCACCGGGCATCTTCTCTGCCCGCTGGGCAGGCCGGCACGGCGATGACTCAGCCAACCTTCAGCTGTTGCTGAACCAGCTTGCGGACATTCCGGTGGACCGGCGTGCGGCGCAGTTTGTGTGTGCGGCTGCGCTCGCCGTTCCGGGCGGGGACGCAGTTGTGCGGCATGGTGCGCTGAGGGGAACACTGCTTAGTGAGCCGCGCGGCAACAACGGTTTTGGTTATGACCCGGTGCTCCAGCCTGACGGCATGGACCGCAGCTGTGCCGAACTGGCGCCGGAGGAGAAAAACGCCGTCAGCCACCGGGCCAGGGCGTTCGCGGAACTGCTGCCCGCCATTCTCCAAGTGTTGCGGTGAATGTACCCGGTCAGCAGGTTGCTTTAAGTGCCGGCCGGGGACTTGCGTCCCAGACTGCCATGGGGGTTCATCCCGGGCGTACCCGCTGTCCGAGCGCGCCGGCCGACACGGCAGCGGTTCGTCACGGGCGTACCCGCTGTCCGAGTGCTCCGGCTGATAGGGCAGACTTAACCAGGTTATGAGAAGAGATGTGAGCTACCTGCCCCTGCAGACCGGTAATGAACCCACCCTCGGAGGGGTCGCTGACTGGGCTGTGACCCTGATGGAAACGATCGGAGCTCCAGGCGCAGGCCTTGCGATCGCTCTCGAGAATCTCTTCCCGCCCCTGCCGAGTGAGGTGATCCTTCCACTGGCAGGATTCACGGCCAGCCGGGGAGACTTCACCCTCTTTGAAGCACTGTTCTGGACCACCGCCGGGTCCGTGGTGGGCGCTTATCTCCTCTATATGCTCGGGGTGCTGCTCGGGCGGGACCGGATGCGGCGCCTGGTGTCCAAAGTTCCTCTGGTGGACCTGGAAGATGTGGACAGCGTCGAAGCGTGGTTCAACCGCCACGGCTACAAGGCCGTGTTCTTCGGGCGCATGGTGCCCATCTTCCGGAGCCTGGTGTCTATTCCTGCAGGCATCGAACGAATGCCGGTCTGGACGTTTTTGGGGCTGACGCTCGCCGGCAGTCTCATCTGGAATTCCATCTTCGTGCTTGCAGGCTTCTACCTGGGGGAGAACTGGCATCTGGTGGAGCAGTATGCGGACATCTTCCAGAAACTGGTGATTGTCGCCGTCGTACTGGTGATGGCATTCCTGATTGTGAGCAAGGTGCGAAAAGTTCGGCGCAAGCGCGAAGCTTCCTGAGGCTGCGGCCTTCCAGCCGGCTGATCTCAGGCCGGTCAACTCGGTCGGTGTCCCTTCCGGTTTCCGCGCCACACGGGCAAGCCTCACAGGGGTACGCCCGTCCACCGGATACCGTGAACGGGTGGGAATTGAGTTCACGGCAATCGACTTCGAGACTGCCAATGGGTTTCGGGGTTCGCCCTGTGCCGTAGGGCTCACCAAGGTCCGTGACGGCCGGATCGTAGCCGAAGCGAACTGGCTCATGCGGCCACCCGCCGGGCACGACCACTTCGATTCGCGCAACGTTGCCATTCATGGGATCACCGCGGACATGGTGGCGCATCAGCCGCGGTTCGGCGAACTTTTCCCTGAGATCGGCGCCTTCATCGGGAACGATGTTCTGGTGGCTCACAACGCGGCCTTTGACCTGGGTGTCATCCGCTCCGCACTTGAGGTCTCCAACCAGGCCGGGCCGGGCTACGACTACGCCTGCACTGTGCTGCTGTCCCGCCGCAGCTACTTCCTTGTTTCCTACTCACTGCCCTACGTCGCGGAGGCAGCCGGCGTGCCGCTCGTCAACCACCATGACGCCGTCGAGGACGCTCGGGCGTGCGCCGGTATCCTGCTGGATATCGCACGCCGTGCAAAGGCATCGACTCTTCAGGAACTGGTCACCGGCCACCGTCTCCGGTTGTCCCGCCTGGACGCCTATCAACCAGGGATTTCAGAACTGTCCAAGGCTACGCGGACGGCGCTGGAACGCGGGCCGGCCGTCGGCTGGGCGGGCTGGCCGGACGAGGGGCTGAACCCGGATCCCAATCCGGCCGCGGACCCCACCCATCCGCTCTACGGACAGACAGTGGTCTTCACCGGTGACCTAGGGATCCCGCGGCCACAGGCGAAACAGCGGGCAGCGGTGCTGGGCGCGCAGCCGGCGAGCACTGTGACCAGGAAAACCACGGTACTGGTGGTCGGCGACGGGTTTGTAGCGGCCGATCTCCGCAGCGGTCGCGTGACAGGGAAGGCCCGGCGTGTTCTGGAACTGCACAGCCGCGGCCAGAATATCGAGGTGCTCTCCGAGGCCGAGTTCCTGCAGATGACCGGCGGGCGCTGGCCCGTCGCCAGCCAGTAGCAGATCCCTAGACCCCCATTGCCGAGGCGAACCCGGCCGCCACTTCTTCGACGATGTCCGCTCCCGCCAACCGCTGTCGGGCATCCGGAGGCAGTGAGTGGTCTCCGTGCAGTGCACCGGCGATCGAACCGGCAACCGAGCCGACAACCGATGCCGCCGGCCCCTCCAGCTTTCCTCCTGCAGTCAGGAGTGCACGGAAGGAGGCTGCGCCGTCGTCGTTTGCCGTGGAGAGGACCAGCCCGACGGCCTCACCCAGGACACCCGCTGCGTCAGCGCGTTCCTGCTGGGCAGTGTCAGGGGACTGAAGTAACGCGGACAGGTCTGTCGATCCCAGCGCTGCCGCATGCTGTGCCGCGGCGGAGATTCCGTCCTCCAGGGATTGCTCTTTGAAAGTGATCCCGTGTATCAGCCGGGCAAGGACGGCAGCGGGGATCTGTGCCAGCGGGTTGCCGTGCGTGATGGCTGCGGCGTCCAGTGCCAGCTTCTCGATCCACTCGGGCGGTACGTTGGCAACCAGTCCGAAGGGGGCTGAGCGCTGCAGGGCGCCGGGACCGTCGTCGTCCCGTTCGAGCGGCCGCTGCCTGCTGCCCATCTCGCCGCTGGCGAGTGCACGGACCGTGGCAGTGTCCGGTTGGCTGCGGCGGTGCGGGACATCCTGCCGGTCAAGCCAGCGGGCGGGCGGGGAGGGAGCGGACGACGGCGGTGCCTCACCCTGGATGCGGAGCCAGCGGAGGTAGGCAAGCCAGAGGCAGGCAGCCTCATCGGCGGCAACGCCGTCATTGGCCCACTCGAGTGCCTCGGTCAGGCCGTCGACCGTATAGAGGGCCAGGTGGGCGGCGTCGCCGAAATGGAATTCTTCGGGCGAGCCCGCAGCGGCCTCCATGAGGGCACCTCCAAGGAGGGAACCGTTGATTCTGCTGCGGACTGCACCGGGAGAACTGTTGGAAAGTGTCACTGGGCCAGTGTAGGCAGTGAGGTTGGGCAGCCGGGACTGCGCCGCCAATCGGTCGCGTTCGGCACCCCTTCGCGAGTACGTCCGGCGTTGCCGTCCGAAACTGTCGGAGGTGGCCGGTAGCTTGGAATCATGAGGTTACTGCACACATCGGACTGGCATCTGGGCCGCTCGTTCCACGGCGTCGGAATGCTTGAGGCGCAGCAGCTTTTCCTCGACCAACTGGAAAAGACAGTCCGTGAGGAGAACGTTGATGTGGTTCTCATTGCCGGGGATGTCTACGATCGCGCACTGCCGGCAGTTGACGTCGTCGAGCTCTTCGACGAGGCGCTTGAGCGGCTCACCGTCGCCGGAGCCAGCGTGGTGGTCAGCAGCGGAAATCATGATTCAGCGGTGCGGCTGGGTTTCGGTGGCCGACTGATCGAACGTGGCGGAGTGCACCTCCGCACGCGGCTGGAAGACATCGGGCGCCCAGCGGTGTTTCCGGTGGGTGACACTGCCGAGGTCGCCGTCTACGGCCTCCCGTATCTGGAGCCGCGCATGGTCGCCGAAAAGCTGGGAAGCGAAGCGGCAACGCACACGGCGGTGACCTCGGCGGCGCTGGACCGGGTGCGGGCTGACGTTAGTCGGCGTCGCGGACTGGACCCGTCACGCACGCTGTATTCCGTGGTCATGGCGCATACTTTCGCCGGCGGTGGGGTCAGTTCTGACAGCGAGCGGGAGCTCAGCATGGGAGGCCTGGGAGTGGTACCGCTGGACCTCTTCGAGGGTTTCGACTACGTGGCGCTCGGCCACCTGCACGGCCGGCAGCAGTTGCAGGAACGTATACGTTATTCGGGTTCTCCCCTGGCTTACTCATTCTCCGAGGCACGTCAGTCCAAGGGCGCCTGGCTCATTGATGTCGGTGCCGGTGGTGTGGATGAGATTCGCCCGGTGCAGTGGGCGCCGCCGCGGAATCTTGCGGTGCTGCGGGGGCCCATAGAAGAGCTTCTGGCTTCTCCAGAGCACGTCGAGGCCGAGAATTCGTGGTGCCAGGTGACGTTGACCGACAGCGAGCGCCCGCAGCACGCGATGGAACGCCTGCGTGCCCGTTTCCCCGGTACCCTGGTGCTCGCGTTTGAGCCCGCGTCGCGGAATGCCGGGGAGGAACGGACGTACAGCGAACGGATTGCGCAGGCGGCTGATGACACCGCCATCTGCTGTGGATTTCTGGAGCACGTACGTCAGCGCAAGGCCAACGCAGAGGAAGCGGCGCTCTTTGCGGAAACCATTGATGCGCTGCGGGCTGCAGAGAGCGGCGTATGAGAATACATCGGCTGGAGATACAGGCTTTCGGCCCGTTCGCTGAGCGCCAGCACATTGACTTTGATGCCCTGGCGGAACAGGGCCTGTTCCTGCTGAACGGACCCACCGGAGCAGGGAAATCCAGTGTGCTTGATGCCATCTGCTACGCGCTGTACGGTTCAGTACCCGGCGCCCGCCAGAACGCCAGACGGTTGCGCAGCGACCATGCACCTGTGGGGCTTGCGCCGGAGGTGGTGTGCGAGTTTTCAGCCGGCTCCCGGCGCCTGGAGGTCACACGGAATCCTTCCTGGAACCGGCCGTCCCGGCGTGGTTCCGGAACCACCACCGAGCAAGCGAAAACCATGCTTCGGGAACGGGTGGCGGGGGAGTGGGTCACCCGTTCCACCCGGAACGATGAAGCGGGAGCGGAACTGCAGGCTCTGCTCGGCATGAACCGGGAACAGTTCACCAGGGTGGTCATGCTGCCCCAGGGAGAGTTTGCGGCTTTTCTCCGGTCAGACGCCGCCGCCCGTGGTGAGCTCCTGCAGCGGCTCTTTGCGACCGACCGTTTCTCCGCCGTCGAGCAGCTGCTCGCGGAGCGTGCCGCTCACGCTTCCACGCGCGCACAGGAGGTTGAGAGTGAGCTGGAGGACCTCCTTTCCCGGGCCGTTGAAGAGGTGGAGCGTCATGGCCTGTCGGACGATCCCCTGTCCGGTGGTCCGCTGTCGGAAAATCCCCTGTCCGCTGGTCCGCTGCGCAGTTCCGACGAGCACGCAAGTGCGGCTGGTCCGACGGGCAACACTGAAAAACCCGGCTCCACTGACCGGCCCGGCTCCACCGACCAGTCCGCCCCCACTGACCGGCCCGGCTCCACCGACCAGTCCGGTGGTGCGCGAGGCACTGGAGACGGATCAGCGCCCGGCGAGGCTGAGGCTGATCCGGCGTCTGCTCTTGCCGCTCTCCAGGACCGGCTGACAAACGCCGTCGTGGCAGGGCGGAACCGCGCCAGGGAGCTGACGGCTGTCCGGGACAACGCTGCGAAGCGGCGGTCCCGGCTGGAAACCGAACGGCGGGACCGTCTGGCCTTCCGCCGGCTGGCGGCAGAGGTTGCGGAAAATCAGATCGCCCTCGCTGAGGCGGGTGCACTGCGGGAACTGCTTGAGAATCACAGGCGCGCGCAGATCCTGCAGGGTCCTCTCCAGACGCGTGACGAGGCAGCGGATCAGGCGCGCAGCACCCGGGATAAGATGCATTCACTGAACGGCCAGCTGCAGGCCGATCCTGCCGCCCGGCAGGAGATCCCTGACCTTCTCACGTTGGACGTCGAGGTGTCAGGAGACGCTTTCGACAGTGCACACGAGGCCCTCCGCGAACGGCTCGCAGAGGCGCGTGCGGCTCTGCCGACGGAGCAAGATCTTGTCCGTCTGGAAGACCGGATCAGGATCACTGTGCAGCGCAGTGAGGTGAAGACCGCAGAGCTGGATCGGTACAGCACCCGGCAGCAGCGGCTCGAGGAGGAGCTGAGCGACCTCTCAGCACGGATCGAGACAACGGAAGCGGCGGGCGCCCGTGCGGCGGAGCTGGCATCAGCATGTGCCGAGACAGCCGCACAGTTGGACCTGCTTGCGCAGGCAGACCGGGCGGAGCGGTCACTGCGGGAGCTGGATGAGCGCCAGGATTCCCAGCGTGCGCTGTTTCTGGCGGCCAAGGAAGACTGGTTGCAGAAACTTCAGTTACGCCTTGAGCAGACTGCTGCCGAGCTTGCAGCGCGGCTGAGCCCGGGGGAGCCCTGTCCGGTGTGCGGAAGCCAGGAGCACCCTGCGCCGGCAACCGCCGGAACGCAGGGGTTGGTGACCCGGGAGGATGAGGAGTCCGCCCGTGCGCACCAGGATGAAGCAGAGCGCAGTTTCCGGGATACCACCGCGGTGCGGGACGCTGCAGCGCTTCAGGCCGCAGGGTTGCGCGCCCGAAGCGGGGATACGCCGGCCGGGACGGTGCGCGCCGCGCTCGCCTCCCTGGAGGAGGAACGCGGAGAGGCAGAGGCGGCGGTCCGCGCCTCGGCGGAACTCCTCGCCAGGAAAGCAACGGCAGAGGCGGCGCTCGCCGGTGTGCGTGAGCAGCAGGCCGAAGCCGTCCGAAGCGAGGCAGAGTTCTCTTCGCTGCTCTCCGCCTTGGAGGAGCAGCACACGGCACTGCTTGCCCGGCTGGAGTCGGTGCGCGGCAGGTACGCCACAGTCGCGGAGAAAGTGGCACAACTCGAAGGGACCGCACAACGCGTCGGCGCGGTCTGCGCTGCCCTGTCCGCGTGGCAACAGGCAGCGGCGCGTCTGGAGAAAGCTGAACACGCGCTGACATTGCAGCTGGCAGCAACCGAGTTCGCTTCGCCGGACACTGTTCGGCAGGCCCTGCTGGATGACAGCCGGGTGGAGGCGATGGAGCAGCGCATCCGGGAGGCCGAGCACGCTGCCCACCGCATAGAACGGGACCTGGAACGTCCAGAGAATGTTGCGGCAGCCGCTTCGGAAAAGAACGGCGAACCAATTCCCGAAGAAGACGAAATCGCCGCTGCTGCCCGGGCCGAGGAGAGTGTAAGGGTGCAGCTCGAGCGGGCGGTGCTCGAGGTGGGGCTACTGGAACAGTCGGTGGTGCAGATGGGTTCCTATGCAGACCGGGTAGCCGCGCTTGACGACAGGCTGGTGCCGTTGCGGCAGGCATACCGGCTTGCCAGGTCTGTCGCTGACACCGTCCGGGGCAACGGTGAGAACCTGTACCGGATGAGCCTTGCCACTTATGTCCTCGCTGCCCGGCTGGAACAGGTGGCCGAGGCGGCCACCGAACGGCTGCAGCACATGTCGGACGGCAGGTACTCCCTGGTCCACAGCGACTCCCGGTCGGGTAACCGGAAATCCGGGCTTGGTTTGAATGTCATCGACAGCTGGACGGGCATGCGCCGTGACACCGCAACACTTTCCGGAGGCGAGTCGTTCATGGCGTCCCTCGCACTCGCTCTTGGACTGGCCGACGTGGTGCAGCAGGAGTCGGGCGGACTGGACATCGAGACGCTCTTTGTTGACGAAGGCTTCGGCAGCCTCGATGAGCAGTCTCTTGAACAGGTGATGGATGCGCTTGAGAATCTTCGGGACGGGGGCCGTGTGGTGGGGCTGGTCAGCCACGTCGCCGAGTTGAAGCAGCGAATACCGGCGCAACTGCACGTCTCCAAGGGCCGGACGGGCTCGTCGGTGCGCTTCGTGAATCAGCTTGAACGAGTGTAAAATCGCAGCTGTTACCGGGTTGGGCGCATCGGGAGGAGGGACGATGCGCGCTTCGATGTACCCGGAAAGCACATGGCAACATCATCCTCTGAATACAGCACCCTTCCTTGCGACGTTTCTTCGACAACCCCTCCGGATCCCAAGTCCATTCCCGGGAGCCCGGAGCCGCTGAGCAACCGTGGGCGTTTCGGCCGCCTTCCTGAAATCGCCGGAGCAGGCTTTCTTCCCCTGGGCTTCGTAGCGCGGCTGCCTCTGGCGATGCTCACAGTCGGAGCGCTCACCCTGGTCACTGCCGCCACCAATTCCTACGCCTCCGGCGGTTTCGCTGCCGGCGCCGTCGGTATCGGTTCCGCGCTTGGCGCACCGGTGCTCGGCTTCCTTGCAGACCGGTACGGCCAGCGTCCGGTCCTCCTGCTCGCGGCGCTCCTGAACACCATGGCCATCGTTGCACTGCTCATGGTCAGCGGCCTGGCCGGCACCGGAGCGGGACTTCTGCCCACCCTGGCGGCTGCCTTCCTCATGGGAGCAACCTGTCCGCAGATCGGTCCCCTGGCGCGGGTCCGCTGGATGGCGCTGACGCGGAACAAGCGCCCGGCGGACCTTGACACCGCGCTGTCCTATGAGAGCACGGCTGACGAGTTGACCTTCGTTCTTGGCCCTGCGCTGGTCGGGCTCCTGGCAAGCCTGATCGCGCCGTGGCTGCCGCTCGCGCTTGCGGCGCTGCTGACCATCACGTTCGTATCGGGCTTCGCCGTCCACCCCACCGAGCGCTCGGTGATACCACTGCGGCGGCGACCACGGACCGGAGTCCCCTCCGGCGCAGCAGTCCGCGGGATGCGGCGCACCGCGTTTCTCATCTCGTTGCCGGTACTCGGAATGGTCATGATGGGGACGTTCTTCGGCTCCACCCAGACCGCTCTGATCGCCTTTGCCGGCGGCTTCGGCGTGGAAACGGCCGCGGGACTGCTCTATGCGGTGATGGGCGTCAGCTCCGCGCTGACAGCCCTGTCCGTTGCGTACTGGCCGCAGGGCTTCCGCCATCCGCTGCGCTGGGTTGTCTCAGCAGCGGCCATGAGCGCTGCGGCGTGCCTGCCGCTTTTCGCATCCGACATCCCGCTCATGCTGGCGGCGTTGCTGATTCTCGGCCTACCGGTTGGACCAACCATGGTGACAATCTTCAGTGTCGGCTCGCTGGTTGCCCCCCAACATCTGGTCGGCACCGTGATGACCCTGCTCGCCAGCGGGATTGTGGCGGGCACGGCACTGGGGGCCTCGCTTGCAGGGACACTGGCGGAGGCCGGCGTGCAAAACGCCCTGATGGTTCCGGTTGCTGCCGCCGTCGTGCTGCTGCTGCTGGGCTTCGTGTCGACTGCCGTGCTGCGACGCCGCTGAGGGGTACGCGGGGCAGTTTTTCCTCGATCGCGCGGCCGAAATGGGCTGAAATCGCCGTTAGGGGTTCGAAATGAAACACGGTGCGCTGGGTGCCCTGCTTCGAGTATGATCTAAAACATAGTTACCGAACGTTCTGTCAGTAATCTCGTCCGTCCACCTGGAGTAACAATGACGTCTTCAACGGCTGCCCCACGGCAGCGTATGTCCCGGGAAGACCGCAAGGTCGTCGCCGGAACCATGGTTGGTACCACTATCGAGTGGTACGACTTCTTCATCTTCGCGCAGGCCGCAGGCCTCGTCTTCGCCCAGCTCTACTTTGCGCCGCTCAATGACGAAAGCCCGGGGCTGGCCCAGCTGGTGGCCTGGGCCACCATCGGCATCAGCTTCTTCTTCCGGCCGCTCGGCGCAGTAGTGGCAGGACACCTTGGTGACCGCATCGGGCGCAAGGCCATGCTCGTGTTCACTCTCGTCCTGATGGGTTCGGCCACTGCGCTGATCGGTCTCCTGCCCAGCTACGAGCAGATCGGTGTTGCGGCCCCGATTCTTCTGATGGTGCTGCGCATCCTGCAGGGTTTCTCTGCCGGTGGTGAGTGGGGCGGTGCGGCTCTCATGGCGGTTGAGCATGCACCCGTGAACAAGCGCGGATTCTGGGGAGCGTATCCGCAGATCGGTGTTCCCGTCGGCATGATCATCGCAACGCTGGTGCTCTTCCTGTTGCGTTCGTCCATGTCCGAGGAAGCGTTCCTGACCTGGGGATGGCGTGTTCCGTTCCTCCTCTCCGTTGTGCTGATCGTCGTCGGGTACTTCATCCGCAAGGCCGTGGCAGAAAGCCCGGTCTTCAAGGAGATGACCGAGCGCAAGCTCGAGTCGTCGGTTCCGCTCAAGGAGCTCTTCAAGCACAGCAGCAAGCAGGTCATACTGACTGCCGCGATCTTCATCGCGAACAACGCGGCCGGCTATCTCCTGATCGCATTCTTCTCTGCCTACGCCCAGCGCACGCTCGGCATGCCGGGCGGCCCCGTCCTGTTTGCTACCCTGCTTGCCTCGTTCGGTTGGCTCATCTTCACCATGTACGGCGGAATTCTTTCTGACCGCATTGGCCGCGTACGGACCTTCCAGATCGGTTATGCCCTCGTCTTTGTCTGGATGATCCCGCTGTTCCTGATGATCGACACCCGGAACATCTTCGCGTACGGAGTGGCACTGTTCGTCCTGACCATCGGCCTCGGGCTGTCCTATGGACCGATGTCGGCGATGTATGCCGAGATGTTCCCGGCCAATGTGCGGTACTCCGGCATCGGGATCGGGTACGCGCTCGGCGCCATCCTCGGCGGTGCCTTCGCGCCGCTGATTGCGGAAGCGCTGTTGAGCAGTACCGGTTCCTCGCTGTCCATCGGCTTCTACATCATGGGCCTGTGCGTCGTTTCCTTCGTCGGTGTCACCCTGGTCAAAGAGACCCGTGGCGTGCCCCTGCGCGTAAATGAAAGCCACAGCCAGGCGAAGTAGCCGCCCGAGGCCGCTCCACCTTCTCTCCCGAATCGTCACGGAGCGCAGGTGGGGCGGCCTTTGTGCTGTCAGGACTCGTGGGTGACGGCGCGGCGGCAACCCCGGAGCGCGGCACAGGGATAGCGCGGCACAGGGATATGGATAGTGCCATGGGTAGTTCTCCCCATGGCATGCGGACGGAAGCCGAACCTACACTGAACTGCAAGACGGGCCTTGTACGAGGGGCCCGCCCCCGGACTGACGGGTCCGGTATCGAGAAAGACCGGTTCGCCTTGGGTTCCCCCAGCCCCGCGAGCCGGTCTTTCTTGTGTGCAGTTTCTTTCTTGTGTGCAGTCGGTGAGCCGAGGTGAGAGGCCCAGCCGATACAACTAACTGCGGGCGTCTTCCATCCGGGCCTTAAGCCCGAGGAGGAGGGAATCGAGCCCCAGCCCGAATGCTACGTCGGCCTGCGGTTTGCCCGCTGCCGCTCTCTGAGCCGCCACTGCAGCGGTGAAGCGCGGATAGCTTCCTGCCAGTTGTCCCGAGTCGAAGATGCTCTCAGGTGCCGTGGCATCGAATGCAGAGCCGAAGATGAACGACTCCAGCGCAATAATCGCCGGAACTATCAGCGGTTCAGGCCACCCTGCCTCCTCAAATCCGCGGGTGACGGCCTCATATACCGCCAGAGTCTGTGGCGCTCCGCTTACCGGCAAGACAGCGATCACCGGAATGAGGGGAGTATGGCGCGTGAACACATCCCGGTAGGACCAGGCGAACCGTCGAACCGCCGGCTCCCAGGGCTCGGTCCCGAATCCGGACACATCCACCTGCTTCATGACGTGGTCCTGGATAAGGATGAGCACGTCGCCCTTGGATTCCACATGGTTATACAACGACGACGGCGCTACCTTCAGAGCACGGGCGAGGGAGGACATGGTGAGCCCCTCGTACCCGCCGGATTCGATCAGCCCCAGCGCCGCCCGGGTGATCGCTTCCTGGGACAGAACCCGGTTCAGTGGCCTGCCGGCGGAGCGCCGGGATGATCCTGTTGCACTGACCATGCGTCTGTAGCCTGCTTCCTCCCCGATACGGGCCAGCGTCCGCCCGGCTGCGCCCACCTCCACGGTAATGGAAGACCAGAGGCAGGTGCTGCACCCGCTGCACAGCATCCCGACTGCCATTTACGAATGCCGTCCCGGACGCCCTTGCCGCTGCTACCGTGGTGCCATGCCGGAGATGCCTGAGGTGCAGGGGCTCGCACAGTTCCTTGCGGGCAAACTGATGCCCGACGACGGTGCACCGCCTGCCCGGGTCCGCGACGTTCAGCTTGGCTCCTTTGCCGTCCTGAAGACGGCAGGGGTGCCGCTTTCCGCCCTCTCCGGGATGGCGTTCACGGAGGTGGGCAGACGCGGAAAATTCCTTATTCTGAGCCTGGAGGACCTTCATCTCGTTCTGCATCTTGCCCGGGCCGGGTGGCTGCGGTGGTCCGACTCGATGCCGGACACCCTTCTCCGGCCAGGGAAGAGCCCGATCGCGCTCCGGCTGAGGTGCACGGAACCGGCCGGCTACGGGTTCGACCTCACTGAGGCGGGCACCAGGAAGTCGGCGGCGGTTTATCTTGTGCGCGAGGTTTCCGAGGTGCCGGGGATGAGCAGGCTGGGCCCCGAAGCGCTCACTGTGGACCAGGACCAATTCATCGCGATGCTGCAGGGACACCGCAGCCAGGTGAAGGGGATACTGCGGGACCAGTCGTTCATTGCGGGTATCGGCAACGCCTACAGTGACGAAATCCTGCACGCTGCCCGGCTGTCTCCGTTTGCGCTTGCGTCCACACTCGATGATGAGCAGCTGATCCGGCTCCACACTGCGATGCATTCGGTCCTGGAGGCAGCTATTGCCGCGGCGGCCGGCAAGCCCGCGAAGGAGTTGAAAGACTCCAAGCGGCGTGAAATGAAGGTCCACGGCAGAGCCGGCGAGCCCTGTCCTGTATGTGGTGATACGGTGCGCGAGGTCTCGTTCGCGGATTCCGCGCTGCAGTATTGTCCGACGTGCCAGACCGGCGGTAAGCAGCTTGCAGACCGCCGTACCTCGAAGTTCCTGAAGTAACCGGCGATTCCCCGGTGACTCGAATTCCTGAAGCGACCCGCAATTGCCTGAGTACCGTTCAATTCCAGCGGCAACCGGGCGCGGATACGTCTCTGGTCTGCTCTTTCATGCTCTCCGCGAGGCTGGAGCCGCTCACTGGGATCTTTCGCCCGCCGCCGCCGAACCCTAGGATCGGAACTGTAACGCCGGTCCAAACGATGGAGGTCATCATGACAAGTGATTCACGCGACCAGGAACAGCACGCGCAGGGGAAGGACTCCTCCAAGACGGAGCCGGAGGGATCGATCCCCAATACGGATGACGGTGTGGGGGCCACCGCCACTGAAGAACCGAGCAGTTTCGAACCCGAGGAAGACCCCGACGAGGAGAGCTAGCCCAGGGAAAGAACGAGTGCAGACGGATGAGTCCGGGGCCGAGGCGCCCCGGACTCTGGGTTAAGGGCCGCAATTGCCCGAACCAGGTTTCCGCCGGGCTCAGGCATTCCGGAGCTAGCCCGATCCGGAGCTAGCCCGATCCGAAGCTAGCCCAGGGACGGTGCCCGCGACGGCGGTGCGGGGATGTGGACGTTTCCGGTCGTGACCCCTCCGGTGCTCACGTCAGGAGTGTCCGCCTGGGCATCGTCCGGGGTGGGCAGGTTGAGGGTTACCGCGCCGTCGTCGTCCTTGTCGCTTCCCACTCGGAGCGCAAGAGCCACCTCATGTGCGTCCGGGCGGGCCTGCGGGTCCCTGGCCGTCATGCGGGTGAGGAGGCTGACCCAGTCGGCGCCGAGGGATTCGGGCACCTCGGGGTCCCGTAGCAACCTGGCCACGGCGGCCTCGACAACAGGACCGGGAAATGCCTTCTCGCCGGTCAGGCATTCGAGGAGTACCAGCCCAAGCGAGTAGATATCGGAGCTGGGCTCGACGCGCGTCCCCTCGGCCTGCTCGGGGCTCAGGTAGTTGGCGGTGCCGATGGTGGCGCCGTGTGCTGTGGAGTGCGTCGCTTCAACCATGCGGGCAATGCCGAAATCGGTGAGCTTGGGATACAGCCGGGTGTCCTGCTCGCCGGAGTGGTACATCAGGATGTTCGCCGGCTTCACATCGCGGTGAATGACGCCCTGCGAGTGGATGTATGCCAGGGCGTCCGCCAGGTCGGCGCCGAGCTGGGCCACATGTTCGGAGGGCAGCGGCCCGGACTTGAGGAGCTTGCGCAAATCAAGGCCGTCCACCAGTTCCATCACCAGAAAGCTGGTGGTCTTGCCGTTGCCGTCATTCTGGAGGCCGGCATCGTGCAGCGTTACCAGTCCCGGATGGTTCAGGGTGGACAACAGCATCGTTTCCGTATGCTGGCGGCGGTAGTCATCATCATCGGAGGTGGTGGGGTTGAAGACCTTGATTGCCACGTCCCGGCCGAGGTTTCGGTCCAGTGCCCGAAACACCGATGCTGCGCCGCCGGTACCGATCAACTCAATGGGTTGGTACCGCTCGGCCAGGAGTTCATCCACGCGAGACCTCCGGGGAGAAAGAAGTTATGAGGGTGAGGAGCAGGTGATAAGCATGCTGATCACCTCAACCATTCTACCTTGTGTGAGGCACTGCGGAAGACACCCCACTACGCCGGCGATCAAAAGTTCGGCAATTGTTACGCAGCGAGGAATTCGATCGCTGCGTTCTTGAAAGCTCGGGCGGTCACGGCGTTCGAGTGAGTGCGGCCGGGCAGCCAGAGCACCTCGGCATTCCCGCTCAGTCCTGCAAGTTCCGGCAGTGTCCGCGCACGTTCATCTTCCTCCCCGGCCACCAGGAGAAGCGGCATGTGCGGCACCGCGTCCGCCGGGACAAACGGCTCCCGTTTGATCGCTTCCACCATGGTGAGCAACGCAAAGACGTCATTGGTGGGAACAAGCTGTGCCATCCGGAGCAGGTTGGCGGTTGACTCATCCGCGATGGGGGTCCCATCGGCGAGGAAACGCTGGGCGGCCGCAAGGTCGAATGCCGCAAGGGGATCGCCGCTTCCCGGTCCGCCGAGCACCATCCGGTGTACGAGTTCAGGTTGGGTTGCGCCGAACTCCCAGGCCAGCCGTGACCCGAGGGAGTAGCCGATGATGTCGACACCCGTCTCCGGCCGGCCGTCGGCCAGCGGACGGACGTGTTCATCGAGCAGGATCTGCAGGATGTCGGCACGGATACGGCTGGGGGAGTAGGCGTCCATCTCTTCGGGAGCGGCGCTTGCTCCATGGCCGGGAAGGTCCAGGGTGACGACCTTCCGCCCGGCATCAGTCAGGGCGCGTACCCAGCCGGAATCTTCCCAATTGAGTTTGGCGGAGGACGCGAAGCCGTGCAGGAGCAGAATGGGCCGCAGGGTTGATGGAGACGCAGGTTCATGGACGGCTACATGGATTCTTGGGTCTGTTCCCTCGACCAGATGATCGCTGTGACGTCCCATGGTTCCTCCCGGTTTTCCTCGCTGCGGCGCTTTCCTGAACTCTAGCGCCCTGAAGGCACAGGGCCGGGAAAAGAAAATGCGGCGAAGAACTGTGCTCCATTGAACAGGTCTTCGCCGCCCGGCCAGCAGTGGCCAACGCGTGTGACTTTAGTCACCGCTTCCCCCGGGGTGCAAATCGGGCCCGGAAATTCCCACTTAACACTCAGGATCATGGTGTACCGGGCGTCATGCACCCGGCAAATTGCGCTCCGGCAGGAGGGGCACGCTAGAATTAGTTATAGTCATAACGACTCTAAGTCCTCGGTAGGGCGCCAGGATGGCACCACACGGATCTGCGGAAGGGGGGTGTCAGGGTGAGTCCCACGTCAGCAAACGTCAGCGAGCGCAGCCAGGAGCCGCCGTCGTTGGCGATTTCTACAGTGATTTTCGGTCTGCGTCCCAGCGAGGCTTCGGGACGCCCGACGCTTTGGCTTCCGCTGGTGCGGCGTATCCGCCAGCCATACCTCGGCCAATGGGCGCTCCCCGGCGGGCCCCTGGCTCCCTCCGAGTCGCTGCAGGACGCGGCGTCTCGCAACCTTCTTGAGACCACGGGACTGGCGCCGCGTTACCTCGAGCAGCTCTACGCCTTCGGAGGGCTGCACCGTTCGGTCGGCCAGCGTCTGGTTTCGATCGTCTACTGGGCGCTCGTGCAGCCCGATGAGGCGGAGCTGACCCGTGAGTCCGAGAATGTTCGGTGGTTCCGTGCGGATCGGCTTGAGCGGCTCGCCTTCGACCACAACGACATCGTGGAGTATGCGCTCTGGAGGCTGCGCAACAAGATGGAGTACGGCTCCATCGCGTATCACCTGCTGGGTGAGCGCTTTACCCTCGCCCAGGTCCGTGAAGTCTATGAAGCCGTGCTGGACAAGCAACTTGACCCCGCGAATTTCCGCCGGCAGCTCCGTGCAACGCCCCACATCGAAGCCACGGACGAGTACCTCACCGGTACCCGCCACCGCCCGCCACGGCTGTACCGCTACGCCGGGCCGGTGCCGGACGGCAGCACCCGGCAGTCGCAAGCCGTGCGTGCACCATGATTCCGTTCCGTATCCCGCCCACTACCCATCGGCTTCCAGCCCGCTTCAACCAGGGAGAATCCCATGACGAGCATTAATACCGCCATCCAGCTCATCACCCGCGAGGACGCGGAGCGCTCTGTTGTCCGGGGCGGTACCTGCAGCCCGGACCTCGCCCGGGGGCCCTGGGAGTTCGATCTTCCTGCCGGACCCGACGCCGCCCCTGATTACGGCCCCGGAGCTTCCATGCAGGATGTTGCTCCGGCTTCCACGCCGCGCCAGGGCGAGCTGCCGGAGGAGTACCGGCTCGCCGGCGACGAGGAGCTGGAGGCCCGCATCCTGGCCGCCAAGGAAACGCTTGGGGACCGGCTGGTGATTCTCGGTCATTTTTATCAGCGTGACGAGGTGGTCAAGCATGCGGACTTCGTGGGTGATTCGTTCCAGCTAGCCAATGCGGCGCTCACCCGTCCGGATGCCGACGCCATTGTGTTCTGCGGCGTGCACTTCATGGCTGAAACCGCTGACATCCTGTCCAGGCCGGAGCAGAACGTCATCCTGCCGAATCTCGCTGCGGGGTGTTCGATGGCGGATATGGCGGACGCCGACTCGGTGGAAGACTGCTGGGAGCAGCTGGAGGAGCTTTTCGGAACAGAGCCCGACGACGGCGGACGGCTTCCGGTGATCCCGGTCACCTACATGAATTCCTCGGCTGCGCTCAAGGCATTCTGCGGGCGTAACGGCGGGATCGTCTGCACCTCATCGAATGCTGCCACGGTGCTTGAGTGGGCGTTCGAGCGAGGTCAGCGGGTGCTCTTCTTCCCGGACCAGCATCTGGGCCGCAACACAGCCAAGGCCATGGGTGTGCCCCTCACCGAGATGCCCATGTGGAATCCGCACAAGGTGCTCGGCGGCAATACCGAGCAGGAGCTGCTGGACTCACGGGTGATTCTTTGGCACGGCTTCTGCTCCGTGCACAAGCGTTTCACCGTCAATCAGATCGAAAAGGCCCGGGCTGAGTTTCCCGGCGTCCGGGTCATTGTTCACCCGGAATGCCCGATGCCCGTGGTGGACGCTGCGGATGAGGCGGGTTCGACCGACTACATCCGCAAGGCCATCGCAGCGGCAGCACCGGGGACAACCTTCGCGGTGGGCACGGAGATCAACATGGTGAACAGGCTTGCGGCCGAGTTCCCCGAGCACACCATCTTTTGCCTCGACCCGGTGATCTGCCCATGCTCCACGATGTACCGGATCCACCCGGGGTATCTGGCCTGGGTGCTCGAGGGCCTCGTCGCCGGTGAAGTGCGCAACCGGATCGTGGTGGAGACCGACGTGGCGAACCACGCCCGGGTGGCACTTGAGCGGATGCTGGCGGCCAGGCCGTGATGCATGTCCTGGTAATCGGCAGCGGCATCGCGGGGCTGTTCACAGCGCTGGAGCTGCGCCGGAGGTCGGATGTGCAGGTTACGGTTCTTGCCAAGGGCGCTCTTGCCGACACTAATACCTGGTACGCCCAGGGCGGTATTGCCGCCGTGCTGCAGGGCAGTGAGGGCTTCACCGGCTTCGATCGTCCCGACGGCGCTGCGGACTCCGGTGCGGTTCCGGGTGGTGACAGTACAGAGCTTCACGTCGCGGACACCCTCGCAGCGGGAGCCGGCCATTGTGACGAAGCTGCGGTGCGGGTGCTCTGCTCCGAAGCGGGGGAAGCGATCGAGCGTCTGGTGACCCTGGGAGCGCTTTTCGACCGCACTCCCGGCGGCGCACTGGCCCTCGGACGGGAAGCCGCGCATGCAGCGTCGCGAATCCTGCACATCGGGGGTGACGCTACCGGAGCGGGAATCGCCGCGCCGCTGATTCGGGCCGCCAGACGAGACCCGGGCATCACTCTGCACGAGTATGCCTTCGCCAGTGACCTGGTGGTGGTCGAGGGGCAGGTGACCGGCGTCGTCGTCCTTTGGAACGGTCGGCAGGAGACGGTGGCAGCCGACGCCGTCGTGCTTGCATCCGGCGGTGCGGGAGGAATTTTCCAGCACAGCACCAATCCGTCAGTTGCCACCGGCGACGGCGTTGCTGCAGCGTTTCGCGCCGGTGCAGCCGTGGCCGATCTTGAGTTCTTCCAGTTCCATCCCACCGCCCTCAACGTTTCCGGGCATCCGCTCATCTCGGAGGCCGTCCGTGGCGAAGGAGCTGTGCTGCGCGACGGCACGGGCAAGCGATTCATGGATGAGTACCACCCGGACGGTGAGCTCGCGCCCCGCGACGTGGTCTCCCGAAGCATTGCACTGCACCTCGCGCGCACCGGCGAGGCGGAGGTCTTCCTTGACGCGACCATGTTCGGAACGGAATTCCTCACCCGTCGCTTTCCCTCCCTGTCGGCGGTGACCCGGCAGTCCGGGTTCGAGTGGGCACACGACCTCCTGCCGGTTGTCCCGGCGGCGCACTACTGGATGGGTGGAGTGGTGACGGATACCTTCGGGCGTACGTCCCTGCCCGGACTGTATGCCGTCGGTGAGGCTGCGCGGACCGGGGTTCATGGGGCCAACCGGCTGGCATCGAACTCGCTGCTCGAAGGGCTGGTGTTCGGCGCGCGGGCGGCGGGCGCGATTGTCACCCCTGCTTTGGCCTGGCCGACCGTCCGGGCTGAGGCGCTGGCGTTGCCGCCGGGGGTGGACGAGGCTGACCGTGACGCTCTGCGTCGGGTGATGTCCGAGCACGTCTCCATTGTCCGTGAGGACGCCGGGCTTCGCGTGGCTTCCAAGCAGTTGGCCCAGTGGCATTCAACCGGGTCCGGGCTCGCGGCTCGAGAGACCGCCAATCTGTTGCTCTGTTCACGTCTTATCGCGTCGGCGGCCCTTGTGCGGACAGAGTCGCGGGGAGCCCACTATCGTGCCGACTATCCTGGCGCTTCCGCTACGGTCGGCAGCCCCATCATCTTCAGGAGTGCGTCATGACGCGTGTGTCTGCGAGGCCGGCTGGGTCCGACGTCGACCGTATTGTTTCCGCAGCACTTGCCGAAGATGCTCCGTGGGGAGACGTCACCTCCCAAACGCTCATTCCCGCCGAGGCCCAGGCCGATGCGGCCGTCATTGCGCGTGAACCGGGTATCTTCTGCGGTGAACAGGTGCTTGAATCCGCTATGCGTCTCACCGACCCGCGGATCGAGGTTTCCTTCGAGGTCAGGGACGGTGAGGCGTTCGACGCCGGCAGTGTTCTTGCTGTGGTGTCCGGGCCGGCGCGTTCCGTACTGACGGCAGAGCGGGTAGCTCTGAATCTTGCGCAACGGCTGAGCGGGATTGCCACGCTCACCGCGCGTTTTGTCGCGGAGGTCGCCGGAACGGGTGCCCGTGTGGTGGACACCCGGAAGACCACACCGGGACTGCGCATTCTCGAGCGGCATGCGGTGCGCTGCGGCGGAGGTTTCAATCACCGCTTCAGCCTCTCGGACGCTGTGATGGCCAAGGACAACCATCTGGCCGTCCTGACCCGGGGTGGGACGATCGATCTGACCGATGCGCTTCGGGCGGCGCGCCGGTCACTCCCGCATACCGTTCATTTCGAGGTGGAGGTCGATCGGTTGGACCAGATTGAGCCGGTGTTGGCGGCCGGAGTGGACACGATCATGCTCGACAACTTCAGCCTTGAGGATCTGGCGACCGGCGTCACCCAAATCGCGGGCCGTGCACTGGTGGAGGCAAGCGGCAATGTGCGGTTGGAAACCATCGGTGCAATAGCGCGCACCGGAGTCGACATCATTTCCTCGGGAGCACTGACCCATAGCGTGCGGGCACTGGACCTCGGTCTGGACCTCCGCATCGAAACCTCTGTGCCGGATACGGCGGCTCCTGCCGGTTCCGGCACCTGGGAGGACGGGCGGTGATTTATCTCGACGCTGCGGCCACCACTCCTGTTCGCAGGGAAGTGCTTGAAGCCATGTGGCCGCTGCTCACCACCGATTACGGAAACCCGTCCAGCCACCACACGGTCGGTGAATCTGCAGCCCGTGCGCTCGATTACGCGCGCAGACTTGTTGCCGCGGAGCTGAACTGCAAACCGGCAGACGTTCTCTTCACCTCGGGAGGCACCGAGGCAGACAACCTCGCGATCAAGGGCATTGCGCTGGCACGGCCGCGAGGGAAGCACATTGTCGCATCGTCGATCGAGCATCCCGCGGTTCTTGAAACGCTTGACTACCTGAAACGGCTGCATGGCTTCCGGATCTCGCTGCTTCCCGTGACCGCTGAGGGGCTGGTGGAGGAAAAGACGCTCCGCGCCGCACTCGACGACGACACCACGCTATGCACCATCATGTACGCCAACAATGAGGTCGGCACTGTCCAGCCCATTGCCGCCTTGTCAGCCGTGTGCCGTGAACGCAGGATTCCCTTCCACACGGATGCGGTGCAGGCAGCAGGATGGCTGCGGCTCGATACGGCGGAACTCGGAGTAGACGCGATGAGCATTTCCGGCCACAAACTGGGGGCGCCGAAGGGCTGTGGCGTCCTTTTTGTCCGGTCGAGAATTCCGTTGGAGCCGCTGATCCATGGCGGCGGCCAGGAGCGGGGGCGCCGGTCGGGAACGGAGAACGTCGCCGGGGCGGTGGCCCTGGCAACCGCATTGCGGCTTGCCCAGCAGGAACGTCTCGACCATTATTCTGCTTCGCTTGCGCGTCGCAACCATCTGATCGGCACTGTGCTCGACGGCCTGGAAGGATCCTTTCTTACCGGTCATCCGGAGCAACGGCTGCCGAATGTGGCGTCGTTTTGCTTTCCCGGTGCAAACGGGGAAGCGATTCTGCTGGAGCTGGAACGTGCCGGCGTGGTGTCATCGAGCGGATCCGCCTGTGCTGCGGGCTCCAGCGAACCGTCAGCGGTGCTGCAGGCGCTCGGAGTGGAACCTGACGTCGCCCAGACAGCATTGCGGCTGTCCTGGACCGCGTCAACGAGCGACGCCGAGATAGCGCTTGCCGGGCGGGCGGTCGTCTCGTCAGTCCGGAAGGTGCAGGGTTTGGGCGGCCGCGCGTAGGGTCGTCACCTCGCCGGGCGGGCGGTCGTCTCGTCAGTCCGGAAGGTGCAGGGTTTGGGCGGCCGCGCGTAGGGCTGTCACCTCGCTTGCCGGGCGGGCGGTCGTCTCGTCAGTCCGGAAGGTGCAGGGAATCCGGAGTCGACTGTAGGGCCGTCAGCAGCGTCTGCCAGGTACCGACCGGATCTTCTACGTGTGCGAAATGCCCGGTTCCGGCCAGAACCACGCTTTGAGCAGTGGAGATAAGCGTTGCAAGCGCATGCAGTTCCGCAGCCGGGGTGAAGATGTCCCGGCTGCCTCGAGCGAGGACTGTCGGCGCCGCGATCTGCTGCCAGATACCGGCGTCGTACTTTTTCAGCGCGTTTGCTGCAGCAATGAACGAGGCCGGACGAGCGTCGACAGCCAAGTCCACGAAGACACGACGCTGCAGCATGCGCGGACGGACGAAGAACGGGCCCAGGACAAGGCGAAGAAGCCCTGTCCGCTCAGCGATACGCAGCAGCCCAGGGGCTGTTCGTCCGAGAGCGCGCAACACGAACATCAGTGCGTGCATGCCGACAAGCGGAGCCATCGCCGGGTAGCGAAGCGGTCGGTTCAGAGCCGCGCCCGCGGTCAGCGCGGTTGGAGAAAGAGCGACGACGGCGTGCGTTTCTTCGGGGCGTGACGCTGCAATGTCCAGAGCAAGTACCGCTCCCATGGAATGCCCGAAGAGGCACCAGGACCGGTAGTTCAGCGCTGTCAGAGCTTCCACGACGGCAGTGCTCTGCTGATCGACCGTGAAGGGCACCTGACCGGGAGAATCGCCCCAGCCCGGGAGATCAAGAAAGACGCTGTCGTACTCCACGGGAATCGCCCGGTTGAGAGTCAGCTCGCGGAAGGTACGCCAGGAACCCGAGGCGCCATGGAGAAACACCCACGGGGGCGAGCCCCGCCCGGTGGTCCGGTCCTCAGTGCCCGGGTGCACGCGCACCGCGACTGTACCCAGGGAGGTTTGAACGAAACGCTTCATGGAAGTGATTCTGCGCCGCGCCCGCTGCGGATGCCTCCCCGTGAGCTGCTTCACTGCATAGAGTGGACGTGAGTAACCCGAAAGGATTGATCATGACGCGACCTGTGAGGTCCAGTCTGCTCGGTGCCGTCATGTTTCTGACGGTGGGCGTGGCACTCACCGGGTGTGACGGCTTTGTCATCGGTGACCGCCCGCCGGCTACCTCCTCGGTGAGCGCAGCCCCAGAGAGCTCAGCATCCGCAACTGCGAATCCGACCCCGGTGGCGCTTCCCATGCTGCCGGAGCGGCCAGCGCCCGGTGACGGCTGGACCGCGTTCACCGATGAGCAGCGGCTTGTCAGTTTCGAGGTGCCCGATAGCTGGACGGTGGAGGCGATCGAAGATCCGGGGGAGGGGTTCGAGGAGGGCGGTCTGCACTTTGACGTCTCGAACGCTGACGGTGCCACCCTGGCCCAGCTCCACACGCGCATCACACCGCCGGCGGAAGAGTGTGCTGCGGATGGCGCAAGCCCCTACGTCGTGCTCAGCAGCGAGCCGGTTGATGTCCCTTCCACGGCAGAAGCCGAAGGATCCATTGAGCCCCGCTTCGTGGTTCGGGTCATTCAGGGGTTCAGGTTCTTCAGCTCGTACGGGATTACCGACGTAGTCGGTGGAGCGGACGGAGCGGCGTGCGTGCTCTACAACACAGTTCAGGGGCCGGATCACATCGGACTGTACTCGTTCGGTGACGCGGTCCAGCTTCGGGCGCTGGACCCAACGCAGGTCGGTTCGCGAACGCAGTCTTTCGCGACCATTGCCGAGGCCCAGAAGCGGTTCAGTCAGAAGGATTTCGACGCGATCCGGCGGATGATCATGTCCCTTCAAGTGGCCAGCTAGCTGCACCCGCGTTCGCGTCACGCTCCAGTCGAGCCCATGGCGTGTCCATCAGGTACGCGCTGGCGTGCGTACCGGTCAGCTCGCTCGTGGAAGTGTCCTTCAGGCCGAGGCCGTGGCATGTCCATCAGCTCGCGCTCGCGTGCGTACCCGTCAGCCGCCGCCTCGGTGTGTGCCCCCGTCCAGTCCCACCTCTGAGTGCGCTGCTCTCCGGCCGACCCTCCACTTAGTGTTCGGGTGGGACGGATCGGCTGGGGGATTTCTCCCACCGTCCACCCTTCCTTCGTCTTAGAAGGGTGGGGGTTGGGTGGTGTAGGTTTTTCCGGCTGGTGAGGTGGCGGTGATGGTGCCGGGTTCGGGTTGCATGTAGTCCCAGAGCCCGATGGTTTTGAGCCGGTGGTGTTTGGCGCAGAGGCAGGCGAGGTTGTCGTGGTTGGTGCGTCCGCCGTGGTGCCAGGGGATGGTGTGGTCGATTTCGGTGGCGACCGCTGCCCGGTTGCAGCCGGGGTGTCGGCAGGTTTTGTCGCGGATGCGGACCCAGTCCTGGAGGTGTTTCGGTGGCCGGTAGGTGGCCCGGCCGATCGAGAGTGCTGCTCCGGTGTGGGGGTGGGTGAGGATCCGGGTGAATGAGGGTGCATGGGCGGCGAGGCGGGCTGCGGTGTCGGGGTCGATGGGCCCGTAGCCCTCCAGGACCGGGTAGCTGCGGGGCCCCTGCGCGGGAGGATAGCCGCGAGCTTCGGGAGATGTGTCGCTGAGTGGGGCATCTTCGGCACCGGGGAGTTGGTTGAGGAGGGTGAGTGCGGGGACGGTGAGGTGGACGGTGGCGTTGATGCCGCGGTATCCGGTTCCGGTGTCGATGTTCCCGGCGCAGGTGTGGGTGAGGAGGTCGGTGAGTACGTCGGCGCGGAGTTGGGTGAGGGTGCGGGGTTCATCCGGTGTCTGAAGGCCGCGGGCTCCGGCGTCGAGCCTGTTGTAGATTCCGCAGGCTTGTTCGGCCGGTAGATAGGCGCTGAGCCAGGCCATGCCGTCGGGGGCGGGTTCGAGGAGTACCCGGCGGTCTGCGGTGGCACGAGTTGTGCGGATGGGCGCGGCGTCGGAGTGGAGCAGTTCGCGGAGGCCGCGGGCGTGGCGGGTGAGCTTGGGGACGGTGGACCGCTCGGCTGTTTCGACAAGTTCCTGTTCGAACTGGGCTACCGAGTCTGCGGGAACACCGACGCATTCCTCCACCACCGTGGTGGCATGCCGCCACGACAGCCTGCCGGACTCGAGACCGAGGAAGGTCCGCGGATAGGCATGGATGAGGCGTTCGCTCTGCTCCACGAGCGTTCGCGCCGTGCGGGCCGGCAGGCGAAGGACCGCACCGATCTCTTCTGCCGCCCATAAGGAGGATTCCTCCTCGGCGACAGCGGCGTCGTCGTTCCGGTAGAGGGATTTGAGCCGGTAGTGTTCCCGGATCCGGTTCACCAGCTTGGCTTTCTGCGCCTCAGCCCAGGATTGAAGCTCGGACACCAGAGCAAGTGCCTCCACGGCATGGGGCAGATCGAAGGAATCCACCGGCGGAAGCTGCACCCGCCCACGCGGACCAGACGCTGCTGGATCGGCAGAGCCCTCCCACACTGAGGTCAGGCCGAGACGCGCACCCTCGTCGGCAACATCAGCTGCCGGCGCACCGGCGCCGGATCCGAACTGCTGCTCCGAAAACCTCATGACCCAAGTCCATCACCCACCACCGACATTTTTCCCGAACACCAGTTCGATAGCTACGTAGTGGCAGGCAATCCTGCGTAGGTCACCCCGGTGAGCTCTTCGCTCACCGACCACAGCTTCGCTGCAACGTACTCGTCCAGGACTGACGGGGCCGGCGCAACGAGAACCGGTTTCCCCCGCGTTTCACCAGGCCCATTCGGACCGTAGTAGTCGCCGCCGTGCACCTGCGCTCCGGTCGCGGCGAGCAGGACCGGTGCGGCGCCGTCGACATCCGACTGCCCCATGACACGGAAGAATCCGCCCATCAGGTCAAGGACCGCTGCGCCGCGCATGCCGGCTGTGAGGTTTGTCGTCGAGAGTCCCGGGTGGGCTGCCGCGGCGATCAACGGCCAACCGGCTGCACGGACGCGGCGGTCGAGTTCCATGGTGAACAGCAGGTTCGCCAGCTTGCTCTGGTTATACGCGCGCCATGGACGGTAGCGGGAATGCGCATTGAGATCGTCGAAGTCGATCCGCCCGCGTCGATGCGCCAGCGACGAGACTGTGACCACCCTCGCCCCCGGCGACCGGCGCAGCGCATCCAGCAGCAGCCCGGTCAGCGCAAAGTGGCCGAGGTGGTTGATTCCGAACTGCTGCTCAAAGCCGTCTGCCGTTCGCCTCAGCGGTGTGGCCATCACCCCTGCGTTGTTGACGAGGATGTCCAGGGGACCGTTCCACTCACGAGAGAAGGACCTCACCGATCCGAGGTCCGCCAGATCGAGGAGGCGCAGCGTGAGCGAGGCACTTCCCGAAGCTTCACGAGCACGCTGCAGGGCTATTGCGCCCCGTTCCTCGCTGCGGCAGGCGAGTACCACCGACGCCCCGCGGCGGGCCAGGCCGATGGCGGTCTGCAGCCCGAGGCCGCTGTTTGCGCCGGTCACGACGGCGGTCTTGCCGTCCAGACGAGGGTCGCCGGAGCTTTCAGGCATGGAGCGATTCACAGGGTGTGCCTTTCTCGTCGTACCGTGTTACAGCCAGTGTTTCAGACCGGCACACCCCATCCCTCATCGAGATCCGCCAGGAGCTTCGCCGAATGAATCGAACAGTGACGGCTCAGCTGACCGCCCGCACACGAGCCGGTACGTCAATGGCTTTCTCGGTGGCGGTTGCGCGCAATGACGGGTATACGGCGCTTGCTGAAACGCTGGAGATCACAGCGAATGGCGAGGCGGTGGAACCGGCAGTAGTCGAGGACCTGCACGGCGGGCTTCTCCATACGCTGACGCTGGAGGAACCGGCCACGCTTGAGCTGAACTACCGAGCCGAGGTCTCAGGGACAGCCACCGCAGCCGAGCGAACCGAGGCTGATCTCATCCGGTACGTGCGCCCCAGCCGGTACTGCGAATCGGACAGGCTGCTGCCGACCTCGTACGGGCTGTTCGGCAGCCTGCAGGGTACAGAGTTGCTGCAGGCCGTCCGCGAATGGGTGAGCGGAAACATCAGTTATGTGTCCGGATCTTCCCGCCATACCGACGGCGCCACGGACACGCTGCTGGCCCGCCGGGGCGTCTGCCGGGACTATGCCCACCTGGTCATTTCGCTGCTGCGCGCCAAGGACGTCCCGGCACGCCTGGTGTCGGTGTATGCGCCGGGCCTGACGCCGATGGATTTCCATGCAGTAGTGGAGGCGTGGGTGGACGGCGCCTGGCATGTCGTGGACGCAACCGGCCTGGCTCCGCGGACCAACCTGCTGCGCATCGCCACCGGGCGTGACGCCTCGGACACGGCGTTCCTTTCCACGGTCGGCGGTAGCCTCACCCTGGACACGATCAAGGTCACCGCCACCGCAGATATCCTGCACGACGACGACGGCACCTCACCGGTGCAGCTCGGCTAGCGTCTGGCGGAGCGGCCAGTAGGAGGAGAGACGGCACCTCACCGGTCCAGCTCGGCTAGCGTCCGGCGGAGGGACAGCTACATCGAGGGGTGAGTACCGCCGTCGTCCTCCAGACCAGCCCTGATTTTCGAGGTCAGGGCAAGCAGCTGCTCCATTTCTTCCTCGTTCAGGAGCGGGCCCAGCAGGGCGTGGATGCTGCGGACGTGAGCCGAACCGATTTCGCGCTGCAGGCGGCGCCCTTCGTCGGTCAAAGCGAGAAGGACGCCGCGCTGGTCATCGGGAGCCTGCCTGCGTTGAATCAGCCCTTTGTGCTCCAGGCGTTCCGCCATACGGCTCAGGCTCGGCTGGCTGATCAACAGGTGGCTGTTCAGTTCATTCAACCGGGTCCAGCCGGTGGGACAGCGGCTGAGGTTGAAGAGGACGTCGTACTCGCCGATCGCAAGCGCCGCGAAGGAGGGGTCCCGGCGCAGCCTGCGCATCACCGCCACCTGCGCCCGGAAGAGAGACTCCCAGGCATCGGCGGTGAGACGCAGCGGCGTGGCTGGAGACTCAGGCATTGGCGGACACCGCAGCCTTCCGGTTCTCGAACGTCGGGGGAGCAGGCACTGAAGCGGGAGTGCGCTCGGCGAACTCCTTGCGCAGGGTCGGCAGGACGTCGGATCCGAACAGGTCCAGCTGTTCCAGCACCGTCTTCAGGGGAAGGCCTGCGTGGTCCACCAGGAAGAGCTGACGCTGATAATCGCCGAAGAACTCACGGAAAGTCAGCGTCTTGTCGATCAGCTCCTGCGGGCTGCCCACCGTCAGCGGGGTCTGCGAGGTGAAGTCCTCCAGCGACGGACCGTGACCGTAGACCGGCGCGTTGTCGAAGTAGGGACGGAACTCGTTGACGGCGTCCTGTGAGTTGGGGCGGATGAAGAACTGGCCTCCCAGCCCGACGATGGCCTGCTCAGACGTCCCGTGGCCGTAGTGCGCATACCGTTCACGGTAGAGCGAAATGAGCTGCTGGTAGTGCTCCTTGGGCCAGAAGATGTTGTTGGCGAAGTATCCGTCCCCGTAGTAGGCGGCGATTTCCGCGACCTGTGGAGTGCGGATGGAACCGTGCCAGACAAATGGTGCAACGCCGTCGAGCGGTCGCGGCGTGGAGGTGAAGTTGTTCAGGGGAGTGCGGTGCTTGCCTTCCCAGGTGACCACGTCCTCGTCCCAGAGCCGGCGCAGCAGGTGGTAGTTCTCCACAGTGAGGTCAACGCTGTCCTGCGGGTTCTTGCCGAACCAGGGATAGACAGGCGCCGTGTTCCCGCGCCCCAGGATCAGGTCCACACGGCCGTCGGCGAGATGCTGCAGCATCGCGTAGTCTTCTGCGATCTTGACGGGGTCATTGGTGGTGATCAGCGTCGTCGAAGTGGAGAGGATGATGCGGGAGGTCTGCGCCGCAACGTATCCCAGCATGGTGGTCGGGGAGCTGGGCACAAACGGGCGGTTGTGGTGCTCGCCTGTTGCGAAGACATCCATTCCGACGTCCTCGGCGTGCTTGGCGATGGTCACCATGGCCTTGATGCGTTCGTGTTCCGTGGGTGCTGTGCCGGTGGTGGGGTCAACAGTTACGTCGCCGACGCTGAAGATACCGATCTGCATGGGATTCCTCCTCCTAGAAGTACATGCATTTGCATCTACTGTACTCCGTAACCAACCTCCTCGGGGATTTGTTCCCACGTTTCCGGTGCCTCATTGCGCTTCTCCCGCCGTCCCTCGACCAGCCGGTACAGTACCGGAACCAGCACCAGCGTCAGCAGTGTGGAGGAAACAAGACCGCCGATAACGACGACGGCAAGCGGCTGGGAGATGAACCCGCCTTCTCCGGTCAGCCCCAAGGCCATCGGCGTGAGCGCGAAGACCGTCGCCAGCGCCGTCATGAGAATGGGACGGAGGCGTTGCCGGGCGCCGCGTGTAATTGCCTCCGCGACGCTGAGCCCGGGCGAACCGTTCCGGGGTTGCCGGTACTGGTTGATCAGGTCAATCAGGACGATCGCGTTGGTCACCACAATCCCCACCAGCATGAGCATCCCGATCAGTGACGGCAGCCCCAGCGGAATCCCGGTGATCACCAGCAGTGCGATCGCGCCGGTCGCGGCAAACGGCACCGAGACCAGGAGGATCAGCGGCTGGATCAGGCTCTTGAACGTTGCCACCATGATGACGTACACAATCGCAACCGCCGCCCAGAGGGCAAGAAACAGCTGCCCGAAGGAGTCGGCCTGCTGTTCGGCAGCGCCCCCGAGCGTGGCGGTTGCACCGGCGGGCAGGCTTACGCCGTCCAGCCGTTCCGTGACCGCGGCGGTCAGGGCGCCAAGATTGTCGCCCGACGGCGTGATCGAGACCTGCGCGGTCCGCTCGCCGTTGGAGCTTGTGATCGTCAGGGGAACCTGCACCTCCTCCACGGTCGCGACATCCGTGAGCGGAACCGGCCCTGCCGGGGTGGGCAGCGAAAGATCCCGCAGCTGCTCCAGGCTGGAGATTTCGGTTCCTTCACCGATCAGGATGGGGTAGTCGGTGGCTTCAAGCCGCACGGTGCCGCCGGGAATGGCGCTGACGTTTCCTCCCAGCAGCGCGCCGATCTGCCCCTCGCTCAGGCCCGCGCGCACGGCGGCGGCACGGTCCACGCTCACCTGGACCTGCGGCTGCGCCGCGGCCAGATTGGATGTGACATCCCGAGCGCCGGGGACACCCTGCAGGGCAGCGACGACGGCGTCAGTTGCTTCGGCGAGGATGTCCGGCTCCGGAGCGGTGATGTTAATATCCACGGTGCTCGACGTGCCGAACCCGCCCTGCTGAGTGGACAGGGAGATCTCTCCTGCCTCCTCAAGTTGATTGAGCGCCGCGCGGACCTCGTTCTGCAGCTCCTGCTGGTCGGCGTCTTCCTCGGTGGTCACCGTGAACTGTGCCGTGGCGGCGCCGGCGGAGAAACGCGCTCCAAGTGCACCCGATGCGTTACCGACAGTCACCTGGACGTCGTGGATGTCCTCGAAACGGGCGAGGACCGCTTCCACCCGTTCCGCTTCGGCAACAGTGTTCTCCAGGCTTGAGCCGGGCTGCTGGCGTTGGCTGATGCTGAAACTGTTCTGCCCGGTGTTGCCCAACAGATTCGTCTGCATGAACGGCACCAGCGCCACCGTGCCCGCCAGCACCAGGACTCCCGCCACGACGGTCCAGACCGGATGGTGCTGGGTCACGCGAAGGATGGGAAGGTACCCGCGCTGCAGCCAGGACCGCTGCTCCTTCTCCTCCGCCAGGTAGCGCTGCCCGGCGGCACCGGCGGCACCGGCGGCACCGGCGGCACCGGCGGCACCTGCGGCACCGGCGGCACCGGCGGCACCTGCGGCACCGGCGGCACCGGTTGCCGGGTCCGAGGGGTCGGCCGCAGGAATCGTCCGGGGGAGGAACCAGTACGCCAGCACCGGGACGATGGTCAGCGAAACGGCCAGCGACGCGAGCAGCGCGATGGTGACCGTCAGGGCAAACGGACGGAACAGCTCGCCGGCGAGGTCCCCGACAAAGGCGATCGGAGCGAAGACAGCCACCGTCGTGAGGGTGGAGGCGGTGATCGCACCGGCGACCTCGCGGATGGCGGTCAGGATTGCGGAGCGTTTGTCTTCCCCGTAACTGAGGTGCCGCTTGATGTTCTCGATGACCACGATGGAATCGTCCACCACGCGGCCGATCGCAATGGTGAGCGCACCCAGCGTCAGGATGTTGAGGGAGTAGCCGGTTGCCCACAGCCCGATGAACGTGATCAGCAGCGACAGCGGTATGGACACCGCCGTCACCAGGGTGGAGCGGGCGGAGAGGAGGAACACCAGAATGACGACGACGGCGAATCCCAGTCCCAGCAGGCCCTCAGTGGTGAGGTCGGCAATGGAACGCTCGATGAACGGCGCCTGGTCAAAAATGACTGTAATGGCCGCGCCGTTCCCCAACTCGGCCTCAAGCTCGGGAAGGAGGGCCGTGACCGCGTTGGAAAGCGTCACCGTATCTGCCGAGGGGACCTTCGTCACGGTGAGGGCCAGCGTCTCGACGCCGTTGGTGCGTGTGACCGAGGTGGCGTCATCCTCGGCTATGGACACCTCGGCGATGGAGCCAAGAGTGACCGGGCCGCCGGAACCGGATCCGGGATCGGGATCGGACGGGAGGATAGGCAGGGCACGGATGTCATCGAGCGACGTGATGGGGCTGCCCGCCTGGATCGTCAGGGACCGTTCGCCTTCTTCCAGTGTGCCGATCGGAAACAGTTCGCCGTTGTTTTCCAGGGCGTCGATGATGTCGCCGGTTGCGAGCCCTTCTGCCACGAGGTCATCCTCTCGGGGCAGGATGGAAATATGCTGCCCGGCGCCGCCGGTGACCTCGGCGCTGCGAACCCCCTCGACCTTCTGGAGCCGCGGCACGGTAAGCCGGCTCAGCTCCTCGCCCAGCTCACTCAGCGGCTGGTCGGAAGAGACGGCCATGAAGACGACAGGCAGGTCATTGATGCTGCCGGCCAGCGACTGGGGTTCAACGTCCTCCGGAAGCAGGGGCCGCACCGTCGAGATGGCGCGGTCCACCTGGCCGCGGGCACGGTCCAGATCCGTGCCGTACGCGAACATGAGGCTGACGGTCGAGACGCCGCTGCGCGAGGTTGCGGAGGACGACTCCAGTCCTTCAACCCCGCTCAGCGCACTCTCCAGCGGCTCGCTGACCTGCTTGTCCAGATACTCCGGGCTGGCACCGGGGAGCGAGGACACGACGGTGATCTGCGGGAACTCCAGCGACGGGATGAGCTCCTGTTTCAGGGAACCCATGGTGATGACACCGAACACCGCCGCGAAGACGGTGATGAGAGCAATCAGTGCACGGTTCCCCAGGGACAGCTGAGCCAAACGGAACATCAGTTCTGCCTTCTGCGGGCAGCCAGTCCTGGCGGCGCCGCGGTCTATGTGAGTCCGAGTACCCTGTCAGTCATTGACTGGATGTCATCGGCAAGGGACTCATTCTCGTTGAGCTTGGTGCCGTAGCCGGGAATCATTTCCTTCAGCTTCGGCTCCCAGGCAGCGATCTGCCCGGGGAAGCAGCGACGCATCAGCTCGATCATGATCGGTGCTGCTGTCGACGCTCCCGGGGAGGCTCCCAGCAGGGCCCCGACCGTGCCGTCTGCCGAGGTGATCACCTCGGTGCCGAACTGCAGGACGCCGCCCTTGCCGGGAGCTTTCTTGATGACCTGTACACGCTGTCCCGCGGTGATCAGTTCCCACCGGTTCCCGTCAGCTGACGGGACAAACTCGTTGAGGTATTCATTCTTCGCCTCCCGCTTCTTGAGCACCTCGCTGATGAGGTATCTGGTGAGCGGGATGTTGTCCTTGCCGACGGCGAGCATGGGCAGGAGGTTGGACGGACGGATTGTCATCGGCAGGTCCAGCAGCGAGCCGCGCTTCAGGAACTTGGTCGAGAAACCGGCATACGGACCGAACAGGAGGGACCGCTCACCGTTGACGTAGCGGGTATCCAGGTGCGGGACGGACATGGGAGGGGCACCCACTGAAGCCTGTCCATAGACCTTGGCGTTGTGCTGGCTCACTGTGTCCGGGTTGGTGCAGCGCAGGAACTGGCCCGACACCGGGAATCCGGCGAAACCGCGGCCCTCGGGAATGCCGCTCTTCTGGAGCAGATGCAGCGCCCCGCCGCCTGCGCCGATGAACACGAAGCGCGTGTTCACGGTGTGTTCCTGGCCGGTGGCCCGGTTGCGGACGGTGACATCCCAGCGGTTCTGGGATGTCTTGGAGAGGTCGGTGACGTCGTGTCCGTAGCGCAGGTCGACGTCGTTCTCGCCGAGGTAGGTTGTGAGACCGCGGGTGAGTGCACCGAAGTCCACGTCGGTGCCTCCAGCGACCCGCGACGCGGCGACAGGCTGCGAGGCAGGCCGCTCCTTCATCAGCAGCGGCGCCCATCCGGCGATCGAGGAGTGGTCGGTAGCGAACTCGATCGACTTGAAGAGCGGCTGCGCGCGAAGAGCCTCGTAGCGGCGCCGCAGGTACTCCACGTTGCCCTCGCCCCACACAAAGCTCATGTGCGGGACGGCGTTGATGAAGCTGCCCGGATCGCCGAGATGGCCGTTGGACACCATGTGCGCCCAGAACTGCCGGGAGACCTGGAACTGTTCGTTGATGGCAACCGCCTTGGCGGGATCCACCGAACCGTCCTTGGCCGCCGGCGAGTAGTTCAGTTCGCAGAGTGCGGCATGCCCGGTCCCGGCGTTGTTCCAGGGGTCCGAGCTTTCCAGCCCTGCACGGTCCAGGCGCTCGAAGAGTGCGATGCTCCAGTCAGGCTGCAGCTGCTTGAGGAACGCCCCGAGGGTGGCGCTCATGATTCCGCCGCCAATTAGAACGACGTCGGTGTGGTTCGCGGGCTTTCCCGCCTGGCTGTCAGCAGTCACGATGGGTCTCCAATAGCAAGGGCGCTAGCCCTAGAAGCGTAGCCTCTGGGGCAGACGTTCCGTAAATTGGAAGACCTTGCCGGAGGGGTGATTCTGGTCCCACTGGAGAACCGCCACGCGGACGGTTCAGCTTCCGGCAGGGGCGGTGGGCTGCTCGACGTCGGCAAGGTCAATATGGTTGAACACTTCGTGCATGACGGGGCTTACGGGGTAGCTGAGCACCCGCGGAGACACCACCGCAGCGGAGATCGGGAAGGCCAGCGGAACCGCCGGAATGTCGACGGAGATGCTCTCGCTGATGTCCCGGTAGGCGGCCGCGCGCTCGTCACCGTTGGGCAGGGTGACAGCGCGGGCGATCTTGCTGAAGAGCTGGTTGTCGCGGTAGGCGAATTCCTCGCTGTAACCGCCGAACAGGGCACCGGCGAAGTTGTCCGGATCCTGGTAGCTTCCGCTCCATCCAAGAAGGTGGAACGCGCGGTTGTCATCCTGCTGGACGGTTTGGAGGTAGCCGTCCGACCATGCGGTGGGCACGGGCTGGATATTGAAACCGGCTGCTGTGAGCTGGCGGCTCAGTTCGGCGTATACCTTCTCCGGTGACGAAAGGTACGGCCGCGCCACGTTGCGCGGATAGTGGAAGGGGAGGGGTTCGCCGTCGTATCCGGCCTCCTCCAGGAGGTCCCGCGCGATCTCGGGGCTGTACTCATACTCTGCAACCTCCTCGCTGGTTACCCCCAGTTTGGGAGGCAGGAACTGGTTGGCCGGACTGGTTCCGTTGAGGAAGCGCCCCTCGATGAGTGCAGGCTTGTCGATCGCGTGGGCGACCGCCTGCCGGAAGAGCTCATCGTCGACGCCGGGGAAGTCCTGGTTCATGCCGAGGTAGAGGACCGAGTAGGGATCCCGTTGCAGGATCTGCTGCCCCTCGCGCGCGAGCTCCGCGGCGTTGTCCACCGTCACCAGATCGTAGCCGTCGATTTCTCCGCTGAGCAGGGCGCGCAGCCGTGCATCGGTATGGGGAATGGTACGGAACGTCACCGTCTGGATTTCACCGGGAACGCCCCAATAGTCCTCGAACGCGCTGAGGGTCACTTCGCCGTCGGACCACGTTTCGAAAGTGAACGGACCGGTTCCCACCGGGCTCAGCGCGAATTCGGACAGGTTCCGGCCGTCCCGTTCCACCGTCAGCTCGTTGGCGTTGAGCTCCGCGAGGGCCTTCGGAGACGCCATGCCGAACGCGGGCAGCGCGAGCGCGGGGATGAACGACGTCATGACTCCGGACAGCCGGATGAGGACCTCGTGCTCGCCAAGCGGCTGGCAGGATTCATACACGGACTCCTCCGGTGAATCGGAGAAGGCGTTGAAGACGGACTCGAAGGCGATGGTCGAATCCAGGACCCTGGTGTCGGCAGGCATGGTGTACCAGCGCTCGAAGTTGGCGCAGACGGCCTCGGCGTTGAAAGGCTCGCCGTCGTGGAAAAGAACGTCCTCGCGCAGCTGGAAGGCGTAGGCCCGGCCCTCATTGCGTTCCTCCCAGGAGGTCGCGAGGAGCGGTGCGGGCTCGGATGTGAGCGGGTCGATCCCGACCAGGCCCTCGAGCATCTGCCGGGTGATCCGGTATGACTCGGTGTCAGCCACCAGAGCCGGATCAAGACCGGTGGGATTGGCCGCTGTCCCAAAGGTGAACGTACCGGTGGTGGTATCTCCGACGGGCACGGGTGATTCGGTTGCTGTGGTGGGCCCCGGCGTCGTCGCTGTGGGCATCGGTGTGGCCGCACTGCACGCGGTGAGCCCAAGGACAGCTGTCGCAGCAACCGTACGGAGGGCAAGCCCCGTCAGCGGACGACGGCGGTGCGTGGGGCTCGCTGGCATGGTCTCCTCGGGGCGCGCCTGGAGTAGGCAGGAACTGCGGACGGAAGTTTCAGTCTATGCCACGAGGCTGGACGGACGCTGATGACGGTTCCGGAGCGGGCAGTGGGAGAACGAGAAAAAAGGCGGGTATCCGCACCTGGGTGCAGATACCCGCCCGTGTCCCTGATTCCGATTAGAGGAGTCGAATCAAGGAGCCTGTTGGCCTGATGTGGCCGAACGGTCCGTATTACTGGGCCGGAGGCATCAGGATGGAGTCGATGAGGTAGACCGTGGCGTTGGCGGTCTGGACGCCGCCGCAGATCACAGCAGCGCTCTCTTCGCCGACGGTGATGGAATCGCCTTCACCCTCAACGGTTACCTCGGCTCCATTGACCGTGGTGTGGGTGCCGGCGACCTCGTCAGGGGTCAGCTGGCCGGGAACCACGTGGTAGGTGAGGATGCCGGTGAGGAGGTCGGCGTCGGTCTGGAGGGCCTCGACGGTTGCGGCATCGAGGGCGCCGAACGCTTCGTCGACCGGTGCAAAGACGGTGAACTCGTCACCGTTCAGGGTGTCCACGAGGTCAACATCTGGGTTCAGCTCGCCGGAGACAGCCGCGGTCAGCTGGGTCAGGAGCGGGTTGTTGGATGCGGCCACAGCTACCGGATCCTGGGCCATGCCGGCCACTGAGCCGTCGCCGTCGGGAACCTGCTCGGCGTAGCCTTCGCAACCGGGGCCGACGAGATTGGCAGCGGGGTCCATGGCCTCGTCCGTCATCTCTTCGGTCATCTCGGGAGCCGAGGACTCCGTGGTGGTCGACTCTGTGGTTTCCGCTGCACCCGGTGCTGCTTCCTCGCCACCGCCGCATGCTGCCAGGCCAAACATGGCGACAGTCGCGACACCGAGTACGGAAAGGTTCCTGCGCTTCAGAAGTTCCATTTCATTTCTCCTTCAAACAATTCGACCCCCACGGCGAACGCGATGGTCTTTTACCGGACGAACACATCGTGTCGATGTCTCACGGTTAGTTCGGGTGGGAAATGGGAGTGGATTGGTGGAGTTTGAAAAAAGATTGCTGCAGACCCGATACGGCCTGAAACAGAATGGCTCCCGGCCAGAGCCGGGAGCCATTCTGATGGTGCGCAAGGGGGGACTCGAACCCCCACGTCCGAAGACACTGGAACCTAAATCCAGCGCGTCTGCCAATTTCGCCACTCGCGCGTGGGGTACGCCTGCAGGCTGGGCCGTGCGACGCACCCTCCATTGTACTCAGGTCGCTGAAGCCCCCGCGCTGGAATACTTCAGTGAGTTTCGAGGGTCAGCTGATCCCCAGATCGCGGCGCAGTTTCGCTACGTGGCCGGTCGCCCTGACGTTGTACTGGGCAAGCGCTACGTGCCCGGCGCCGTCCACCACCACCGTGGAGCGGATCAGGCCCTCATAGGTTTTGCCGTAATTCTTCTTCTCTCCCCAGGCACCCCAGGCGTCAGCCACTGCGTGGTCAGGGTCGGAAAGCAGCGGGAAGGTAAGAGCTTCCTTGTCGCTGAACGAGCGGAGCTTTGTTTCCGCGTCAGGCGAGATGCCGATGACCCGGTACCCGGCAGTGGCGAGCGAGGCAAGACTGTCCCGGAAATCGCAGGCCTGAGTGGTGCAGCCCGGGGTGGCGGCCGCCGGATAGAAGTAGACCACCACGTTCTCGCCCGCAAAGTCACCAAGTGAAACTGCGGAACCATCAGCGGAGGTGAGTGTGAAGTCCGGTGCGCGGTCTCCGGGCTGGAGTCGTTCAGACATGGGCGCCTCTCTGTCAGGTCGAATGTGTGGGTCTGAGCCGGAACTTCGACACTTCGACGAAGCTACGGCTCGAGTCTCAGCCATCATATGGGGATTGATCTCACGGCCCCCACGCGATTCCACGGCGTCCACTGGACTGCGCGGCCTCTACGGTGTTCCACGGCCCTGACGGGACCCCCACGGGGCTCCACCACCGGTGCGGTTCCGGCAGCTGGAAGTATCCCGCCAACGGAGTGAGCGGGTGCCGCCGGAGGTCCGACCAGCAATCGGCGGGCAAAGAAACAACTCCCGCCGGGCCAGTGCCCGACGGGAGTTGTTTCTTCAGAAGTGCACCCCCCGGGACTCGAACCCGGAACCCATTGATTAAGAGTCAATTGCTCTGCCAGTTGAGCTAGAGGTGCCTGCGGAAATCCGGCCTAACCGCCTTCCGCAACAGCACTAAACTCTACCAGCAGTCTGACGGAAAATTGAAATCGGGGCACCGCATGTGAGCTACTGCATTTCGACGCTAAGAATCCGCGAACCGCCAGTCTCATTGGTGGCGATCAACAGACCGCCGTCCTCCCCGGCGATGGTGTCCCGCAGGCGGCCATAGGCGCCGTCGAAAAAGCTGGCGGGCTCTCCTGCGGACCCGTCAGCCAGCGGGACCCGCCAGAGCCGCTCTCCGCGAAGACCGCCGATATAGGCGACGTCCCCGACAATGGCCATCCCACTGGGAGAAGACGTTGCCGTGGATGGCCAGACAACCCGCGCGTCAAGGAATTCCTCCTCACCCGGAGCCCCGGTGACAAGGGGCCACCCATAGTTCCCGCCGGGAACAATGAGGTTCAGTTCGTCGTCCCGGTCCGGGCCGAACTCGCTTGCCCAGAGACGGCCTGCGGAGTCCCATGCCAGACCCTGCACGTTCCGGTGCCCCAGTGAGTACACGGTGGAATCGAAGGGATTCCCGGGTGCGGGTGCGCCGTCCGCAGTCACGCGCAGGATCTTTCCGCCGAGGCTTGCGGGATCCTGGGCAAGCGAGGCGTTGGATGCATCACCGGTGCCGATATAGAGGTACCCATCCGGACCGAATTTGATGCGCCCTCCATTGTGGATGTTCGCCCGCGGAATGCCGGTCAGCACCGCTGCTGTTTCACCCAGCCCGTTCCCGTCGTAGGACATGCTCACTACACGGTTGTCGGTGGGACTTGTGTAGTAGAGATACAGCCTCGGAACATCGGAAAAATCGGGCGGTACCGCCACTCCGAGCAGCCCGCCCTCGCCGCCTGCAGACAGCGCATCCTCGACCACGCCGATGACTTCCACCCGGCCGTCGACGAGACGCTTCACCTCGGCGGTGTCCCGTTCGGTGATGATGAGTGTTCCGTCCGGCAGCAGTGCCATCGCCCACGGGACTCCGAGGCCTGCCGCCGCTTCTGCCGTCACGGCCGGATCAGGCAGTTCGGACGGTTCCGGTGCAGCAGTTGGCGTGGCCGGACCGGACCCGTCCGTTGCGGATGGGGCGGCATCGGGCTGCTCAACGACCGGGGCAGGCTCAGGACCGCCTTCGCAACCGGTCACCCCGGCGAGAAGGCAAAAAATTGCCGCCATACCCGCGCAGCGCCGACCGGCTGAGCGATATCGACGCCGGATGACGGCCCGCACCCCAGGAGGGCCGGCGGACACCGGAGGGAGAGGAAGCAGCGCCCCTCGTGATGAGCCCCTGCCGCCGTCCCGCTTTCCGTGCCCCGCGGTCCGCATGACCGACACGTTACGACGACGGAATACAGCTGTCCATAGGCGTTGACTCGTGGATGATGCGGGCGTAGGAGGTATCAAGGAATCATTTGGTAGTGCGCGCGTAGCAGTGTGTGAAGCCTGGACGCGGGTCCCGCTAGGCTGATCGCATGACAGCTCCTGCCATCCGAACCGTGACAGTGCCCGACCACGACCTTCTTCAGGCCCTGCAGCCGGCCCCGGAAGGGATCACCCTCGCTGTGTGGGACTTCAAAAGTGCACCCGACGGCGCCGATCTTCAGGACGTCGAGATGGCGGTGCTGCCGTATATGGACAGGGGTGATCTCACCGAGCCGCTGCAGTCAGCACCGTCGCTGAAGCTGGTGCAGACACAGTCAACCGGCTACGAAGGAGTGCCCCAGATGGCGGGGGAAGGGGTCGCCGTGTGCAGCGCGGCGGGAGTCCATGCCGCTGCCACCGCCGAGATGGCCGTGGGACTCGCAATCGCATCGCTTCGCGGTATCGATGTGGCAGTGCTCAATCAGCGCGAGGGCGTCTGGAAGCCCGCACGCTTCAAGGGGCTTGCGGACCGCCGGGTACTGCTGCTCGGAGTAGGCGGAATCGGTGAGGAAATCGCAAGGCGGCTGGACGCGTTCGAGGTGGAGCTCACCAGGGTCGGGAGCACAGCCCGCAGCGATGAGCGCGGACACGTGCACAGCAGTGATGACCTGGTTGAACTGGCCGCCCGTCATGACGTCCTCATCATCATCACGCCGCTGTCGGACTCCACACGCGGGCTGGTCGGCAGGGAAGTGCTCGCGGCGCTGCCGGATGGTGCGCTGGTGATCAACGTGGCAAGGGGCCCGGTCGTGGACTCGGACGCGCTGACCGCTGAAGTGGTCAGTGGGCGGCTGCACGCCGCCGTCGACGTCTTTGACCCGGAACCGATCCCTGCCGGCCATCCGCTCTGGACGGCGAAGAACGCAATCATCACCCCTCACAATGGCGGCAATACCGGAGCGTTCTGGCCGCGTATCGTGCGGCTGCTGCGGCGGCAGCTGGAGGCGCTCGCCGAAGGACGGGAGCCGGAGAATCTGGTAGTGCGCGGAGCCTGGGGCGACGGACGCACCGACGGCTAGCCCCGCCGGGAAGCGGTTAGCCCCGCTGGAAAGCGGCCGCGGCTAGGACCCGACGCACCGACGGCTAGCCCCGCCGGGAAGCGGCCGCGCTAGGCCATGGCGACGAAGGCCTGCATGAACAGCTTGAAATCGGTGTAGTCATCCGCTTGTTCGAGCTGCAGCTCCCTGCCGGGCGCGGGACTGAAAGTCACCTCCGGCTGGACTCCGAAACGAAACGTTCTGCCCGTATTGGTGCCCACCTCGTAGTCGCCGTCCGCGAGATGAACGGCGTGGGAGAGGTTGGTCATGTTCAGCTCCACGGGTACTCCGCCGCCTGTGAGGGTCTGCCCGTTGACGGGAGCCACCATGATCTCGGCCGGCTGCCAGCGGTAGCCGATGACGTAGTACCTGGGCCTGCTGACCCGGACCCCCGCGGCGTCCCGGCCCTCCCGGCGTTCGTTCGAGGCGAAGATCAGGTTGTAATCGCCGTAATTGAGGATCTGCGAATCGAAAATTCCCCGCAGAATGTTTTTCAAGGCGTCGCTTCCAGGCTCGTCGGGGTGAGCGTGCGACAACTGGGGGGTCATGTTCCGGCCTGGGTAGGGAATGTGCCCGCGGGAGGCTGGTTGGTGTGCAGCTACCGAGGCGGCCGCAGGTCCGCGCCGACTACCCTACCCGAAAGAGGCGGCGGCAGTCCCTCCACCATTGTCCCGCCCGTAACGTGGTGGTGTGAGGCACCGAACACGCCACGACTGCTGTAACAGGTGGGTCACACGCACGGGGCGCTGCTGCGGCGGGCCTAGACTTTCACCCATGAGCGTGGATAGCGAAGCCAAAGCAACACCAGACATCAAGCCGAGAAGCCGTGCCGTCACAGACGGTATGGAGCGAGCGCCTGCCCGCGGCATGCTGCGGGCAGTGGGGATGGGGGATGACGATTTCGTCAAGCCCCAGATCGGCGTCGCCAGTTCGTGGAATGAGATCACCCCCTGCAATCTCTCCCTGAACCGTCTCGCCCAGGGCGCCAAGGAAGGCGTACACGCGGCCGGCGGTTTTCCGATGCAGTTCGGCACCATTTCGGTCTCCGACGGCATCTCCATGGGCCATGAAGGCATGCACTTTTCACTGGTGTCCCGTGAAGTGATCGCCGACTCGGTGGAGACCGTCATGGAAGCCGAGCGCATTGACGGCTCGGTCCTGCTGGCAGGCTGCGACAAGTCCCTGCCGGGCATGCTGATGGCGGCAGCCCGCCTCGACCTGGCGAGTGTCTTCCTGTACGCCGGATCCATCATGCCCGGGTGGGTGAAACTGGAAGACGGCACCGAGAAGGAAGTCACGCTCATCGACGCTTTCGAAGCCGTCGGAGCGTGCGCAGCGGGAAAGATGTCCCGCGGGGACCTGGACCGCATCGAACGTGCAATCTGTCCCGGTGAGGGCGCCTGCGGCGGCATGTACACCGCCAACACCATGGCCTGCATCGGGGAAGCCCTCGGGATGTCCCTGCCCGGCTCTGCCGCACCGCCGTCAGCTGACCGGCGTCGTGATGAGTTCGCCCGGAAGTCCGGCGAGGCCGTGGTCAACCTGCTGCGCCTCGGCATCACGGCGCGCGACATCATGACCAAGAAGGCCTTCGAGAACGCCATCGCCGTCACCATGGCATTCGGCGGTTCGACGAACGCAGTGCTTCACCTGCTCGCGATTGCGCGTGAGGCCGACGTCGACCTCACGCTCGACGACTTCAACCGCATCGGCGACCGCGTCCCGCATCTGGGGGACCTGAAGCCCTTCGGCCGTTATGTCATGACTGACGTGGACAAAATCGGCGGCGTGCCCGTCATCATGCGTGCGCTTCTTGACGCCGGTCTCCTCCATGGCGACGTTCTCACCGTCACGGGCAAGACCCTCGCCGAGAACCTGGAGTCCATCAATCCGCCGGACCTCGACGGCAAGATCCTGCGGGCAATGGACAACCCGATCCACAAGACCGGCGGCCTGACCATCCTGCGCGGCTCACTTGCTCCCGAGGGAGCAGTCGTGAAGTCGGCCGGCTTCGACGCCGAGGTCTTCGAGGGCACGGCCCGGGTCTATGAGCGGGAGCAGGGGGCCCTCCAGGCGCTCGCCGCCGGCGAAGTGAAGGCGGGCGACGTCGTCGTCATCCGCTATGAGGGACCCAAGGGGGGGCCCGGCATGCGCGAGATGCTGGCCATCACCGGCGCGATCAAGGGCGCCGGCCTCGGCAAGGATGTACTCCTGCTGACGGACGGCCGGTTCTCCGGTGGTACCACCGGCCTGTGTATCGGGCACGTCGCTCCGGAAGCCGTGGACGCCGGTCCGATCGCGTTTGTCCAGGACGGCGACCGCATCCGCGTGGACATCCCGAACAAGACCTTCGACCTGCTGGTTGAGCCGGAGGAACTTGAGCGCCGCAAGATCGGCTGGGAACCGCTTCCTGCGCGCTACACCCGGGGAGTCCTGGCGAAGTACGCGAAGCTGGTGCACTCAGCGTCTGAGGGTGCCTACTGCGGGTAGTTCCTTCCGCATCACCGCAGATGACGACGGCGGCGCCCAGCCGCCGTCGTCCGCTTCAGTTAGTGTCCAATAACTGGAACTGCTGTCTCATATAATGAGACAGCACGCGGTCCGGTTGACACTCTTCGCGGGGGAGTGAAAACTACAGGTATGCAGCTCGTATCCGTAGTCCTAGTTACCAAGCGCGTGGCCTAAAAGCCCCGACTGGTACGTCTACGTCACGCGCAAACCCCTCGCAGAGCCCACCAGGCTGAGGGGTTTTTTTGTTCCCACCGAACAATCCCGCGCAGAACATTTTGTGCAGCGAACACGCTGTGCCGGATACAAAGGAAGTTCAAGGATGTCCAAGGGATCGCCCATCAGCCCAGCGCTGATGGCAGCCAAGCAGCCCACTCCGGCGGCACCGGTCCACCAGTCGGGCAGGGACGCGGCAGCTTCTGCCGCCCACCCCAACCCCGTCCTGGGACCGAACCGGGTGGTGCCACCCACCCAGATGACCGGTTCCGAAGCGATCGTCCGGTCCCTTGAGGAACTTGGCGTGGATGACATCTTCGGTCTTCCGGGGGGTGCAATCCTCCCCACCTATGACCCGCTGATGGCCTCGAGCAAGCTCCGGCACATCCTCGTCCGCCACGAGCAGGGCGCCGGCCATGCAGCTCAGGGATACGCAATGGTGACCGGCCGCCCAGGTGTGTGCATCGCGACTTCCGGACCCGGCGCCACCAATCTGGTCACAGCGATTGCCGATGCGCACATGGACTCGGTGCCCATGGTCGCCATCACCGGTCAGGTTTCCAGTGCAGTCATCGGGTCGGACGCTTTCCAGGAAGCGGACATCGTCGGTATCACCATGCCGATCACCAAGCATTCCTACCTTGTGACCAAGTCCCAGGACATCCCGCGCGTCCTGGCCGAGGCGTTCCATATTGCCTCCACGGGACGGCCCGGGCCTGTGCTGGTGGACATCGCCAAGGACGCCCAGGTGGGCCCCATGACCTTCTCCTGGCCGCCGAAAATCGATATTCCTGGCTACCGCACGGTGGTGCGCGGGCACTCCAAGCAGGTACGTGAAGCGGCCCGGCTCATCATGGCCTCGGAGCGTCCGGTGTTCTACGTGGGCGGCGGAGTCATCAAGGCACACGCCTCCGCTGAGCTGTTGGAACTGGCCGAGCTCCTCGGCGCGCCGGTGGTCACCACCCTGATGGCGCGCGGCGTCTTCCCGGACTCGCATCCGCAGCACGTCGGTATGCCGGGCATGCACGGTTCGGTCTCCGCTGTGACCGCGCTTCAGCAGTCAGACCTCCTGATCACACTGGGTGCGCGATTCGATGACCGGGTCACCGGCGTCCTGTCGAGCTTTGCACCCGGGGCCAAGGTCATCCACGCGGACATTGACCCGGCTGAGATCTCCAAGAACCGCACCGCTGACGTGCCGATCGTCGGGTCGGTGAAGGAAATCATCCCGGAGTTCACGGCTGCCCTGAGCGAGCAGTTCGCCGCCAACGGCGCACCGGATTTCAGTGCATGGTGGACCGTGCTGAACCGCCTCCGCGAAAGCTACCCGATCGGGTTCACCCAGCCCGAGGACGGACTCTCCGCTCCGCAGCACGTCATCCAGCGCATCGGTGAACTGACAGGTCCGGAAGCGGTGTACGCCGCCGGCGTCGGCCAGCACCAGATGTGGGCAGCCCAGTTCATCAAGTACGAGCGACCCCACGCCTGGCTGAACTCAGGAGGCCTGGGCACCATGGGTTACGCCGTTCCGGCAGCCATGGGCGCGAAGGTCGGCAACCCGGACCGCGTGGTGTGGGCGATCGACGGCGACGGCTGCTTCCAGATGACCAATCAGGAACTCGCCACCTGCGTCATCAACAACATCCCCATCAAGGTCGCGGTGATCAACAATTCATCCCTCGGGATGGTGCGGCAGTGGCAGACGCTCTTCTATGAGGGCCGCTACTCCAACACTGACCTGAACACGGGCCACAACACGGTCCGGGTTCCCGACTTCGTCAAGCTGGCCGACGCCTACGGCTGCGCCGGGCTGCGGTGCGAGCGGGACGAGGACATCGATGCCACAATCCAGCAGGCTCTCGAGATCAACGACCGCCCCGTCGTCGTCGATTTTGTGGTCAGCCGTGACTCGATGGTCTGGCCGATGGTGCCCTCAGGCGTCAGCAACGACCTCATCCAGATTGCCCGCAACATGACCCCGGACTGGGAGCAGGAGGACTAACAATGGCCCGTCATACCCTTTCCGTCCTGGTCGAGGACGTCCCCGGCGTTCTGACCCGCGTCGCGAGCCTTTTCGCGCGGCGCGCCTTCAACATCAACTCACTTGCCGTCGGCCCCACCGAAGTGACCGGAATGTCCCGGATCACCGTTGTGGTCGAGGCTGAGGGTGACCTGCTGGAGCAGGTCACCAAACAACTGAACAAGCTCATCAACGTCATCAAGATCGTCGAGCTCGTTCCCGAATCGTCCGTGCAGCGCGACCACATCCTGGTCAAGGTCCGCGCGGACGCCGCAACACGGCTGCAGGTAACCCAGGCAGCAGATTTGTTCCGTGCTTCAGTGGTTGACGTGTCCACCGACTCGCTGATCATCGAAGCCACCGGCACCGCCGAAAAGCTCTCCGCACTCCTGTCAGTGCTGGAGCCGTTCGGTGTCCGGGAGATAGTGCAGTCAGGGACGCTGGCAATCAGCCGCGGCGCAAAGTCCATGAGTGACCGGGCGCTGCGCAGCGCCTAGCCCGCCGCGCAAAGACCCATTCAGTACCCGAAATCCAAGCTTGTTCACGACCGGTGAGCAGCAGAATCACATCACAGGAGAAACACAAGTGACCGAGTTGTTTTACGACGACGATGCAGACCTTTCGATCATCCAGGGCCGCACCGTGGCTGTCATCGGGTACGGCAGCCAGGGCCACGCTCACGCGCTGAGCCTTCGCGATTCCGGCGTCGACGTCCGCGTCGGCCTGAAGGAGGGCTCCAAGTCCCGTGCCAAGGCAGAAGCCGAGGGCCTCCGGGTCCTGAACGTTGCCGACGCCGTAGCGGAGTCGGACCTCGTCATGGTGCTGACCCCCGACCAGGTCCAGCGGCACGTCTACGCCGAGGACATTGCTCCCAACCTGCAGGCCGGCGACGCGCTCTTCTTCGGCCACGGGTTCAACATCCGCTACGGCTACATCCAGCCGCCGGCCGATGTTGATGTTGCGCTTGTTGCGCCCAAGGGACCGGGCCACATCGTGCGCCGCGAGTTCGAAGCCGGCCGCGGCGTTCCGGACCTCATCGCCGTTGAGCAGAACCCGTCCGGCAAGGCACGTGAACTGGCCCTGTCCTACGCCAAGGCCATCGGCGGAACCCGCGCCGGCGTCATCGAGACCACCTTCACCGAGGAGACCGAGACCGACCTGTTCGGTGAGCAGGCAGTCCTCTGCGGCGGCGCATCCCAGCTCATCCAGTACGGCTTCGAAACCCTCACCGAGGCCGGTTACAAGCCTGAGGTCGCCTACTTCGAGGTGCTCCACGAGCTCAAGCTGATCGTCGACCTGATGGTTGAGGGCGGCATCGCCAAGCAGCGCTGGAGTGTCTCGGATACCGCGGAGTACGGCGATTATGTCTCCGGCCCGCGCGTCATCGACCCGAGCGTGAAGGAGAACATGAAGGCGGTCCTGGCTGACATCCAGTCCGGTGCCTTCGCGAAGCGCTTCATTGATGACCAGGACGCCGGAGCACCGGAGTTCGCCGAGCTTCGCAAGAAGGGTGAAGACCACCCGATCGAGGCCACCGGCCGCGAACTGCGCAAGCTGTTCTCCTGGATCAAGACCAACGACGACTACACCGAGGGCTCGGTAGCGCGCTAGCACCGCCATACCTTCACCCACCGGCCGAGGTCACCCCTGAAGTCTGGTCATCCCCTTGCGGGGTGGCCCGGGCGGGCGGGGTGGCTTCGGCCGCTGTAGGTTGTGGCACCAGTCTCACCTGTGCCCGGATAACGGGTAACAAAGTGGGCGTCCCGGCAGGCCAAACTAGACTTGCAGAGACCCGACCAAACCGCTCGACCGATACTCTGCCCAACGCATCGCGAAGGATCACCCGTGCAAAAACCAGTAGTTCTCCTTGCTGAGGAACTCTCGCCCGCAACCGTGGATGCCCTCGGACCCGACTTTGAGATCCGTCAGACCGACGGAGCCGACCGGTCCAGACTGCTGGGAGCCCTCGCGGATGTGGACGCGATCCTCGTGCGATCGGCAACCCAGGTGGACGCTGAGGCTATTGCTGCAGCCCCCAATCTTAAGGTCATCGCCCGTGCGGGCGTAGGCCTGGATAACGTTGACATCAAGGCGGCCACGCAGGCCGGCGTGATGGTTGTCAACGCCCCGACCTCGAACATCATTTCCGCTGCCGAGCTGACGGTCGGCCACATCCTGAGCCTCGCGCGTCACATCCCGCAGGCCAGCGGGGCACTCAAGGGCGGCGAGTGGAAGCGCTCAAAGTACTCGGGTACCGAACTCTACGAGAAGAAGATCGGAATCATCGGCCTGGGCCGGATCGGCGCGCTGGTTGCGGCACGCCTCCAGGGGTTCGGCACCGACATTCTGGCCTATGACCCGTACGTGACCTCCGCGCGCGCTGCCCAGCTCGGCGTGCAGCTTGTCACGCTCGACGAGCTCTACGCCGAATCCGATTTCATCACCATCCACATGCCCAAGACGCCGGAGACCGTCGGCATGCTCGGCGCTGCCGCCTTCCAGAAGATGAAAAGCAGCGCCTACGTGGTGAATGTGGCCCGTGGTGGGCTCGTCGATGAGGAAGCGCTCTACACTGCGCTGAAGGAAGGGCAGATTGCGGGCGCAGGCGTGGACGTCTTCGTCAAGGAACCCAGCACCGACCTTCCGTTCTTCGACATGGACAACGTTGTGGTGACCCCCCACCTCGGAGCATCCACCGCCGAAGCGCAGGAAAAGGCTGGCATTTCCGTCGCCAAGTCTGTCCGCCTTGCACTGGCCGGTGAACTTGTGCCCGACGCCGTCAACGTGGCCGGCGGTGTGATCGCACCTGATGTGCGTCCCGGCATCCCGCTGATGGAGAAGCTGGGCCGGATCTTCACCGCGCTGACTCATGATTCGCTCACCCAGATCGAGGTCGAGGTTGCGGGAGAGATCGCCTCACTCGATGTGAAGGCGCTGGAGCTGGCGGCGCTGAAGGGAGTGTTCACCGATGTCGTGTCCGAGCAGGTCTCCTACGTCAACGCTCCCGTCCTCGCAGAACAGCGGGGCATCAACACCCGCCTCGTGACGACGGACCAGTCTGATGAGTACCGTAACGTCCTGACCATTCGCGGCGCTCTGTCCGACGGTTCGCAGATCTCGGTTGCAGGCACGCTCACGGGGCCCAAGCAGATCCAGAAGCTCGTGGGGGTCAACGGCTACGACCTGGAGATCCCCATCAGCGAGCACCTCGTGGTGATCCTCTACCAGGACCGCCCCGGTGTGATCGGCACGCTCGGCCGCGTGCTCGGGGAACACGGCATCAATATTGCGGGCATGCAGGTCGCGCGCAATAAGGAGGGCGGACAGGCGCTGTCCCTGCTCACCGTCGACAGCTCGGTCCCGCAGGAAGTCCTCGAAAGCCTGAAGGAAGCCATCGGCGCCTCCGTTGCGCGGGAGGTGGACCTGCAGGACTAGTTCTGTCTCCGTTTGTGAAGGGCGGCGTCCGCACCGGGTGTGCGGGCGCCGTCGTTCGTTTAACGACGACGACGGTGGCAGGCGGTCATTCTGAGGGCGCCGTGGGCCACACCACGGTGGCCCGGATCTCGTCGACGGGCAGGGGCCCGAACTCCCGGGAATCAATGGAGGCCGCGCGGTTGTCGCCCATCACGAAGACGTGCCCGTCCGGCACCGTGACGGGGCCGAAGTAGGTCCCGTCGATGCGGGAGTGATCAACAAACGGTTCGGGTACAGCCGCGCCGTCGACGACAAGGCGGGCGTCCTCAATGGCGACTGTCTGCCCGCCCACCGCCACGACCCGCTTGAGCACGGTTCCAGTCCCTGACGGATTGGCGAATGAGACGAGGGAGCCCGGAACAGGTTCGGCGTGCCGGTAGAGCAGCACCACGCTTCCCTCGGGAATGGTCGGTTCCATGCTCGATGATGAGACCCAGAGCGGCTCAAGAACCCAGAGCCGGAGCACCACCAGCACCGCCAGCACCGCAAGAACGGCGACCACTGATCGATGCCGCCGACGCCGGGAAGCCAGCGGCACGGCAGCCGTTCCGGTGCCGCTAGCCATACGATCGCTCTCCCATGGTCCGCCTCTCCATCTCTTTGTTACTTGATCCTCCGCCCGCCTGCTTGGGGAAACCATGAACCCTCCAAGGAATTCATAACGCTCGTACGGGACTCTTGCGGCACCGGCGGAAGTCCGCCGGATTCGGTCTTGGGAGGAATCATGGGCAAGGCGCACCACTCATCGGAGGAGTACCGGGCTGCACAGACGCAGCCGTCAGGGTTCCGCTTCCGGCGCACACTCGCAGCACTCACCTCATTGGCAATGCTTACGGGCGTCGGCCTGCCTCTTGTCGCGGCTCCCGCGCAGGCGGCGCCGGTGGGGCAGGGATTCACGGTGACAGCCTCGGATCTGGCTTTCATCCTGAAGCAGATCAAGATCTCCGAAGCGCACGTGCGCAACACCACCTCCGAGACGGGTCCCTGCGGTGCGCTGCTCGGTCCGGGGACGGACCAGGTTCCGGGACCGCTGGTCTCCTACGGGGTGCGCACGGTCGACGGCTCGTGCAACAACCTGCAGCCGGAGCGGGAGGACTTCGGGGCTTCCAACCGGGCGTTCCCGCGGATGACCGCACCCGAGTTCCGCGCCGCCGAGGACGGCGCGATCATTCGCGAGCCGGGACAGACAACCTATGACAGCACCGGCAACGTGGTGGATTCGCAGCCGCGGGTGATCAGCAACCTCATCGTGGACCAGACGTCCACCAATCCTGCCGCCGTTGCTGCAGCACAGTATCCCGTCCGCAGCCAGGGCAACGAGGGCGTGGTCCCGTGTGACGCCGAAGGACTGCCGGAAGGTTGCGTGCCGGCCGGTGAAACCCTCTTCATCCCGAACATCACCACTGACGTAGGTCTATCGCCACCGTACAACTCGCTGTTCACCATCTTCGGGCAGTTCTTCGACCATGGCCTCGATATGGTCAACAAGTCCGGAAGCTCCGTCTTCGTCCCGCTGCAGGCCGACGATCCGCTGATTGCCGGCCCGGACGGCGTGCTGGATACCGCAGACGACATTCCTCCCCGCATGCGTTTCATGGTTCTCACCCGGGCCACCAACCAGCCCGGCCCCGACGGCGTGCTCGGAACCGCCGACGACGTCCGCGAGGCAACCAACCGGACCAACCCGTATGTGGACCAGTCCCAGACCTACAGCTCCGACCCCTCACACCAGGTGTTCCTCAGGGAATACGCGAACAACGCAGAAGGCAGGCCGGTGTCCACCGGGCGGCTCCTGGAGTCCGCCGGCGGGGGCATGGGAACCTGGGCGATGCTCAAGGCGCAGGCGGAAACGAAGCTCGGCCTGAAGCTCGCTGACCCCGACGTCCTGAGCATTCCGATGATCGCCGTCGACCCCTACGGCAAGTTCATCCCGGGGCCGGCCCGCGGGCTGCCGCAATATGTCACCGCTACCGGCATGGTGGAGGGTAATGTGGCCGCACCGGTTCCCGTACCGGAGAACGCGCTGCGGGTCAACGAGGCCTTCCTCGACGACATTGCGCACAATGCGGTGCCCAAGCCCGGTCTGACAGCGGACGCAGACACTGTCATCACACCGCCCGGCGCACCGGGAACCACCTACGACGATGAGATGCTCAACGCCCACTTCGTTGCCGGTGACGGACGGGTCAATGAGAATGTCGCGCTGACCATGATCCACCAGGTGTTCCATTCGGAGCACAACCGCCTGGTCGAGGACATCAAGCACACCCTGGAATCCGACACGTCCGCGCGCGGCACCGCCGCCCTGGCTGAATGGAAGAGCACTGCCGGCGCTGCAGGCTGGAACGGCGAACGCATTTTCCAGGCCGCACGGTTTGTCACCGAGATGGAATACCAGCACCTGGCCTTCGAGGAGTTCGCCCGCAAGGTGCAGCCGCTCATCGAGCCATTCGGCACCTACCACGATGATGTGGATCCGGCCATCACCGCAGAATTCGCCCACGCCGTGTACCGGTTCGGCCACTCGATGCTGACCGATACCGTCGCACGGACCAATGCCGACGGCTCCTCGAATGATGTACCGCTGCTGCAGGCCTTCCTCAACCCACCCGAGTATTACGACGGAGGTACGGCCGGTACCCTCAACGCCAGGGACGCCGCGGGCGCCATTGCGATGGGCATGTCGGACCAGGTCGGCAACGAACTCGATGAGTTCACCACGGACACGCTCCGCAACGCCCTGCTGGGGCTCCCGCTGGACCTGGCCGCGATCAACATCGCAAGGGCCCGCGAAACCGGCATCCCCTCACTGAACAACCTCCGTAAGCAGCTGTACAACAGCACCAACGATGGGCAGCTGAAGCCCTACACCAACTGGATCGACTTCGGGCTCAACCTGAAGCATCCCGAGTCGCTGATCAACTTCGTTGCAGCCTACGGCCAGCACCCCACCATCACCGGCGCAACAACGCTTGCAGACAAGCGGGCGGCGGCCACCCTGCTCGTCGATCCACCGATCGACGCGGCTGAGGGCACCATACCGGTCGACGCCCAGGACTTCATGGGCTCGACCGGGACGTGGGCCAATGACGGGGGAGCATCGAAGACCGGTCTCGACAGGGTGGACCTGTGGGTCGGCGGACTCGCCGAACGCACCAACCTCTTCGGCGGACTCCTCGGCTCTACCTTCAATTACGTCTTCGAGCAGCAGATGCTGGACCTGCAGAGCGGCGACCGTTTCTACTACCTGGCGCGCACGCCCGGCATGAACCTGCTCGGTCAGCTCGAGGGCAACTCCTTCGCGGAAATCATCATGCGCAATACCAACGCAACTGCCCTCAAGGCGGATGTCTTCGGCACCTCGGACTGCAAGTTCGAACTCGGCCGGCTGCAGTTCTCGGGCACTACGGTTTTGGATGATCCGCTGTCGGAATGCAACGAGGAAGCCCTCCTGATCCGCATGCCCGACGGCACCATCCGCTACCGCACGACAAACTCGGTCGATCCGGCCGGAATCAACGGCCAGAGCGTCTACAACGGCACCGCGGGTGCGGACCGGGTGTGGGGCGGCGTCGACAATGACACCTTCCTCGGTAACGAAGGCAATGACATCATTGAAGGCAATGACGGCGGCGACACCGCGCTCGGCGGGGAGGGCGATGACATCATCACCGACTCCGCGGGAGACGACGTCCTCAAGGGCGGCCCCGGCCACGATGCCCTTGACGGAGGGCCGGGCCTCGACCTGATCCTCGGCGGAGCAGGCAAGGACTTCATCAACGGCGGCGCCAACACCAACGACGTCTTCGGCGGCGAGCAGGACGACTTCATCATTGCCGGCGGCGGAAACGACATGGCCCGCGGCGACGCCGGCGACGACTGGATCCAGGGCGGCGAGGGCGCGGATCTCCTGATGGGAGACAGCGGCGCTCCGTTCTTCGATGATCCGAACGATCCCGGCCACGACGTCCTGATCGGGCAGAACGGTGATGACGACTACGACGCCGAGGGCGGCGACGACATCATGCTCGCCGATGCCGGCATCGAGCGGAACGCCGGTGCGGCTGGGTTCGACTGGTCCAGCCACCAGCTCGACCCCCTCGCGGCAGACGCCGACCTGACCCTCAATCTGCTGGGCGTCCCACTCCCCGCTGCAGTCCTTCGGGACAGGTACTCCGAGGTGGAGGCCCTGTCCGGGGCAGGCCGCAACGACGTATTGCGCGGCGACAACGCAGTGCCGCGTCTGGTCGAGGGTGAAGGGTTCTCCGGCAAAAACTGGCTCGACGCCGACGGCGCAGCCCGCATCCAGGGCCTCGCAGAGCTGCTCCCTGCCGGTGCCACCGATAACGGCGGCGTCTGGGGCGAGGGAAATATCATCCTCGGCGGCGGCGGAAGCGACGTGCTGGAGGGCCGGGGCGGTAACGACATCCTCGACGGTGACAAGTTCCTTCAGGTCCGGCTGAGCGTCCGCACTGATCCTGCGGACCCTGCCACGGAAGTCGGCAGCACCACCGGGATGGACAAGCCCTACCTGTCCGGGAGCTCACGTACCCTCCAGGCGGCGGTCTTCGCCGGCGAGGTGAATCCCGGAAACATCGTCATTGTCCGCGAGATCCTCGACGGCGGCGCGGGCAGCGATCAGGATGCTGCCATCTTCTCGGATCTCGAGCAGAACTACACGGTGACCACGGTTCCGGCCGGTGCCGCCCTGGGCTCCCCGGGCAGTGTGACCACGGTGACCCATCTCGGCGACGATCCGGACGCCCTGCCGGCGCTCGGTGTCGGCGATGGTGTGGACACCCTTCGGAACATCGAGAAGCTATTGTTCGCGGACTCCCAGGCACCCGGAGTGCCCGAGGTCGCTGCGGCAACGGCCGGTGACCGCTCGGCCACCGTTGAGTGGGGTGCACCGGTTTCTCCGGTCACCACCTACGAGGTCCGTACCGTGGATGCCAGCGGCGCTACGGTTGGCACGCTCCGCCAGGTGTCCGGCAACGAAACCAGCACGGTGGTAACCGGGCTGGTCAACGGGCAGGCATACCGGTTCCAGGTGCGCGCAGCCAATGAACTGGGAACCAGCGCCTTCTCGCCGCTGTCCGCAGCGGTGACTCCCGACGTCGTGCCCGCCGCTCCGACAGGTGTTACCGGTATCGCCGGCAACGGGGCAGTCGACCTCTCGTGGTCTGCTCCGGCCCCCAACGGAGGCACCGCCGTCACCGGGTACAAGGTGCAGGTGCTCGTCGGAGAAACCCTGATCCAGACCATCCCGGGCACCGGCTCGACGACGACGGCGCAGATCACCGGACTGGAGAACGGCACCGCCTACAGCTTCAGGGTACTGGCGGTCAACGCCCACGGTGACGGAGCACTCTCGGCAGCGTCCGCTCCGGTTACCCCCAGGACGGTTCCGGGCGTTCCGGTGCTCGGGGGAATCAGCGCGGCGAACGGATCGGTGACGGTCCGCTGGACGCCTCCGGCTTCCGACGGCGGCTCAGCCATCACCGGATATGCGGTCCGGGTGGTCGGTCCCGACGGTCAGCCGGTCGGCGCACTGAGGACGGCGGGCGCCGGCGCAACCAGCCTGGCGGTCACCGGCCTGACCAACGGAACCGCCTACCGGTTCCAGGTGCGCGCAGCCAATGCGCTCGGCAGCGGCGAGTTCTCGCCCCTCTCGGACCCCGTGACGCCCACCCGGCCCGAGCTGAACGAGGACTTCAACGGCGACGGCGTCGCTGACCTGGTGGCCCGTGACAGCAACGGAAGGCTGTGGCTGTACCCCGGGAACGGGACGGGGAGCCTGCAGGCCCGGTCACTGATGGGAACGGGCTGGCAGGGGATGCGCAGCATCATCGCCACCCGCGACTTCAACGGCGACGGTCGCGCAGACGTCATCGCCTATGACTCCAGCGGGCGGCTGTGGCTCTACCGCGGCAATAACGCCGGCGGGCTCCTGAGCGGACTCCAGATCGGCAACGGCTGGGCAGGCTTCACGCTGACCGCTCCCGGTGACTTCAACGGTGACGGCAGGTCCGACCTGCTGGCCCGGGACTCCTCGGGCAGGCTGTGGCTGTACCCCGGAAACGGAACCGGCGGCTTCGCCTCACGCAGCCAGGCCGGCAGCGGCTGGAGCGGATACCAGATGACCAGCACCGGTGACTTCAACGGAGACAGCCGCTCTGACCTCATCGCCTACGACACCGGCGGCCGGCTGTGGCTGTACCCGGGGAACGGAACCGGCGGGTTCGGATCCCGGTCGCAGTTCGGCAACGGCTGGACCGGCTACACCCTGGTCGGCATCGGTGACCTCACCGGCGACGGGCAGTCCGACCTGGTGGCCCGCGACTCCGCGGGCGGGCTGTGGCTCTACCCGGGCACGGGTACGGGGAGGGTTGGCACCCGCGCACAGATCGGCAACGGGTGGAGCAGCTACCTAATCGCCTGACCCCCTAGGGGCTTGCACGGGAAAGGACCATGGCGGATTACCCGCCATGGTCCTTTCCCTGTGGGTGGGAGCAGGTACACAATGCAGCAATGCCGCGATGCAGCAATGCCGCGTTCCGGAGGGGATAACGGGCGCTGACAAAAAAGGGTTCCTGCCCCATGAGGCAGGAACCCAGTGAAAATTCATCCAACCCGCCATTCCAATCAGCCGGCGGGTGGTACTCCTACGCTGCGGACATCGCCCGGAGCAGGAACGAGTTGATGACGTGGGTGGCTTCCCGAAGGGACTGGCGGACAATCTGCGGTGCTGCTTCGGCCGCAGGTGTTGGCGTCCTGCTGAGCTGGCCGTGGAGAACAAGCAGTGCAGAGAGAACGTCGGAGAGTTCTCCTTCATTCTCCGCAGTAGCCTGCAGGAGCCGCGCGTGTGCTGCCTTCAGGCCCGGACCCGGCGCACAGCCAAGTTCCCGGACCATGGCCCTGCGGCACTTTTCGTAGCACTGCAGGCCCTCGGCGTACCGTCCCGTGCGCTCGAGGCCGGCAATCCGGGCCTCCCAGGCACGTTCGTTGAGAGGATCCATCGTCAGGGCCTTCTGGGCCCAGTCGATGGACTCGGAGACGGCTCCCAGCGTTGCCGCCGTTTCTGCCGCAAGAACCGTCGCTTCCAGCACGCGGGAATTGTGAAGCTCGCGCTCATCCTCCGCCCACGCCGGCAGCAGTTCGTCGCCAAGCAGCGGGGCCGTTGCGAAGCCCAGCGCTTCCTGAAGAAGCTGCAGCGCGGTTTCGGGTGCGCTCTGCTGCGCCAGGCGCAGGAGCTGGTCGAAGCGGAAGACATCAAGATCCACCATGGCCGCGTCCATCACGTAACCGCCGGTGGTGGTACGCAGGGGGCCAAGTTTGCCGCTGCCCGGCTGGATGTTCCGGCGCAGAACGCTGACGTAGCTTTCAAGCGTCGGGAGAGCCTCTGCCGGCGCATGTCCCTCCCAGAGGACCTCGATGAGACGGTCCTTGGAGACGGGGGTACCCAGGCTCAGGAGGAGAATCTCCAGAATCTGGCGAGGCTTTGGTCCACCGAGGGTCCGGGCGTTGAGTACGGTATCACCGCGCCGGATGCGCAGCGAGCCGATCAGCTGGACCGTCAGGAAGGCCGGCACACCCGGTGCGTCCACAGGGGACCCCGAATGTGAGGGTGAAAAGGTATCTGACTGCAACATGGCGAGACCTCGTCCTTTGTGCTTCGAATGATGAGATCAACGCTAGGGACGTCCGAAACACCGATCACGAGTAGGGTCTACCCGAAAATATGCCCCCGAGCCTTCCGGATTCAGGGGCACTACTCGAATGTTCACAGGTATTGGTCCGGGTAGGTACCTGAGTAGCGTGCGGCGCTACTCAGGTGCGCTTATTGAGCCGCTGTGTGGTGCTCGGTTCCGAGGGAGAGGCGGGTTTCGCCGCCGTCACTGAGTACCAGTGCAAGCGCCTGGTTCGGAATTTCAAAGACCAGGGTGGCGTCAATGCTTTCGCCCTGCTGCGCCGCATGGCTGGACGGCGATGCCCAGATGACCCGGGGTTCGCCGGTGCCCAGGCCGTCAATGAAGTAGTCGGAGGCCCGGAAGCTGATGCCGTCCGGTTCGAGGGCGGTCAGTTCGAGGAGCACACGGACCCGGTGTGCGCCGTCGGGCACTGCAGCTTCTAGGGCCGCGCCGTTGGCCGGAGGCTCCCAGCCGTCCGATTCCAGGGGCAGGATTCCATTAATGCGGGCGATTCCTCCGTCGACAGTGTCAGAGGCGCCGAGCATGACGGGCGGTTCCTCCTCCACGCTGTTGGTCAGCAGCCATGCCGCCCCGCCCGCCATCGCCGCAACCAGCACGGCGGGAACTAGAATCCGGTGGCGGGGAACGGTGCGGCGGGGGATGACGCGGCGGTCGTCGAGTTGCTGTGCCATGCAAGTAGTGTTGTCGGACCACCATGGGAAAACCATGATTGCCTGGCCTGGAACGCAATGATGCGACAACCAACCGGTGGCAGGGTAACTTTCTAGGGTGAGTTCTGCGCAGAAGCCCCCGTTCTACATCACCACAGCCATCACCTATCCCAACGGCGTGCCCCATATCGGGCATGCGTATGAGTATGTGGCCACAGACGCCATCGCGCGCTTCAAGCGCCTGGACGGATACGACGTCATGTTCCTGACGGGCACCGATGAACACGGCATGAAGATCGCCCAGACCGCCGAAAAAGAGGGCATCACCCCCAAGGAACTGGTGGACCGGAACGCGGCCGTCTACCAGGCAGCGCACGCTGACCTCGCCATCACCTACGACCGCTTCATCCGCACCACTGATGAGGATCACTACGCCGCGTCGCAGGACCTCTGGCGCCGCATGGAAGCCAACGGGGACATCTATCTCGACAAGTACGCAGGCTGGTACTCGGTGCGGGACGAGGCGTACTACGCGGAGGAAGAGACAGAACTCCGCGAGGACGGCATCCGCTACTCGACCGATACCGACACCGAGGTGACGTGGACGGAGGAAGAGAGCTACTTCTTCCGCCTTTCCAGCTACCAGGACCGGCTGCTCGCCCTCTATGCTGACCAGCCCGAGTTCGGCGCACCGCAGTCCCGCTTCAACGAGGTCATCAGCTTTGTGAAGCGCGGCCTGGATGACCTCTCGATCAGCCGCACCACGTTCGACTGGGGAGTGCCTGTACCCGGCAACCCCAAACACGTCATGTACGTGTGGGTGGATGCGCTGACCAACTACCTCACCGGCGTCGGATATCCGGACACGGAATCGGAGCAGTTCCGCAAGTACTGGCCCGCGGACGTGCACGTGATCGGCAAGGACATTTCCCGTTTCCACGCCATCTACTGGCCCGCCTTCCTGATGTCCGCGGGAATCGAGCTGCCGAAACGCATCATGATTCATGGTTTCCTGCATAACAAGGGTGTCAAGATGTCGAAGTCACTCGGCAACGTCATCGCGCCCAAGGACTGGATGGATCAGTACGGCCGGGACCAGATCCGCTTCTTCCTGCTGCGCGAGGTGCCTTTCGGCGCGGACGGATCCTACAGCCATGAGGCGATCGTCTCCCGCATGAACTCGGACCTGGCGAACAACCTGGGGAACCTTGCGCAGCGGTCGCTGTCAATGGTGGCGAAGAACTGCGATGGACTGGTGCCTGCGCCGTCGTCGTTGTCCGAGGCCGACCAGAAGATGCTGGCGGCCGCCAACACGCTCCTGGATTCCTGCAGGGCCGCGTTCGAGAAGCAGGAGCTGTCCCGCGCGCTCGAGGCGATCTGGACGGTACTGGGTGATACCAATGCCTATTTCGCCGAGCAGCAGCCGTGGGTCCTGCGGAAGACGGACCTGGACCGTATGAACACGGTGCTCTACGTGACCCTTGAGGTCCTGCGGATTGTGTCCATCCTGGTGCAACCCGTGATGCCCGACGGCGCCGCGAAGCTACTTACTGTGCTGGGGCAGGGGACAGGCGATGACGACGACGCCCGGCGCTTCAGTGCAATTACCACGCCGCTGGTGCCCGGAATCGCGCTGCCGGCGCCGACACCGATCTTCCCGAAGTACGAGGAGCCTGCCGACGCGTGACCGATATGGCAGGACACGCGGTCACGGTTCATCAAACTGGGTGTGTCCTGCCAAATCGCCGTGGAGGGTTCAGGCGCGGAAACGCTCCGCAGCGGTGGAACACATGATGGCCGCGATCTCCTGCTGCTGGCCCCGGGCACGCTCCGCAAGGTGGGAGAGGCGTTCCCGGTCGTACTTGGGGAATGACCAGCCGTCATCAAGCAGCGCCAGCAGCGTTTCCCACAGAGCTTCCTTGCCGCGAACCAGGCTCTGAAGCGCTTCGAGTTCCAGCTGGGCGCCCGGGCCGTTCTCGCCTCCGCGTATATTGAGCGGATTTATCCGGGCGACGGCCGCACCCGCCTGGGCGAGGAGCATTTTCGCTGCGTTCGGCGTGTGCCCCTGCGCTTCGAGGGAAGCCAGCAGTTCCGAGCGCTCACCGGAAATCTCCTCATGCAGATGTGCGAGGGTTTCCCCATGGGGCGTACCCTCCCAGGTGTCCGCGGCTTCTTTGAACAGCCGAACACCGCTGGTTGCGCCGAGCAGATGGTCCTCAAGGTAGCGGAACAGCCATTGCCGTTCTTCCTTGGTGGGTGTCCTCACATGGCCTCCTGGTTTCGCTACAGTCCGCGCCCGCGGACCGTGAAGTAATCTTCGCAGGTCAGGGCGGCCGGGCCAACGTTCCCACGCGCAGGCTACCGCCGGTGTCTCAATATACGAAACGGAATTGTCCGGGATGCGGGATGGTTGCCTAGGCTGATCCCATGACTTCAAAAAGCATCAATGTGGCAGTGATTCCCGGGGACGGCATCGGACCGGAGGTCATCGCCGAGGCAGTGAAAGTACTCCGGGCAGCGACGGCCGCTGTGGACACCGAACTCAGCCTCACCGAATACAAACTCGGAGCCGAGCACTGGCTGGCAACGGGTGAAACGCTGTCAGCCGAAACGCTGGAACAGTTGCGCAGCCATGACGCCATCCTTTTCGGCGCCGTGGGAGCGGCTCCGGGGGATACCCGCATTCCCTCGGGCCTCATCGAGCGCGAGATGCTGCTGAAGCTGCGCTTCAGCCTCGACCACTACGTCAACCTCCGTCCCTCGAAGCTCTATCCCGGGGTGCCGAGTCCCCTGGCGAATCCGGGTGCAATCGACTTTGTGGTGGTGCGTGAAGGCACCGAAGGCCCGTACGTGGGTAACGGCGGGGCGCTGCGCACGGGAACACCGCATGAGATCGCCACAGAAGTTTCGGTGAACACGGCCCACGGCGTCGAGCGGCTTGTCAGGGACGGATTCCGCCGGGCGAACGAGCGCAGCAGGAAGCATCTCACGCTTGTCCACAAGCACAACGTGCTGGTGCACGCCGGACACCTCTGGAAGCGCACCGTCGAAGCTGTGGCAGCGGAGTACCCCGAGGTCACCCACGACTACCTCCATGTCGATGCGGCCATGATCTTCCTGGTCACGGACCCCTCCCGGTTCGACGTCATTGTTACCGACAACCTGTTCGGCGACATCATCACCGATCTCGCCGCGGCAGTGACTGGCGGCATCGGTCTTGCCGCGTCCGGGAACATCAACATGGACCATACCGCGCCGTCGATGTTCGAACCGGTCCACGGCTCGGCACCGGATATCGCCGGGCAGCAGAAGGCGGATCCGACCGCAGCGATTCTCTCTGCCGCGCTGCTGCTTCAGCATCTGGGTCTGGCCGGGCAGGCGGCACGCATCGAACAGGCGGTGGAGCACGACGTCGCTACCAGGGCGGGTGCGACCCGCACCACCGCGGAAATCGGCGATGCCATTGCGGCGGCGGTATCCTAAGCTGGTTAGGACCCATTAACTCAACCAACCGTCAGAGTGCATCCCGGAAGGGACCACCGTAGGCGCCCCTGTCTGTCGTTTGAGGCGACGGCAAGGTAACCGTGGAGGAATCATGACAGCTACGCAGCTGGAATTTGCCCAGTACCCATCCGCGAACCCCACCAAGGAGGCTGACCGGGCGGCAATTCTCGCCAACCCAGGATTCGGCAACCATTTCACTGACCACACCGTGGTGGTCGACTTCACCGTCGATGCACAGGGCGAGGGTGGCTGGGGTAACGCCCGGCTGGAAGCTTACGGGCCCATCTCCATGGACCCGGCTGCCGCAGTACTGCACTACGGCCAGGAAATCTTCGAGGGCATGAAGGCATACCGCCATGCCGATGGTTCCATCTGGACCTTCCGTCCGGAGGCCAACGCTGCCCGGCTTAACCGCTCGGCCGCGCGGCTTGCGTTGCCGCAGCTGCCTGAAGAAGTCTTTCTGGAGTCGTTGCGCCAGCTCGTGGGAGCTGACCGCGAGTGGGTCCCGAGCCGCGACGGTGAGAGCCTCTACCTGCGTCCGTTCATGATTGCCACCGAAGCCTTCCTCGGTGTCCGCCCTGCACGCGAGGTGTCCTACCGGGTCATTGCCTCACCCGCCGCGAACTACTTCGGCGGTGAACTGGCTCCGGTCTCCATCTGGGTCTCCAGGAACTACGCCCGCGCAGGACGCGGCGGCACCGGCGCGGCGAAGTGCGGCGGCAACTATGCGGCGTCGCTCGCAGCGCAGCTGGAGGCCGAGGCGCACAACTGCAAGCAGGTGCTCTTCCTCGACCAGTTCAACAACAACGCCGTCGAGGAACTCGGCGGGATGAACGTCTTCTTCGTCTTCAGGGACGGCACGCTGGTGACGCCCGCACTGAGCGGAACCATTCTCGAAGGCATCACCCGCTCCTCGATCATCCAGCTTGCCAGGGACCGTGGACTGGATGTGCAGGAACGGGTCATCACCCTGGATGAGTGGCGTGACGGCGTGGGCAGCGGCGACATCACCGAGGTCTTTGCCTGCGGTACTGCGGCGGTGATCACCCCGATCGGCGAGCTCAAGGACGGCGACGAGGTGATCAGCGCGCCGGATCCTTCGGCCGGTGAGGTCACCATGTCCCTTCGGGAGCAGCTGCTTGGAATCCAGACGGGCAAGGTTGAGGATCCCCACGGCTGGATGACCCGCCTCGTGTAGGCGGCCCTGCGCCAAATGCCCGCTACGGTTGCCCGGTTCCTTCGGTGGAGCCGGGCAACAGTCGTCTCAGCTGTCGCACCCTGCGGTGCCGTCGTTGTCCTGACCGCCCGAGAGTACGTCGTTCTGACCCAGGGGGAGCGCACTGCGGGAGCGCAGCAGGGCGGTGATGTCGGGCTCGGGAAGCGGCTTGCTGAAGTAGAAGCCCTGCCCGCTCAGCTCGCCCAGTGACCGAAGGAACTGTGCCTGTTCCTGCGTCTCGATCCCTTCGAAGACGGCACCCAGACCGGCCGCCTGGATGAGCTGGTACACGGCTGCCACGAACCGCGGCTGCCACGTCCCTTCGGCCGGCTCCTGCAGGATGGAGCGGTCAACCTTCACCATGTCGACCGGTAGCTTGCGCAGGTAACTGATCGATGAATATCCCGTTCCAAAATCGTCGATCTCGATCGACACTCCGAGCTGCTTGAAGCTGAGCAGGGAGTAGGTTTCCACCTCACCACCGCTGACCAGCGCCGATTCCGTGATCTCGATGACCAGGGCAGGCGGCGGCACGGACATCCGCTTGAGCAGGCTGCGGACGAAGTCGACCATGTCGAGCTGGCGCAGCTCGACCGCCGAGATGTTGACCCGCATCTGGAAGTCGTCCGGGAGAAGCAGCGCAGCCCGCCAGATCGCGAACTGCTGGAGCGCCGTTGTCATGACCCACCGGTCGAGTTCCGAAATGGCTCCGATCTCTTCGGCGAGAGGGATGAAGTCCTCAGGAGAGATCATTCCCCGGCTCGGGTGTTCCCACCGGACGAGCACCTCCACGCCGTTGACCGATCCGTCGCTCAGATTGACCACCGGCTGGTAGTGAACGCAGAGCTGATCGGTTCCGATGGCGTCGCGCAGTTCCGAGGCCATGAGAGTACGAAGCTGCCGTTCATAGAGCATGACCGGTTCGAAGGTCCTGATGGTGCTGCGGCCCTCGTGCTTTGCCGCATACATGGCCGTATCGGCCTCATGCAGCAGCGCGTCGGCGGTATGTTCACCGGTGGCAAGGCGGAGCCCGATGCTGGCGCGCGGCTGCACGCTGAACTCCTCGACGTCGATACTCTGGGCGAGGACCTCGAGCGCCCGGTTGGCCACGCCGAGGGCAATCTCCATGGTGGCCTCCGTCACCAGGATAGCGAACTCGTCCCCTCCGAGCCGGGCCACGGTGTCCGTGGCCCGGACCACGCTCCGGAGCCGCTCCGCAACCTCGCGCAGCACGTCGTCACCCGCGTCGTGGCCGAACCGGTCATTGATGTTCTTGAAGGAATCCAGGTCAAGCAGCAGGAGCGCCGGTGGGGCTGAGCCGCTGCGCTGCGCGTTCAGGGACTTCTCGATGTCCTCGATGAGGTCCACCCGGTTGGACAGCCCGGTGAGCGCGTCCGTCATGGCCATGCGCTTCATGTCCAGGTGCGCCTGGTGAAGCATTGCGGTGCGGTTTTCCACGCGTTTCTCGAACTGCCGGTAGACCAGCTCAAGCTCTTCTGCGAGAAGGTTGACGCCGGTGATGACGGCGTCAACATCATCGCGCGCAGCGGAGGGAGTCATCCGGCTGCTGAGGTCTCCCCGCGACAGGCGAACGATGCCGTCAACCAGCATCGCCAGGCGGGGATCACCGTCCTCAGCCGTCATGTGCGGGTCCAAGCAGCCAGGCGAGAGCAGCGTCTTCATTCCCGAAGTAGCGGGTAGGGCAGGGTGCCGGCTCACCACCGATGAGGAAGTTCGCAAGGACCCTGTCCACCGCGCTGCCGCCCACCACTGCAATCGAGGAGGCTGTGCGGGAACGGCTCAGGACGGCGCGGGCTCCGCGGCTGAGCGAGGCTACCCCGGTAATGACGAGGAGGATGGGCTGCGGAACGCCCCCCGCTTCAACACGGGCCTGGGCCGCGAACCGGTCCGCAATATCCGCGGTGATGTGCTCACCCTGCGGGAGGACCAGACGGATGACCGAAACGGGCGCAGGCGCATCCGGTGCCTCAGTGGGCGTCAGCCAGCCTGCGTTCATACCGAGCGTCGCTTTCCTTGCAGTGAGCGCCGCATTGGAGCCCAGATCCCGTTCACGAAAACTGCTTTGAAACTACCGTACAGAGATACGACGACGACGGTCATTGCCCTGGCGCATGTCGCGGTTCAAACGGCGGTCGCCGTGGTACAGGATCGCCTCCCAGTCAGCCTCCTCGGGCCGCTTCTCGATGACCGGCGACCGCCGTTGCCTCGGTTTCCGCGGTGGGACGTAGAGCCAGTTCAGGATGCCCAGCACTATGTCTACGACCGAGTTCTTCAGACCGATGTAGGCGCGGATCGCGTAGAACGCCAGCAGGGCGTTCAGCATCGCGAAGGCAGCGTTGCCCCAGTTTTCGCTGACGAGATCACGCCAGAAGGTGAACAGGGAGTACGCCACGATCAGGAACGGAACCACAACGTAGAGGGCAGGAGCGGCTGTCCGGTCCTTGACTTTCGGCGTCCGCACGAACGGGATCTTCTCACCGGTGAATGCCTGCTGTACGGATTTCAGTACACCGGCCAGGTTCACAGGCAGGAGAACGATGTTGAAACCGTAAATCCTGAAGATGTCACTGAAACGGTGGCCGCAATCGCGAAGGTCGCTGCCCATGGCGAGGAAGTACGGCAGCGCCGTGATGAAGACCAACGGGCTCAGGAGCCGGCTGTCGTAGGGGTAGCCCAGGAGGAACAGAAGGCCGAAACTCGCCCACGCAATCGAGGCCATGTAGTTCACGCGAAGAATGATCTCGCGGACGAGGATGCGTTCCCGCCGGTGCTTCCGCTCCCGAAGCTGGTTCCAGAGTTTGGGAAGGATGAGCAGCCCGCCGTTTGCCCATCGCCGTCGCTGAACCACCAGGGAACCGAAGTCGGGCGGCGTGGCGCTGTAGCTGAGGCGCTCGGGATAGTTGACCAGGGTCCAGCCATGTGTGCCGAGGTCGACGCTGGATTCGGTGTCCTCGATGACGGTGCGGTCCTGGATATAGGTCTTGATATCAAACCCGCCGACGTTCTCAACCTCGACGATGTCTTCGATCGCCCGCTTGCGGATCACAGCGTTTGCTCCCACCCAGAAGGTGGCCCCGAAATAGGTCATGCCCTGGTGGAGGATGTGCTGAATGTCCGTGGTGGCGCCCGCAACCCGTTCAATGCGGGTCGGTGCTCCGCGGAACGACGAGTACGGGGTTTGGGTTACGGCGACCCGCTCGTTTCCCGGGGCTTCCAGCAGATGGACCAGCCGGAGGCAATAGTCGCGCAGGAGGAGGGAGTCGGCGTCGAGCGTGAGGAGGTACGTCGAATCCGGAACCACCAGGTCATCGACGTGGTGTTGTACTGCGGGGCGCAGTACAACACCGTTGGCTGCCTTCTCCTTATGCCAGCGGCTGCCCATGAGGGAGATGTAGGCATTGAGGTTCATCGCCTTGTTTGCCTCGTGCGAGAGCGAGGAGTAAAGCTTGCGCTCGAACGTGTTCATGGATGCGGTGAAGATGCGGGCAAGGCGCTGGTAGAGCTCGACCATGCGGTCAGGCTCGGGAGCACTGTGCTGGGACAGCGCGGCGCCCAGCGCCAGGATCGTCAGCCGCAGTTCCCGAGCGAGGCCCATCAGTACAAGATCCACGAAGAACTCGTCCACGTGGTCGTCGACTGCCTCGTTTTCGGCCATCGTTTCCAGCCATACGGCTGCGGCCTCGTACTCGGCGATCAGCCGTGGGAGTTCATCACCTGCCGGGGCATTCGCTGCAATGCGGCCCCGGTAGTCGTCGAGGGCAGTGTTGAACCGCATCGACGGTTCGAGCAACGTGCTCTCTATTTCGGCTGCCAGGGCTCGTGTGGCTTCCAGCCGCGCCAGAATCGCCGGGTCAGTCGGGTGAGGCGGGTCATCGAGCAGGAGGGTCACCCGCAGATTCGGAAATTCCTGCAGGGCGGCGGACCAGAGGGTTGCGCGGACCACGTCGGGTTCTTCGGCGTAGGAGGGCACCAGGACCGTGATGCTCTCCTCGTACCGGGCGAAGTGCCTATCCAGTTCACCGCGGGGGACGCGACGGTGGTCGCGGAAACGATAGAGCGCTCCCTGCCGCGCGAGCAGGTACATCAGCGCGGAAAACGTCAGGAAGGTGACCACCACGAGGTAGAAGATGGCCTCCAGCTGGAACCGGAAGCCGAGCGACGGATTCTCGGAGAGCTCCCGAAGGATTGTCGAGACAACATAGGCTACCCAGCCGAGGATGGTGACAACGATGCCAAGGCGTCCCAGCGCGATCTTCCGCCGTGTTGGCTGTGGATGGACGATCGACAGCGGCTCGGACCTTTTCTCCGATCCCCACTGCCGGCGCCGCGTCGCTGTGCCCGACGTTGTGGCTGTTCCTACCGGTGATTCCGGTAGGGCAACTTCCTGGTTCATTCCGCCCCGCCCCCATACGCTCATGGACATTCCGCACGGAATGTCCGGTCAAATGCGGCTGCTGCAGGTGACGGTCCTGGCTGCCAACGGTGTACATCCGCGCCCTGCTGAGGTGACGGCCCAGCAAAAGGGTGAAGGGTGTGACGGACGAAACAGTACACCATTTTGATTCCGGTGCCTTTCACCGTTACGATACGCTCACCGTTCCCGTCCGAACGGTCTCGTATCTGGGGGACCCATGTCCAAACGTTTTCCCGGCCGCAGGCTTTCGCCTGTCCGTCTCACCGTCCTGGTCGCCGTCGTCGGAGCGCTGGTAGCGTCAACTTTTGTGGGCTGGAACCGCTTTGAGGACGTGCGCGCCGCCGCCAACGGGGGCTCGTGGTTTGCGGGGTATGTGGACGCCACGGCGACACCCTTTTATCCGTTCGAGCAGCCCGCATCTGCGCAAGGCAAGAGCGTGGTGCTGTCCTTCATCGTTGCGGATCCAAAGGAAAAATGCAGGCCCTCCTGGGGAGCCGCCTACACCATGGATGAAGCACAGTCGCAGCTGGACCTCGACCGGCGGATTGCGCGCCTGCTGCAGGGCGGTGGGGAGGTTGCCGTGTCATTCGGAGGCTTGATCAACGACGAGCTGGCCCGGACCTGCACCGATGTGCGGCAACTGACGAGGGCGTACCGGTCGGTCGTCGAACGCTACGATCTCACCACCATCGACCTGGACATCGAGGGTGAGGATCTCGCCGACTCCGAAGCGGGCGCCCGAAGGGCCGAGGCAATTGCCGCGTTGCAGGAGGAACGCCGCGCCGGCGGCAAGACTTTGAACGTGTGGCTCACTGTGCCCGTAGCACCGTCAGGGCTGACAGTGCAGGGCACCGACGCCGTGACCGCGATGCTTGAAGGCGGCGTCGACCTCGCCGGAGTGAACGTCATGACGATGGACTACGGGGGAAGCCGGGAAGCCGGGGTATCACAGCTGGTTGCGTCGATCGCCGCGGCGCGTGCAACCCACTCCCAGCTGGGCATCCTGTATGACCGGGCTGGCATCAGCCTCGGGCCTCAGACGCTGTGGAGGAAGATCGGGCTGACACCGATGATCGGCCAGAATGATGTCCCCGCGGAGGTCTTCGATCTCGATGCTGCCGCAGCGTTCAATACGTTCGCCCTGGAATCGGGGGTGGGCCGGATGTCGATGTGGTCCCTCAACCGTGACGCCACCTGCAGTGACAACTACGGCGACGTGAGCATCGTGTCCGACAGCTGCAGCGGCATCGAACAGGACGGGATGCTTTTTGCAGACATCCTCGGGGCCGGTTTCGAGGGACGGGCAGCAACCCTGAACTCGGCGCCAACCACCGCGGAGCCCACTCCGGAACCGGTAGTCGATGATCCTGAGACCAGCCCCTATCCAATCTGGGCGGAGGAATCCACCTATGTGGTGGACGACCGGGTTGTCTGGAGGGGCAAGGTCTATTCGGCCAAGTACTGGACGAGTGGAGATGTGCCGGACAATCCGGTGCTCCAGGCTGCCGAGACCCCCTGGACGCTGATCGGGCCCGTGCTGCCGGGGGAGCGGCCGCTGCCCGTTGTCACCGCACCGGCCGGGACGTACCCGGGATGGGATGCGGAGAAGGTCTATGAGAAAGGCGACCGCATTCTGTTTGACGGGCATGTCTTTGAGGCGAAGTGGTGGAACCGGAGCGACAGTCCCGAAGCGGCCCTGCAGACGGCTGACTCCTCACCGTGGCGAAAGTTCTCCAACGAGGAAGTCCAGGAAGTCCTGGAGGAACTAAAGCCCTGAGGGTTCCTTCAGGATTCTGCGGCACGCCCGGAGACTATGCCCCGGACCTACGCACAGCATCGTCAATCAACGCGCCTACGTGGGCTTCCCTGTCGGGAGCGCCCGATTGCCGGAACAATTCCTGGCTTTTCTCGAGCTGGAACAGGCTCTCGAGCGGATCTCCGAGGCGGTCCAGGGCCTGCCCGAGAAGCAGGTAGGCCTCGGCGGCCGTTTGGCTGGCCATTAGCGAGGATGCCTCGCAGATCGGTTTGAGCCGCTCAACGGCGGCGTCAACCTGGCCCGTGAGAAGCAGCCAGTGCGCTCGTGTGAGGGACAGCTCCAGTTTGTCGCGTTCGCTTCCCCCGACAATCGATGCCGCAAGTTCCGCCCGTTCAATGCATTCGAGTGTCTCGGGCTCCACCACTCCGCCGGCCAGGCGAAGTGCGGCGGATGCACGGTTGAAGCGTGCCCACAGATCGAGGTCGTTCGACGGCGAAAGATGACTGGCCGCGCGTCGGTGGTACTCAGTGCCGGCTTGGGTGTCCCGCCTGAGATAGGCCACGTTGCCGATCACCCAGTACGCCTTGCCCGCAGTCTGTGAATTCACCTCCGGGGTGATGAGTTCCGCCAGCCGAAGGCATTCCTCCCAGGCATCATCAACCTGGTCGCTTTCCGCGAGGGCTGCAATGAGGGCGTGCTGGGCGCGGATCCTGAGATCAGGTGATCCGGTGGCCTGTTCTGCGGCTTCGACGGCCCGCCGGGCTTCAACCATGGCCGCTTCCAGGTTGCCCCGCCCAATCAGGGTGTCAGCAAGGAAGGTGGACACCCGGGCGGCGAGGTCAGGATAACGCTGGGTCAGCGGGTGCGCGCGCAGGGCTTCCGAGGTCGAGGCGGCTTCCTCGAACCGCCCCTCCTTCTTCAGGCACTCCAGCTGCAGGAACGCCATGTTCCACGACGCGTTCTCGTCACCGTTCGCGTCCGCGGCACCGCGGGCCTGCCCGGCAAATTCCCGGGCGGCCCGATAATCCCGCTGGGCCCAGGCATCCCGGGCGCGTAGTTCCAGGAACACGTGCTGCCCGGGTTCGTGAGTCTGGTTCATGGCCTCGTTCCAATGATTGCTGGGAGCGGTCCGTTGCGGATCATATTGTCAGAACCGTCTGCACCATTGTGGGTGCTGAGACCCAGGAAGTCCCGGATTTTCCCTAGCCCGAGTGAAAACTGCGGAAAAGATGACAAAAAAGTCACCCATTGGCCCGCTCTGCTCCATATACTGAAGACGCTGTGCAGCGCGGAAAGCAAATGGTCTTTCTGCGTCCATCCAAGTGACAAGGGCAAATCATGAAAAAGGTCTCCGCAACTCTCTTGCTGACTGCGTTGCTTCTGGTTGGGGGCGGCACAGCTGCTCATGCCGCCAAGAGTGGTAACTGGCCGGACTCGGGTACAACTACTGCGAAGAGCGGTAACTGGCCGGACAGCACCCGCTCCACTGTGTAACGAGTGCGTTCCCACTGATCCTGGCTTTGAGGGTCAGCAAGGGCCCGGCGTCGGACGCTTGTCTGATGTCGGGCCCTTTGTCCTGTGTGCTGGATTCTAGGAACGGAGCCTGGTGACCAGCTCACGCACATGCGCGGCCCGGTCAGGTGCTCCGGCCTCGATGAAACACTGTTCACTCAGGTCGAAATGAGCCAGGGCTTCGAGCTCCTCGCCCCGTGCAGATAGCGCCTGGGCAAGCAGCAGGTTCGCTTCCCCCTCGGTTTGCCGGGACAGCACCGACCCGTCCGCGCAGATGGGCCGTAGCCGTTCAACAGCAGCGTTGAGCTGGCTCGTGAGGAATAGCCAGTGTGCGCGCGTCAGGGAGAGCTGAAGCCGGTCCCGTTCGGTGCCGCCCACAATGGAGCTGGCTACTTCGGCCCTTTCGATGCACTCGAGTGTTTCCGCATCGACCACGCCGGCGGCGAGTCGCCGGGAAGCTGACGCGCGGTTGAACCGTGCCCACAGGTCCAGGTCATTGTTCGGGGTGAGATGCTCCGCCGCAAGGCGGTGGAACTTTGTGCCGTCGTCGACCTGGTGGCGCATGAACGCAACATTCCCGATAACCCAGTACGCCTTGCCCGCAGTCTGGGTATGGATGGCCGGTGTGATGTGGGTGGAGAGATCCAGGCACGTGCTCCAGGCTTCGTCCAGGCGGCCGCTTTCCGCAAGCGCAGCGATAAGCGCATGGTGGGCCTCGATCTGGAGCTCCGGAGCATCACGCACCGAAGCCGCACTCCTCACCGCAATGGTTGCACTGTCCACTGCCTGATCGAGATGCCCAAGCCCCTGCTGGCAGACGGCGGCGAGGGTGTGGACGCGCGCCTTCAGGGCATCGGAATCGAGGGTGAGATGGCTGGTGCCCAGCGCCTCAGCGTATTGGAGGGATTGATCGAGCGATCCTTCCTCGCGGAGGCACTCTGCCTGGAGGAAAGTCATATTCCACCAGGCGTGATGATCGTCCGCAGCAGCGGCGAGTTCGACGGCGGACCCCGCCAGACGCCTGGCAGTGCCGTAGTCTCGCTGACTCCAGGCCTCACGTGCGCGCAGCTCCACCATGATCAGGTCGCCCGAACGATGCGCTGCCACGCTTCCGCCTTGTCTGAGGTTGCGTCGAAACGGCAATGCGGTCGCCGCGGTTCCGACGTGCTGTCCCTTGAGTTTATGCCGAAAGGTCCGGTTGGGACAGACGCCGCAACCGGAGAGCGATGAGTTGCACGCGCCGCAGGGAAGATGCTGCCCCGGGGTGTTGCATATCACACTTCCTACGTATACTGAATCATCTGACATAGGTCAGTCCGCGATTCTTCGTCGAAGGAACCCGACATGAAAAGACTCTCCGCAGTTCTCCTGCTGACGGCGGCGCTCGCACTGGGCGGGGGGTCGGCAGCTGTCGCCAAAGACGCAGCGCCTGCACTGAGGTCGGGTGTGGTCACCTACGGCATCCTCATTGACGACTGGCCCCACTGACAGGTCCTGAACGCACCCCCTTACCGTGCGGAGGCGGGCGTCCCGCGCTGCCTGCGTGTTAGCTGCCCTGCATGCTATCCGGCGGGTGTATTAGCCTTGGTCCATGCGTATCGCCCGGTTTGTGCTCAATGATGATCCAGCGTTCGGCCTTGTAGAGGGCCCTGAAGGGGAAGAGGAAGTAGCCGTAATCAGCGGCGACCCGTTCTACGGCGGTGTTCAACCGACGGGGGTGCGGCACGCGCTGGAAGAAGTCCGGCTTCTTGCACCCGTGATCCCACGCAGCAAAGTCATCGGCATCGGTCGGAACTATGCCGATCACGCTGCCGAACTGGGTAACGAGGTGCCGCCCGCGCCGCTGATGTTCCTCAAGCCGAACACGTCGGTCATCGGCCCCGGTGACCCGGTGGTCCTGCCGTCCTTCTCCGAGGAAATCTCGTATGAGTCGGAGCTCGCCGTGGTCATCGGACGGATCTGCAAGGACGTACCGGTGGAGCGCGTGGATGATGTCATTTTTGGCTACACCTGTGCCAATGACCTCACTGCGCGGGACATCCAGAAGACCGACAACCAATGGGCCAGGGCAAAAGGGTTCGACACTTCCTGCCCGATCGGTCCGTGGATCGAGACGGAACTCGATACAGAGAACCTTGCTGTGCGCGGACGCCTCGACGGGGAGCTCAAACAGGACGGTTCCACCAACCAGATGATTTGGGGCGTCAGGGATCTGGTGTCCTACGTGTCGCAGGCGTTCACCCTCCTGCCGGGAGACATCATCCTTACGGGCACTCCCGCAGGGGTGGGCCTCATCAGGGAAGGGCAGCGTTACGAGGTGGAAATCGAGGGCATCGGGCGGTTGTCCAACCCGGTCCGCCGCTAGGGACCCTGCCGCCAGGGATCCTGCCGGTCGGCTCACCGTCGGACAGTAGACTGGGCTCCATCATGACTACTGCTTCCCTCCCCACTGTCACACCCGAAACTCCTGTACGGGTTCGCTTCTGCCCTTCCCCCACAGGCGTGCCGCACGTCGGTCTGATCAGGACCGCCCTATTCAACTGGGCGTATGCCAGGCATACCGGCGGAACAATGGTGTTTCGAATCGAGGACACTGACGCGGCCCGCGACAGTGAGGAAAGCTACGAGCAGCTTCTCGACGCACTGAAGTGGCTGGGGATTGACTGGGATGAAGGCGTTGAGGTCGGCGGACCGCACGGACCCTACCGTCAGTCGCAGCGAAGCGGGATCTACCAGGATGTCATTGCCCGGCTGGTCGCGGCAGGCCACCTCTACGAGTCGTACTCGACCCCTGATGAGGTGGAGGAGCGGCACAGAAGCGCAGGCCGTGACGTCAAGCTCGGGTACGACAACTATGACCGGGACCTCACCGAGGAACAGAAGGCGGCCTACAAGGCCGCAGGAAAGCCCGCTGTGCTGCGTCTTCGCATGCCGGATGAGGATATTACGTTCACCGATCTGGTCCGGGGCGAGATCACCTTCGCCGCCGGCAGCGTTCCGGACTTCGCGGTAGTCCGCGCGAACGGCGCTCCGCTCTATACGCTGGTCAACCCGGTGGACGACGCCCTCATGGGTATCACCCATGTGCTGCGCGGCGAGGACCTGCTGTCTTCAACGCCACGACAGGTGGCACTGTACCGGGCACTGATCGACATTGGCGTAGCGCGGCATATGCCACTCTTCGGTCACTTGCCCTATGTCATGGGACAGGGCAACAAGAAGCTCTCCAAGCGCGATCCCGAGTCCAATCTGTTCCTGCACAGGGAGCGCGGGTTCATCCCTGAAGGGCTGCTCAACTATCTCTCGCTGCTGGGCTGGTCGCTGAGCGCTGATGAGGACATCTTCACGGTGGATGAGCTTGTCGCGAAGTTCGACGTGCAGGACGTGCTCGCCAACCCCGCCCGCTTCGATGTGAAGAAGGCGGAGGCGATCAACGGATCCCACGTGCGACTGCTGGACCCGGAGGACTTCCGGATGCGGCTGCTCCCGTACCTGCAGTCGGCCGGACTGATCAAGCAGACCCTCGGTCCACGCGAGCTCGCGATCCTCACGGAAGCTGCGCCGCTGATCCAGGAACGGATCACCCTCCTCGGTGAGGCCCCGGAGATGATCGGCTTCCTGTTCCGCCCGGACAGCGAGATCGGGATCGCCGAAGACGCCCGCAAGGCATTGCCGGGGAACTATAAGGAGGTTCTCGCCGCTGCGCTCCGCGCCCTCGAGGAGGCGGAATGGACCGCGGAGTCCCTTCAGGCGGCCCTGCGCGCTGTGCTCGTGGATGAGCTGGGGCTTAAGCCCCGGGTAGCCTTCGGGCCTGTCCGCACTGCCGTTTCCGGGCGGAGGATTTCACCTCCCCTGTTTGAGTCCATGGTGATCCTCGGCAGGGAATCGTCCCTGGCCCGTGTGAGGGCATTGTATGAAGAGTGAGTCCGGCGCCCCGATCCAGGGCGTCCTGTTCGACATCGATGACACCCTCGTGGACCTTGAGACTGCGATGGGCAGGACTCTGCACCACGTCGGCGCGGATACACTGGCGCACCTGACCGAGGCGGAGTGGGCAGAGTACAAGCAGTTGTACACCCAGGACCCGCACGGCTACTACGACGAATACCTGGCTGGAAAGCTGAGTTTTGTGGAGCAACGGCTCCACCGGGCACGGCATGCGCAGGCCGCCTTCCTTGCTGAACCCCTTGAGGGTGAGGCTGCGGTGCGGTGGAACAACGCTTATGAAGCCATCCTGCCGCTGCATTTCGAACCGTACGACGACGTCATCCCTGTCCTCGACGAGCTGGACCGCCAGGGCATTCCTTACGGTGCCGTCAGCAACAACGTGCACGACTATCAGCGCGCCAAGCTCGACAAGGCCGGCCTGCAGCGGGTCGCCGCGCTCGTCGGCATTGATGCGGTGGGCGTCGCCAAGCCCGATCCGGCGATCTACCTCGAGGGTGCGCGCCGTCTGGGCACGGAACCGTCACGGACCCTGTACGTGGGCGACAATCCGGTACTCGACGCCGAGGGGGCGGATGCGGCAGGGCTGGTTGGAGTGTGGCTGGACCGTCGGGGCGGGCAGGAAACCACGAGCGTCCGCCGTCGGATCACCACTCTGACCGACGTTTTGCGCATCATGCAGGGAATCCGGTAAAGTCGTATCTCGGCGCGGACGGGGTTGACCTGCTGCGAAGCAGGGAAAAGCCGCCGGAAAGTGCCATTGGGGTATGGTGTAATTGGCAACACATTGGTTTCTGGTACCAACATTCTAGGTTCGAGTCCTGGTACCCCAGCGCTGTATATACGGCATAAGTTGAGCAGATTGCCCGGCATAAATCGGGTAGCGGCTCAATTTGGCCCACAGCATCGGATGTGAAACAATCATCTAGCTCGTTTGGCGGGAAAACCGCCAGGCAGCACAGTACTGGCCCCATCGTATAGCGGCCTAGTACGCCGCCCTCTCACGGCGGTAACGCGGGTTCGAATCCCGCTGGGGTCACAAAGGTTCCGCCTCAACCGTTCGGTTGGGGCGGAATTTCGTTTAACCGGCCAGCCTCCCCGATATCCCTGAGAAGTCCCCCGGAGCTGGCATGATGGGACCATGGATGCCTCGCTGCCGGACGCCGATGCTGCGGGGCTCGTCAATCTGCTGGGCAATGTCCGCGAAACGCTTGGGCGCCTGACCTTCCCTCTGGAATCTCCGGGAGCCGCCGACGCCCGGCGGGAGACTCTAGCGGCCGCGGCCCAGCTCGATGATTACATCCTGCCCCGCATCGAGAGCCTCGACGCACCGCTGCTCGCCGTGGTCGGTGGTTCCACCGGGGCGGGTAAATCCACCCTGGTCAATGCGTTGGTGGGACACCCGGTGACCCGGTCGGGTGCAATAAGGCCCACCACACGCCAGCCGATCCTGCTGCACCATCCCGCAGAGGGGCACTGGTTCGCTGATGACCGCGTGCTGCCGACGCTGAGCCGGCAACGCGCCGTCGTCGTCGGTGCGGATGCACAGGCCGTGCCGGCCTCGCAGATCGCGCTGGCGGACGAGGCCGGCAGCGCAGCCCAGCTGCTGCTGCAGCCTGACGCGACAATTCCGCAGGGACTGGCCCTGCTGGATGCACCGGATATTGATTCGATCGCTGATGAGAACCGCCGTCTCGCCTCCCAACTGCTGGCGGCGGCTGACCTGTGGCTGTTCGTCACCACCGCCAACCGTTATGCCGACGCCGTTCCCTGGCATCTGCTGCGGGAAGCGGCCCAGCGGGACATCCTGCTCGCCGTCGTTCTTGACAGGGTTCCGCACGGCGTGGAGGAGGAAATCCGGGCCGACCTGCACGCGCTGCTCGCTGCTGAGCAGCTGGGGCACGCGCCGATCTTCGTGATACCCGAGGAGCGGCTCGACGGGCTCGGCATGCTTCCCGCCGAGAGCGTGGACCCGCTCCGCCGCTGGCTCGGGGCTATCTCCGCGGATGCCGAGGGACGGCGGGACATCGCACGGCGCACTCTCGAAGGAGCGTTGCGCGCACTTGGCCGCCGGGTGGAGAAGGTGGCGGACGCTGCTGACGATCAGGCCGAAACAGCCGGACGCCTGGAGGAAGCAGCCCGTTTGTCCTACGCCGCCGCGCTCGAAGCCGTGCTTGAGTCGACCAAGGACGGCGCCCTGCTTCGTGGCGAGGTACTGGCGCGCTGGCAGGACTTCGTCGGCACGGGCGAGTTCATGCGCGGCCTCGAATCCAGGGTCGGCCGGATCCGGGACCGTATCGGCGGTTACCTCACGGGCAAGCCGCCGCGCGCGGTCACTGTTGAAACCGCCATCGAAAGCGGGCTGCAGACCGTGATCGTGGAGGAAGCCGCCAAGGCCGCTGACCAGACCGAACGCCAGTGGCGCGCCGAGCCCGCGGGGCGCGCGCTCCTGGCCCCGGGTGAACCCGTGATGTCGTCCGGGTTCACGGACACCGTTGCGCGTGAAATCCGCGCCTGGCAGAAGGACCTGCTTGATCTCGTCCGGTCCGAAGGCGCTGACAAGCGGTTCGCGGCGCGGATGCTCTCGTTCGGTGTCAACGGCGTGGCCGTCGCCCTGATGATCGTGGTGTTTGCATCCACGGCAGGCCTAACCGGAGGTGAGGTTCTCATCGCGGGAGGTTCCGCCGTCGTCGGGCAGAAGCTACTGGAAGCGATCTTCGGCGAAGATGCCGTGCGGCGGCTCACCAGGACGGCCCGCAGGCAGCTGCAGCAGCGTTGCGAGACGCTCATGGACGCGGAACGGGAGCGCTTCACCGACCGTCTGCGCGTCCTCACGGATGAGCCGTCATCGGAACACCTGCGCGCTCTGGCCGTCAGCCTGACCGAGCGCCGTTCCGTGGCGGAGGACCTCCGGAAGAATGATCAGGCGCCGGAGGACGGGACGTGAGCCGTCACCGCGGGGCGGCGTCATCGTCCCGCCTCCAGGAACGCCTCGAGGCCGTCAACGAGGCCCGCGAACTCGCCGAGGGCCGGGTCGATGAAGACCAACTCGGCGCCGTCTATGACGTCCTCGACCGCGCGAGCTCACGCAGGTCGCTCTCCGCGGCGCATACCGTCGTCGGAATCTTCGGACCGACGGGCAGCGGAAAGTCATCGCTGCTGAATGCGCTGACGGGGACGGACCTTGCGCGCGTCACCGCCCGCCGGCCTACCACCGCTGAACCACTGGCCGTGATCTGGGGCGAGGAGGGCAGCGCCGACCTCCTCGACTGGCTCCAGGTACAGAACCGGCACGTCATGCCCGACGGTGCGCCGCTGCTGGTTCCCGCGCGCAACGGGCGCCGGGGGAACCCGAACGAGGGTGTCGAGGGTGGACTGATCCTGCTCGACCTGCCTGACTTCGATTCGACCGCGCTCGGCCATCGTGCCATCGTGGAGCGGCTCGCGGGCCAGGTGGACGTGCTGCTGTGGGTCACGGACCCGCAGAAGTATGCCGACGCTGCGCTGCACCGGGAGTTCCTGGAACCGCTGGCAACCCATGAGTCCGTCATCCTGGTGGCGCTGAACCAGTCCGACAGGCTCTCCGAGGCCGACCTCACGCAGGTGAACCGGTCGCTGAAGGGGATCCTCGCTGCCGAAGGACACGGTTCCGCGGTGGTGCACGCTATTTCCGCCGTCACCGGGAGGGGCCTGGATGGCCTCGCGGAGGAAATCCGCGCTATCGTCCGCCGCAAGGAAGCCGCAACCGGGCGGCTGTCCGCGGACGTCGACGTAGCGGTCGAATCCCTCCGCCGGTTCACCGGACCCGAACTGGCGGGCCCGTCAAAGACAACCCGCACCGCGCTGGCGGACCGCCTGGCCGGGGCGACCGGCGCCGATGCGGTGATTGACGCCGTCGTACGTTCCTACCGCCGGGATGCCCACTCCGTCACCGGGTGGCCGGTGACGCGCTGGCTCGGAAAACTCCGTGCCGACCCGCTACGGCGGCTGAACCTCCGGCGCAGCGACGTGGGGGACTTCGTGGGTCGAACCTCCCTGCCGGAACCCGGACCCGCCCAGCGCGCCTCCGTCGACCGGGCGCTGCGCACCTTCGGTGAAGAGCTTTCCTCCGGCGCGGTGGAGCCATGGCGCACGGCCATCAGGGATGCCGCGAGGAGCCCTGAGCCGGAACTGCTCGAGCGGCTGGATGAAGCCGTTGCCCGCACTGACTTCCAGTCAGGGTCCCGCGCCTGGTGGTGGCCGGTTGCGGGAGTGCTGCAATGGCTCTTCCTCGCCGCCATGGTGGTTGGTATCGGCTGGCTCGCCCTGCTGGCGGGCCTGGCGTTCCTGCAGTTCCCGGTGCCCGAGTCGCCGACCGTCGAAGGGATCCCGGTCCCGACCCTGCTGGCACTCGGGGGAGTGGCTGCCGGTATTGCACTCGGCATTCTGTGCGCGGCGCTGGCGCGGCTTGGGGCGCGCAGGCGCGGAAAGCGCGTACGACGCCGGCTGGTTGGGTCGATCGGCGAGACCACGGATGCGGTGGCCGTCGGGCCCGTGGCGGCGGAGATAGACCGTTACAACGGCTTTGTGCGCGCCGTGCACACCGCGGGTGCACGCCGGTAGTCATTCCCGAAGAGCTGCGAGTACCTTGAGAACGGTCCGCAGGTTGCGGGTGGTTGTTGTGCTGCGGATCCGTGCGCGGTTGGAGAAGGCATTGAGCGGGCTGTCCAGTGTGCCTCCCTTGGGTGCCTGCCAGGCGAGCGCTGTTGAGTCCAGGGCCTGGCACGGCTCGCCGGCAGAACGAGCAAACTCAAGCATTTCGTCCAGGGCTGCCGGATCCGAAAAGAGCGTGAGGTAGGTATGCCTGGCGGGATCGTCCGGAGGGAAGGAACACTGCGCAACAATGCCCTCCAGCGTGCGGAACTCCAGCACCACCACCCAGGCGTCATATCCGAACCGCTCCCGGAGGAGCTGTTCGCTGTTGGACTTCAGCTCATCAGCGGTGAGGCCGCTGGTGCAGACCACATTCCCGGAGGCGAGCAGGGTCTTCACCCCTGAGACGGGGAGGGACTCGAATGCCTGTCGGAGCTCCGCGGATCTGATCGTGATTCCGCCAATATTCACGCCCCTGAGGAACACCGCGTATCTGGCCATGGCCACAGCGTAACGCCGTCATTCCCCAAATTTTGTGCAGATTTGGCGGCTTCTACGACTGGAAAGCCGCCAGAGGTGCGCGAAATTTCCGTTACTCGGCGGACTTGCTGACCGCATTGGTGAGCTGCTGCGCGGCGTTCACCACAACTTCGGCATGGATCCGTCCGGGTTGCCGGGTCAGGCGCTCGATGGGACCGGAGATTGAAACTGCAGCGATCACACGCCCCGACGGTCCGCGCACCGGAGCGGACACCGAGGCCACGCCGGCCTCCCGTTCCCCGAGGCTCTGTGCCCAGCCACGACGCCGCACGCCGGCCAGGACAGTAGGCGTGAAACGCGCGTTCTGCAGGCCCTTGAGCAGCCGGTCATGGTCCTCCCAGGCGAGAAGACACTGTGCGGCCGAGCCGGCTCGCATGGACAGCTGTGTTCCCACCGGGATGGTGTCGCGGAGACCGATCGGACGTTCTGCGGATGCAACACAGACACGGGCATCACCCTGCCGCCGGAAGAGCTGCGCGCTCTCGCCGGTCGCATCCCGCAGCTGGAGGAGGACCGGTCCTGCGGAGGCGATCAACCGGTCCTCGCCGGCGGCGGACGCAAGTTCAACAAGCCGGCTTCCCAGCACAAAGCGGCCCTGCATGTCCCTGCTGACCAGCCGGTGGTGGACAAGGGCCAGGGCAAGCCGATGCACGGTGGGGCGCGCCAGACCGGTGGAAGTCACGAGCTGGGCGAGCGTCGTGGGACCGGCCTCCAGCGCGTCGAGTACAAGAGCCGCTTTATCAATCACGCCGACGCCACTAGAATTGTCCATAACTTGATATTGCCGTCTCATTATCTGAGACGCAAGTGATTGGGGTGGCGCGCACCGAAGCCCTCCTGCTTCAGTTATTGGAAGATCCACACGAAGGCACGCGGAGGAACCGGCCATGGGCAAGACGCTCGCAGAGAAAGTCTGGGAATCGCATATTGTGCGCAGGGGGGAGGTCGTCAACGGCCAGGCCGAACCCGACCTGCTCTACATCGATCTGCACCTCGTTCACGAGGTGACCTCGCCGCAGGCCTTTGAGGGACTTCGCCTGGCCGGCAGGAAGCTTCGGCGGCCTGACCTGACGATCGCCACCGAGGACCACAACACCCCGACGATCAACATCGACCGTCCCATCGCCGATCCCACCAGCCGCACGCAGATCGAGACTCTCCGCGCGAACTGCAGGGAGTTCGGCGTCCGGCTGCATTCCCTGGGGGACGCACAGCAGGGGATCGTGCACATCATCGGCCCGCAGCTCGGCCTGACCCAGCCCGGCATGACAGTGGTCTGCGGTGATTCGCACACCTCGACCCACGGCGCCTTCGGCTCACTGGCCATGGGCATCGGCACCTCGGAGGTGGAGCATGTCATGGCCACCCAGACGCTGCCGCTGACACCGTTCAAGACCATGGCAATCAATGTCGAGGGAACCCTCAAGCCAGGTGTGACGTCCAAGGACATCATCCTCGCCGTGATCGCCAAGATCGGCACCGGCGGAGGCCAGGGCTACGTCCTGGAGTACCGCGGCTCGGCGATCAGGGCACTGTCCATGGACGCGCGCATGACCATCTGCAACATGTCCATCGAGGCCGGGGCACGCGCCGGAATGGTTGCTCCGGACGAGACAACGTTCGAGTACCTGCTGGGCCGCCCTCATGCACCACAGGGAGCTGACTGGGATGCCGCCGTCGAGTACTGGCGGACACTGCGGACGGATGACGACGCCACCTTTGATGCAGAGGTCTTCCTCGATGCCAATGAGCTCGAGCCCTTTGTCACCTGGGGAACCAACCCGGGTCAGGGCGTGTCGCTCAGCCAGTCTGTGCCGGCTCCCGATGACTTCGCTGACGAGAATGAAAAGGCGGCCTGCAAGCGCGCGCTCGATTACATGGCCCTCGAGGCCGGTACGCCGATGAAGGACATCCGGGTGGATACTGTCTTCCTCGGTTCCTGCACCAACAGCCGCGTTGAGGATCTGCGGCTCGCCGCGGACATCATCCGCGGACGGCAGAAGGATCCAAACATCCGCATGATGGTGGTGCCCGGATCCGCCCGCGTGCGTCTTGAGGCGGAAGCTGAGGGTCTGGACAAGGTTTTCAAGGATTTCGGCGCCGAATGGCGTTTCGCCGGATGCTCAATGTGCCTGGGCATGAACCCGGACCAACTGGCGCCGGGAGAGCGGTGTGCGTCCACGTCGAACCGCAACTTCGAGGGGCGGCAGGGCAAGGGCGGTCGCACGCACCTCGTCTCGCCGGTGGTGGCTGCCGCCACCGCGGTGCGCGGCACCCTCAGTTCCCCTTCAGACCTGGACCCCGTACCGCCGGCAGCGGCACTGCCCGCCGACGACGGCACCACCAGCCACGCTGCCTGACACTTTGCACGAGGGGCACACCCTCATAAGGAGCACCATGGAAAAGATCACCACCCATACCGGCATCGGCGTTCCGCTGCGGCAGAGCAATGTGGACACCGACCAGATCATCCCTGCGGTCTACCTCAAGCGGATCACGCGGACCGGCTTCGAGGACGCCCTGTTCGCTGCCTGGCGGAAGGACGAAAACTTCATCCTGAACCGGGAACCGTTCAACCGCGGGTCGGTGCTGGTCGCCGGACCCGACTTCGCCACGGGTTCCTCCCGGGAACACGCAGTATGGGCGCTGAAGGACTTCGGCTTCAGGGCGGTACTTTCCTCCCGTTTCGCCGACATCTTCCGCGGGAACTCGGGCAAGCAGGGCCTCGTCGCCGCGCAGGTGGCCCAGGACGACATCGAGCTGATCTGGAAGGAACTGGAAAACCATCCGGGCACGGAGATCACCGTTGACCTCGAGGCGCGCCTGGTGACGTGCGGCTCCATCGTCGCCCCCTTCCAGATTGACGACTACACGCGGTGGCGCCTCCTGGAAGGTCTCGATGACATCGGACTGACCCTGCGCCATGAGGAGGCCATCACCGCGTACGAAGCCACGCGACCCGGATTCAAACCCACCACGCTGCCCGCCCGCACCTAGCCTGGCCGCCCGTGCAGGCAACGTACTGCGGGCAACGCACTGCAGGAAGGCCGGTGCAAGCAAGATCACGCACCGCGAGCGGAATGCTGGGTGGAACCGCGCTGTTTGCACCCTCTGAGGGGCCGTACCGGCCCCAGTCCGGTCCAACACGGCCCCGTGCGGCCGGCGTCGGTATTTCAGTCTGGTAACAGTAGCTCCTATGCTTAGCAGGAGTCTTATCTGCTGTTGGGGCTTACACGTTGAAGGAAATAGGTGTTCATGGGTAGCGTTCTGACAATCCGTGGTGGTGTCCCTCTCGCAGGCAAGGTGACCGTCCGCGGCGCCAAGAACCTGGTGCCGAAGGCTATGGTCGCGGCGCTGCTGGGAAGCGCACCGTCGGTGCTGAGGAACGTCCCTGAAATCAAGGACGTCGATGTCGTCACCAGCCTGCTGAAGCTGCACGGCGTCGAGGTGACCAAGGATCCCGTGACCGGTGATCTGACCATGGACCCGGCCAACGCCATGATGGCGGCGTCCAAGGACATCGACGCCCACGCCGGGGACTCCAGGATTCCCATCCTTTTCTGCGGCCCGCTCATGCACAGCATCGGCGAGGCATTCATTCCCGACCTCGGCGGATGCAAGATCGGTGACCGCCCGATCGACTACCACCTGCAGGTGCTCCGGAACTTCGGTGCCGTCGTGGACAAGCGTCCGGGCGGAATTTCGATTTCGGCTCCCAAGGGGCTCCACGGAGCAAAACTGGAGCTGCCGTACCCCAGCGTCGGAGCCACCGAGCAGGTCCTCCTCACGGCTACCCGCGCCGAGGGCATCACGGAACTGAGCGGTGCCGCCGTCGAGCCGGAGATCATGGACCTCATCGCCGTCCTGCAGAAGATGGGCGCCATCATCACGGTGCAGACCGACAGGACCATCCGGATCGAAGGTGTCGAGGAACTTGGCGGCTTCAACCACAAAGCCATCTCCGACCGCAACGAAACCGCGTCCTGGGCATCGGCGGCGCTGGTCACCCGCGGCGACATCTACGTCGAGGGCGCGCGTCAGCTGGACCTCACAGCATTCCTGAACACCTACCGCAAAATCGGAGGCGCCTTCGACGTCACCGATGACGGCATCCGCTTCTACCACCCGGGCGGCAAGCTTTCACCGCTGGTGCTGGAGACGGATGTCCACCCGGGCTTCATGACGGACTGGCAGCAGCCGCTGGTGGTTGCGCTGACGCAGGCCGAGGGCGTTTCGATCGTCCACGAAACCGTCTACGAGAACCGGTTCGGTTTCACCGATGCGCTGGTGCGTATGGGCGCGAACATCCAGGTGCACCGTGAGTGCCTCGGCAGTGTTCCCTGCCGCTTCGGCCAGCGGAACTTCCTGCACTCAGCAGTCATCTCCGGCCCGGTGCAGCTGCACGGTACGGACATCGACGTACCCGATCTCCGCGGCGGCTTCAGCCACCTCATCGCTGCCCTGGCAGCGAACGGAACCTCCCGGGTAACCGGCATCGAGCTGATCAACCGTGGCTACGAGCGCTTCCAGGACAAGCTCGAGGGCCTCGGAGCGGACTTCGACGTGACGGAATCGGCAGATGCAGGAACAGGCCGCTAGACGCGGCCGTACACCAGCATGACTGAACCCGCCTCGTCCCGCGCCACCTTCGCGGTGCTCGGAGTCATCCTCCGGCCGCTGATGAACGCAATGATGTCCAAGGAGTGGAAGGGCGCCGAGAACCTTCCGCGGAACACCGGCTTTATTGTCTGCCCCAACCATGTGACGGAAATCGATCCCATCGTGATCGGGCATTTTCTCTACAACCACAAGGTGATGCCCCACTTCCTGGCCAAGGCGTCGCTGTTCAAGGTTCCGGTCCTGGGTGCGGTGCTGCGCGCCACCATGCAGGTGCCGGTGGAACGCACGACGGCGGGGGCAAACCGCTCGCTCGATGTGGCCAAGGAGGCTATCGAGGGCGGCGGCGGAATCATCATCTATCCGGAGGGCACCCTCACCCGGGATCCGGACATGTGGCCCATGAAGGGGCGCACCGGGGCGGCGCGTCTGGCACTGCAGACCGGAGCACCGGTTGTCCCCATCGCCCATTGGGGAGCGCACGAGGTCTTTCCGCGGTACGCGAAGCGGCTCTACCTGTTCCCCCGCAAGACGTCCCGGGTGCTCGTCGGCAAGCCGGTGGACCTGTCGGAGTTCAGGGACGGACCGATCACCCGCACAACCCTCGATGCGGCAACCAACAGGATCATGGATGCGCTGACAGAGCTGGTCGGCGAGCTGCGCGGTGAAACACCGCCGGCTGAGCGCTGGGACCCGGCGGCGAAAAACCAGAAGCAGGTGGGCCGGAACTTCGAGTCCCCTGCGGGTGAGGGCCAGTGACGCGTCGGCCTCCCGCCGTCGTCGCCGTCCTTGGAGCCGGCAGCTGGGGTACCACGTTCGCAAAGATTCTTGCGGATGCCGGCGAGCCGCACGGCACCAGCATCCGGCTGTGGGCGCGCCGCGAGAATATTGCTGACGAGATCAATACCCGGCACACCAACAGTCGCTACCTGTCGGAGACCGTGCTGCCTTCCAGCATCACCTGCTCCACCGACGTCGCCGCCGTTCTTGAGGGTGCCGAGGTGGTGGTGATCGCCGTGCCGGCGCAGTCCCTCCGTTCGCAGCTGTCGGACTGGAAGCCGCTGATCTCGCCCGACGCCGTGGTGGTCTCGCTGATGAAGGGCCTGGAGGTGGGCACCGATGACCGCATGAGCCAGGTGCTCGCGCAGGAACTCGGGCTGCCGGAGGGTCGTATCGCTGTCGTGTCGGGGCCCAACCTGGCCATGGAAATTGCGCGCTGCGAGCCCACAGCGTCAGTGGTCGCATGCCCGGACGCGGATGTGGCCACCTGGATCGCCGCGGCATGCACCACCACCTACTTCCGCCCGTACACCAACACTGATGTTGTCGGTGTGGAAATCGGCGGCATCGTCAAGAACGTCATTGCCCTCGCGGTTGGTATCTGCGAAGGCAAGCAGATGGGGGACAACACCAAGGCCTCCGTCATCACGCGCGGCCTCACCGAGACCACCCGGCTGGCTGTCGCTCTGGGCGGAGAACCTGAGACCCTCTCCGGGCTCGCCGGCATGGGGGACCTGATCGCAACCTGTTCCTCCTCCCTCTCGCGCAATCACACCGCCGGCAGGCTGCTCGGCCAGGGGCTCACCCTGGACGAGGTGACGGCCCACATGAACCAGACTGCGGAGGGCATTAAATCCGCGCAGGCGGTGGCGGACCTCGCGCGCCAGCTGGGGGTCTATATGCCGATTACGGATAGTGTTGTTGCCGTACTTCAGGGGAACCTGTCGGTACACGACCTTGGCCCGCGACTGCTGGCCCGCGAACTGAAATCCGAAGGCTGAACGTGACCCCACCTGCCAAGCCCCGTGTCCTCGTGCTGTTCGGCGGCCGTTCGAGTGAGCATGCCGTCAGCTGCGTGACCGCAGCCGGTGTGCTCGAGGCGATCGACCGGGACAAGTACGACGTCGTGCCCGTCGGCATTGCAAAAAACGGCCAGTGGTCGCTGGTGTCCTCGGACCCTGCCCAGTGGTCGCTGCGTTCGGCGGTGCTTCCGGAAGTACCGGTGTCACCGGAGCCGGTGGTGCTCGCGACAGCCTCTGACGGTGGAGCCGCGCAGGAACTCGTCGCCACCGGGGCGGAACAGATGCCCCGCAGCCTGGGGGCCGTCGACGTCGTCCTTCCGCTGCTTCACGGGCCCTTCGGTGAGGACGGCACGCTGCAGGGCCTGCTGGAGATGGCCGATGTGCGCTACGTCGGCGCCGGTGTGCTGGCGTCTGCCGTTGGGATGGACAAGCACTACATGAAGGTCGTGTTCGCCTCCGCCGGTTTGTCCGTCGGGCCCTATGAAGTTCTTACTGACAGGCAGTGGACCCGGGACCGCTCAGCCTGCCTGGAGCGTGCCGCACGGCTCGGCTATCCCGTCTTCGTCAAACCGGCCCGCGCGGGCTCATCCATGGGGATCTCCCGCGCAACGTCGCCCGCCGAGCTCGAAGCCGCGGTTGAGCATGCCAGGGAGTTCGACCCGAAGGTGATCGTCGAGGCAGGGATCGTGGGTCGGGAGATCGAGGTGGCGGTCCTGCAGGGCCGGGGCACGGATGAACCGCGCACCAGCCTGCCGGGCGAGATCGCCGTCCAGCCCGGCGAACACGAGTGGTATGACTTCGAGGCGAAGTACGTTGACGGTTCTGCAGCCGAGCTGAGCTGCCCGGCCGACCTGCCGCCCTATGTCACTGACCGGGTCCGGGAGCTCGCTGCCCGCGCCTTCGACGCTCTCGGGACCGAGGGGCTTTCCCGCGTCGATTTCTTCTACACGCCCGCCGGCGAGCTCATCATCAATGAAATCAACACCATGCCGGGCTTCACCCCCATCAGCATGTACCCCCAGATGTGGGCCAAGTCCGGTCTGACCTACACAGAGCTGATCGACGAACTCATCGGGCTGGCACTCGAACGCAAGACGGGCCTTCGCTAGTTCCGGCGGGGTTCAGGCCATGACGGAGCCGAAGCGGCCAACGCTGCGGGACATCGCGCAGGCGGCCGGCCTGTCGAAGGCCGCCACGTCCTATGCCCTCCGGGGCCTCCGGGGGTCGGACAGGACGGTGGCGCGTGTCCAGGCGATCGCCCGGGACATGGGCTGGTCGGCGGACCCGGCTGCACGCGCCCTCGCCGGAGGCCGCAGCGGCAACGTTGCAATCATCGGATCGCTCGGGGATCTTTGGCGGCAGGGTCTTGCTGTGATGCTGTCGGAGGCGCTCCATCAGGAGGGCCTGTTCTCGGCCATCACCGACGTCGACACCTCACCGGTGCGCGAACGGGATGCCCTGCGCTCGCTCCCGGCCCGCCGGGTCGACGCCGCCATCGTGTTTCCGGTGGATCCGTCCGCCCCGTACTGGGCCGAGGTTCCGGAGCGGATTCGCCTGGTGTCCCTGGGTGACGCACTGCCGCACCGTCCGGTTGCACGCACCGTGCTCTTCGACAACGAGACCGGGATCAGCACCGCCCTGAATCACCTCGCCGGTCTGGGCCACCGGTCGGTGGGGCTGTTGGCACCGTCGCTGCCGTCCACTCCGGGCAGGCCCGCGCAGCTCCTGGTGGAGAAACTCGGGGCGGAACTGGGACTGGACGTGGTGGTGGGGCCGTCCGCCTCCTCCGTGGCGGGAGCCGCAGAGGCGGCGGCGATCCTCCTCGCACTGCCGGCACGCCCGACGGCCCTGCTGTGCCTGAGCGACACCCTTGCCTTCGGCGCCTACCGTGCTGCGCGGAACCGTGGCCTGTCCATCCCGGGCGACGTCTCGATCCTCGGTTTCGACGACAGCGAACTGGCGCCCCTGGTCAGTCCGGAGCTGACCACCTTCGGATGGGACGAGACGGCCATCGTCGCTGCGGCCATTGACTCCGTGGTGAAGGACGAGGCCCCCGCCTCGGTTGCCATCCACCCGGAGTTTCTGGTCCGCACCTCCACCGGCCCCTGTTCAGCACCTCCGGCGACTCCGTAGGCTGGGTGGATGATCACCGTGAGCGGCTCCGTGCAGACCGACCTTCCCCCCGAACGCACCTTCGCCTACCTGTCCCAGTTCGAGCACACCAGTGAGTGGGACCCGGGCACTCCCGTGGTGGAGAAGCGGTCGCAGGGGCCGGTGGCAGTGGGTCACCGGTACCATGCCGAGGCCCTGTTCCGTGGCAAGCGGAGCTCCATCGAGTACGAGGTCATCGAACTCGGCACACGCTTCATCAAGCTCCGCGGCGAGAACAAGACTGTGGAGGCGTTCGACTCGATCGAGGTCAAACCGTCCGGCAGCGGAAGTGAAGTGACCTATACGGCGCAGTTCCGCATGAAGGGCGCGGTGAAACTGCTGCAGCCGCTGCTCCGGCCCGCGTTCAACTCGCTGCGGGATCCGGCCCTGAACGGCATGAAGCAGCGGCTGCAGTCGCTCGTCTGAGGGCCGCTCCTGCTACAGCGCGTGGATGCGCCAGGCCGCCGAGTGGATGTCACCCGGCTCCAGCACAATGAGGTCGGTTCCGGAGTTGAAGGCATCCGGAGGACACGTCATGGGCTCAGCTGCCAGGCCGAGCCGTGACACAGCCGGGTTGGGCTTGTCTGCCGTATGGATCTGCACCCAGGGGCAGGTCCGGTCGAATGTGATCGCAACGCCGCGGCCGTCCGCGGCGTGCACGGCCACCGTGGCGGTGCCGCCGTCGTCGTAATTGATGCCCGTGTAGGCGTGATCAAGGAAAGTGTCGCCGATGAGGCGTGGTTCGCGGAGGTCGAAGTGCGACGACGCCACATCCGTCAGTTCGGTGGGAATCAGCCGGTCCTCGGTTACCTGGAGGACCTTCGACGCCGGCACCTGGACCGTCCAGTCATCCACCAGCCCCTCTCCGGCGACAAGGTAGGGATGAGCCGATGATCCGTAGGGCGCTGCGGACGGTCCGGGGTTCGCTGCGGTGATGGTGGTGGTGAGGCCGTCGTCGTCGAGCGTGTACAGCACTTCGATCTCGAGGCGGAACGGGTAGCCCTTCTGCGGGATAACGGACGCTGCCAGCCGGACCGATTCGGTGCTCTGGTCCGCGAGCGTCCAGTCAACCCAGCCCAGCAGCCCATGGATGGCGTGGGAACGCTGCGGTTCCGTCAGGGCCAACTGCTGCGCTTCGCCGTTGAAGGTGTACTTGCCGTCCACCACCCGGTTGGGCCAGGGCACCAGCACCGCTCCGCGGAAGGACGGGCGGATTTCCTCGGCGTCATAGGGGACCACAAGGTCGCGGCCATCATGGCGGAAGTACCTCAGGGTTGCGCCCACGCTGGCCACGCAGGCCGTGTAGGGACCGTGCTGGAGGGTGTACTGGGTACCGGACAGGGGAGTGGAGTCGGTGGTTTTCATCGTGCCCCAGTGTAAAACGCGGGAACGACGACGGCGCTAGCCTTCGTCGGTCAGGTCCACCGTGTCGCTGAGGCTGAGACACTGTTCCGTTTGTTCGATCCGTGTGACGGGCACGCTCAGATCGACGAGCACGGTGCTGGAAGGGACCTGGTTGGGGTCGAAGAGGACCTCCACCGCGGGATTGCGGCCGTAGGTTACTGCGGTCCAGACGTCCGTGTCGGGGGACTCCCGGATGACCCAGTCGACGTCGTTGACGGACGCGCAGGCATCGGTGGTGGGTCCTGGGATTTCTACCCCGCACCGGAGCACAACCTGCGAGGGATCTCCCCACGCGGCGGTCGCCTGGCTGTTGGTTTCCCTCAACTCGTACCCGGCAACCTGGTTGGGCAGGGAGATCATGACCTCGGCGCAGCGGGGATTGGCGGCGTCGGGGGCGGCATCGACGTCGACGATGGGTGAGCAGGCGCTCAGCGACAGTGCGAGCAGTACGCCCGCGGCAGGGCGAACAGCGCGGGCGGAGAAGGGCATGCATCCCAGCCTAGCGTCGGGAGCGGGGGCGGCGTGAGTCAGGATGCGACGTCGGCCGCGTCAATGGCCCGGTCCGTGACAATCGGCATGAGCCCCAGCAGGGCGAGGGTCAGCAGGCCCATGATCCCGAACATCGCCTGGAGCCCCAGCCACTGGGCAATCAGACCGCCGGCCGCAGCACCCAGCGGCATGGTGCCCCAGGCGAGGAGGCGGTAGGCGCTGTTCACCCGTCCCAGCAACCGGTCCGGCGTGATGCGCTGACGCAGCGAGACCGTGATGACGTTCCAGAGCATGACCAACACGCCGCCGATGAAGAACACGAAGCCAAGGATGTACGGGTTGGTGGTGAGGGCCGGCGCTCCGACGAAGAATGATCCGCCGAGAATGGTCAGGGCAAGCGACTTTGAGCGGCCCAGCTTCCGTTCCGCCCACCCGGCCACGAAAGAGCCGGCGAAAGCGCCGATGGCGGAGGTGGTCAGGAGGACACCGAAAGCGGCCTCGGTCAGCTGCATGGCCGACGACGGACCGACGGCGAAGAGCACGAACAGTGCAAACGCGGCGCTCGAGGCGAAATTGAAGGTGCCGGTCATGACGGCGAGCGTACGCAGGATCTTCTGGTCCCACAGGAACCGTAGGCCCTCGGCGATGTCGTAGCGGAGGGTGGTCTTCTCCTCGCGCTCGATGCGGAAGTTCCCGCGCACGAGGAACAGCGATCCCACTGCGGCGAGCCACAAGGCAGCGGGAACGGCAAAGCCGCCGAGAACGCCGGCAGCGACCAGCAGCCCACCCAGCGGCGGACCGATGAACTGGTTGGTGGCAAGCTCGACGGCGTAGAGCCGGCCGTTGGCCCGTGCCAGCTGATCCCGGTGCACAAGCTGCGGCATGATCGACTGGGCGGATGTGTCATACAGCGTTTCCGCCACCCCCACCAGAAGCGCAATCACATAGAGCGCCCAGATCGAGCCGAGGTCAAGAAGGATCACCCCGATGAGCAGCGCCGGCAACGCCGCCCGGGTGAGGTTGGCCAGCAGCATGAGGCGCCGGCGGTCGAGCCGGTCAGCCAGGGCACCCGCCGTCAGCGCAAAAAGGAGCCAGGGGAGGGTGGCAACGAACGAGAGCCCCGCAATCAGTGTCGGCGACTGAGTGAACTGGATGGCGAGCAGGGGCAGCGCAATCTTGAACACGCCGTCGGCAAGGTTGGAGAATCCGGAGGAGGTCCAGAGCTTCCAGTACGGCGCACCGAGGGGTGCCTGTGCCGGGTCGTCGACCCTGAGCGATTCACTTGCCATGGGTGAACAGTTCCACAGCGATTGGGGAAACTCAAGCGCATCGCCCGACTGCTGCCTGCCCGTGTGGGAAAGCCGGCTCGGTACCATGGTGGCTTACCGACTATCCGCTGGGAGCACTCCGTTTGACTACGCAGAACGATTATGACGACGCGCCGCGCCCGCGGGAGCCGAAAAGACGGCGGCCGCTGCGCACCACCGTGCTGGTGTTGCTGGGCGTGGTCCTGGCCCTGGCGGCGTTGGTGGCCGGCTATGTGATCAGCCTGGCAGTGGCCTTCGAAACCCGGACGACCACCATCGAGCCGGCCTTTCCGGACGCATCCACCCGGCCTGAGCGGACCGCCGCCGCCGAAGGCGCCATGAACATCCTGTTGATGGGCAGTGATGCACGGCCCGGCGAATCAGCCGACGCAGGCAATCCCGGCGAAGGGTCTGCGGATACCCGCTCGGACACCATGATGCTCCTGCATATCCCTGAGGACCGGCAGACCGTCTACGTGATGTCGATCATGCGGGATACCTGGACCGAGATTCCCGGTCACGGCGACAACAAGATCAACGCGGCCATTGCGCTCGGCGGTGTCCCGCTGGTTGTGCAGACCGTGGAGACCATGTTCGATGCCCCGGTCGACCATGTGGTGATGCTGGACTTCGAAGGCTTCAAAGGTCTCACCGATGCACTGGGCGGAGTGACCGTGGACAACCCGATCGCCTTCCGCTCGGAGGGAACGGAAGGGGAAGAGTTCCAGCAGGGGAGCATTACCCTCGACGGTGAATCGGCACTGAAGTTTGTCCGCGAACGTCAGGCGTTCAGCGATGGTGATTACCAGAGGGTGCAGAACCAGCAGCTCTTCATCAAGGGCGTCATGTCGGAGCTGTTGAGCACGGAGACGTTCACCAACCCGGTGAGGCTGAGCCGCGTGGTGAATGAAATTTCACCGTACCTCAGCGTTGACGAGGACTTTGACGCCGTGACGCTCGGATCCCTCGCGCTCGGCATGCGGCAGGTCCGCTCCGACGACGTCGTCTTCTTCACCCTCCCCAATCTGGGCGTGGGCACGGCACCGGACGGGCAGTCCATCGTCGTCAAGGACGATGAAGCGATCGGCCGCATTGCGGAAGCGCTCGACCAGGGCACACTGGGCGAGTATGTCGCCTCCACTCCCGCGCAGTAGTTCCGGCACGAGCTCCGGCGCGCTCCAGGAACCGACTGGACTGGCCGGGCTGATCACCGATGTGATGAGCGCCCTCGGTGAAGCCGGCGTCGGTGTCCTGGTGCTCCTTGAGACGGTATTTCCGCCCATTCCGAGCGAGGTGGTGCTGCCGTTGGCCGGATTCCTGTCGCAGCAGGGCAGGATGAACGCAATCCTGGCGGTCGCCCTGGCCACGGCGGGAAGCTTCCTGGGCGCTGTTCTCCTGTACCTCCTTGGCGCGAAAATGGGCGAGGAGCGCGTGGTGCGCGGCCTATCGAAGCTGCCGCTGGTTGACCGCGAGGATTTTGAGAGGGCGGCCGGCTGGTTCAGGCGCCACGGGCGCTCTGCCGTCTTCTTCGGCCGCCTGATACCGGGAGTGAGAAGCCTGATCTCGCTGCCCGCCGGGGCCGAGCACATGCCGTTGCGCACGTTCGCCCTGTTCACCATTGCCGGCAGCCTGCTATGGAATGTGCTGCTCATCGGGCTGGGCTACTTTCTCGGAACGCAGTACCACCTGGTGGACCAGTACGCGCAGTACTTCGACGTCGTCCTCTATGCGGCTCTTGCAGCGCTGGTCGGGTGGCTTGTCCGACGTCGGATACGACGGCGGCGGGCGGGCTAGCGATTTACTCAGTCAATGGGCTTTCGGCACCTGGCGGTGGGCGGCTTCGTCCGACTGCGTGTGCAGCGGCGCAGTGTGGGACAGCGCTGTATGCGGTGGCGTTGTCCACGCCCGCCGCGGGAATGTCTGCTGTGCCAAGTACGGTGGAATCATGCCACTTACTGTTGCCCAGCTGAGCGAATCCGCCCTGCTTGAGCGGATCCTGCCGCGCCTGCAGAGCCCGCACGGGGATCCCTCCGGAGTGCTCCTCGGTCCTGGAGATGACGCAGCGCTTGTGGCGGCTCCGGACGGCAGGGTGCTGCTGTCCGTGGACACTCAGGTCCAGGACATGGACTTCCGGTTGCAGTGGCCCAATGGTTATCGAACCAGTGGGTTCGACGTCGGCTGGAAGGCTGCCGCACAGAACCTCTCCGACATCAACGCAATGGGCGGTGACGCCACTTCGCTGGTGGTCAGCCTCACGCTTCCCGGCACCACCGCCGTCGGCTGGGTCGAGGATCTTGCGGACGGGCTCACCGCCGCCATCAGGGAGCTCGGGGCGTCCGCCTGCTCCGTTGTGGGAGGCGACCTCGGGAGGGGCACGGAAATCTCAGTCACCGCTGCAGTCACCGGTTCATTGCGCGGCCGTTCTCCGGTGGTCCGATCCGGGGCGCGGCCGGGAGACGTCGTCGTCCTCGCCGGAACCGTGGGACGCGCGGCAGCCGGATTGGCGCTGCTGGAGTCCTCCCATGGTTATGGATCGCTCGGTGCGGACCTTCTCCGGCTCGTCGAATGCCAGTGCAGGCCGCGTCCGCCGCTGCAGGCGGGGCCTGCGGCCGCGCAGGCGGGTGCCACCGCAATGATGGATATTTCCGACGGGTTGGTGCGCGATGCCCACCGGCTGGCTTCTGCCAGTTCTGTCCGTGTGGACTTTCATCCGGAGGCCCTGAAGAGTCTGTCGTCACCATTGGTGGCAGCTGCCGGCCTGCTGGACGCCGACCCGCTCGAGTGGGTGCTCGGCGGGGGAGAGGACCACGGTCTGCTGGCCACCGTTAACCCAAACGTTATGCCGCTGGCAGGGTTCACTGCGGTAGGCTCAATTAAGGCCGGGCATGCCGAGGTGACCGTGGGGTCAGAGCCTCCAGCCAACGTGGGATGGGATCATTTTGCAGACTAAAATCACCGCTAACGCTACTGCGATGAAGCGATGGTTGAGCAAGGCTGAAGAATCCCTCGGCAACCACAGCGACCGCCTCAACGCGATCAACATCTTCCCGGTGGCAGATGGCGACACCGGCACCAACCTCTACCTGACGGTCCGTGCAGCAGCCCAGGCCGTTGCAGACGTTGAGACCCATGATCTCGGGGAGCTGCTGAAGATCGCAGGTCAGGCTGCCATGGAAGACGCCCGCGGAAACTCGGGGACGCTCTTTGCAGTGTTCCTGGCGGCAATCGCCGAGCCGCTTCACGGTGTCTCGCGCCTGTCCGGTCCGCTGCTGGCCACTGCGCTCAACCGTGCACAGATCCGCAGCTGGTCGGCACTCAGCGATCCAGTGCCCGGGACCTTGCTCTCCGTCCTCGAGGCCGCGGCGGCCGGAGCTGCCACCGTGGATCAGGCAAATCAGGGAGACGACAGTAACCACGCTCTCGCCATGACCCTGCAGGGTTCCGTGGAGGCTGCGCTGGAAGCGGTGGTCCGTACGGAAAGTCAACTCGGAGCGCTCACCGAAGCCCGGGTGGTGGATGCCGGAGGAGTCGGGTTCCTCCTCATCATGGACGCGCTCCGCGCCGCCTCGCTCGGTGAGGAACTGCAGGATGAGTTGCTCGACGGCCTGCACGGCTACGACGTCCAGGCGCCGCACATCCATAACGGCATGCCGGCCGAGGGCGTCGAGGTCATGTGCACCATCAACCTCAGTCCGCTCGATGCCGCGACGCTCCGCCTGCACCTGGATGAGGTGGGCGACTCGGTCATTATGAGCGCTGTGACCGAGGTCGAGGAGGGCTACCGCTGGCGTGTGCACGTCCACGTCCCTGAAGCAGCGCTGGCCCTCAAGTTCATCGAGGAAGCAGGGCAGCCAAGCCACATTGCGGTGACACAGCTTGCGGGAGCGGGGGCTGTGGTTCCGCAGGAGCCGCACTAGACCCTGAACGCGCGGGAGCGGGCCGGTAGCGATGTTCACTGAACATCGCTACCGGCCCGCTCCCGTAGTTCAGCCGGAAATCGCGTCGACCAACTCCCCGCCGCCAAGGAACAGGAATAGAAGAACAACCAGCACCAACAGAACGTTGTTGATTTTCCCGTTGCGGTAGGCCGGCTCGACCTTCTTGGAGTTCAGCAGATACAGGAGGCCAATCGAGAGCAGGGGCATGAAGATTGCGCCCAGCACCCCGTACGCCAGAACCATCAGCAACGGCCGCTCGAGGAAGAGCAGCAGCATTGGGGGGAAGGTCATCCACGCGAGGTAGATCCGGAAGGAAGTGTCCTTTTCCGAGATGGACTCATGCGAGGTGACCGTCTTCCGCCGGTGGTCCTGGATGAGCCGGACCAGGTCAGCAAAGATGTAGGAGATACCGTGCCACGGGCCAAGGATTGATGTGAACACAGCTGCCCAAATGCCAACCAGCAGGGCCCAGCGGGCCGGATCGCCGAAGCGTTCACCGTAGGTGTCCGCGAGGCCCACCAGTCCCTCGTTGCCTTCGATGGTCTGCCCAGTGCCGAACAGCAGTTCTGCAGCGATGATGAGGATCGACACAGCGAAAATGGCAGTGATGATGTAGGCCGACGTGATGTCGAACCGCATCATCGGGATCCACTTCTTGCCCTTCCAGCCCTTGGCATGAATCCAGTAGGAGTAGCAGGTCAGTGTGATCGTTCCGCCAACACCGCCGATGATGCCCAGAATGCGGATGAAGGAACCTTCCGGCACGGAGGGAGCCAAGCTGTAATCCGATTGTCCTATGTTGAACATGATGACGATGGCGGAGCCCACCACTGTCACAAACATGACCCCGACCAGGACGGTCATGGCCTTTTCAAGGAAGCCGAAGCGGCCGAACCATACGAAAATGAACCCGGCCAGGCCGGACAGCACTGCCCAGAGCCAGAAAATACTTCCGGGGAAGAGTGCCGTTAGGACCAGCGCCGACACCGCGGGAACGGCGGCTCCGTAGACGATGCCGAAAATGACGGTGTAGATCCCGAGGTACCCGGTTGCCCACCAGCCGAGGGAGTGCCATCCCTGGAGGAAAGTCTGGCCGCTGGCGAGGTACCAGCGCCCAATGCCTTCTGAGAGGAGCAGTTTGATCGCAGCACCGACGAGAACCGCCCACATCAGGGCCCATCCGTAGTCGGCGCCGGCGATCGAAGCCATGATGAAGTCACCAGCACCGACGCCGGTGGCCGCGACAATGAGGCCCGGACCGATGAATTTCAGCCTCCTGCCAAAGGATTTCGGGGGCTCATTTCCTGTTGCGGGCTCTGACTCGAGCTGACTTTTCAAGACGTCCACCCTCTCCATGTGATCTGCATATTTTTCCTCTCAGCCCGAAAGCTTCCTTTCGAGGCGGGCATGGGCTTCTCCGGAAGACTTCTCCGCAGAGCGATAGCAGCCTCTCTGTGACGTTCAACACAGACCACGTTAGATCACGCCCATTGCTATGACAATACTGATGTTGTTACAGTACAAAAATGACACCCCGTAAAATCGATCTCGGCTGGAAACCTGAGGAGCCCACCTCGCGCGGCGTGGCCAATGCGGTCAGCCGGGCCATACGTGCGGGAGTCCTCAAACCTGGCTCTACGCTGCCACCCATCCGCGCGGTGGCGGCCGAACTGGGGCTGTCTCCCACCACCGTGAGTGCGGCATGGTCTCTCCTGGCGCGTTCCGGAACCATCCACACTGATGGGCGGCGCGGCACCAGGATCGCGGAGCTGCATCCCGGTTCGGAGCGGTACCGACGTGCGGTGGAGCGACGTAGCCCCTTTGCGCTCGACCTCTCCACCGGTGTGCCGGACGGCGCCCTGCTCCCGGATCTGGCACCGGTACTGGCCCGTATGACCAGCTCTCTCGTTCCGGGCAGCTATCTGGACGAACCCGTGGTGCCCGAGCTGGTGGAGGTTCTCAGGGACGACTGGCCGTACCCGGCGGAACACTTCAGTGTCGTCGACGGCGCCATGGACGCGGTCGAACTTGCTGCCCGCGCGCTGATCCGTTTCGGCGACCGTGTCATTGTGGAGCATCCCACCTTCCCGTTGATCCTCGATCAGTTGGAAGCCGCGGGGGCAGAGGTTGTCGGTGTGCCGGTTGATACCCAGGGGATGGTCCCGGCGGCGCTGAAAGATGCGCTGAGCGCACCCGCGGCCGCGGTGGTGCTCCAGCCGCGGGCACAGAATCCCACCGGAGTTTCCCTGTCGCCCGGGCGCGCGAAGGAGCTGGCAGCAGTGCTGGCGGACTCTGACGTCCCGGTGATCGAGGACGATTCTGCCGGATACGTGGCGTGGACGCCGGGTATCAGCCTCGGTCGCTGGCTTCCTGACCGGACCGTACACATCCGGAGCTTCTCGAAGTCTCATGGGCCTGATCTTCGGCTGGCAGCCATGAGTGGGCCTCCGGCAGTGATGAGGGAAATCGCCTCCCGCCGCCAGCTCGGGCAGGGCTGGACCAGCCGGCTTCTGCAGAAGATCCTCCTCGGCCTCCTCACCGAGGACCAGTCAGTCCGGCAGGTCGAGCGCGCACGGGTGGAGTACCACGAGCGGCGGGAGGCAATGGTCGAGGCGTTGCGCCGCCATGACGTGGAGGTCGGCGGCACGGACGGCCTCAACGTCTGGGTGCCGGTGGCCGATGAATCGGCGGCGACAGTGCGGCTGGCGAGCCAGGGGATAGGGGTAGCGCCCGGATCGCCGTTTGCCGCCGCGCCCCTTCCGGGGGGGCATATCCGGGTCACGATCGCGGCAGTCTCCGAATCCATACCCGAACTGGCAGGGATGATCGCCGAGGCCGCCCATGCGGGCGTGTGGGGAGCCGCCCGCTGATTTTGTTCTGTTACAAATCCTCTATTGTCACGGATATAGGCGTGACTTATGGTGGAGGAGGTTAGGCAGTCCGATCGTCCGTCAGTGGAACTGAAGCGGAGGCGGTGAGGCCGGCCCCCACACGCGAGAGGACGATCCATTGACGCAAACCACCGCCACCGATGAGACCGCGACCAGCCAGTCAGAGCACATAGCGCAACTGGACCGGTCACACGTCTTTCACTCCTGGTCCGCCCAGGCCCAGATCAGCCCGCTTCCGGTTGCCGGAGCGGAAGGATCCTATTTCTGGGATTACAGCGGTCGGCGTTATCTGGACTTTTCCTCCCAGTTGGTGAACGTGAATATCGGCCATCAACATCCGAAGCTGATCGCCGCCATCCAGGAGCAGGCCGCCCGTCTGGCGACCATCGCACCCAGCTTCGCGAACGATGCCCGCTCGGAGGCTGCCCGGCTCATTGCCGAGCTGGCGCCCGGTGATCTCAACAAGGTCTTCTTCACCAACGGCGGTGCCGAGGCAAACGAAAACGCCCTGCGCATGGCACGTCTCCATACCGGGAGGCATAAGGTCCTGGCGGCGTACCGCAGCTATCACGGGTCCACCGCCGGGGCAATCACGGCTACCGGCGATCCGCGGCGCTGGGGCTCTGAACCCGCGATATCCGGTGTCGTTCATTATTGGGGCCCCTACCAGTACCGCTCGCCCTTCCATGCCGAGAGCGAAGAACAGGAGTGCGAGCGCGCTCTGGCGCATCTGCGCGACACCCTGATGGTGGAAGGCGCCCACACAGTTGCTGCGATCATCCTCGAACCGGTCGTCGGGACCAACGGGATCCTTGTTCCGCCGGAGAATTATCTCGCGGGCGTCCGGGCGATCTGCGACGAATTCGGAATCATGCTGATCGCCGACGAGGTGATGGCCGGGTTCGGACGGTGCGGCGAATGGTTCGCCGTCGACCGCTGGAACGTCACACCGGACCTCATCACCTTCGCGAAAGGCGTCAATTCCGGGTATCTGCCCCTCGGTGGAGTGATCATCTCGGCGAAAATAGCCTCAACGTTCGACAATGTCCCCTACCCGGGCGGGCTGACCTATTCGGGTCACCCGCTTGCCTGCGCCTCGGCCGTCGCCTCGATCAATATTTTCAAGGAAGAGAAAATTGTCGAGAACGCGCGGACGTTGGGAACCGACGTCATCGGACCGCTCCTGAAGCAGGTCGCAGACCGGCACCCGAGCGTCGGCGAGGTGAGGGGACTGGGCGTCTTCTGGGCGCTTGAACTGGTGACTGACCGTGAGACGCGCCAGCCCCTGGTGCCCTTCAACGCGAGCGGGGAGTCCGCCGCGGCGATGACGAAGTTCACCGCGGAATGCAAACGGCGCGGTCTCTGGCCGTTTGTCCATTTCAACCGCACGCATGTTGTGCCTCCCTGCACCATCACCGCTGAGGACGCACGGCAGGGGATCGAGATGCTCGACGAGGCGCTGTTCGTGGCGGACGAGCACTACACCGGCGCCTGAGCGCCACACCAACTTACGATCCACAGCAGAGGAAACCATGGAACGAACAATTGAGCACTATATCAACGGCGAGCGCGTCCCCGGTCTGGGGGAACGCACCCAGGACGTCTTCAATCCAGCGACCGGGAAAGTGACGGGAACACTCCGGCTCGCCAGCGGGGACGATGTGAAAAACGCGGTGGCAGCAGCCCGGAAGGCGGCAGACCACTGGTCACAGGTTCCCCTGGCGAAACGCACCAGCGTCCTGTTCAGGTTCCGCGAGCTGCTTGCCGGCAGAACCGACGACCTCGCAGAAATCGTGACCTCCGAGCACGGTAAAGTCCTGGCGGACGCGAAGGGGGAAATCGGGCGGGGACTCGAAGTTGTCGAATTCGCCTGCGGCATCATCGAGCAGCTCAAGGGCGAATACTCCGACCAGGTCTCTACGGGCATCGATGTCTATTCCTTCCGGGAACCCATCGGTGTGGTCGCCGGGATCACGCCCTTCAACTTCCCCGTCATGGTGCCGTTGTGGATGGCGCCGGTTGCCATCGCGACAGGAAACGCCTTCATCCTGAAGCCGTCCGAGCGGGACCCGTCCGCATCGCTGCTGCTGGCAGAGCTGTGGAAGGAAGCGGGGTTGCCTGACGGTGTGTTCAATGTGCTGCACGGCGACAAGGAAGCCGTTGACGGGCTGCTGACCCATCCTGATGTCGACGGGGTGTCGTTCGTGGGTTCCACGCCCATCGCAAAGTACGTTCACGAGACAGCAATAGCCCACGGCAAACGGGTCCAGGCGCTTGGCGGTGCGAAGAACCACGCGGTCATCCTGCCGGACGGTGACCTGGACCTCGCGGCGGACCATCTCACGGCGGCGGCTTTCGGTTCGGCGGGACAGCGCTGCATGGCAATCTCGGTCGCGGTGGCCGTCGGTGAAGCGGCGGACCTCCTGGTCCGGAAGGTCCGGGACCAGGCCAACAATGTCACAGTCGGCGAAGGCACTGACGCCAGCTCGGATATGGGGCCGCTGATCACCCCCGGCGCGCGCGAGCGGGTCGTGAAGCTGGTGACGGAAGCGGCCGACGACGGCGCAACCGTGGTGGTGGATGGTCGGGACCTTGTGGTCCAGGGGCTCGAAGGCGGCAATTTCGTCGGCCCCACCGTCCTGGACCATGTCCGCACTGGAATGAGTGCGTACAGCGAGGAGATCTTCGGGCCGGTACTCGTCATTGTTCGGGTCGCAGATCTCGATGAAGCGATCGCACTCATCAACAGCAACCCCTATGGCAACGGGACAGCCGTCTTCACCAGTTCCGGTGCCTACGCCAGGAAATTCCAGCGTGCCGTCAAGGTCGGAATGGTGGGAGTGAACATCCCGCTGCCGGTCCCGGTGGCCTGGCATTCCTTCGGTGGCTGGAATGATTCACTCTTCGGCGACCTCCACATGTACGGCCCCGACGGCGTGCGCTTCTACACGCGGGGCAAAGTGGTCACCCAGCGGTGGCCGGAACCCGCGCATGCCTCCGGCGCCTCGTTCTCTTTCCCTTCGAGCTGACCTCCCGGACCCGAAAGGTATTTCATGAATTTCACTACCAGGCCTGAGCTCGCAGGCACCTTCGGCATGGTGTCTTCCACCCACTGGTTGCCGTCCCAGGTCGGCATGGGGGTACTGGAGCGAGGGGGAAACGCCTTCGACGCGGTTGTTGCTGCCGGATTCACCCTGCAGGTGGTGGAACCGCACCAGAACGGGCCGGGAGGTGACATGCCCCTGATCTTCGCCCGGGCGGATGACAGGAAACCTACCGTTCTCTGTGCGCAGGGTCCCGCCCCCGCCGCGGCAACGCCGGCCGCTTTCACCGGACTTGGACTGAAAATGGTGCCCGGAACGGGTCCGTTGGCCGCTGCCATTCCGGGAGCAACCCTGGGCTGGCTGACGTTCCTCCGTGACCACGGCACTGTGAGCCTTCGCGAAGCCCTGACGCCGGCCAAACTCTATGCCGAGGAAGGATTCCCCGCCGCCGCAAAGGTTGTGGAATATATTGCGCGGGTCGAGGACCTGCTCCGGGAGCACTGGCCAACCTCGGCCGAGGTCTACCTGCCGGGCGGGAAGGTGCCCCACCCGGGTCAGCTGATCCGCAACCCGGCACTCGCGAGAACCTATGAGCGACTGATGGAGGCCGAGGATGCTGCGCTCGCCGGGGGAGGAAGCAGGGAGGACGGCATTGAGGCCGCGATCCGGGAGTGGACCGAGGGCTTCGTCGCCGAAGCTGTCGCCGAGTTTGCCCGGCAGCCGGCGAGGGACTCGAGCGGCAGGGACCACGCGGGCCTGATCACCCGCCAGGACATGGCGGGCTGGCGGCCGCACTACGAAGAACCCGAAACCCTGGAGTTCAAAGGCCACACGGTGTGCAAGCCGGGGTTCTGGAGCCAGGGCCCGGTTCTGCTCCAGCAGCTGGCGATTCTTGACGGCCTGGATGTGCAGCCCGGCACGGCCGATGGTCTGCACACCATCATTGAAGCAACAAAGCTCGCATTCGCCGACCGGGATGCCTGGTACGGGGACGTGGAGACAGTGCCCGGCGCCACACTGCTCTCGCCTGAGTATGCCTCCGAGCGGCGCCGCCTTATCGATGCCCGTGCGTCATTGGAGATCCGACCGGGCAGCCCGGAGGGTAGGACGCCTCGCCTGCCGGACCTCCGGGAACGCGGTGATTTTGACCCGGCCGGCCTCACCGGCGTCGGCGAACCGAACGCCGTTGCCGCCCTGCTCGATTCGGGGCCGCAGGCAGACGGGGAGGCTCGCTCCGATACGGTCCACGTGGATGTGGTGGACCGCTGGGGGAATATGGTTTCTGCCATGCCCAGCGGCGGCTGGCTCCACTCATCACCCCTTATTCCGGAACTGGGTTTCCCGCTCGGAACCCGCCTTCAGATGGCGTGGCTCGAAGAGGGACTGCCCAACACGCTCGCTCCCGGCCGGCGTCCCAGAACCACTCTTTCGCCGTCGCTGGTTCTGAGGGATGGCGAACCGGTCCTCGCCTACGGCTCACCGGGCGGCGACCAGCAGGACCAATGGCAGCTGCATTTCCTCCTCAATATCCTGGTCAGCGGAATGAATCTCCAGGAAGCAATCGAGGCTCCGGCATTTCACAGCACACACTTTCCAAGCTCTTTCTATCCGCATGAGCACCAGCCCGGTGTTGTTCTCGTCGAGCAGCGGGCGGGCGAGGAGGTCCTTCAGGAACTGCGCAACCGCGGCCATCGGGTGGGCAGGGCGGGTGACTGGGAAATCGGCAGGTTATGCGCGGTGTCGAGGGATCCGGATACGGGCATGATGTACGCCGGTGCAAACCCGCGCGGTATGCAGGGGTACGCGGTGGGCCGCTGACGGCGGCAACCCAGCCGGCCATTACACTTTCAGGGATGGAACGTGCACAGTGAAAGGGACGGCCACGGCGTTGAAGCCCGAACGTACCGCCCGCTTCGGCTTCGCCTTCATCGGAGTGCTGCTGATCGCAGTCAACCTTCGGGTGTCGTTTGTCAGCGTGGGACCGGTCCTTGCGAATATCAGCGACGACCTTGAGCTGACCAGCGCTGCGGCGGGCTTCCTCACGGGACTCCCGCTGATCGCCTTTGCGGTCTTCTCACCCGTGGCGCCCGGGTTCGCAGCCCGTCTGGGCCTGGACCGGGCGCTGTGGTTTTCGCTGTTGATCCTTGCCTCCGGGATTGTGCTGCGTTCCCTGCCCGTGCCCGGGTCCATCTGGGCGGGAACCCCCATGATCGGCCTCGCCATCGCCTTCCTCAACGTCCTGTTGCCCTCCCTAGTGAAGCGTGATTTTCCGGCAAAAGTCAGCCAAGTGACCGGAAGCTACACCGCAACACAGGCTGCTTTTGCAGCGATCGGGGCAGCCGTCGTCGTGCCCGTAGCGCAAACGTCAACGGCGGGCTGGCGGCTGGCTCTCGGCATCTGGGTAGGGCTCGCCCTCATAGCGATGGCGGTCCTCCTGCCGTGGCTGCGGCGCACTGCCTCGGGCCCCGTTCCCACGACGGCGCCGGCAATCGCCTACCGGTCGCCGTGGGCGTCAGCTCTGGGCTGGCAGGTAACCCTCTTCATGGGACTGCAGTCGATTGCGTTCTACATCCTCATGGCCTGGCTGCCCACCATAGAGCAAAGCCGGGGGGTCCCGGCGTCGACGGCGGGATTCCACCTGTCTATTTTCCTGCTGGTCAGCGTTTTCGCCAGCCTTGCGACCGGCGGCCTTCTTCACCGGGGTTCGGACCAGCGCCTCGTATCATTCGGGAGCAGCGCGTTGACGTTCGCAACCTTCCTGGGACTGGCGGTGGCGCCGGACCACACTCTCGTGTGGGTGCTGTTCGGTGCGCTGGGCTGCGGAAGCCTCATTGTCATCGCTCTGTCACTGTTCAGCCTGAGGACCGTCAACTATCCGCAGGCGGCGGCGCTCTCGGGCATGGCGCAGTCTGTGGGGTACGGATTGGGCGCTGCGGGGCCGGTGATGTTCGGTGGTCTCCGTGACCTGAGCGGCGGGTGGACTCTTCCACTGCTCGTTACAGCAGGGATCATGGCCCTGCTGGCCGTGACGGGAGTGCTTGCCGGCCGCGATCGGGTCATCGCCGGAGACTGAGGCGCCGAAAACTTCGGGCGCCGTGCAGGACCGGCTAGGCGGAAACAGCCAGCTCCGGTCCTGGTTCGGCGCCGTCAGCGAGGAGATTATTCCGGGTGGCTTCGATGACACTGATCAGGGCCGCACGGAGGTCTTCCTCAGCGTAGCCTGTGCCGCCCAGGGCCACACCCTCACTCTGCTGCACCTGATCGAGGATGGCGCGGCCTGAGGGCGTGAGCTCAACGAAGGTCACCCGCCGGTCCGATGCACTCTTGGTGCGCCTGACGAGAGAACGGACCTCAAGGCGCTCAAGCGCCTTGCCCACGGTCTGGGCCTGAACGCGAACAGTCTGCGCAAGCCTCACCTGGCTCATGGACCCAACTGTTGACAGGACCTTCAGAATGGTGAGTCCGGAATGTGTGACCCCAATGCTGCGGAGCCGCTCGTTGTCGCGGTTTTCATTGAGCCTGGCTGCCGTGCTCAGCAGACGACTTGTCGACCAGTGCGAAGTATCCATGCCTCAACCCTCTATCCCCGAAAGCGGTGCCGCACCCGTCACACAGTGCCTCCCGCTCGAACAAAAATGCCGGTGGACGGCACCGGCAGGACAATCCACGACAGGGTACGAGTCCTGTTGGACGGAGTGGAATGCGTCTAGTGAAGTATCCTATGCGATGAAAGTTTATGTTTGAACCATTGAAAGGATGGCCCCGTGGGCGAATCCGTCTCCTTTGAGGCTGACGAGGAGCTGGACGCATCCGGATCCGCGGGTGAACCTCCCACTCCCAGGGACCACAGCTCGCTTTTCGATGAACTGCAGGACCTCGTCCTCTCGACCTCGGACATGCAGGAATTCCTCAACGAGCTGGCTGTGCTTTCGGCGCGGAGCGTGAGCGGGACTGAAGATTCGGTTCTGTGCGGGATCACGGTGCTGCGCAGGCGGCGGGCTGCGACCGTGGCCTACAACTCAGAGACAGCCAAAGCGATGGACGAGCTGCAGTACGCCTTCAAGGAAGGTCCGTGTCTCACCGCGGCAAGTGAACAGCGAACAGTCCTCGTTCAGGACTTCCGCACTGACGGGCGGTGGGCCGAATACTCAGAAGAGGTGTCCAGGCACGGCATCCGCTCGATCCTTTCCGCTCCGTTCACCGTAGGGCCGGGTGCGCAGGCCGCAATGAACCTTTACTCCTATCGCCCGGATGCGTTCGATGACGACGAGGTCGCCTTCGCCGAATCGTACGCGCACCAGGCCTCAAAGGGTTTGCAGCTTGCACTGCGCATGGCCCATTACAGCGAGGAAGCGGACAACCGGAGCCGGGCCATGGAGTCGCGGACGGACATCGACGTGGCAGTGGGAATCGTGATGGCCCAGAACCGCTGCTCGCAGGCGGAAGCCTTCGAGATCCTGCAGCGGGCATCCAGCACCCGCAACGTCAAGCTCCGGATGATCGCGTCCGAGATTGTCCAGCGGGTCTCCGGGGCCGCCGGCGCAACCCATTTCGAGGATTGACACAACCGAACCGTCACTGCCCTCGGCTAAGCTCGGCACTGTCGCACCGTGGATCCCCAACGGGCGGCACCGCTGCCTCAAGGAAGGTCTATGGAGAACAGGCGCCCGCCCGAGCTCGCTGCCCCGCTGAACCTGAAGTTCCTCAGTGACAACCTGCAGAAACTTCTGGAGGAAAGCCTTGGCATCAACAGTGTGGGGCAGCTCCTCAACTACTTCCCCCGGACGTATCTCGCCGCGGGTGAACTCACCGCTCTGACAGACGTTCCCCTGGATGAGGAAGTCACCCTGATAGCGCGTGTCCAGTCCGCCAACTCGCGGCGAATGCGGACGCGAAAGGGCAAGCTGCTGGATGTGGTCATTACCGATGACGACGCCGGGCGGCTGGGGACCATGCACCTCACCTTTTTCAACAGCTACGCAGCGGAACGCCAGTTGACGGCTGGAACCCGCGCCATTTTCTCGGGCCGGACGGGGAGCTATCGGGGTGAGCTGACACTCACCAATCCACGGTTTTCCTTACTGGACGAGGGTGAGGGCGGGGTCGACGAACATTTGAGACCTGTTCCTGTCTACCCTGCTACCGAACAGATCAGCAGTCAGATGATCAGGGGGTGCGTCAGCCAGCTCCTCGACAGCCTCGCGCATTCGCAGCTGAACGACCCCGTTCCCGCCCATATTGCCCGCCGGGACCGGCTCATGAACATCACCCAGGCCTACGAGATGATTCACCGGCCGGCGGAGGTGGAGGACGCGTATCGGGCTCAGCATCGGTTCCGCTACCAGGAGGCCCTGGTTCTGCAGACAGCGCTGGCCCGCCGGCGGGCGGAGGTGAGATCGGAGGAAGCGACCTCCCGTCCCCACTGCGCGGGAGGTCTGCGCGACCAGTTTGATGCTGCGCTGCCATTCACCCTGACCGCCGGTCAACAGGCGATCGGGAAGCAGCTCGCGGCGGACCTCGCCGCCGCCCACCCCATGAACCGCCTCCTCCAGGGTGAGGTGGGGTCGGGGAAGACGCTCGTCGCGCTGCGGGCGATGCTCCAGGTGATCGATTCAGGCGGACAGGCCGCCCTTCTGGCGCCCACCGAAGTGCTGGCAGCGCAGCATTACCAGTCGATCACCCGGACCCTTGGACCGTTGGCAGAAGGGGGCATGCTCGGCGGTGCCGCAGACGGCACGCGCGTGGTGCTGTTGACCGGCTCGATGTCCACGGCCCAGCGGCGTGAGGCGCTTTTATCGGCAGCGTCCGGTGACGCAGGCATCGTGATTGGGACGCACGCACTGTTGTCCGAGAACGTGCAGTTTTTCGATCTTGGGCTGATCGTGGTGGATGAGCAGCACCGCTTCGGGGTGGAGCAACGCGACGCTTTGCGGACAAAGGCGGTCGCAGCGCCGCACATGCTCGTCATGACTGCCACCCCGATCCCCAGAACGGTGGCCATGACCGTATTCGGCGACCTGGACGTGTCCACCCTGGCGGAGTTGCCGGCGGGGCGCGCGCCGATTTCGACTCACGTGGTCGGACTTTCAGAAAACCCGCGATGGATTGACCGCGCCTGGGCGCGGGCACGCGAGGAGATTGATGCAGGCCGTCAGGTCTATGTTGTCTGCCCGAAGATCGGCGATTCGCAGCTGGAAGCCGACACTTCCGACGCCCTGGAACTGTACGAGGGGCCTCCGGCGAACAGGCAGGAGCTGACGTCGGTAGCGGAGCTTGTGGAATCACTGAGGGAGGTGCCGGCGCTTGCTGATGTGACACTGGGGGTTCTCCATGGGCGGCTGGACCCCCAGGAAAAGGCAGCGACGATGGCCGGGTTCTCCAATGGATCGGTCAGCCTACTGGTCTCGACGACCGTCATCGAGGTTGGGGTGGACGTCCCCAATGCCACGCTGATGGTCATCATCGATGCAGACCGGTTCGGAATCTCACAGCTTCATCAGCTGCGGGGCCGGATCGGTCGCGGCGGTCACCCCGGCACATGCCTGCTGGTCACCCAACTCGAGCCGGAACATCCCAGCCGGGAGCGGCTGGATGCGGTTGCGTCAACCTCGGACGGATTCGAACTGTCGCAGAAGGACCTTGAGCTTCGACGAGAGGGGAACATCCTCGGTTCCTCACAGTCCGGCGGGAGGTCAGCCCTGCGCTTTCTGAAGGTCATCCAGCACGCGGCGGTCATAGAGAAGGCGCGCAGCGACGCGCAGGAACTGATCGATGCCGATCCTGCGCTCACCGACCACCCCGAGCTGGCGGAAGCGCTGGATCTCTACCTCAATGAAGAGAAGGAAGCGTTCCTCGAACGCGGATAGCGAATCCGCCTCAGGAAGCTCGCGCGGTGGTTTTGCGGGACTTGGCTCCCGGTGACAGCCGAAAGCGTGAGCGTTCCGCGGCCGGTATCAGCGCGGTCCATTCCGGATGCCACGCCAGATAGTGGCGCACGGTCGGGCAGAAAGGCATAACTCCGATTCGCCGACGGTGCAGGTTCTCGAGGACATGGGCTACAAAATAGTTGTCGAGCCTGGAGCGCCTGAACCTCTGGTCAATCGTGGTGTGGAGGAGCCAAATCTGGTCCCGGCGGGTTTCATACTGCAGGTGCCCGACATTGTCGCCGTCCACGTACAGTTCGAAGCGGCTCAGTTTCACGTTGTCGCGAACCGCCGTGCGCAGTTTGGTTGAAGAGGCGTCTGGGAAACGCAGGTCCATGAGAACTCCCACAGTCAAAATGAGGCTGGTGAGGCTCGCTGCTGAACCGTACAAACAACTATAGCGACAATCAGTAGGCTGACAAATAGTCTGGCCGAATCACGCCACACCCCGATTGTTCTGGCGTAGCGTCAGTTCGTCGCAGACCGTCTGATATCGCTCCAGGGTGCGTAGGTCCGGCATCTCGGAATCGAGTTCGATGAACAGCGTGTCACTGAGCTCGATGAGACGGCATTCAGGGAGGGATGAAAGATCCGAGGGGAAGTCGTCGTCATCGATCGGCTCAGCCAAGCCGTCGAAGCAATTCTCGAAAAGACTGTCGGTCGGAAATTCCTGAAGCTCAGGAAGCGAGCGCGGCTGAGCGTCCATAGGTGGCACTCCCACGAGTAGGTTTACTGTGGCTCCCTGCTGAACCTGTAGCAAGTCTAGCCCTGACCTCCATGGTGGCAACCCCGGAACCGGTTCCGGGGTTCCTGACCCGCTCCGGACAAAACTACTAAGCATGCTTCCAATTAACCGGCGGCTGTGCTTACCCTTATGCACCCGGACACTCCGGAAGAGGTCCTCTGTAATCAATCTCAAGGAGATACCAGTGATCACGCAGGAACACATCGACAGGATTCTCGACGGCAACGGCAATGTCGTGGACCAGGACGGGAACAAGATCGGGTCCGCCGGCCAGGTGTATGTGGATGACCACACGGGCGAGCCCAGCTGGGTGACCGTACGGACAGGCCTTTTCGGCACATCCGAATCGTTCGCCCCGCTCCAGGGTGCCTCGATGGACGGTGACGATGTACGCATCAGCTACACGAAGGATCAGGTCAAGGACGCACCCAAGGTGGATCCGGACCAGAATCTGAGTGAGGCGGAGGAAGAGGAACTCTACCGCCACTACGCCCTGAGCCGGCCCGGCGGCGGAAACGACGCTGCCGCCCATGGCACGTACTCCGGCACCACCACCGGCTCTGACGATACGGGGGACGTGCGCCCCGGCATCGCTGACGTGGGGGAGCGGGATCCGTACGACGCCGATGACAGTGACAGGAGCGTGGGGCACGACACTTCCGGACCCACCACCGATGACGCAATGACCCGATCCGAGGAGCAGTTGCGCGTCGGTACCGAGAGCCGGGAAACCGGACGCGCGCGCCTGCGCAAGTACGTGGTCACCGAAAACGTGACACAGACCGTGCCCGTCCAGCGCGAAGAGGTGCGGGTCGAGCGTGAGCCGATCACTGATGCCAACCGGGGCGAAGCGATGGGCGGCCCGGCCATCAGCGAGGAGGAGCACGAGGTGACTCTGCACGAGGAACGGCCCGTGGTGGAGAAAGAAGCCGTGCCCGTGGAGCGTGTCCGCCTGGACAAGGAAACCGTCACGGACGAGCAGACCGTCAGCGAGGATGTGCGCCGGGAAGAGGTCGAGACCGATGAAGCGGGCGATACCCGTCGCGGACTCTAAGAGGGGGAGCGGAGCCGGTGGATGAGCCGGCTCCGCGCGCCACTACTGTCCCGCGCTACGTCGGTCGTTCGGGGGGGCAGCATCCCTCGGACGCCCGGCATCCGCTTCGGCAGCGGTCCGGCAGTGTCAGTTGCCGCGGACCCGTCGGGCTTCCAGGCGGCGGACAACGACGCCGGCGCCGACAGTTGCTGCCGCACCGAACCCTGCCAGCCCCGCCAGCAGGGCGAGGTCAGCGGAAACGGTAGTGCCGGCGTCGTACGCTGCGGTTTGGATGTTCATGCCGCGCTGCTGGGGAGCAGCCCGGATCACCGGCTCGTAGCCTGCCGCAGGAGCGGCGCAGGCGACTGCCGCCGCATCGGCGAGGTCGAGGAGCTGCTGCGGGTCGGTTCCCTCCGTGAGGCCTAGACGGATGAAAGCGTCGTCGAATGAGGCGGCGGCGTCATCGAACTGGGCCTCAAGGGCAAGGATGGCCGGCGACGCGTAGGCGGCGTCGGCCGCTGCGAGGAACGCCTCGTTTGCCTCGGTGAAGGCGGCGTCGGCGGCAAGGGATGTTTCCTGCGCCGCCGTTGCGTCTACGTCCGCCTGTTCCCGGGCTGCGGTCGCGATGGTCAGCCGTGCCTGTGCCTCGTCGCGCAGTCGCTCGGCCTCTGCCAGGGCGGCAGCGTCTCCTTCAGGCACCTCGAGTACTGCTTGTTCAGCTGCCGCGAGATCAGCTTCGGCGGAAGTTTCGGCGTCGATAGAAGTTCTGAGAATTGCTGCTGCCGCGCCGGCCGCCACGGAAGCGTCGTAGGCAGCGATATCCGCAGCGTCCAGGGCAGCCAGCTCGTCGGCGACCGCGAGGTCTGCCTCCAGGTACAGGGGTTCAAGCTGGGCACCGATGGATTCGAAGGAGGCAAGAGCCTCTCGGAGCTGGTTCGCCAGTGCGATGTCGACTGACGCGACGCCGATCTGCGCGGTGAGCGCTGCCTGTGCCGACACGCACTGGGGAGAACCCGGGGCGGCCGATGCGGGCACGGCAGCAAGGACCGGGCCCGTCGCGAGAAGTGCTGAGACACCTACGGTGAGCAGGCAGGACCGAGTATTCATCTGTGTTTTCTTTCCGTGGAAGCCCCCAAGTCCCCCTTGAGCGGCGCAGCCGCTCGCACTTCGCTGACGCGGCTGCTTCTCGGCTGCACTTATTGGACCATGCGGAAGCCGGTTCTGCCAGTGAATTAGAGTGTTTTCTTATGAGTCGGATCATCGCGGGCGCGGCAGGAGGAATACCGCTCACTGGCGTCCCCGGCCAGATGACGCGTCCCACCACCGACCGGGTCAAGGAAGCGCTCTTCTCCCGGCTTGACGCGTACAACGTGTTGACAGGCGCTCACGTGCTGGATTTGTTCGCCGGATCAGGTTCGCTGGGTGTGGAAGCTGCAAGCAGGGGAGCCGCGACGGTGGATCTGGTGGAATTCGCCGACCGTGCAGCAGCGGCCTGCCGGGCCAACGCCGATGCGATCAACCAGGTACTGGGGCGAACCTGCGTGCGGGTGCACCGGGTGAAGGTTGAAACCTTCCTGAACCGGACGCCGGAAGACGCACAGTGGGATGTGGTGCTCATGGACCCGCCCTATCCCATGGAAGACGAGCCGCTGATGGAGGTTCTCTCCCTCCTTGCACCGCATCTTGGCGAGGACGCCGTCGTCGTAGTGGAGCGCTCATCGCGCTCGGGTGAGCCTGGCTGGCCCGAGGGATTTGAGCGTTTTGCCGAGAAAAAATACGGAGAAACCCGGCTCTGGTATCTCGAACCGGCCTGACGCCCGGTTCACGCGGGCGCGGAAGCTGACCTGACGGCACAATCTCATCCAACTCTCATCTGGAGTTCATGTGCACCCCATCCAGCGTCCGTAGCGTGTCTTCATGAATACGGACACACGGATGTAAGGGGCGATCACCATGCGGATATCGGTCATCGGATGCGGTTATCTCGGAGCAGTACACGCCACGTGCATGGCGAAGCTGGGGCACGAGGTGGTGGGCATCGACGTCGACGGTGCAAAGGTGGCCGCTCTCAGTTCCGGGCGGGCTCCTTTTTACGAGCCGGGACTCAATGACCTCCTGGCTGAAACCCTGGGAACCGGCCGGTTGCGGTTCTCGACCGAGATCAGCGCCGCAGCTGGCTCGGCGGTGCACTTCGTCGCCGTTGGGACGCCGCAGAAGCGGACCGAGAATGGCGCGGACCTGAGCCACGTGCATGCAAGTGTGGAGGCTTTGATTCCGCATTTGCGTGCGGGGGATGTCGTTGTTGGGAAATCCACCGTTCCGGTGGGGACCGCGCGGGACCTGTCGAAGCGCATCGCCGAGCAGTGTCCGTCCGCGGCGCTTGCCTGGAACCCGGAGTTCCTGCGGGAGGGCTTCGCGGTCAGGGATACCCTGGAACCCGACCGCCTGGTGTATGGGCTCGATGACACGAATAGCGGTGCCCGCCTGATCCTGGACGAGGTGTATGCCCAGGCGCTGGCCGAGGGACGCCCGAGGCTGCTCATGGACTACGAGACCGCTGAACTGGTCAAAGTCTCCGCCAACGCTTTCCTCGCAACGAAGATTTCGTTCATCAATGCGATGGCTGAGGTGTGTGAGGCGACCGGCGCGGACGTCTCCATGCTCGCGGACGCCATCGGCCATGACGCACGCATTGGCCGGAAGTTCCTCAACGCGGGTCTCGGCTTCGGTGGCGGGTGCCTTCCCAAGGACATCAGGGCGTTCATGGCGCGGGCCGGCGAGCTCGGGGCCGATCAGGCACTGACCTTCCTGCGCGAAGTGGATTCCATCAACATGCGACGGCGGTCCCGCATGGTCGATCTGGCGCGCGAGGTCTGCGGCGGGTCCTTGCTGGGACAGCGGATCGCCGTGCTTGGCCTTGCCTTCAAGCCGAACTCGGACGATGTCCGTGATTCGCCCGCCCTCAGCGTCGCGGCTCAACTGCAGTTGCAGGGGGCGGCTGTCACCGCAAGTGATCCTGAGGCCGTTCCCAACGCGATGCGTCGGTTCCCGGACCTCACCTATACGGAGTCGGTTGAGGAAGCGGTGCAGAACGCTGACGCCGTGCTGGTACTCACGGAGTGGGAGCACTACCGGAGCCTTGATCCACAGTTCCTGAAGACGCTGGTGCGCCGTCCGGCGATCGTGGACGGCCGGAATTGTCTTGATCCCGTGGCCTGGCGGGACGCCGGCTGGACCTACCGGGCACTCGGCCGCCCGCGGGCTGCCGCCATACGGGAAGCGGACACTGTTCTGGCGTCTCGGTTCTCCGAAGGACCGCTTTCCGGCGGAGCTACAGCGCCTGTAGCCTGATCTGCGCGACGCCTTCACGGGCGCTCTCCACCCCCGTCGCCTTGCCGCTCCGGCGCCTTGCTGCCCAGTCAGCCACCACCCGTCAACTCCGTTAGCCCTGCTGCCCTGTCAGCTTCCGAGAGTCAGCACCTCAAGCTCCACATCGATGCCGAAAAAGTCCTCGGGGCGAGCCGTCGCAATCTTCATGCCGAGAACGCGGGCTGTTGCCGACGGAATGAGTGTTGCCAGGGCGAAAGTCCCTCCATCCGGGTGGGGGGTGAGGGCGAGCGAGGCCAGCTCGCGGGCCGCGTTCTGATCAAAGGGAAGGACGCGGCGGTGAAGAATGCCGTCGAGGGCCCCCTGCAGCGCACGGTAACGCGCTTCGCGGAAGAGAGTGTCGGGTGCTCGCCGGATTGCCGCGTAAACCTCTGCTACGGCAAGGGCGGAGGTATGCGGCTTGCCCGAAAGCTGTTTGACCCATTCTTCGATCTCGCCATTTTCCGAACCGATCATCGCCAGCAGCACGTCCGAGTCCATGATGTTCATGCTGCACACTCCTCGGGCGCGGGAGCGACCGTCCGTGTGTCCTGGAGTAACGACAATATGGACTCTGGCGTCGAACGGAACGGGGAGCGCCGGGTCGGAAGCCGGTCAAGGGAGAGGCCGGCGAAGTCAAGCTGGATCTCTGCCAGCTCCGCATACCAGCGGGGGAGGGGCAACATCGAAACGGGACAGTCGGCAAGGCGTGACTCCCAGGGCAAGGAAGCGAAATGTCTAAGAAGGATTCTGAGCTCCGCCTGCATTGAGCGGCCGTTCGACGCTGCGATCCGCTTCAGTTCATCCACTGTAGGTTGATCGACTCCGCGAATGCTGATATTCGGCATGGGGCTTCCTCTCAGGATGGTGCATGCTCTGCATGCGTTGCATGGGTGGGTTCTAGTGGTCGTTGCAACACCCTGAGATACGGGAGTTGCTTCAGCAGTGGAATCAGGATCGATTGATCGCTTTACGGTTGAGGAGAAATCCTCTGCTCGGACGAGGATGAACGCGTCAGCCCGTGGGGAGCAGGTGCGCCGGAACCGCAAGTACACGCAGGCGGACAAGGACAGGTTCTTCGCCGCGATGGACCGGGTGGACAGCGTGAGCGAGGCGGCCAGACAGGTCGGCATGAACCGGGGCACATGCTTCAACTGGGCACGATCTGCCGGGATGCTGGGGTTGTATCCGAATCAGCGGAAGCATCAAGAGTTCCTGCGCTTCCGTGCAGCCGGTCTGAGCAGGCGAGAAGCCGCGGCCGCGGCTGGTGTCCACCGGAATACCGCGATCGCGTGGGATAAGGGACTCGTCCTGGCTAAGGGTGGAGCCCGGAAGCGGCGCCGACCCGTACCCCAGCTGGCGTATAACCAAGAGGTGGCATCTCCTCCTCTTGCGGGCCTCTCGGCTCCTGACATGGCCCCGGCAATAACGCATCGGACAGGGATGCAAGACACCTCCGCAGTGCCGGCACCTGCAGGGGTGTCCCAACAGGCTGTGGAGAAGGTGATCAGCGCCCGCTATTTCTCGCAAACGGACCGGGAACAGATTGCTGACCTGCTGAAGTCCGGCTCATCGGTCAGGGCCGCTGCCAGGGTCCTTGGCCGCTCACCATCCTCGATCAGCCGGGAGATCACCCGCAACAGCCATCCGGTGCTCGGTTACCAGCCTTACGGTGCGCACCGGGCCTCTGCTGCGCGTCGGGCACGGCCGAAGGAAAGTAAGCTGGCCGCAGCCGGGATGCTGCGTGAGTATGTGAAAGATAAGCTCCTGAACCGCTGGTCGCCGGAACAGATATCCAGACTGCTGCCCAAGGACTACCCCGATGATCTCCACCTGCGCGTGAGCCACGAAACGATCTACCAGGCCCTCTATATCCAGTCCCGCGGCGGACTCAAACGCGAAGTCAAAACAGCACTGCGCACCGGCCGGACCCGACGGAAAACACGCAGGAACCCCGAACAGCGCACCCCCCGGTTCGTCGACGACATGATCAACATCTCCGAACGACCACCCGAGATCGAGGACCGAGCCGTTCCCGGGCACTGGGAAGGCGACCTCATCACCGGAGCTTTCAACCAGTCCGCGATCGGGACCCTGGTCGAGCGCACCACCCGGTACGTCATGCTCGTCCACCTTCCCGTGGACCACACAGCCACCTCCGTGCGCGACGGGCTGATCAAAACCATGACCACCCTGCCCGAGCACCTGCGAGGATCCCTCACCTGGGACCAGGGCTCCGAGATGGCACTACACAAGGCTTTCAGCCTCGCCACCGACATGGACGTCTACTTCTGCGACCCAGCCAGCCCCTGGCAACGCGGATCCAACGAGAACACCAACGGCCTGTTACGCCAATACTTCCCCAAAGGCACAGACCTCAACGCCTACGGCCCCGAGGACCTCGAACACGTCGCCCAACAACTCAACAGCAGACCACGCAAAACACTGAACTGGGACACCCCAGCCCAACGCCTACACGCCCTACTAACATCAAACTAAACACCGGTGTTGCAACGACCCCTTGAATCCGCCCATTGAGCTGCTGCGGTGATTTCGGACAGCGGATTTGATGGTTTTCTCTACGCTGCCATGGTTGGCTGTTGGTAACTGTAGTGGACTTCGTTGGGGCGTCGGTAATCGAGTGCTGAGTGCCGGCGGCGGCTGTTGTAGAAACCCTCGATATAGCCGATGACGTCCCGTCTTGCTTGTGATTTAGTCGCGTAGACCGTCCGGTAAACCCGCTCGTTTTTCAATGCGGCGAAGAACGATTCGGCCAGGCTGTTGTCCCAGCACACCCCGGTGCGGCCCATCGAGGAGCGCATACCCAGCTCGGTGACGAGAGCGCGGAAAGCCGCTGAGGTGTAGACGCTGCCGCGGTCGGAATGCCAGATCGCGCCCGGCTCAATGTGGGTGGTCTGGGCGGCGTTCTGCAGGGCGTCGGCGACCAGTTCGGTGCGCATGTGATCGGCGATGGACCAGCCAACCACTTTCTTCGAATAGCAGTCGATGACCGTGGCCAGATAGATGAATCCCTGCCAGGTGTGGATGTAGGTGATGTCCCCGACGAACTTCACCCCGGGCCGGTCCGCTGTGAAGTCGCGTTTGACCAGGTCCGGGACCGGTGTTGCCGCGTCCGCGTCGGTCTGGGTGGTGACCCGGAACGGGCGCGGCTGGCACGGCACCAGGTCCTCTTGGCGCATGATGCTGCGCACCAGCTCCGGTGAGCACTGTGTCCCCTCAGCGGCGAGGTCGGCGTGGATGCGCCGGTACCCGTATGTGCCGTCGGCTTCGTCGAAGAAGTGCCGGATCCGGGCAGCCAACCCCTGCCTGCGGGCCGCGGTGGCCGAGAGTGGCCGGGAGAGCCAGTCATAGAACCCCGAGGCGGACACGGCCATCCACCGGCACATCTTCCACACCGGGTTGGTGTCACCGGGAGCGTTTTTCTGGGAATCGATGAACTCGTACTTCGCCACTACCGTGGCTCCCGCGCAAAGTACGAGGCGGCTTTTTTCAAGAACGCGGCCTCGGCCCGTAACTCCTGGTTTTCGCGCTCCAGTTCCTTCAGCCGGGCACGCTCGGAGACCGTCAACTCGGTCTCGGTCCCGCCCTGGGATTCCCGGTACTTCAGCACCCACCGGCGCAGGGTCTCCGGCCCGACTCCGTAGGCCTTGGCAACCTCGACAATAGGTTTGGACGTCTCGATGACTTCCCGGGCCAGCTCGTCCTTGAACTCCTGGCTGAACCGGCGACGTGATGCAGACATACTGCAGATCTCACTTTCAGTAGAAACCTCAGTTTAAGAGGTCCCACTGTCCGAAATCCCTAGGCCGCCCACATGCAATGAGTGCATTGCATGCACAATCCCGGAACAAGGGTGTCCCCGCCTATGTGGACAGCGTCAGCCCCAGCGCCCGCGGTGGGGAGGAGGAGTCCTCCGGCAGACACTGCAGTTTGCCGCCACCGCAGGGCCAGCCTGGAGGCCGGCGCCCCAGCAGGACAACGGTCCGCAGGCTACTGGACCCTCACGTCACTGATCCCGCCTCGAACGTCGGTTCAGGCGCCGGGACAGGTCGACGACGGCGCCGCCTCCGAGCACAATTGAGCCGGCTACGGCAGCCAGCATCAGGTAGAGCCACACGACATTGCCAACGGCGTTCTCAGGCACCCGAAGCATCTCGAACCACTCCAGAGAGCCGCCGATCCAGAAAACCGCCACTGCGACCAGGACGATCACTGCGGGCGCGCAATCCCAGCGCAGTGCCCACCGCATTTTGGTTCCGGCTGATTCTTCAAATTGCTGCATCCCCATGCACCCAGTATTGAGCAGCCAGCTGAGCATTGCGGCCCGTGTCACCGTGTCGTTAGCGAATCGGGATGGGTCCGTTACGTGGGGGTAATCTTCGCTGGTAGAAGGGACTCAGGGAGCGCCCGCGCCCAGCGGACTGCGCGATTTCACAGCAGCTTCGACCTCGTCGAACCAGGCGCGTGCCAGCGAACGATACGGCGGACGGAACGCGTAGATACATGCCAGCCGGAGCGCAGTTGCTGCTGCGTAGGCTTCGAAGCGGGAGTGGGGGACCTGCAGGGTATCGGACACCTCACGAATCCGTTGCCTGCCCAGCGCGGCCGCGTCGGACGAGAGCAGCCCCTGGGCTCTGCGGAATTCAAGGTGGACCGACAGGTTCGCCAGATCGAGCGCGGGCTCGGCAGCAGCAAGCGTGTCGCAGTCGATGATCCCGACCGTGCGTTCGACGGGATCGACCAGTATTTGCTTGTCATGCAGGTCACGGTGAGCCAGGCCCGCCGATGATTCACCGCCCATGAGTGATCGGGCCACCGACGCCGAGGCGCTGTGAAGCCGATCCTCCGGCACACCGAGGGCATCGAAGGCGATTGCGAACTCCGTCCATCGGCCAATCGTTCGAACCTCGTCCTCAGCGGTATGGAGAGCAGCGGCGAGCTGTGCGTTCGCGCCGACAAACTGCGGCCAGCTGTCCGCCCACAGATCCCAGGCGCTGCACCACTGAAGGAGTGCCGCGTTTTCCGGATATCTGCCGGGCGCGGCGGAGACAGCATGCGGGATGCCGGCACACATACCAAGGTCGTGCAGGCTCACACCGGACACAGCAGTCAGTGTGACGCCCTGCGCATCCGAGGAAATGACGTCCGGGACAAGCAGCCCGGTCCCGGCGAGACCGGCCGCAGCGGTCCGGTGCGCGCCCGCAACCCGCGGCGCCTTTCCCGAGGCAATGAATTTCCTGTACTGGTTGCCCGAACGCACGACGGCGCGTCGCTTCAAACGGTGCACCAGCAGTTCCCCTGTGACCGCTGCCGGCATCAGCCCTGGAAGCGCAGGATCCTCTCCGAACGGCCGGACAGCGGTGTGCCCGGAAACCTCGGTGCTGCCGGCCCTGATCCTGCCGGTTTCCACTTCCCGGCCTTCGACGATGAGGCGCCCGTCCGGCCGGGGCCAGGCACGATGGATAGTGATTTCTGTCCCGTTTCCGTCCACGACTTCTGTGGGGAGGTACATCACCAGAGCACCTCCTCGATCATCCCGAGGCGGTCCTCCATGTGCTGTCGCCACCCGGGACGGCAGGACCGGAACGGCTCGCGGAGGCGATTCAGGAGGAAGAAAGCGGTCCAGGCGAGTATCTCGGATTCGCTTCCAGCGTCGGCGTCGGCATCGGCACAGTAGCCTGAGAGGAGGGCCGCGGTGCGGGGAAGCTCGAGGACGGTGTTGCGGCAGCTATCGCCGGCTTCAAGTGCTTCGACGGCGGCGAAGCTGCCCAGATCGGACGCCGCCGCACCATAGCTGCATCGCTCAAAGTCGATCAGGCGAACCTCCGCACCATTGACGAGCACCTGGTCAGCCGAGAAGTCGCCATGGATGACTGCGGCGCGCCCGGGGCGACGCAGGAGACACTCCAAGCGGCTGCGTACCCGTTCCAGACGGTCCAGATTCTCCGGCATCAATTCAGCGTTTTCGCGAACCAGTGAACGGAGGCGTCCCGCAGGGGCCCGCCAGGCCTGCGACCGGTGCACGGGGAGCTGCCGGTGCAGCACTGCCAGTGCGGCCCCGGCGGAATGCGCAGGGGATTCCGCCTCGGGACCGGAAACCGTGCTGAGGTCTCCGGTGCCGTACCAGGGCAGATACTCCACGTGCTTGCCCCAGGGGGTCCCGGGAGGAAGCAGCGCTGGATCAAGAGGTACAAGGACAGGAACCCCGCCCTCGGCAAGGTGGGAAAGCATTGTCCGGCTCATGGAGTGTCCAGCAGCGCTCACCCGGCCCACGAGCCGCGCCCGGTCGGACATCATGTCGACCACAACCCGCCGCAGCGGGTTGTACTTCAGCACCCTGGCCCTCGGCGAAGGGACGGCGATCGCCTGTCGGCGGAAGGGCCGAAGGGCGCCGTGGAGCCGGGGATCCAGCGGGATGGGACCGCTCGCCAGGACGCCGTCGTCAAGCGTGAAGCGCTCCAGAGGCAGATTCCAGTCCAGCGCCCGCCGACCGGTTTTCTCCAGCTTCACGGATGTTTCCGCGTTGTAGAGCGCAATCCAGCGCACGCCGTCGTCGTCGTGGAGCCGTGCAACGGCCGAAGTGCCGCGTTTCCAGCGGAGATGGCTTGTCCGTACCGGGCGGTTGAAGAGTGCGCTCAGCTCGTCGGGATCCAACAGCAGGTCGAGGGAGCGCAGCCCGGGATCAAGCGGGGTTCGGACAGACCTCATGACCCGCTCCCGGCCCAGATGGATGGGTCGCTGTCCTGTCCGGAGCGTTGCTGCTCGTCTACCCAGCGGGCGAACATCGGGTAGTGCAGAAGCTCTTCCGGTGAACCGTCCAACAGGATCCGTCCGTCCTGGAGCCAGACGATCCTGTCGCTCCTCAACGCGATGGATGCCTCATGCGTGACCGTGACGGTGGTGCGCCCCGCGGTGAGTCCTGCGAGGGCCTCGAGCACTTCAATCCGTGCAGCGTGGTCCAGGCCGGTGGTTACTTCGTCAAGGAGCACCACGGGCGAGTTCCGAAGGATGGCACGGGCAATAGCGATTCGTTGCCGTTGCCCGCCCGAGAGCGTCCCGCCGCGCTCGCCGATGATGGTGTCGTAGCCCTCCGGGAAACTGGTGATGAAGCCATGTGCCTGGGCCAGCCGGGCTGCGCGCATCACCTCCCCGTCGGTTGCCGCGAGCCGGCCGAAACGGATGTTCTCGCGGATGGTCCCCGTGAACAGGACGGCCTCCTGGAGCACGAGGCTCACATGGGACCGCAGGGATGCCAGCGTGATGTCGGTGAGATTCACTCCGTCGAGGTGGACTGAACCCTGCTGTGGATCCATTGTCCTGACCAGCAGCGACAGGAGGGTGGACTTTCCGGATCCGGACGGACCGACTATCGCCGTGTTCCGGCCCTCCTGCAGGCACAGCGTCAGGTTGGACAGGACCGGCCGGCCGTCGTAGGAGGCTGACACGTTCCGGAACTCAAGTTCGCCCCAGACCTTCCCGAGCGGAAGCGCTGTGGGGGAGTCACTGATATCAACAGCTTCCTCAAGCAGCTCAGCCACGCGCTCGCCGGAGGCTGTGGCCCGCGCAATCCTGCCGGTGTATTTGGCGAGGTCCCGCAGGGGCTTCATGGCCGTCTTGAGATACATGAGGAAGAGCACCAGGTCGCCCGGAGTCATGGCCCCCTGCACTACGCGCCACCCGCCGCCGGCCAGAACGACGGCGGTTGCGATGCCGACAATCACGTCCGTCCTGCGTTCGAGGGCGGCTGCGAGACGCCGGGACCGGACTCCCTCTTTCAGGGTTTTCTGGTTGCTGCTGCCGAAGCGGTCCGAAAGCGTCCGTTCCAGTCCGTAGGTCTGGACCACCCGGATGGCGCCGAGGCTCTCCTGCGCGGTGTTCGCCAGGGAACCCTCACCCTTGCGGGTCCTGCGTGCGGCGATGGTGATGTTGTCCGTGCTGATTCGTGAGAGGAGATAGAACCCGGCGCAGGCGGCGATGACCACCAGGGCCAGCAGAGGATCGAGCCAGAACATGACACCCGCCATCGCCACGAGGGTGATGCAGTTGGCCAGGAGCGGCATTCCCGCGGTGACCGCGACTTCCTGCAGCCTGCCCACATCGCCGACCAACCGCTGGACGGTGTCGCCGGTCCGGTTTGTGGAGTGGAATCGCGCGGAGAGCGACTGCACATGGTCGAACACCGCGGCGCGCAGCCTGGTTGCCACCCGGGACCCGACAAGCGCAAAAGCGAGCGTGGCGAAGAAGTTGCAGACGGCCCGCATGCCGGTGAAGAACACCAGGGCTGCACCACAGGCCAGGAGCAGCAGCGGGGTCGCGTCCGGCCCGGTTCCCGCGAGATCGGCGCCAAGGCTGCGGGTGACGGCATCCACCACGAATTTGACCGGCCACGGCTCCAGAACCCGGAATGCCACCTCGCACAGCAGTACCAGGACCCCGCCCGTCATGAGCGGTCCCTGCCCGCCCAGATGAGGCCTGATGACCTGCAAGGTGCGCTGAAGCCCGGACTTCCCCACCGTGGCGTTCCTGTTCGTCACGGGAGCACCTCCTCCGTGATGCGGTTCAGCACCGTGTCCCAGCTATGCCGTTGCATGGCGGCGCGCCGTGCGGCGGCGGACATGGCGGCGCGTGCCAGCGGCGCAGCAGCCAGTCCGTCGATCGCCTCGGCCAGCGCGAAGGGATCGGACGGCTCGACCAACAGCCCGGTCACGCCGTCGTCAATGATGTGCGGCACCTGGCCCACCCGGGAGGCTACAACCGGCAGCCCGGCGGCGCAGTATTCGTAGATCTTCAGGGGAGAGAAATACTGGTCGCCTGCGTCCTTGGTGTCCGGGTAGGGAGCCGCGGCGATCGAGCACCCGGCCAGGAGCGCAGGAACGGATTCGGGAGGCACGGAGCCCGTGAATTCGACGTCGGCCTCCACCTCCGCGGCCAGAGCGCGCAGCCGCGGACCCTGCGGGCCGTCCCCGACGATGCGAAGGCTCCATCCCCGCGACCCGGAGGCCTGGGCTTCAATCAGGGTCTCCACACCGTGCCAGGGCTTGAGTGTTCCGACAAAGGCAACAACCGGCTTCCCGGGTGCTTCCGCAGAGGGGCGGATGCGCCGAACATTGACGCCGTTCGCTACGGTGCGGATGCGATCGTGATGCCGGCCGTCCACGCGCTCCCTCACCCAGCCGGCTACCGGATCGGAGACGCAGACCGTCCGCGCGGCCGCAGCCACCTGGACCCGCAGGGTCCTCCCGGCAGCTGCGTCGTCATGGAGCGTACGGTGGGTCCGCTGCTCATCGATCAGCGGAGCATTGACTTCCAGGAACCCGGGCACGCGCAGGCCGGCGGTCACCCGCGCGAGGGCATCGCTGAACAGCGAATAGCGCTCGTACACAGCGTCCGCGCCGTCCTCGATGACCCGCTGGGCAAGTTCCGCCGCAACCGAGGCCTGGGATGCTTCGCGTTCAGCGTCCTTGCCGGTGACCGGTACGACGACGACGGGCAGGTCTTCAAGGTCCGTCGGAACCACTGTGCCGGCGCGGGTGCAGTAGACCTTTACTTCCACGCCGCGGTTGCGCCAGGACCGGATGATTTCCTGGACGTGGACGGAGGCGCCCTTGGTACCGAAAACCGGCACACCCGGGTCGATGCACAGATACGCCAGGCGCTTCACCGGATCACTTCCTCGAACTCTGAGGCGGCAGGGTTGCCCACGCCGGCGGCAGCGGGACTGTCCGGGGCAGGGTCAAGGCACAACTGCCGCAGCCGGCCGGACTGGGTCCGGGAATCGAAGCTGCGTTCAATCAGCGCCCGTGCCGCGCGCGCCACGGAGACCCGGTCGAAGGAATCGGAAGCGACCGTCTGCAGTGCGCCGATAAGGTCCTCGACGTTTCCTGCGCGGACAAGGATCCCGGTGCACGCGCCGTCCGTCCGGCCGAGAACCTCGGGAATGCCGGTCACGTCGGAGCCGATGCACACCAGTCCCATCGCCATGGCCTCCAGCAGCACCGTCGGCAGCCCGTCCGCGTTCCCGTCCGCACCGACAATGCAGGGAGCCGCAAACACGTCTGCCCACCTCAACAGATCGATCACTTCGCTTTGGGTGCGCGGACCCAGCAGTTGCACGCTCCCGGCCAGGCCCAACAGTTCGATCCGGGCGGCCAGCGCGTCAGCGAGCTCTCCGCCGCCCGCGATCCGCAGGTCAACCCTCAGTCCCGAACGGACCAGTCCGGCGACCGCATCGATCAGGACCGGAAAGCCCTTTTTCTCCACGAGTCGTCCGACGGCGGCAATGCGGAACGGTGTGTGCACGCCGGCCGGCTCCTGAAATGGGAAGCGGTCGAGCTCGAGACCGTTGTACACCCGGTGCAGGCGGCCTGACGCGGCGGGAGCCAGCGCCGACAGGTAGCGCAGGTTGAAGTCGCTTACGGTGACCGTATGGTGTGCGTCCTGCATCAACCGGATGAGTTCACCGTGGTCCACCAGTTCATGGAAGATGTCCTTGGCATGCGCGGTGAATGAGAACGGGACCCCCGTGAGAGCCGAGGTGATTCGGGCGGTACGTGCTGCAATGGAACCGAAGTGGGCGTGCAGATGCGTGATCCCGCGCTCCACCACCCGGGTGGCCAGCTCAATGCCCTGGTGCACTTCGGACGCATCGCACCCGGCGAGGTCAGGCAGAAGCAGGGAAAAACGCTCGGCGAAGTTCGGCACAATGCCCTGGGCGGCGGCGATGATCGGCCAGCCCTCCGAGAGTTTCTGCGGTCGTGTGACATAGGTGACCGGCGCCTGGACCCTCGCCAGTTCGGGGTGGAATCGTGGGTCGACCGGTGGGCGGAGGGAAAAAATCTCGAGATCTTCCCCGGCCGCTTCCCTGGCCAGAATCTCGGTGACGATGAACGTTTCCGAAAATCGTGGGTAGATTTTCAGGACGTAGCCGATGCGCCCGGTCTCAGACAGCTGCATGGCGTGCCCATCCTGTGTCCTCGCGGGCGGTATCGGCCGGACGGGAAAGAAGCTCGGTTGCAAAGTCATAGGTGGTTGCCAACCCGTCAAGGTTGACCCCGGTCCGGGGCACATCCTGACCCGCAACCTCCCGCCACCAGGTGGACAGCGCCCGGGGCGTGAACTCGTCGGGATGGCAGAAATCGAGCAGCTGGTGACCGGCCAGTCCGCGTGCACGAATCAATTGCTCTCGCCGGGGGTGAACCCGCGGCACGATAAGGGCGGGAGTTGTGGTGCTCATGATCTCGCAGACGGTGTTATAGCCCCCCATCGCGACGACGGCGGAGGCTGACTGGATCTCGGCCAGAGCATCGCGGACGGAGCCGACAACGTGCGTGCCGGGGCCGGCGGCCGTCTCAACCTGCGCCCGATCCTCCTTGGGCATCTGCGGACCCGTAATGATGAGGTGCTCGAACCCCGGTGGAAGGGCTGCGCGGGCGGCGGTAAGCGTCACATTGAGCCCGTCGGACCCGCCTCCCGCCATGGTGACCACGAACGGGACGCCGGCGGCACCGGTACGGCGCCGCACGGGGCGTCCAAGGGAAAGGTACCCGGTATGCCGCACGAGGTGGGCGAGGCCGCCTGGAATCTCACCGGTGCGCACGGGATCGTGGATTGCCGGATCGCCGTACACCCAGAACTCGTCGAAGCTGCGGCGGACCTGCTCCAGATCCAGAGCCTCCCACTCCCGGCGGGCGGCCGCCGGCTGGTCAAGAACCTCCCGCAGTCCGAGCACAACGCGGCAGGACGGACGCTTCCTGCGCAGGCGCTCCAGTCCGTCTGCCAGCTCATGATCAACGCCGAACGGGTGGCGGTCAACCACTACCAGGTGGGGTCGGAAGTCACGGAGCACGGCAGCGATCACCGATGACCGGAGCTTGAGCACCTTCTTCCGTCGGACGGCCAGATGCCGGGGCTCATACCCGTCGGGGCCCTTGGCGATGCCCGGAACCACCACCCAGTCCCACCCCTCGGGCACCTCGAAGCGGGTGGCGGCGGCAACTCCTGTCACCAGCACCCCGCTCACTTTCCGCCCCGCATTCCTGAAATCACGGGTCAGTGCGTGCGCCAGCGCGAGGTTTCGGCGGGTGTGACCCAGACCCTGCGAATCGTGCGAGTACAGAACCACCCTGAGCGTGCCGGATCTTTCCTTTCCGGCCTCAGTACCCGCGCCCTTGGTCACGATCATCGCCTGCCCCAACTTTCCCCGCGGTCCAGGAGCGGTCCCCGCAGGCTTCCTATTTAGCCAGCCGGCGATGAGACCTTGGTGAGTCATTCATGAGAGTGCTCTCATGCGGCAAAGGGGCCGGCCACCATGCACGCGCAAAGAAGTGCCCGCCCGCCCGCAGCGACAGATGCGGGAGGGGCGGGCACGCCGAGGGATCATGTGCGGCGCAGAAGCGGAGCTTACCGGGGCTCGTAGGAGAGGCAGTCCGCGAGGTCGGAACCCGACCCGATCTTCACATCGTGCTTATTGCACATGAGATGGCTGTTATGCACGCACTCAGTACGCTGGCAGGCACCCACGTGCGCGAGGACCATCGGCAGTCCGCCTGTTTCAGAGGTATCAATGAAGGTTGCACAGGAAGCATGGTCCGGGCTTCCACTGACCGTGATCGCGTAGGCGGTGCAGCCTTCATGATTGAACGCGCAACTGTGAACAGTACAATCCGATACTTCGGTGACTTCCGCTGTCATGACTCCTCCAGAAGATGGTGTCCGAAACCGATTTTCCCGGCCGCTTGTAGTTAAACCGTACTGCTGGTTCCGGCCCAGGGCACGGGTTCAATAGAGCATGAATCGGGTGCGTTAATCAGCCCCCGCGCGGGCGAAATCGTCGTAGCTGCTTCCGGTGAGGACAGCCGCCGGGTGCGGTCCCGCCGCAACGAGCGCGGCCGTCCACTCCGCGTCCCACTGAGCCGTCGCCGCGAGCACAATATTGCCTGCGTGTTTCCCGCTGAACATGCCGGCCTCAGCCAGCGCAGCGACGTCGTACCCCGTGTTCTGGAGCATGCGCGCCTGCCTGCGGGCGAATGCCAGCGGAGGATCATCGCCGACGTTCACAAGTACCACGCCTTCCTTCCCGGCAGCGCGCGCAAGCAGCCGGTAGGTCTCGGGGGCCGCGAGCTCAGTGGCACCATCCGCTCCCGAAAAAACATCGAGGACAACCGCGTCGTAGGATCCTTCGGCACAGGCAACAAGCGTGTCGCTGGCGTCCTCGACGAGCAGGGCGCAGTCAGTGCCCTCCGGCAGCGGCAGATGCTCCACTACGAAGGCGAGCAACTCCCGCTCCCGTTCGATGGCGACCTGGCGTGAGCCGGGGCGTGTGACCTGGACGTAGCGGGCAAGGGTCAGGGCTCCGGCCCCGAGATGCAGGATGCGGATCGGTTCGCCCTTGGGCCGGAAGACATCGATGACATTCGCAATCCGGCGGAGATACTCGTAGAACACGTTCCGGGGGTCGGCGAGATCAACGTGTGACTGCTGCGCGCCGCCGATGCTGAGGATAAAAGCGCCGTCGTTGAAGGCATCGCCGTCGATTTCTGCATGTGCGCCCGCTCCGCGGAGGAACCGTGACGGAACGCTCACAACCGGTCCTGGAGCGTTGCCAGCCGGTGCGCCGCGTCGGCCAGAACCTCTTCCTTCTTGCAGAAGGCGAACCGGAGGAGCGAGCGCGTGCGGGCAGCGCCCTCGTCGTGGCAGAACACGGGGACGGGGATAGCCGCGACACCGACCAGTTCCGGCAGCCTCCTGGCCAGCGCGGTGGCGTCGGTGATGCCCAGCGGAGCGGCGTCCACCACCGTGAAATAGGTCGCCTGCGCAGTGTTGACCTCGAATCCGGCGGCCCGAAGTCCGGCACCAAGGACATCCCGTTTGTGCTGCAGGGAATCGGCGATGGAGCGGTAGAAACCGTCCTTCAGCCCAAGCCCCAGGGCTACCGCCCCCTGGAACGGGGTGCCCGAACTGTAGCTGAGGAAGGACTTGACACTCCGGACTGCGTCCACAAGGACCGAGGGTCCGGAGAACCAGCCGATCTTCCAACCGGTCACGGAGAAGGTCTTTCCGGCCGAAGAGATGGTGACGGTTCTTTCCCACGCGCCGGGCAGCGTGGCGACGGGGATGTGGGCTGTGCCGAATGTCAGATGTTCGTACACCTCGTCGGTCACAATGATTGCGTCGTAGCGCTCCGCCAGTTCCACGATCCGAACAAGGGCCTCCCTCGAAAAGACGGAACCCATGGGATTGTGCGGGTTGTTCACCACGATCACGCGGGTCTTCTCGTTCACGGCCGCCTCGAGGGCATCCAGGTCCGGCTGGAAGTCCGGGCCGACCAGCGGTGCGGTGGTGTGCCGGGCTCCGCTGAGACCGATGATGGCGCCGTAGGAGTCGTAGAAGGGCTCGAACGTCAGGACCTCGTCCCCGGGACCGGCAAAGGCGAGGATGGACGCCGCGATAGCCTCCGTGGCTCCGGTGGAAACCGCAACTTCCCGTTCAGGATCGACGGTCAACCCGTAGAAGCGCTGCTGATGGGCTGCAACGGCCTCCCGGAGGACGGGCAGCCCACGCCCGGGTGCGTACTGGTTGAGCCCGGACGCTATGTTCTCCCGCGCGGCGTCCAGGAGGAGGTCCGGTCCGTCCTCATCCGGGTACCCCTGGCCCAGGTTGATGGCACCGTGCTGCGCAGCGAGCGCGGTGATTTCCTCGAAAATGACGGTTCCGAGACGGCCGTCGGGGGAGAGGAGGTTGGCGCCCTGGGCGGTTCGCTGCCAGCCGGAGAGCTGCCTCGACGGGATGGGTAGGTTTGAATCCATGTGATCCAGTATGTCGAACGCCTGTGCCGGCGACGGTCTAAACCGGCGCGCCAGAGGGTACATTCGTTGTATGCGCCGCGCAGTCTGCCCCGGGTCCTTCGATCCCATCCATAACGGCCATTTGGAGGTCATCGCCCGTGCCGCCAGCCTCTTCGACGAGGTCATCGTGGCTGTCTCCACCAACTACGCAAAGAAGTACCGGTTCGAGCTGGTGGACCGGCTGGACATCGCCAACGAGACCCTCACCTACCTGCGCGGGGTTTCCGTACGGCCCATGGGTGACGGGTTGCTCGCAGAGTTCTGCCGTGAGCACGGAGCCAACCTCATTGTGAAAGGCCTGCGCTCCAGTGCCGACTTCGAATACGAGCTGCCGATGGCCGCGATGAACCGGCAACTGGCCGGCATCGAGACGGTGTTCATTCCGGCCGAGGCAAGCTACTCGCACCTCTCGTCGACGCTCCTGAAGGAGGTGGCGAGCCTCGGCGGTGACATTTCGCCCTTTGTCCCGAAGGCCGTCCTCAAGCGGCTCAAGGAGACCACTCCCTAGAAGCGGATTCGTTTCAGTAGAATCAGGAATTCCAGTGCGGGCGGACAGAGGAAAAACAATGGGCAAAAGTCGCATCAAGCCGGAAGATCCATTTCCGGAGAACCTCAACAGCCTTGAGGATGACCAGGTTGAGGTCCTCAACAGCAAGGTCCACCGGCAGCTCGAGGTGGAATACGTCGAGGCGGGCAGCCCGGACCCGGAGACTGAGCACCGTCAGGAAGAAGTCAACGAGGAGCTGGACGACAGGGACATCATGTCTGAGACATCCAACCAGCACGCTGCGGAGAAGTCCGCCTGAGGTCTACCGACTTCAGTAGCCCGGATGCTCAGAGCAGGTAGACGGTCACCTCGGCTGACTTCACGCTGAAGTACATCCCCGTGCCCGGCAACAGGTCCAGGTCGGCGGCCGAGGCAGTGGTGATCTCGGCACTCAGATGCCCTGCGCGCACGGTGGTGCGTGGTCCATGCTGCTCAAGATCCGTGACGGTCACCGAAAAGACGTTCCGGGGACTGCCCGTCGGCCGGAGCCGGTGAACTGCGACGGCCCGGGGGCTGAAAACCGCTGCTGCGTCCTTCCCCGGCGGCAGATCCTCCTCCGTCAGGGCCGCCAGTTGCAGACCTGTTGAGGTGTGCAGCCCGCCCGCCGCCGTGGTGCCCGTCAGGAGGTTCACTCCGGCCAGCCCCGCGGCGAAGCGGCTGCGCGGCCTTTCAAGGACTGACCGGGTGGGCCCATCCTCGACAATCCGTCCGCCGTCGATGATCACCACCCGGTCGGCGAGCAGCAACGCATCCACCACGTCATGCGTGACGATGATTGCGCTGCGCCCCTCGAGCACCCGGCGAAGCGTGCGGCGCAGCACCGGCGCCACGGAAATGTCGAGCGCTGCCAGTGGCTCATCCAGCAGCAGGAGCGCCGGCTCGGCCGCGAGGGCACGGGCCACGGCCACCCGCTGCGCCTGGCCTCCCGAGAGGCGTGAAGGCCGGTGACCGGCAAGGTCAGCGGCGTCAACCTCCTGAAGCCAGCGGTTCGCTGCCTGCCGGGCGGCGCTGCGGGAGGCTCCGGCGGACCGGGGTCCGAATGCAACATTCTCCAGCACCGAGAGGTGCGGGAAGAGGAGCGCGTCCTGGGCCAGCAGCGCAATGCCGCGGGCATGGGGCGGCAGCCACGCGCCGTCGTCGTACAGGGTTTTGCCGTTGAGGGAGGCAGAGCCGTGGTCGGGACGAATGAGCCCGGCGAGCACGGCGAGCAGTGTGGATTTTCCGGCCCCGTTGGGTCCCATGACAGCCACGGTTTCCCCGGCGGAGAGGGAAAGCCGCAGGTCAATGTTCCGCGTGGGAATCTTCGCGCTGGCAACCAGGTTCACGGGCCGGTGCCCTCATGGATGCGGTGCGCCAGCGCGACCACCAGGACGGCGACGGCGACGAGCACCAGCGACAGTGCAACCGCGGCGTCCGGGTCGGTTTCCCGCTGCAGGTAGATTTCCAGCGGAAGCGTCCGGGTTACGCCCTGCAGGCTGCCGGCGAAGGTGAGCGTTGCGCCGAATTCGCCGAGTGCGCGGGCGAAGGACAGAACAGCACCGGACACGATGCCCGGTCCGACCAGCGGCAGGCTCACCCGTCTCAGCACCGTGGTGGGGCGTGCGCCCAGCGTCGCAGCAACGGCCTCGTAGCGGGTACCTGCGGTCCGCAGGGCTCCCTCGAGGCTCAGGACCAGGAACGGCAGGGCAACGAACGTCTGCGCCAGCACGACGGCGGCGGTCGAGAATGCAATGTCCACGCCGAGGATGCGGAGGGACTCGCCGAGGAGCCCCTGCCGCCCGAAGGTATAGAGCAGCGCGATGCCGCCGACCACGGGCGGCAGCACCAACGGCAGGAGAACGAGCGCCCGGACCACGCGCTGACCCCGAAACCTGGTGCGTGCCAGGGCAAAGGCCATCGGTACCCCGAAGAGCACACAGAGCGCCGTGCTGGTCCCCGAGGTCTGCAGGCTCAGGAGGAGCGCCGCGCGGGAGGGCTCGGAGGAAACCAGCGCGCCGAACCGCGTCCAGTCAACGCGAAGCACAATGGCGGCAAGCGGTACCAGCAGGAAGAGGGCGCCTGCTGCGGCGACGGCAAGCACCCACCGCGGGATGCCGGAATAGGAACCGCTCACCGGCCGGGCTTCCCGAAGCCGTGGGCGGCAAGCACCCGCTGGCCCTGCACTCCGGTGACGAGGTCCACGAAGTCGGCTGCGAGGTCACCGCCCGTTCCCGTGACCGCGATCGGGTACACGTTGGCGGCCTGGGCGGCCGCGTCGAACGGCACACTGTCCACCGACCCGGCGGCCGCCGCCGCGTCCGTCACGTAGACGAGCCCCGCATCCGCCTGACCCGATGAGACCTTCCCAAGCACGTCCGTGACGGAGCTTTCCTCACTGACGGGCGTAAGAGAAACCCCCGTGAGCTCCTGCACATCTCCGGCCGCTGAGCCGCACGGCACCTGCGGGGCGCACAGGACCACCGAAACCGTGGGCTCCGCGAGCGACGCCAGTGACTCGATACCGAGCGGGTTTCCCTCGGCCACCGCGATGGTCAGCACGTTGGTGGCGAACGGCCGGGGTTCCGATGCGAGGAGCTGCTCAGCAGCAATCTGCTCCATGGTGGCCTTGTTGGCCGAGGCAAACACCTCGGCGGGCGCACCCGCACGGATCTGGGCTGCGAGATCGGAGGATCCGGCGAAGTTCAGTTGCACATCCACGCCGGAGTGAGCGGCTTCGAACTCCTCGGCGATCTCCTCGAACGGAACCTGAAGTGATGACGCGGCATAGACGTTGAGTGTTGTCTCACGGGCCTGACCGCCGCTGCCGCAGGCAGAAAGCGAAAGAACGACGACGGCGCCCGCTGCCTGCCGTGCCCGGCGCATCATCGGTGTTCGCCCGGCTGCGGGGTTCCGACCGGTGTGGCCTCCACAATCACATTGGTAGCCTTGATCACTGCCACGGCAACGGAGCCGGGCTGTATGCCTAGCTCGCGCACCGCTTCACTGCTCATCAGGGACACCACTCTGTGCGGACCGCACTGCAGCTCGACCTGCGACATCACCGTGTCGCTCACTACCTCCGTGACAAGCCCCACGAAGCGGTTCCGTGCGGAGGTGGCCGCGCCGGAGGGATCTTCGGGGAGCACGGCGCGGTCCCGCGCCAGGCGCGCGAGCTGCAGGCCGTCGATGGTGAGAGCCCCCGCTGAACGGGTAGCGGCGAGAGTACCTTCATCGATCCAGCGGCGGACGGTGTCAGTGCTGACGCCGAGGAACCGGGCAGCGTCACGCACGCGTATTTGAGTCACAGAGGACAGCGTATCGCCGCGGATGCGTCAAGTCACCCGCATTCCGAGCGCATCTGGGATGGTTCAGTGCTGCGAGAGGATAGCCGGTTTGGGGTGGGGCTTTGTTTCGGGCTAAGATGGTTCGTCGGTCATATGTTCTACAGGAGTTCCCATTAAAAGCGATCTTGGTTCGCCCCTGGTGTTCAATGTCAGGGATCTCGGACGCAGTCCGGGAAACATGCGGACAGTCGAAGAACATGTGCCCGCACCGAAGGATTTTGGTGTGGCGCTCATCGGCGTTCAGGAAGGCTCCGAGATGGAGCTGGACCTGAGGTTCGAGGCCGTACACGAGGGGATCCTGGTATCGGGCAGCGTAGACGTCGAAGTAGTCGGCGAGTGCGGCCGGTGCCTTGACCCGCTCAGGTACGGCAGTAGCGTTGATGTGCAGGAACTCTTCTACTACGACGCCCCCGAGCTGGCGGAGGATGAAGAGGAGGACGCGCAGCGCCTGGTCGAGAACGATGCCATCGATCTCGAGCCGGTACTGCGGGATGCGGTGGTGACCTCACTGCCGTTCCAGCCGGTATGCCGGGAGGACTGCCAGGGTTTGTGCGCCGAATGCGGTGCCCGCCTGGAAGATGATCCCGGACACCAGCACGAGGTCCTCGACCCCCGCTGGGCTGCTCTGTCAGGGTTGGCCGGCGCGGCCGCCACCCCTGAGGCAGCGGAACCAGATGTTAAGACAGAGTCAGACAAGAGAGAAGAGAGTTAGCCGTGGCTGTTCCCAAGCGGAAAATGTCCCGCTCGAATACGCGTGCACGCCGTTCCCAGTGGAAGGCTGTTGCCCCCAAGCTGGTGAAGACGGTGGAGAACGGTCGCGTCACCTACAGCCTTGCCCACCAGGCGAAGGTTGTCACCGATTCCGCCGGCACCGCACTGTTCCTTGAGTACAAGGGACGCAAGGTAGCCGACGTCTAGATGCTGACGGCACCGGTTTCCGGTGTCCTCGGCTTTGATCGCGAAAGCGTCGCCTGCGTGGAGAGTTCTGAAGACCTTTTGAAGCGTCTCGGTGTCAGTATTGACGCCGAGACGCTTCGTCTTGCGCTCACGCACCGGTCCTACGCTTATGAGCAGGGCGGTATTCCGACGAATGAACGCCTGGAGTTCCTCGGTGACGCCGTGCTGGGTCTGTCGGTCACCGACGCGCTCTACCGCGACAACCCTGACCTTTCCGAGGGCGACCTCGCCAAGAGGCGCTCCGCCGTTGTCAGCACACGGGCACTCGCCGACATTGCACGCGGCCTTGACCTCGGGAAACACATCCTCCTCGGGCAGGGTGAAAAGCTCACCAACGGGTGGGACAAATCCTCAATTCTCGCGGACACCATGGAAGCCATCATCGGGGCTACCTACCTCAGCAACGGTATGGAAACGGCGCGGCGCCTTGTGATGCGCATCATTGGGCCGGTGCTTCAGGATGCCGCTGCGCTCGGCGCTGGTACAGACTGGAAAACCAGCATCCAGGAGATCGCCGCCGCCCAGCGGATGGGCGTCATCGATTATCAGGTGACCGGTTTCGGCCCGGACCACGACCGCCGGTTCGAAGCCGTGCTGGTCATCGGCTCAACCACCTACGGCTCCGGCTCCGGCCGGTCAAAGAAAGAAGCGGAGCAGGAAGCTGCTGCAGCGTCCTGGAAGCTTCTCCAGGCCGGTGCCGCCGGGCTCCGCACCGACGCGGACCTCCGTCAGTCAACGTGAGCCGCCGTCACGCCCATGCCTGAACTGCCCGAGGTGGAAGTGGTGCGCCGTGGGTTGGCGCGCTGGGTCCAGGGTCGCCGGATTGAGGCAGTTGACGTTCTTGATCCGCGGTCCATCCGCCGCCACACGCTCGGAGCCGGGGATTTCGCCGGCAATCTTGTCGGAGCGCGGGTTACAGACGCGGTGCGCCGCGGGAAGTTCCTCTGGCTACCGCTCACCTTTACGCCCGACGAGGACACGCCCGACGACGGCGGTCCCGAATCACCGTCGTCGCACCTGCTTACCCGGGATGAACCGTCGCCGGCCGTCGCTCTGGTGGCCCATCTCGGAATGAGCGGGCAGCTGCTGGTCGAAGATGCGGAGCAGCCCGATGAGGTACATCTGAGGGTGCGCCTGCGGCTGTCGCCGGTGGCCGGTGCCCGGTCCATGCCGGGGGAGCTCCGCTTCGTGGACCAACGAATCTTCGGCGGGCTCTTCGTCACAAACATGGTCCCCACCTCCGACGGATTTCCCGGTGGCCTTGGCGAAAGCCCTGTCCCATTGATTCCGCTGGAAGCTGCCCACATTGCCCGTGATCCGCTGGATCCCGCGTTCTCCTTCGAGGATTTCTTCCGAAAGCTGCAGTCCCGCCGAACCGGTCTGAAGCGGGCCCTGCTCGACCAGTCCCTCATCTCGGGGGTCGGGAACATCTATGCCGATGAGTCGTTGTGGGCGGCAAAGCTGCATTATGCGCGTCCTACCGACACGCTCCGGAGGGCAGAGGCTGCCCGACTGCTTGACGCCTGCCGGGACGTGATGTCCCGGGCACTCGACGCGGGCGGCACCAGTTTCGATTCCCTGTACGTCAATGTAAATGGCGCCTCGGGATATTTTGAACGCTCCCTGAATGCCTATGGGAGGGAGCGCGAGCATTGCCGGCGGTGCCAGGCCGAGGGCAGGGACTCACGGATACGCCGCGAAACGTTTATGAACCGCTCGTCCTACAGTTGCCCCCGGTGCCAGCCACGGCCGCGCAACGGGCGATGGTGAGTGTCATCTGACGTGACAAAAGTAAGTACGCTGACTAGATTCAATACGTCAGTACCCGACACGTCAGGAGACACGCGATGAAGAACAAGTTGGTTTTTGCGGCAGGCATGGCAGCAGGCTACGTTCTGGGCGCCCGGGCTGGTCGTGCAAGTTATGAGCAGATCAAGGTCAAGGCCAACGAACTCTGGAGCAACCCGAAGGTTCAGGACAAGGTGTCCCAGGCATCCGAGACGGTAAAGGCCAAGGCTCCGGAGGTCCAGGCGCAGGCCGAGCAGGCGCTGAAGAAGGCACAGTCGGCCATGCACCGCGGCGGCGATAATGACGCGGCACAGAGCCCGTCTGACGAGTACAAGATCTGATCCTCTCGGACGCGGTTGGACGCCTGCGGTGGAGCGGCCGTGACCGAAACGTGACATTTCAACGAAAAGACGGTAACGTTTAGGACACGCCGGGCTCAAACGCCCGGCTTCCTTCTGGTGGATTGCCTAATCCTGTCGCCGCTGGAAGGTCCGTTCGCTACACACAGCGACAGGAGCGGGGGAACCAGATAGCGGACTTCTTCAGAAGTCCTAGGGGTTAAGACGTGCCCGGCCTCACCGCCGGACGTCCGGGTGGCTCCCATCCGAATCCGACAGCTAACTCCGCAGGCATTGGGAGAGGCAATTTTCGTGTCCAAGAACCGTCATATCGCGCGCCACCGTGCAGAGTCACCCAGCACCATGCAGGTCGTTTCCAAGGCAGTCAGCTCCCACGCCGGGACCGTCGGCCGCCCTGCAGCAGTCCTGGTAGCAGCCTCCGGAATCATGTTCGGAGCCGCTCTTCCAGCAAGCGCGGGAACCACCACCACCTCAGCCACCGTCCCGGCGGTAGAAGCGGGCGTCCAGGCCGCACCCCTTGCTGCTCCGGCAGCGCCGGCACCGGTTGTCAACGCCCCGACACACACCGTTCAGGCCGGAGACACCCTCGGGTCCATCGCCGCCAGCTACGGCGTAAGCCTCGAAGCCGTCTTCGCGGCGAACGGCCTCGGCTGGGATTCGATCATCTACCCGGGTCAGGTCATCAGCCTGTCAGGCAGCGCGGCTGCTGCCCCGGCACCGGCTGCACCCGCACCGGTTGCTCCGGCACCGGTAGCACCGGCCCCGCAGGTTGCTCCGGCACCGGTAGAGACCAGCACCATGGGCGTCACCACGGCCTCCTCCAGCATCACCGTGGCTGACGGCGCATCGAGCGGTGTGGGTGCAGCCATCCTGGCTTCCGCTCGTGCGCAACTTGCTGCCGGGTCCATTCAGGACTGCACCCGACTCATCGAGATCGCAATGGCGGCAGCCGGTCAGCCGGTCGGGGACCTCGGTCCTCTGCAGTTCGCCGATTACGGTACCCGGGTAAGCTCCCCTGCACCCGGCGATCTGGTCATCCGGCCTGGCCACGTGGGCATCTACGCCGGAGGCGGACAGGTCATCAGCAGTGGCATGAACGGTGCAAACCTCACCATGCAGCACCCGCTGACTGACCTGCCGGGTTCGTTCTTCGTGCGCCTCTAACGAGTCGTATGCTGCCCGCTTAGTATCGGCGACATAGCTGAATAGCGAAAGGGAGAACCGGGAAACCGGTTCTCCCTTTCGCTATTCCTGGCCTCTTTGTCGGATCGAGCGGGCGGAAATACCCATTGCCGCAGGCAGGATATGGTTATTTCCGCCCGCTCGGTTCACGCTCGGCGACCCACGCTCGGCTCCTGGCCGGCGTAGCCGGGTCAGGCCCGTCCGCCGTAGTGGGCCGCCAGTCGGGCAAAGCCATCGTCGAGCGGAATTGAGGGTGTCCAGTCCAGCAGTTCCCGGGTTCGCCGCTGGTCGAACCAGTGCGCCGTGGACAGCTGCTCCGCGAGGAACCGGGTCATCGGCGGCTCGCCGTCGGCGTGGGTGCCCCGCCAGAAGGTTTCGACGGCGCTGCCCGCGAACCGGCCCAGCCAGCCGGGCACGGATCTTTGCGGTTCCGGAACGCCACCAGCGGCGCAGATGCGGGCGAGGAGTTCCCCGATGGGCCGCGGCTCGCCGTTCGTCACCACCAGCGCCTGACCATGCACGTATTCCATGCGGGCAAGCGCCGCAACAATGGCCGTGGCGGCGTTGTCCACGTAGGTCGTGTCCACGAGCGCAGTACCGCCGCTGAGCAGCGGAAGCCGTCCCACCCGTGCGCGGCTGAGGACCCGCTCCACCAATTGGGCGTCACCCGGCCCCCACACGATGTGCGGACGGACCGCGGCGACGGCCAGATCCCTGCCGTCAGCAGCCAGGGCGAGGATTTCCGACTGCGCCTTGGTCTGCGCATAGGCGCCGTGCACGCGTTGAGGATTGGCCGGCTCCGCGGCCGCACCCACCAGGGAATCACCGGTGTGCGCCACCGAGGGCGATGAAACCTGAACAAAGCGCTCCACTCCGGCAGCCCGCGCCGCGTCCAGGAGATCCGCTGTACCGTCCACGTTAATCCGGCGGAAGTCGGCAGGGTTACCGGTGAAGGACACCTTTGCCGCGAGGTGGATAACGCCCTCCATCCCGGAAACGACACGCAGGAGGCCGGCCCGGTCACCGAGGTCTCCAGCCACATCCACCGCCCCGGGGACACCGGAGGGACGGCGTTGGAAGGTGCGGACGGTATGGCCGTCCCGGACGAGCCGGGAAGCCACGGCACCGCCGAGCATCCCGCTGGCACCGGTGACGAGAACCTTCACGGGGCCTTCCTCCCGCGGCCTTCCAGTACGTCGGCTGCCCATTTTGCGACGGCGGCACGGTCGATTTTCGCATTGTGGCGGACATCCGTGGGCAGCGCAGGGAGGGTCAGCACCGCAGCCGGGGACAAGCCGCCCATGCTGAGCGCCTGCCTGACGCTGTCTGCCAGGCCGGTCGGCGCGAGACCCGATGCTTTCCCACCGTCCGCCGGTACGACGACGGCGACAGCGGCCTGGGTGCCCGCCGGCCCCACTCCCACCATGGCGGCCTGACGAACGGCGTCGAGCTTTTCGATGGCCTGCTCGGGTCCAACCGGTGTGAGGACTCCCGATGCAGAGGTGATCACGTGGGCGAGCCTTCCCTCGACCCAGAGCCGCCCGTCGCGATCGAGATGCCCGACGTCGCCGGTCCGGTGCCAGCCCGCGGTTCTCGACGATTCCCGCTCTGTCAGCCACAGCCGGAAATAACGGTCCTTGACGTGTGGGGCGCGCACGAGGATTTCACCGGTGACACCGGGTTTCGTGGTGGGTGTGCCGGAGGCGGCGCCACTGGAGTCGAGGGCGCTGATGCAAATTTCCGCTGCAGGCACGGCACTGCCCACGCAGACACCGTTTCCTGTTCCCGGCACGGGCAGGGCAGCGGCTTTTCGGATGCCTTCGCGGTCTATGTCGGTGACGGGGAGGGCCTCAGTCATGCCGTAGGGGGTGTGCAGGGAAGCACTGGGCACCAGTGCCTGCAGCTCCTCCAGCAGACTCGACGGAATGGGTGCCCCTGCGGAGAGCAGAATCTTTATCCGGCGCAGCGCCTGCCCGCCGCGCGGCGTGATGTCCGCCGCCGTAGCCAGGACGTTGCGCAGGGCGGCCGGTGAGGCAAACACCGTGGTGGCCTCGATGGCTGCCGCCGCGTCGGACAACGCGCGCGCCGTGAGGGTCCCCGGCGCAGTCACGTCCATTGCGGGGGTGACTGAGGACGCGCCGAGCGCGGGTCCGAGGAGTGCAAAGGGTGCAAAACCGGCCACGAGTGCACTGCCCGGCGTCAGTCCGAGAGTGACGGCCAGGGTGTCACGCATCGCGGAGAGCTGACGGTGTGTGTAGACCACTCCCTTCGCGGGTCCTGTTGAACCGGACGTGAACAGGATTGCGGCGTCGGAGTCGGGGGAGGGGTCGGCTCCCTGGTAGGCGGAGCTTCCCCCGGAGAGGTCACTCAGGTGGTGGGTGACCCCGAGGAGCCGGGCGCGCGAGGCAGGCACCGGTCCGGCGCTGATGCGTGTGCCGGGCCAGCCGAAGACGCGCGCTGCAACCAGTGCCCGCTCGATGCCCACCAGGAAATCCGGAACCGTCCCGCGGACTGCACGGCTGAGGCCTTTTGCTCCAAGCCCGGCGTCGGCGAGCACAATGACAGCGCCGAGTCGTAGGCATGCGTAGATCAGGACAGTGAGCTCAACTCCGGGCGGGACCATCAGGCTGACTCTGCTGCCGGACCTGACGCCGATCCGGTGCAGGCCTGCTGCGAGCCTGCTGACCCTGTGGTCCAGTTCCCGCCAGGAGAGGAGCCGGGCCACTTCGCCGTCGGTCCCCATATCGGCGACGGCCGGCGTGCTGGCGGAATCCCCTGTGCCGCGGTCCCGGATCTGCTGCCAGAGCGGAGTGAATGAGCCGGCGGAGGCACATGCGGGCACCTTCGCACCGGAGATGGACTCACGGTCACCAAGCCAGTCGAAGATGGGTGCGGCGATGTCGCGGTCCTCGGCGACCAGATGGCCCGCACCTTCGAACCGGTGTACGTCGGCCTGCGGGAGGCGCCTGGTGAGGTCATTGAGATAGGTGTCCGAGAAGATGGGGTCCTCAGGGCCCCACAGCATCAGCACCGGCACATCGAGCGTGCGGATGTTTCCGGCGATTCGGGTCAGTTCGGCATGGCTCGGATGGGCGGGCCCAACGGGGATGTCGGCGACGAACTGCTCGATGCCCCGGCGCCGCGAGGCCGTGCGGTAGGGCTCGCGGTAGGCCGCCCGCACCTCGGGGGAGAGCCGGGGGCGTGCCAGCGCGAGTGTGGTTTCAAGGAAGGCAGGGGTGGTGGAGGTGCCCAGCCGGTGTACGGCCCCGTTCAGGGCCAGCCGGAGCGGCGCGGGAATCGGAGCGTTGGGATCCTGATGAATCGCGGTATTGGTCAGGACAACCGCAGCGAGGTCCTCGCGGTTGCGGTCCGCGAATCCGAGGCTGACAACCCCGCCCCAGTCGTGGCCGACGGTGACCAGCGGGCCGCGGAGCCGAAGCGCACCCGTGAAGTCCTCGAGGTCACGGATCCGGTCAGCCAGCCTGCGCTTCCGGCCGCTCCGCTCTGAAAGACCCATTTCGAGCTGGTCCACGGCAACAACCCGCCACCCCTGCCTGGCGCCGGCTGCGAGGAGCGTTCGCCAGAGATAGGACCACGTGGGGTTCCCGTGCACGCACAGGAGCGTGCCGCGCGTCTCGCCGACGAGGGAGGGCAGATTGTCCAGGTAATGCCACCGGTTGACGGTTCCGTCAGGGTCCACGGCGGCGGTGGACGGCACGTCGAGGTAGGTCGACCACATCGGGTCGACGCCGGGAAGTTCTACCACTCAATCTCCAGCATTGCGGTGTTGAGGCCGGATCCCACGCCCATGCACAGCACCCGGTCACCCGAGGTCAGGGTCTGGGCCTCTGCCGCAAGGGTCATCGGAAGGGAGGCCGGTCCCACGTTTCCCCACCGCGGGAAGGTCTGGGGGACCTTCTTGGGATCGAGGTTCACGGCCTCGATGATCGCGTTGGTGTGTGTGGTGCTCACCTGGTGGGTGATGTAGCGGTCCATGTCCGCCCACTGCCACTGGGTCTGTGCCTCCTCCCAGGCCTCGACGACCAGCTGGAGGCCGCCGTCGAGCAGGCCCTGGGCGTCGGTGTACATTCCGTCGATGCCGCCGACGCACAGCTCGTGGTGTTCTGTCCCGGCACGGGCAACGCCTCCCAGGATGCGATGGGATCCCGGGTGCAGGTCAGCCGGGCCGAGGATAGCGGCGGCTGCACCGGAGCCCAGGGTGAGGGTGGCGAACTCCTGCATGAAGCTTTCCCGTGTGGCGCTGGGCGAATTCAGGCGCCTGAGCGTCGCTTCCTGGGTGGCCTGGGCGTCTTCCCCGTTGACCACCATGGCGTACTGGATCTGCCCCGCCTCGATCATGTTGGCTGCCAGGGTGATGCCGTTGACAAAGCCGAGGCACGCATTGGCGACGTCGAAATTCATGGCGGAGGAGGGCAGGCCCAGCCCATTGTGGATCTTGACGGCAACGGATGGCTCAAGGTTTGTCCGCGACACGGAGGTATTGATCAGCAGCCCGATCTGGGAGGCTTCAATGCCCGACGACGCAAGGGCCTTGGCCCCCGCTTCGATGGCGCCGTCCTCGAAGCCGGTCTCCGGCGCCCACCAGCGGCGCTCCGTGATGCCGGCTACCCGTTGCAGGAGGCCCTTTGAGAGCCTCAACCGGCGAAGCGCCGGAGAGAGGATGCGATCGAACTCGGCTGAGGTGATGATGACCGGCGCTTCAACACTTTCCACGCCGAGGAGAGCGGTGTTGCGATGTCGGAAGTTGAAGTTGCCGGTCAAATTTCCTGCCTCGTGTCCGTCTGTTCCCTTGCGGGGTGATCCGCGGGTCCGCTGTTCGCTCCACCGGAACCGATAGCGCATGGCCGGCATTGGATGCCAATCTGGAAATGATAAGCATACTTCGGTTACTAACGATCCTGGGGAAAGCCTAGTTCCTCCAGCACATAAGGGCACGTTGACCCGGCGGGCCGGGGGCAGCGGATCACTGTGGAAATACCAATGATTCCCGGTTGAACGCAGTAGATTGTGGGTAACGTACCCCTCCTGGAGAACCTGAGTCCCGTGCACCTGAAAAGTCTGACTGTCCGAGGCTTCAAGTCTTTTGCCTCCGCGACGACCTTCGACTTTGAGCCGGGAGTGACCGCCGTCGTCGGCCCCAACGGGTCCGGGAAGTCCAATGTCGTCGACGCACTGGCCTGGGTCATGGGCGAGCAGGGTGCCAAGACGCTCCGCGGCGGGAAGATGGAGGACGTGATTTTCGCCGGCACCTCCGGGCGGCCTCCGCTGGGCCGGGCGCAGGTGTCCCTCACCATCGACAACACCGACGGCGCGCTGCCCATTGAATACTCGGAAGTGACCATCTCCCGCACGCTGTTCCGCGCCGGCGGATCCGAGTACGCCATCAACGGAAGCAACTGCCGGCTCCTTGACATCCAGGAGCTTCTGTCCGATTCCGGGCTGGGCCGGGAGATGCACGTCATTGTCGGACAGGGCCAGCTTGACCGTGTGCTGCACGCAACGCCCGAAGACCGGCGCGGGTTCATCGAGGAGGCCGCGGGCATCCTCAAGCATCGCCGGCGCAAGGAGAAGACGGTCCGCAAGCTTGAGGCAATGCAGGCGAACCTCACCCGGCTGACGGACCTGACCGGTGAGATCCGGCGTCAGCTGACACCGCTGGGCAAGCAGGCCGACATCGCCCGCCGCGCGCAGCAGGTGCAGTTCGAGGCCCGCGATGCGCGTGCCCGTCTGCTGGCCGACGACCTGGTACAGCTGACCACCTCGTTTGAGCAGGAGATTGCGGACGAGACCGCCCTGAAAGAGCGCAGGGCCGAGGTCGAGGCCCTCCTTGAGACGGGACGGTCCCGGCAGGCGGAGCTTGAGCGGCTCGCGGCGGAGGCAACACCGAAGCTGAATGCGGCACGCGACACCTGGTACCGGCTCTCATCCACCCGGGAACGGTTCCGTTCCCTGGGCAACCTGGCCGAGGAACGGCGCCGCCTGCTGGGATCCGTGGACACCCCGGCGGAGGGCGGCCGGGACCCGGAGGAACTGGACCGGCAGGCGGCTCTGGTGCGGGCGGAAGAATCCGAACTGCAGGAGCACATTGCCGAACGCACCGAGGTGCTCGAGGACGCCCTGGAACAGCGGGCTGACGCGGAGGACGCGGCGGCCGCCGAGGAACGGCGCCTTGCCTCGCTCCTGCGCGCCGCAGCGGACCGGCGGGAGGGCCTGGCCAGGCTGTCCGGCCAGGTCGGCGCAGCGCGTTCCCGCGTGGAGGCCGCCGAGGCAGAGCTGGGCAGGCTCCGGGAATCCGTCGTGGAGGTGGCTGAACGGCGCCGCCGCGCACAGAGCGATTTCACCGCCCTGGAATCCCAGGTGGCAGGCGCGGAGGAGGGTGAGGAAAGCCTCGACGCCGACTATGAGGAGGCCGGCGCGGCACTGGAGGCGGTGCTTGAAGCGCTTGAGGAACTCCGGGCTGAGGAACGCGCAGCGGAGAGGGAACGTGATGCCCTCTCCGCACGCATCGAAGCACTGCGGCTCGGGCTGGAGCGCAGGGACGGGTCCCGCGTGCTGCTGGATGCGGGGGAGGAGGGGGTGCTCGGCCCGGTCGCCGGACTGCTGTCCGTCGAGCCGGGGTATGAGGCTGCTATCGCGGCAGCCCTGGGCTCCCTCTCCGAGGGAGTGGCGGTGGATTCCCTCCAGACCGCGGGAGCCGCCATCCGCCGCATGAAGGACGACGACGCCGGGCGGGTGGAGCTGCTGATCGCCGGCGCGGACCCCGAGGCAGCGGATCCGCCGGCAGTACCGGACGGCGCACGTACAGCGGCCTCGCTTGTCACCGCCAGCGGCGGGCTGGAAGGGGCGGTCAGGAGGATCCTGGCGGCCGTCGTCGTCGTCGATTCCCTCACCGAGGCCGCAGCCATGGTGGGACAGTACCCGTCGCTGACCGCCGTGACCCGCGAGGGTGACCTCTATACGGCTGTTTCGGTGCGGGGAGGCACCGCCGCTGCGCCCGGCACCCTCGAGGTGCAGGCTGCCGTAGACGAGGCCGCGGAGGCGCTGCGTGCCGCCACCGAACGCTACGAGCGGGCACGGTTCGGGATCTCCGCAGCTACCGCACAGCGCCGGGAAGCGCAGGAACGGGCGGACGCGGCGTTGGAACGGCTGCACGAGTCGGACGCGCGTCTTGCCGCCGTCGCCGAAAAGCTGGGCCAACTGGGTTCCGTGCTGCGCTCGGCGTCAGGGGAGACGGAGCGGCTCACCCGCCTGGCGGAGTCAGCCGAGGCCAATCTCGCTGCCGAGCAGGAACGCCTCGAAGAAGTCACGCTGAGGCTGGCGCACGCCCAGGACGCTCCCGCGGACGTGGAGCCGGACACCGGGACCAGGGACACGCTGGCGCTCGCCGCAACGCACGCGCGGCAGGCCGAGATGGACGCACGGCTTGCGCTGCGCAGCGCGGAGGAACAGCTGCGGGCAACGTCGAACCGGGCGGCGTCGCTCGAGCATGCGGCGCGGACCGAGCGGGCCGCCCGGGAACAGGCCGCGGAACGGGCGCGGATCCGCCGGCTGCAGGGTGCCAAAGCGACGGCGGTGGGCCAGGCCGTGCGGCAGGTGCTCGCCTTCCTTGACGTTTCGGTTGACCGCGCGGGGCGCGCCCGGGAGGCTGCCGAGGAGGTGCGGTCGGCGTGGGAATCCGAACTCGCCGGGGTCCGGAGCCGCAACGAGGCGCTGCTGACCGAACTGGCTGAGCTGACCGACTCGGTGCATCGGGATGAACTGGCTCGTGCCCAGCAGCGGCTCAGGATCGAGGCCCTGGAGAACCGGTCCATTGATGAGCTGGGCCTCACCGCTGACCACCTGATTGCCGAGTACGGTCCGGACCAGCCGGTTCCTTCCGCGGCGAAATCCGCTGACAAATGGGCGGATCTGCGCATGGCCGTGGACGACGACGGCAATCCGGTCCGCGAAGGCGTGCCGTTTGTCCGCGAGGAGCAGGAGAAGCGGCTCAAACGCGCCGAGCGCGACCTGTCCTCGCTGGGCAAGGTGAATCCGCTGGCGCTCGAGGAATTCGCGGCGCTGGAGGAACGCCACCAATTCCTCAGCACCCAGCTTGAGGACCTGAAGGCCACCCGGAAGGACCTGCTGGACATCATCCGGGAAGTGGACGAGCGGGTGGAAGAGGTGTTCACCGCCGCCTACCGCGACACGGCGGCGCAGTTCGAGCGCGTCTTCGGGCGCCTGTTCCCCGGCGGTGAGGGCCGCCTGGTGCTGACGGACCCGGATGACATGCTGACCACCGGCATCGAGGTGGAGGCGCGGCCTGCCGGCAAGAAAATCAAGCGGCTCTCACTGCTCTCCGGCGGCGAAAGGTCCCTCACCGCCGTCGCGCTCCTGGTGGCGATCTTCAAGGCGCGGCCGTCGCCGTTCTACGTGATGGACGAGGTGGAGGCAGCGCTGGATGACACCAACCTCGGCCGGCTCATCACCATCTTCGAGGAACTCCGGGAATCCAGCCAGCTCATCGTCATCACCCACCAGAAGCGCACCATGGAGGTGGCGGACGCCCTGTACGGCGTGACCATGAGGGGCGACGGCGTGTCCACGGTGATCAGCCAGCGGCTGGTGGACGCCTGACGGGCTGGCCTGCCTCGCCCAGGGTTTCCCGGGCCGCAGTCCACATCAGAAATGCCGCCAGGGCGGTCACGCCGGTCAGGCCGAACGCCCAGCCGTAGGAAAACGCATCCACCAGGAGCCCGGCCAGGATCGGGCCGAAGATAGCACCGGTGTCGGTGCTCATCTGGAAGGCGGCGAGCACCTTTCCGCCGCTGCGCTCGTTGCCGATCACATCGGCAACGGCTGCCTGCTGGGCCGGATTGAGGATGCCCGCGCCGATGCCCGCTATGACGGACACTGCCAGGAAGGCGACCACATCAGTGGTGAGCCCGAGGCCGGCCATGGCTGCACCGTTGACCGCCAGGCCGGTGAGCACCAGGGGCTTCCGGCCGAGTGAATCGGCGAGCCTGCCGGACACGGTGAGGGCCAGCGCGGTGCCTCCGGCGAAGAAGGCCAGCGAGATTCCCGCCACCTCTGGACCGGCGCCCAGCACGGCGGCCGCGAACAGCGGAACCAGGGCCATCCGGACTCCGAACGATGCCCAGCCGTTGGCGAACCCGGACACCAGCGCCGCCCGGTACGCGGAATCCCGGACCGCCTCCCTCACAGTCAGTGCCGGTTGGGCTGCCGCTGACTTGCGGCTGCCGAGGGTGGTGTCCCTGAGCTGGAAGAAGACGACGGCGGCCGCCACCAGCAGCGCTCCCGCGTACACCAGGAACGGCACGCGGAGACCGAACCCGGCCAGCAGCCCGCCCAGGAACGGCCCGCCGATGCTGCCCAGGAGGAAGGCCGATGCGTAGGCGCCGGTGACCCGGCCGCGCATCCCTGCCGGCGCCAGCCGGACAATGAGGCCCATCGCCGAGATGGTGAACATGGTGGAACCAATGCCGCCCAGCCCACGGAAGATGAGCAGCTGCCAGTAGTCGGCAGCGAAGGCACAGGCCGCCGTCGACAGCGCGACGATCAGCAGGCCCGCCACGTAGACGGGACGTTCCCCCAGTCGCTCGACGAATTTGCCGCCGGCGGGAGCGAAGACCAGCCGCGTGAACGCAAAGGCGCTGACAATCACCGCGGCGGCAGTCGCTTCCACGCCGAAGCTCTGGGCGAACTGGGGGAGGACGGGAGCAACCAGGCCGAAGCCGATGGCAATCACAAACGCCGCGGCGATAAGTACCTTGATTTCGCGCGGCAGGCGCAGGCGTTCCCGGGTGTCCGGACCGCGCTCCGCACGCCGTTGAAAGTTTCGAAAAGCAACCACAATGTCCGATTGTCCCAGTTTCCGGCCGCCCTGTACGCCCGCGGCCCGTGTGAGAAGCTTGGAAACGTGAACGAGATCCTCCCGATAGTCATTTATGTCCTCGTAGCGCTGGGCGTCCTGGGGTCGCTCGCCGCTCTGCTGGTGCGCTCCCGCCGCACGCCGCCGGGCACCTACACCACCACGCGGGACCCGGACGACGACGGCGCAACCGCTTCACGCGGTGTCGGCACCGACACGCTCGAAAGGCCGGCCGACCTCGACACCGGCCCCGACGTCGTCGTTCCTGACGATCTGAGGGATCTCGAGGAGACCCGGACCGGAGTCGAGACCATCCCGGTGGAGACACCGGACCCGGTACAGGGACGCCTCGCCCGGCTGCGCGCGCGGCTGGTCAAATCCAACAACGCGCTCGGCAAGGGCCTCCTCGCTCTGCTTTCCCGCGACCGCATCGATGAGGACGTCTGGGATGAGATCGAGGAGACGCTGCTCCTGGCGGACCTCGGCACCGAACCCACCACCGATCTCGTGGATGCGCTCCGGGAACGCGTGAAGGTCGCCGGCAGCCGCAGCCCCGAAGAGGTCAAGACCATGCTCCGGGAGGAGCTGATCAGGCTCGTGGACCCGACCATGGACCGGACGCTTGCCACCGACCGCCACGCGGACCGGCCGGCGATCGTCATGGTGGTCGGCGTGAACGGTGTAGGCAAGACCACCACGGTGGGCAAGCTGGCCCGGGTGCTCGTCGCCGAAGACAAGGATGTACTGCTCGGAGCAGCTGACACGTTCCGCGCCGCAGCTGCGGAGCAGCTGGCCACCTGGGGACAGCGGGTGGGAGTGCCCACCGTGAAGTCCGACGTCGACGGCGCAGACCCTGCCTCCGTCGCCTTCGAGGCCGTCAAGGCCGGAATCGAGGGTGAGGTCGACGTCGTCATGATCGACACGGCGGGCCGGCTACAGAACAAGGTCGGTCTGATGGACGAGCTCGGCAAGGTCAAGCGGGTCATCGAGAAGCAGGGCACAGTGGACGAGGTCCTGCTGGTTCTCGACGCAACCACCGGACAGAACGGGCTGAACCAGGCGAAGGTGTTCGCTGAAGTCGTCAACATCACCGGCATTGTCCTCACAAAGCTGGACGGAACTGCCAAGGGCGGCATCGTCGTCGCCATCCAGCGCTCGCTGGGGGTGCCCGTGAAGCTGATCGGCCTCGGTGAGGGTGCGGACGATCTCGCGCCGTTCGAGGCCGAAGCGTTTGTGGACGCACTCCTGAACTGACCCAACGCATCGACTTGCCCCGCAGCCCCACACAGGCTGCGGGGCACGCGGTTTTAACGGCGGTCCGCCGGAACAACGGCGGATGAAACACGGCCGAAACAATCCGGTCACGCACTCTTTACGTCAGTGAATCCGCCGTAACGTGCCGGCAACACAATTCCCAAGGTACGGAAACACGCCATTGCGAGACTTTTCTCGAGCGGGAAGTGCCCGCCACTCGCGAGAGGACGTAACGATGGATCTGACAGCAGGTCACGTCTGGGTCATGGTTTCCGCCGCCCTGGTATTGCTCATGACACCCGGGCTGGCATTTTTCTATGGCGGCATGACCCGTGCCAAAGCAGCCCTGAACATGATGATGATGAGCTTCATCGCCGTCGGCCTGGTAGGCATCGTCTGGGTGCTCTGGGGCTATTCGATGACCGGCGGCGACGGCGTCGCCCAGCTCTTCGGAAACCCCTTCGCCTCCTTCGGACTTGAGGGATTGATCGGCACCGAGGACATGATCGGAGCCGGTTACGGCGTGACATTCGCCATCATCACTGTCGCCCTCATCAGCGGCGCCATTGCTGACCGGGCCAAGTTCGGCGCGTGGTCGCTGTTTGTCCCGATCTGGGTCACGGCCGTCTACTGCCCGCTGGCCTTCATGGTCTGGGGAGGCGGCCTGCTCAGCGCCGAGGGCGCAATCGGCAGCACGGTAGGTGAGGCAATCGACTTCGCAGGCGGAACGGTCGTCCATATCAGCGCCGGCGTTGCGGCACTGGTTCTCGCAATCATCCTCGGCAAGCGGCAGGGCTTCGGGAAGGATCCGGCGCACCGTCCGCACAACGTCCCCCTCGTGATGCTCGGCGCGGCACTGCTCTGGTTCGGCTGGTTCGGCTTCAACGGCGGCGCCGCCGGTACCGCAGAGGAAGCGGGCCTGATCTGGGTGAACACCATGGCAGCGCCGGCAGCGGCGATGGTCGGTTGGCTGGTCACTGAACGCTTCCGCGACGGCCGTCCCACCTCACTCGGAGCGGCATCGGGCATCGTCGCCGGCCTGGTCGCCATCACACCGGCCTGTGCAAGCGTCAGCCCCATCGGCGCCGTCGGACTTGGCCTCGTATCCGGTGCCGTCTGCGCACTGGCGGTCGGCCTGAAGTACAAGCTTGGCTTCGATGACTCCCTCGATGTTGTGGCCGTGCACCTTGTCGCGGGCACCCTTGGAACCCTTGCGATCGGCTTCATTGCCCTTCCCATCGACGGCGAAGGCGGAGGCATCTTCTACGGCGGCGGCACAGCGCAGCTCGTGGCGCAGATTGTGTCCGTTCTCGTGGCGATCACCCTGTCCGCGGTCATGACGGCACTGATCGGCCTGGCTATCCACAAGACCATCGGCTTCCGGGTCACTCCCGACAACGAAGTGTCCGGCGTCGACCTTTCCGAACACGCCGAGACCGCCTATGAATTCGGCGGACTGGGCGTCGGAGGACAGTTCCACCCGTTCCACGGCACCTCCCAGGTTCCCGTCGCCGACCCGGCCCAGCAGAAGGTGAACTCATGAAGCTCGTGACAGCAATCGTCCGTCCGGACAAGCTCGACAACGTACGCGGCGCCCTGGAGAACTACGGGGTGCAGGGACTGACGGTGAGCCAGGCAAGCGGCTACGGACGCCAGCGTGGACACACGGAGGTCTACAGGGGAGCTGAATACACCGTCGACCTGCTCCAGAAGGCCCGGGTCGAGGTGCTCGTATCCGACGCCTCGGTGACCGACATCGTGGATGTGCTCGTATCCACCGCCAACACCGGCCGCGCCGGTGACGGGAAGGTCTGGGTCCTCCCGGTTGAAGACGCCGTCCGCGTCCGGACCGGCGAGCGCGGGGAAGCAGCACTCTAGTCCGACGCCGGAAATGCGGGCCCTCCGGTTGCGGGGGGCCCGCATTTTTCGTGTGTCCGTTATTCTTCCGTAACCTGATAGCGCGGGTGTAGCATCGGCGTCGTAACGAGTGCGCCGTTTGAAACGTCCCATACAAGATCGGTCTTCCGGTCTTCAGCTGACTTGCTGATCACCGGGCGGGGACAATTCTTCCTCTTTCCTATTCGAAGGTCTCGCTGGATCCGCCTGAAGGATGGCGATCTACATGCAACCTCATACACACGCCGGACCACGCCTCATTCTTGGCCTCACCGGGTTGGCTTTCAGTCTTGTTCTTGCCGGATCAGCCGGCATTGCGACGGCCGGACCGTCAAATAACGCACCCGAGCCGATCGACGACCCGATTCCCGGGCACATCGATGACGGTGCCATCCAGTTGGAACTGCAGACCATTGCGGAAGGCGATGGCCTGACCGCGCCCAACTGGGGGACCTACGCTCCGGGTATCGCGGACGTCCTGTTCGTGGTGGACCAGGACGGGCCCCTCTGGGCCGTCAACACGGAGACGGGTGCGAAAAGCCGGGTCCTCGATGTCGGCTCCCTCCTGGTGCCGCTGATCCTGGATGCCGACGAGCGGGGCTTCCTCGGCGCCGCCTTCCATCCCGATTTTGCTGTCAACGGATTGCTGTACACGATGACCTCGGAGCCTATACCGGGCACGGCATCAACGCCGGATCAGCAGCCCAACCACCTCGCCACCGTCCGGGAATGGACCGTCCCCAACCCCGGGATGGACCCGCTGGCCAGAGGGGCGATCACGCCGCAGGAATCGGCCAGCCGGGTGGTGCTCACCATCGAGGAGCCGCAGTTCAATCACAACGGCGGCGCGATCTTCTTCGGTACCACCGCCGCTGACCGGCACCTGCTCTACATCACCTCCGGCGACGGCGGGTGTGCGGACGACCAGTTCGGGCAGCAGGGTCTTGCCGGCGAGGGCCCGTGCATCAGTCACGAGGGTGCGGGCAACGCCCAGGACCTGTCGAACCTGCTGGGCAAGATCCTCAGAATGGACCCGCAGGCGAGCGCCGCACCGGAGATCTACGCCTACGGATTCCGGAACCCGTTCCGCGCCTCGTCAGACCGCGCCGATCTCGGTGGAACTGGACTGATCTGGACCGCCGACGTCGGACAGAACAGTATCGAAGAGGTCGATGGACCCATCCAGCAGGGCGGAAACTACGGGTGGCGGGTGAAGGAAGGAACGTTCCAGTTCAATCCCGGCGGCACCGAACTCATGGGTTTCGCCTCTGACGGGTTTGTCTACGCCGATACTCCGGGGTTCCCGCCGGGGCTGATAGATCCGGTTGCCCAGTACGACCATGATGAGGGTGTCGCAACAATCGGCGGCTTTGTCTATCGGGGATCCGAGTTGCCTGAACTGTACGGAACGTATGTCCTCGGCGACTATTCAGACGGCTTCCACTCCGCGAACGGCCGGGTTCTGTACGTCGATGAGACCGATACCGCGGACCCCCGGGACCGCACACCGAAGGTCTTCAACCTGGTCAACGGGCACATCAATCTCTTTGTGCTCGGAATCGGTGAGGACATGGACGGAGAGCTCTACGTCCTGGCCAACAAGAGCGGCGGCCCCGATGAGGAGCGCGGCGTGGTCATGAAGCTGGTCCGTGAGTGCGCTGACGACGCCGACTGCCGGGACTGACGCCGGAGGGGCCGGGCCGCGTCCGGGCGCGGGCCGGCCCCGCAAGGCGGGTTGAACGCAGGGTCACCAGTTGGGTGGGCCGTCCGAGCCCGCCGCGTACTCGTCCATGGGAACCTCATCCGCTTTCCACGCCGCCAGGACAGGTTCCACGATGCGCCAGCAGTCCTCTGCGGTATCGCCGCGGACCGACAGGGTCGGATCACCCGACAGGACGCCGTCGAGCACTTCACCGTAGGGAAGCAGTTCCGAGGCATTCAGCTCCGCCTGCAGGGTTGCGCGGTCGAGGCAGAAAACGTCACCGGGTCCGTTGACGTCAATGTCCAGCTGGAGGGTGTCCGGACCGAATCCGATCCGCAGGCGGGTGGGGGAGTCTACCCCTGTGAAACCGTCCGGGAGGTGGTTCACGGGCTTGAAGGTGATGACTGCTTCCTTGCGGGTCCTCCCCAGTGCCTTTCCGGATCTCAGCCGGAACGGCACTCCAGCCCACCGCTCGTTATTGATCGACACCACTATTTCGGCGAGGGTTTCGGTTCCGCGGGACGGGTCGACGCCGGTTTCATCCACGTAGTTGGGAACCTCCCGCCCGCCGATGTTTCCCGCGGTGTACCGGGCACGCCGGGTGCTCTCCCTGAAGTCCGGGTGCACGGAACTGGCCCTCAGGACAGTGCCGACGTGATCGCGCAGGTCCCGCTCGTGCAGTGTTGACGGGGCGTTCATGGCAAGCAGGGCCATTACCTGCAGCAGGTGGCTCTGGATCATGTCCTTGAGTGCCCCGGCGCCGTCGTAATAGCGGGCACGGTTCTCGAGCGTCAGCTCCTCATCGAAGACAATGTCGACGGAATCGATATGGAGGCTGTTCCACACCGGTTCGAGGAACCGGTTCGCGAAGCGCAGCCCAAGGATGTTCAGGACCGTCGCCTTGCCGAGGAAGTGGTCAACCCGGTGAATGTGGTCCTCGGGCACCAGCCGGGCAAGGATGGAGTTCAGCCGGCTCGCCGACTCCAGGTCGGTGCCGAAGGGCTTTTCCAGCACCAGGCGGGAACCTTCCGGCAGGTCGCCCGGACCGAGCTTTGCGCTGGCCTTCTCGCTGACAGCGGGCGGCAGCGCAAAATAAATCGCAACGGGAGGTTCAAGCCCGGCGATCAGGCCGGCCAGTGCACCGTCAGCGGTGACGTCCACCTGGTGGTAGGTGCTGGCCGCGCAGATCCGTGCCAGGGCGCCGCCGTCGTCTGCCGTGCCGGAATCCGGCGTGGCAGCTGCGAAGGACGTCGCCAGTCTTCCCTGCCAGTCTTCGGCGGTCCACGCATCCGATCCGGCGCCTACGAGGGCAAGGTCCTCGGCCTTCCCATGCCTGACCAGCCTGGCAAGCCCGGGGAGCAGCAGCCGGCCGGTGAGGTCGCCGGACGCACCGAGAATCAGCAGCGTACGTATGGCCTGTCCGCGGAACCGGTGTCCCGAGGCCTGTTCATCAATCGCATGTGTAGTCACTCCTCCACCCTGCCACTGTCAGGGTGCGGCTGTCTGCTGTCCGGGGGAACCAACCCAGTTGCTACCCTTGATAGTTGAATCCACTTGAGTTCGAGGAAAGCAGTTCACGCACCGTGTTCAATTCACTCTCAGACCGGTTGACAGCGACCTTCAAGAACCTTCGCGGCAAGGGGCGCCTGTCAGAGGCCGATGTCGATGCCACCGTTCGCGAGATCCGTCGCGCGCTGCTCGACGCGGATGTTGCCGTGCCTGTGGTGCGTGCGTTCGCGGCGCAGGTCAAGGAACGCGCCCTCGGCCTGGAAGTGTCCCAGGCGCTGAACCCCGGGCAGCAGGTTGTCAAGATCGTCAACGAGGAGCTCGTGGGCATCCTCGGCGGCGAGACCCGGCGGCTGCGCCTTGCCAAGAACCCCCCGACGGTCATCATGCTGGCGGGCCTGCAGGGCGCCGGCAAGACCACCCTTGCGGGCAAGCTCGCCAAGTGGCTCAAGGGCCAGGGGCACAGCCCGCTGCTGGTGGCATGTGACCTGCAGCGGCCAAACGCGGTGAAACAGCTGCAGGTGAACGGACAGCGGGCCGGAGTTCCTGTCTTTGCTCCCCATCCGGGCGTCAGCTCCGAATTCGAGTCGGCTACGGGAAATCCTGTGGAGGTTGCCCGGCAGGGAGTTGCCGAGGCACGCACCAGGCTCCATGACGTCGTCATCGTCGACACCGCCGGCCGGCTGGGCATTGATGAAGAGCTGATGCGGCAGGCGTCCGATATCCGCGACGCAGTGAACCCTGACGAAGTGCTCTTCGTGATCGACGCCATGATCGGCCAGGATGCGGTCAACACTGCACAGGCCTTCAATGAGGGCGTCAACTTCACCGGTGTGGTCCTGACCAAGCTCGACGGCGATGCACGCGGCGGTGCAGCACTCTCCGTCGCCTCGGTTACCGGCAAGCCTGTGATGTTCGCCTCCACCGGCGAGGCGCTCACGGACTTCGAGGTCTTCCACCCGGACCGTATGGCATCCCGCATTCTCGACATGGGCGACATCCTCACCCTGATCGAGCAGGCCGAGCAGGCGTGGGACAAGGACGAAGCCGCCCGGATGGCGAAGAAGTTCGCCGACCAGGAGGACTTCACGCTCGATGACTTCCTGGCTCAGATGCAGCAGATCCGCAACATGGGCTCCATGAAGAAGATGCTCATGATGATGCCCGGAGCCGCCAACATGCGGCAGCAGCTGGAAAACTTCGACGAGCGGGAGATCGACCGGGTAGAGGCGATTGTCCGTTCCATGACCCCGCATGAGCGCGTGGCGCCGAAGATCATCAACGGATCCCGCCGTGCCCGCATCGCGCGAGGCTCCGGCGTCCATGTCTCCGAGGTCAACGGGCTGCTGGAGCGTTTCGGGCAGGCGCAGAAGATGATGCGCAAGATGGCCGCCGGCGGCGGTATCCCGGGCATGCCGGGGATGCCTGGTCCCGGAGGGTTCTCGGGAGGCGCGCGGAAGGGCAAGGCGAACACCAAGGGAAAGAAGAAGCCGCGTTCCGGCAATCCCGCGAAGGCCGCGCAGGAGGCAGCTGCCGCCGAAGCACGGCGGAACGGCCAGCGGGCTTCGGTGCCGACGGGCGCTGCTTTCGGCCAGCAGAACGATTTCGATCCCTCGTCCCTCAACCTTCCCAAGGGCTTCGAGAAGTTCCTCGGCAAGTAGGCCGGGATGCTGTCGGTCGGAACGGAATGTCCGGGGCGGCAGCTAGGTTGAGGACATGAAAAGCACTCGCGTTGTCTTCGTGCACGGCGCAGGAACCTTCGGCGCGGCAGCCTGGCCCAGGCAGCACGGGATGGCGCTGGATTTCGATTGCCTGTTTCTGCGCCGCCATGGCTTTGATCCGGTCCTCGAGCCCCTGCCCACGGACTTTCTTGCGGACCAGCAGATTGTCCGGGATGCGCTGGGGGAGGGCGGCCATGTGGTCGCAGCGTCACAGGGTGCCGTTTCAGCCATGATGGTCGCGCTTGAACGGCCCGAGCTGGTGAAATCGCTCGTCCTCGCGGAGCCGGCCTGCCTGTCCCTGACGCAGGAACTTCCCGCCACCGCAGCCCACCGCGCCCGGGTTGAGCCGCTGTTCGCCCGTGCAGCGGACTTGACCGATGCGGAATTTCACCGCGAATTTGCCCGGGCCGTCTTCGCCTCCGAACCGCGCCCGCTCATGAGCGCTGAGGACCGTCATCGTGCCCGGCGGCTCAGAATGCAGGCGCCGCCGTGGGAAGCGCCGCTGGAGATCGTCCCGGGCGTTCCTACCCTCGTGCTGACCGGCGGGTGGGAGCCGCTCTATGAAGAGGTGGCCGGTTATCTGGCCGGAACCGGTGCTGTGCACCGGGTAGTGGGCGGCGGACACCGCCCCCAGGATACGGAAGAGGGCAACGCGCTCATCCGGGAGTTCGTGCGCAGCCATGCCGCGTAGCGCATAGGCTGCAGGTTTCCTGCTGTGCCCATTGACCAACTGAACAGCCTGGTTGACCAACTGAACAGCCTGGGAATAAGTTAAACCTTCAAGTAGTTGGAAGATATAACCACACGCTTGGAGGAAAAATGAACGCTCAGGACCTGCTGCCTGCAGAAACCGCGATGGGCACAGTGATGCTCAAGGTGGGAAATCTTGACCGCATGGCCAACTACTACCGGAGCGCACTCGGCCTGGTGGATATCGCGGAGTCCGACGGCGGACTTTACCTTGGCCGCGCCGGTCAGCGGCTTATCCATCTCGCCCCCGCTGCCGGCCTTGCGCTGCCGGAACCCACCGAGGCCGGCCTCTTCCACACTGCACTGCTGTTTTCCAGCCGCTCCGATCTCGCTGCGACGGTTGCAACCGCGGCGCAGGTCGCGCAGTCAGCCGACGGCCGTTACGTGGGAAGTGCGGACCACCTGGTCAGCGAAGCGTTCTACTTCACGGATCCCGAGGGCAATGGGATTGAACTGTATTTCGACAAGCCCCGTGAAACCTGGGACTGGACCACCACCGAAGGCAGGCGCACCGTCGTCATGGACAACGCGCCGCTGCCGCCCAGGCACTACCTTGAGAGCAACCTCACGGAGGAGTCAGTCGCGAACCAGCAGAAGGCGGCCGCCGATGTCGGTCACGTTCATCTTCAGGTGGGAGACGTCCGGACGGCCGAACAGTTCTACGTCGACACCCTTGGATTCGAGCGGACCGCCGGCTGGCACGGCCAGGCGCTGTTCGTCTCTGCCGGCGGGTATCACCACCACATGGCGATGAACGTCTGGAACAGCCGCGGAGCCGGACCGCGCAAGGACACCCTCGGCCTCGGTGAGGTCCTCATCGAAGTACCGCACGCTGACGAGGTCGGAGCACTTGCCGACCGGCTGAAGGTAGCGGGCATTGCTCACCACCACACCGGCCGCGAACTGCGGTTTGACGACCCCTGGCGGAACAAGCTCCGCGTCGCTGTCCGCTAGGGCCTGCGCACCACACAGCCGTGGAGTCGCCCGCAGGCATGAACTTCTGGCACAATGGACCCGTACCCAATCTGCGCAGCCCCTCTCTCTGCGCGCATTGTGTCCTCTAGAGCTTCCAAATGTATGGCCCGCCCCACGGGTGCAGAAACCGGAGCTCGCCCTTTTGATCAGCAAGGAGTGACCACACAAGTGGCCGTAAAAATTCGCCTGAAGCGCTTCGGCAAGATGCGCGCCCCGTACTACCGCATTGTTGTCATGGACTCGCGTTCCAAGCGCGACGGCCGTGCCATCGAAGAGATCGGCAAGTACCACCCCACGGAAGAGCCCTCGTTCATCGAGGTCAAGTCGGACCGTGCGCAGTACTGGCTCGGCGTCGGTGCGCAGCCTTCCGAGCAGGTCGCCGCGATTCTGAAGATCACCGGTGACTGGCAGAAGTTCAAGGGGATCGAGGGCCAGGAAGGCACCCTGAAGACCAAGGCTCCCAAGGAGACCTTCACGGCTCCTGAAAAGGGTTCCGTCATTGTGCCCGAGGCCATCACCCCGAAGAGCAAGAAGGCCGACGAGCCTGAGGCTGAAGCTTCCGAGGCCGAGTAAATTGCTTGCTGAAGCGCTGGAGCACCTTGTCCGCGGAATTGTGGACAGCCCTGATGATGTTCAGGTTTCCTCGAAGTCGAACCGTCGTGGTGAGACCCTCGAGGTGCGCGTTCATCAGGAAGACCTCGGCCGTGTGATCGGCCGGCAGGGTCGAACGGCACGCGCTTTGCGCACCGTCATCTCCGCCCTGGCGGATGGCGAGCCGGTGCGGGTCGACGTCGTGGACACCGACCGCCGCCGCTGATCAGCAGCACTCATGCCTGAAGTCCGGCCCCACCACTTGAGGTGTTGGGGCCGGACTTTTTTACTGTTTTGATTCGCCACCACACACGGAGAACCCATGGATCTGCAGGTCGCCCGCATCGGAAAGCCCCACGGCATCAGGGGTGAAGTAACCGTTCAGCTCTTCACGGACGCGCCCGAAGAGCGTTTTGAACCGGGAGCGGTTTTCCGGGTGGAGCCGGCTGCCCAGGGGCCGCTCACAATTTCCAGTGCGCGCTGGAACAAGGACATCCTGATTCTCGGTTTCGAGGAAGTGCCCGACCGGAACGCTGCCGAACTCCTGCGGGGGGCGAAGCTGTTCATCGAATCGGAGGACACCTCGGATGACGACGGCGATGCCTGGTATGAGCATGAGCTCGTGGGACTTGAGGCCAGGGTGGGGGACGAGGTGGTCGGCCGGGTGAGCGCCCTGCGAACCATGATGGTCCAGGACCTGCTCATCATTGAGCGGGCGGACGGTGAGGAAATCCTGGTCCCCTTCGTGGAGGAGATCGTTCCCGAGGTCGACGTCGACGGTGGATTCGTGCTCCTCACGCCCCCGGCAGGTCTGCTCGAGCTGAACCTGCCCGGCTCCAACCAGGCGGAAGCGGACGAGGTAGAGAGCCCGGACGCCGCAGAGAAGGCCGACGGCAGCTAGTGCGCATCGACGTCTTCAGTATTTTTCCGGAGTACCTCGCGGCGCTGGATCTCTCGCTGATCGGGAAAGCGCGTCAGGACGGGCTGCTGGCCCTTTCTGTCCATAATCTCCGGGACTTCACCACGGACCGGCACCGGACCGTGGATGACACCCCGTACGGCGGCGGCGCCGGCATGGTCATGAAGCCTGAACCGTGGGCACAGGCTCTCGAGAGCGTGCACGGGGGCGCCCGCCCGGTCCTGATTGTTCCCTCGCCGGCCGGCGCGGTTTTCACCCAGGCGATGGCGCACGATCTGGCACGCGAGGAACATCTCGTTTTCGCCTGCGGTCGCTACGAAGGAATCGACGAGCGGGTGCTCGAGTGGGCAGAAGGATCCTTCGACGTCCGCCCGCTCAGTCTTGGCGACTACGTGCTGAACGGCGGTGAGGTGGCCGTCCTGGCAATGGTTGAGGCGGTCGCGCGCCTGCTTCCGGGGGTGGTCGGCAACCCGGAGTCCCTGGTCGAGGAATCGCACTCCGACGGGCTGCTGGAGTACCCGGTATACACCAAGCCGTCCGCCTGGCGGGACCTCGCAGTGCCGGAAATCCTCCTGAGCGGCAACCACGCCCGCATCGCGCGCTACCGGCGCGACGAGCAACTCCGGCGCACCGCCCGCCGCCGGCCGGACCTTCTGGCAAGGCTCGACGCCGGGAGCCTGGACGCTGCCGACCTGGCGGTCCTGGCCGATGAAGGTTTCGCGGTTGCAGGGGGAGAAGTGAAGCGGGCGCTTCCGCCTGTCTCTGATCCGGCGTCGTCCCATTCGGGGTAGCAGGGTTCCCTGTGGCATAATTGGGGATCGTGCCTACCGGTACGCGCCTGCCACAGGGGGAGCGTAGCCAACAGGACGGCACACCGGAAAACGCTACGTGGCGCACCGGTACCTAAACTTCAACGGCATTTGCCTGGACTCAGGTCTTCGTCGTTGTGACCAACGTGAATGACCTGTGGCGTTCACCAGGAGCAATCAAGTGCATATTCTCGACAATGTGGATGCAGCATCGCTGCGCAATGACGTTCCCGACTTCCGGGCCGGTGACACCCTCAAGGTGCACGTCAACATCATTGAAGGCAAGAACACCCGTGTCCAGGTCTTCCAGGGCTTCGTCCTCGGACGCCAGGGCGACGGCGTCCGCGAAACCTTCACGGTTCGCAAGGTCAGCTTCGGCGTCGGCGTTGAGCGTACCTTCCCGGTGCACTCCCCGGTGATCGACAAGATCGAGCTTGTCAGCAAGGGCGACGTGCGCCGCGCGAAGCTCTACTACATGCGCGAACTCCGCGGCAAGGCTGCGAAGATCAAGGAAAAGCGCGATCCGAAGACCGCCAAGTAACTTTTCCCATTTGTGATGCCTGATCCTTCCGTCGTGCGGAAACCCAGGCATCAGTCGAAGCGCTGGCCCGGTATGTCGGGCTGGCGCTTCGCCATTTATGCGGTGGCCTTCGCCTGCGTGGCCGTCATCGCAGTCCGCGCGCTCCTGATGGACGTGTTCTACATCCCGTCGGGTTCAATGGAGCCGCTGCTGAAGGAAGACGACCGCGTGCTGGTCTCCCGGACCGACTACGTGTCCGCGGAGGCCATGCGCGGCGACGTTGTTGTCTTCGACGGGAGGGGTTCATTTGCGCCCCTGGGCGACGGCGGGCTGCCGGAGGTGCTGGCAGGTGTTGCGCACTTCTTCGGGCTTGGCGTGTCGGAAACAACCTACGTGAAGCGGGTGATCGGCACGGGCGGTGACACCGTTGCCTGCTGCGACTCCTCCGGGCGGCTGTCGGTCAACGGGAACGCGATCGAGGAGCCCTACGTTTTTCCCATGGACGCGGCGAGCGAAACGGACTTCGAGGTCGTGGTTCCGGAGGGTAAGTTGTGGCTCATGGGTGATCACCGTTCCGAGTCCTTCGACTCCCGCGGCCTGCTCGGTGCACCCGGCGGCGGACTCATCTCCGAGGAGCGGGTGGTCGGCCGTGTCACCCACGTCCTTTGGCCCTTCGAACGCTTCACCGTAATCCCACGCCCCGCCGACCACGCGTCTTCCGCCGGTCAGTCCTGAACGCACAGCAGAGGAACAACACATAATGGCCGAAGCCCATCCAGGGAAACCGAACGACGGCGGTGAGGACGCGGCGGAAACGCCCACTTTCGACGGTCCCGGTGAGGAAACCACCTCCGGCGGTTCAGCGGCCCGCTCTCTGGGCAGCTGGGCGAAGGAAGTCCTCATTATCGTCGCTGTTGCGCTGCTGCTCTCCTTTCTTATCAAGACCTTCCTCTTCCGGGCCTTCTTCATTCCCTCGGGTTCCATGGAGAACACGCTCGAAATAGACGACCGGATTTTCGTGAACCAGTTGGTTCCAGAGCCTTTCGAGCTCAAGCGGGGCGACATTGTGGTGTTCCGCGACACGGAAGGCTGGCTCCCCGAGACAGCGGCTGCAACAGCGGATACCGGGTGGTTCAAGGACGCCCTCATCTTTGTCGGCCTGCTGCCGGATGAATCCCAGCAGCACCTGGTGAAACGCGTGATCGGCCTGGAGGGAGACCGGGTAATCTGCTGCGACGCCGAGGGCAGGATCACCGTCAACGGTGAACCCCTCGATGAACCGTACCTGTTCCCGGGCGCCAATCCTTCGGACACACCCTTCGACGTAACAGTGCCTGAAGGGAAAGTCTGGGTCATGGGAGATCATCGCAACGCGTCGGCGGATTCTCGTGCCAACACCGACAAGCCCGGTGGGGGATTCATCGATGTTGACGACATAGAAGGAAAGGCGGCCGTCGTCGCCTGGCCACTGGACCGGATGGGTTTCCTCGGCAACTTCCCGGAGGTCTTTGCAGGAGTTCCTGAGACGGCGCCTGACAGCTCCGGGCAGGAACAGCCGGCGCCGTGACAGGGAAGGCGCCGACACTCCGCTATGAACGGTCATTCCTCGCCGAAGGCCACCGCTTTCTCGCAGGCTGTGATGAAGTGGGCAGGGGAGCGTTGGCCGGTCCGGTCACCGTGGGTCTTGTGGTCATTGATCTTGCATCCGCCAAAGGGCTGCGGGGGGTAAGGGACAGCAAGCTTCTGCGCGCACCCGAGCGAGAGGCTCTGGTTCCGAGGATTCAGCGCTGGGCGGCCGCCTACGGGGTCGGCCACGCAACGGCCGCCGAGATCGACGCAGTAGGACTGATGGCAGCCCTGCGCTTTGCCGGTAACCGCGCGTGGGCTGAAGCTACCCGGGAGGTCCGGCCGGACGCGGTCATCCTCGACGGCAACCACAACTGGCTTGCGCCGGTGCCGCAGGGTTCGCTGTTTGACGACGTGGAGACACTCGAGGTCAGCTGCGACGCCCCGGTCCACACGCGGATCAAGGCGGACCTGCAGTGCCTGAGCGTCGCTGCGGCCAGCGTCCTGGCCAAGGTGGAACGGGACCGGCTGATGGTGGGCTTCGCACAGGAGTACCCGGGCTACGGATGGGAAATCAACAAGGGGTACGCAACCGCCTCCCACCGTGCCGCCATTGACGGGCTTGGGCCGAGCAGCGAGCACCGGCGGACGTGGCGCCTTGGCAGTGCGGTCGCCGAGCCCGGCATGCCTGCCGTTGAAAGTGGGGGATGATGGGTTTATGAGCGCCGAAGATCTCGAAAACTATGAAACCGACATGGAGTTGCAGCTCTACCGTGAGTACCGCGACGTCGTCAGCCTGTTCAATTACGTGGTCGAAACCGAGCGGAGATTCTATCTCGCCAACCACGTGGACCTTCAGGCGCGTTCGGCGGACGGTGAGATCTATTTCGATCTCACGCTGAACGATGCGTGGGTGTGGGATGTCTACCGTTCAGCCCGGTTCGTCAAGACTGTCCGGGTCATCACTTTCAAGGACGTCAATGTCGAGGAATTGGCGAAGTCCGATGATATTCCGCTTCCCAAGGACGGTTCCCTGAGCGGCTGACTTCCGCTCCACATTCGCCTGAGTCCGCTGGGGTTTCCCACATAAGCGCACTCTCCTCCGCCTCCGGTTACCTGCTGCTCCACGCTGGTAACCGGAGGTGTTTTTATGAGAACCAAGGACGAGTTGGGCAGGCGGGGCGAAGCACTTGCTTCCCGTTACCTGGAGGAAGCAGGTTTCAGGGTCATCGACCGCAACTGGCGGTGTCCGCTGGGGGAGATCGATGTCGTCGCGGTGGACGGCGCCACCCTGGTGGTCGTCGAGGTGAAGACCAGGTCCTCGGAGGCATTCGGCCACCCGCTGGAAGCGATCACTCCCGGCAAGCTTGAACGGCTGTACCTGCTTGCTTCCCGTTGGGCGCGGGCACACGACCTCCGTTTCTCCGGATTCCGCGTGGACGCGGTGGCCATCATCGATGACGGCACCGGTCACCCGGTCATCGACCATCTGCGGGCGGTGAGCTGATGCCGCTTGGACGCACCTACGCCGTCTCCCTGGTGGGGCTCAACGGTTACATCGTGGAGGTTGAATCCGACATCGGGCAGACCCTGCCGGCGTTCATCCTGCTCGGATTGCCGGACGCCTCGCTCTCCGAGGCCAGGGAGCGCATCAGGGCGGCAGCGCGCAATGCCGGCCTTCCTCTCACCCGGCGCAAAATAACGGTGAATCTCGTGCCGGCTTCCTTGCCGAAGCGCGGATCCGGCTTTGACCTTGCCATAGTCATGTCAGCCCTGGCGGCTGCCGGGGACGTCCGCCATTGCGGACGCACGGTGTTTCTTTCGGAACTGGGACTGGACGGGCGGCTGCGGCCCATCCGTGGCGTACTCCCGGCGGTGATGGCCGCTGTGCAGGCCGGGTTCACCAGCGTGGTCGTGGCCGGTGGGAACGCCGCGGAAGCGAATCTCGTACCGGGCGCCGAGGTGAAAAGCTATGATTCGCTGGCGGAGGTGGCGCTGGCGTTCGGAGCGGATCCGGCATCCGTCGAGCTTCCGGCGGCGCAGCCGCCGGACGCTTGTACCCAATCTGTCCATAAGGGTCCGGACCCGGTGCCCAAGGATATGGCGGATGTCGCGGGCCAGTCGGAAGCACGGTTCGCCGTCGAGGTCGCTGCCGCCGGAGCACACAACCTGATGATGGTGGGCCCTCCCGGCGCCGGCAAGACCATGCTGGCTGAACGCATTCCGGGAATCCTCCCCGATCTCACGGACAAACAGGCCATGGAGGTCACCGCCATCCACTCTCTGGGCAGCGCGGAGGCATGCCGGGAGCTGAGACGCCGACCGCCGTTCGAAAGTCCACACCACACGGCCAGCGCGGCATCGATCATTGGGGGAGGCAGCGGCATCCCCCGCCCGGGTGCGGCATCGCGCGCACACCGCGGCGTACTCTTCCTTGACGAGGCCCCCGAATATCAGCGCCGCATCCTCGATGCTCTGCGGGAACCGCTGGAGAGCGGGGAACTGGTCCTGCACCGTGCAGCCGGCACGGCCACCTATCCCGCACGCTTCCAGTTGGTGCTTGCCGCCAATCCTTGCCCCTGCGGACAGTCGACCGGTAAAGGCATGGACTGCACCTGTTCTGCCCAGCAGCGCAGACGCTACTTCGGCAGGATGTCCGCGCCGCTCCTTGACAGGGTCGACCTGCAGTTGGAAATGCACAGGGTCAGTCTCCATGACTTCTCCGGTTCAGCCACCGCTGACTCAAGTGCGGCGATCGCATCGAGGGTGGCAGATGCCCGGGCGGCGCAGGAGAACCGCCTATGCGCGTGGAATTTGTCCACAAATGCAGAGGTGCCGGCAGCCCTGCTGCACAACGAACTCAGGCTCAGCCGTAAGGCAACCGTGTCTGTGGACAAAGGGATTGAAACGGGAGCTATCACCAAGCGCGGCTATGACCGGGTTCTCCGGGTGGCGTGGTCTATCGGTGATCTCGCGGGGCGGACCATGCCCAACAGTGATGACGTCACAACGGCGCTTCTCTTCCGCACTCAGGAGGAAGCAGTATGAATGGATGGACGGAGGAGCAGATTTCCCGGGCGGGTCTGGCCCGTCTGTTCGAAGCTTCGGATAACGTCGGGTTTGGCCTGGTAGCGGCTGCCGGGCCTGTCGAAGCGTACCGGATCGCCACCGGCGTTTCGTCCGCCGGTCCGAGCGTTCAGCGGGCGCTTTTTGACGTCCTGGAGAGCCATGGCCATGAGATGCGACGGGACGCGCTGACGGAAGCCATCACCCGCTGGAGTGCGCGCTGGGACACACTCGCACCGCTGAGGGACCTGGAAACGGTCCGCCGCTTCGGGGGCACCCTGCTTACCCCGGAATCGGACTGGTGGCCTACGGCGCTGGCGGACCTCCAGCTCAGCGAACCCCTGTGCCTATGGGTCCGAGGCGAAAATCCGGTGCCAATTCCGCCGCAGAACCGGGTGGTGTCGATCGTCGGCTCACGCGACAGCACGAGCTACGGGGAGAACGTGACGGGTGCCCTGGCCTCGGGGCTGGTCGGACGCGGTTTCACGGTGGTGTCAGGCGGCGCTTTTGGAATCGACGCATGCGCCCACCGGGCGGCGCTGAAAATCGCCGCCGAGGACAATCCGCTGCCCACGCTGGCAGTGCTGGCCTGCGGCATCGACCGATACTATCCAGCCGGAAACGAGGGCCTGCTCCGGAATATTGCCCAGCGCGGACAACTGATTTCAGAGGTACCCCCCGGCTCGTCAGCTTCGAGATACCGATTTCTCCAGCGAAATCGACTCATTGCGGCGCTCAGCGCCGTCACAGTGGTCGTCGAGGCGCGGTGGCGCTCGGGGGCCCTCAATACCGCGCATCACGCCGCTGGCATTGGACGCTCCGTTGGAGCCGTTCCGGGTTCTGTCCAGTCTCCCAATTCGGCTGGCTGCCACAGACTGCTCCGCGACGGCAGCGCCGTCTGCGTCACCGATGCTGCGGAGGTGGCGGAACTCGCCGGCCCCCTTGCTGTCGAAGCGGTACAAAAGCGTGCTGTCGTACCGGCCCTGCATGACGGCTTGACGGTGGAGGATCTGTTGCTGCTCGACGCCCTGCCTGTTCGCGCATCCTCGACCGTGGACAAGCTCGCATCCGTTGCCGGCCTGAGTATTGCCGGCGTCCTGGCCGGGCTGGGCCGGCTGGAGACTGACGGCCTTGCGCAGCGCGGTGACGGCGGCGGCTGGCGTAAACGGCCGCGATGACCAGCCCGTAATCCGGCTCCCCGGGCTGATGGGCCACCAACAGAGGGCCGCCCGAACCTGCACACCCCTGAACATTCACAGCGCACCACCCGGAAGCAGACACATGAAAGGGATATCCACCATGAACACCTTCAAGATCATCGACAGCCCGGTCGGGGGACTCGTACTCGTAGCCAGAGATCAGGACCTCGTCGGCGTCTATCACGAGTATCACTCGCCCGAGCCCTCGCCGGTTATTCTCGGGCTGCCCGCTGACGAGGAACTCCCCAATGACCAGCCCCCAGAGGTCGCCTCGAATGGCTCTCCCGCTACTAGCGACCCGGATGCTGCCTCTGCAGTGTTCCAGTCAACGGAGGAGTGGCTGCGCGGGTACTTTCGTGGCGTGATGGCTCCGCCGCTCAGCTACAACCTGGTGGGTGGAACCGAGTTCCAGCGCAAGGTCTGGGCCGCCGTCGCGGAGATCCCCTACGGTGAACGTCGTACGTACAAGGAGGTCGCCGGCGCTCTCGGAAATCACGCCATGGGCCGTGCAGTGGGGGCAGCGGTACGCGCCAACCCGTTGTCAATCGTTATTCCGGGACATCGGGTTGTGGGGGCAGGCGGTGCCATTACCGGCTACGCCGCCGGCGTTGCCGTCAAGCGCTCGCTGCTCGAACTGGAATCGGCGGTGGCCGAGATGGCCGCGCAGGCAAATGGCCCGGCGCCGTCCGCCTCCCCTTCACCCGTCCAGCACACGGCTTCCTGAAGCGCGCGGCGGTGTGGCTCCTTGATCGGACACCCACACTGGCGCACAGTAGCTTCAGGCGGGGCGGACCAAGCGCAGGGAAGCCATTGATGGATCGGGAGCAACGGATGAGAGAACGGCGAGGGGGGAACCGACCCACCCTCCCGTTCGCCAACGAATCCGAAGGGTTCATCCGCTATCTGGAACGCGAACGTAATCGCTCCGTCCACACTGTGCGCGCTTACCAGGGCGACCTTGAGAATTTCGCGGCGTTCTCAGCTTCCCTTGGTATCGCCACCCTTGCGGGGCTGGATCTGACGTGCCTCCGGTCCTGGCTCGGCTCACTGGACCAGCAGGGGCTCTCACGTGCCACCATCGCCCGCCGCGCAGCAACGGTGCGGAACTTCCTCGCCTGGGCAACCCGCGAGGGTCATCTGGCAGAGAATCCCGCATTACGCCTGAAAGCCCCTCGTCGCCGCAACGGGCTTCCCGATGTCCTCTCGGTATCCCAGCTGGAGCCGCTGCTCGCTGCCGCGCAGGACGCGGCGGTAGGAGGCGACCCGCAAGCGCTACGCGCCCGGGCTCTCCTCGAGCTGCTCTACGGATCGGGGATCCGCGTCGGGGAGCTGGTCGGCCTTGACCTCGATGATCTGGACCATGACCGCCGTATGGTGCGTGTGCTGGGCAAGGGCAACAAGGAACGCACCGTACCGTATGGTGTGCCTGCCGCCCAGGCACTGAACGACTGGATCGGCAGGGGAAGAACGCGTTGGGTCAAGCCCGACAGCGGCGCTGCACTGTTCCTTGGTCCCCGCGGGCGCCGCCTGGACCAGCGCCAGGCACGGTCCGTCGTGGAGCGGCATCTCGCCGGCGTCGACGGCACCGGTGCCACGGGCCCCCATGCCCTGCGCCATACCGCGGCAACCCACCTGCTCGACGGAGGAGCAGACCTGCGCGCCGTTCAGGAGCTTCTCGGGCACCGGAGCCTTGCGACAACGCAGCTCTACACCCATGTATCGGTGGACCGGCTTCGGCGCAGTTATGAGCAGGCGCACCCGCGGGCATGAACGCACGGAATCCGGCGCAGGTAATTACAGTGGCGCGATTTGCGTTCATGGGGCAGAATGTTCCTTGTTACCCCGTGGACTGAGCACACCACATCCAAACAATAACGGGACAGTACGCCGATAGTTGAAGGTCGTTGGGGAAGACGTACCTACAGCTATGGAGGATGGAATGTCTGTTGTGATGGCGCGTGGTGTTTTGTATATACACTCAGCCCCTTCTGCGTTGTGCCCTCATATCGAGTGGGCCGTCGGATCGGTGATTGATCAGCGACTCGACCTGCAGTGGTCGCCGCAGCCCGCCGCGCCCGGAATGTTCCGCTCCGAATTGTCCTGGGTTGCCGCTCAGGGATCCGGAGCGAAGCTGGCTTCCGCGCTGCGCGGTTGGGCGCACCTGCGCTACGAGGTCACCGAGGAGCAGAGCGCAGGGGCGGACGGCGGGCGCTGGTCGCACACCCCCGAGCTGGGAATCTTCCACGCTACGACCGACGTACACGGCAACGTGATGATTTCCGAGGACCGCATCCGTTACGCCTATGAGGCGGGAGCCGGAGACCCGGCCGCGGTCTACCATGAGCTGTCCCTGGCGCTGGGCGAGTCCTGGGACGAGGAACTGGAGCCCTTCCGGCACGCGGGAGAGGGTGCCCCCGTTCGCTGGCTGCACCAGGTCGGCTGACCACAGCCCTGAAACGCTGAAGGAGGCCGGGTACCCTCAGGTACCCGGCCTCCAGCGTGTGTTCCGGGAGAGCCGGTTAGACGTTCTTCACCACTATGACCGCATTGTGGCCACCGAACCCGAACGAGTTGCTCAACGCGACGATATCGCCCGCCGGAAGGTCACGTGCCGAGGTCACTACGTCCAGCGGGATCTGCGGGTCCTGGTTCTCAAGGTTGATGGTCACCGGGGCCCGACGTTCATGAACAGCCAGCACAGTCATGACGGCTTCCACCGCACCGGATGCACCGAGCAGGTGACCGGTCTGCGACTTCGTCGCCGAGACGGCCACCGAGTCAACCTGGCTGCCGAGTGCCGTCTTGAGAGCAACGTATTCCGGCTGGTCACCTACCGGGGTGGAGGTCGCATGTGCATTCACGTGAACAACATCGGACGCCTGCACGCGCGCGTCAAACATTGCGGCCTTGAGTGCACGGGTTGCGCCGAGTCCCTCGGGGTCCGGGGCTGTGATGTGGTAGGCGTCTGCCGTTACGGAGGTACCGGCGAGTTCACCATAAATCCGCGCGCCGCGGGCGAGGGCATGTTCCTCCGCCTCGAGCAGAAGGGCACCGGCCCCCTCACCCATCACAAAACCGTCCCGGTCGATGTCGTATGGGCGAGAGGCATGCTCAGGGTCATCATTGCGGCGGGACAAGGCCTGCATGGCAGCAAAGGCCGCGATCGGCATCGGATGGATCGCTGCTTCAGCGCCACCGCACATCACGACGTCGGCCTTGCCGGACCTGATCAGATCCAGTCCGAGGTGGAGCGCCTCGGTGCCGGAGGCACAGGCCGAAACCGGTGTGTGCGCGCCGGCGCGTGCTCCAAGATCAAGGCTGACTGCGGCCGCCGGACCATTGGGCATCAGCATGGGGACCGTCATCGGAAGAACCCGACGCGGGCCCTTTGCCTTCAGCGTGTCCCAGGCGTCCAGCAGCGTCCAGACGCCGCCGATACCGGTGGCGAATGCCACCGCCAACCGGTCATGGTCGACCTCCTCGATTCCGGAGTCCCGCCAGGCTTCCCGGGCCGCTATCACCGCGAACTGGGTGGAGGGATCCATTCGCTTGGCTTCGACCCGGGTCAGGACCTCGCTGGCAGGCGTCGATACCTGCGCGGCAAAGGTGACCGGAAGCTCAAATTCAGCAACCCAGTCCGCTTCGATGGTGCGGGCGCCGGAAACGCCCTTCAGCGCGTTCTCCCACATGGTGGGAACATCGCCGCCGATGGGTGTCGTGGCGCCCAAGCCGGTAATGACTACTTTGCGTGCCATGGTTCACTCTTTCGATGCGTCGTTGTTTCCGTGTGGAAGGTGAGCTGATGGAGCGGCGATGACCGTAGCTGCCATCGCCGCGTCCACGCTAAGACTGTGACTTGGCGATGAACTCAACTGCGTCGCCGACGGTCTTGAGGTTCTTGACTTCCTCGTCGGGGATGCGCACGCCGAACTTCTCTTCGGCATTGACCACGATGGTCATCATGGAGATGGAGTCGATGTCCAGGTCGTCGGTGAAGGACTTGTCCATCTCCACGGATTCGGGCGCGAGGCCGGTCTCTTCGTTAACGATTTCTGCCAGTCCTGCGAGAATCTCTTCGTTGCTAGCCATGGTGGCTCCTTTTCTTGTGTCCCGGTAAGTACCGGATCGGTTCGATCGAGCCGCGGAGTGCGGCCCGAAGCGGAAAACTAGGGGAGAACAACTACCTGGGCGCCGAACACAAGCCCGGCACCGAACCCGATCTGCAGGGCGAGGCCGCCGCTGAGTCCGGGATTCTCCGCGAGGAGGCGGTGCATTGCCAGAGGAATCGAGGCTGCCGACGTATTTCCCGCGTCGACAATGTCCCGAGCCACCGCCACATGCTCGGGCAGGCCCAACTGCTTGACCATTTCATCGATGATGCGGATGTTCGCCTGATGCGGCACGAAGGCGACGAGATCTTCGGCCCGGATTCCTGCAGCGTCCAGGGCCTGCTGTGCCACTTTCGCCATCTCCCACACAGCCCATCTGAAGACGGTGGGTCCATCCTGAAGCATAGTCGGCCAGATGGCGGATTCCGCGGCTGAGGACAGGGCCTCCGGTCCTTCCGCGAGTGCAGCGAGCGAAAGGTCCCGGACGTCGAGCAGCGAATGCGTCATGCGGATGGATTCGTGCTTGCTGCCGTCCGATCCCCAGACGGATGGACCGATCCCGGGTGAGTCGGACGGACCGATGATGACGGCACCGGCTCCGTCACCGAGCAGGAAGGAAATGGTGCGCTCGGTGTTGTCAATGAAATCCGACAACTTCTCGACACCGACCACGAGCACGTAGTCGGCCGTTCCTGCATGGACCAGGGCGTCGGCCTGCGCGATCCCGTAGCAGTACCCGGCGCAGGCCGCTGAAATATCGTAGGCAGGTGCCGGCGTGGCGCCGAGCCGGTCTGCGAGCTGCGCTGCGGCGGAGGGAGTTGCGTATGGATGCGTCACGGTGGAGACCAGTACGGCGCCGAGCTGTGACGCTTCGATACCTGCATCCTCCAGGGCGGCGCGGGCCGCGGCTTCGGCCATGTCAATGACGCTGGTGTCCTTGTCCGCGCGGTGACGGGTTACGATGCCGGTGCGCTGGCGAATCCACTCGTCGGACGAGTCGATCCACTGGCAGATGTCCTCGTTGGTGACGATCACCTCGGGGCGACAGATGCCCAAACCGTGGATGCGGGTGTTCTCCTGCAGCGGAGACTGATTGAGGGTGGGAGTAGTCACGCGTTTCCTTCTGCGATGGGGGCGTCCGCTGGCGGAGCGGTGCGGGAGTGTTCGTCCATGAAGGCCCGGGCGGCGCTCAGGTCCTCGGGCGTTTTTACTGCCAGTCCGGCCGTTCCGCGCATTCCCCGCTTTGCCAGCCCTGTCAGGGTACCCGCCGGAGGAAGTTCCAGCACACCGGAGACGCCCATATCCTGGAGTCGCTGCATGCACAGATCCCAACGGACAGGGCGCGAGACCTGCGCTATCAGACTGTCCAGATTCAAGTCTCCGGAAGCCACCGGCTCGCCGTCGAAGTTGGACAGCAGCGTGGCGAGGGGCTCCGCGGGTGAGAGCGAGGGGCGGAGCTCCTCAAGCGCTTCCACCGCTGGAGCCATGTGATGGGTGTGGAAGGCGCCTGCCACCTTCAGCGGGATGACGCGGGCTTTCTGCGGCGGATCTGCCGCAAGGGCGGCGAGCTGGTCGACAGTGCCCGCCGCGACAATCTGCCCGCCCCCGTTGGCGTTCGCTGCGGTCAATCCGTGCCGCTCAAGGGTGGCTGCGACGTCGTCGGGGTCTCCACCCAGAACGGCACTCATGCCGGTGGGTGTCACGGCGGCCGCGGCGGCCATTGACTGTGCCCGGGTGCGAACAAGCCTGATGGCATCCTGCTCCGTGAGCGCTCCGGCGACAGCTGACGCTGTCAGTTCGCCGACCGAGTGTCCGGCAACCACGGTGGAGGAGGTGAGTGGAGTGTCTCCCAGGAGTACGCGGGCGGCAACCAGTCCCGCGGCGACAATCAACGGCTGTGCTACTGCGGTGTCTCTGATGGTCTCCTCGTCGGAGACCGTGCCGTGAAGCACGAGATCGACGCCTGCTGCCTCGCTGAGAGCCTCAAGATGCTCCCGCACGCCCGGAAGGTCGAGCCACGGGGTCAGGAATCCGGGGGACTGGGACCCTTGTCCAGGGCAGAGAATTGCGAGCACGTATCAAGCTTTCCAAATCGGCGGTCAGAAGCAGGGTGTTCCGGTGCACGAAGCTCCCGAAGCCACTTTGTAGGAAGTCTACAACGAAGGAGCGCGCTCCGGCCGTGTTGCTGAGCGCTCCGAAGCGGTCTTCGGCGGCGGTGCGAGCCGGCCGATGACCAAAGCAGTCTGGAGAACAAACGCCTCCCGGGGGATCAGCGGGTCCCACCCGGTGATGTCACAAACGCGTCGAAGACGGTATCGGACGGTGTTGGCGTGAACAAACAGTTCACGTGATGTGGCTTCGAGCGAGTGACCCAGGGCGAGATAGGCGGAGAGCGTCTCCTCAAGTCCGTTCTGGGCATTTGCCAGGGGACGGTAGATGTTGCGGAGGAGGGACTTGCGCGCGGTGTCATCGCCAGAGATGACCCGCTCCGGCCACAGGTCGTCGGCTGCAACCGGACGCGGCGCGGACGGCCAGGCTCGGGCGGCGGTGAGTCCGGCGAAAGCTGCCTGTGCTGACCCGCTGGCCGCTACGAGTGAAGCGGATTCGGGCCCGTAAACCACCGGTCCCGGCCCGAATAATTCGCTCAGCCTGGCGTAGGCGCTGTTCCGGTCCTGTACGCCGCCGAGGACAAGAATGAGACGGTCCCCCTGGATGCCGACCAGTGTGTCCTCGGCAAGCCGGCCGGTGGTGCGGCGCAGTTCATTGAGGAACATTGCGTTGGGTTCGGCCGGTGAGCTGCCGACCATGACGGTGATCGGTGCCTGCGACTTCCATCCCACGGCCGCAATCCGGGAGCGCAGTGCGTCCGAGCTTTCTCCGCGCAGGATGGCGTCAACAACCAGGGCTTCGAGCCTGGTATCCCAGGAGCCGCGGGTTTCGGCTGCACGGGCATACACATCTGCTGCCGCGAAGGCCACTTCCCGCGAGTACCTGAGAACAGCTTCCCGCAGGAGGCCCTGATCCGCGTTCGAGGCGAGATCGGGGACCTGGTCCTCGACCACCTGGACAACCACCCGGATGAGCTGAAGCGCCTTCTGCAGGCTGATGGACCGGGTGAGCTCAGTAGGTGCAGTACCGAACACATCGCTGAGAACCCATGCAGGCGAGACCGGCTTCTGGTACCAGTTCACAAAGGAAGCGATGCCCTTCTGGGCAACCAGGCCCAGCGCTGAGCGCTCATCCGGACGCAGGTTCCGGTACCACGGCAGGGAGGAATCGAGCTGCTTCAGGGTAGCCGTGGAGAGTGCACCGATCTGTGTGCGGAGCCGGTCCACGGTGGCCGGGTCCGGAGCGGGAAGGGACGATCCGCGCGGGGGAGTGGGCGATGCCATAATTCGAGCATACGGCCCGGACACCTTCGGCTCCATTTTGTACGAAGGCTACAAACAGAGCCTTAACGGCGAACAGGACCCGCCGGCTTCCGAGGAAGGCCGGCGGGTCCTGTGGATCCGCACTGGGTTACGAGTCACCACCCGCATTGCCGGTGGTGCCCGCGTTGACATCGAGCAGTGAGTACTTTTCGATGGCCTGGCGGGGTGCGTCGGGGTCGACTTCGCCGCGTTTGGCGAGGAGTTCGAGGGTGCGTACGACGACGGAGTGTGAGTCGATCTTGAAGTACCGTCGGGCGGCGGCGCGGGTGTCGGAGAAGCCGAAGCCGTCGGCGCCGAGGGTGGCGAAGTCCTGGGGGAGGAATTGCCGGATCTGGTCGGGGACGGCTTTCATGTAGTCGGTGACGGCGACAATGGGTCCGGGTGCGTTGCCGAGCTGTTCGGTGACGAAGGGGACGCGGGCTTCAGCGCCGGGGTTGAGGAAGGCTTCCTCCTCGGCGGCGAGGGCGTCGCGCCGCAGCTCGGTCCAGGACGTCACGGACCACACATCGGCCGACACACCCCATTCCTCGGCCAGGATCCGCTGTGCTTCGAGTGCCCATGGGACCGCCACACCCGAGGCAAGGATCTGCGACTTTGGAGGGTTTTCGGCCGCGTGTCCGTCCTGGAGTTTGTAGATGCCCCGCAGCAGCCCGTGTACGTCAAGGTTCTCGGGCTCGACGGGCTGGAGGATTGGCTCGTTGTAGACGGTGATGTAGTACATGACGTTCGGATCCGAGCCCGAGACCGCATTACCGGCTCCATACATGCGCTCCAAACCGTCCCGCATGATGTGGCCGATTTCGTATCCGTACGCCGGGTCGTAGGTGATGACGGCGGGGTTGGTGGAGGCGAGGATGGGTGAGTGGCCGTCTGCGTGCTGGAGGCCTTCGCCGGTGAGGGTGGTGCGGCCGGCGGT
>NZ_FNDT01000009.1 GCF_900099735.1 Arthrobacter subterraneus | reverse complement strand
CATCCCCCGCGCCTCCTGGACTGCCCTGCTGAAGGCGTTGCTGGGCAATCCCCACCCCGCCTACGCCGCCACCACAGCCGGGCGGGGTGTGCTGTTGCGGCTGCTGGTCGGAGAAAATCTGTCTGTGCTGCTGCGCGACGATGAGCTTATCCTCTCCGTCTGCCTCGCAGCACCGCGCGAACATGGCGGGGGTGGGTCTCGGTGAGCGCGCCAGCGGGGTTCATCGAGCTGGAGCGCACGGTCGCCTCGATCCGTGTCGGACGCCGGCACCGCACCGATCTGGGCGACATCGAACAGCTCGCCGCCTCCATCGACCGCGACGGGCTCCTGCAACCCATCACCATCACCCCCGACGGCGTACTCGTCTGCGGTGCACGCCGGCTGGCGGCCATCACACGGCTCGGCTGGAAGAAGGTCAACGTGTGGGTCCGCTCCGGGATCTCCGACCGACTCGGACACCTCCTCGCCGAACAAGACGACAACGTGCTCCACAAGCCGCTGACCCAGACCGAGGCCGCCGTTCTCTACCGGGAGCTGAAGGCGCTGATGGCCGAGGACGCCGCCCGCCGGGAGGTCGCGACCCGGTTCAGCAGCGACTACCAGCCCGGAGGTGACGGGGGTGGAAAATTTCCACCCCCGTCACCCGGGCTGCGCGGCAAGACCCGCGAGCAGGCAGCGGCGATGATCCCCGGCGGGGCCTCCCACAAAACCCTCGACAAGATCAGCTACCTGGAGCAGATCGCCGACGACCCCGCCCAACCAACCGAACTCCGCGCACATGTAACCGCCGAGTTGGCACGTATAGACGCCGGCGCCCCGGTGCACCCGATCTACGAAGCGGTCCGTACCGCCGTCGCCACCGCTCAGGGACAGCGCGAGGCGGACCTGCACCAGCTCGCCGCCGACGCGCTCGCCCGCGCCAAGAACACCCAGAGGAAGAAGCGCGCGCCCCGGCCAGTCCCGTCCCCGGATGACGCTGGCGAGCCGGTGCGGTATCCGGTGCGGGCGTTCGTGCTCACCTGGGGCGAGCTGGTCGACTGGTGGACCCACTACGACGCCGGCCAGCTCGCGGCCGAACTCAGCGACGAACAGATCGAATCCTTCCTGACCACTGCCGCAGGGACGGACCGGTTCGCGGAGGAGCTGCGTGCCGCCCGCGACCGACAGACCGGCGATCCCGGGCCTGTCCGGGGTCGCCTGCGCGCCCTCTGATCTCTGCGCGGTGAGGACTGGGTACGGTGGTGCACCTAGGGGCATGAAGACACCCGACCTCGCTGACCCTCGTATCCGTCGCCGGCGGATCGCCGTGCTCGCCGCCGTCGTGGCGGTCCTCGTCCTGGCCGGAGTCGGCGGCTACGGCTTCCTCACCGGACCACCCACCAGCACCGACACCGAAAGTGGTGTCGGGTCTGGGCCAGTGGTCACGACACCCGCCGTCCCAGTCCCGACCGTGACGCCGCGTCTGCCGGTTGTCGCCGGGTCGGATGATCCGGAGACCTTCGCCCGCAACGTCGCGACCGCCCTGTTCGGGTGGGACACCGCATCCGGGTTCATACCCCTGGACTACACGTCGGTTCTCCTCGCCGTCGGCGACCCCACCGGTGCCGAGCAGGCTGGGCTCGCCTCCGACATCACCACCTACCTGCCCACCCGGCAGGCATGGGTCGAGCTGCGCCAGTACGCCACGACCCAGCACCTCACCATCGACACCCTGTTCGTCCCCGACGCATGGGACACTGCCGTCGCGCAGGCGCAACCGGGGCAGCTCGCCGAGGGCACGACCGCCTACACGATCGAAGGCACCCGCCACCGCACAGGCCTCTGGAACGACGAACCAGTCGCCTCCGAACATGCGGTGGCGTTCACGGTATTCATCATCTGCGGCCCGGCCTATGACACCTGTCATCTGTTGCGACTGTCCCAACTCGATAACCCCTTGCGATAAGGCCGGGGGATCGCTCGTGAAGACGCTCGCCACTGCCGCCATCACCCTGATCCTGCTCGGCCCGTCGTTCGCGCTGATCGGAATCGGGGTGCTGATGAATCCCGCCTCCACCGCCGCGTGCACCGTCGCCGGGAACGGCATCACGATCGGCGACGTCCCCGAGTCGTTGGCCGTGACCACCGCGAACGGCGAGACCTTCACCCTCAACAACCGGCAGCTCACCCACGCGGCGACGATCATCGAGACCGGCACGGGCATCGACGGGGTCACCCGGGACGGACTCCAGATCGCGCTGATGGCAGCCCTCACAGAATCCACCCTCCGCATGCTGTCCAACACGAGCACCTACCCCGAATCCGCTGACTACCCCAACGACGGCGACAGCTCCGATCACGACAGCCTGGGCCTGTTCCAGATGCGGCCGCAGTCCGGGTGGGGCACGGTCACCGACCTCATGGACCCGACCTACCAGGCGCGGGCGTTCTTCGGCGGACCAGAAGCCCCCAACTACCCCAGCCCCAGAGGACTACTGGATATCCCCGGCTGGAAGTCCATGGACAAGGGCGAAGCGGCCCAGGCCGTCGAGGTGTCCGCCTATCCCGACCGGTATCGCAACCACGAGCCCGTGGCCGAGACCATCCTGACCACCCTCACCACCACCGGCGCCACCGGCGCTACGGGCACAACCACGCTCGACGGCATTGTGGTGCCGGTCGTGCGGACGGTCCCGGCGGAGTCGTCGCGGGTGGTGTTCCCGCTGTCGGAGGGCACCTGGGTGTCCTCCTCGGACTACGGACCCCGGGCCCACCCGATCACCGGGGAGAACTCGTTCCACACCGGCACCGACTTCGCCGCCCCGGACGCCACTCCCATCCTCGCCGCAGCAGACGGGACCGTGACCGTCGCGGAGTTCTCCGGCAGTGACGGCGGGCTCATCGTCATCGAACACCACATCGACGGAGCGGTCGTGGCGACGGCGTATGCGCACATGTGGGAGACCGGCATCCACGTCACCGCCGGCGACACCGTGACCGCCGGACAGCACATCGGCGATGTCGGCTCCTCCGGCAACTCCACCGGCCCGCACCTGCACTTCGAGGTCCGCAACGGGGGCACCAACGGCGAGTACACCGACCCGGCCGCCTGGCTCAACGCCCACGAGGCCGCCGATCTGCCAGAGCCCGCCACTGGCGCCCCCACCGGCTGCGATGCCGACACCGGAGCACCCGGCGACGAGCCGGACCCGCTCGACGGCGGCCCGGACCGGATGGTCGACGACCCCACGAGTGACGGGCAGATCACCGCCCGTCTCCTGCACCTCCACACCCAAGCCACCGCAGCGTTCCCCGAGACCTCGTGGGCCTGCTACTCACCGCGGCCCGGCACCGTCTCAGAACACCCCCTGGGCCGGGCGTGCGATCTCACGTTCGGCAACTCCATCGGCCCCCACGCCACCCCGTCGCAACTCGAGGCCGGATGGCAGGTCACCAACTGGATGAAGGACCACGCCGAGACCCTCGGCGTCGAGTACCTGATCTGGCAGGACAAGATCTGGTCCCTGGCCCGCGACGCCGAAGGATGGCGCGACTACACCTACGGCATCGATATCACCACCAGGCACATCGACCACCTCCACGTCACCGTCCGGGCCGGGAGCTGAAGACCATGGACGTGTTCCCCGACTTTGAGGGCCTGAGCGGCATCGGCGACCTGCGCGAAGTAGTCGGTGCGCTGCTGACCTTCGTGCTCATCACCGCCGTGCTCATGCTGATCGTCTGCGCCATCACCTGGGCAATCGCCACCGCCAACGGCAACCATGCCGCCGCGACCAAGGCACGCATCGGCGCCTGGACCGCCCTCGGGGCCACGGTCCTGGCCGGCGGCGGGGTCGCGTGGATGAACTGGCTCATCGACCTCGGCCAGCAACTCTGACGCCACGCCGCCCGCGTCACGGAACTGTCGCGTTCGCGGCACCGCGGGTCGGTCCGTGCACCTGACCGACGAACCCATCCATGTTCTCCGCCTCAAGGGCGGAGTACGTTCGTCAGGAGACCCACCGTGTTCGATCTCATCATCGCTCTGCCCGCGCTCATGCCGATGAACATCACCATCGACCCCAACAGCGACGGCCTGCCCGGTATCGCCCAGCTGCGCACCATCGTCGGCGCCGTCATGACCGTCGGCCTCATCCTGTCCGTTCTGGCGCTGATCATCTCGGCGATCGTGTGGGGCTTCGGCGCCAACTCCTCCAACCCCCACCTCGCCGGCCGGGGCAAGGTCGGCGTCCTCGTGTCCTGCGGTGCCGCGGTAATCTGCGGAGCGTCGGTGACGCTCATCAACTTCTTCTGGAACGTCGGCCAGCAGGTCTGACCCCACCCACCAACTCTAGGTGTGAGGAGTGATTGCGGTGGGTGTGTGCGATGTCCCCATCATCTCGTCCGTGTGCGACACCGCCGGCGAAGCCGCCGCCACCCTGGTCTCGGCACCGTTCGACTGGCTTGACTCCGCGATGGGCGCCGCCGCGGGCTGGCTGTTCGAGGCCGTCTGGACCGTGTTCGACACCACCACCCTCGTGGACGTCACCAGGCCGGAGTACGTGGCCGTCTACAACATCTTGTTCGGCATCGCCGTGTTCGTGATGCTGATCTTCTTCTGCCTCCAACTCATCACCGGCCTCATCCGCCGCGACCCCACCGCCCTCTCCCGCGCCGCCCTCGGACTCGCGAAATCCGTCCTCGGATCATTCGTAGTCATCACCCTGACCGCGTTGCTGTTGGAGATCGTCGATCAGCTCTGCATCGGGATCATCCAAGCCGCCGGCGAAACCACCGAGTCGATGGGCGACAAGATCACCCTGCTCGCCGCGGGCCTGGTCGGGATCAACATCGCCGCCCCCGGTGTCGGGGCGATCATCACCATCTTCCTCGCCGGCCTCGCCATCGCCGCCGCCGCGATCGTCTGGCTCTCCCTCCTCGTCCGCAAAACCCTCCTCCTGGTCGCGATCGTCCTCGCCCCGCTGGCGTTCTCCGGTGCGTCATGGGATGCCACAAAAGGATGGATCAGCAAGTGGGCGATGTTCGTCATCGCCCTGATCGTCTCCAAACTCGTCCTGGTCGTCATGTTCCTCGTCGCCATCACCCAAGTCAGCGCGCCGATCGACCGCGACCTGTCCTCGGTCGCTGATCCGATCGCCGGGATCGTGCTGATGGCGATGGCCGCCTTCGCTCCCTACCTGACCTACAAGTTCCTGTCGTTTGTGGGCTTCGACATGTATCACGCGATCGGATCCGAGCAGGACGCGAAGAACGCCCTCAACCGGCCCATCCCCACACCATCCAAGCCGCAGGGCGGCGAGCCGAAGAAGGTCCTCGACGGCGACAACAACGGCGGAGGGGATGGGAGTGGAAAAAACCCGCCCCCACCGAAAAGCCCGGCACCCCAGGGACCTGGTGGTGCTGCCGAAGCGCGCGGAGGAAAGGCCGCCGCAGGCAACAGCTCCGCCGGAGCCGGCGCAGGAACCGGAGCGAGTGCGGGTGCGGGTGCTGCGGCGGCAGGTCCGGCCGCAGCGGCAGTGATCGGCGCAAAGGTCGCCAAGGACGCCACCTCCGCCGGACCCAAAACCGCTACCGCCCTCGGCGGCCAATGCGAGACCGCCGCAGACTCCGCCTCCCAGACCGGAAGCACACCCCCACCAGCGCAGGTGGCCCCGCCGTCCACACCGGAACCCAGGATGCCGTCCGCGTCGAAGCAGACCCCACCACCGGCGCCGCAACCGACCGGGAGGCAGTGAGAGCCCATGACGACGAAGAACGAGCGCACGGTGTCCTCAGAGCTGACGCCGGTGAAGTTCTCCCGCCTCACCCGCCGAGGAGTGCTCCTGGGCCTGTCACTGTCCCAGCTCATCACCCTGGCGACCGGTGTCCTCTCGATCGTCGGCGCCCTCTACGCCGGCGGCGGCATCCTGCTCGCCTACACCGCACCCGTCTGGGTGCTCGCCGCCGCCCTGACCTGGACACCCATCGCCGAACGCCCCGCCATCGAATGGTTACCCGTCGCATTCTGGTGGCTCTGGCGTTCCACCGGCGGGCAGCTCTTGTACCGGCGGCGCGTGGTGACACCACGGCCTGTCGGGACCCTCGCCCTGCCCGGTGACACAGCCCGGCTGCGCGAATACACCGACCCGGAAACCGGCGCCGGGATGATCCACGACCCCCACCAGCGGACCTTGACCGTGGTGTGCGAGGTCTCCCACCCCGCGTTCGTGCTGTTGGACCCGGGCGAGCAGGAACGCCGCGTCACCTCCTGGGGTCGCGTCCTGGCCACCGTGTGCCGCTCCGGCCGGATCGCGACCCTCCAGGTGCTGGAGCGCACGCTGCCGGACTCGGGCACCGGGCTCGCCGAATGGTGGGCCTCCCACGGGATCTCCGATGACTCCTGGGCCGCGACCACCTACGCGGAACTCATCGACCGTGCCGGCCCCGCCGGAGAACGGCACGCCTCCACCCTGTCACTGTCACTGGACATGAAGAACGCCGCCCGGCAGATCAGAACCGCCGGCGGCGGCATCCGCGGCACCGCCGCCGTCCTGCGCCAAGAGATGTCTACCCTCACCTCAGCCCTCCGCTCCGCCGACCTCACCCCCTCCGGCTGGCTCACCCCCGGACAGATCGCCGTCATCCTCCGCAGCGCGTACGACCCAGCGATCGCAGCAACCTTGGAACGCCACGGTGAGCTGGGGCAGAACCTCGCAACCGCAGGCCCCGTCGCAGTCAACGAGTCCTGGACAAGGCTGCGCACCGACTCCGCCCACCACGCCGTGTTATGGATCAGCGAGTGGCCGCGATCAATGGTCTACCCCGGCTTCTTGTCCCCTGTCCTGCTGTCAACCGGCGTCCAACGCGCTTTCACGCTCCTGTGCACCCCGATGCGCTCCGACCAGGCCGCACGCGACATCAGGAAGAAGAAGGTCGAGCACATCTCCGATCAGGCCCAGCGGGCGAAGATCGGGCAGATCGAAGACGCCGCTCTCACCGCCGAATACCACGACGTCCTCCAGCAGGAAGCCGACCTGACCGCCGGCCACGGCGTGCTGCGCTACACCGGCCTCATCAGCGTCACCGCCCCCACCATCGACGAGCTGGAAGCCGCCGTCGCCGCCATCGAACAAGCAGCAATCCAAGCCTCCTGCGAGACCAGGCTGCTCGTCGGTCAACAGGCCGCCGCATTCACTGCTGCTGCGCTCCCGCTCTGCCGCCGCATCTAACAAGCCCGCTGGGCCAGTTGCATCGTTGCGCGCACCTGACCTGCGACCCCGAATCCGGGGACTCATTCGCGTTCCACGGGAGGCCCGATCATGCCCACGTTCCACGATCCACTCGCCGATGCCGCCGAGGCGTCAGAAGCGCTGCGCGGCCTGGCGCGCGCAAGCCGGACCTTCGACAACCCCGCCGACACGTACGCCGTGTTCGGTGACATGACCGCCGTGGTGCGGTCGCTTCGGCAGGTGCTCGACCAGCTCGCGAACGCACATCTGACCCACCGTGACCGGGCCCACGACGATCACGGCGGCCACGCCGCCGGGGCGGACAGTGCCCTGGCCGCAGCGGACGAGTTGCACCAGGCCGGCACCCTGCTGGATCAGGTGCATGACCGGCTCGATGCGGCGTTCGGTCATTCGGGGAGGATCGCCTGGCACCCGGGACCCGACCTTACAGAAGAGCCACTGAGTGAGACTGCCGCGCGGCGATGGGTCTCTGTGGTGTTCCTCCAAGGCGAGGATGCCGACGAGGTACTCGATCTGATCGACCGCGAGGGCACGGGCGCGGCGATCGAGCATTTGAAGGGTTTCGACTACGGGGACGAGACCACCGCCGCCGCGTTGGAGAACGGGTACGTATACGACGAGCCCCCGGCGGGACCCCTCGACCACGTGGTGGCCGATGGCGACTACACCCTCACGTGGAACGCGGGGATGGGGCACGTGAGCCTGCTGCGCGTCCACCTGGTCCCGCCCGACCCGTCTCTGGCCGACGCGACCGCGGCGCGCAGCCGCGAGGCCACCAACCCCCTCCCCGCCGCGGATCGAAGGCCACCCCTGCCGCAGTCGGTGCGGACATCGCCGGGGGCGGAGAAGGACTGGTTCGCCGGTCCTGCCCGCGCGACCACATCTGTTAGGCGGGGGCTGTCGCTGTGACCGAGCGCGAGCGGCTGCACACCTCCGTGCTGGTCACGCCGGCCTCCGAGCGCCGCCGGCTCCGCAAGCAGCGCCTCCAGGCCGCCTCCCGCCTCCAAGCCGAACAACGGCGCACCGAGAACACCGAAACGCGGGCAAAGGCTGATGCCGAGCGCGCCGAACGACGCGCCACCACCTACCTGCCAGCCGCGGGTGAACCCGGACCGGCAGCGCTGCGCACCCCCGGCAGATTCCGGCTACCTCGGCATCAGGACACCTCTGCCACGTTAGCGGGGGCGTATCCGTTCGTCGCCGAAGGAGGACTCGGCGCCGACGGGGTATTCGTCGGCCAAGACCTCTACTCCGGCGGCTCCTTCGTGTACGACCCCTGGGTGCTCTACGCCCGCGGGATCATCACCGCACCGAACGTCGTCCTGGCCGGGATCGTCGGCTCCGGCAAGTCGTCCCTGGCGAAGTCGCTCTACACACGCAGTCTTCCGTTCGGGCGGCGTGTCTACGTCCCGGGAGATCCGAAGGGTGAGCACACGGCGGTCGCGAAGGCGGTCGGTGGGAGGGCGATCGTCCTCGGCCACGGACTCAACACACGTCTTAACCCGCTTGACGAGGGCCACCGGCCCTCCGGTCTGTCGAATGAGCAGTGGGCGATCACGGTCGCGTCCCGCCGCCGTGACCTCATCGGGTCACTGGCTGAGACGGTCCTGACTCGGGGATTGACGCCATTGGAGCACACCGCGATCGACCTTGCCCTGACCGAGACGGTGCGGGAGAACACCGTGCCGATCCTGCCGATGGTCGTTGACCGCATCCTCAACCCGAACGCGGGCGCCGACGACCGGTTGGCCGAAGACGGACGGCTCGTCGGCCATGCCCTGCGCCGCCTAGTCGCCGGCGACCTCGCCGGACTGTTCGATGGCCCGTCCACGGTGACGTTCGACCCGTCCCTGCCGATGATCAGCCTGGACCTGTCCCGCGTCACCGAGAACAGCACCCTGATCTCGGTGCTGATGACGTGCTCCAGCGCATGGATGGAATCCGCGTTGTTGGACCCCAACGGTGGGCAACGGTGGGTGATCTATGACGAGGCGTGGCGGCTCATGTCCCACCCGGCACTGCTGCGACGGATGGACGCTCACTGGCGGCTGGCGCGGCATTACGGGATCGCGAACATGCTGATCTTCCACAAGCTCTCCGACCTCGACAACGTTGGCGACGCCGGTTCCGCCATGAGATCCCTGGCGAACTCGCTACTGGCGAATGCCGAGACCAGGATCGTGTACCGACAGGAATCCGATCAGCTCGGCCCCACCGCCCAGGCCCTCGGGCTCACCGGCACCGAACAAAAACTTCTCCCCTCGCTCGGTGTCGGGCAAGGACTATGGCGGATCAAGGACAGGGCCTTCGTGACCCAACACCAACTGCATCCCGCTGAACTGGACCTGTTCGACACCAGCTCCAGGCTCATTCAGGGGGTGAAGTGATAAACCGCAAACCCCCACGCCGCTCGACCTGGCGGGAACCCGTACAGACCCCGATCATCCTGCCGCGCGCGGTCATCACCGTCACCGACACCGGCGTCCTGAACGTCAATATCGACGGGACCCCCTACCCGCCTCCAGCCGGCGGGCCAGCGTGGACCCGAAGGGCCTTCGGAGTCCTGCTGGATGCCATCACCGAGGACCGGACAACCGCGGTGCGCATCGAAATCCGTGAGACCGACGGGAGCGTGTTCACCGACATCATCCGCACCGGCCGACGCACCACGCCCAAGCCGCCCGAGGCCGACCCGGAGAAGCAACGCGGCAAGCACGCGACGAAGACGCGCACGCCGGAACTGGTCGAGGTGACCGGGGACGGGTTCCTGCCCAGTGAGGACGTCGCCGTCGCGGTCATCGTCTCCCACACCGATGCCACCGGCACCGGCCATGCCCGCGCTCTCCTCGACAAGACCAAAATCTCCTCCCTGCTGCGCGACGGCACCGGCGAGGTGGTGCTGCTGGGGCGCATCTCCGGCGCCGTCCATGTTTGGCGGCTGCCGTGAACGCGCCCCAGCAGCGCCAGGCGGGTTCCTTCGGCGACGAGCTGACCAACGCCGCCCTCATCGGACTGGTAGGGGTTTTCGGCGTCGCGCTCATCCTCCGCGCCGCAGGAAGCGTGGCTGCGTTCCTCACCGGCACACCCCACCCCTCCGCCGGCCCCGCCTCCGGACTCGCAGTCCTGTTCAACCCGGACGACCCCGCCACAGCGCTCGACGCGCACGGCCTCAACCCGGTCGCGTACTGGATCATCACCGCGATCCTGCTCGCCGGCCTCACCGCCGCAGGGGCCTGGGTGTGGGTCGGGCTGTGCCGCTACTCCCGCAAGGTCGACACGGATCCGCGACGCCTGGCCGGCACCGCCACCGCCCACGAGGTAAACCAGAGCGCCTCAGCCAAAGCGCTGCTGCGCCGGGCCGCGACTCTCCGTCCATCCCTCGACTGCCCGGCCCCTGGTGATGTGGGCTACCGGATCGGCACCTCCAAGGGCCAGGACGTGTGGGCGAGTGTGGAGGATTCGATTCTGCTCATCGGACCCCCGCGGTCCGGCAAAGGCCTCCACGTGGTCATCAACGCCATCCTCGATGCGCCCGGCGCCGTCGTCACCACCAGCACCCGCCCCGACAACCTCACCGCGACCCTCCGCGCCCGGGAGCGTGACGGACGCCCGGTGGCCCTGTTCGACCCCCAGCACCTCACCGACGGCATCCCCGCAGGCATGCGCTGGTCACCGATCCGCGGCTGTGAGGACCCGCTGACCGCGATGATCCGCGCCACCGGGCTCGCAGCCGGCACCGGGCTCTCGGCCGGCGGAGTGGAATCCGGCGGATTCTGGGAAGGCAAAACCCGCACCGCCCTCCAAGCACTCCTGCATGCCGCCGCCCTCGACCACCGGCCACCGTCCGAGCTATTCCGCTGGACCCTCGACCCCACCGCTGCCGCCGAGGCCGCCGCGATCCTCACCAACAGCGCGCAGGCGGCGACCGGGTGGGCGGACTCACTCGGCGCGATGATCGACTCCGACCCCAAGACCCGCGACAGCATCTGGCAGGGCGTCGCCCTCGCCCTCGGAGCCCTCGCCGACCCCCGCGTCCTCGACGCCGTCTCACCCGGACCCGGCGAAGGCTTCGACCCCGAAACCTTCATCCGAGAACGCGGCACCCTCTACCTCCTCGCCACCGGCGCCGGAGCCGGCGCATCCGCCGCACTGGTGGCCGCGTTCGTCGAAGACCTCATCGAGACCGCCCGGCGTCTGGCCGCCCGCTCGCCCGGTGCCCGGCTCGACCCGCCCCTGCTGCTCGCACTGGATGAGATCGGAAACCTCGCCCCCCTCCCCTCCCTGCCCACGCTGATGGCTGAGGGCGGCGGCACCGGCATCACCACCCTGCCCGTACTCCAGTCACTGGCCCAAGCACGGGACAAGTGGTCAGACAACGCCGCCGGCGCGATCTGGGACGCCAGCATCGTCAAGATCATCCTCGGCGGCGCCTCCAACTCCCGCGACCTCCAAGACCTCTCCACGCTCATCGGCGAACGCGACGAGTACACCGACAGCGTGACCCTCGGCGACCACGGCACCCGCTCCAACCAACGCTCCATCCGCCGCGTCCCAATCCTCCCACCCGACCGGATCAGGACACTGCCGTTCGGCACCGGCGTCACCCTGCTGCGCTCCGCGCCACCGATCATCACCGACCTGCGCGCCTGGCCCTCGCGCCCTGACGGCACGCAGCTCAAAGAAGACCGCGCCGAGATCGAAGCGCGGCTGCAACGCCCAGTCGATTCCTGACCAAAGGCCGCGGGCTTCGCTGTGCACCTATCTCATACGAGCGACCCCGCACGGGCGGTCGCCACGAACGTCAGGAGGAGAGCCCGATGGCTATCCACACTCAGCAGTCCATCTCGGGTTTCATCGCCACCGATCCGCAGCTCACCACCACGGAGAACGGTGACGCACGGTTCTATGCCCGGTTCGGGCAGGAGAACTACCGCAAGGACCCGGACGGGTCCTTCTCGAAGCGAGAGCCGAGCTTCGGCAACCTCGTGCTGTACCGGGCCACCGCCGAACGTGCCTACGAGCGGTTCGCCAAGGGCGACAACTTCGTCGCCGAAGGCTACGCGCACGAGTACTCCTACACCCGCGACGCGCAACAGATCGAGGGCGAGGAGTTCGTCGGGAAGAAGATCGGTCACGACACCGCCCGGACCCGCTACGACGTGGACCGCACACCCCACCGGACCGGTGTTGCCGCAGAGCGCGAGAGCGCGACCCGCGAGCACAACCGAGCGTTCGACCCGTCTCAAACCCGGCCGCCTGCCGATGCTCCGGTGCTGGGCCGCTGAACCGGGAGGAGCAGCATCATGAGCGACCACATGCCGCCCCCGGAGCCCGATGAGAGCGACCTCGACGACGACCTGGACGACAACTTGGGCGATGAGATGGCCGATGAGTCGGTGGGCGGACCGCCGCACCCGGTGAACTGGAACATGCTCTCAGCCCACGACCTGGAGCAAGAATGGCTGGAGCTGAACCGGTGGATCGACTGGCTCCGCCACACTTACGGGCTCCCCGCCGCCGTGATCCCGCCGTTCTGGCACCACCACCCCGAACTGGTCTGGGAGCTATCTGCCCTGCACCTGCACTGGCTGTGCGCCTACGACGCTGAACAGAACGGCTCCGCACCCATCGGCTGGCACCGCGACTTCGCCGACGTCAGGGTGCGACTGCGCGATTGGATCGCTGCTTCCGGCACACGCCTCGACCGGGACCGCCCCACCCGGCAGACCACCTGGCCCGGCGAAATGCCCGCACCACCGGTAGAGGACATCGTGATCGCTGACCGCGACGATGAGTTCGTCGACTTCGTCCGCGAGCAGGTCAGGCAGCGGCAAGCCGCTGAGGACGTGTTCTTCGCTACCATTGACGAAGCCACCGGTGAACCCTTCGACCATCGCCCCGGTGACCAACGTGCGCAAGGCAAGCGCTGATGGTTCGCTCTTATTCGCACAGGACCGACCGGGCCGGCGCCGACCGGCCGGTCCGGGTCCGATTCGACAAGCGTGACGACGTCGACACCGAGAAGGTCGCCGAAGTCCTCATCCGCCTCGCCCTGCGAGCATCCGACGATGCCACAGCCCAAGCAGGCAAACACCTCCGACAACTGCTCACTCCCGGACGGTAGAATCAGAGGCCAACACGACAATCACGGCGTCGCTGGCACCGACCCTAAACCCGCCCCGGGGTGTTCTTTTCGAATCCTGACGTGACCGCCATCCGGTGCCCCGGATACCCAACCCACCGTTGGGCACCTGAAAGGCGGTCACCCGATGACGTTCCTCGACCTTCCCTCCGGCCTCGACCTCGCAGCACTCCGCGCCCTGGCAACTGACAAACGACGCCAGATAGCCGTGACCGGTGAGGAAAAACCTGACGGCCTGGTACCGGCGATCACCTACCTGCGGGTCTCCACCAAGGACCAGGCCACCCGCAACGGCCTCGAAGAAGGTCTGTCCATCCCCGCCCAGCGAGAAGCCGCCCAGCGCAAGGCCGAACAGCTCGGCGCGGTCATCGTTAAGGAGTTCATCGAGCCCGGCGAGTCCGCCAAGACCGCCCGCCGCCGCGCGTTGCAGGAGATGCTCGACTACATCGCAGTCAACCAGGTGCGGTACTGCATCATCAACAAGGTCGACCGACTCGCTCGCAACCGGCTCGATGACGCGATCATCCACTCCACCCTGCGCGGATCCAACATCACCCTGGTCTCGGTCACGGAGAACATCGACGAGTCCCCCTCCGGCATGCTCATGCACGGCATCCTCGCGTCGATGGCCGAGTTCTACTCCCTCAACCTCGCCCAGGAAGTCCTCAAAGGGATGACGCAGAAAGCCTCAATCGGCGGCACCCCGACCAAAGCACCGTTGGGCTACCTGAACGTGCGCACCACCGACACCAAGGGCCGAGAGGCCCGCGACATCGAACTAGACCCCGACCGCGCCGACCTGATCCGGTTCGCGTTCACCGCCTACGCCACCGGCGACTGGTCCCTGTCCTCCCTCGCTCGCGAGTTGAAGACCCGTGGCCTGACAACTCGCCCCACACCGTCCCAGCCGGCAAAACCGGTCATCACCACGGGGCTGCACAAGATCCTGACCAACCCCTACTACCAGGGCACCGTCACCTTCCGCGGCGTCACCTACGACGGCGCCCACAGCCCGCTGGTCGACCCGAACACCTGGCTGCGCGTCCAGACGCAGCTCGATGCGAAGAACGCCGTCGGTGAGCGGCCCCAGAAGTACGACCACTACCTCAAGGGGAGCTTGCGTTGCTCGTGCGGCGCCAAGCTCATGATCGAACGGCCCCGTGACAAGCAAGGAGATCGCTACGAGTACTTCACATGCTCAGGGCGACGCAAGAAGAACGGCTGCACCCGTTCGGCGATCCTCGCCGAACGGATCGAGGACCACATCGAACGCGACTACGGCACGAACGGCCTGACCGCCGAGGAAGCACAGCGCGTCAACCAGGTCCTACATCAGGTGTTCGCCCAGCTCGAAGCCTCCAGCGGCGATGAACGCGCCGTGCTGACCGCACAGCGCGACAAGCTCGAAGCCGAACGCCTCAAGCTCGTCCAAGCCCACTACGCCGACGCCATTCCACTCGACCTGCTCAGGACCGAACAGGACCGCATCCGCACCAGCCTGGACGCGATCATCAACCGACTCGACAGCATCGCAACCACCTACCACAGCGCTCACGAGGGGCTCGATCAGATCCTCGGTGTCCTCACCGACCTCGGGGACCTTTACAGCAAGTGCGAACCTGCTGAACGCCGAATCCTCAACCGAGCACTGTTCAAGGGGATAGTCATCGACGAGGACGAACACGTCACGTTCCTACCAGCCGAGCCAGCTGCGGCCGTCTTCGCCCAGGCGCGCGGCGGCGAGACGACCCAACCGGAGCCGGACACGAACCTGCCCCGCCATCAGACGGGGCAGGTTTCGAACTTCTCAACTTACGTGGAGCTGAGGGGACTCGAACCCCTGACCCCCTGCATGCCATGCAGGTGCGCTACCAGCTGCGCCACAGCCCCAAACTCGCTGCCCCCTACCCGACCGGCCGGAGCAACTTGTCCAGTTTAGACAATTTTCCGGTCCCCGCAAAATCGGTGCGGCGGCGCGGTTTCAGCCTTCCAGCGGGGTTGACGGCATGGACGCCAGACCGACGTTGTGCTCGGTCAGCTGCCACCGCGGTACAACCGTGCTGAGAGACGGATTAAGCTCCTCCAGCACGGACCAGTGGCAGTTCGCCACGCCGGCCAGGGATCCCCACAGCTCCGGCGGAATGCCCATCAACGCGGCAACGCCGGCACGGATTGCACCGCCGTGGCTGACCACGACGACGGTCTGGCCCGGCTCGATTGCCGCAACGGCCTCCAGAGCACCCGCCTTCATGCGCTCCCCCACGTCGAGCCGGCTCTCTCCCCCACCTGCAGCCACCCGTGGATCGCCCGCGTGCCAGGCCTGCTGGTCCTGCGGGAACCGGCGGCCGATCTCGGCGAACGCCAGACCCTGCCACCGGCCCGCATAGGTCTCCCGGAAACGCACGTCGGTGGAGACGGGCATTCCGGTAGCGACGCACAGCGCAGCAGCGGTATCACGCGCGCGCTCCAGGTCGGAAGACACGATCAGCGACGGCGACAGATGCTTCAGTTCATAGGCGGCCTGCGCGGCCTGCTGCCTTCCGAGGTCATCAAGGGCGATGTCTTCCTGCCCTTGGAACAGGCCGCGGGCATTCCATTCCGTCCGCCCGTGGCGCCAGAAGACAATCCTCCGGCCCTCCGGCGCGGAATCACCCGCGGCGCTGTCTACAGCGCGGGGACTCACTCGGCGTCGGCGGCTGCAGCGTCAGCGGACCCGGCGTTCACAGCGGCGTCGTCAAGCTGCAGGTCCACCTTGGGGCAGTCGCCCCACAGCCGTTCGAGCGCGTAGAAGACGCGGTCTTCCTGGTGCTGGACGTGGATGACCACCTCCGCATAGTCGAGCAGCACCCAGCGGCCTTCGCTGCGGCCCTCACGCCGCACGGGCTTCAGATCCTGCTTGGCAAGTTCTTCCTCGATGCCGTCGACGATCGCGTTGACCTGCCGCTCGCTGGGGGCCGAGGCCACAAGAAAGACGTCAGTGATCGCGAGGCGTTCACTGACATCCATGGCCACGATGTCCTGTGCAATCTTGTCCGTCGCCGCACGTGCTGCGGTGCGGGCAATCGCAATGGACGATTCCGATGCGCTCACTAATCTCCTAGGGTGTGGTCAACGGCTAGAGGCCGCTGACAATCATCATGATTCCGGTGATGAGCGCCAGTGCGCCCAAGCCAACTACCGAATACTGCACGATCCGCATGCGCTGGACACGTGCCAGCCCTGCGGTCATCGCGTCAAGGGGTTCCAGTCCGTACGCGCTGCGCGCGCGGATGGGAGTGGCGCCGTCGGACCCGGGACGCCTCTGCTCGCGCACCATCGCTTCCGCCTGTGCCAGTACCCGTGAGCGCCCGGCAGAGTCCGGGGACAGGGCCGACGACGGCGGCATGCTGGGAACGGCGGGGGCGGTCACGACCGGCTGTGCCGGCTTGTCCGCCCGAGGCCGCGGTGGAGCCGCAGCAGGCGGCAGCGTGCCCGGGGCGCCCCGCCGGGAGCCGGACGGCGCGGGCGCAACAACCGGAATGTGGGAGGTCGACGGCGCCGGAACGTCCGGGCTCTCGGTCGGCACCCGAACGAACTCCACGGGCGAGACGATGGAAAGGTTGTGGGCAGTCGTGGGGTCGTTGAGCAGCGGCTTCCGCTGCCGGTTTTCCTGCGTGAGCTGCTGGATTTTCTGCGCACGCGTGTTCAACACGGCAGCCCGTTCGGCCAGCGCCTTCTGCTGCGCCAGGATCTCGAGGTCAACCGAGAACGGGTCATCCTTGGCGGCGGCTTCCATCACCGCAACCTGGTTCCGGGCCTGGTTGATGATCGCCTCGCGGGCGGCAAGCGCCTGCTCTACTGTCAGCTCACCGCGCCCGGCAGTCGGGGGCTGCTCCGGCTCCTCCGGCGTCCGCGACGCAGCGGTTGTGCCCTGCGCTGAGCCCTCTGCCTGCAGCGCCTTCTCGCGGGCAGCCTGCTGCTGGAGGCGGAGCTGCCGGCGGGTGGGAATGCCTGCGGGCTGTTCTGCCTGCTGTTCGGCCAGCGCCCGGTAATTGCGCCGCATCTCCCGGTCCCGCGCGCGCGCCTGGGACACCCGTTCGGTGGTGGGCACCGACGACGGCGCGTCCACCGGCACATCCGCTGCCCGCCTGCTGCGCCGCTGCGCGGCGGGAGCAGGTTCGATACTGACTGCGGACGGCTTTCCGGGTTGCACGCCTGAACGATTCCCCGACGGACGGTGCTCGGCTGGAGGATGCTCTGACGGTTGCACTGCCCCGGAATCCTCCTGGGACGACGGCGCCTGGTCCCCGGCAGAAGCCGCGCGCGCCTGCCGGAGAGACCTCCGGCTTTGTGCGGACTCGTGACCGTTACTCATTGCTTCTTCACCCAGTGATAGTCATGTTGTTGTGGACACTTCAGGTTCAACCTGTGAGTCTTTCGCCGGCCCGTTCTTCAGGTACAGCCCGTGCTTCGCGATGTACTGCACCACGCCGTCCGGAACCAGATACCAGACCGGCTCCCCGTCGGAGACCCGCCGGCGGCAGTCCGTCGAGGAGATCGCCATGGCCGGAACCTCCATCAGGCTGACATCCGTGCGCTGCGTGCTCAGCACATGACCTGGTCTCGTGACGCCGACAAAGTGCGCCAACGACCAGAGCTCGTCGACGTTCTTCCAGGACAGGATCTGCGCCATGGCGTCCGCTCCGGTGATGAAGAACAGCTCAGCTTCCGGACGTGTTGCGTGCAGGTCCCGGAGGGTGTCGATCGTGTACGTCGGGCCGGGCCGGTCGATGTCCACCCTGCTGACGGTGAAGCGCGGGTTGGATGCCGTCGCCACAACCGTCATGAGGTAGCGGTGCTCGGCCGGGCTGACCTCCTTGGCGTTCTTCTGCCAGGGCTGGCCGGTGGGGACAAACACCACTTCATCCAGGTCGAACGCCGCCGCCACTTCACTGGCTGCGACAAGGTGGCCGTGGTGGATCGGGTCAAAGGTGCCACCCATGACGCCCAGCCGCCAACGGGATGAGCCGTCGGAGGTGAGAGCGCCCGGGTGGATCCCCTGCTCGGTTGGAGGTGCGGGAGGAACGGCCAAGGAGATCAGTGCTGGGAGGTCTCGCCGTGATCGTGCTTGTTGGGGTGCTGGCGATGCGGGTCAGCGTGCTCCTGGACCGCCTCGTGGCGGTGCCCGAGGCTGGTGAACGCAATGGTCACGAACATCAGCAGCAGCAGCGCTCCCATGATAAGGCCGCCGTACGCAATGGCGGGCATCGGCAGTTCGGCGTGGTGCTCTGCGGTCTCGCCTGCAACCACCGCGAAGTTGAGGATCTGGGTCAGCATTCTTCTCCCCTTGGGAATGACGCGCCCACCCCGCCGGCCGGGCGTGGGTCAGCGCGTGCTTTCAGTACTGTTTCGCTACTATCCTACGCGCTAACCCCGGGCGCCCCGAACTGCGGAACTACGGCCGCCGGGGCCGCAGCGGCCGCTACCGGCGGATCTGACCGTCGCCCTGGATGATCCACTTGGTGGTTGTCAGCTCGCGCAGGCCCATGGGGCCGCGTGCGTGCATCTTCTGCGTGGAGATGCCCACCTCTGCGCCCAGGCCCAGTTCGCCGCCGTCGGTGAAGCGCGTGGACGCGTTGACGATGACCGCCGCCGAATCAACGCCGGCGATGAACTGTTCGGACCGTGCCAGGTTGTTGGTGATGATGGCTTCCGTGTGACCGGTGCTCCAGGTGCGGATGTGCTCGAGCGCTTCGTCGACCGAATCCACCATCGCAACCGCAATGTCCAGGTCCATGTACTCGCGTGCCCAGTCGCCGTCGTCCGCGGTGTCCGCTGACACGCCGTCCGGGAGGATCGCCTGAATCCGGCTGTCTGCGTGGATGCGGACGCCCGCGCCGGCCAACGCTTCCAGGACAGCCGGTGCCGCCTTCGCGTCCCGGTGGACCAGGAGGGTCTCCACCGTGTTGCAGACGCTGGGACGCTGGGTCTTGGCATTGAGCAGGATGTCCACCGCCATGTCCTCGTCGGCGCTCTCGTCAAGGTAGATGTGGACATTTCCCTCGCCGGTCTCGATAACCGGTACGGCCGCATTGGTCACCACCGTCTGAATGAGGTCGTGGCCTCCGCGCGGAATCAGGACGTCGACGCGGCCGCGTGCCTTCATCAGGATGTTGGCTCCCTCACGGCCGAACTCATCGACGGTCTGGACGGCGTCTGCCGGAAGGCCCGTGCGGTCGAGTGCGTCGCGGATGATGCCAAGGAGGGCCGCGTTGGTCCTGGCAGCAGCGCTTCCACCCCGGAGGATCACGGCATTGCCGCTCTTCAGCGCGAGGCCTGCGATGTCCACCGTCACGTTGGGGCGGGCCTCGTAGATGGCCGCAACCACGCCGAGCGGAACATGCACCTGGCGGAGCCGGACGCCGTTCGGGAGAGTCTGTCCGCGTTCGATGGTTCCAACCGGATCGGGCAGGCCGGCGAGATTCTCGAGCGCTGCGGCAAGGCCGGCGATACGGTCCTCGCTGAGGCTGAGGCGGTCCAGCAGCGCGGAGGAGGTGCCGTTCGTGCGGCCGGTCTCAAGGTCCTCGCGGTTGGCCCGCAGGATGGTCTCCTGGTTGGCGACGAGCGCCTCGCCGATCGCCTCCAGCGCCTTGTCCTTGTGTGCACGGTTGGCGCGCGCAATGACCCGTGAAGCGGTTCTGGCACGGTCTGCGATAGCGTGCACAGCCTGCTCGACGTTCACCGGTGTGGCCGGCTGTTCGCCGTGTGCGGGATCGGTGGTGGTCTGATGGGCAGTCTGCTGTGTAGTCACGTCAGTCATTCCCCCAGTCTAACGAGGACACCGGTGCAACCCCAGCCGGTTCAGGAAGCGGCAGGGGCGTTCAGTACCACGAGGTCGTTGACGTGGACCACCGAGCGCTCGTATTCCCGGCCCAGTTCCCGCGACAGCTCGCGCGTGGACCGCCCCAGCATCCGGGGCAGTTCAAAGGAGCTGTAGTTCACGAGTCCCCGCGCAATCACGGTGCCGGCGCGGTCCACCATCTCGACCGGATCGCCCGCCTCGAATTCTCCGCCCACTGACACGATGCCGGCGGGCAGCAGTGACCGGCGACGCTCCCCCACAGCCCTCGCGGCGCCGTCGTCCAGTGTCAGGGTGCCCTGGATCCGGGCAAGGTGGGCAAGCCAGAGCAGCCTGATCGGCTGGCGGCGGCCATTGGTGCTGAACCAGGTGCCGACGTCCTCACCCGCGAGGGCTGGGCCGGCGTTGTCGGCGGAGGTGACCAGCGCCGGGATACCCGAGGAGGCAGCTATGGTGGCGGCCTCGACTTTCGTCACCATGCCCCCGGTGCCCACGCCTGCCTTGCCGGTCCGTCCGATGCTCACACCCTCGAGGTCTTCAGGGCCGCGGACTTCGGGGATGCGCTTCGCGCCCGCCTTGGGAGGACCGTCATAGAGGGAATCGACGTCGGAGAGCAGGATCAGGGCGTCAGCCTTGACCAGGTGCGCCACCAGGGCAGCCAGGCGGTCATTGTCGCCGAAGCGGATCTCGGAGCTGGCCACCGTGTCGTTCTCGTTGACGATCGGCACGACGCCGAAATTCAGGAGGCGCTCCATTGCCCGGTGCGCATTGGCGTAGTGGCTGCGCCGCATGAGGTCGTCCAGGGTCAGCAGCACCTGGCTGACGGTCACACCGTGGGCGCCGAAAGCATGGGTGTAGCGCGCCATCAGCAGGCCCTGCCCTACGCTGGCGGCCGCCTGCTGGGAAGAGAGCTGGTTGGGGCGCCGGGCCAGTCCCAGCGGGGCCAGGCCGGCTGCGATCGCACCGGAGGACACGAGGATCACTTCGGTTCCCTCGTTGCGGCGGGCAGCGAGCACGTCCGAGAGTGCGAACAGCGCTTCGTCGGAGAGTCCTCCGGAAAGCGAGGTCAGGGAGGAGGAACCTACCTTGACGACTATTCGCTTGGCTTTCGCCAGTCCGGAACGGGTCTTGAGCGGGCGCTTTACGGTCATCTATTCCTTCGGTCGGTTACTGGGGTTTCTGTGGTTGCGGCGGTGGGTCAGGCTCCGTCGCGGTCAGAGCCGCCGTCGTCCTCTGCCGCCTTCTGACCGGAGTTGCGGTAATTGACCGACTCTGTCCAGATGCCGGCCTTCCTCTCGGCCTCAAGCTCGGCACGGGCGGCGGCACGCGCGTCCTTGCGGGCCTGATGGTCCTCACGCTTCTGTTCACGCGTGGGACGCATGAGCTCTTCAAGGCGGAGGTCGGTGCCGCGGGGGGAGGCCAGGAGTTCGGCGCCGCCCATCATGGTCGGTTCCCAGTCGAAGACGACGCCGTCGCCCTCGCCGATCACCACGGTATCCCCGGGCTTGGCCCCGCTCTTGAAGAGCTGTTCCTCGACACCCAACTTAGCGAGCCGATCGGCCAGGTAGCCAACGGCTTCGTCGTTGGTGAAATCGGTCTGCTTCACCCAGCGCTCGGGCTTTTCGCCGAGCACGCGGAAGAGCGGCTCAAGGTTCTTCTCCTCGCGGCGGATGATGAACCCCTTCTGGTTGACCGCGCGCGGCCGCAGCACGGGCGGGGTGACAACCGGAGGTGCCGTCTCGAGCTTCGCCCGGGCCTCGCGCACAATCTCCGCCATCGCGAAGCCAAGCTGCCGCAGCCCTTCATGGCTCGCGGCGGAGACCTCGAACACCCGGTAGCCGCGGGATTCGAGCTCCGGGCGGACAAACTCCGCCATGTCCCGCCCGTCAGGCACGTCGACCTTGTTCAGGGCAACGAGGCGGGGGCGCTCGTTCAGGGGTATGACCTCGCCGCCGGGACCGGCGTAGCTCATGTCCACCGAGTAGCGGTCAAGTTCGCGTTCGATGATGCCGAGGTCCTTCAGCGGATCCCGGTCCGTCTCCAGTGCGGCGCAGTCCAGGACGTGGACCAGTGCCGCACAGCGCTCGACGTGGCGCAGGAAGTCATGACCGAGACCTCTGCCTTCACTCGCTCCCTCGATCAGCCCGGGAACATCCGCAATGGTGAATCGGACGTCACCGGCTTCGACGACGCCCAGGTTGGGGCGCAGCGTGGTGAATGGGTAGTCCGCGATCTTGGGGCGGGCTGCGGACATTGCGGCGATCAGGCTGGACTTCCCGGCCGACGGGAAACCGACCAGCGCGATGTCCGCGATCGATTTGAGCTCCAGGACCACGTCCCGGGCGTCACCGGGAATACCCAGGAGGGCGAACCCGGGGGCCTTGCGCTTCTGGGACGACAGGGAGGAGTTTCCCAGGCCGCCCTGTCCGCCTGCCGCGGCGACGTACTCAGCGCCTTCCCCGACCAGGTCGGCCAGCACTTCGCCGTCGCGCGTTTTCACTACGGTGCCGTCCGGCACGGGCAGGATGAGGGTTTCCCCCTTGCGGCCCTCGCGCCAGTCGCCCATGCCGTTACCGCCGTTGGTGGCGTGCCGGTGCGGGGCGTGGTGATAGTCCAGAAGGGTGGTGGTTTGCGGGTCAACACGGAGGATGACGGCTCCGCCGTCGCCGCCGTTGCCGCCGTCGGGCCCGCCCAGCGGCTTGAACTTTTCCCGCTTCACCGAGACGCAGCCGTGTCCGCCGGTGCCGCCCGAGACATGCAGAACTACCCGGTCAACGAAGCTAGCCACGGTGTACTCCTCTTGAGAATTTCACATCTATGCCGAGTTTATCCGGCTTAAAAGAAAGTGGGGCGAGCCTGTTGGCTCACCCCACCCTAGTGCTTTGTGTAACGCTGCTATGGTGTGCGGTTGCGAGTACTACTCGGCAGCCGCACCCACAATGTTGACTACGCGACGTCCACGGCGGGTACCGAACTCAACGGCACCGGCTTCCAGGGCGAACAGCGTGTCGTCGCCGCCACGGCCGACGTTGGCGCCGGGGTGGAAATGGGTTCCGCGCTGGCGGACGATGATTTCGCCTGCCTTGACGACCTGTCCGCCGAAGCGCTTGACGCCGAGGTACTGGGCGTTGGAGTCGCGACCGTTGCGAGTGGAACTCGCACCCTTCTTATGTGCCATCTGTTATGCCTGCCTTTTTCTGAAACAGAATCTTCGGCTCGAGCAACCCCAGGGGTTACTTGATGCCCGTGATCTTGACCTTGGTGAGCTCTGAACGGTGACCCTGGCGCTTCTTGTAGCCGGTCTTGTTCTTGAACTTCTGGATAACAATCTTCGGGCCCCGAAGATTCTCGACGATCTCGGCAGTGACAGTGACCTTTGCGAGGTCCTGTGCTGCTGAGGTCACCTTGTCGCCGTCGACCAGAAGGAGAGCAGGCAGCTTGAAGCTGCTGCCGGCCTCACCGGGGACGCGGTCAAGGGTAACGAGGTCTCCCACGGAAACCTTTTCTTGGCGGCCGCCTGCGCGGACAATCGCGTACACCACTTGGGAACTCACTTCTCTCGACGTTCGAACTTTTTGCAAACTGTTCCGGGACCGTGCGCTGTTCTCAGCGCAGCCGGAGGGGTGCTTGTGCACTCACGGCGCTTTCACGCCCAGAAATTAGTCACACGAGGGCGCAGCACCGAAGATCTAGATTACGGCAGTTTCGCGGATTCCCGCAAATCCGGGCGCGTCGGCGCGTCGAAAAACTCGTGCTCGTACCAGGCGGAAGCTTCGAAAGCGTTGATCATCGCGGCCCGGTCCACGGGCGAGGCGTGTTCGAATGCCGAATCGGCATAGGCGATCGCCCGTGCCGTGGCATCAGCGAAGGCCGGATCCGCGTAGGTCTCCATCCAGTCCGCGTACGGGTGGGCCCGGTCGGCTCCCGCATCGCTCCACTGGGCGTGGAGGACGTTCCCCACGTGGGCGTAGAGCCAGAAGCACGGCAGGACCGCCGCCACGAGCACGGCGTAGGAGCCGTTGCCGGAGGCCGCGAGCAGGTGGTCCACATACGCCTTGGTCACGGGACCCTGCCTGCCGGGTGCCTCGCGCCCGGCAAGCCAGGTACGGTGCAGTTCGGACTCCACCTCCAGGCAGTTGAGGGCGGATTTCGCCCAGAACTGCTGCTCAGCTTCGGTGGGTGCAAGGGCGCTGGCCCTGGCGAGCACCCGGGAGTACTCCCCGAGGTACAGCGCGTCCTGCGCAAGGTAGTAGGCGAACTGCCCGTCCGGCAGGCTGCCGTCTCCGAGCGCCCGCACAAATCCGAGGGTTTCAATCGCGCTCCGGTGGCCGGACGTGAGTTCCCAGACCAGTTCGCTGAACGGACGGCCATCCTGCGGGACCTTCTGCACGCTGCCGGCGGAGAACTGGTGGAAGTGGTGGATGGGTCCGTTGCCTCCGCCCACCTCCAGTTCATCCGCGCGTTCAAGCGCGCCCCGGAGCCAATCCTTCACAAGAACCAGCGACTGCTCCCAGTCCCCGGTGCGCGCCTGGACGGTCGCCAGCGCAGCCGACAGTGAGCAGCCCGTGCCGTGGGTGTTTCGGGTGTCGACTCGTGCGCCCGGCACCACGAGGACGCTGCCGCTGCTGTCCACGAGCGCATCGGGGCAGCCCCCGGCCTCCGCATCGCCCATTGTCCGGGCGACGAGGTGGCCGCCCTTGACCAGGACGGAGGTGCCGGTGGCTGCAGCGAGCCGCTTCCCCTGGTCCAGCGCGGTGTCCCAGTCCGGAGCGACAGGCTCGCCCAGCAGGACCGCAAGCTCGGCCAGATTGGGCGTCACCAGGTCCGCGAGCGGAACCAGCGCCCGCAGCTCGTCCTCCGCTTCGGCAGCCAGCAGCCGGTCGCCGCTGGTGGCCACCATGACAGGATCCAGGACGACGACGGCGCCGGCTACCCGCGGGAGCCACCGGCGAACCGTCCGGATGGTGTCCACGTCGCCGAGCATGCCGATCTTTACCGCGTCGATGGTGACGTCATCGCTGACCGCCAGCAGCTGCTCCTCCAGAAAGGCGGACGGCGGCGTGTGTACGCTGCGCACCCCCCTCGTGTTCTGGGCCACGAGGGAGGTAACGACGGCCATGCCGTACCCGCCGTGCGCACCGATGCTCTTCAGATCGGCCTGGATGCCTGCTCCACCGGTCGGGTCGGTTCCGGCCACGCTCAGTACGCGCGGAACAGTCCGGAGCCGGGCCGGGGCAGGCAGGCTCGACGGGTCTTTGGTGTGTTGGGTGTGTTCCTCAAGCGTGCGAATACTCATCCGCGACATCCCTCCGCTAGGCCAAGGGCCGCCTGTTCCGGCGGCCGTCTCTAGATCAGGTTCAACGCGTCTTATCTCAGCCCGCAACGGGCACCGCGTGTCACTTCGTCCCACCCTACCGCGCGGCGGGAAAATACCCATTCCATGACGCACGGCCGGGAAAAACAGAACACGCCGCTCCCGCTGGGGATACGGCGTGTTCTGTAGGGCAGGCAGGAAGCCTGAAGGGACACCTAGAGTTCGGAGGCGGGCACCCCGACACCGAGGATCATCGGCTCTTCGGTCTGCTTCGGTGCCGCCGCGGGCTCGGCAGCCCGTGCAATGTGCTGCGTACCGGCTGCCGGAGCGCTGCCGGCTGCAGCGACCCGCTCGATCGTCGCGTTCTCCGCTGAGCCCTGGGCACTGCTGGCGGCGCGGTGCCGCCGGTTACGCCGACCCGACGACGGCGCTGCTCCGGTGCCCGTGGCAGCCTGCTGCACGGTCTCGGGGCGGGAAGCAGTATCCGGCACCGCAGGTTCATCCCGCGGTGCCTCCGCCGGCCCGCTGTCCGTCCCCGCCGGGCCGGCCTGTGACGGCGCCGCAGATTCCGGCTGACCCGTCGCAGGGAAACGGTTGAACGCCTCCGTCAGACTCTCAAGTGTGAGGCTGGGCTCCGGCCGGACCGACGACGGCGCGTTTTCAGCGCGCGGCAGCGTCACCTTCTCGCCGTTGATGGTCAGCACAGGGCCCGACGCCGGCGCAGCCGCGGCGGGCGGAAGCACCTCGTGATCATGCTCATGCGCGGCATGGGTGGCTGCCGCGATGCTGGCCAGTGCAGCGCGGGCGGCTTCAGCGCGGGCCTGGCGTTCGGCGTCGTCGCCCTTCTGCTCGGGCGCAGGAGTGTGCTCTTCATTCGGCTGGGTGCGGGCCCGGCGCTTCCGTTCGCTGCGGGAAACCTTCTCCTGACGGAGGTGCTGCTGGTGATTCTCCGGCGAGACTACGTGCCTGCGGTGCTCCACGGGCTCGTCATGGGTCACCACGCCCCGCCCGGCGCAGTGTTCACAGTTCTCTCCGAACACCTCGAGCAGTCCGGTCCCCATGCGCTTGCGGGTCATCTGGACGAGGCCCAGGGAGGTGACCTCCGCAACCTGATGCTTGGTCCGGTCGCGTCCCAGGCACTCGACGAGCCGTCGCAGTACGAGGTCGCGGTTCGCTTCAAGCACCATGTCGATGAAGTCGATCACGATGATGCCGCCGATGTCCCGGAGGCGAAGCTGCCGCACAACCTCTTCCGCTGCCTCCAGGTTGTTCTTGGTGACGGTTTCCTCGAGGTTGCCGCCGCTGCCCGTGAACTTGCCCGTGTTGACGTCAACCACGGTCATGGCTTCCGTCCGGTCAATCACCAGTGAGCCGCCGGAAGGCAGGAACACCTTACGGTCCAGCGCCTTCTGGATCTGCTCATCGATGCGCCGGGCGGCGAAGATGTCCTCGTCCTTCGTCCACTTTTCGAGCCTGCCCACGAGGTCCGGAGCAACGTACATGACGTAGGCCTCGATGGTGTCCCATGCCTCCTCGCCGGAAACGATCAGCTTGGAGAAGTCTTCGTTGAACACATCGCGGACCACCTTGATGGTCAGGTCCGGTTCGCCGTACAGCAGTTCCGGTGCCAGCGTCTTGGCCGAGGCTGCCTTGGCCTCGATCGTCTCCCACTGGGAGCGGAGGCGGTTGATGTCGTGGGTCAGTTCCTCTTCGCTGGCGCCCTCGGCCGCGGTGCGCACAATCACGCCGGCGTTCTCCGGCAGCCGGTCCTTGAGGATCCGCTTGAGGCGGTTGCGTTCGACGTCGGGAAGCTTCCGGGAGATACCCGTCATGGAGCCGCCCGGAACATACACGAGGTAGCGCCCGGGAAGGGAGATCTGGCTGGTCAACCGGGCGCCCTTGTGGCCCACGGGATCCTTGGTGACCTGCACGAGGACCGGGTCACCGGACTTCAGCGCCAGCTCGATCCGGCGCGGCTGGCCGTCGAGACCTGCAGCATCCCAGTTGACCTCACCGGCGTACAGCACGGCGTTGCGGCCGCGCCCGATATCGATGAACGCAGCTTCCATGCTGGGCAGGACGTTCTGGACCTTGCCGAGGTACACATTGCCGATCAGTGAATCCTGCTGGGTCTTGGACACGAAGTGCTCGGCGAGCACTCCATCCTCCATGACGCCGATCTGGATCCTGTCATCGCGCTGCCGGACCACCATCTGGCGATCGACGGACTCGCGGCGGGCCAGGAACTCCGCCTCGGTGATGACATGGCGGCGCCGGCCGGAATCGCGCGATTCCCGGCGGCGCTGCTTCTTGGCTTCCAGGCGGGTGGAACCCTTCACGCTGGTGACGCGGTCCGACGGCGCCTCCTGGCTCTGCCGGGGCGCGCGGACGCGCGTCACCGTGTTGGGCGGATCGTCATCCTGCCCGCCGGTGAGTTCCAGGTCCTCTTCACCGCGGCGGCGCCGGCGACGACGACGCGAAGTCACCGACTCACCCTCCCCGCCCTGCTCTGCCGGTCCGCCGGACTCCGACTCGGGCGCTTCGCCCTCAGCGGACCGGCTGCGGCTCCTGCTCCGCCGGTTACGGCGGCGTCCGCGCCCGGTGTCGCTGTCCCCCTCGGCCTCATCATCGGCGTCGTCTGCGACGGCCGCTTTCGGCTGGGTCCGGGGCACCACGGCGGTGAGGTCCGGTGCATGAAACAGCAGCGAGACAGGCGAGTCCGGAACAGCGAACGGATCCAGTCCACCGCTGTTCTGAGCTGCGGATGAGTCCCCAGCAGGAGAGTCCGGGGCGTTGCCGGAAGTGTCGGCAGCCTTGTCTCCTGCCGCGGGGGCTGCTTCACCGGCGGCGGACTGTGCCGGGGCGGCCTCAACTTTCACGGCATCCTCGGCGTCCGGGGTCGCAGCGTTGGCCTGCCCGGCGTCGGCCGTTGCGCGGCGGGAGCGCGAGCGGGCCGAGCGGGAGCGGCGGGACCCCTGCCCGGAATCCGCCTCCCCCTCCGAGGAGGAATCGTCCGCTGCACTCGGGGCTACCGGCGGCTCGGCTGCTGCCTGTCCGTCGCCTGCAGGCTCTGCGGCGGCCGACCCTGCTGTATCGGGCAGGGCAGCCGATTCATCGGTGGTTGCTGCTTTTGCGCTCGCGCGGCGGCGACGGGCGGGCTGCTCGGGGGCGGCATCGCCGGCGGCGGGTGCCTCCGCAGCTTCCCCTGCAGCGGAATCGGGCCGGCCTGCCGGTACGGTTGCGCGGGTGCGCCGGGTGCGGGCCGGTTTGCGCGCCGGTGCGTCACCGGACAACGGTGCGGCGTCAGGAATTGCACCATCAGCGTTTGGCCCGTCAGAGTTTGGCCCATCAGCGTTTGGCCCGTCAGAGGTGCCGGTTTCCGTGACCGTCCCATCAGCGGACGCGGGTGCCGGTTCCGCGCCGATCGACGGCGGCTGGGCGGGCGACTCGGGCAACGTGAGTTCACCCTGGGTTGGCCGGCGGGTGGCCCGGCGGCGGGCCGGCGGCGCGGCCTCTGCCTCGCCGGCTTCGGGGGACTCCCCCGTCACCGCTGGTGCGTCGTCGCTCTTCTTGCGGCGCGTGCGCGGTGCCTTGCGTGCAGGTGCTTCTCGCTCAGCGGCATCCGTCAGGACCTCTGAGGAATCTGATGCGTTTGTATCCATATTCGGCTGTGCTCCACCCCCGGAACACCGTCCACATTCCGGCGCCCCGAGGCGCTTGGTCGGGTGTCCGCGGCGTGAGTGCACGCGCCACCCGGAAGTCGTTTTTGTGTCGTTCGAGGTCGCGCCAACCATGGGGCGCGGCATCACTCGAAGACCAGTGGCGCTTTTCCTGCCCGATCGCTGAAACCAGCGCGGGTTCTGCCCGGCGGATTCTGCGGGGTTCACCATGGAAATACCAAAATCCGCAGGAGCGTCGCCGGCAGAACCGGAAGCCTGTCACTGGACCGGCACCGGAATGTGGTTCCTGCGCCAGCCACGTTCATTGTCTCACACGCCCGTCGCTGCCTGCAGTACCGGAGGTTAGACTCGCTCGTGGCGGGCCGCTGCCGGAGCGGCGGCGGGAAGACCTGGACGGACGGGAACAGTTGGGAGTGGGCATGCCAGCCAATGCCGGGCACGGCGGAGCGGGGACCGCGGGTGCGCGGGAGGCCGGCGGGCCTGCATTCGCCACCGACCGGGGAATGGCATGGGCGTTCGCCGTGTGCGGCGCCGTCGGCTTCCTGGCCTCAGGACAGCTGGTCCTGGAACGGCTGGCGCTGTACCAGGACCCCGGTTACGTGACGTCCTGCGATATCAGCCCGTTTGTCTCCTGCGGTGAGGTGTTCCGGACCTGGCAGGCCGCGCTGTTCGGCTTCCCGAATCCGCTCATCGGTATTGTTGCCTTCGCGGTCATTCTTACGACGGCGATGGTCCTGTTCTCCGGCGCCCGCCCCGCCCGCTGGTACTGGCGGGGGCTGCAGGCCGGGGTGGGCCTCGGGTTCGTGTTCGTTATCTGGCTCTGGAGCCAGGCGCTGTTCGCCATTCACATTCTCTGCCTGTACTGCATGGTGGTATGGGCAGCGATGATCGTGCTGACCGTCCTGCTGACCGCGCGGAACGCCATCCACGGCGACGTTCCGTCCCCGGCCGCCCTGCGCCGCTTTCTCGCCGGGTGGGCCTGGCCGCTGACCGTGCTGCTGCTGGCTGCCACCGCTGCGTCAGTGTTCTTCAGCTTCTCCCGTGCGTTCCTCGGCTAGCGGGCCACCGGCTAACAGGGCGCCGGTGCTAGAGCTTCGGCAACTGCCCGGTGGCTGAGGGAACCTCACCCGGCAGCGGACGGGCGACAGGAACCTTGGTGCCGAGCACCTGTTCCACAATGTCCTGTGCCACCTTGCGGGCAGACAGCCCCACGCGTTCCAGCACCTCGCTGCGGGAACCGTGATCCAGGAACTCCACCGGCAGGCCCACCTCGTTGAGTGCTGTATCGACACCGGCCGAGCGCATCTCCTGGCGAATCCGTGATCCCACCCCGCCCGCGCGTACCCCGTCCTCGATGACGACGACGATCCGGTGTTCCGCCGCCAGCCGGATGACCGAACCGGCCACGGGCAGAACCCACCGCGGGTCAATGACCGTGGAGCTGATTCCCTGCGCACCCAACCTGTTGGAGACGTCGAGGGCGAGTTCGCTCATCGCGCCCACGCTGACAATCAGGACGTCGTTCTGGCGGGAGCCGGCCGGCCTGCGGCTCAGGACGTCCACCCCGTCGGCAAGCCGCTCTACCGACTCGACCTCGACACCGACGTTGCCCTTCGAATACCGCACCACGGAGGGCGCGTCACTGATTGCGACGGCTTCCCGCAATTCCTCCCGCAGCCGGGTGGCGTCGCGCGGGGCGGCGAGGTGCAGTCCGGGAACGATCTGCAGCATCGACAGATCCCACATGCCGTGATGGCTGGCCCCGTCCGGTCCGGTCACCCCTGACCGGTCCAGCACGATGGTCACCCCGGCCTTGTGCAGCGCAACGTCCATGAGGAGCTGGTCGAATGCACGGTTCAGGAAGGTGGCGTACAGGGCGATCACCGGGTGCAGGCCGCCGAAGGCCATACCGGCTGCACTGGTGAGCGCGTGCTGCTCGGCGATGCCGACGTCGAACACCCGGTCTGGATGCTTCGCCGCAAACTTGTGAAGGCCAACGGGGATGAGCATGGCGCCGGTGATGCCGACAATGTCCTTGCGCTCGTCGGCTATGGCGGCGATTTCCTCGGCGAAGACCGATGTCCAGGACTGCACTCCCCCGGCTCCGATGGGCTCGCCCGTCTCCGGGTCAATGATTCCCACGGCGTGGAACTGGTCGGCCTCATCGGCGCGGGCGGGGGCGTAGCCGTGGCCCTTCTCGGTGATGGCGTGGACAATAACCGGGCCGCCATAGTTTTTCGCCTGGGTCAGGGCGTGCTCCACTGCGGGGAGGTCATGGCCGTTGATGGGTCCGATGTACTTCATGCCCAGGTCCTCGAAGAGGCCCTGGGGCGCCCACCAGTCCTTCACACCCTTCTTGGTGGCGTGCAGGCTCCGGTAGGCGAACCGGCCGACCACGCCGCCGCCCTGGAGCTTCCGCTTCCACCAGTCGAGGGTGCCCTCATAGACCCGGTGGGTGCGGACGGAATCGAGGGTGGGTCGCAGCGACGCCAGGTAATCAGCAACCCCGCCGATGGTGGGTGCGTAGGAACGCCCATTGTCATTTACCACGATCACCACGCGGCGCCGCTTGTCCGCGGCGATGTTGTTGATCGCTTCCCACGCCATGCCGCCGGTGAGCGCGCCGTCCCCGATGAGGACGACGGCGGAGCGGTCTTCTTCCCCATTCAGTACCCGTGCGCGGGAAATGCCGTCCGCCCACGAGAGCGAGGCGGAGGCATGCGAGCTCTCAACGACGTCGTGCACTGATTCGGCGCGCGAGGGATAACCGGAGAGCCCGCCCTGCTGGCGGAGGGAATCGAAATCCTGCCGGCCGGTGAGCAGCTTGTGCACATAGGACTGGTGTCCGGTATCAAAGACGATGCTGTCGCGCGGCGAGTCGAATACCCGGTGGATGCCGATGGTCAGTTCAACTACACCGAGGTTGGGTCCGAGGTGCCCGCCCGTGCGTGAGACCGTGCGGATGAGGAAGGCTCGGATTTCCGCGGCCAGGCGGGAAAGCTGCTGTCCTGACAACCTGGTCAGGTCCTGTGGGCTGTGGATGGTCTCCAGAAGTCCCATCGCGCCTCCTTCTAAAACTGGTGATCTGCGGCGTCGGTGCGCTCTCACTCGCTGTTAACTCTAACGCCGCGTCCCGGCGACGGGTGCCGGGCCGGGCGTACGCCGCGCGTTAACGCAGAACACGCCGCCTCCGCCAGAGCGGATGCGGCGTGTTCTGCTGCGGCCCGTCGGTTAGGACGCGGACAGCTGGCGCAGGACGTACTGCAGGATGCCGCCGTTGCGGTAGTAGTCCGCTTCGCCCGGCGTGTCGATGCGCAGGACGGCGTCGAACGTGACCGGGTCGCCTCCCTCTTCAGGGGTAGCGGTCACCCTGACGGTTGCCGGGGTGTTGCCGTTGTTCAGTTCCGTGACACCCTCGATCGCGAACGTCTCCGTGCCGGTGAGGTGGAGCGTTGCGGCGTTCTCGCCGGCCGGGAACTGCAGCGGCAGGACACCCATGCCGATCAGGTTGGACCGGTGGATGCGCTCGTAGCTTTCGGCGATGACGGCCTTCACGCCGAGCAATGCGGTGCCCTTGGCTGCCCAGTCACGCGATGATCCGGAACCGTACTCCTTGCCTGCCAGGATCACCAGCGGCGTGCCGGCGGCATGGTAGTTCATCGCGGCGTCGTAGATGTAGGTCTGCGGGCCACCGGTCTGGGTGAAGTCGCGGGTGAACCCACCTTCCACGCCGTCCAGGAGCATGTTCCGCAGGCGGATGTTCGCGAAGGTTCCGCGGATCATCACCTCGTGGTTGCCGCGTCGGGACCCGTAGGAGTTGAAGTCCTTGCGGGCCACACCGTGCTCAAGGAGGTAACGGCCTGCCGGGCTGTCGGACTTGAACGACCCTGCGGGGCTGATGTGGTCGGTGGTGACCGAGTCGCCGAGCCTGGCCAGGACGCGGGCGCCCTCAATGTCCGCAACCGGTTCAGGGGTTGCCTGCATGCCCTCGAAGTATGGGGGCTTGCGGACGTAGGTGGAATCTTCGTCCCAGGCAAAGGTGTTGCCCTCGGGGGTGTCGAGCGCCTTCCAGCGGTCATCGCCGTCGAACACGCCTTCATATCCCTTGGAGAACATGGCCTCGTCGATGGAGGAATCGATGACCTGCTGCACCTCGGAGGGGCTTGGCCAGATGTCGCGGAGGAAGATGCTCTTCCCCGACTCGTCCTCGCCGAGCGGATCATTCTCGAAGTCGAAGTCCACGGTTCCGGCGAGTGCGTAGGCGATCACCAGCGGCGGTGAGGCGAGGTAGTTCATCTTCACGTCCGGGTTGATCCGGCCCTCGAAGTTGCGGTTGCCCGAGAGCACCGCGGCGACTGCCAGGTCATTGTTCTGCACCGCGTTGGAGATCTCTTCCTCGAGCGGACCCGAGTTGCCGATGCAGGTGGCGCAGCCGTACCCGACAATGTAGAAGCCCAGCTTCTCCAGGTACGGGGTGAGGCCGGACTTGTCGTAGTAGTCCGTGACCACCTTCGACCCCGGTGCCACGGAGGTCTTTACCCAGGGCTTCGAGGCAAGGCCCTTCTCGACGGCGTTCCTCGCGAGGATCGCTGCAGCGAGCATCACCGAGGGGTTGGACGTGTTGGTGCACGAGGTGATCGATGCGATGGTGACGGCACCATGGTCGAGAACAAACTCACGCCCGTCGCCCATGGCGACCTTCACCGGCCGGGACGGCCTGCCGTCTGCCGTGGCTGCGGCGGAGTGCTTCAGCGTGGAGGTCATGGCGGGCACGTCGGAAGCCGGGAAGGATTCCTCGAGTGCCTCATCCAGCGCCGCCTCGTCCGCGTTCCCGGTGTAGTTGTGGATGTCCTTGCGGAACTGTTCCTTGGCCTCGGTCAGCGCGATCCGGTCCTGCGGCCGCTTGGGGCCGGCGATGGACGGAACAACGGTGGACAGGTCCAGCTCGATGTATTCGGAGAAGCGGATTTCACGCGACGGATCATGCCAGAGGCCCTGTTCCTTGGCGTAGGACTCCACCAATGCCACGCTCTCCTCGGAGCGCCCGGTGAGGCGCAGGTATTCCAGGGTGACGTCATCGATGGGGAACATTGCGGCGGTGGAACCGAATTCGGGGCTCATGTTGCCGATGGTGGCGCGGTTGGCCAGCGGCACCTCGGCCACTCCCTCGCCGTAGAATTCGACGAACTTGCCCACGACGCCGTGCTTGCGCAGCATCTCGGTGATGGTCAGGACCACGTCGGTGGCGGTGGCGCCGGCCGGGATGGATCCGGTGAGCTTGAACCCGACAACGCGCGGGATGAGCATGGATACGGGCTGGCCGAGCATCGCGGCCTCGGCTTCGATGCCGCCGACTCCCCAGCCCAGCACGCCCAGGCCGTTGACCATGGTGGTGTGCGAGTCGGTGCCGACGCAGGTGTCAGGGTAGGCCCGGAGGGTGCCGTCAACTTCGCGGGTCATGACGGTGCGCGCCAGGTATTCGATGTTGACCTGGTGGACAATGCCGGTACCCGGCGGGACAACCTTGAAGTCGTCGAACGCCGTCTGGCCCCAGCGGAGAAACTGGTAACGCTCGCCATTGCGCTCGTACTCAATCTCCATGTTGCGCTCGATGGCCTCGGAGTTGCCGAAGACATCGATCTGCACGGAGTGGTCGATCACCATCTCGGCGGGTGCCAGCGGGTTGACGCGCGCCGGGTCTCCACCGAGTTCCTTGACGGCTTCACGCATGGTGGCAAGGTCCACCACACACGGCACACCGGTGAAGTCCTGCATGAGCACACGGGCCGGGGTGAACTGGATCTCGATACTCGGCTGGGCGTCGGCGTCCCAGGATGCGAGTGCGCGAATGTGATCCGCGGTGATGTTTGCGCCGTCCTCGGTGCGCAGCAGGTTCTCGAGCAAAACCTTGAGGCTGTACGGAAGGCCATCGGCGCCTTCAACTGCATTCAACCGGAAAATCTCGTATTCGGCACCGGCGACATCTAGTACGCCTTTGGAACCGAAGCTGTCCACATTACTCATGTCAGGACTCCTCTCGCCGTCTTCTATCCTTGTTCCGGCGGGCGCGAGCTGCCAGTTAGGAACACCTAAGACCCGGACTGCGGCAGGAATCGTTTTCGCAGGCGGGTGCCGGCTGCGAAGTCCACACGGAACAACCGTTTTTCATCCTATCCGCATGCGCAGGACAGGGGGCGTCACAGTGGGCGCAGGACCGCCACAGATTCCATATGGTGGGTATGGGGATAAAGATCGAAGACCCGGAGGGAGTCCAGGCCCCAGCCCGCCGCCGCGAAGTACGCGACGTCCCGGGCGAAGGACGCCGGATCGCAGGACACATACACCACGGCCTTTGCCCCGGTGCCCGCGATGGCCCGCACCGTCTCCCTGCCGGCTCCCGCCCGCGGCGGATCGAGCACGACGGCGTCCAGGTGCGGCCGGCGCTCGCGCAGCACCTTTTCCACCTTCCCCTGCACAATGTCCACGTGGTCCCGGCCATGCAGGTTCCGCCGTGCGTCGCGGCTTGCCGCCGGTGAACCCTCGACCGAGAGCACCGAGCCGGTCTGCCCCACTCGTTCGGCGAGGGCGGCAGTGAAAAGTCCGGCTCCCGCGTACAGGTCTGCGACCCGCGCTCCGGACGCCGGCTGGAGGCCCTCCAGCACGGCCTCGGTCAGCACCCGGGGCGCGCTGCGGTGAATCTGCCAGAACCCCTCGCCGGTGACCCGGAAGGTGTGGCCGCCGACAACCTCCCGCACCCAGGTGCGCCCGCGCAGCCGAAGGACCGACCCGGTGTCGGGGTTGAGGACGGCCACGGAAGCGCCCGGGATTCCCTCAGCAAGGGCACGGAGGGCACGGCCGGGCGGGTCCTGGGTGCTTCTCAGCAGCACCAGCGGCTCTTCATCGCCGGATCCGGCTGCCACCTCGACGCCGTCCACACCACTGAAGTCCCGCTCCCAGAGGGCGAGCGCGTTGATCGCAGGGACGGCGAGCGGCATGTCCGCCACCGGAACCAGCGTGGTCGAACGGTGTTCGTGCATGGCGAGGTGCCCGTCGGGATCGACGGCGAATCCCACGCGGGTGCGCCAGCCGAGCCCGTCCGGGGACTCGTCCGGCACGGCTTCGACGGTGATCCGGCGGTCGATCTTTCCGAGGCGGGCAAGCTGTTCCGTGAAGATGTCAGCCTTCAGCCGCCGCTGGGCGGCCAGCCCGATGTGGCCGAACTCGGCGCCGCCCACGGGGCGCGTGCCCCGCATTCCTGCCAGAGCCGCGTCTGCAAGCGGCCACGGGTGGTTCACCCGGTCGGTCGATGCCTGCACCACCTCGGTGGCGTCCGCGCGCCAGAAGCGGGCGTCGTCGTCGTACTCGGTCAGGCGGGCCTTCACCACCTCGCCGGGGAGCGCATGACGCACAAAGATCACCCTGCCCTCATGGCGGGCAACGCAGTGCCCGCCATGGGCGGGCGGGCCGATGGTCAGTTCGAGTTCTGGGGTCTGCGTCACCTGAGGTCCTGGAATTTGCGGGCGGCATCGGAGGAAGCCAGCTGCCATGGCACGCTTGCCACCATAACGCCCGGCTCGAAGTGGAGCCGTGTCTTGATGCGAAGTGCGGTCTGGTTGTGCACGAGCTGCTCCCACCATTTACCGACAACGTATTCGGGGATGTAGACAACGATGAGGTCCCGGGGTGAGTCCCTGCGCATCGACTTGATGTAGTCCATGATCGGCTGGATGGTGTCGCGGTAGGGAGAGGCAAGGACGGTGATCGGCACGGGCACCTCAAGGCGGTCCCAGTCCTCGAGCGTGCGCCGGGTTTCCTCCGGGTCGACGTCCACCACGATCGCATCCAGTTTGGAGGGCCGGGATGCCCGCGCGAAGGCCAGGGCACGCAGCACCGGTTTGCGCACGTGGGAGACGAGGATGACTGCGTGGACTCGGGAGGGCAGGGCACGGGCGGAGGCGGCATCATCGATGGCCAGTTCGCGGGCCACCTGGTCGTAGTGGGCCTTGATGCTGAACATGACCACAAACAGTGCGGCCATGGCCAGGACCGCAATCCAGGCACCGAACTCGAACTTCGTCACCAGCACCACCACGAGCACCGCCGCGGTCAGCACGAAGCCGATCGAGTTGATTGCCCGGGACTTGTTCATCTGCCAGCGGCGCTTCCTGTCCACGGTACTGCGCAGCTCGCGGCCCCAGTGCTTGATCAACGCCAGCTGGGTGGCGGTGAAGGACACAAAGACGCCGACAATGTACAGCTGCACCAGCTGTGTGACGTCCGCGCGGAAGACGAGGATGAGCAGGATGGCGCCGAGGCCGAGGGCCATGATGCCGTTGCTGAACGTGAGGCGGTCACCGCGGGTACGCAGCTGGCGGGGCAGGTAGCCGTCCTTGGCCAGGATCGACGCCAGCACCGGGAAACCGTTGAAGGCGCCATGCGCTGCCAGCAGCAGGATGAGCGCGGTCGCAGCGACGACCACGATGAACGGGAGGCTTCCGCCGTCGAAAATGGTCCGTGCAAGCTGGCTGATGACCGGGTTCTGCACGTAGGACCCGGGCACGGGCTCACCGTCCAGCAGCAGCTGCGTGGCGGGGTTCTGCACCACGTGGACCCGCGTGGCGTTGGCGAGGTAGATGACTCCGGCGGTCATCAGGGAGGCGACCACGCCGAGGATGAGCAGGGTGCTCGCGGCGTTCCTGCTGCGCGGAGGCTCGAAGCTGGGCACATTGGCGCTCGGAGCCTCCACACCGGTCAGCGCCGCAGCCCCCGAGGAAAACGCCCGCAGGATGAGGAGTGCGCCGGCAAGGCCCACCAGCCCGTTGTCGAACGCCGCGTCCGGAATGATTTCGAAGCGGGCGCTCGGCGCCTCCCCCAGCGTCCCCGTGAGCCGCTGGATGATCCCGGTGACGCACAGCGCCAGGATTGCGGCCATGAACACGTAGGACGGAAGCGCCAGGACGCGTGCGTCCCGGGTGAAGCCGCGCAGGTTCACCAGAACCAGCACGACGACGGCCCCCACCGCCAGTGAGGTCTGCGCCCCTGCGAGCACGGGGGCCAGGGAAATCAGATAGTGTGCGGCGGCGGAAACCGACACGGCAACCGTCAGGACGTAGTCCACCATGAGCGCCGCAGCCACGGTCACCCCCGCGCCGTCGCCGAGGTTGCGCCGGGCGATTTCATAATCACCGCCGCCGGAGGGATAAGCGTGTACGGACTGCCGGTAGGACGCGATGACCACCAGCAGGACAACGATGACGGCGAGCCCCACCCAGGGGGAAACAGCAACGGCGGTGACTCCCGCGAGTGCGAGGGTAAGAAGGATCTCGTCCGGTGAATAGGCCGTGGAAGACAGTGCACTGGTCGAAAACAGCGGCATGGCGATCTTCTTGGGCAGCGTCTCATGCCGGAGCCGGTCGTTGCGGAACGGTTTGCCCACCAGCACCCGCTTGGCGGCCTCGAAGAAAGTCAGCACAGCCCACAGACTAGCGCGTTTGGTGGTGCCGCCCTCCACTACCCTTGGAAGACAATGAACGGAACACAATCAGGGGTGGCGCAGTGGCGCATTTCGTAATCATGGGCTGCGGCCGGGTGGGAGTCAGCCTGGCACACACGCTGGACGAGTCCGGACACAGCGTGGCAATCATTGACCAGGATGACCGCGCGTTCCGCAGGCTCAGGGGTTCCTTCGGCGGCCGCAAGGTCACCGGCGTTGGCTTTGACCGCGACACGCTGAAGAACGCGGACATCGAAAACGCCTATGCCTTCGCCGCCGTGTCCAGTGGTGACAACTCCAACATTCTTGCCACCCGGGTGGCGCGGGAGATTTTCCACGTCCCGCACGTCGTCGCCAGGATCTACGATCCCGGGCGCGCCGAGATCTACCAGCGGCTCGGTATACCCACCGTTGCGGCCGTCCGGTGGAGCGCGGACCAGGTCCTGCGCCGGATCCTCCCTGAACAGAGCATCAACGGCGATTTCCGGGAATCCTCGGGAAGGCTCATCCTGGGCGAACTCACCCTCCATGACGGCTGGCTCGGCCGCTCGATCAAGGAGATCGAGGCGGCCGCCGGAGTCCGCGTCGCCTACCTGACCCGCTTCGGCGAGGGGATGCTGCCCGGCAGCGGCACCAGTTACCAGGAAGGCGACGTGGTCCACGCCATGATGGAAACCGCCGCTACGGATGAAGTGGCTCGGGTACTGTCCAAGCAGCCGCGGGAGGAGCAGGAATGAAGGTAGTCATTGCCGGGGCGGGAAGTGTGGGGTCCTCGATTGCCCGCGAGCTGTTGTCCAACAACCATGACATCCTGCTCATCGATGAGAAGCCCGAGGTGGTCGGGCGCAGCGGCCTTAAAGGGGCGCGCTGGCTGATCGGTGATGCCTGCGAGCTCACCACGCTCAAGGACGCCAAACTGGACGAGGCCGACGTCGTGGTCTCCGCGACCGGTGATGACAAGGTAAACCTGGTCGTCTCCCTCCTTGCCAAGAGCGAGTTCGGCGTGGGACGGACGGTGGGCCGGGTCAACAATCCCAAGAACGACTGGATGTTCGATGACTCCTGGGGAGTGGACGTCGCCGTCAACACGCCCCGCCTCATGACGGCACTGGTCGAGGAAGCGGTGGAAATCGGCGACCTTGTGCGCCTGTTGACCCTGCAGACCGGCGTGTCCGCGATTGTGGAGTTCACCGTTCCGCAGGACTCGCTGCTGGTGGGACGGACCCTCGGCTCCGTCGAGTTGCCCGCCGACTGCACGGCGGTGGCCATCCTGCGTGACGATGCTCCGATTGCTCCCAGCCCGGATGATGTGGTGGAGGCCGGCGACGAGCTGTTCTTCGTCGCTGCCATCGCCGCCGAGGATGCCCTCAGGACTGCTCTGCGGCCGACCTCGTAACGGAGCCTTCCGGCGAGCCGGCCGCGTCAGGCGGGCGGATGCTGCTGCTTCTCCAGCGCCGGCCGGGATACCAGCCACGCGAACCAGAGCCCCAGTGCGTAGAGCGGAACCCCCATGGCAACGCGGGTGGCGCCCAGGGCCGCGATATTGTCCGCAAGGTAGAGCGGCACCTGCACAATGAGCCGCAGGGCCAGTACGGCGACGATCAGCCAGGTTGCCAGGGAGTAGGCGCGGATCCTCGCCGGTTGTTTGCGCCATTCCGTGCCCTCGCCGCGGATAAACCCGAAGAGCAGTCCGGCCAGCGGCCATCGGACGGCGATGGACACAGCCATACCCACGATGTAGGCGGCGTTGGTGAAGAATCCGGGGAGGAAGAAGTCCTCCGCGTTGCCTGTCCGGTTCGCGACAAAGGCACAGATGGCCACGCCCACCAGGCCGGACAGAGCCTGCGTGAGGGGCGTTCTGGTCAGGAGCCGAATGACCGTGAACACTGCGGAGACGGCCAGCGCAGCCACGAGGGCGAGCTGCAGATCCCGCAGGATGGTGAAGACCACGGTGAACAGCAGGCCGGGCAGGATGCTCTCGGCGAGGCCGCGCACTCCTCCGATGGACTGCAGCACGTCGATGCGGCCGCTCTCATCCTGGCGGACCCCCGCCTTGGCAGCGTACTGGCCGGCCAGGCCGCCCATTCCCGGCTCGGGCTGCGGGACTTCACGGTTGTCGGACGGATCGCTGCCTGGCGGGTTCTCTGCGGGCTGGTTCACTCTGACTCCTCGACACGGCCGACAATCTCATACCGCGGGTTGTGAATGGTGGGTACCCCGTCAACGACGGTGAGCATTCCCTCGAACGCCAGGTTGACCCCCGGGTCGATGCCCGGGATCCTCCGCTGCCCGGTCCAGAGGAGCCGGACGCGGGCGTCGCGCGGTTCGTGCAGGGTTACCATCGCCGAGAACTGGGGCATGGCACTGCGGGGCAGGATGGTCACCCGCTCCACGAAGCCGTGCCCGCTGATCCGTCCACGGCGCGGCAGGGCCAGTTGGTCAGCCAATGTGGGTGATCTCGGGACCCCGGCGTAGCGGGTCATCCGGAGCCGTCAGCGGCTGCTCAGCCTGCTGCTTCGGGGCTCCGGCGTCCTTGGGCAACCGGAGCGGCAGGAGCTCACGCGGAGGCAGCGGATGCTCTCCGCGAACCACGACCACGTTCCGGAAGAGCTGTTCCATCGGCGCGGCTGCTGCTGGATCCATGGCACCAGGGCCCCCGAAGACGCCTCGGAGGAACCAGCGCGGACCGTCCACTCCGACGAACCTCGCCACCCGGAATCCCTGACGTCCGTCGGGAGTCTGTGCGGGAAGCCTGGCGATCAGTTCGGTACCGAACTCCCCCGTGCGCTCTTCGACGGTGCCGCCCTGCGAGCCCACCGATGCTGCGATCTGGCCGCGGATTTCATCCCAGAGCCCTTCCGACCGGGGAGCAGCGAACGCCTGCAGCTGCAGGTTCGAGCCCTTGATATCCAGCGTGACCGCGATGACCCGCTTTGTACGTTCCTCGACCTCGAGACGGAGCTGCAGGTTCTCGGCAGCGGCAATACGAAGGGCTCCGAGGTCGATGTAGCCGGCGGTAGTGTCCTTCTCGGACTCGTCGAACGGACCGGTAGCGGCGCGGCCGTCCTCTGTCGACGCGCCCTCGCCCTGCTCTTCCGGAAGCTCGTCGGTCTCGTCGGCAGAACTCAATGCAGCGCTTGAGTCCTTACCGGACTCCTGGTTTTTCTTGCGGCGCCCGAAAATCATGATCGGGATCCTCCTTCGATAGTTCTCGACAGCCGGCGGCTGCCGGTCGATTGCGTCAGCGTGTGGCTCCGGCCGAGGGCGTGAACCCCCCGGTGGAGCCGAATCCACCGGCACCCCGCACCGAATCGGGCAGCTCCTGGACCGTCACGAACGCTGCGTGTTCCACTTTCTGGATCACCAGCTGGGCGATGCGGTCGCCCCTTCTGAAGGACAGGGAAGCGGCCGGATCCGTGTTCAACAGGGTCACGGCGATTTCGCCGCGGTAGCCGGCGTCGACTGTTCCGGGCGAATTGACGACGGTGATGCCGTGTTTGGCGGCCAGTCCTGACCGGGGATGGACAAACGCGGCGTAGCCGGCCGGCAGTGCCAGGGATACCCCGGTGGGGATCAGCGCGCGCTCACCGGGCTGGAGCTCGAAGTCGATCCTGGTCCGCAGGTCCGCGCCGGCGTCACCGGGGTGTGCGTAGGAAGGAGGCTCGAGGCCGTCGTCGAGCATTTTGATCTGCACTGACAATGCTTCCGCTGTATCAAGCACGTCTTCTCCTGCACGGTTCTTCTGATGGGCGGGCACAGCATGCGCCGTCGGCCGGCGCTGCGCCGAAAGTGCGGAATGCACCGGAGCCCTTTGCACCATTTACTGTAGCGCTTCCACGGGCTGGCCTGCGCTTTCAGGCCGGGATGAAAAGCGGCAGGAAAGGTGCTTAGCTAGCTGACATGCCTACAGGATCCGCCGGTGAGCCGGTGCTTTACGAAGAGAAGCTGTGGCCGGCGCCGTGGATCTGGCTTGTGGTGGCCGGTGCCGCCGTTGCCTCCGTATTCACGTTCATTCCCATCAGCATCCAGGCAGGGATAGTGGCCGCCGTCGTCGTCGCCGCCGTCCTGAGTACCCTCCTCCTGCTTTCCACCCCCCACATCAGGGTGACCTCCACCGAGCTACAGGTGGGAAAAGCGCAGATCGAGCGGAAGTATCTGGGAGATGTTGAGGCGTTCACCGGCTCAGCTGCAACAGCGCAGCGAGGGACGGAACTGCACGGCAAGGCATACCTCTGTATCCGGGGGTGGATCTCGCCGGTGGTGAGGATCACGATCAATGATGCGGAGGACCCTACTCCTTACTGGTTAACGTCAACGAGGCGGCCCGAGCAGCTGACAGCTGCCCTGACCGCCCCGTCGCAGGGAACGTAAAGTCGCAGGAAAAGGCTCAGCCTTCGCAGTCCTTGCAGTAGGCCAGCCCGTCCTTCTCTTTCGCAATCTGGGAGCGGTGGCGCACGAGGAAGCAGGAAGCACAGGTGAATTCGTCGGCCTGCGCCGGAAGGACCCGCACGAGGAGTTCCTCGCCGGAAAGATCGGCGCCCGGAAGTTCAAAGCCTTCCGCTGCGTCAGTCTCGTCCTCGTCGACTACCGCGGACTGCTTGTCCGTACGACGGGATTTCAGCTCTTCAATGGAGTCTTCGCTGAGTTCGTCGTCAGTCTTCCGAGGCGCATCGTAGTCAGTCGCCATAGTTAGTAGTTCACGCTCCGGTGGATGTCGGTGGTCTATCGGTGGAAATCAGTGATCCAGGAACGGCGCCGTACAGCGCAGGTCCTGTTCGTGTCACAACGCTGCGGGGGCCAATTTTGTGCCCGTACCGCAGAGATTGTTGCTGATCGTCCCCTGAAAAGCGAATCGGTGCATAACTTCCGCGCCACACCTAGGGATGAAGTAGGAACGGACCCCTTTGGATGGCAAAGTTTCACCAAAGGTAATGTATGTCGGCTGGAGGGTTTTTGATGCAGGAGCTACGGCTGGTAGGCGTGGATGAGGGCGGAGGCCATCTGCTGCTGGGCGGTGAGGGTGGGGCTTCGTTCCGCCTGCCTATCAACGAGGCGCTGCGGATGGCAAGCACACGGCCGTCCACACGTCCGGCACGGCAGGAGGCACCCGGTACATCGGAGAGCCCGGACGGCAAGGCACGGCGCGCGCCCCTGAGCCCGCGGGACATCCAGGCGCGGATCCGGGGCGGCGCAACCGCCCAGCAGATCGTCGATGAGATGGGTGTGGAACTGCAGCATGTGCTGCGCTATGAAGGACCGGTCCGCGCCGAGCGCGATTACATGGCCCAGCTTGCGCAGCGGGTCGAGGTGGCTTCGCCGCTGCCCTCCAATGATGGCTACCGGTCCGCGTTCGGCGACAATCCGGCCCAGCTCGATGACATGGTCCGGTACCGCCTGCAGGCGTTCGGGGTGGATCCGGAAACCGCTGAATGGGACGCCTGGCGCAAGCCGGACGGCCTGTGGACCGTGGTGGTCCGGTTCGAGCTGCCTGCCGGAACTGCAGCCTCCGTGGGTGAGGAACCGCCCGCGCAGTGGACGTTCAACCCGTCCCGCAAGACGGTGCTGAATGCCAACCGCTGGGCCCAGGTCCTGAGCGAGCTGGAGCCGCTTGACGGCCCGCTCCCCTCCCGGAGGCTCAGCGCCGTGGCGGACAGGGTTTTCGACTTTGAGACCGATGCCGCCGAGGAAACACCCCAGGACGACGACGCCGATGAGCTGCTGGATGTGCTGCGGTCACGCCGCGGTCACCGCCTGGGCACGGATGAGGACGGCGATGATGCGCTTGCCCTGATGCTGGCCAAGGGCCACGTGCCCGCTGCGCATCCGCGTCCGGGCAACGGCGAGGCCGAGGAAGCGGACACTCAGTCGGCCGGTGCCCAGACCCGGCCTTTCCCCGGACTCAGCCTGGCTCCCTCCATTTTCGACGACGAAAACTCCGGGGACATGTACGACGACGGCACGCCACGCCTTTTCGAGGGCGTGAGTACGGACACCAGGGAGATCAGCGTTATTGCGCGGCCGCAGCGCCCGGCCGAGGAGTCAGAGTCCGTTGCCGCCCGGGAGCCATCGCGGCGGGCCGACGCCGCCGGGGAGAACCCGTCTACGTCCGATGAGACCCGGGATGCTGCGCAGAAGGCGCCGGAGGCCGACCGGAAGCTTCGGCCAAGGCGCTCCAGCGTGCCGAGCTGGGACGAGATCGTATTCGGCACGAAGGGCGACTAGCCTCCGTCGGAGACTGCACCTCCAGCCAGGGCGCCGGGAGACTACAGGCGCGCGGCCACGGGGTCGAACGGCAGCGCAACGTCGCTGCCTGCCTGGGTGCGCGCGCTGAGAGTGGTGACGCGGCGCATATGGTGCCGGCGGCACAGCGTTTCATAGCCGATCACCGGCGCGGCCGGCGGATCGAGCTCGTCCAGCCCGCCGCCCGTGAGCCTCGCCTGGCGTGGATCAGTCTCCACGGCAGCCGGCTCGACGTCACCGACCACCATCTGCTCACCCTCCACCACCATCACGCCGTCCACGGTGCGCGCATTGTGGGTGGCACGCCGTCCGCACCAGCACAGAGCCTCGACCTGCAGGACCTGCGTGCGGTCAGCGAGCTCGATGAGACGCTGTGACCCGGGAAAGAGCTCTGTGCGGAAGTCGGACGTGATGCCGAACGCAAAAACGTCAATGTCCATATCGTCGACCACCCGCGCCAGCTGTTCGATCTGCCGCCGGGTGTAGAACTGCGCTTCGTCGCAGATGAGATAGTCCACCCGTGTCCCATGCGTGCGGCGCCGCACCAGCTCCTCCCAGAAGTCGGTGTCCTGACGCACTTCCACGGCCTGTGTCATGAGTCCGAGGCGGCTGGAAATCACTGATTCCCCCGCACGGTCGTGGGAGCTGAAGAGCAGTCCGCTGCGGCCGCGGGCGGTGTGGTTGTGATCCATCTGCAGCGCGAGGGTCGACTTGCCGCAGTCCATTGTTCCGGAGAAGAACACGAGCTCGGCCATCGGTCAGCGACCCACCATACGGGCTGGGCCCGGTCCGGGCTTGGCGAGGGTCAGCAGCGGGACTTCCCTTTCGGCGCGGGTGATGGACCCGTGCTGGCCGACCACTTCGAGCGCCGACGCCGGGACCCTGCGGGTGTCATAGAACGCCACGGGCTCGCGTGCGGCAATGAGGACGTCTCCGATCCGGGGGCTGACTGCCGGGGCAACCGGACCGAACAGGCCGGCGGCAATCGCCTCCCCGCGTGTCAGGACCCAGGCCCTGTGTCCGTGGGCGCTGCGCCAGGACTCAACCAGACGCGCCACGCCCGCCTCCGTCAGATCCGGTTCTGTGTAGAGGTGGACCATCCGAGGCTCGCCCCCGGTGAGGGCTACGCCGTCAATCAGGGCGGGATCAGCGGAAAAGTCCACCTGCTGTTCCGGTGCAACATCCACCATCCCGTGATCGGCTGTCAGGAGGAGCAGCGTGTGGGGCGGCAGGCCGGCTGCAAGGGACCGCATGGTCCGGTCCAGGTCCTCCAGCCGGTCTCCCCAGTCGGCGGACATGCATCCGGAACGGTGTCCGGTCTTGTCGAGTTCATTCAGATACAGGTAAACCAGTGCCTGGTCAGTGGCTTCCAGCGCCCTGCAGGCTGCCTTGACCCGTGCCTGCGGGGTGCTTCCCGCAACATACGTGCCGCCCCGCAGCGCCGCGCGAGTGAGGCCCGAGCCGTCGAAGCGCGCCAGCCCGACGCTGGTGACCGGCACCCTGGGTGCCACACGCTCAAACACTGTCGGATGGGGCTGCCAACGGTCGGGCTGCACCGCTGCGTCCCATCCGCCGAGCATGTTCACTATCCTGCCCTGCCCCGGGTCCAGGACGTCGTAGCCCACCAGTCCATGCTGCCCGGGCGCGAGGCCTGTCCCGAGCGAAGCAAGCGCCGCCGCCGTCGTGCTCGGAAAAACCGAGCCGAGCTTGCGGCCGGAATCGAGGAACTGCCGCAGGAAGGGGGCGTGGCCGGAGCGCTGGCGGAGCAGGGCTGAGCCCAGTCCGTCCACCAGGACCACGCAGACCCGACGGGCCGCCGGCAGGTCCAGCGTGTTGGAGAAGTCCGGGAGTCCAAGCGCGGCAGCGGAGCTGGTGAAGACCTCGGCAACAGAGGTGCGCCCGTAGGCAGGCGCGGCTGGCAGGGGCTCCCTGTGGAGCGATGATGCAGTCACGTGCCGGATTACCGCCCGTGGTGGGCGCGGCTGAACCGGCTGGTCAGCCCGGGCTGCCTCCGGCTGGCACCCGGCTGGTTGACCACGACGCCGGCCACTGCCGGATTGGCGGTACTCACCGTGCGCAGGGCGCGGGCGAAGGACTTGGCATTCTGGACAGCCTGGAGCCCGTCCGCCTCCGCGCTGACCCGCAGGACGATGTCTTCCTGCGCAATGGTGCCGGTGTAACCGTGATCCGCGTCGCACTGCGGGTCTCCACAGCTGGCCGGCCCCATCTCCAGCCGCTGGCCGCCGGACCAGGCGATGCCCAGGGTGAGTTCGCGGACGGGATCGGAGGGCTTGTAGTTCTGCGGCTGGGCGTACTGGTAGCTGAGCACTACCGAGCGGATCTGGCTGACCGGAACGGACTCGGTGGAAACCTGCGCGGTGACCTGCTCGCCGGCGTCGTCCAGCTGCTGGTCATCAACGTGCGTCACCACCAGCATGTCCTCCGTCAGGACAAGGACGGTGATGTGCCGGCGGACCTCGGTCCGCTCGAAGTGGGTCTCCAGATGGACCACGTGGGAGAGCGGTTCCCTGCCGTCCAGGGCATCGTGGACGACGTCGGCCACCAGGCGCGGGTAGAAACCAGCTCGCTCCAGGGAGGCGTCCAGGTCGCGGCGTTCAGCCGACAGCGATGGAGTCATGCTATCCAGTGTGACTTATGGCGGCGGCGCACGCCTAACCGGGAGCACGCCGGTTCAGGACCATGGTGCGGGGTCAGTCCCGCATCGCCCGGCGGGCGCTGTCGGTGCGCTGCTGGGGATTTCCGACGCTGACTTCCGCGCTCAGGATCGCCAGGCCGGACGCGGACACCAGGACCGGATTGAACCGCAGCAGCGCAATCTCAGGATGCCGGTCCTTCAGCAGAGCGACGCGCAGGAGCAGGTCCTCGATGGCGGGAATGTCCACCGGCGGCAGGCCCTGGTAACCGAAGAGCCTCCTGCTGGCCCGGGGCGTCCTCACCAGATCCGCAACATCCACCGTGGTCAGCGGAGGAATGCCGTGCGCCCAGTCGTCAAGCAGGTTGACGGCGTCCCCTGCCAGGCCGAAGGAAATCACGGGCCCCAGGAGCGGGTCCTCGATCGCCCGGATGACGCACGCCTGCCCGGGCGGCGCCATGGCCTGGATTTCCAGGCCCGGGCTTCCGAAGGGACGGAGCTCGGCGCGCATGGCCTCGATCCCCGCCCGCAGTCCGGACTGGTCGCCGATGTTGAGCCGTACCCCGCCGAAGTCCAGCCTGTGCCGGAGGTTTTCCTCGACCGTCTTCAACGCCACAGGCCAGCCCAGCGCTTCGGCGGCCTCCAGGGCTTCCCCGATGGAATCGAATGGAATGGACGGCAGGACGCTGATGCCGTAGGCGCCGAGAAGCCTGCCGGCCTGCCCGCTGTCCAGGCGCCGCAGCCCGACATCCCTTACACCGGAGAGCACCTGCGCAAGCTGGGCGGCGGCGGCCTCCTCGTCGATCCCCTCAAGCTCCGCGAACACCCCATGCTCGCCGGCGCGCCAGCGGCTGTAACGCACGACGGCGCCCAGCGCCGACACGGCGGCCCCCGGACTGGCGAAGCACGGCACGGTGGCGTCCTCGTGATCGGACCCGCCGCCGGAACCGGACCGCAGGCCCTCCAGCTGCGCGGCGGGGTCCAGTACACCGGTGAAACAGGCGACCACGGCTTTTCCTGCCGCGCGGCCGCACCGATTCAGCACCGGCAGGATCGCTTCGGGGGCCAGCCCGACGGCGGGGATCAGCGTCAGGATGAGGGAAGACACGGCAGGATCCTCGAGCGCCTCCGTCAGCGCCTTCTCCAGCGCGGGCAGCGCCACGGACTGACCGCCGTCGAGTTCGAGGTGGGCATCCATCCGCACCACCTCGAGCTGCTGGGACCGGGCGGCGTCGGCGAGGACCTTTCCCAGTGCGAGGGAGTTGCTGAACACTGCGACGCCCGCGCCGTCGGGGACGGGCTGGCCCACCACTATCTGCGCCACGTCCATCAACTGCTCGTTCGTCTCGACGCGGATGACCCCGGACTGGCGGAGCATCGCGTCGAGTGCGCCGGCCGGCGCCTGGGTGGTGCGCACCGCATGGCCGGGAGGCAACTGCAGCCCCATGACGTCGGATTTGGCAACGATGACCGGCTTCATCCGGGAGAGCCTGCGTGCGATGCGTGAAAATTTGCGCGGGTTTCCGATGGACTCCAGGTACAGGGCCACCGCCCTGGTCCGCGGGTCGTCTTCCCAGTACTGCATGGCGTCGTTCCCGGACACGTCCGCCCGGTTGCCGGCCGACAGCGCCGAGGACAGGCCGAGCGAACGCCTGGCTGCGGCGGCATGGAGCATGACCCCGATCGCCGCGGACTGGCTGAACAGGCCGAGGCCGCCGGGGACCGGGAGTTCCGGGGCCATCGACGCATTCAACCGCACCGCAGGGTCCGTGTTGATGATGCCCAGCGACGCCGGTCCCACCACCCGCATGCCGTAGGAGCGGGCACAGTGCACCAGGGCACGCTGGCGCGAGAGTCCCTCGCCGTCGTCGTCGGCGAAGCCCGCCGTGGCAACCAGCAGTCCCTTCACACCGGCGCGTCCGCATTCCTCAACCACGGCGAGCACCTGGTCATAGGGCACGGCGATGACCGCAAGGTCAACCGGCCCGGGTACTTCCGCGATGGAGCCGTAGGCAACCATGCCGTTCAGTTCGAACGCCTCCGGATTGACCCCCGCCACCGGGCCGGTGAATCCGCCGTCGACAATGTGCTCGAGCAGGGAATACCCCACGCTCCCCCAGCTGCGGCTGGCCCCGATCACAGCAACCGACGACGGCGCCAGCAGGGTCTGCATGCTCCGCGCCTCCGCGCGGTGCTCCCGTGCCTCCATCACCGCACGGGACCGCTCGGTGGGATCGATATTGAAGTTGAGCTCCACCACGCCGTCATCGAACCGGCGCTCCACCTCGTAACCCGCTTCCGCGAAGACGGTAATCATCTTCCGGTTCTCGGGCAGCACCTCGGCCGTGAAGCGCCGGATTCCGTTTTCCCGTGCCGCCGCCGCGAGGTGTTCGAGCAGGATGGACCCCAGGCCCCTGCCCTGATAGGCGTCGGAGACATTGAAGGCGACTTCTGCCTCGTCAGGGTTGTCCAGGCGGTCGTAGCGGCCGATCCCGATGATGTCCTGGCCGCGCGTGACCACAAAGGCCACCCGGCCCACGTGGTCCACCTCGGTGAAGCGCTTGAGTTCCTTCTCGCTCAGGGAAGACTTGTAGGTGAAGAACCTCAGGTAGATGGAGTTCTGCGACTGCCGCATGTGGAACGCCTGCACAGCGTCCGCATCGTCGGGCGAGATCGGCCGGAGATGGCCCGTTGAGCCGTCCCGCAACACGACGTCCGCCTCCCAATATTCGGGGTATAGTCCCTGAGCCACCATAGACTCACACTAGTGGGCGGCTGCTTCTCCCGTCAGCAAGCATGCCTGCCGTCAACAATCAGCTGCCGAAGGACCCGACACACCATGGCCAGGCGCCAAGCCACACCACCGGATATGGATTACACCGAGAAGATCATCGACATCGATGTCACCTCCGAGATGGAAGGCTCCTTCCTGGAGTACGCCTACTCGGTGATCTATTCCCGCGCCCTCCCTGACGCCCGGGACGGGCTGAAGCCCGTGCAGCGCAGAATCCTGTACATGATGACGGACATGGGTCTGCGGCCGGACCGCGGGCACGTGAAATCCGCCCGGGTTGTCGGCGAGGTGATGGGCAAGCTCCACCCGCACGGTGACGCCGCCATCTACGACGCCATGGTGCGCATGGCTCAGAACTTCTCCCTCCGCCTCCCCCTCATTGACGGGCACGGAAACTTCGGTTCGCTCGACGACGGCCCTGCCGCCGCCCGCTACACCGAAGCGCGGCTCGCTCCGGCGGCACTGACCATGACCGACCACCTCGGTGAGGACGTGGTCGACTTCATTCCGAACTACGACAACCAGCTCACCCAGCCCGAGGTGCTCCCCGCCGCCTTCCCGAACCTCCTCGTCAACGGTGCAACGGGGATCGCTGTCGGCATGGCCACCAACATGGCCCCGCATAACCTCGGCGAGGTGATCGCCGCGGCCCGGCACCTGATCGACAACCCGGAGGCCACGCTCGAGGACATCATGCGCTTCGTGCCGGGTCCGGACCTCCCGAGCGGCGGAAGGATCGTCGGGCTGGATGGCATCCGGGACGCCTACGCGACCGGCAGGGGCTCCTTCAAGACCCGCGCCGCGGTTGAGGTCGAGCAGCTCTCCGCCCGGCGCACCGGCCTGGTGGTCACCGAACTGCCGTACATGGTGGGCCCTGAGAAGGTGATCGAAAAGATCAAGGATGCCGTAACGGCAAAGAAGCTGCAGGGCATCTCCGACATCGTCGACCTGACGGACCGGACGCACGGACTGCGGCTGGTCATTGAGCTGAAGAACGGATTCAACCCGAACGCGGTGCTGGCGCAGCTGTACCGGTATTCGCCGATGGAGGACTCCTTCGGCATCAACAATGTGACCCTCGTTGACGGCCAGCCCCGCACCCTGGGGCTCGTGGAACTGCTGCAGGTATACATCAGCCACCGGATTTCCGTGGTCCGGCGCCGCACGTCCTACCGGCTCGCGAAGAAGAAGGACCGCCTCCACCTCGTGGAGGGCCTGCTGATCGCCATCGTGGACATCGATGAGGTCATCCAGATCATCCGGTCCTCGGACGAGGCGGCGGCAGCCAGGACCAGGCTCATGTCCATCTACGACCTGACGGAAATCCAGGCCAACTACATTCTCGAGCTCCGCCTGCGTCAGCTCACCAAGTACTCCCGCATCGAGCTGGAGAAGGAGCAGGACGAGCTGCGCCGGGAAATCGCCGAACTCGAAGAGATCCTGGGGTCGGAGCAGAGGCTGCGCGCGCTGGTCTCCGATGAGCTCGCTGCTGTTGCTGAGCAGTTCGCCACGCCGCGGCGCACGGTTCTGCTGGAATCGGAGGCGAGCGCTCCGCTGAAGGGCACCGTTCTGCCCAGCCCTGCAGGCAACGGCGCCAAGGCACCGCTGGCCCTGGAGATCGCCGATGACCCGTGCTGGGTCATCCTCTCCACGTGCGGGCAGCTGGCGCGCACCACCGGCCGGGAGCAGATCAGCGACGGCGGACAGCGGGTGAAACACGACGCCTTCACGTCGGTGGTGGCAACCACTGCACGCGCAGAAATAGGCGCCCTGACCTCGTCCGGACGCATGGTGCGGCTACAGGTCGTGGACATGCCGGCGCTACCGCCCACCAACGGAATCCCCAACCTGGCCGGCGGAGTCTCCGTCAAGGAGTTCATCACCCTTGAGCGCGGCGAGGTGCTGGTGGGGCTGGTTCCCCTGGACAAGCCTTTTGCGCTCGGCACCGCCCAGGGCGTTGTCAAGCGGGTGGTCCCCGACTACCCGCTCAACCGGGACGATTGGGAGGCAGTCACCCTCAAACCGAAAGACAGCGTCGTGGGCCTCGCGGCTGCGGATGATGCCGACGACCTCGTCTTCATTACCAGGGAAGCACAGCTGCTGCGGTTCCCTGCCTCCCTGGTGCGGCCGCAGGGACGCCTGGCCGGCGGCGTGGCGGGCATCAAGCTGGCCGAGCGCGACGCCGTCGTGTTCTTCGGTGCCGTGCGCGCGCAGGATCCTGCCGCCGTCGTGGTGACCATTGCTGCCGGCAGCGAGTCCCTGCCGGGAACCGTGCCCGGTTCCGTCAAGGTGACGGAGTTCAGCGAATACCCGGCGAAGGGCAGGGCGACCGGGGGCGTGCGGTGCCACCGTTTCCTGAAGGGTGAGGACCATCTGAGCCTCGCGTGGGCAGGGCACGGGCCGGCGCGGGCCGTCTCTGCCACCGGCGTTGCGCGTGCACTGCCGACAGAGCACGGCCGGCGCGATGGTTCAGGTGTGGCGCTGTCACAGCCGGTGGACGCCATCGGGCCAAACCCGGTGTAGCCCGGGCGGATGCCCGGATCCCGGCGGCTTCAGAGACTGCGCTCGAACGCCATCGAGCGGCGGGTAGGGGTGTAGCCCAGGCGTTCGTACAGTCCGAGGGCGCCGGACGGGTTCTCGGTGTCCACGCCGAGCCCGGCATTCTCCATGCCGTCGGCCTTGAATCTGCGCATCGCTTCGGTGAGGAGTGCCGGCGCCAGCCGCCGGCCGCGCCAGGCGCGCCTGACCCCCAGGAGATCGGTATAGCCTTCGCTGTGTCCCACCAGTTCCCTGGACTCCGGGTCGTAGCTGGCGATCTGGTAGGCGGCGACCTCATCAGAAGAGGAATCGATCACCGCGAGGCTCCAGTCCGGCCGGAACTCGGGGTGGGTCACCGTGTAGTGCCAGCTTTCCTCGTCGCGGGGTTCGCTTCCCCAGTGGTCCTGGAAGGCTTCATTGTGGGCCAGGCGCACTGCTTCCGAGAGATCGTCGCTGAAGGTGGCGATTTCGAATTCCGGATCCAGCTCCACTTCGGGGATGTCAGCGGCCAGGCCCCTGGTCATCTCCGTGAACCAGCGCACGATGGTGTTACCGGCAGCCGTCATGAGCGCCTGATGGCCGGTGTTGCTTTCCTCGACGTAGGTGCGGACCACACCTCCCGTGATTCCCGCGTCAGCGAACCGCCTGCGGGTCCGCTCGATCTGCCACTCATGGACGGCGCGGCCTATTCCACGGCGGCGCCATGCAGGGTCAACCCCGCCGAAGGCGTGCGCAAGGCTGGACCCTGCATTGGCACTGATCCGACCGAAGGCGCGCGGTATTCCAGCGGTGTCGAAACCCATCACCGTGTCCAGCGCCGGATTGTTCTTGGACGCGTGCAGCACTTCCTCGAGATCGGCGCGCTGCTCGATCCAGTCCGGCTTGTCCTCCCCGGCCATGCGGCGCAGCAGGGCCTCCCAGCCGTCGATGTCCGCGTCCGTGATCGCCCGCCAGCTCAGCTGCTGGTCGGGTGGTGTCAGCTCAGGAGTAGGCATGCTCCCAGCGTAGGTGATTGCCCTGGCCACCGGCGGAAAGCTCGACGCCGGTGTCACAGCGCAGTGCCTCCGCCCGGTCATGCGTGACAAGCAGTACGGGGCGTTCGCCCAGGCCGGCACGCAGGTCCCGCAGGAGCCCGGCGGCGCCGTCGGAATCGAGGTGCGCTGTGGGTTCATCGAGGATCAGGGCCGGCGCCGGTGTAAGCAGTGCGCGGGCCACCGCGAGACGCTGCCGCTCACCGCCCGACAGCCTGCTCCCACCGGCTCCGATCCTGGCCTCCAGGCCCCCGCCGCGCCGCCGCACCGTGTCCGCCAGCCCGACGGCGTCCAGGACGCGCCAGAGGTCGTCTTCGGTCGCCGGTTGATCGGCGCAGGCGAGGAGCAGGTTCGCCCGCACTGTCGAATCGAACAGGTAGCCATCCTGCGGGCACCAGGCGGGCCGGACCGGAACGTGCGCCGGTCCGTGAGCCTCGGCCGCGGCCAGGAACCTGCCCCGGCTGAGCGGCAGGAAGCCGAGCAGTGCTCCGATCAGCGTGGATTTGCCGCTCCCCGAAGGGCCCGTCAGCGCCGTCCAGGAACCTTTGCGGATCTCGAGTGTCACACCCTGGACCACGTCGACCCCGGGCTCGTAGCCGACTGCGGCATCGACCAGGGCCAGCGCCGGCGCCCCGGCTTCGCACACCGTTTCCGCTTCAGGGAAACGGTCGACCGGCCGTTGCGCGGAAGTGTCTTCCAGGTGCTCGTCGAGCCGCCCCGCAACTGCTCCGAAGGGCGCCCACTGCTGGACGGCGGCCACGCCGAGCCCCAGCGGCTCGATGAGCGCAAGCTGCATCAGGACGACGACGGCCACCACCTCGGCGGACTGCCCGCCCGAACCGGTGAGGATCGCGATCGCGGCGGTGGTGCAGCCGAGGATGACGAGCGCCTGTCCGATGCCGGCGGCCCACGAGGTGCGCCGCAGGCCGCGGGCTGCGTGGTATTCCAGCTGCGCCAGGCGGTCCAGTGCCCTGTGGGACAGCCCGTTCACGCTGACGTCGCGCGCAGCCCGCAGCAGGCCGGTGGTTTCCGCGAGGGAGGCGGCCCGCAGCGCGATTCCCGCCGCTCCCGCCCTGCGTTCTGCGAGCAGCGCGGCGGCCGGTGCGGCCAGTAACCCCATCAGGGTCCCGAAGAGCTGCCAGCCGAGAGCTGACGGCAGGAGCAGCGCCGTCGTGATCAGTGCGGCAAAGCCGGTGAAGACGGCAGTGAGCGGAGGGAAGACTGCCCGCGCAGCCGTGTCGCGCAACTCGTCGATATCTCCCACGAGGCGTTCGATGCCGCCTGAACCACGGGAGAGAGAACGCCAGGACTCCGCCCTGCCGAGCAGCGCCTGCCACAGCCGGACCCGGATGCTGTCGGCGCTCTGAAGGATACTGCCGTGCAGCCAGAGCCTCTCGCAGTAGCGCAGCAACGACCGGCCGATGCCGAAGAAGCGCACTCCAACAATGGCGGCGAGCAGGTAGAGGATGGGCGGCTGCTCGGACGCGCGGACGATCAGCCAGCCCGAGAGCGCTGTGAGTGCGACGGCGAAGGCGGAGGAGCCCGTCCCGAACGCCAGGGCCGCCAGGAACCGCGGCGACCAGGGACGCACCAGGGCAAGCGCACGTAGGGCCGTCCGCAGACCGGTGCCGAGATTCCCGCCGCCGGGCTGGAGCCTGCTGTTCGCGCCGGGCCGCTGGGGCAAGGCCCGCGCGTCGGCCGGCTCAGGACGCTCCCGTTGCCCGTCCTCTTCCAAGCGGGCGGGCGGACAGAGCGCTGCCTCGCCCGCGTTGCTGCCGGATACGCCCACCCGATGGGTGTGCTCTACAGACCCGGCCGCCCGGACCGGAATTCCCAGGTCAATGGTGGTGTCGGCGAGCGCGGCTGTTGCCTCATCGTGCGCGATGAGGAGCACCGTCACAGTCCCGCTCAGCCGTCGAACAGTGTCCCGGATGGTGTCCGAGGTGGCCTCGTCGACGTGGGCTGTCGGCTCATCGAGCAGAAGGGTTCCGCCGTCCGGCCCCAGGCGCAGCAGTGCGCGCGCAAGCGCGAGGCGTCGCAGCTCGCCGGGGCTGAGTTCCCCCGTGGACCTGCCGAGCAGCTGCGGGCCGCCTACCGCTGCCAGCGCCGCGGCGAGGGACTCTTCACGGGGTTGCATGCCGGGCGCGGAAGCGGCATAGAAGGCGAGTTCGTCACGGACAGTGCCCATCAGCGGCTCCGGGTGTTGGGGCACCCACGCGAGCCGTCCGGGAAGCGGCTGGACTGTCCCTTCCACCTGCAGCCCGGGCTGCCGCACTCCCGCGAGCAGGCCCATGAGCGTGGACTTCCCCGAGCCGCTGGCGCCGCGCAGGGCGGTAACTGACCCGGCGGCCAGTGTGAAGCTGAGACCGCTCACCAGGGGCGCCTCTGCGCTGTCGAACCGGAGGGTGAGGTTCTGCGCACCGGCGGGACCGCCGTCGTACTGTGTGCGGGCGGCTTCTGTCCCGCCCGCGGTAGGTACCCTTGTCCAGCCGGCGGCGGGCGCATCGATGATCGTCCGGACGCTGCGCCCTACCGCAAGGCCGTCGTCGCTTGCGTGGTGCGCGGCGCCGAGATCCCGCAGGGGCAGGTAGCACTCGGGCGCGAGGATGAGGGCGAGCAACCCGACCTCGAGCCCCACCTCACCATGGATGAGGCGCACCCCGACGAACACGGCGACGACGGCGACCGAGATGGTGCTGATGAGCTCCAGAGCCAGCGAGGACAGGAACGCGACCCGCAGGGTTTCCATCGTCCGCCGCGAATAGCCGGCGCCGATGTCCTGGAGCGCACGGGTCTGGGCGCTGGCACGGCCCAGCCCCACCAGCGCCGGCAGCCCCCGGGCCAGTTCCAGCAGGTGGTCGGAGAGCCGGTCCAGCGACGCTCGGGCCTCGGCTGTCCGGTCCTGGGTATGCCAGCCGATGAGCACCATGAAGACCGGGATCAGTGGGATGGTGAGGACAATGACGACGGCGCTCACCCAGTCAGCGGCCAGGATCCGCGCCCCGACGAGGGGCGGAACCACCGCGCACGTGATCAGAGCCGGCAGGTACTGGGTGTGGTACTTGTCGAGCCCGTCCAGGCCGCGTGTGAGCAGCACGCTGAGCGCACCGGTCCCGTATGTGGCGCCCGGCGGGCCGCCATCGGCGAGTACGCGCTCCAGAGCTTCGCGGCGCAGCCGTTCCTTCACCCCGTGCGCCAGGCGCTGGGCGGTGCCCTGCTGCGCCCAGGCGGCGACAGCGCGGAGCGCTGCCCCTGCGAGCCCCAGCCAGAGGAGGTCCGTACCCGGCACAACACCGGCGGCGAGCGCTGCGATGCCCCGGGCAAGGGCTTCCGCGACCAGGACCAGGCCGGCTGCCTTGGCCGCGGCAAGAATACCCAGGATGTAGATGGGCGCGGCCGGAACAGCGGTGCCGGCGGGGCCCCTGGCCAGGAACCGCTCGATCACAGCGGGATTACCGAGTGGGCGTCCGGGATGCTCTGCTCGGTGACCCGTTTCCGGAAGACCCAGTACGTCCACCCCTGGTAGGCGAGCACCAGCGGAACGCCGAGCGCGGCGACGATGCTCATCAGGCCGAGGGTGTACGGCGAGCTGGAAGCGTTCACCACGGTGAGGTTGAACGCCTCGCTGATCGTTGAGGGCAGCACCACCGGGTACACGGAACCGAAGATGCAGGCCAGCGACGACGCGAGCGCCACGCCCAGCCAGAGAAAACCCCACCCGTCACGGGAGGACCGCTCGGCGAACCACGAGGCTGCGGCAGCCGCCACCGCGAGGAGAAGGGCGAGCCCGGTCCAGACCGTTCCACCGGCAACGTAGATCTTCGCCGCCCAGAAGAGCAGCGGCACCAGCGCGAACGGCAGCAGCCTCACCAGCAGGCGCCGCGCCCGCTCCCGGATGGGACCGTCAGTCTTGAGGACCAGGAACGCCAGCGCGTGGGCGAGGCAGAAGAGGACGACGGCGGCCGCGCCGAGCAGTGCATCGAACGTCAGCCACGCAAACGGGCCGCCCACCCGGTCCCCGTTTTCGTTGAGCGGCAGGCCGGTGGTGGTCAGGGCGAGCGCTGCGCCGATCCCGGCCGCGGAGGTGAATGAGCCGAGGAAGATCGCCCGGTCCCAATGCCCGCGCCAGCGCTCGCTGTTCATCTTCCCGCGGTACTCAAAAGCAACGGCACGGAAGATGAGGGCCAGCAGTACAAAGACGAACGGGAGGTACAGCGTGGAGAGCAGCGAGGCGTACCAGAGCGGGAAAGCCGCGAGGGTTGCCCCGACGGCGGTGACCAGCCATACCTCGTTGCCGTCCCAGACCGGTCCCACGGTGTTGAGGAGCACCCTCCGTTCGCGGTCGGTCCGGGCGAACAGTTTCATCAGCATGCCGACGCCGAGGTCGAATCCCTCAAGGAAGAGATAGCCGGTCCACAGCACTGCGATCAGGATGAACCAGAGGGTGGGAAGCATGTCGGTCATGCGCGGGATTCCTTTCCGCGGGACGGGGGCCGGTTCGGCAGGTGACGAGGTGTGGGCTCAGCAGATGGGGACCCACCAGCCAAAGGCTCAGTAGGCAAAGGCTCAGTAGGCGAAGGCGAGGACATCGTCGTCGTCCTTTCCGTGCGGGCCACCGTCGTCGTCGTGCTTCTCGGCCAGCTCCGGCATGGCGGAGGCAACCCCGCCCCGCACGTAGATGACCAGCAGCTTCACTTCGACAACCAGCAGCACCGCGTACACGAGCGTGAGCGCGATCAGCGAAAAGACGAGTTCCGCCAGGGAAACCCCCGGTGACACTGCCGCCGCCGTGAACATGAATACCCCGTCGATGCCGCTGGGATCCGGGTTCGGAGCAACGACGAACGGTTGGCGGCCCATTTCCGTGAAAATCCAGCCGGCCGAGTTGGCTCCGAACGGCGCCAGGATCCCGAAGACGGCCAGGCGCATCAGCCAGCGCGATTCGGGGACCGTTCCCTTCCGCAGGATCCACAGGGCCACCAGTGCGGCGAAGGCCGCCAGCCCGCCGAACCCGATCATGATCCGGAAGCCCCAGTAGGTGACCTCCATGACCGGCAGGTAGTCGATGGTCATGCCTGCGCGCTCGCCGTAAATGGGGTCATCGGGCAGGGTCTTGCCGTATTTTTCCTGGTACTCCGGCAGGAGGGTGTTGACGCCCTTGACCTCGGTGGTGAAATCGCCGTTGGCCAGGAAGGACAGCAGGCCCGGCACCTCGAAGACCGCGACAATGTCATCGCAGTCCTGCGAGCCGAGGTTGCCGACCGAGAGGACCGAGAAACCCGTGCCGTCGTGGCAGGCCGCTTCCGCTGCCGCCATCTTCATGGGCTGCTGTTCGAACATCAGCTTTGCCTGCAGATCCCCGGAAACCGCGGTTCCGGCGAAAGAGACAAGCGCGACGACGGCGCCGATGCGTGCCGAGCGCAGCCAGACGCGGTGGTCGATAACTCCGCGCGAACGGGTGGAGGCTCCGCCGATGATCACCGCGCCGTCGTCGTCGACCGTGTCCAGGCCGTCCCGGCGCCGCTTCCAGAGGTGGTACCAGGCGATGCCGAGAAGGAAACCGCCCGCTACGGCGAGGGCGCCGAACACCGTGTGGGTGAAGGCAACCAGCGCGGTGTTGTTGGTGAAAACCGCCCAGGCGTCCACCATCCGGGCACGTCCGTCCACAAGTTCCACGCCGACCGGGTGCTGCATCCAGGAGTTCGCAACGATGATGAAGTAGGCGGAGAACACGGAGGCCAGGACCGCCGCCCAGAGGGAGCCGAGGTGGAGGATGCGGGGCAGCCGCTGCCACCCGAAGATCCACAGGCCCAGGAAGGTCGACTCGACGAAGAAGGCCAGCAGCGCCTCCATGGCCAGCGGTGCCCCGAAGACGTCCCCGACAAACCGGCTGTATTCGCTCCAGGCAAGCCCGAACTGGAATTCCTGCACCAAACCGGTAGCCACGCCCATGATGAAGTTGATGAGGAACAGCTTCCCCCAGAACTTCGTCATGCGCAGGTAGTGTTCCTGGCCGGTCCGGAACCAGAGGGTCTGCATCACGGCGACGAGAAGACCCAGTCCGATCGTCAGTGGAACCATCAGGAAGTGGTAGACGGTGGTGATGCCGAACTGCCACCGGGCAATCTCGAGTGCTTCCACGGTTCCTCTATTCATCCGGAACAGGACTACAGCAAGTTTTCTACAGGCTGTAGAAAGATTTCTTCTACACATCGTAGAACAACTTTTCCCTCCACTTCTACATGGCGTAGAACCTTGCGCGAAAAAGTTGTAGATTAGGAGTTGCCGGTACCGGGATTGCATCGCAATACACCCGTCGGCCGGCATCGGGAAATCAACAAAGGAATAAGAATGGCCACGCTCGGTGAACTCGAACGCACAGTGATGGACCTGCTGTGGGGCACCCAGGAGGCCATGACCGCCAATGCTCTTCGTGATGCTCTGGCCCTTGCGCCGGAGGGGACCACGGAGGGCAAGGAACTCGCGGTCACCACTGTGCTGACCGTACTGTCCCGGCTGGAGAAAAAAGGGTTGGTGGAGCGTGAACGGGACACCCGCCCTCACCGCTACCGCGCGGTGACCAGCCGCGAAGACCACACCGCTGAACTCATGCATGAGGTACTGGTGACGGCCCCTGACCGTGAGGCAGTGCTCGCCCGGTTCATCGGCAGTGTTTCCGAGAGCGAGGCCCGCACCCTCCGACGGCTCCTGGGCAGCAGCTAACCTCCCATGTTCTGGGCCTCCCACTTCCTGGCCGCGCTTGCCGTGGTCCTGGCGTGGCCTGCGCCGATCGCGCTGTCACGGGCCCAGTGGCCTTCACGCTCGCCGTTCACAGCGATGATCCTGTGGCAGGCCATCGCGCTGGCCGGCGGTCTCTCGATGATCGGCGCCATGCTGGTCTGGGGCCTGGAACCTCTCGGAGACAATCTCCTTCAGGCGCTGCGCGGGCTGTGGGACGTGATGGTGAACAACCGGCCGGCGGACACCCTGGGCCTGGTCCACGTCTTTGCCCTCAGTGCGGCGAGCCTGCTGACCGCGCATCTTGTCTTCACGCTGCTCATCACCTACGCCCGGATCAGGGCTCAAAGGCGCCGGCACCGCAATCTGCTGAACCTGCTGAGCTCACCGTCACGCACCAGCCCCTCCACTCTCGTGATCAAGCACCCGTCACCCGTTGCCTACTGCCTTCCGGGAGGGGCGCGCTCGGTCACGGTCCTCTCGGACGGCCTGATGGGCCTGCTCTCGGACGAGGAACTGCGGGCAGTGCTCCTGCATGAACGGGCCCACCTGAGCCAGCGGCATCACCTGCTGTTGTGGGCATTCGCAGCATGGCGTGCCGCACTCCCCTGGCTCCCGACGTCGCGGCTGGCCCAGCGTGCGGTCAACGAACTCATCGAGATGCTGGCCGACGATGTGGCGGTCAAACAGGTGGACCATGAAACCCTGGTCGGCGCCATCGCCGTCGTCGCTACCGGGCGGCATGGTCCGGGTACCGAAACACCGGCACCGTCCGACGCCGGGATGGACCCGGAATCCGACGCCGAATCCGACGCCGACGACGGCTCCCTTTCGACTGTTCACCGGCTGCGCCGGCTGCTGCAGCCACAGCGGCCGCTTACTCCCGTCCAGCAATTTGCGGCGTTGGGAACCTCGGCCCTGCTGCTCACCGTTCCGACAGCGCTGCTGATAGCGCCCGGTTTGCTCGGCTGATTCCTTCGGGCTTCCTTGGGGCCGCCGCTGCAGGAGCTTTCCCGGTCAGGCGTCGATCCGCTCGCGGTCAAGGGACGCTGCTCCAGCAACAATGAAGTCCTTCCGCGGAGCGACATCACTGCCCATCAGCAGGTCAAAGACCCGCTCCGCCGCTTCGGCCTCCTGGATCCGGACCCTGCGCAAAGTGCGGTGGCGGGGATCCATGGTGGTTTCCGCCAGCTGTCCCGCGTCCATCTCCCCCAGCCCCTTGTAGCGCTGGATGGGCTCCTTGTAGCGTTTGCCCTCCCGTTCGAGGGTGGCAAGCAGCCGATGCAGCTCCTGGTCGGAGTAGGTATAAACGGTCTCGTTGGCCTTGCTGCCTGCGTTGAGGATTTCAACCCGGTGCAGCGGCGGGACAGCGGCGAAGACCCGGCCGGCATCCACGAGCGGGCGCATGTACCTGAAGAACAACGTGAGCAGCAGGGTGCGGATGTGCGCACCGTCTACATCGGCGTCAGTCATGAGGATGACCTTGCCGTAGCGGGCAGCATCCAACTGGAAGCTGCGGCCCGAGCCGGCACCGACCACCTGGATCAGTGCGGCGCACTCGGCATTGGAGAGCATGTCACCGACCGAGGCCTTCTGCACGTTCAGGATTTTCCCGCGGATGGGAAGCAGCGCCTGGTAATCGGAGGAGCGGGCCAGTTTGGCTGTTCCCAGCGCGCTGTCACCCTCGACGATGAAAAGCTCGGAGCGGTCGGAGTCGTCAATGCGGCAGTCGGCCAGCTTCGTGGGCATGGAGGAGGTCTCCAGCGCGTTCTTCCGGCGCTGGGTCTCCTTGTGCACCCGGGCGGACACGCGGGACTTCATTTCGGCGACGACCTTTTCAAGGAGGAGAGCCGCCTGGGCCTTGTCTCCGCGCGCCGGGGAACTCAGCCGGGCCTGGATCTGCGTTTCGACCACTTTCGCCACGATCGCCCGTACCGCCGAGGTTCCAAGGATTTCCTTCGTCTGGCCTTCGAACTGCGGCTCAGCCAGGCGTACGGTAAGGACAGCGGTGAGGCCGGCGAAGACATCGTCCTTCTCCAGCTTGTCGTTACCCGCCTTGAGCTTGCGCGCGTTGGATTCGACTGCTTTACGGAAGGTTTTCAGCAGTGCCTGCTCGAAGCCCGCCTGGTGGGTTCCGCCCTTGGGCGTGGCGATGATATTGACGAAGCTCTTGACCGTTGTGTCATAGCCGATGCCCCAGCGGAGCGCGATGTCCACCTCGCAGTCACGCTCGATCTCCGTGATCCGGCTGTGGCCCTGCTCGTCGAGAACGGGCACGGATTCCTTGAACCGGCCGGAACCCTGCAGGCGCCACACGTCGGTGACCCCGTGATCAATGGCGAGGAATTCAGCGAACTCGGAAATGCCGCCGTCGTGCTGGAAGACTTCCTCGACCACCCCGTCGGTGCCGGGCAGGGCGCGTTCGTCCCGCAGCGTCAGGCGCAGTCCGGGCACGAGGAATGATGTCTGGCGCGCACGCGCCTGCAGTTCCTCGTAGGAGAACTTGGCGTCGGGGGTGAAGATCTGGCGGTCCGCCCAGTACCGGATCCTGGTCCCGGTCACTCCCCGTTTGGCAGAGCCCACCACTTCGAGGCGGGAGCTGTCTACAAACGGGGCGAATTTTGCTGTCGGTGAGGGCTTGCTTCCGTCCGCGAAGCGCCCCGGCTCGCCCCTGCGGAAGGACATCTGGTACGTCTTGCCTCCCCGGTCCACCTGCACGTCGAGCCGGGCGGAGAGCGCGTTGACCACACTCGCGCCGACACCGTGGAGGCCGCCCGAGGCGGTGTAGGAGCCGCCACCGAACTTTCCGCCGGCGTGCAGCTTGGTGAAGACCACCTCGACTCCGCTGAGCCCTGTCTTGGGTTCCGCGTCCACCGGTATTCCACGGCCGTCGTCGTGCACCTCAACCGAGCCGTCAGCGTGGAGGATGACGGTGATGTTCTGGCCGTGCCCGGCGAGCGCCTCGTCGACGGAGTTATCGATGATTTCCCACAGGCAGTGCATCAGCCCGCGTGAGTCGGTGGATCCGATGTACATTCCGGGGCGCTTGCGTACCGCCTCAAGTCCCTCGAGTACGGAAAGATGGCGGGCTGTGTATTCAGAGCTGGGGGCCACTTCCTTGGAAACTCCTTGGGATTGCGGTCTGTCTCAGGCGGAACTGCGGCCGGGGGCGGCGCGCCTCACCAAGCATATTCCCTTGTGCGCGCTAAGAACCGCAGGCGTGCCGGGCTCTCCGGATGATCCTCAGCCCTGCCCGCGGACGTACGCGCTCAGCGAAAGCACACCCAGCCTGCGAAGAAACGGCGACGAATAGTGGTTATATGAACTACAGGAACCACTAAGGAGGCATCCATGACCACAGCTACAGCAACCCGTGAGCTGACCGCGCTGCACCGTTGTGACCGGTGCGGAGCCCAGGCGTATGTGCGCGCAGTCCTTCAGTCCTCCGGTGGTGAGCTTCTCTTCTGCGGGCACCACGCCCGTTCCGTCGAGAGCACTCTCCGGCCGCAGACTTCAGAGTGGCAGGATGAGACTTCCAGGCTGACCGAGAAGGCGCAGAGCGTCGTAGAAGCGTAGTCGCCCGGTTCGCCCCCCGGGCAGCGCAGCGCAGAGCCGGCCTCCTCACCCGAGGCCCGATAGACAGGAAGAACCCCCTCCGCGGAGGGGGTTCTTCCTGTCTATCGGGCCATGTTCGGTCTATCGGTACATGTTCGGCGAGCGGCGTTCGGCCCGGCTTCCTGCCGGGAAGCCGGCGCCCGCGAATCCTAGTCGAGGTAGTCGCGCAGCACCTGCGACCGGGAGGGGTGCCGCAGCTTTGACATCGTCTTGGACTCTATCTGGCGGATGCGTTCACGGGTGACTCCGTAGACCTTGCCGATCTCGTCGAGCGTCTTCGGTTGACCGTCGGTCAGGCCGAACCGCATGGCCACGACGCCGGCCTCACGCTCGGAGAGGGTGTCCAGCACGGAGTGCAGCTGCTCCTGCAGAAGCGTGAAGCTGACGGCGTCGGCCGGGACAACGGCCTCCGAATCCTCAATGAGATCGCCGAACTCGGAATCTCCGTCTTCGCCCAGCGGCGTGTGCAGCGAAATGGGCTCGCGACCGTACTTCTGAACCTCGACGACCTTCTCCGGGGTCATGTCGAGTTCCAGGGCCAGTTCCTCCGGTGTGGGCTCCCGGCCCAGGTCCTGGAGCATCTGGCGCTGGACACGGGCCAGCTTGTTGATGACTTCCACCATGTGCACCGGAATACGGATGGTCCGTGCCTGGTCCGCCATGGCGCGGGTGATCGCCTGGCGGATCCACCACGTTGCATAGGTGGAGAACTTGAAGCCCTTGGTGTAGTCAAACTTCTCCACCGCCCGGATGAGGCCCAGGTTTCCTTCCTGGATCAGGTCGAGGAAAAGCATACCGCGGCCGGTGTAACGCTTGGCGAGTGAAACCACCAGACGAAGGTTGGCCTCCAGCAGGTGGTTCTTGGCGCGCTTTCCGTCATGGATGACCCATTCCAGTTCACGCCGCAATTTCGGGTCGATGTTCCCATTGGCTGCCAGCTTCTCTTCCGCAAAGAGTCCGGCCTCAATCCGCAGGGCGAGATCGACTTCCTGTTCAGCGTTGAGCAGTGCGACCTTACCGATTTGCTTCAGGTAATCCTTGACCGGATCGGCGGTGGCGCCAGCAGAAACGACCTGCTGCGCCGGAGCGTCATCGTCATCCGCATCCGAGTAGACGAATCCGCTGCCTGTAGAGGCTTCTGCGACCTCGGGCTCCGCTGCATCCGTCTCAAGGTCTGCGGCGGGCTCGGCGTCCTGCTCAGGCAGGTCCTCTTCGGGCGCAGAGTCAGGAGCCTTCGTGTCTACGGCGGCCGCGTTTGCCCCGCGCTTTGCACCACGCGTGGCAGCGGTCTTCGACGCCGCTTTCGCGGCAGGGGCTTTGCGCTTGGTCGCAGTTGTACCGGGTTCTGATAACACCGGTGCTGTTGTCTTCTTGGCCGACACTGAGAACCTTTCATACGGCGGTTTGCGGCGCCGCCAAGGGGGCAACACCACTATGACCCTGTCAAGTCCGTGTTGAGATCAGACCTGTCAGCAGAAACTGTCCGTACCTGCAACAGCTCCGCCGATTGCGCTATTCCCTCGCGGCCGTTCGGTGGTGTCAACACCCACGTTCACGGGATCTGCAGCGCATCAATCTGAAACACGAACCCAACCGGGTCTCGGTTCCATTGTCGCACGCTTTGCCGGCCGCACGTAATCTCACTGAGCGCCTCGCTGCTCATTCAGCGCCTCAGGCAGCACGGCGGGAATCCGAGGTCCAGGCAGTTTCACGCCGGCGCGCCCACGGCGAAAGGGAACCCGTCCCGACCAGCGTCAACAGCAACTCGGCAAGGGTGTATTCAGGAGTTTCCGCCAGCGCTTCCTGCAGATAGTGATGGGCCCGGGAGCCCCGGCCGCGCGCCCACTCGAGCCAGCCGAGCATACTCAGCAGCGCCGAGCGCGGCTGGCCCTCAGCCACAGCGGCCATCCCCAGGAACACGGTGTGTGCCGCATCGAGCCGGTCCCAGTCCGGGTTGCCGAGGGTCGCGAGGAAGACTTCGCGGAAAAGGTCCGCGGGACGTCCGGTCGCATCTCCGGCTGACCCTGCCCGGACCGACCTTGCCTCGGCCTGTTGCGCCGCCAGCGCCTGGTTTTTCAGGACCTCGCATGCCTCCGGAAGCTCCACCTCCGGCGGGTCAGCCGGGAGCACGCCGGCATCGACGGCGGCCTCCTGGGCAGCAACCGCGCCGGCGGCAGCCAGCACAATGACGCTGTCCCGCACAGGGGCGCTTGCCAGTCCGGCCAGGAGGAAGGCCACAACGTCGGGCATCTCTGAGACGCATGTGCGCTCCGGGCCGGTGATGAGCGCGTCCCACAGGACGAGGCAGTCCCTGCCGAGGCTGGACCGGTCCCAGGTGCCGTGCCACTGCTCAGTGTAGGTTGCCGTCTGGAGGAGAATTTGTCTGTTGCGGCGGGTATCGGCTGATCCCACGGCCGCTTCAAGCGACTCGGCATAGGTGCTTCCCTGGTAAACCATTTCGGCGTTCAGAATGCTCGCAGTGATGTCTGCGAGGGAATGACCGGGCCAGGGGCAGCAGGACCCCTCGCCGCAGAAGTAATCGCGCCAGTGGCTGGAGCTTACGAGCCAGCCGTCCAGGAGTTCGAGACCGGCGGTATCCAGAACCAGGTCAAGGCAGTGGACCAGCGGCGCGAACGGCGGCGCTTCCGGCTCCGGCCATTTCTCGTCTGTGTAGATCACCATCAGTACCCCGTCGGCAGCTGAGTCTGCTTCAAGGTAGTCACGCACAGTGACCGCATAGTCCAGCGGGTCCGCGTCCTGCGGGGGAAGATCAAGCCGCAGGGTGGCACCGACGCGTTTACCGCACATTGTGAGGAAGACGAGGCTCTCGCGGGGTTGGAAGCCGAGGAGATGGGGGACGTAACTGAGAATGTCAGCCGGGGTGCTGACCGAGATGGGTGGTGAATCTGGACGGGGCGCTTTGGATGTCATGCCTACGACTGTGCCGCCGAATTCACCGCCCGCGGAGGCCCTGTTCCGCTATGTGGGTAAGTTCCCCGGTCTGGCGGCTGTGGAGGAGGGGTTTCCTACCTGCGGGCCTCGCGCCGTCGTCGTAATTCCCTGGCGATTGCCTGGCGCAGCGGCGGCACGATGATCGACTGCCGGGCAAGTTGGGCGCGCACCCGGCGGCGGAGCACCACAATAGCGACTGTGCCGACTCCGAGGACCACAAACTGCACGGCGAAGGCGATCCTGAACGAGTCAAGGGCGTACAGGTCTCCGTTCGAGAAACCGCTGGCCAGGAGCAGATCCAGGATGAGTCCCACCGCGAACATCGTGAGGAGGGCGGCGGTGAATCCGCCGATGTTGACGATTCCAGTTGCGGTTCCGAGCCGAGAGGCGGGGTTGAAGGTCCGGGCGAAATCGAAACCGATCATGGATCCGGGTCCGCCGACGGCCAGTGTCACCACCAGCAGCACCAGCAGCCAGACGGGTGCCTTCCCGGGATACGTCAGAACCACCAGCCACGCCAGGGCGGTCGCTGCGGTGATCGCCAGGACCATGGTCGAACGGCGCAGCGGGTGTCGGGCAACGTAGACGCCGAGGAGCGGTCCGCAGATCATTCCGACCACCACGAAGAGCGTCATCAGCACTGAGGCCGTGGGCGCCGCCAGTTCCTGAGCGCTCACCAGATAGGGGTACCCCCAGATCAGGACGAAGACCGTCCCCGAGAACTGTGTTGTGAAATGGCACCAGAGACCCAGGCGGGTGCCCGGCTGCTTCCAGGCCTCGGTCAGCGAAACACCGGTCTGGCGCAGCGACACGCGGTGTCGCTGGTCGGTTCCCTGCGGGTGGTCGCGGATCAGCGAGAGCGCCAGGACAGCGGAGAGGACCCCGAGTCCGGCCGCGGAGAGGAACGCTGTGTTCCAGCCTGCGACCTGCAGGACGGCGAGGAACGGGATAACGCTGATGATCTGGCCGAATTGGCCGAGGATGCCGGTGAGCTGGGTGAGCACCGGGATTCTCCGCGCCTCGAACCACGCCGGGAGCAGCCTGAGCACTGCCACGAAAGTCATGGCGTCGCCGCCGCCCACGAGCAGACGCCCGCCGATGCCGGCAGGAACGGACTCGGCGAACGCGAGTTGGGTCTGGCCAAGTGCCATCAGCACGGCGCCGCCGACGATCATGATGCGCGGGCCGAACCGGTCGACCAGGACGCCGACCGGGATCTGCAGTCCCGCGTACACCACAAGCTGTGCGACGGTGAAGACTGCGAGGGCGGAGGCAGTGGCGCCGAAACGTTCGGTTGCCTCAAGGCCCGCAACACCAAATGACGTGCGCTGTGTGACCGCTATCAGGTACGCCAGGACGCCGGCACCCCACACCAGCCAGGCGCGCCGGTCCGTCCGGGAAACCGGCTCAGTCGCCAGGCTCTTCGCCCCCGTCCCCGGTGCGGTGGTGGGAGCCGTCATCGTCAGTGTCCTCGCCGGTCACGGTTTCCGCCGCAGCGGCCGCGTCCCGGAAGGTCTGGGCAAGTTCGTTCGCCGCAAGGGGGCCGGCGAGGTAGGCCTCGACGGCGGCTCCCAGCTCCTCGGCACTGGCCAGTTCCATGTTCTGCTTGACCAGCAGTGAACGGCGGGATCCGTCGGAGTGCTCGTCGTAGCGCTTCTCCAGGGATGAGACCACGCCCTGCACTTCGGCCGAATTATCGACCTGCCGGGTGATCTGCCGCTCCGCGTCGCGGCCGGCCTCCCGCAGCCTGTCGGTGGGCAGCACACGGCCGATGGAGGCACCGACGTATTCCAGCGCTGTTACCGCGGCGGGCGGATATTCGGCCTCGGCGAGGTAGTGGGGCACATGCACCACATAACCCACGACGTCGTGCCCCGCCTCCATGAGGCGCAGTTCCAGCAGGTGACCGATCGAGGACTGCAGTTCCGCTGTCGGCTTCCACGTGGATCCCATTCCCTCGATGAGGTCGCCCCGGTTGCCGTGAACGGTCACTCCGAGGGGGCGGGTGTGGGGAACCGGCATGGGCAGCGAATGGACCCAGGCAACCAGCGGCACTTCGAGCAGGTCGACCAGCTGCCCGACGGCGGCGCAGAACCTTTCCCACTGGAGATCGGGCTCCATGCCGCTGAGCAGGAGGAACCTCTCCCCCAGCCCGTCGCGCAGAACCCGGAGTTCGAGGGCAGGAGCCTGATAGTCCGTCAAATGGTCCTGTTCGAAGGTGATACGTGGTCTGCGGCTCCGGTAGTCGATGAGCTGATCGGTGTCGAACACAGCCAGGACCTCATGGTCCAGAGAGCCCAGCAGCTCATCGCGCACCTGCACCACAACGTGACCGGCATCCACGAATCCGGTAAACCCGGCGACCAGCGGCAGGCCCAGCAGGGACGGGTCGGCACTGATCGAGTTGCTGACGTTGTACAGGCTCTGCGGCTCCAGCATGCTTCCTCCTCAGCTCGGATCCGGACGTTTGCGGGGGTTCCGCGGGCGCCTCGCAGTACGTGCGCACCCGGTTGACAACCCTAGTTGATGCGCTGCGTTTTCTTTCCGTCCGTGTAACGCGCCGCGGAGCTTCCGTGATTCCCCAACCCGTGCCCGTAGGACGCATGTCACAGGGTGCGGCTACGATCTACAGGAATGGATGAGCGCAACGAAATCCGTACGCGAGTCCAGGTACCCCCAGCCATCGGAAGCGAGGACGAACCTTCGTGAGCAACACCAGCGATATCCACCTGACCGCAGTCTCCCGGGACATCAAGAAGTCCGCGTGCGAGGTCCTGGTGATCGGCACCGGTCAGAGCCCCGACGGTCCCGTACTCCTGGACAACCCCCTGACTGCCAAGTCCGCGCGGGCGCTGACGGACAGCCTGCCCTCGCTGGGCATCACCGGGGCCGCTGACGAGGTCCGGCGCTTCCCCGGCCTGCCGGAGACCGGGGCAGACGTGCTCGTTCTGGCCGGCACCGGCCGCACCGCGGTGAGTTCGCCCCTGACCGAGGAGCGGTTACGGCGGGCCGCAGGAGCCGCCGCCCGCCAGCTGGGCGGTGTTGAAAGCATCGCCGTTGCGCTGCCCGCGGCCACCGTGGAGCAGGCCGCTGCGGTTGCCGAGGGGATTCTCCTGGGTAGCTACTCCTACACCGAGCACTACTCCTCCGTCGGAGGCAAGGCACCGCGTCCCTCCGCGAAGACCCTCTCCCGCGTCGCCATCCTGACGGCCGCGGCGCAGGACCGCGGGTTGAAGGCGGCCCTTGAGCGGGCCCAGGCCATCGGCCGCGGAGTCAACGCCACGCGGACCCTCGTCAACCAGCCGCCGAGCCATCTTTATCCCGAGTCGTTCGCGCAGTTCGCGCGCGACTACGTCAAGGGTCTGCCGGTGAAGGTGAACGTGCTGGATGAAAAGAAGCTGGAGAAGGACGGCTACGGCGGAATCCTCGGCGTCGGCAAGGGCTCCTCACGCCCGCCTCGGCTCGTCAAGCTCGAGTACAGCCCGGCCAGGTCAAAGATCAATCTCGCGCTCGTCGGAAAGGGAATCACCTTCGATTCCGGCGGACTGTCCCTGAAGCCTGGCGCAGGCATGCAGACCATGAAGCTGGATATGGCGGGTGCCGCCGTCGTGCTCACAGCCGTGGCGGCCATCGCGCAGCTCGGTCTCCCTGTCAGCGTCAGCGGCTGGCTGTGCCTGGCGGAAAACATGCCTTCGGGCACCGCGCAGCGGCCCTCCGACGTGCTGACCACCTTCGGTGGGCGCACCGTCGAGGTTCTCAACACGGACGCCGAGGGCCGTCTTGTCATGGCGGACGCGCTTGCGGCCGCCAGCGCCGAATACCCTGACGCAATCATCGACGTGGCCACCCTCACCGGCGCACAGATGGTCGCCCTGGGCAAGCGGGTTTCCGGCGTCATGGGAGACGACGGCGTCCGGGACGCGGTCAAGGCCGCAGCAGACCGGGTGGGTGAGCAGTTCTGGCCCATGCCCCTGCCGGAAGAACTGCGCCCCAGCCTCGATTCAACGGTTGCCGACATTGCGAACATCGGAGAGAAGTTCGGCGGAATGATGACGGCCGCTGTCTTCCTGCGGGAGTTTATCGGCGAGGTCGACGGCGAGAAGATCCCTTGGGCGCACCTGGACATCGCGGGCCCCGCCTTCAATGAAGGCAGCGCGTACGGGTACACGCCCAAGGGCGCCACAGGAGTTGGGGTCCGCACCCTCCTGGCGTACGTCGAGGACGTGGTCGAACGCGCGGAAAAGCAGTCAGCCTGAACCTGGCTCCATGCGGGGTGAGACTCGACACACAGTGAGGTGTCCCGCCCTTCATCAAGTGGCTGATGGTGGGATGTGGCGATAGGGTGAAGCCAGATCACACCAAGCATTCCGCCAGACATCAACAGACGCGCGAACCTAAGTGCGTCACCGACCACGCGAGGGAGCGTCCAAGTGGCCGATACGGCAACTGCGCAAGAATTCGACATCCTGGTATTGGGCGGAGGCAGCGGGGGTTACGCCGCCGCCCTTCGCGCCGTACAGCTCGGCTTCACGGTTGGGCTCATTGAAAAGGGCAAGCTCGGGGGAACCTGCCTTCATAACGGGTGCATCCCCACCAAGGCCCTGCTGCACTCCGCTGAAGTAGCGGACAGCGCACGCTCCGCGGCGAAGTACGGCATCAACGCCACGTTCGAGTCAATCGACATGACGGCCGTGAACGCCTACAAGGACGGCATCATTGCCGGCAAGTTCAAGGGTCTTCAGGGTCTGATCAAGGCCAAGGGAATCACCGTTATCGAGGGTGCCGGGCGGCTGACCGGTCAGAACACCATCGAGGTTGACGGCACCACCTACACGGGCAAGAACATTGTTCTCGCCACCGGCTCGTACTCACGTTCCCTCCCCGGACTGGAAATCGGCGGCAAGGTCATCACCTCCGACCAGGCACTGACCATGGACACCATCCCGTCAAGCGCGATCGTGCTCGGCGGCGGCGTCATCGGTTGCGAATTCGCCTCCGTCTGGAAGTCGTTCGGCGTCGACGTGACTATCGTCGAAGGCCTGCCCTCCCTGGTGCCCAATGAAGACGCCGTTATCGTCAAGAACCTCGAACGCGCGTTCAAGAAGCGCGGCATCAAGTTCAACACCGGAACCTTCTTCGACAAGGTCGAGCAGAATGACGACGGCGTCAAGGTCACCCTCGTCGACGGCAAGACCTTCGAAGCCGACCTCCTGCTGGTTGCAGTGGGCCGCGGCCCCGTCACCGACGGCCTCGGCTACGAGGATGCGGGCATCACCCTGGACCGCGGCTTCGTGATCACCAACGATCGCCTGCACACCGGCGTGGGCAACATCTACGCTGTCGGCGACATCGTTCCCGGCCTGCAGCTTGCACACCGTGGGTACCAGCAGGGCATCTTCGTCGCCGAGGAAATCGCCGGGCTCAAGCCCGTCGTCGTCGAAGACGTGAACATCCCGAAGGTGACCTACTGCGAACCCGAAATCGCCTCGGTTGGCCTGACCGAAAAGGCTGCCAGGGAGAAGCTGGGCGAAGACAGGGTTGAAACCCAGGAATACAACCTTGCGGGCAACGGCAAGAGTTCCATTCTCGGCACCGGCGGCATCGTCAAGCTGGTCAGGGAGAAGGACGGCCCCGTGGTGGGAGTCCACATGATCGGAACCCGCATGGGCGAGCAGATCGGAGAGGCGCAGCTCATCGTGAACTGGGAAGCCTACCCCGAGGACGTGGCACAACTGGTTCACGCCCACCCGACACAGAACGAATCGCTCGGCGAAGCTCACTTGGCCCTCGCCGGCAAACCGCTCCACGGCTGACCGCCGCTTCCACAGCGCACAACCTGCACCAAGCTCCACAAAGCATCACTGGCAACCTCGCACCGACCGGCTGTTCCCGGGACCGGCGGTGAAAGGTAGAAAGAACAAGGAGAAACGGACACCATGTCTGAATCCGTAAACTTGCCGGCCCTCGGCGAGAGTGTCACCGAAGGTACCGTCACCCGTTGGCTCAAGCAGGTCGGCGACCGCGTCGAAGTCGACGAGCCCCTGCTCGAGGTATCGACGGACAAAGTCGACACAGAGATCCCCTCCCCGATCGCGGGAGTCATCGAGGAAATCCTCGTCGCTGAAGACGAGACCGCCGAGGTGGGAGCTCCGCTGGTGAGGATCGGCGACGGTTCGGGCGGATCGGACAGTTCGAATGATGAGGACTCAGCGGCCTCGGCAGAAGATTCTGAGCAGCCCGCAGAAAATCCCGATCAGACAGACGCCGCCGAGGAAACCGCTGAAGCGGAAGCGCCCGCTGCCGAGGAATCCACGGACTCCGGTGAGAGCCAGGGCGGCGGGCAGGGCACAGAGGTGACGCTGCCGGCACTGGGGGAAAGCGTCACCGAGGGAACAGTTACGCGCTGGCTCAAGGCGGTCGGCGACGAGGTCGAGGTCGACGAGCCTCTGCTCGAGGTCTCGACTGACAAGGTTGACACCGAGATTCCCTCCCCCGTCGCGGGAACCCTGCAGGAGATCCGGGTCAATGAGGACGAGACCGCTGAGGTGGGCTCCGTCCTCGCAGTGATTGGTTCCGGCAGCGCTGCCCCCGCAGCGGCTGAACCCACCTCAGCTGAACCGGTTGCAGCAGCACCGTCGACCGAGCGGGAAGAACCGGCCGCTGAGCCGGCACCCGCCGAGACCACGTCCCAGCCGGAACCCGAGACAGAGCCTGCCGAGAGTGCGCCCCCCGCTCCGTCCAGGGAAGCTCCTGCTGCCGATGACAAGCAGGGTGAACCGTCCGGCGGGGACGCCGTGTACGTCACGCCCCTCGTCCGGAAGCTGGCCAACCAGCACGGAGTCGATCTCGGGTCACTCAAGGGAACGGGTGTCGGCGGACGCGTCCGCAAGCAGGATGTCCTTGAAGCCGCGGAGGCAGCGAAAGCACCGCAGCAGGAAACGGCACCCGCTGCCGCGCCCGCTGCGTCCTCCGCACCGGCCGCGGCTCCGGCCGCATCCAGTCTGCGCGGAACCGTGGAGAAGGCCCCGCGTATCCGGCAGACCATCGCCCGGCGCATGCGGGAGTCACTGGAAGCCTCGGCCCAGCTCACGCAGGTCATTGAAGTTGATATGACCCGCGTTGCGCGCCTCCGCTCGAAAGCAAAGGACAGCTTCCAGGCGCAGAACGGCGCCAAGCTCACCTTCCTTCCGTTCATCGCCAAGGCGGTGACCGAAGCGCTGAAGCAGCATGCCAAGCTCAACGCTTCCTTCGATGAGGAAGCAAAGGAAGTGACCTACCACGACGCCGAACACTTGGCCATTGCGGTGGATACCGAGAAGGGTCTGCTGGTACCGGTCATCAACGACGCCGGCAACCTCAACCTCGCCGGACTCGCCAAGAAGATCGCTGACGTGGGTGCCCGCACCCGCAACGGACAGATCGGACCGGATGAACTCTCCGGCGGTACCTTCACGATCACCAACATCGGGTCGGTGGGCGCGCTGTTCGACACCCCGATCATCAACCAGCCCCAGGTCGGAATCCTCGGCACCGGAGCCATCGTCAAGCGTCCGGTGGTTGTCACAGACGCGGACGGGGAAGACACCATCGCCATCCGGTCGATGATGTACCTGTGCCTCACCTACGACCACCGTCTGGTGGACGGGGCCGACGCCGGCAGGTTCCTGCAGTCGCTGAAGTCCCGTCTTGAAGATGGTGCGTTTGAGGCAGATCTCGGCCTCTGAACGGCATCACCATGCAGATGGCAGCGTTCCGGCTTCCCGGGGCGCTGCCATCTGCGTCCGGGGGCGGAACAACATAGCTTCTTCATCGAAAATGATGGAGAAATGCCGGGCGTCCCGCGTCCGGTGAACATGATTCACATCGAAAAGGAGAACTCATGGCTACCGTACGTGCAGCACACACTGTCTGGTCCGGCGATCTGTTCAGCGGATCGGGTCAGGTTTCACTCGACACCTCCGGTCTTGGCACCTATGACGTCACCTGGAAGGCCCGGGCAGAGGAGGCAGAGGGCAAGACCAGCCCCGAGGAGCTGATCGCAGCTGCCCACTCCTCATGCTTCTCCATGGCATTCAGTCTCGCGTTGAGCGAGGAGGGCAAGACCGCTGAGCGCATCAATACCCGGGCCGAGGTGGATTTCCAGCCCGGAGAGGGCATTACAGCCATCCGTCTCACGGTGCAGGCATCCGTTCCCGGGCTGAGCGAGGAGGACTTCCAGCGGCTCGCCAACGACGCCAAGAACGGTTGTCCCGTCTCCCAGGCCCTGGCCGCGGTGAAGAATATTACGCTGGACGCGACGCTGGAGTCCTAGGAACCGCCGAACGGCCCGGCGCCTTCGTCCCCGCCGAACGGCCCGGCGCCTTCCCATCCGGGGAGGTGCCGGGCCGCCGTCGTTCGCTGGCGCGTGACCGGAGTCAGGCCCGCGGAGGGAGGGGAGCCGGCACCAGTTTCGGGTAGTTCTTCCGCTCAGGAGGCACGTCCGTAGGCAGTTCCTCCAGCATCTCGCGGAGGATACCGACTGCGTGCTCAAGCTGCGGATCCTCCTGCGCCGCATAGGCATGCGGCGGGAACGGGACCTCGATATCCGGGTCCACTCCGTAGTTCTCCACTGCCCATTCGACGCCGCCGGTCATCCAGAAGGCGTATCGGGGCTGGGTGACACCGGTACCGTCGGCGAGTTTGAACCGCCCGTCGATTCCGACGACGCCTCCCCAGGTCCGCGTCCCGATCACCGGTCCGATCCCCCGAAGCTTCGCCACCTGGGTGATGATGTCACCGTCGGAACCGGCAAACTCATCCGTCAGGATCACCACTGGGCCGCGCGGTGCGTGCGCCGGGTAGGTGCCGGGCTGCTCTCCCCTAGGAAGCGACCACGCCGTCACCTTGCGCCCGATGAGTTCTGCCACGAGCTGCGAGGTGTGACCACCGCGGTTTCGGCGCACGTCGATGATCAGCCCGTCGCGGGCCGTCTCACGGTCGAGGTCGCGGTGGAGCTGCGCCCATCCGCGCGCCACCATGTCCGGAATATGCAGGTAGCCGAAGCGCTCCCCCGAAGCCTCGTGCACAATCGTGCGGTTGGCATTCACCCAGTTCTGGTAACGGAGCCGTTCTTCGCTGCGAAGCGGCACCACCGCAACCCGGCGCATCGTGGTCCGTGCGCCGTCGTCATGATGTCTGGCAACGGTCAGCTCCACCGGGCGTCCGCCCGCACCGGTGAGCAGCACGGCGGGGCCAAGGTCCGGAGGAACCGGAACGCCGTCGACCGCCTGGATGATGTCTCCGGGTTCTACGGCAACTCCGGGTGCAGCCAGAGGCGCGGCGGCCTGGGGATCCGAGGATTCTCCGGCGAAGATTCTGTCCACCCGCCAGCCGCGCTCTGAACGGCTCATCTCAGCGCCGAGGAAACCCTGCGCACCTGTGCCGGGCTCGCCGGCGAGAGCCGGCGTGACGTAGGCGTGGGATGTCCCCAACTCACCATGCAGCTCCCACAGGACGTCTACAAGGTCGTCGTGCGATCCAATGCGGTCCAGCAGCGGCCGGTAGCGCTCACGCACCCCCACCCAGTCCAGGCCGCCCATGTCCTCAGCCCAGAAGAAGTCCCGCTGCAGGCGCCACGCATCCTCGAAGGCCTGGCGCCATACGCTCGGAGGATCCAGCAGGACACGGATCCGGTTCAGGTCCACGCTGACACGCTCCGCTGACTCCGGGTCGGCCGGACCGGAGGTCGGCACGGCCGTCACCGACCCAGCGTTGACAATCACAGCCCGTTTGCCGTCGCCGCTGATCTCGAACGAACCTACCTCCTGCACGAGGGTGGTTGTCTCCCGTTTGATCATGTCGAAGCGCTCGAGCCGCTTGGCAGGTTCCTTCGCGTCGGTGGTGGCGCGCCCGTCTCCGGTGATTCCCATCGTGTCAGCAGCCACCCAGAGGAGCGCGTTCTCCACTGTGCGCAAGCCCTCATACGTCCCCTGCGGAACCGGCACGGGAATGATCCGCTCGGCAAGGCGTTCTGCCGCGACGTCCACCACGGCCTCCTTTTTATCCTCATCCTCCGGCGCCGGCCGATCGTGTACCGTCGGCCCGAAGGGTGAAGCAGTGCTCGCAGCAAGCGCCACCAGGAACGGCTTGGTCGAGGCAGGGAAGCTTAGGTCGAAGCGGTGAGTGTCATACACCGGGTCGAAGCTGCGGTCGGACAGGAAAGCGATATAGCGGCAGTCGGGGGTGAACGACGGCGCGTGGTCGCGGAAGCGCCCGTCCGTGACGTCGAGGATCTCCGCGTCCTCCGTGGCACGGGCCAGCCGGATGCGGGTGCGTGCTCCGTCTCCGGTCACGGGCTCCGCCCAGACCAGCCAGGCGGAGTCGGGGGAGAAAGCAAGATCATCGATGGCCCCGTGCGGGGTTGTGGACAGCGTGAAGTAGCCGTCGCTTCCGATCTTGTGGATGAGTATTTCGCCCATCTCCCCCGCAAGGGCCAGGATTTCCCCGTTGGGGCTCACTGCCAGATTGCTGGCCCTGAAGCGGTCTGCGAGCACTACACGGCTGAGCGCTGCGCTGCCGGCATGGTCCTGCGCATCGACAACCGCCGTTTCGGGTGCGGCGGGATCAACCGGCTGGTCCGGATCAGCACTTTCCCCGGGGGCTCCTATACTGCCCGGCCCCGCCGCCGGTACGGGGGCCGGAAGTCCTTCATCGGATGTGGTCGGCTCGGCAGGTACCGGGCCGTTCGAGGCCGGAAGATCGACGTCGAACACATTGCGGATGTAGAGCGCCTCCTCACCCTCGTGATCGGCAATGTAGGCAACGCGGTCATCACCTACCGGCCGGCCCAGCCGGGCACGAACACCTGCGGTTGCCTCAACCACCCGTGACGGTCCATCCCTGTGGGTCAGCAGGTGCAGGGTTCCGTGTGACTCAATGATGCTGGCCCGGCCGTCACCCACCGGCGAAGCGGCGGCGAGATGCCGGGAGACGTTCAGCGGCTGGGGACGGCGGCCAGTGGAGGCTGACCCAAGAGTGATCTCAAGGGTGCGCGGTTCAGCACCGAGGTTGTCCAGCAGCCAGAGCGTGCCGGCGGACTCGTACACCACGCGGGTTCCGTCCGTGCTGGCGTGCCGCACGTAGAAATCCTGATGGTCTGTGTGTCGCCGGAGATCCTGGCCGTTGGGCGCCACCGAGTAGAGGTTGCCGTATCCCTCATGGTCCGAAAGGAAGGCCAGCCGCCCGCCGACCCACATCGGGTCCGCGAGGTTACCGTCCAGCTCCGGCAGGAATCGGGTGAAGTCCCCGGAGCCGTCAGGATCAATCCAGAGCTTTCCGGCGGTGCCCCCGCGATATCGTTTCCACCAGGCCTGTTCACGGGTAATGACGCTTCCGATGACAACCGGACGCTCATCACCGACCGCTTCCCCGTAAACAATCGCGTCCAGTGGACCGTATGGCACAACGCTGCCCGCCGAACCATCCACCGGCAGCGTATAAGCCCACGTATGGCGGGGATCCTCGTGCCGGAAGGCGCTGGTTGCGACGATCCGTCCGTCGGCAGTGAAGCCTTTCACCCGTGTGCTTTGGTGCCCCCAGTAGGTGAGCCGCCGGAAGTTACCGCCGTCTGTATCCGCGGCCACTACTTCCGGCGCAGAACCCTGCACCACAGTCCACGCGATGGTTGAACCGTCGGGTGAGAACCTCGGATTGCGTACGGGCTGCTGAAGCGCCGATATACGCCAGGCCCGCCCACCGGAAACAGGAGCGACCCAAACGTCGTTTTCTGCGGCGAATGTGACGAAATCCTTGGACAGATGCGGATAGCGCAGGTAGTGATAGGGAGCCATTGTCCGATCATAACCACACCGGGCTGAGGCCCTCAGACGGTGTCGCTATTGTGCACTCGTGCAATTTTCCAGCGGTCGTCCTGCCTGACGAGAATGAAGATGAGGTCCTGCGGCACCGGAGCGGCTACATTCCGGACAGCAGCGCCCGTGCTGTCTGTCTCCGTGTAACCGGACAGAACGGCTGTGGCCGCCACCGCCGCAGCGCCCGCCGGGACCGCAATCGAATCCAGCTCCGTAGCGCCCTGAAGGCGGATGTTCAGACCGTTGAACACATACCCGCCCTCCCGCAATCCAGCGAGGAGTAGCCGGTCAGCTGCCATGGCGTCCGAATCCTCGATGTTGACGTGGGACAGGAGCCCTTCGTCTCCGGTTGACATGGCCATGGCCCGTACCGTCACCAGCGCCGACAGCGCTGTGACTGGCTCTGTATGCGCCAGCCTCTCCTCCATGGTGGGAGAAAGCGCCGCGCGCTCCGGGGTGCCTGCAAGGCTGTCCGGGCTGCCCGGAACATCCGGCTGCTGCCTCCCGGCGTCAGCTAGGTAATCAGCCACGGGCTGAATATGCGGCAGAGCGAGCAGCGCGCCGCACAGCACCAGTACCGCAGCCATGCTTTTCACCGGCGCCGCGCTCCACCGGACCGGTGAGCCGGCCCTTCGCCGCGCCTTCCGGGGCTTCCCGGACACCGCGCCTGGCCGCAGTGGGAGTTTAGCCCGCCCGCCCCTTGCCCCTCGCAGGACCCGGATCGCGGCAGAAAGACGGGACCGCGGGTCCCGCAGCTGTTCCCCTGCAGCGCGCCGGGTCAGCAGTTGCGGAAGGACGGAAGGATGCACCGCAGCAACCAGGTCCAGCGGAAGCGGCGCGGCCGAGCGCAGTACAGTGTCCGCCAGCTCGCCTGCTGAAGGCCGTTTCCGGGGATCGTCGTGCAGGCAGGCTTCGAGGATGGAAAGCAGCTCGGCCGGCACCTCAGGCACCAGAAGGGTCAGCGGCGCCCGGTCCCTTGCCTGGCCGGGCGGGCTGCCGGTCAGCGCGTACCAGCCGAGGGCAGCGAGGGAATAGACGTCCGCGGCGTGGCCGGTGGCCTGCGCCCACTCACGCCTCCCTTCGGCGAAACCGGCCGTTCCGGTGACGCGTTCCCGGGGTTCCCCGAGCAGGCGGCTGATACCCAGATCAGCGAGTAGCGGCTTTCCCTCTGCGGAGAATAGAACGTTTCCCGGCGATACATCGCCGTGCAGAACGGAGGAGGAATGGAGGTATGCGACCGCCTGCGCGATAGGCGCCAGAACTGTGACCACTTCACCGATACTGAGCCGCCCGCGGGCGCTGACCAGATTGAGCAGCGAACCGCCGGCCGCGTATTCCGCGAGGATTCCGGGACCGCAGTCTGTGGAGACGGATCCTCGGAGACCCAGCAGGTGCGGATGGTTCAGCGCCCCCAGAACCGCAATCTCACGATCCAACTGTGCTGTATGCGGGCTGTCCCCGCCAGTGCCACTTCCAGCGATACCGGGCGAAGCGGAAGGAATCTTGAGCGCCCACTCCGTGCCCGTGCGCGGATCCTCAACGAGCCAGACGGCTGCGCTGCTGCCCACGCCAAGCAGTCTGCGGGTGGTGTAACCGCTCAGGTGCGGAGGCTTCTCCCGTGCGGAGTCCAGGAGGTAACCGGTTGGCGGCCCCGCTGCAGTCTGGCGAAGGAAGTTGTCCATGCGCACCAGTCTCGGCCATACGGCTTTCCGGTGCAGAAGTTATCCACACCCATGGCCGTTTCACCGAATGTGGAATCGGTGCTGCGCGGGTCTACGCTTGTGGAATGACTCTGGAGTTCTCCCGAATCGGATTCGACCCGCACTTCGTTGACTACCTTGAAGGTTGGGACCGGCAAAAGGCGCTGCACGCCTCGGTTATTGCCGGAACATCGCCGAGCAGCGTCCTCCTGCTCGAACACTCCCCCGTCTACACCGCCGGCAAACGGACCGAAGAGCATGAGAAACCCTTTGACGGCACTCCCGTTGTCCCGGTTGACCGAGGCGGCAAGCTGACATGGCACGGACCGGGACAGCTGGTCGCTTACCCGATTTTGGCCCTTCCTGAACCCACCCGGGTTGCCGACTACGTCGGCATTCTTGAAGACGTCATCATCGCTGTGCTGACGGATTATGGCCTGTCCGGCATCCGTATCGAGGGAAGATCCGGAGTATGGCTGGCGGCGGATGACCGCGGACCGGACCGGAAGATCGCCGCAATCGGCATTCGCATCAACCGCCGCGTGACCATGCACGGATTCGCCATCAACTGCAGCAATGATCTTGCCCCGTTCGCCCAGATCGTCCCCTGTGGCATCACCGACGCCGGGGTGACAAGCATTTCGCATGAGCTCGGCCGGACCGTCACCCCGGCCGATCTGGTCTCGCGCATCGAAGAAGAGCTGCGCAACAATGAAACGGCACTGGTGCTTGGTGCCGACCAGCATCCCGCCGCAATCAAGACAGCACGGGCCGTCGGCAACGACCGGCCGGAAGGAGCCTTACTGTGAGCCTCGCCCCCGAGGGAAGACGCCTGCTGCGCGTCGAAGCACGCAACGCCGCCGTTCCGGTTGAGCGCAAGCCCGACTGGATCAAGGCCAAGGTAAACATTGGTCCCGAGTTCGTCGGCATGAAAAACCTGGTGAAGAAGGAAGGTCTGCACACAGTCTGTGAGGAAGCAGGCTGCCCGAACATCTTCGAATGCTGGGAAGACCGGGAAGCGACTTTCCTGATCGGCGGTTCGGAATGCACCCGCCGCTGCGACTTCTGCCAGATCGACACCGGGCGGCCGGCTCCACTTGACCGCAGTGAACCATTCAAGGTTGCCCAGTCGGTCCAGTCCATGAACCTCCGCTACGCCACAGTGACCGGAGTGGCCCGCGACGATCTGGAAGACGAGGGTGTGTGGCTCTACGCCGAGACCATCCGCCAGATTCACGCGCTCAACCCGGGAACCGGCGTCGAAATCCTCATTCCGGATTTTTCCGGCAACCCGGATCACATCACCGCGATCTGCGATGCGCGCCCGGAAGTGTTCGCCCACAATGTTGAAACGGTCCCGCGGATCTTCAAGCGTATCCGCCCAGCCTTCCGCTACGAACGGTCGCTGGACGTCATCACCCAGGGCAGGGACCAGGGAATGGTAACCAAATCCAACCTGATTCTTGGAATGGGCGAAACCCGGGCCGAGATCTCCGAAGCGCTCCGTGATCTTCATGCCGCGGGATGCGACCTGATCACCATTACGCAATATCTCCGTCCCAGTGAGCGGCATCTTCCCGTGGACCGCTGGGTGAAGCCCCAGGAGTTCGTTGAGCTTCAGGAGGAGGCCGACGAAATCGGTTTCCTCGGCGTCATGAGCGGGCCGCTCGTCCGTTCGTCCTACCGGGCCGGCCGGCTCTGGGCGCGGGCGATGCGAAAGAAGGGTCTTGAGCTTCCTCCCGAGCTCGCCCACATTGAGGACTCCGGAAGCACCCTGCAGGAAGCCTCCAGCCTGCTGGCAGGCTGATCGGCCGGCCGGGTTCCCCTGCTGAAATCGGACGTTCGCCTCGCGCGGGCGTCCGATGTGCGTTGGGCATCACGTAGACTTAAGGCACTATGGCCAACAGTACTGACAACAGCTCCGACACCGCTTCGAACGCCGACGGATCGGCCCCGCGGCGCCGATTTTTCGCACGCAAACCGAAGGCGGACAAGCCTCCGAAGAAGCCGGGCACTCTGAAGCGCATCGGCGAAGTTTTCGCAATGACGCGCCGCAATGATCCGAACGCCGTGTGGGTTATGGTGCTGGCGTTCCTGGGGGTCATTGCGGTAGGGCTCGTGATCGGATTCCTGATCCGCAACGTGGTCACCATGCTCATCATCGCCATCCCTCTGGCCTTCCTCGCAGCACTCTTTATCCTGTCCAGGCGCGCGGAACGGGCAGCCTTTGCGCAGATCGAAGGTAAGCCGGGGGCTGCGGGAGCCGCTCTGAGCGTCCTGCGTCGCGGCTGGATCCTGAAGGACGAGCCGGTCGCTGTCAACCCACGCACGCAGGACGCGGTCTTCCGTGCAATCGGCCGTCCGGGCATTGTGCTGGTAGCCGAAGGTCCCGTCAGCCGGGTCAAGCAGCTGGTCAACGCCGAACGGGTGAAGATGAACCGGATCGTGCCCGGGGTACCGGTCCAGGTGGTGCACGCCGGCAACGGAGAAGGCCAGGTTCCCCTGCAGCGCATCTCCAAGACACTCCAGAAGATGAAGAAGAACCTGACCAAGCAGGAAGTGTCCGCCGTCGACAAGCGTCTGAGCGCTCTTGGTCCGCGGATGCCTATCCCGAAAGGCGTGGACCCCTTCAAGGCCCGCCCGGACCGCAAGGCGATGCGCGGCCGCTAGGCTTCATCCGAAGCCGGGTCAGTTGGACGTCCGCACCAGTACGGTGCCCACGGCCCGGTCGTGCAGTCCGCGCTGATCTTCATCGAAAATAACTGCCGGAATCACGAGACAGATCAAGGCAGTGCGCACGATAGCCGGTCCAAAGCCGGCCGGACGGCCCTCCAGGCGCTGAACCTGCAGTTTGAAGACCCGGTGCCCGACGCTGTATCCGAGGGTTCCGACCAGAATCATCTGTTCAAGCGCGAAGATGCCGAGAGTTGCCAGGCCGTCGTATCCGAAAAAGGCGGCCGATATCAGGCTGCACAGAGCCCAGTCGATCATCAGTGCACCCAGCCTGCGCCCGGGGCGGGCGATCGAACCTCCGCCGTCGGCCGGCCGGCCGAGACGCCGGCCCGGCCAGTGACCCGGTCCCCGTGACGGCGGCCCTTCCAGCCATGAACTGATATCTCTGCGGTCAACCACCGTCCAACTCTATCCTGCGGGTCACCGGCGCCCGGCGGTGCTTCCCGGCAGGGCGGCGACGCGCTGTGAGGAACCGCAGCGAAGAGAGGGACCGCTAGGGTAGATGCATGAGCACGTGTGCGAAGCTGCCCGCTTAAGTTACATGCCGGAAACATTTGCGACACCAGTGGGTAACTGCGCATTCATAGTGTGGATGCTGTTGCGACCGCAGCAGGCAAGCCATGCGGCGTTTCCCCCGCGCTACCGGCCCCGGTCGCTCTCCCCCGAATATGCGTTAGGAGCATAATCCGATGTTCAAGAATGCGGACGAAGTCCTCAAGTACATCGCCGACGAAGATGTGAAGTTTGTCGATATCCGTTTCACCGATCTTCCGGGCGTGCAGCAGCACTTCAACGTCCCCGCGAAGTCCGTCGACGCAGACTTTTTCGTACACGGCCAGCTGTTCGACGGATCATCAATCCGCGGTTTCCAGGGCATTGCGGAGTCGGACATGCAGCTGATTCCCGATGTCACCACCGCATTCATCGACCCATTCCGGATCGAGAAGACGCTCGCACTGAATTTCTCCATCGTGAACCCCCGCACCGGCGACCCCTACCACCGCGACCCCCGCGGAGTGGCAGAGCGTGCCGAGGCCTACCTGGCATCCACGGGCATCGCGGACACCGCCTTCTTTGCTCCCGAAGCTGAGTTCTACATCTTCGAGAACGTCCAGTACGAGTCCAGCCCCCAGGGCAGCTTCTACAAGGTCGATTCGATCGAAGCTCCGTGGAACACGGGCCGGGAGGAAGTCGGCGGAAACCTCGGCTACAAGACTCCATTCAAGGGCGGCTACTTCCCTGTAGCTCCCGTGGACAAGCAGGCTGACCTCCGCGACGCAATGTGCGTCGAGCTGGACGCGGTCGGCCTTGAGGTTGAGCGTTCGCATCACGAGGTCGGCGGCGCAGGCCAGGCCGAGATCAACTACAAGTTCACCACCATGGTGCACGCAGCTGACGACCTGCAGAAGTTCAAGTACATCATCAAGAACGTCGCCAACGCCTGGGGGAAGTCCGCGACCTTCATGCCCAAGCCGATCTTCGGTGACAATGGTTCCGGCATGCACTGCCACCAGTCACTGTGGAGCAACGGCGATCCGCTGTTCTACGACGAGCGTGGGTACGCCGGGCTCTCGGATCTTGCCCGCTGGTACATCGGCGGGCTTCTCAAGCACGCTTCGGCAGTACTCGCCTTCACCAACCCGACGGTCAACTCCTACCGCCGCCTGGTCAAGGGCTTCGAGGCCCCCGTCAATATGGTGTACTCGCAGGGTAACCGCTCAGCCGGCATCCGTATCCCGATCACCGGTTCCAACCCGAAGGCAAAGCGCATCGAGTTCCGCGCTCCGGATCCGTCGTCCAACCCTTACCTGGCCTTCGCGGCACAGCTGATGGCCGGCCTTGACGGAATCAAGAACCGGATCGAGCCGGCGGACCCGATCGACAAGGATCTCTACGAGCTTCCGGCCGAAGAGGCCAAGGACATCCAGAAGGCGCCCGGATCGCTGGAGGAAGCTCTGCTGGCTCTGGAAGCCGACAACGAGTTCCTGCAGGCCGGCGGTGTATTCACCCAGGACCTCATCGATACCTGGATCGCCTACAAGCGTGAGGTGGAAATCACCCCTCTTGCCCTGCGGCCGAACCCCTACGAGTTCGAGCTGTACTACGGCGTCTAGCCACAAGACCGCAAAGCGGGGCAGCACTTCGGTGCGGCCCCGCTTTGCGGTTAACGGCAACCCGGTTCTACTCTCCGTACCCGTAGAAATACCGTTCAAAGATTGCGCGGCTCCGGCGGGTCAGCCGCAGGTAGTCCTCTTCGAGCTGGGTTCCTTTGCCTGGTCCGTAGCCACACCAGCGGGCTACCGCTTCAAGGTCCCGCCGGGAGGATGGCAGCAGGTCTGACTGTTTGCCGCCCCAGACGGTGTTCGCTGCCCTCACCCGTGAGGCGAGGCGCCAGCTTGAGCGCAGGGTGGCGACGTCGTCGTCCGGCAGGAGTCCGTGCGCTTCCACCGCGTCCATCGCCTCCAGCGTGGATGTGGTCCGCAGCGCAGGGATCTCACGGGCGTGCTGGAGCTGCAGCAGCTGGATGAGCCATTCAACGTCGCTGAGTCCGCCCCTGCCCAATTTCAGGTGGCGTGACGGGTCTGCACCGCGCGGCAACCTTTCGGACTCCATCCGCGCCTTCAGCCGGCGGATTTCCCGCAGGTCGCCGTCGTTGACCTCCCGCTCGTAGCGGACGGGGTCGATGAGCCTTCGGAAATCAGCGGCCAGCCCGTCGTCGCCGGCGATCGGCAGCGCCCGAAGGAGCGCCTGTGACTCCCAGACCAGCGACCAGCGCCGGTAGTACTCACGAAACGATTCGAGAGAGCGCACCATCGGCCCCTGCTTGCCCTCCGGCCGCAGGTCCGCGTCCACCTCGAGGACCCGTTCGGCGAGAATCGGAGGGGTACATGGCTGCTGCAGGAGCTGGCGCAGCTGGCCCACTATCCTTTCGGCCTGGGTCTGCGCCGCCGCCGGGTCGGCACCGTCCCGGGGCCGGTGCACATACATGACGTCCGCGTCGGACCCGTAGGTGATTTCCCGCCCGCCCTGGCGCCCCATGGCGACGACGACGACGTCGGTCAGCGCCTGCTCTCCAGCATGGACTTCCGCTTCGGCGACGTTCAGCGCCCCCAGAACCGCGGCGCGGTCGGCGTCTGCCAGCGCCGGGCCCACCTCTTCCTGCCTGAGGAGGCCTGAACTGTCTGCGATGGCGATCCTGAGGATCTCGCGGCGCCGGATCAGCCGGATGAGCCGCATTGCCTCGTTGGGTGCGGGATGCCGGGACATCTTCGACTGGATCTCCTGCCACTGCGCCTCGAACGGCAGCGGCATCAGCTCCTTGTCCGAGCCGAGCCATTTGGTGGACTCCGGGGAAACCTCCAGGAGGTCGGTGATGAACCGGCTCGAGGACAGGATGTGGCACAGCCGCTCTGCCGCGGCCTTGGAATCCCGGAGCATCCCCAGATACCAGTGCGTCTCCCCCAGCGACTCGCTCAGGCGGCGGAAGCCGAGCAGGCCTGCATCCGGGTCGACGCCGTCCGCCAGCCAGTCGAGCAGCACCGGCAGCAGTTGACGCTGCAGGGCTGAGCGTCGGCTGATTCCCGAGGTGAGGGCCTCGATATGGCGCAGCGCTCCGCGGGGGTCCACATAGCCCAATGCGGCAAGCCGGGCGCGGGCCGCCTCAGGGGTCAGGCGGACCTCGTCAGCGCTCAGGTTCGCGGCAGCATTCAGCAGCGGCCTGTAGAAGATCGATTCGTGGAGCCGGCGGACCAGCCGCTTGGTCTGCTGCCACTGTTCGCTGAGTGCTGCCGCCGTGGGGCGGGTTTCCAGCAGCGAACTGGCAGAGGATTTCGCCAGTGCCTTGAGGCTCGGCTCGTCTTCGGGCATGAGGTGTGTGCGGCGCATCTGCACCAACTGGATGCGGTGTTCGAGGACGCGCAGGAACCGGTAGGACTGATCGAACTCCTGGGCATCCCTCCGCCCGATATAACCCGCCGAGCTGAGCGCCGAGATGGCCGAGGTAGTGGACCGGGTGCGCAGCGACTCGTCGACTTTGCCATGGACCAGCTGGAGGAGCTGTACCGTGAATTCGACGTCCCGCAGGCCACCGGCACCCAGTTTGATCTGTCTGTTGACCTCATGAGCCGGGATATTCTCCGTTACCCGCCGCCTCATCGCCTGGACCGATTCCACAAATCCGTCCCGCTCGGAGGACGTCCACACCAGGTCGGACACCGCCGCGGAATACTTCGCCCCGAGACCCGGGTCTCCGGCAATCGGGCGGGCCTTGAGCAGGGCCTGGAACTCCCAGGTCTGCGCCCACCGCGCGTAGTACTTAAGGTGGGAATCGAGGGTTCGGACCAGCGGACCGTCCTTGCCCTCAGGACGCAGATTGGCGTCCACCTCCCACAGCCCGGGCTCCCGCCCCGCCGACGTCACGGCACGTGAAATTCCCGATGCCAGGCCTGTCCCGATGCGCACCGCTGTGTCTTCACCCAGCTCATCAGCCTCGATGACGTAGATGACATCAACGTCTGAGATGTAGTTCAGTTCACCCGCCCCGCACTTGCCCATCCCAATCACGGCCAGTCGCACAGCTGCGATATCCGCGGCCGGATAGGTTTCGGCGAGTTCCGCCCGCGTCACGGCAAGTGCAGCTTCGAGCGCGGCCGCCGCGAGGTCAGCGAGTTCCTGCCCCACCAAGGGTAGGAAGTCCGTCGGTGATGCTGCGCTCAGATCCCGGATGGCCAACTCGGTGAGATGCCTGCGGTAGCGCGTGCGGAGGGCGCGGTAGGCCTCCTCACCGGTTTTGGCGGCAACAGGATTGCTGTCGCCGGCGTTCGCTCCGACCGACTCAAGCAGCGAGCTCCGCAGCGAAGCGGCTTCCACTGTTCCGGGTTCAGCGCTGGTCCGGACTCGGACGACGTCGGAATGCTCGGGGTGGCGCATGAGGAACTCGGCGAGTGCCTCCGACGCGCCCAGCAGACGGAAGAGCGCCTCCGAATCGGCTGCCTCGCCCCGGACCAGTTCCCCCAGCGCGGGGTGGACCGCGAGCAGTCGTACCAGGGACTGGAGAGCAAGATCAGGGTTCGCGGCATGTGCCAGCCCAGCGAACAGCCTGTCCTCGGAAATATCCCGGAGCTCTGCAGCCGCAAGGAAGCGGCTGCTCTTGTCGAGGTCGGTGAATCCCCTGCTGATCAGTTCCCGGTTCAGGCTCATGGAGCTAGTCTCCCGCGGCTAGAGGATTCCGAGGTTGCGCCTGAGCTCGTAGGGGGTCACCTGAATCCGGTAATCATGCCACTCGGCACGCTTGTTCCGCAGGAAGTTTTCATAGACCTGCTCGCCGAGGATCTCGGCCACGAGTTCCGAATCCTCCATGGCCCGGACGGCGTCGTGCAGGCTGGCGGGCAGCGGATCGTGGCCCATGGCACGCCGTTCCGCGGCCGTCAGGCTCCAGACGTCGTCTTCCGCACCCGGCGGCAGGTCATACCCTTCCTCGATGCCCTTCAGGCCTGCCCCCAGCAGCACCGAGTACGCCAGATACGGGTTGGTGGCGGAGTCGATTCCCCGGTACTCGATGCGGGCGGACTGCCCCTTGTTCGGTTTGTAGAGCGGTACCCGCACCAGCGCGGACCGGTTATTGTGGCCCCAGGAAAGGTAACTCGGCGCTTCGCCGCCGCCCCAGAGCCTCTTGTAGGAATTCACGAACTGGTTGGTCACCGCCGTGAACTCGGGCGCGTGCCGCAGGATGCCTGCGATGAACTGACGCGCCGTCTTCGACAGCTGGAATTCAGCACCCGCTTCGAAGAAGGCATTGGAGTCCCCCTCGAAGAGCGAGAAATGCGTGTGCATGCCGGAGCCGGGGTGGTCTGAGAAGGGCTTGGGCATAAAGGTGGCGTAACTGTTCTGGGTGAGCGCCACCTCCTTGATGACCGTGCGGAACGTCATGATGTTGTCAGCGGTCTGGAGGGCGTCGGCGTAGCGGAGATCGATCTCATTCTGTCCGGGCCCTGCCTCGTGGTGGCTGAACTCGACCGAAATCCCTACCGATTCGAGCATTGCAACGGCGGTCCGCCGGAAGTCCTGCGCGACACCGCCGGGCACGTGATCGAAGTAGCCGGCCTGGTCCACGGGGATCGGCTGGCCGTCGGGGCCGAGCTCGTCCGACTTGAGGAGGTAGAACTCGATCTCGGGATGGGTGTAGCAGGTGAAGCCCATGTCTGCGGCTTTGGCGAGGGTGCGCTTCAGGACCCCCCGGGGATCGGCCGACGACGGCTGCCCGTCAGGGGTGAGGATGTCGCAGAACATCCGGGACGTCTGCTCCTTCTCGCCCCGCCACGGCAGGATCTGGAAGGTGGACGGATCGGGCTGGGCAAGCATGTCGGACTCGAATACCCGGGCGAGGCCCTCGATCGAGGACCCGTCGAATCCGAGCCCCTCCTCGAACGCGCCCTCAACTTCCGCCGGCGCCAGTGCAACCGACTTCAGGGAGCCGACGACGTCGGTGAACCACAGCCGGACAAAACGGACGTCACGTTCCTCGATGGTGCGTAGGACGAACTCCTGCTGCCGATCCATTCCAACCTCTTTCCTACTCATCCCCGGTCGCTGCGGCACTCCGCATGACAGGGGGCGCTGTTCCCCGGTCCGCTTCTCACTTTACTGACAATGCCCGGCCGGCGCGGGACCCGGGTCATGCAGGACTGTGCCCGGTCCAGTATGTCCGCCTTGTGTTACGCCGGAGTTACCCGTCAAGTAGGCTCGTGGTCATGAATTCCGCGGAAACTCCAGCCCCCTACGGAACCGGCTCCCCGACGGCGGCAAACGCCTCGCCGCCGTCCGCAGCGCGCATCCGGACGCATCACCTGCAGGCCGCGAAGGACGAGGGCCGGCGATTCGCCATGCTGACAGCGTACGACCAGTATGCTGCGGAAATCTTCGACGGAGCGGGTATCGAGGTGCTGCTGATCGGAGACTCCGCCGCCAACAATGTGCTGGGTCATGCCACTACCCTGCCCATCACCCTGGACGAGATGATCCTCTTTTCACGCGCTGTAACCAGGGGCGCAAGGCGCGCCCTGGTCGTAGCGGACCTTCCCTTCGGAAGTTATGAGGTCTCACCTGCGCAGGGGGTTGAGTCCTCGATCCGCCTGATGAAGGAAGGGCTCGTGCATGCGGTCAAGATGGAGGGCGGCAAGGATTACGCCGACACCGTGCGCGCAATTGTCCGGGCGGGCATTCCCGTCATGGCCCACGTAGGGTTCACTCCGCAGAGCGAGCATTCCCTGGGCGGATACCGGGTTCAGGGCAGAGGCGACGCCGGCCGGCGGGTGGTTGAGGATGCAGTGGCCCTTGCCGAGGCGGGCGCCTTCTGCGTGCTGATGGAAATGGTGCCGGCCGACGTGGCTGCCGAGGTGGACAAAGCTGTGAGTGTGCCGACCATCGGGATCGGGGCCGGCTCCGCAACCACCGGGCAGGTGCTGGTCTGGCAGGATATGGCCGGCCTGCGGGCGGGCAGGCAGGCGAAGTTCGTCAAGCAGTTTGCCGATGTCCGGTCGGTTCTCACCCAGGCAGCGCGAGCCTACGGAGACGAGGTCCGGGACGGAAGTTTTCCCGGCCCCGACCACAGCTTCCAGGGCTGACCGCGAGGGCTATTCCTCGTCCTGGGCTTCCCAGGCCCGGTTCCGCTCCTGAACCTTCTCCAGGGCGCGTTCGGCTTCCGCCCGCGTGGGGTAGGGCCCGATGAGCTGGCTCCAATCGGACTGGGCGTCTTCTTCAACCTCGTGCGTCTGGACGTTGTACCAGTACTGCACCATCCCGGCCTCCTTAGTGTTGCTTCCGCTTTCGGCTCCGGTGGTTCCCCACCGATAGGATCAAGGGTATGCCCCACCATTCCTCTACCGCACCCGTCGGCACGCTCGTCCAGGGGACCATCAGCCCTCCCCGCGCGGTGCCGGCGTCGATCCAGCGCCCGGAGTATGTGGGGCGCCCGGGCCCTGCGCGCTTCGAAGGTTCCGAAGTCAAGTCACCCGAAACGATCGAGCGGATCCGTCGGGCCGGCAGAATCGCCGCGCAGGCAATCCAGGAAGTGGGGCGCCATATCAAGGCGGGCGTCACCACCGATGAGCTGGACGCGGTGGGACACGAGTTCCTGGTCGGGCAGGGCGCGTACCCGTCCACGCTGGGCTACCGCGGATTCCCCAAGTCACTGTGTTCGTCACTCAATGAGGTCATCTGCCACGGCATCCCGGACTCGACCGTGCTCCGCGACGGAGACATCATCAACATCGACATCACCGCGTACATCGACGGCGTACACGGGGATACAAACCACACCTTCCTCGTCGGGGAGGTCGATGAAGAGTCGCGTCTCCTTGTCGAGCGAACCCGGGAATCCCTGAACCGGGCCATCAAGGCAGTGGCGCCGGGACGCGAAATAAACGTCATCGGACGTGCCATTGAGTCCTACGCCAGAAGATTCGGCTACGGTGTAGTGCGGGACTTCACAGGTCATGGAGTCGGCGAAGCGTTCCATACGGGGCTGATCATCCCCCACTATGACGCGGCACCGGCCTATAACCGGATCATCGAACCGGGAATGGTGTTCACCATCGAACCCATGCTCACCCTCGGCACCATCGAGTGGGACATGTGGCCCGATGACTGGACAGTCGTTACCCGGGACCGGAAACGCACAGCCCAGTTTGAGCACACGCTCGTTGTGACCGACACCGGCGCCGAGGTGTTGACGCTCCCCTAGCATTGCCAAGCATTACCGGCGGGCCCCGAAGCCATGCCCGCCGAACCCACCCCACACCAACCCTGGAGAATTATGGGCAAGAACAGCGGCAAACTGAAGGACGGCAGGAACCTGCCCGCAACGGTCATTGGTATCGACATCGGCGGCACGGGAATCAAGGGCGGTATCGTCGACCTGGCCGCAGGTGCCATTCTCGGTGACCGTTTCCGCGTTGAGACGCCGCGGCCTGCCACACCGGAGGCAGTGGCGGTTGTCGTCGCCGACATCGTGGCGGAACTGTCCACCCGTGAGGGCGCGCCTCCCACTTCCCTTCCGATCGGGGTCACTTTTCCCGCAATTATCCAGCATGGCGTGGCACGCTCAGCGGCGAACGTTGACGACAGCTGGATAGACACCGACGTCGATGCCCTGTTCACCCGGGTGCTCGGGCGGGACGTGCATGTCATCAACGACGCCGATGCCGCGGGCCTCGCTGAGGTCCAATACGGTGCGGGCAAGGGCGTCAACGGGACGGTGCTGGTGATCACTCTGGGCACCGGAATCGGCTCCGCCTTCATTTTTGACGGCAAACTGGTGCCGAACGCGGAACTCGGCCACCTGGAAATTGACGGGCATGATGCCGAGACCCAGGCCTCGGCCGTGGCCCGCGAACGGTTGGGGCTGAGCTGGGACGAGTATTCAGTCAAGCTGCAGCGGTACTTTTCACATGTCGAGTTCCTGTTTTCCCCGGAACTGTTCATCGTGGGCGGCGGGATCTCGAAGCGCAGCAAGGATTTTCTCCCCAACCTGTCGCTGCGTACCCCGATCATCCCCGCCGAACTGCGTAATCACGCAGGAATTGTGGGAGCCGCCCTGCAAGCTGCACTCCACTTCAAGAGCGAGCCGGTCGAGGCCGGCTAGATAATTGGTGCCGGTGGTGGCAGCGGCTTCCCCTCCGCAGCCACCACCGGAGATCAGGTGGCCGTCAGCGGCCGCTGGGTGCCGGCGGGAACCTTGCCGGCAGCATGCTCCGCTTCGCGGCGGAGTTTTTCGATTGCTTTCTCGAAGTCCTCGAGGGAATCAAACCCCTGGTACACGCTGGCAAAGCGCAGATACGCTACCTGGTCCAGCTTCTGCAGTGGGCCGAGGATCGCCAGACCCACCTCATGGGCATCGATTTCCGCTACCCCGCTCGCGCGGATTGACTCCTCGACTTCCTGCGCCAGCAGAGCCAGGTCATCCTCAGTGACCGGCCGGCCCTGGCATGCCTTGCGCACACCGCTGATGACCTTGCTGCGGCTGAAGGGCTCGGCAACACCCGAGCGCTTGATCACGGCCAGGCTGGTTGTCTCCACCGTGGTGAAGCGCTTGCCGCATTCGGGGCACTGCCTCCGGCGACGTATGGCTGATCCGTCATCGGTCAACCGGCTGTCAACTACCCGGGAGTCGGCACTGCGGCAGAACGGACAGTACATTCCACCCTCGTCTCGGCTAGGCGACTACAGTATGTCGATCGGTCCCACGGAACCGCTTGAAGCGGGGCCGTGGGACCATTCTAGGACTAGATGTAGTGAAACTACAACAGTGTCATTACTACATATGGTGGTTTGAGTTCGCGATCAGAGAGGGCCCGGGCGGGATCAGTCAGGGGAAGCGCACCTGCACAGCGTCGCCGTGTCCGGGAAGATCTTCCGCCTGTGCCAGCTGCACGACGTGCCGGCTTACCTCCTGCAGCGCGTCAGCGTTGTAATCAATGATCTGCATCGCCCGCAGGAAGGTGTAAATGCTGAGCCCGGAGGCAAACGCCGCTGTGCCCGCGGTGGGGAGCACATGGTTGGAACCGGCACAGTAGTCCCCCAAACTCACAGGGCTGTACTCGCCGACGAAGACCGCCCCCGCATTCCGTATGCGGGCAGCGACGGCCGCTGCGTCTGCGGTGTGGATTTCAAGGTGCTCGGCGGCGTAGGCATCACACACGGTCACTCCGTGGTCGATGTCGTCAACGAGGATGGTGCCCGACTGCGGTCCGGTCAGGGCGGTCTCCACGCGTTCGCGGTGCCTGGTGGAAGCCACCTGCACCGACAATTCGGCGCGTACGGCCGCCGCAAGCTCAACCGACGGGGTGATCAGCACCGACGCAGCGTTCGGGTCGTGTTCGGCCTGGCTGATGAGGTCAGCCGCCACCAGCCTTGGCTGGGCCGTACGGTCCGCCAGTACGGCGATTTCCGTGGTGCCTGCCTCCGCGTCGATTCCGACCACGCCCTTGACCAACCGTTTGGCGGTGGCGACGTAGATGTTCCCGGGGCCGGTCACCACATCCACGGGCTCGATCGGATTCCGGTTTCCATCCCCGGCGACGCCGTAGGCGAACGCCGCGATGGCCTGCGCCCCGCCGATGCCATACACCTCGTTGACGCCCAGCAGTTCAGCCGCCGCCAGGATGACCGGGTGCGGCAGCCCGCCGAAGTCCTTGTGCGGAGGCGATGCGAGGGCAATCGATTCCACGCCCGCTGCCTGTGCCGGCACCACGTTCATGACGACTGATGAGGCAAGCACCGCGAGCCCGCCGGGAACATACAACCCCACCCGTCCTACCGGAACCCAGCGGTGGGTGAGCACTGCGCCGGGACGGATATCCAGGGACACGTCCTCGGGCTTCTGCGCGGCTGCGAAGGCACGGGCACGGTCGATGGACTCTTCAAGCGCGGAGCGCACGCTGGGATCGAGGGTCCGGAGGGCTTCACGCAGGGCCTCCGCGGGCACCCGGGGATGGCGCTGCTGAACGCCGTCGAACCGTTGCGCGAGTTCGGTGAGCGAGTCGAAGCCGCGCGTGCGGACGTCTGCAATGATGCCTTCCACACGGGCAGCAACTGAATCAAAGGATGCGGAAGTGCTGCGGGGCATTGCCGACCTCAGCTCGGCCGCGGACAGATGCGTCCCGCGCAGATCTATGGTCCGGAAGGCGTCAAAGGAAGCGGGAGCGGTCTCGGCATTCACAGCCGCAATTCTACCGGCGGCGGCACCGGTTCCTTCCCACGCCCGGGGAGACGGCAGGCTCAGCGCTTCGGCTGGACCAGCAGGAGGCCAAGCAGCGAGGCAAGGAACACGACAAGCGTGGCTGCGGCGGGCCAGATTGCCGCAACGCCCAGGGAGCGCAGGACAAAGGGGAATTCACTGGCTCCACCGGAGAACAGGACCCCCAGCCCCTGGCCCACGGCCACGGCAAGCACGGAGCCCAGCACGCTCCCGACCACCGCAGTGCATACCCGCTGCCAGGCCCCCGGTAACTCCAGCCGGTTGCTGAGGAGCCAACCGACGACGACGCCGGCCACCAGTTCCAGACCACCGAGCACGAGATCCCGGGCGAGCCAGGTCTCCGCCTCGGCGCGATCACCGTAGAAAGCCCCTCCGGGGGAAGCCACCCACCAGAGGATCCCGAGGACGGGACCCAGCAACGCCATGGCGGCGCCCCACCATAGCAGGGACGACGGCGGCACCGGCGTGTGGGGGGCCGGCCCCGCATAGACGGGCGGCGGATAGGTGGCGGGCTGCGTGGATGAACTCGGCATTTTTCTACTCCAACCGTTCCGGCTGTCCGGCCTCACGCGTCGAGGCATGTCGGTCCGAGCAGCACCTTAAGGTCTCCAAACAGCGCCGGGGTGGGGTTGACCCGCAGATCGACCGGTAGCGAGAGCACCGACAGCTGGCGTTCCTTCCGCACGTGCAGCCTCACCTCGGAGTTTCCGCGGTGTTGCCTCAGTACCGACCCGAGTTCGTGGATCACCGGCTCGGTTGCCCTGTGGTGCAGCATGGAGATGACTACCGGGCCCGAGTGCCCCTCGGTGAGGTCCGGCACTGAAAGCTCCTGCGCGTTCAGCGTGACTGTGCCGTCGTCGCGCCGCTGGAGGCGGCCGCGAACCACCACGATGAGGTCCTCTTCCAGGACAGAGGCGATCGGACCGTACACCTGGCCGAAGAACATGACCTCCATGGATCCGCCCAGGTCCTCGATCTCGGCCCTGGCGTACGCATTCCCGCTGTTCTTCGCGATCCGCCGCTGCAACGACGTGATCATGCCCGCGATCGTCACGGAGGCGCCGTCGGCCGGACCGTCCTCCCCGATGATGGACGTGATCGCCGAGTCCGCGTGCTGGCTGAGGAGTCCTTCGAGCCCCTGGAGCGGATGGTCGGACACATACAGTCCCAGCATGTCCCGTTCGAAGGCGAGCTTGTCCTTCTTGGCCCACTCCGGCAGATCCGGAACCTCGACCGACAGGCCGGTACCGGCGCCCGGATCATCAAAGGCGCTGAAGAGGTCGAACTGGTTGGCCGCCTCGTTTCGTTTCAGCACGACGACGGAGTCCACCGCTTCCTCATGGATCATCGCCAGTGCCCTCCTCGGGTTTCCGAGGGAATCGAATGCGCCGGCCTTGATCAGCGACTCAATGGTTCGCTTGTTGCAGACCACCGCGGGAACCTTCTGGAGAAAATCGGAGAAGGACTCGAACGCGCCTTTCTCCTCGCGGGCAGCGACCATCGCCCCGACCACGTTGGCGCCGACGTTCCGGATGGCGCCCATGCCGAATCGGATGTCAGTGCCCACCGGGGTGAAGTTGACGCTCGATTCATTGACGTCCGGAGGCAGGACGGTGATGCCCATACGGCGGCACTCGTTGAGGTAGAGCGCAAGCTTGTCCTTGTCGTCGCCCACGCTGGTCAGCAGGGCAGCCATGTATTCAGAGGGGTAATGAGCCTTCAGGTAGGCAGTCCAGTATGCGACCACCCCGTAGGCGGCGGAGTGCGCCTTGTTGAAGGCGTAATCGGAGAACGGCAGAAGGATGTCCCAGAGGGTCTTGACCGCGGCGTCGGAATAGCCACTGTCTCTCATGCCCTGGGAGAAGCCGGCGAACTGCTTGTCCAGCTCTTCCTTCTTCTTCTTGCCCATGGCGCGGCGAAGGATGTCCGCCTGGCCAAGCGAGTAACCGGCTACCTTCTGTGCGATGGCCATCACCTGCTCCTGATACACGATCAGGCCGTAGGTGGTGTTGAGGATTTCGGCGAGCGGCTCCTCCAGCTCCGGATGGATGGGCGTGATTTCCTGGACGCCGGTCTTGCGCAGCGCGTAGTTGGTGTGCGAATTCGCTCCCATGGGGCCCGGCCGGTACAGCGCAATAACAGCGGAGATGTCCTCGAAGTTGTCCGGGCGCATCAGCTTCAGCAGCGAACGCATGGGCCCGCCGTCGAGCTGGAACACGCCCAGGGTGTCTCCCCTGGCGAGCAGCTCGTAGGATTCCTTGTCCTCGAGCGGCAGCGTCTCAAGGTCGAGCTCGAAGTCGCGGTTGAGCTTGATGTTCTCCAGGGCGTCGGTCATGATCGTGAGGTTTCGCAGACCGAGGAAGTCCATCTTGATCAGGCCAAGGCCCTCACAGGTGGGATAGTCGAACTGCGTGATGATCTGGCCGTCCTGGTCGCGGCGCATGATCGGGATGATGTCGATCAACGGCTCCGAGGACATGATGACGCCGGCCGCATGGACTCCCCACTGCCGCTTCAGCCCCTCGAGGCCGAGTGCGGTTTCGAAGACTTTCTGCGCGTCGGCGTCGGCCTTCAGCAGTTCCCGGAGTTCCTCGGCCTCCGAGTAGCGCTTGGCGTCCTTGTTGTGGACGTCGACCAGCGAGATTCCCTTGCCCATCACGTCAGGGGGCATTGCCTTGGTGAGCCGCTCCCCCATCGAGAACGGGTAGCCCATCACGCGGGAGGAGTCCTTGAGCGCCTGCTTGGCCTTGATAGTGCCGTAGGTGACGATCATGGCGACGCGTTCATCACCGTATTTTTCGGTGACGTAGCGGATCACCTCGGAGCGGCGGCGATCGTCGAAGTCGACGTCGAAGTCAGGCATGGAGACGCGGTCGGGATTCAGGAAGCGTTCGAAAATCAGTCCGTGGCGCAGCGGATCCAGGTCGGTAATGCGCATCGCGTAGGCGGCCATCGATCCGGCGCCGGAACCACGGCCCGGGCCTACCCGGATGCCGTTGTTCTTCGCCCAGTTGATGAAGTCAGCCACCACGAGGAAGTACCCCGGGAAGCCCATCTGGGAGATGACGCCGACCTCGTAGTCCGCCTGCTTGCGTACATCGTCCGGAATGCCTCCGGGATAGCGGTAGTGGAGCCCCTTCTCGACTTCCTTGACGAACCAGGACTGCTCGTTCTCCCCTTCAGGGACCGGGAAGCGCGGCATGTAGTTGGCGCTGGTGTTGAATTCGACGTCGCAGCGCTCGGCAATGAGCAGCGTGTTGTCGCAGGCATCCGGGAAGTCCCGGAAAATCGCGCGCATCTCGGCGGGCGATTTGAGGTAGAACTCATCGGCGTCGAACTTGAACCGCTTGGGGTCCGCCATGGTGGATCCGGACTGCACGCACAACAGCGCGGCGTGGGCCTTTGCGTCCTCGGCGTGGGTGTAGTGGAGGTCATTCGTCGCCACCAGCGGCAGGCCCAGCTCACGTGCGAGCTTGACGAGGTCAGCCTGGACGTTCCGCTCAATATCCAGCCCGTGATCCATGAGCTCGCAGAAGAAGTTGTCCCGGCCGAAGATGTCACGAAAATCCGATGCTGCCTGCACTGCTTCCCGGTACAGCCCGAGGCGCAGCTTTGTCTGCACCTCACCCGAGGGACAGCCCGTGGTGGCAATCAGGCCCTTCCCATAGGTCTGCAGCAGGTCACGGTCCATGCGCGGCTTGTAGAGATAACCCTCCAGGGACGCCAGGGAGGACATCCGGAAGAGGTTGTGCATTCCCTCCGTGGTTTCGGACCACAGCGTCATGTGGGTGTACGCACCGGCGCCGGAGACGTCGTCGCGCCCGCCGCCGCCCCACTGGACGCGGGTCTTGTCGGCACGTGCCGTGCCCGGAGTGAGGTAGGCCTCGACGCCGACGATTGGCTTCACGCCTGCGTTGCGGGCCTTGTTCCAGAAATCAAAGGCTCCGAACACAAATCCATGGTCGGTGGTGGCCAACGCATTCATACCAAGCTCCGCCGTATGGCTGAACAGGTCGTTCAGGCGGGCGGCGCCGTCGAGCATCGAGTACTCGGTGTGGTTGTGAAGATGGACGAACGAATTCCCGGAGGGAGCCGGGGACAGGCGGGAGGAGGCCGAAGCAGAGGAAACCACCAACTCATTCTAGCGAGCGGCGGCCGCGCTTCGTGGCGCAGGCTGCGGGTGTCGGGCTCAGACCGTCCCCGTGGCGAGCGCGTCAAGGGCGTACTGCAGGTCCATGGGGAACGGGCTCTCGACTTCCACCCGCTCACCGCTGCGGGGGTGCTCGAACGCGAGCCTGCTGGCATGCAGCCACTGCCGGGTCAGCCCCAGTTCCGCGGCGAGCCGGGGGTCGGCACCGTAGGTCAGGTCACCGGCACACGGATGACGTAGCGCAGAAAAATGAACCCGGATCTGGTGGGTTCGCCCGGTTTCCAGCCGGACCTTGACGAGGCTTGCCTTGCCGAAAGCCTCCACCACCGAATAGTGGGTGACCGACGGGCGCCCATCCTCGAGCACCGCAAACTTCCAGTCATGCGCCGGATGCCTGCCGATCGGTGCCTCAATTGTTCCTTCGAGCGGATCCGGCAGTCCCTGGACGAGCGCGTGGTACTGCTTGTCCACCGTGCGGTCCCTGAACGCCTGCTTGAGTACCGTGTAGGCGTGCTCGCTTTTGGCCACGACCATTGCCCCGGAGGTTCCGACGTCGAGCCGGTGGACTATGCCCACCCGCTCGGGAGCGCCCGACGTCGAAATCCGGTATCCGGCGGCCGCCAGCGCACCCACGACAGTGGGTCCTACCCAGCCCGGGGAGGGGTGGGCCGCCACCCCTACCGGCTTGTCAATCACTACGAAGTCATCGTCGTCGAGCAGGATTCCCATCCCCTCGACCGGCTCCGCAATGACGCGCAGCGGATCTGCTTCCTCCGGAACAGTGAGGGTGAGCCGGCTCCCCGGCACAGCACGGGCAGATTTCTGCACGGCCGCCCCGCCAACGGTCACATATCCGGCGCTGCACCAGGCCGCCGCCGTTGAGCGGGACGTGCCAGCCAGGGCGGCGACGACGGCGTCCAGCCGCTGACCTGCGGCCGACTCGGGCACGTCGAAGGTACTAGGGACGTTCGTCATCGGCTGCCTCCGCGGCGTCGACACCGTCACGAACCTCGTTGCTGCGCCGGCCGTCGAGTCCGATGCCCCGCAGGGTGAGCAGGCAGATGAGGATGACTCCGCTGACCACTGCGGTATCAGCGATGTTGAAAATGGCGAAATTCGGCAGCGCGATGAAGTCGACCACGTGTCCCTGACCGAAAGCCGGTTCGCGGAACAGCCGGTCGGTGAGATTGCCAAGCGCCCCACCGAGCACCAGGCCCAGGGCGACCGCCCATCCCTTGGTGGCAACCTTCCCGATCTGGGTGATGATTGCGATGGAGACGAGGGCCTGGATGATGGTGAAGACCCAGGTGATCTCGGTACCGATGGAAAACGCCGCTCCGGAGTTGCGGATGAAGTGCCAGCTCAGCACCGGCGGCAACACCGCGGTGACCTGCCCCTCCACCATCGTGGAAACGACCCAGATCTTGGTGAGCTGGTCGATGACATAGGCCGTCAGCGCAAAGGCGACCAGCAGCAGCGCATAGCGTGCTCCGATCCGTTTGCCGTGCTTGCGGTGCGTACGGCCTGAATCGTGGCCTGAGACGGGAGGATGCTCGGTCATGGTGCTTTCAGTTGTACGCGCCGCTGGCGGCAGCAATGGATGCGGTTCCACCATCCAGAATACGGCAGAGGCCAGCCGCCGGATAAACCGGCAGCTGGCCTCGGTGAGACGTCAGTGACGCTTAGGCGTCAGCCGTTTCCGATGCAACAGAGCCACGCGAATCCAGATCGCGGAGCTGACCCTCAATGTAGGCCTTGAGACGTGAACGGTAGTCGCGCTCGAAGCTGCGCAGCTGTTCGACCTTGCGCTCGAGGACGGATTTCTGCTGCTCAAGAGCGCCGAGGATCTTGCGGCTCTTGTCCTGTGCCTCGTTGACCAGGCCGCTGGCCTCGATCTGGGCTTCGGCGATGATCTTGTCGCGCTGCTCAACGCCGGCGTTGACGTATTCATCGTGAAGCTTCTGTGCCATGGCAAGAACGCCTGCTGCTGACTCGGCAGAGTTTCCCTGCTGGGCAGGCGCGGCAGCGGCCAAAGGCTGGGGCGCGGGGCGCTCCTCCACCTTCGAGGCTTCGACCTTGGGCTCCTCGGGCTTTTCTTCCTCGCGGACCTCTTCGGTGGTGGTGCTGGCGGCAACCGGAGCGGGGACCGCGGTGTTCTGCGCCGTACCCGTGGAAGCCTCGGAAAGCTGGCGGCGAAGGTCGTCGTTCTCCTGGTTCAGGCGGCGGAGTTCCACGACAATTTCGTCGAGGAAGTCGTCTACCTCGTCCTGGTCGTAGCCTTCACGGAACTTGGTGGGCTGAAACCGCTTGTTGACAACATCTTCTGGCGTCAGGGCCATCTGGTCACCTCATAGTGGATTTGGTCGAAGCCGCCTGTCGAGCAGACCTGACAACGGTACTGAATTGTGGACGTGCATGTGGAGGTTTGACCCTCCTGATGACTCACAATATGTGAGTCAGCGTATATCTTTTAGGTCTCGAAAACTAACCCGGATCACGCTACCGCCAAAGATCCTGCGATGGCCTTGAGGATTGTTGCCCCAAGAAACACCACAATGAACGCCATGTCGAGCGAAACGCCGCCCAACCGGAGCGGCGGAATCAGCCGGCGAAACATTTTGATGGGCGGATCGGTCACCGCATAAACCATGGAGGCCAGGATGAGCGCGAGCCGGCGGGGCCGCCAGCTGCGGGCGAACATCTGGACGGCGTCATACACGATACGGATGATCAGCGCGAGCTGGAACAGCATCAGCACCAGGTAGATCAGGGCGAAGACCAAGCTCACGTGTCAGTCACAGTCCTCTGGCATGAACGGAAATAGTTATCAGTACCAGTAAACAGCGTCAGCTTTGATTGAAGAAACTGGCTTGACCGTCGCTGGCCTTCTGATCTTCACCAAGGACCTCGATGTAGGAGGGTGAGAGCAGGAATACCTTGTTGGTGACCCGCTCGATCGAGCCGTGAAGTCCGAACACCAGGCCCGCGGAGAAGTCCACCAGGCGTTTGGCATCCGCCTCGCCCATGTCAGTGACGTTCATGATCACCGGGATGCCGTCGCGGAAGCTCTCCCCGATTATTTTTGCGTCATTGTAGGAACGCGGGTGCACCGTGGTGATCTGGCGGAGGGATGAGGCGTCCTCGCGGGCGGACTGTGCGCGCTTGATAGGTGTAACCGGGGCGCGGTACTCCTCGGGGGCAGCCTTGGCCGCCGGTGCGGGCTCGACATGGCGTTCGTCACGGTCGTAGTCCACGGAGTAGTCCTCATTCCTGCTGTGAGATGTCTTGGGCTCTGGTTCGTAGTGCTCGTCACCGTCGGCGAGCCCAAGGTAAATCATTGTCTTGCGCAGTGCGCCAGCCATGGTAGCTCCTGTCATTCCTTCGTCATGCAAGATTGTCCAGGACGCCTCAGGACGCCCGCGGTTACAGCGTTGACGCTACCCCACCGGAGGGCGGGCGCCGAGCACATCTGAGCCGACGCGCAGGTGTGTCGCACCGGCGGCGATTGCCTGTTCAAGATCACCGCTCATCCCGGCGGAAATGCCCGTCGCTCCGGGGTAACGGTGGACGACGTCGGCCGAGATCTCCGCAAGCCTGCCGAAGGCTTCCTGCGGGTCTCCTCCGAGCGGTGCCACAGCCATCACTCCCTTCAACTGCAGGTGTTCCGCGTCGTGAACCGCGGCGGCAACTTCGAGTACATCCGCAGGGCTCACGCCTCCGCGTCCGTTGTCCTCGGGCGCCAGGTTCAGCTGGACATAACAATCGAGGACGGCCCTACCGCCCGCTGCCTCCGACTCCCCTGCCGGTCCGGACTGTTCGTGACGGCGGGCCATCGCTTTCTCGAGTGCGTTGACCAGGGGGATGCGGTCGACAGAGTGGACCGTATGCGCGTAATTGACAACCGATTTGGCCTTATTGGTCTGCAGCTGGCCGACGAAGTGCCAGCGCAGCTGCGGATCAGCAACAGCTTCGGCCTTCGCCGCGGCTTCCTGGTCCCGGTTCTCGCCCACGTCCCGCACCCCGAGTCGGGACAGCAACGCGACGTCGGACGGCGGAAAGAACTTGGTGACGACAATCAGCGTCGGCCTCTCGCTGCGGCCGCATGCCGCAAGAGCCTCATCGATCCGGCTGTTGACCCTGCGCAGGTTGTCTTCGAGTTCAGCGCGCCTGGCGCCCGTGTCAGGCATCCTGCCACACCAGTCCGGCGAGCCGGCCCACCGGCCTGCCCTGGCCCACCGCACGATGCGAGAACAGCTGGTTGTTCTCAAGGGTGCAGAGGTTTCCACCGGCGCCCAGCTCCTGCACGTCAGCTCCCGCTTCTTCCAGCTGCCCCCGGACTCCGGCCGGCAGATCAAGCGCGGGGGAACCCCAGGAGGTGACACTGCGGGCAGGTGGAACAGTCCGGGACACCGTCTCCCGCATATCCTCGGGGACCTCGTAGCACCGCCCGCAGACGGACGGTCCTATCCATGCTGAGACCGATGCAGCGCCGCGCTTCCGCAACGCATCGACGGTGCGCCCCGCGATGTTGCCCTCGACTCCCTTCCGCCCGGCATGGACCACAGCTGTGACCGCGCCACCGCGGACGGTCGAACCAACGAGAACCACGGGAACACAATCAGCCACAAGCACCGCCAGCGCATCCTGCCCCGTTGGACTCATAAGGGCATCAGCGTCGGGTACACCGCCGGTTCCGGCCTCCGCGACCACAGTCGAGTGGGTCTGGTTCATGAAGTGCAGGGAGCCGGGTGCAATTCCCAATTCTGACTCGAGTGCGCGCCTGGAACGTGCGGCAGCATCCGGGTGGTCTCCGACGCGCAGCGCGAGGTTCCCCGCGCCGCGGTCGGTGAAGGCGACCCGGATGCCGGGCGCCACCTCCGACTTCCAGAAAAACACCCTTTACTTCAGGAAGTCGGGAACGTCCAGATCATCGGAGCGCCCGGTGGAGTAATCCGGTTCGACAACAGCCGGAAGGTCGACGTCGAATCCAGCGTCGCCGGGCACGTCGTTGCCTCGTCCGTTGGACGAGTGTGACCACGACCCGTAGCCGGCACCCGCACCGGCGGCAACGGTCTGCGGGGCCGCTGCCGGCGCATGCTCGCGTCCGATAGCGGGAGCAGATGCGGGCTTGGCTGCAGGAGACGCCGGCTGCGAGGTGGCATCCACCTGGTCGAAACCAGCCGCGATGACTGTCACACGTGCCTCGTCTCCGAGCGCGTCATCGATCACCGCACCGAAGATGATGTTTGCCTCGGGGTGCGCAACCTCCTGCACCAGCCGCGCAGCCTCGTTGATCTCGAACAGGCCGAGATCCGAACCGCCCTGAATGGAGAGGAGGACGCCGTGGGCGCCGTCGATAGAGGCTTCGAGGAGGGGCGAAGCGATGGCCAGTTCGGCAGCCTTCACGGCGCGGTCTTCACCGCGCGCCGATCCGATACCCATGAGAGCCGAGCCCGCACCCTGCATGACTGACTTGACGTCAGCGAAGTCGAGGTTGATCAGGCCCGGGGTAGTGATGAGGTCGGTGATGCCCTGGACACCCGAGAGCAGCACCTGATCCGCTGAACGGAACGCGTCCAGCATGGACACGTTGCGGTCGCTGATGGACAGCAGGCGGTCATTCGGGATAACGATCAGGGTGTCCACCTCGTCCCGCAGCGTATCGATGCCCGTTTCCGCCTGATTGGAACGACGACGGCCCTCGAAGGTGAAGGGCCTGGTCACAACACCGATGGTGAGGGCTCCGAGCGAACGCGCGATCCGCGCGACGACCGGCGCACCGCCGGTGCCGGTGCCGCCACCTTCACCGGCTGTCACGAAGACCATGTCTGCGCCGCGGATTACTTCCTCGATTTCCTCGGCGTGGTCTTCGGCCGCCTTACGGCCAACCTCGGGGTCCGCGCCGGCGCCCAGGCCACGGGTAAGCTCACGGCCGACGTCGAGTTTCACATCGGCATCGCTCATGAGCAGTGCCTGCGCATCTGTGTTGATGGCGATGAACTCCACGCCGCGCAGGCCAACCTCGATCATTCGGTTGACGGCGTTCACGCCACCGCCGCCGATGCCGACGACCTTGATGACGGCCAAGTAATTCTGCGGTGCTGCCACGTCCTGTGTCCCTTGTTCGATCTGTGCGCTGGTTGGGTCTTATGGGCTGGGGGTTCCAACCTTCAACCTGACAAACATTCACCTTCAACTTGAAAGTTAATGTTATGTCAAGTAGTTTCTTACTGAGACGCTAGGTGCATGGTCACCGGCATGCAATCACCAAGCCAGCGTGTCGGAAAACTTCACCGGGTTACCGGTCGTGATGGTGTGCTGACGTCATAGACCTTTACCGGCGGATCCTGCTCCGGGATGGTCAGGAGTGCCCCGATAACCCGCGACTTCTCGGCATTTTCCTCGGCGCTGCCCCAGAAGATGGTCTTTCCGTCCGTCAGTTTCAGCTCGACCGAATCAATGGAGCCCGCAGAGGCGTGCACCAGACGCTTCCTGATATCCGCGGGAAGGGCGGCAAGCACGTCCGCGATCGACGAAAAAACCTCGCTGTTCACGGCGTTTGTGCCACCGTCAATGAGCGGAAGCGCAGCGGATTCCCGGTCGGCCACGGTAGTCAGCTGCCTGCCCTCCGCGTCGATGAGTATGAACTTCCCGTCACTCTCCAGAACCGCGACCGGCGTCCGCTCGATCACGGTCACACTGAGCGTCGACGGCGGTGCCGCTGCCACGGAGACATCCTTGACCGGAGGAAATCCATCGAGGAGCACGCGGACGTCATCATCGCCGATCCGGGTCAGTGAGGTGCCGAGGAGGGGGGCCAGCGCAGCGGTAATCTGGTCCTCCGGGACCAGCTGGTTTCCCTGCACGTCAAGCGTCCGTACCGCCAGCGCGGGTGAGAACACCAGGTAGGCAATCAGTCCCGCAACAAGCGCAACGGTTCCAATGATGCCTGCCAGCCACCATTTCCTTCGACGGCGGCCCGGCGGCTCCGGGAACGCGATGACAGTGGCGGCGTCGTGATCGCGCTCGAGCAGCGCTATCGGAGCTTCCCTGGAGGCGGTGACCCGGTCCTCCTGTGGTCCGGCCGGGGGCTCGGACGGCAGGTTCTTCTCAGCGGTGATCGTCTCGACTGGAGCCAGGGGTGACTGTTTTCCGGGCATCCCCGGCTTGCGCGGACGGCGCGGTGTCACCGCACTCCCTCCTTCCGGGCCAGGAGCCCGACAATCCTCGGACCGAGACGGGTGACGTCCCCTGCGCCCACGGTCAGGATGATGTCCCCGCGCCGGGCGGAATCGACAACCGACTGCAGCGCTTCATCGACGTCCGGCGCATACCCTCCGTCGGTGGTGAGCCGATCGCTGATCAGCCGGCTCGTGACGCCCTCCACCGGGTCCTCGCGCGCAGCATAGATGTCCAGGACGCGGACCGTGTCGGCCAGGGACAGCGCGGCGGCGAACTCAGCAGCAAACTCCCGTGTCCGCGAGAACAGGTGCGGCTGGAATACCACGTGCACCGCGTACTGGCCCGCAACCGTCCGTGCGGCGTTCAGGGCTGCCGCGACCTCGGTGGGGTGGTGGGCGTAGTCGTCAAAAACCCGGACGCCGGAACCCTCGCCCTTTGCCTCGAACCGCCGGGCCGCACCGGAGAACGAGGCGAGCCCGGCGGCGGCGGCTGCCGGATCGACTCCCAGCTCAAGGCCTACGGCAAAAGCCGCGGCCGCGTTCAGGACATTGTGCCGACCGGGCACCGCCAGCTGAAGTTCCTGCTGGCTGTCCAGTCCGTCGACCGAGAAGGAGAGAATGCTGTTTGACGTGCTGCCCACCGAACGGGTGTCACTGATCCGGACGTCGGCGCCCGCGGTGTAGCCATACGTGCGCACCCGTCTCGCCCCGGCGGTCCGGTCCGCCAGGGCCTTGGCGCCGTCGTCATCGTGGCACGCGACCAGCACGCCGTCCTCTGCGGGCAGCAGGGCCGCAAAGCGGTCGAAGGAGTCGAAGACGGCTTCAGCAGACCCGTAGTGGTCAAGATGGTCGGCCTCCACATTGGTGACTACGCCGATGCGGGGACGGTAGTTGAGGAATGAGCCGTCGGACTCGTCCGCCTCAGCCACGAAGACACTCCCCTCCGTCCATTCGGCGTTAACACCCAGCGCCGCAACATCCCCTCCGATGGCAAACGATGGACTGGCCCCTGCAGCCTGCAGCATGACCGTGATCATCGCCGTCGTCGTCGTTTTTCCATGCGTGCCTGCAACGGCGACCACCAGGCGTCCGTCCATCGCTGCTGCAAGAGCTTCCGAGCGGTGGAGGATACGCAGACCCCGTTCCTTCGCAGCGACCAGTTCCGGGTTGGTATCGCGGATCGCACTGGAGACCACCACGGTGTCCGCGGACCCCAGGTTCCTGGGGTCGTGGCCGACGTGCACGTCCGCTCCGAGGGCGGCCAGTGACTGCAGGCCGCGCGAGTCCGCTGCATCCGAACCGGAAACGGCTGCGCCGCGGCCAAGGAGCACACGGGCCACCGCGGACATCCCGGCGCCGCCGAGACCGATGAAATGGACCCTGCCGAGATTTTCAACGGCTGTACTCATGAGCGGCCTCCGGCTGCATCGATAATCAGGTTCGCCATGCGCTCATCTGCGTCGCGCACGCCGAGCGACACCGTGGCCAGGGACATCTTCCGGAGGCGCCCGGCGTCCTGCAGCAGGGGAATGACTTCTGCGAGGAGCCAGTCAGCGGTCAGCTGCCCATCCTCGACCATGATCGCGGCGCCGGCGTCAACCAGTTCTGCTGCATTCCTCCGCTGCTCGCCGTTGCCGTGCGGCAGGGGCGCGAAAACAGCCGGCAACCCGACCGCCGCGACCTCGCTGACCGTCGCGGCGCCGGCCCGGGCAAGCAGCAGATCGGCGGCGGCGTACACCTTCTCCATGCCGTCCACATACTCGACCTGCCGGTAACCGGTGGCTGCCAGCAGCCCACCGTCCGCCGCCCTCGCCTGCTTGCCGCGCCCGGTGATGTGAAGCACCTGCACCTGCGCTCCGGTGTCGGCGATCCTGGGTGCCGCCGCTGCCACTGCACGGTTGATGCTGGCCGCGCCGGAGGAGCCGCCGGTCACAATGAGCGTTGCCAGATCCGGGTCCAGGCCCAGCGCCGTCCGCGCGTCCCTGCGCGCCGCAGCACGGTCGAGGGTGGAGATCTCCGGCCGCATGGGCATACCGACCCACTGCTCCCCCGGCAGCCCGGTGTCCCGGAAGGCTACGGCTACGGTCCGGGCAATGCGGGCTCCCAGTCGGTTCGCGAGCCCGGGCCGGGCGTTGGCCTCATGGATGACCACGGGCACTCGGCGGATCCACGCGGCGAGATACAGCGGGGTGGAGACGTAGCCCCCGACCCCGACCACGACGTCGGCAGCGGCGCCGTCGATGATTCTGAGTGCCTGCCGGACGGCGCGGACCAGGCGTACCGGAAGTTTGAAAAGGTCCACGGACAGGCTTCGCGGCATGGGAACCCGCTCGATGGTTTCGAGCCGGAATCCTGCTGCCGGGACCAGGCGGATCTCCATCCCGGCGGCCGTCCCCACAGCTACCACCCGGGCGTCAGGGCGGGTATCGACCAGGGCACGGGCAATGGCCAGGAGGGGGCTGATGTGCCCTGCGGTGCCTCCGCCGGCAAGGACGACCGACAGGGAAGAGGATTCAGTCAATGGGCTCTCTTGATCTTTCACTTGGTTTTCGCGGAGACGGGATTTGCGGATAAGGCTGTCCCCTGTGCCGCCGGCGGCATCCGCCGGGCAAACGCAAGGAGCACCCCGACGGCGGCAAGGGTGAAGGTGAGCGCCGAACCGCCGTAGGAGATAAACGGCAGCGGCACGCCGATGACCGGCAGGACACCGGTGACCATACCGATGTTCACGAAGGCCTGTCCGATCAGCCACACGAGGATGGATCCCATGAGGATACGGACAAACGGGTCGGTGTAACGGCGGGCTACGCGCAGGGTGGCCACGGCCAGGATGCCGAACAGTGCAATCACCACAAGGGTGCCGATCAGACCGAATTCCTCACCGATGATCGCGAAGATGAAGTCGTTGTGTGCTTCGGGTATCCAGTTCCACTTCTGCCGGCTCTGTCCGATGCCGACGCCCCACCATCCGCCCGACGCCAGGGCGAACAGGCCCTGGTTGGATTGGAAGCAGGGGTCGGAGGCGGAGTCGCAGTTCAGTCGCAGCCACGCTTCAATGCGGGTGCTCCGGGTGCTGTTGAGCAGGATTGCGCCGAACGCTCCCGCGATCCCCACAAGACCGGCGATGGTGAACATCTTGATGGGCGCACCCGCGAAGAAGAGCGCCGCACCCATGATCATGCCGAGAATGATCGCCGTTCCGAGGTCACCGCCGAGCATGACGAGCAGGAGGATGATCCCGCCGAGCGGCGCCACAGGGACGAGGGCGTGTTTCCAGTCCCGGATGAGTCCACGCTTGCGCTCAAGCACGGTGGCGCACCACAGGGCCAGGGCGAGCTTTGCCGGCTCCGACGGCTGCAGGGACTGGTTGCCGATGCGGATCCAGTTCTGGTTGCCGTTGATGTTCTCGCCGATGAGCAGCACCAGCACCAGCAGAACGATGGCGACTCCCAGTCCGGGCCATGCCAGGAATTTAAAGACCCGGGGGCCCAATCTCGACAGCCCGAGCATGAGGGCCACACCGAGCACCGCGTACACGCTTTGCTTGAAGAAAAAGTCGAAGACGATTGCGCCTTCGTCAGTGGGCTCCACCGTGGACGCCGCATTGGCGATCGACTCGACGGACGACGCCGAAAGCACCATCATGAGCCCGATCGCGGTCAGTGCCAGCGTGGCTCCAAGAATCATGTAATAGCTTGAGCCGCTGGTCTGCCGGTCCGAGCCCTCAAGAAAGCGCCACATCCGCGCGAACGCGCCGAGGGCACCTTTCCCTTCGGGGCGCGGAACGGCGTCCGCGGCCGCCGGCGCGGCAGGTGAGGACCGCTGCGCCGTGCTGGTTCCGCTGGAGTGCTGCCGCACCGCCGGCTTCCGGCGGGACGGCCGGGTAGGCGTGCTGACCATTACAACTCCTTAGCGGTGAATCCCTGCCCCTCCACAATCCCGCGGACCGCCTCGATGAAGGCGGCGCCGCGATGGGCATAGGAAGGAAACTGGTCCATCGACGCTGCCGCCGGCGCCATGAGCACAGTGTCGCCGTCCGCGGCGATGCGCAGCGCTTCGGTTACTGCCGCGCGCATGGCCTGGACGCCGTCTGACCCCGAGTGCTGGGACGGCAACTCGTCCTTACCAGTGTGACCCGCACCCAGCTCGATCACCGGAACATCCGGCGCGTGTCGGCGGAGAGCGGACGCAAGATCCGAACTGTCACGGCCGATCAGTACAGCGGCCTTGAACCGGGAAGAGTTGTTCCGCACAAGCTCGTTGTAGTCCACGCCCTTGGAGAGCCCTCCGGCAATCCAGACCACGCTGTGGAAGGACGACAAAGCAGCATGCGCGGCGTGCGGGTTGGTCGCTTTGGAGTCGTTGATCCACAGAACCCCGTCCCGGGCGGCCACCAGCTCGATACGGTGTCCGGACGGCCGGTAGTTACGGATGCCTTCACGCACCGCGGCCGGCGGGGCCCCGGCTGCCCGTGCGAGGGCTGCCGCCGCAAGGGCGTTCGCGACAAGATGGCGCGGCACCACTTCCCCCAGGTCCGTGACGGATGCCAGCTCGGCTGCCGAATCCTTGCGCTGTTCTATGAAGGCCCGGTCGACCAGCAGTTCATCCACCACGCCGAGCATGCTGACAGCGGGCGTATTGGTGGTGAAACCGATCGCCCGGCAGCCTTCCTGGACGTCTGCTTCTTCCACCATCCGCTCGGTGGCAGGATCTTCCGCGTTGTAGACGCAGGCCACGCGGGTATTCTCATAGACCTTCGCCTTGGCTGCACGGTACTCATCAAAGCCGCCATGCCAGTCCACGTGGTCCTCCGCGAGATTCAGGCACACGCTGGCCAGCGGCTCGAGGCTGTAGCTCCAGTGCAACTGAAAGCTCGAGAGCTCGACGGCAATGACGTCATAGCCCTGCGGGTCACGGATGGCATCAAGGATCGGGGTTCCGACGTTCCCGGCCGCGATGGCGCGGAGTCCGGCGGCCCGGAGCATCGACTCGGCGAGTGTGACCGTGGTGGTCTTGCCGTTGGTGCCGGTGATCGTCACCCATTCAGCGGTCGGCCTGCCCTCGCGGGTGCGGACCCGCCAGGCAAGTTCAACGTCTCCCCAGATGGGGACGCCCGCGGCGTCGGCGGCTGAGAGCAGTGGTTGGGTTGGGCGCCAGCCAGGCGAGGTGACCACCAACTCGGGGGTCTTCCCGTCAACGAGGGGCAGGGTGCCTGCGGCGTCTTCACCGAGCAGCACGTCCACTGCGCCGACAATCCTGAGGGTGTCCGCTTTCGAGCGGTTTTCCTCGGAGTCGGTGGAGTCGCAGACCACCACCCGCGCACCCAGTTCGATCAGGGTGTCAGCGGCCGAAAAGCCCGACAGCCCGATCCCGGTCACCACCACCCGCAGCCCGGCCCAGTCTGCGTTCCAGGAGGTCAGGTCCGCAAGACGCTGATGTGCGTCCCGCAGGTCATCCCCGCTCACAGCAGGACAACCCATTCAGCGTAGAAGATACCGAGCGCGACGGCCACGAACAGCCCGGCGAGAACCCAGAAGCGCACCACCACGGTGACCTCCTGCCAGCCCTTGAGCTCGAAATGATGCTGCAGCGGAGCCATCTTGAAGACCCGCTTGCCGCCGGAGAGCTTGAAGAACCCGACCTGGATGATGACGGACAGGGTGATCATGACGAACAGCCCGGCCATGATGACCAGGAGAAGCTGCGTGCGTGAGAGGATCGCGAACCCGGCGATTGCTCCTCCGATTGCCAGCGAACCGGTATCGCCCATGAAGATCTTGGCCGGTGACGTGTTCCACCAGAGGAAACCGACCAGTGCGCCGCACATGGCGCCGGCTATCAGCGCGAGGTCCAGGGGATCGCGCACTTCATAACAGATGTTCGCAGGGACATCAGGTGACGCGCAGCGCTGGTTGAACTGCCAGATGCCCATCAGCATGTAGGCACCGAAGACGAAGACCGATGCACCGGTCGCCAGCCCGTCCAGGCCGTCCGCCAGGTTCACGCCGTTCGTGGCAGCGGTGATGATCAGGTTTGACCAGAGGATGAAGAGGATCGCGCCGACCAGTGAGCCTGCAAAGGCGAGGTCGAAGGCTGTGTCCCGCACAAAGGAGATAGCTGTGGAGGCCGGCGTGCGGCCGTTCTCATCCGGGAAATTGAGCGCAAGGATGGCGAACAATATGCCCACCATGGTCTGCCCGATGATCTTGGCCGGCGCGCTGAGACCCAGGCTGCGCTGTTTGGAGATTTTGATGTAGTCGTCGAAGAAGCCGACGACGCCCATGCCGACGGTGACCATGAGCAGCAGCAGACCCGAGGCTGTGGGACCGTCAGAAACACCTGCGGCGCCCATGATGAGGTGCGTGGCGAAGTAGGCGGTCACCACGGAGCCCACGATCACGGCACCGCCCATGGTGGGCGTGCCGCGCTTGGTGTGGTGCGCCGTGGGTCCGTCGTCCCGGATGAACTGGCCGTAGCTCTTGCTCACGAGGAGCCTGATGAACAGGGGTGTTCCGATGAGGGCGAGGAGAAGGGCGGACGCTGAGGCAATCAGCAGCGCGATCACAGCGAGGGGCCCCCTTGATTTCCTGGACCGGGTCCATCCGGTTCAGCCTGTGGCCCCGGGTCAGCCTCGGGCGCCGCCGTCGATTTGTCTGACGCCAATGCTAGCCGATCGCCCAGATGGCGCAGACCTGCGCCATTGGATGATTTGACGAGAACGAGGTCGCCCGGCTGCAGTTCATGGCTCAGGATGTCCTCCGCCTCGGAGACGTCCCGCACAAACAGCGCTTCATCTCCCCATGATCCTTCCAGTACTGCGCCGGTGTGGATCGCCTTTGCCCCGTCTCCGACGACGAGCAGCTTGGAGATATTCAGCCGGACGGCAACCCGGCCGAGCCCATCATGGGCGCTGACGGAGTCATCCCCCAGCTCCAGCATCTCGCCGAGCACTGCCCAGGTGCGCCTGCCGCGTCCGAGTTCGGCCAGCGTGGCGAGAGCCGCCCGCATGGATTCCGGGTTCGCGTTATAGGCATCGTTGATGACCGTCACGCCGTCCGGCCTGTCGGTGCGCTCCATGCGCCAGCGGCTGATGGCGCGTGCGCCGCTCAGCCCGGCTGCGATCCGCTCGCCCGGGATGCCGAGGACGTGGGCGGCAGATGCAGCGGCGAGGAGGTTGGTGATGTGGTGCCGGCCGATCAGCAGCGGCCTCACCTCGTGGCGTTCCCCGCCGGGAAGAACCAGCGTGAAGCATGGATTGCCCTCGACGGACAACGTCACCTCCTCTGCGCGGACGGCAGTACCGGCGGCGTCGAACGTGGAGTCTTCGGTGAAGAAAAGAGTGCGTGCCTGCGTCTGCGCGGCCATTGCGCTGACACGTGCGTCGTCCCCGTTGAGAATGGCGGTGCCGTGGGAACCCAGCGACCGGGGCAGTTCACCCTTGGCCTGGGCGATCCGTTCAATACCGCCGAACTCTCCGGCGTGCGCCGAACCGACGCACAGTACGATTCCGATGTCCGGCTTCACCATGGATGCCAGGTAGTCGATGTGCCCGACGCCGGTGGCCCCCATCTCGATAACGAGATAGCGGGTGCCGTATTCCGCCGAGAATACGGTCAGGGGAACCCCGATTTCGCCGTTGTATGACCCGACCGGGGCCACCGTGGGCCCTTCTGCGCGCAGCAGCTGAGCGAGTACATCCTTGGTTGTTGTCTTTCCCGCCGACCCGGTGATGCCGATCACTGTCAGCGGTGAGTGCGCACGCAGCCGGCGCACCACTTCGCCGGCAAGCCGGCCCATGGCCGCCACTACGTCAGGTACGACGACGGCGGGAAATTCCGCGCCGTCGTCGTCCGTGACGACCCGCTCCACAAGAGCGAGAGCCGCCCCCCGGGAAAAGGCGCTGCCGACGAAACGGTGGCCGTCGGTGGATTCGCCCGGCTTGGCGATGAAGAGACCGCCCGGGAGGCTTTCGCGGGAATCCGTGGTGGCTGACGAAACAACAAGGGAAGCGGCTTCCAGAGCCGTTTTCGAGAGCGTTCCGCCCGTGACTGCCGCGATCTCGGCTGCGCTGAATTCAATCATGACGATCTAGGACTCTATCCTGTTGCCGGAACGGACAGAGAATCCATGCCGTGTCAATGCGGCCGCAAGCTCGACCCGGTCGTCCAGCGGCAGGTTCACGCCTTTGACCTCCTGCCACACCTCGTGTCCACGCCCTGCGATGAGGACCACATCCTGCCTCCGAGCAAGGGAAACTGCCCGGTTTATCGCCTCCGCCCGGGGAAACACCTCGAGGATCTCGCAGTCCAGGCCTTCGGCGTCGCGGGCCGCACGCGCGCCCTGGAGGACGCCGGCGCGGATCCCCGCTTCGTCTTCGTCATGGGGGTCGTCATCGGTGATGATCACCACGTCCGCGCGGCGCGCTGCTGTCGCGCCCATGACCGGCCGCTTGGAGACATCCCGCTGACCGGTGGCGCCGAACACCACCAGCACGCGGGAATCGCTATCCTCTATGCGCACGGAATCGAGCGTCAACGCAAGCGCATCCGGATTATGGGCGAAATCCACGATTGCGGCCGGGCTTTCACCAATAAGCTGCATGCGGCCGGGCACCTGGGTGGTGAACGGATCATGTTCATCCACCGCGCGCTGCACGTCGGCGATGCCGAACCCTGAGGCGAGAATCATCACAGCGGCCAGTGCCGCGTTCGCCACATTGAAGTTGCCGGGTAGCCCGCAGCGCAGCGCAAGCTGCGCACCGCCCGGACCGGCCAGGGTGAAGGTGTTTCCGAGGCCGTCCCGGCGCACCTCTCTGACGGTCCAGTCTGCTTCCGCGGCGCCAGCCACGGACAGCGTGAGCGTGGGTACTCCCGCCTCAGCGGCGAGACGGCGGCCCCAGCTGTCATCGATGATCACTACGGCCCGCTCTGTACGTTCGGGCCGGAACAGCGCTGCCTTGGCCGCGAAGTACTCCTCCATGCTTCCGTGAAGGTCCAGGTGGTCCTGCGTGAGATTGGTGAAACCGGCGACGTCGAACCGGACGCCGTCAACCCGGCGGTATTCGATGGCGTGCGAGGAGACCTCCATCGCAGCGGCGTCCACGCCCCGCTCCCTCATGAGGGCCAGGATCCCGTGTACCTCGGGCGATTCCGGCGTTGTCAGGATGGAGGGGATGACGGTCTCCCCTGCCCGGATCTCGATGGTACCGATCAACCCGGTGCTCTTCCCCAGCGCCGCCGCGAGCGCATTGACGAAGTAGGTTGTGGTGGTCTTTCCATTGGTGCCGGTGACACCGAACAGGATGGGCCGTCCGTCTGCGGGCTGACTGTCGAAGACGATGGACGCGAGCGGGCCCACATAGTCCCGGACCGGCGACGCCCGGTAGAGCGGGAGGCCGGATCCGCTCAGCGCCGGCGCTGCCAGGGCGGTGCCGGCGTCGTCAGTGAGGACGGCGGCCGCGCCGGCCGCAACCGCCTGGGCGGTAAAGTCCGCCCCGTGCCGGCCGGTGCCGGGAACCGCAACGTACAGGTCCCCCGGGCGAACCTGCCGCGAATCCATGGTGAGACCGGTGATGGTGGGCTGAGCGCCGCCGTCGGGAGCGCCGCTCACATGGTGAACGGCGGCCAGGTGCCTGGGGAGGGCGGACAGTACCTCTTCCATCGTTCGCGGGACGACGACGGCGGGCCGCATGGGCGCGGCGGAACCGGACTGTTCATTTGTGGACACGTTGGCCTGCTTACGCGGATCAGTACACAACCGGGTAAGTCTCGGGCTTACCGGTTGATGGCGGGACGTTGTTCGAGTTCAGAACGTACTTCATGACTTTCTGGAACGATTCCCCCGGAACCAGATAGTACAGGTCTCCCTGCGGCCGCTGCAGCGTAACCACCACAACGTATTGGGGATCCTCCATCGGTGCCATACCCGCGTAGGAGAGTGTATAGCCGTCATAGCCGCCCCGCGCACCGGGGGCTTCCGCGGTGCCCGTCTTCGAGCCCACGCGGTATTCCTCGAGTGCGCCGGAGGCACCGGATCCCTCAACGGTAACGGTCTCAAGCATGGTGTGGAGCTCGTCCGCCGTCTGCTCGGAAACCACGCGGGTGCCCTCACCCTGGGGGACCTTGTGCTCGGTGCCGTCCGGGTCGATGTAGGCATCCACCAGGCGGGGCTGCAGGCGGACGCCGTCGTTGGCTATTGTCTGGTAGACCATCGCTGTGTGCAGCGCTGTCTGTGCCAGCCCCTGCCCGAAGAGCACCGTGTACTGCTGGCGGTCATCCCACGTGTCCGGGGTGGGAAGAATACCTGAGGTTTCCCCGTTCAGCCCGACGTTGAGGGGTTCGCCGATCCCGAACTTGCGCAGCCAGTCATAGCGCTGCTGCTTGCTGAGCTGCTCGCCGATCATCACGGTGCCGGTGTTCATCGACTTGGCGAAGATTCCTGCAGCCGTCCGCTGTTCCGTTCCATGCTCAAAGGCGTCCTTGAAGGTCTGCCCGCCAACCGTATAGGTGGGTGGAGTCTTGAACCGGCTGGTCGGCTCGATGATCCCCTCCTCGAGCCCTGCAGCCATGGTGATCAGCTTGGTGGTGGATCCCGGCTCGAAGGACGCAGTCACCGATAGGGGTTTCCAGAACTCCGGATTGGTCGCCTCGTAGTCGTTGGGATCCGGGGTAGTGGACTCGGCCATCGCCTTGATTGCCCCGGTCGCAGCCTCCACCACAACGATGTTGCCCCATTCGGCGTTGTAATCCTCGACCTGCGCAGCGATGGTCTGCTGCGCGAAGTACTGTAGGTCCTGGTCAATGGTGAGCCGTACTGACTGCCCGTCCTGCGCCGGCACGTCCTCGTTGGTGGCATACGGTATGCGGATGCCGTCGCCGCCGATCTCGAAAGTGCGGCTGCCGGCTGTGCCGGTAAGGACCTCATCCTGGGTCAGTTCGATACCGCCGAGCGCGCGGCCATCGCCGCTCATGAAGCCCAGGATCGATCCGGCGACTGCCCCGGACGGGTAGGTGCGGAGGGTTGTGGGATCAGCGTAGACACCCGGCATCCCGACAGCGAGCACCTGGTTCCTCACCTCGGGCGTGACCGAGCGTGCGACGAAGCCGAAGGAAGCATCACCCAGGATGGCAGCCTTCAGCGTCTCGACGTCCTGGCCGAGAATCGCCGAGAGCTCTTCGAAACCCTGTTCCATCGGGATGTCCTGAACCCGTTCGTCCGTCTCCGGGTTGTATCGGTCGAACGTGTCACCGCCGCTGAGCCGCTGGTCCACCACGATGTCGAAGCGCTGGACCGTGTGCGCCAGTTCATTGCCGTCGTCGTCCAGAATGCTGCCCCGCAACGCCGGAACCTGCTGGGTCACAAGCCGCTTGTTCAGGCCGGCCTGAGCCATTCCTCCAAGGTCCAGTCCCTGGACCTGGAACAACCGGACACCCAGGACCAGCAGCAGGATCAGCACAAAAGCCAGTCCCACCCTGAGCCTCGCGGCTCCGAGCGCGACCCGTAGTGTTTCGTGTTGGGTGTTGTCGCCTGGTGCCACCGTGATTCCTCGCTGCTGTGGTTACTGCGGTCTCTTACTGTCCGGGCGCCGCCTGCGCCGGCGCAGGGATCGTGCCGCCATTGGCTGGTTCCGCGGGAGCGGCTGGTTCCGCGGGAGCGGCGTCCTCGACCGGGGCCGGAGGCGTTGCCTGCTCAGCGGCTTCCGACGGCGCAGCAGCCTCAGCCGTGGGTTCCGCTGCGGGTTCCTCCTGGGGAGCCGGGGCTGGCGGCGCAACAACTGTGCTGGGCAGGTTCACAGCGGGGGCGGGTACAAGAACGGGCGGGGCATCGGACTCCTTGGCTGGTTCCGGGCTTCCGGTGACTGCCAACGAATCTACATCAACCGTTCCGAAAGTCGGGGAGGCCACCATGTCGAGTTTGTGCGCCGCCGTTGCAAGGTTCTGCGGGGCCCTGAGGTTCTCAAGCCGTTGTGTCAGTGCCTGGTTCTGTTCAGCGAGGGCTACTTCCTCACCCCGCATGGACACCAGTTTGTACTGACTGCTTGAAACCGAGATGTTCAGCATGAGCACCACCACCAGCGCGGCAATCAGTGCGGCCATTGAGAACACCGCGAAGGGCACTCTGCCGCGGGTCGGCGCCGCGGGAACCACAGAGAGCGGGGTCCGGCGTCGTTCCCTCCCCGGCTGCGCCTCGGGATGGGCTCCTGCGGAATGCTGCAGGGCACGGGCCGTGCTGCCGGCTACGGCTCCGGCTGCCGCGTGGGCGCTGCGATACGCGGACGGCCTCTGCTGCACTGATTGGCTCATCGTGCGTTCCTGTCTGTCGTGCTGGTTCTGATGCGTTCCACGGCCCGGAGCTTGGCGGATGCGGCTCGGGGATTTTCGGCGATTTCCTCGTCGGTGGGGGCTTCTGTGCCCCTGGTGAGCGTTTTGAGGTAGGGCTTGTGCTCGTCAAGTTCGACGGGAAACCCGACCGGCGCTGAGGATCTGGTACCGGCGGTGAAGGCGGCTTTCACGATCTTGTCCTCGAGGGAGTGATAGGACATCACCACAACCCTTCCCTGGACACCGATCGAGTCGAGCGCAGCGGGAATCGCCCGGGTCAGGACCGAAAGCTCCTCATTGACCTCGATACGGAGTGCCTGAAAAGTGCGTTTCGCCGGGTGCCCGCCGGTCCGGGCGGCACCTGCTGGAACCACTGAGCGGATTGCATCGACCAGCTCGCCGGTGGTGGCGAAGGGCTTGTCCTGCCGTGCGGCGACGATTGCCGACGCAATACGCCCCGCAAATTTTTCCTCTCCCCAGGTGCGGATGATCCGCTTCAGGTCCTCTTCGGGATAGGTGTTCACGACATCCGCCGCGCTCTGCCCTTCGCTGGTGTCCATTCTCATGTCGAGGGGAGCATCGTAGGAGTAGGCGAAGCCGCGTTCACGCTCATCGAGCTGAAGGGAGGAGACACCGAGGTCGAACAGGATCCCGTGCACCCGGTCAATCCCGAGGTCCGCAAGGACGGAGGGGATCTCGTCATACACCGCGTGCACCAGGTCAATGCGGTCCTCGAAAGGCGCCAGCCGCTCTCCCGCCAGCTGCAGCGCCTGCCGGTCGCGGTCGATTCCCACGAGGTGCAGGCCGCGGAACCGCTGGAGCAGCGCCTCGGAATGGCCTCCCATGCCCAGGGTCGCGTCCACCACGACGGCGTCCGTGCCTGCAGCTTCAATCGCGGGAGCAAGGAGGTTGACGCATCGCCCCAGGAGTACGGGAACGTGCCGTTCCTGGGTGGGACGCTCCTCCCCCATATGCCCGCTCCTCTCTGCTGGCTCTTCAGGCCCGGGCCTGAGTTCGAACGGGTGCCTCGGTTCTTCGGTCAGATCCCCATCCGCTCCGGGGCCCGGCTGCCTGACTCCGGGGAAGGTGAGTCAGGAAACTCGGCCGCTGGGCGGCTGGAGGTCTCATCGAAGAGCTTGGTGCAACTCCGCATGCTGTTTGTCTTGCGTGGCCGGCAGCGACTGTCAGAAAATTCCTGGCAGTGCATCTTCGTCAGTTTCGGAGAAGGCTGTTTCCTTCTCTTCGAGATAGGCGTTCCACGCCCCGGCATCCCAGATCTCGGCCCGGCTGCCCGCACCGATCACTGCCAGTTCCCGGTCCAGCCCTGCATAGGTACGAAGCGCCGGTGGAATGGTCACCCTGCCCTGCTTGTCCGGCACCTCGTCCGAAGCGCCGGAAAGAAAAACACGGATGTAGTCCCGAGCCTGCCGCGACGAGATTGGAGCCTCGCGCATCTGCTCATGAACCTTCTCGAACTCCCGCTGACTAAAAACGTAGATGCAGCGCTCCTGCCCCCTGGTCAGAACCAAACCGTCGCTCAGCTCGTCCCGGAACTTCGCGGGAAGGATCAACCTCCCCTTCTCATCCAGCCGGGGTGAGTGTGTTCCGAGGAACATCCGTCACCGCCTGTCCGATCGGGAGGGCCAAGCGCCACCACTACGCTCTTATGACCTCCACTTTACTCCACATTCCTCCCCCGTCAATGCAGGCGGTGGTGTTTCCCATAACGCGGCCGGAAAAAGTGCCCGGAAATGTGCGGATCGGGAGGCGTGGTGGGAAGTGGAGGGAGATTGGACGGCACCCCAGCCGTGGATCGGGGCAGGCGCGAGTGAAGGGGGTTAAACACCACAGGACCCGCCTTTCGGCGGGTCCTGTGGGGGAAAGTGGAGGAAGTGGGTGGCTAGGTTTGATCCCGTTTACGCTCGTCCCACTTTTCTTCGAGGCTGCTGAGGAAACCGCCGCCTGCGGAGCTTGATGCCTTGGCTCCCTTGCCCGAGTTGGGTGCTGCCCCATCCAGCCTGGTTTTGCTGGTCGCGTAGTAGACGCCGGCTCCCATGACGAGGAAACCTGCGACCCCGACGGGGATGAACTGGTTCCAGATTCCAAGGAGCAGGACCGCCACGCCAGCGATGGTCACCAGCGAGCCAATCACGATGCGACGCGTGGACATCGAGCGGCTGGTGCTGGACGCCATGGAGTGGGCAAACTTGGGATCGTCGGCATGAAGCTGTTGTTCCAACTGGTCAAGCAGCCGCTGCTCGTGTTCCGAGAGTGCCATCACTGCCTCCTTGCTACTAATACCGAATCCCTCAAACCCAACAACGATTTCAGCCGGGAACAAGTTCCCGGCTGAAGCTGCGACTTATCCGCTGCAGCTTGTTGCTCTGAGCAGGGTCGACACCTAGTCAATCCCTACTTATAAGGATAGTTTGCATTCACTCCGAGGGAAAGCGGCAGTCCCGACGCGAGAGGCCCTCAAGCCGTGCGAATTTACTCATTCGATGGCCCCCCGAAGGGGTTTTTATCCTGCTGGGAAGGCCGGGGCCCGAGCAGCCTCGCGGGCATCACCATCGACGCTCCGAACTTCCCGTTAACCCGATCGAGGGCCTGCTCTGCCAGGCGCCAGTTGTCGTCCTGCCGGTCGATTGTCAGCTGGTGCGAGCTGCCGGTCGCGGTTTCGAGCCGTTCCGTCCGAATACCGATGAGACGCACGCTGAGGGGGCGCTCCCCGAGCGACTCGAGAAGCTTGGTGGCGGCCGAATACAACGCGTGCGCACTGTCTGCCGGCTCGGGCAGCCGCCGGGACCGCGTCAGCGTGGAGAAGTCCGCATAGCGGAGCTTCAGCGACACTCCGCCCGCCTGTAGGTGTGCCGAACGCAGGCGCGAGGCGGTGCGGTGCGCGAGGCGGAGAAGCTCAGCTTTCAGGGTGTCATCGTCGGAGACATCGGCAGCGAAGGTTTCTTCGGCGCCGATGCTTTTCTCCTGCCTGCTGACCGTTACCGGACGGGGGTCCTTGCCCCAGGCGAGTTGGTGGACCTGTGTGCCGGTTGCGCCAAGGGTACGCTGCAGCACCGATACGGGGGTGCGTGCCACATCCTCGACGGTCCGGATGCCCAGTCGCGCCAGGACCTCCTGCGTCCTGGCACCCACTCCCCATAGCGCCGATACGGGAAGGGTATGAAGGTATTCAACGGTACGAGCCTCGGGAATGAGCAGCAGGCCGTCGGGCTTGCAGCGAGTCGACGCTATCTTTGCCACAAACTTGGTGCCCGCGATGCCGACGCTTGCCGTGATGCCAAGCTCCCGGTGAATTGTGCTCCGGATCAGCTCACCGATGGTTCTCGGCGATCCCAGCCGGCGCAGTGATCCGCTCACGTCGAGGAAGGCCTCATCAACACTCAGTTGTTCCACCAGTGGTGTGATGGTGCCGAAGATGTTCATCACGGATGCCGACACTTCGGCATAGCGGTCATGATGTGGTTCAACAATCACGGCATGCGGGCAGAGCCGCATCGCGGTTGCCATCGGCATGGCGGACCGGACACCGAACCGCCGCGCCTCATACGAGGCCGAGAGCACCACCGACCGCCCGGAAGGCGAACCGGCGATGACCGCCCTGCCGCGAAGGTCAGGCCGGGAGAGCAGTTCCACCGACACGTAAAAGGCGTCCATGTCCACGTGGAGGATGGTGCATTCCGCGTCCTCGATTCCCGCGAGGTCGGAACGGACGGGCATGCAGACCATCCTACTGCGCCGTGATCCCGACAGTCGGCGGCCGCGCTGCACCGTGTGTGACGCCGGGCTGGTCGGACCGGCAAACGCCTAGACTGGCCCTATGACTGACGGAACTGCCGCTCCTTCCACCGGTGTCGAGGATGAGGAGGACCGCTTCCGGAAGTCCCTTGGCGAGACAACCCGAAGCTTTCTCGCGGCACAGCGCGCCCTGATCCGGACGGTGTCGGACGACGGCGTGGTGCTGGTTGACTCGATCGAGCGGCTGGCAGCCGGCGGAAAGAAAATGCGGCCGCTCCTCTGCTACTGGGGCTGGCGGGCAGCAGGCGGCGCTGCCGAGGATGCCGGCGTCGTCATCGCGGGTATGTCGCTGGAGCTCTTCCAGGCCGCCGCCCTCGTGCATGACGACATCATTGACCGCTCCGACCTCCGGCGGGGCGCACCGAGTGTGCATAAACAGTTTGAAAAACACCACGACGACGGCGGCTGGCACCTGGACGCGGAACGGTTCGGTGCAGGAGCTGCAATCCTCGCAGGCGACCTGTGCCTGTCGCTGAGCGAGGAGGCCTTCGCCTCCGTCCCCGGAAGCCCGGAGAGAATCGCCGGAGCCCGCACCATCTTCAACCGGATGCGCACCGAGGTCATGGCCGGCCAGTACCTTGACCTCCTGGAGGAGGCAGTGGGTCCAGGACGGGATCCCGGCGAAGCGACGGAGCGCGCACTGAGCATCGTGCGCTTCAAGTCGGCCAAGTACTCCACCGTGCATCCGCTGTGCATCGGCGGCGCATTGGCGGGTGCACCTGCCTCACTGCTCGCCGGCTACTCCGCCTTTGCACTGCCCCTCGGGGAAGCGTTCCAGTTGCGGGACGACCTGCTGGGCGTGTACGGCGATCCGGCGGTGACCGGGAAACCCGCCGGTGACGACCTGCGGGAGGGTAAGCGGACAGTCCTGGTGGCCAAAGCCCTGAAGGCGGCCGGCAACGATCAGGCCGAGCTGCTGAACGCCGGGCTCGGCCGCGCCGGGCTCAGCGAGGATGACATTCGCCGTCTGCGCGACATCATCGATGCGACGGGGGCCAGGGAAGAGGTGGAGCTGCTCATTGAAGAGCGTGCCCGCGCGGGCTATGAAGCCCTCGAAGCCCTTCCACTGGACGCAGTCTGCAGGGAGGCGCTTTACTCCCTGGCCGACGCCGCGGTTACGCGGGTTGCCTGAGGCGCTGCTACCAGGCCATTGCCTGGGCACGACGGCGGATCTCCGTCTTGCGCCCCTGCTTTAATGCATCGATGGGACGGCCCGGAAGCGACTCGTCTTCCGTGAAGAGCCAGCGGATGATCTCCTCGTCGGAAAACCCCGAATCGCCCAGTACCGCGACCGTCCCCTTGAGGCTGTCCAGCACGTGCCCGTCGGTGATGAACTCAGCGGGTACGGACCGTATTCCCCTGTCGGTAATCCGCACCGCCACCAGTGCCCGCTCATTGATCAGCCCGTGGACCTTGGTGATGGACAGGCCGAGCGCCTCGGCGACATCGGGAAGTGGGAGCCAATCGCCCACGAGATTCTCCAGTGTATTCACGCCTTAAGCGTGCCATGCCTGCTTCCTGCAACTCCACCTGCGACCGATCTTTCGTGCGCTTCCTGCGCGACACACCAATCCTGCGCAAATACTGAGACTTTCTGAGCTGTTGTGGTATCCGCCTCATGGTGTAGATTCACATAAGTCACACAAGTAACACTAACAACTTGCGTATCAACTGCACCATGGGGTTCGGGGATCACGACGGCATAGGCTGCTGCGCTCCTCGCCCTGCCATGCGGGCAAGCCCCGCCAACACAGACGAGGACCAACCATGACCGCCCAGCGCCCTTCATCGCCGCTGAACGTGCCGGCCGCCAGCACGACGCCTTTCAGGAACCGTGGAATGGGTATCGCGGTTACCTCTGCCGCAATTCCCGCCGTCGTACTCTCCTCGGTTGCCCTGGCTGCTCCGGCTGCGGCAGCACCGGCACCCGGCCAGGTCTCCTACCAGCCGCTCAAGACAGTCCCCGCGGCCTCCGGCTCGGCCTCCGCCTTCATTCCGGCGTCCCTGGTGGCTGCGCAGGTGCCGCGGATCGTGCCCATGCGGAGCACACCCTCGACCTACGTTGTGCGTCCGGGCGATACCGTCAGCGGTATTGCCGCCCGCCATGGTGTGGACATGCATGCGGTGCTCAAAGCCAACGGGCTGAAGACCACCTCGATCATCCATCCCGGCCAGAAACTCAAGCTCTCAGGCGCTACCGCACAGGCGGCCCCGGCCAGGAAGGCCGCTCCCGCTCCACAGTCGGCCACGTACACGGTGAAGGCCGGCGACACCCTCGGCGCAATTTCTGCCCGTCACGGGGTGAGCCTTTCCTCGGTGCTCAAGGCAAACGGTCTCTCGATGTCTTCGGTCATCCACCCAGGCCAGAAGATCAGGATCTCCGGTTCAGCGGCGGCGCCCACGCCGGCACCGAAGGCTGCAGCCCCGAAGCCTGCAGCACCTTCCTCCGGTGCCACCTACACCGTCAAGGCCGGAGACACTCTCGGCGCCATCGCGGCACGCCATAACGTCAGCCTTGGAACGGTCCTGGCGGCCAACGGCCTGTCGATGAGTTCGATCATCCACCCAGGCCAGAAGATCAAGCTGGGCGGCGGATCGAGCGTAGCGGTCCAGACCAGCCCCAAGCCCGCGCCCAAGCCGTCCGCAGCACCGGCCGGCGGCACCTACACCATCAAGGCCGGAGACACTCTCGGCGCCATCGCTGCGAAGCACGGCATCAGTCTCAGCGCGCTGCTCTCCGCCAACAAGCTCAGTGCCACGACAATCATCTTCCCGGGCAAGAAACTCACCATCCCCGGCGGATCCAAGACCTCATCCGGGGAGAAGCCGGCTGATCTGGTGCCGTCGACGTTCCTGCACTACACCTACCCGGATGCGGTCGTCGCAGAGGCGAACAAGAACAAGCACACGCTGAACAATCTTCCCGCTCCCTCGCAGGCCCAGATGAAGGCGATCGTCGCAGACACGGCCCGCAAGATGGGCGTCGACCCGAGCCTGGCACTCGCATTTTCCTACCAGGAGTCCGGTTTCAACCAGCGTGCGGTTTCCCCGGCGAACGCCATCGGCGCAATGCAGGTGATTCCGATGTCCGGTGAGTGGGCCTCTGACCTCGTGGGGCGGAAGCTCAACCTGCTGGACCCCTATGACAATGCCACCGCGGGGGTGGCCATCATCAAGGCCCTCATCCGCTCCAGCCCCAACCTGGACATAGCGATCGCTTCCTACTACCAGGGCCAGTACTCGGTAAAGACCCACGGAATGTTCGCGGACACCAAGAACTACGTGGCGGCCATCAAGGCGCACCAGAAGAACTTCCGCTAAACCACGGCACCCGCTGACTGACGGCGGCCGACGCCCACTGACCTGTGTTGGTCCGGGCGTCGGCCGCCGCTTCACTTAGTATCGAAGAGTGCGCGAGCGGCGGAATGACTCACTGGTGGACACCGTTGTGGACGGTCGGTACCACGTCCGTTCACGGCTGGCCCGCGGAGGCATGTCCACCGTCTATCTGGCCACAGACCAGCGCCTTGAACGGGATGTGGCCCTGAAGGTGCTGTATCCGCACCTGGCCGAGGACCAGCACTTCCTTGAACGGTTTGAGCGCGAGGCCAAGTCAGCTGCACGGCTCTCCCACCCGCACGTAGTGGGCGTGCTGGACCAGGGCGTGGAGGATGGACCGGAACACGGCGTGGCGTATCTGGTCATGGAGTACGTGCCGGGCAAGACCCTCCGGGATCTGCTCCGGGAGCGGGGCCGCCTCACTCCCCGGCAGGCCCTCGCAATGCTTGACCCCGTGATCGAGGGTTTGGGTGCGGCACATGATGCCGGGCTTATCCACCGCGACGTGAAGCCCGAGAATGTGCTGCTTGCCGAGAGCGGCGGTATCAAGATCGCCGACTTCGGGCTGGCGCGTGCAGTCTCTGCCGGCACCAACACGGGCACGCTGGTGGGTACGGCCGCCTATCTGCCGCCCGAGCTGGTCACCGGGGGCGCCGCTGATGCCCGCAGCGACATCTATTCGGCGGGCATCGTGCTCTTCGAGCTCCTCACCGGCGCCCAGCCCTACCAGGGTGAGGCGCCCATCCAGATTGCGTTTCAGCACGTGAATTCCCGGGTGCCCGCGCCCTCTACCGCTGTTCCGGGACTGGCCCAGGATCTTGACGAGCTGGTGCTCTGGTGCACGGCCGTGGATCCGGAGGAACGTCCCATCGACGGGAACGCGCTGCTTGGGGAGCTGCGGCACATCCGCACCACCCTGAGCGACGCCGAACTCGACTTTGGCCGGGACCGGCAACGCCCGCCCGCCGCCCGCCCCGGGACCGCAGCCGATTCTTCCGGCGATGGGCACAGCCACCACGCCACAGAGGTGCTGGGAACGGCGGGTTCCACCGAAGTGGTGGGGCGGCCACCCTCCTACCCAACGGAAATTCTCGGCGCGCAAGGCTCCCCGACCACCGTCCTCGGAGGTTCCAACCCCACAACCGTTCTGGGTTCCACGCCGGTCGCTGGATCGATGCCGGAGCGGCAACTGGACGCGGCTGCGCGCGAGAAGCTCGCAGCGCGGGAGTTCAAGGCTCACCGGAAGGAGCAGGCGAAGGCTGCGCAGCGTCCGGAAAAGACGTTGCGGTCGGGCAATGCACGACGCCGGAACATCCTCCTTGTTCTCCTGCTGACGCTGCTTGCCCTGCTGGCTGCAGCAGCAGGGTGGTTCTTCGGTGTCGGCCCCGGAGCCCTGGTCGCGGTTCCGGATGTCTCCAGCCGCCCGGTCAGTGCTGCGCAGGCGATGCTCACGCAGGCTGGCCTGTCGTCCACCGCCGAGCAGGTTCACTCCGATTCCGTTGCCGAGGGTCTGGTCATTGCCAGCGAGCCGCGGGGATCGGCGACCGTCCGTCCGTGGGAAGAAGTCCAGCTGCTCGTGTCGCTGGGACCCGAGCTCTTTGATGTGCCCGAGGTCGCCGGCCTCGCCGAAGCAACGGCGGCTGCCACCCTGGTGGCAGCGGGCTTCGACGTCGGAGAGGTGTCGCGCCAGTTCAGCGGCACCGTTCCGGACGGCGAGGTCATCGCGACCAATCCGGCCGTCGGTGAAGCGATTCCGGCCGGCACCCCGGTTGGCCTGGTGGTTTCCCAGGGCCCCGAGCCGGTCGACGTGCCCTCCGTCGTCGGGCTGCCTGAAGAGGAGGCTGTCAGCGCGCTCGAAAGCGCCGGCCTTACTGCAGCCGTCTCGCCCGAGCCGGTGAACGACATCACCGTGCCTGCAGGATCAGTGCTGACCCAAAGCCCCGCCGGTGGCCAGCTGCGCCCGGGTGAATCGGTCACACTGAGCATCTCCGCCGGGCCCCGCATCCTCCCCGTGCCGGACGTGTTTTCCGATTCCGAGGCGGACGCAGTCGCGGCGCTGGAAGAGGCCGGGTTCACCGTCGAGGTTGAGTACGCGTTCGGCAGGCCGGTGCTGGGACTTGTGGCCGGTCAGGACCTCACGGGCGAACACCCCGAAGGGTCGACGGTCACCATCACGGTGACCTGAGAACGAGCGCCTGCGCACCGGGTGCGGGAATGAGCCCGCGCGCCGGGATCGCCGGAATCAGCGCCGGGACAGCGCCCCGGCCACGAGGAAGGCCATCTCCAGGGACTGCATGTGGTTCAGCCTCGGATCACAGACCGACTCATAGCGGTCCAGGAACGCTTCCTGGTCAATGGGGTCGGCCCCGCCGAGGCATTCCGCGACGTCGTCGCCGGTCATTTCCACGTGCAGGCCGCCCGGGAACGTCCCCAGTTCATTGTGAACCTCGAAGAAACCGCGTACTTCATCCATGACGTCGTCGAAGTTGCGGGTCTTGTAGCCGTTCGGGGAGGTGACGGTATTGCCGTGCATCGGATCGGTGACCCATAGGACCTGCGCGCCTGAGTCAGTCACCCGGGAGACAAGGTTCGGCAGCTTCTCGCGGATGTTCTTGGCGCCCATCCGGGTAATGAACGTGAGGCGGCCCGGTTCGCGGTTGGGATCCAGCTTGTCGATCAGTGCCAGGGCGTCATCCGGTGAGGTGCCCGGACCGAGCTTGACGCCGATCGGGTTACGGACACGGGACAGGAAATCGATGTGCGCGCCGTCAATGTCGCGGGTGCGCTCACCGATCCAGAGGAAATGCGCGGATGTGTCGTAGGGCAGCCCGGTGCGCGAGTCGGTCCGGGTCAGTGCCCGCTCGTACTCGAGCAGCAGTGCCTCATGGCTGGCAAAGAACTCGACCCGCGTCAGCGCGTCGAAGTCGGCGCCGCAGGCCTCCATGAACCGGACTGCGCGGTCGATTTCCCGTGCCAGGGATTCATAACGGGAGTGCGCCGGGTTGGCCGTAAAACCCTTGTTCCAGTGGTGCACAAGGCGCAGGTCCGCGAAACCGCCCTGCGTGAACGCGCGGATGAGGTTAAGCGTGGAGGCGGACGTGTGGTAGGCCCAGACCATCCGGGAGGCGTCATGGCCGCGGCTCTCCGGAGTGAATTCATATCCGTTCACCATGTCGCCGCGGTAGGCGGGCAGTGTCACGCCTTCACGGGTTTCGTCATTCGATGAGCGCGGCTTGGCGAACTGCCCGGCCATGCGGCCCATCTTGATAACGGGCAGTGAGGCTCCGTAGGTGAGCACTACGGCCATCTGCAGGATTGTCTTTACGCGGGCGCTGATCTTGTCGGCGGTGGCGCCGTCGAAGGTCTCAGCGCAGTCGCCTCCCTGGAGGAGGAACGCTTTCCCCTGGGCAGCTGAGGCGAGCCTCTCGCGAAGTACATCGACCTCGCCGGCGAACACCAGCGGCGGCAGCGTGGACAGCTCCTGGAGGGAGGACCGGTGCACCGCGGCATCCTGCCAGCTGGGCTGCTGGGAGATGGCAAGCTCCCGCCAGTTGTCCAGCCCGTGGTTGGGTGCGGCTGTTGAGGGTGCGGAGGTCACGGTTGATTCGGTCACCCGTTAAGCCTAATGGCAACAGCTGACGACGGCGGACTCCCCCGGTCATCCAGCGGCGCAGGCTGGTCACATAGCCCGGCTGCTGGGTCCGTCGTCGTGCTTTTTCCGGCTTTGTCCGGAGGCAGAGGCCGGCTCCTGGCCGCCGCGGGCGCCCCCACCGGTTTCCCGCCCGATGATCCGCACTTCACCGGGCAATGGGCCCTCGACGCTCGGCGGGAGCGAAGTGTCCGACGACGGCGGAACGGGATTCGCCGGCGTGGAGCCTTCCAGCCGGACGGCTGCCTGCCGGAGCGGGTCTGCGGCGCGTTCCGGCTTCTTTCCGGCTTTCTTGCCTGCCGTCTTGGCACTTGCGAGCCGTTCCTTCACGCTGCTCGCGTAGACGTCTACATACTCCTGGCCGGACAGCCTCATCAGCGCGTACATGATCTCATCGGTGACAGAGCGCTGGATGAAGCGGTCATCGCCCATGCCGGCGTAGCGCCGGAAGTCCATCGGTTCTCCGACGATGATGCCGACGCGACGGATGTTCGGGATCCGTCGGCCGATCGGCTGGACCTTGTCCGTTCCGATCATGGCTACGGGGATCACGGGCACTCCCGTTGCGAGGATCAGCTTCGCGACGCCGGTCTTTCCCCGGTAGAGCCTGCCGTCGGGGCTGCGGGTTCCCTCAGGGTAGATGCCCAGGATTCCGCCGGACTTCAGGATTTCCTCCCCCGCCGAGAGCGAGGTTGCCGACGCCGCGCCGCCGGAACGGTCCATGGGCAGCTGGTTGGTCAGCCGGAAGAAGGTGGCGGTCAGCTTTCCCTTCAGTCCCTTTCCGGTGAAGTACTCGGATTTGGCGAGGAAGATCACCGGCCGCGGCACCGCAAGGGGCAGGAAGATCGAATCCGAGAACGACAGATGGTTGCTGACAATTACAGCCGCACCGGTTGCCGGAATGTTGTCCAGGCCCTTGACCCAGGGCCTGAAGAGGAGATTCACAAGTGGACCGATAAAGATCCGCTTCATGATCCAGTAGAACACTCTGCCAGCCTTCCTGAGTGGGGTTCTTGGAACACTACTCTACGGGCGGCGGTGTGTGCGCGTGCGTCACTGGCAGTGCGCCGGACACGGTGACACCATTGGAACCATGACCGTCGATCCCGCTCTGGCAGCGTTCTCCTCCAGCGGTTCCGGGAGCCGCGCGCGCACCGGGGTGATCCTCAGCCACGGCTTCACCGGTTCGCCGGCGAGCATGATCGAATGGGCGCGCTACCTCGCGGACCGGGGATTCGCCGTACGGCTTCCCGTGCTGGCCGGGCACGGCACCACGTGGCAGGAGCTCGCGAGGACACCATGGGAGCGCTGGTATGAGGGAGTCGAAACCTCCTACCGGGAACTTGCGCGGGAAACCGACGCCGTGGTGGTGGCAGGGCTGTCGATGGGCGGTGCCCTCGCCCTGCGGCTGGCCGCGCTGGAACCGGTGGCCGGCGTCGTCGTCGTCAATCCAGGGCTCACCATCGCCGATCCGCGCGCACGCTATGTGGGCGTGCTGAAGTACCTGCTCAGAAGCGTCCCGTCGATCGGCAACGACATCCGGAAGGAGGGCGTGGACGAGCGCGCGTATGCCCGTACGCCCGTCTCGGCTGTGCACCAGCTCGCGCAGCTCTTCCGTGACACCACTGACCGCCTCCCCCAGGTGACCGCTCCTACCCTGGTATTCCGCTCCAACACTGACCGGGTTGTTCCCGAAAGCAGCCTCGAAGTTCTACAGCGGCGCATCGGGAGTGCAGACTTGGAGATAATACGGTTGGAGAACAGTTACCACGTGGCCACTATGGACCACGACCAGGAGCTCATCTTCGAGCGCTCCGCAGCATTCATCGAGCACGTGACGGCAGGTACCACCGCATGAGTCCCCGAGCCCAGGATCCGAACGAGTCCACTGACGACGCCGTCTGGCAGGACCTCGTCGCCCGCCTGGAAGAAACGCCCAGCAGTGAGCTGCCCGAGCGTCCGGCCTCAGACCCGGCGCCCTCCGCCGAGGAGCGTGTGCGGGCGATCTTCGAAGGCCAGCCCGTCCAGGCCCCCGCCGGCCCCCGGGACTACACGGCGCCTGTAGACGAGGAAGACGGATCCTTCCAGCCGCCCGAGCCCCCGGCCTTGGGCGTCGGGGATCCGCTGGTGGTCCTCGCCTGGCTGGGCGCAGTGGGCGGTCCTGTAGCGCTGGTGCTGATTGCCATGTTCTGGCGCGCGGCCTCGACAACGGTGATGCTGGGTATCGTCGCGATCTTCCTGGCGAGCGTGACCTTCCTGATCTTCCGCCTCCCCAAGAACCGCGATTACGACGACGACGGCGCTGCGGTCTGATCCCTTGCCGGCGCGTTAGCGCCGGTCGCTGAAGCGGCCCGACGGCATGGTGCCGTAGGCCCTGCGCAGCAGCGGCCGGTACCTGATCCGGGAGAGGTCCGCCGCACCGACGAGTCCGGCATCCGGCCCCAGCGCGGCGGCAGTGATGGTTGCCGCAGGGCGGAAGCCCCGCCCTGTCAGGTTGCGTTCGAAGGCGCGCCGGGCGGGATCGATCAGCAGCGTTCCGGCCGCTCCCAGTCCCCCGCCGATCACGAAGGTCCCCGGGTCCAGCGCAGCGCCGAGGTTGGCCAGGCCGAGGCCAAGCCACTGTCCGACGTCGTCAATCAGTTCCTGGCACACGGGGTCACCCCGCAGCGCCAGCCGGGTGACCACCGCACCGGTGATGGCCTCGACGTCGCCACCCACCTCCTGGAGCAGGGTCTGCGCGACCGGTGAGTTGGCGGTGGCCAGTTCCCGGGCCTCCCGGCCGAGCGCGTTGCCCGAGGCGTACTGCTCCCAGCAGCCGCGGTTGCCGCACTCGCAGCGGTGCCCGTTGGGCACGATGATCTGGTGGCCGAACTCACCCGCGACGCCGTGGCGGCCGCGTTCGAGCATGCCGTCCATGATCATCGCCCCGCCGATCCCCGTGCCCAGCGTGATGAGCACAAGCCGCGGCTCTCCGCGACCGGCACCGAACCGCCATTCCGCCCACGCAGCCGCATCAGCGTCATTGAGGACGGTCACCCGCCGTCGGAGGGCCTTCTCGAGATTGGCCCGCAGCGGTTCATTGCGCCAGGCGAGGTGGGGGCTGAAAAGCACGGTCCCGTTGTCCAGGTCCATCCACCCGGCCGCCCCGATTCCGACCGACCGGATACGCCGGCCGCGCCCGAGCTCGCCCACCAGGTCCACGATCACTGCTTCCACCGCGCGCGCGTCCTGCCCGGGCGTTTCCCTCCGCGCGGACGCGACGATGGTGCCATAGGGGTCCACGACGCCGGCAGCCACTTTGGTGCCGCCGATGTCGATGCCGATTGCGAGGCCCCGGGAGCGCAGGGGCCTCGGTGCCGGGCGAGGGTACGGTGCCTGCGGCATCCCCAGCCGCCGGCTCCCACCGCGGAGCCGTCCGCCCGCTGTGGCGCCCTCTTGCGGTTCCGGATTCATGGGTGCCGGCCTCCCGCCGTCGTTCTGGAGCTGTGCCGCGCTGACCTTTTCGGATTCACCGTTACTGGTTCGTACATTACTGGACGGTAAGAACGTCCGGGAAAACCTATAGGCTAAAGATGTCTCACAGGATGTGACAAAGATCAAAGGAGATTTCCGTGCGCGAATTCAGCGTTCCGGCCAAGGTGCAGGTCCCCCGGGACAGCAACACCACCCATCTGGTGGTCAAGCAGGCCGAGAAGGCCAGCAATCCTGCCCTGTTTGCCACCAAAGATGCCTCCGGGCAATGGTCCGATATCCGCGCAACCGATTTCCTTACGGATGTTCGCCGGATCGCCAAAGGTCTCATGGCATCGGGGGTGGGCGCGGGTGATCGCGTGGCGATGATGGCGCGCACCCGGTATGAATGGGCGCTCGTGGATTTCGCGGTCTGGTTTGCGGGCGCCGTCTCCGTCCCTGTGTATGAAACCTCCTCCCCGTCTCAGGTCGCCTGGATTCTCGGGGATTCCGGGGCGGTCGCGGCCTTCGTTGAATCCGGCCGACACGAAAACGTGGTGCGCCAGGCTGTGGCCTCCGAGAACCTGACTGCGTTCCGCGACGTATGGCAGTTCGACGGCGATGGGCTGGACACGCTGCGGGCAGCCGGCACCGGCATTGATGACGCGTCTCTCGAGGAACGCCGCCTGATCGCGGGCCTGGATGATGTTGCGACCATCATCTACACCTCGGGCACCACCGGAAAGCCGAAGGGATGTGAGCTCACGCACGGCAACTTCGTTGAACTGTCGGAGAACGCTGCCGCGTCGCTGCCGGAAGTTGCCCACGAGGGTGCGCAGACCATCATGTTCCTGCCGCTCGCCCACGTCTTTGCCCGCTTCATCTCGGTACTGTGCGTTGCCGCCGGCGCCACCGTTGCGCATACCCCGGATGTGAAGAACCTGCTGCCGGATCTGCAGAGCTACAAGCCGACCTTCATCCTGGCCGTGCCCCGCGTCTTCGAGAAGGTCTACAACAACTCGATGCTCAAGGCTGAAGACGCCGGCAAGGGCAAGATCTTCCACGCCGGAGCCGACACGGCGATCGCCTGGTCGAAGGCCGACCAGGCAGGTAAAGTGCCCCTCGGCCTCAAGGTCAAGCACGCCATCTTCGACAAGCTGCTGTACGGCAAGATCCGCACCGCGATGGGTGGCCGGGTGCAGCATGCGGTCTCCGGCGGTGCCCCGCTCGGCGACCGTCTCGGCCACTTCTTCCACGGCATCGGCCTCATGGTGCTCGAAGGCTACGGGTTGACCGAGACCACCGCACCCATCTCGGTCAACACGCCACAGAAGATCAAAATCGGTACGGTGGGCGCTCCGCTTCCCGGCAATGCGGTCAGGATCGCAGACGACGGCGAGATTCTCGCCAAGGGCGTCTGCGTGCTGAAGGGCTACTTCAAGCGCCCCGACCTGACGGAGGAAGCCTTCACGGACGGCTGGTTCCACACCGGCGACATCGGCCAGCTCGACGAGGACGGTTTCCTCAGCATCACCGGGCGCAAGAAGGAAATCATTGTGACCGCCGGCGGGAAGAACGTCATCCCGGCGCAGCTGGAGGACATGATCAGGGCCAATGCCCTGGTCTCGCAGTGCGTTGTGGTCGGCGACCAGCGACCGTACATCTCCGCGTTGATCACCCTTGACGAGGAGGCGCTGCCCGGCTGGCTTGAGCGGCATAACCTCCCCGCTGAAACCACCATGGCTGAGGCAGCACGGCATTCCGCGGTCCAGGCGGAAATCCAGGCGCTGATCGATTCCGCCAATGAGTCGGTGTCCCAGGCTGAAGCCATCAAGGTGTTCCGCATCGTTGAGCAGGACTTCACCGAGGCCAGCGGCCACCTCACGCCGTCCATGAAAATCAAGCGCGCGCAGGTCCTCAAGGACTACTCAGCGGTGGTCGAGGAGATCTACTCACACCCGCGCCCGCAACCCGCCTGACGGGTCAGGTGGAGGGCGCCCGCAGCGAAAGCAGGGCGTTCTCCACCACCTCGGCCAGCGCCGGATGAATCCAGTACTGTCCGCGGGCCATGGTGAAGGCGTCAAGGCCAAAGTGCATCGCCTGGATGAGGGGCTGGATGAGGTTTGAGGCTTCGTGTCCCATGATGTGCGCGCCGAGGATGGTTCCGGTGTCTTCTTCGGCGAGGATCTTCACGATTCCCGTGGTGTCCTCCATGGCCCAGCCGTACGCCGTTGACCCGTACTGCTGGACCGCCACCGCAACACGTGAGCCGGTCCTTTCCGCCCGTTCCAGGGCCTGTTCCTCAGTGAGCCCCACCGTCGCTATCTGGGGTCTGGTGAACACGGCGGCGGGTACGTAGCGATGGTCGCTGGCGTGCAGGGCATCCGGGTGCAGCAGGTTGTGTGAAACCACCCTGGCTTCATGGTTGGCCACGTGCTTGAGCTGGAAGGGGCTGGAGATATCGCCGAGCGCCCAGACACCGGGGACGGGTTTACCCTCCCTGGTGACACGCTGGAACGCATCGACCGCGATCCTGCCGTCCGCTGTCAGATCGAAACCGGCTTCCAGCGCACCCACCCGGTCGCTGTTCGGTGTCCTTCCGGTAGCGACGAGCACGACGTCGGCTCCGACTTTCGATTCCCCGCCGTCCGTCGCCACCACCGTGGCTGTGACCGACCCGTCCGCGTTGCTGTCCACCCGGGTCACCTGCCGGCCCGTCAGCACCGTCCACTGCGATTGCGCGCGCTCCGTGAAGCGTTCAGACACCGTGTGGTCAAGTGAGCGCAGCAGCTGCCCGGACCGGACCGCGAGAGTGACGTCGGTGCCGAGGGCGGAGAAGACGTGCGCAAACTCGGCCGCGATGTATCCGCCGCCGATGATCAGCATGCGTCGCGGTTGTTCGTCCAGCCTCATCACGGTGTCCGACGTGTGCACCTGCGGCAGGTCCAGTCCGGGGATACCCGGCACCACAGGACGGGAGCCAGCGGCAATCACCACCTGATCAGCGGTGATGACAGCGCCGGAGGCGGTGACCAGCGTGCGGTCCGCCGTGAACCGGGCCTCTTCCTCGTACAGATCCACGTGCTGCAGTTCATCTGCCCGGTACGCCCGTCCCGCTTCCGAGATGCTGTCGATGCGGGTGAAGATGCGGTCCCTCAGGTCCGCCCAGCGGGTCCCGGTGTGCTGCAGGTCGACGCCGAGGCGGCCGGCGTCGTCAGCGGCCCGGGCAAGCTCCGCCGGGTAGACGAGCATCTTCGTGGGGATGCATCCCACGTTCAGGCACGTTCCGCCGAACGTCCCGCCCTCAATGATGGCGACCTTCTTGTTGTCCCACTCGGGCGTGATGAGCGTGTTGCCGGAGCCTGAGCCGATGATCGCCAGATCGTAGTGAACCACGGATCAGTGCAGCTGGTCCACGACAAGCGCCGCCAGCTCCACGACGGCGTCCCGGGTCTTCGGCTGCAGCTTGGCGAGGTCAACGCGGGACCCCTCGGCGAGGTGGCGGTCATAGGGTATCCGCACCACGGTGCTCACCCGGGACCGGAAGTGTTCCTCGATCTCGTTGACGTTGACCTCGGTGCGGTTGCCCGATGACATGTTGACGACCACGATGGCCTTCGCCACCAGGTCGTGGCGGCCGTGCGCTTCAAGCCAGGACAGGGTCTCCGAGGCGAGGCGCGCCTCGTCGACGCTCCCGCCGGAAACAAGCACGACGGCGTCGGCCTTCTCGAGCGTGCCCTTCATGACCGAGTGCACCATTCCGGTGCCGGAGTCGGTGAGGACGATGGAGTAGTATCTGCCGAGGATGTCCGTGACGGCGCGGTAATCGGCGTCGTCGAAGGCCTGCGCAATGGTGGGGTCCGTATCCGACGCAAGCACATGCAGGCGGGACCCGTCGCGGGCGACGTAACTGGAGAGCTGGGCAAAGGAGTCCACCATGAACCGGTTCTGCACCAGCTGGCGCGCCGTGAAGTCGGCCTTGCCCGGTGACCGGTCTGAGAGGGTTCCCCGGTCCGGGTTGGCATCCATCGCGATGATCCGGTCCTCACGGATATCCGCCAGCACCATTCCCAGCAGGGTGGTCACTGTGGTTTTGCCGACCCCTCCTTTCCGGGACAGCACCGGAACATAGCGGGTCCGCTCCCCCAGCCGCACGCCCACCCGGTGCTCAAGCGCCCGACGGATCCGCACGGCGTCGGAATCGCCCAGATTCACGTAGCCGAAGGTCGCCTTATACAGCCATAGCCGCCATCCCCCGATGGGCTGGCGCTGCTGCGACGTCAGGAGCCGGTCCGCGGTCAGGGACGAGGCCGGCTCGGGGCCCTCCTCCCTGGTGCGGCGTGCGCTCCGGTCCGGAACCGCCGGTGCCTGCTCCTGAGGCTCCGGCGCAGGCTCCGCACGTCCGCCTGACGGTTGCCACCCTGTGGCTTCCTCGTCCCCGGTAAGCCGGACATCACTGTCGGCGAGCGTGAGATCGGCAGGATCAGCCGGATGCTGTCCCGGACGTTGGCCCTCGCTGGCCGGCGTTATCCCGATGTGCGGGAGCCGGTCCGGCATCGGAGCCTGGACCATCGGGGAGCCAGGTACGTCCGCGTCTCCGCGCTCTTCGGGATCTACGGCGTCCGCCTCCGAGCTCAGTGTGTACTCCGCCGGCGCATCGGCCGCCAAGTCATGGCCGGCCCCGGTCTCTTCTTCGCGCGGCCCCCCGCCCTCCGCAGGTCCAGCGCCGGGCTGATCCTGCACAGGCACGGTTTCAGCGGGGTCCCCGGGGACCCCGCCGCTATCCGCGGACTGATCTGAGGGGTTCTTCTCGTTCGCCATGATTCCTCACGCTCGCCTGACGCCCGCAGCAGGAGCTGCAGGTGGATTCTGCATCACCTTAGCGCAGGCGCGCGTCAGGAGGGGTCAATCACCAGGAGGAGGTCCCCGCCCTGCACCTGTTCGACGGCGCCGATGGCCAGCCGCTTGACGGTTCCGCCCACGGTGGTGGTGATGCCGGCTTCCATCTTCATCGCCTCTATGGTGGCCACGGTGTCACCGGCCTGAACGGTGTCGCCTTCGGCTACGCCGAGGGTCACTGCCCCGGCGAACGGCGCGGCGACGTGGCCCGGCTGCGCCGGGTCGGCCTTCTCCGCTGCCTTCACGTCGGTGTGGACACTGCGGTCCCGCACGACGACGGGGCGCATCTGCCCGTTCAGCGTGCACATGACCGTGCGCATGCCGCGTTCATCGGCGTCCGAGACCGCTTCGAGAGTGGCGATGAGACGCACACCCTTTTCGAGCTGGATGACGTGCTCGCTGCCCTGCTGCAGCCCGTACAGGTAGTCGCGGGTGTCCAGGACGGACACGTCGCCGAAGGTGTGGCGGGTGGTCTGGAAGTCCCTGGTGGGACCCTCGAAGAGCAGCCGGTTGAGCGTGGCACGGCGGGTCGCGGAGTCGCCGTCCAGTGCCTGCTGGTCCTCGGCGCTGAGCTCAGCGTCGCGGACCTTGACGGTGCGACCCTGAAGAGCCTTGGTGCGGAACGGCTCCGGCCATCCTCCGGGAGGGTCGCCGAGTTCGCCGCTGAGGAAACCGATCACGGAGTCCGGGATGTCGTACTTCTGCGGGTTCTCCTCGAACGCCGCCGGCTCCACGTTGGACCCGACGAGCTGCAGGGCGAGATCGCCGACCACCTTGGAGGACGGAGTGACTTTTACCAGGCGCCCGAGCATCCGGTCCGCCGCTGTGTACATGTCCTCAACCGCCTCGAACCGCTCGCCAAGACCCAGGGCGATGGCTTGCTGGCGGAGGTTGGAGAGCTGCCCGCCGGGGATCTCGTGACGGTAGACCCGCCCGGTGGGCCCGGGCAGGCCGGACTCGAAGGGCGCGTAGACGCGGCGCACTGCTTCCCAGTACGGCTCAAGGGAGCTGACGTTTTCCAGCGACATGCCGGTGTCACGGTCGGTGTGCGCAAGGGCCGCGACCAGAGCCGAGGCCGAGGGTTGGCTGGTGGTACCGGCCAGTGAGGCGCTGGCGACGTCGACGGCGTCGACTCCGGCGTTGGAGGCGGCCAGAAGGGTGGCCAGCTGGCCTCCCGCGGTGTCGTGCGTGTGCAGGTGCACCGGAAGGTCGAACCGGTCACGCAGGGCGGTAACGAGTTTGGCTGCCGCGGCCGGTCGCAGCAGGCCTGCCATGTCCTTGATGGCGAGGATGTGCGCCCCGGCGTCGACGATGCGCTGGGCGAGGTCGAGGTAGTAATCCAGCGTGTAAAGCTTTTCCTCGGGGTCCAGCATGTCCGAGGTGTAGCACAGCGCCACTTCAGCGACCGCGGTGCCGGTTTCGCGGACTGCGCGGATGGCCGGTTCCATCTGCGACACATCGTTGAGCGCGTCGAAGATACGGAAGATGTCGATTCCCGTGGCTGCGGCTTCCTGCACAAAGGCCTTGGTGACCGCCTCCGGGTACGGGGTGTAACCGACGGTGTTGCGTCCGCGCAGCAGCATCTGCAGGCAGATGTTCGGCATCTCCGCGCGCAGGGCAGCGAGCCGCTCCCACGGGTCCTCACCCAGGAAGCGCAGTGCGACGTCGTAGGTTGCACCGCCCCACGCCTCCACCGACAGCAGGTCCGGCATTTTGGCGGACACGGCCTTGCCCGCGGCGACAAGATCCCGGGTGCGCACGCGGGTGGCCAGCAGTGACTGGTGCGCGTCGCGGAACGTGGTGTCCGTGACGGCCAGGGCTGTCTGCGCCCGCAGCTCGGCCGCGAAGCCCTCCGGCCCGAGTTCCTGCAGCCGCTGACGGCTTCCGGGCCGCTGCTCTGCCTCGGTGACCGCCGGGAGCTTCTCCGCCGGGTCCAGCTCGACGGTGAGCTCACCATGGGGCTTGTTGACGGTAACGTCGGCGAGCCAGTTCAGCAGTTTGGTTCCACGGTCGGCTGGAACGCGCGCGGTGAGCAGTTCGGGGCGCTCGTCGATGAAGGAGGTGGCCACGTTGCCTGCGATGAAGTCCGGGTCATCGAGGACGGCCTGCAGGAAGGAGATGTTGGTGGACACTCCGCGCACCCGGAACTCGGCCAGGGCACGCCGTGCCCGGCGCACAGCCGACTCGTAGTCCCTGCCCCGGCAGGTGAGCTTCACCAGCATCGAGTCGAAGTGCGGGCTGATTTCCGCTCCCGCGTACACGGTGCCGCCGTCCAGCCGGACGCCCGCACCGCCGGCGGAACGATAGGCGGTGATTTTTCCGACGTCGGGGCGGAATCCGTTCGCCGGGTCCTCGGTGGTGATGCGGGACTGCAGCGCAGCGCCGCGGAGCCGGACGGAGTCCTGGGACAGACCGAGATCCGCCAGCGTCTCCCCCGCGGCGATTCGCAGCTGCGACTGCACCAGGTCCACGTCGGTGACCTCCTCGGTCACTGTGTGCTCCACCTGGATGCGCGGGTTCATCTCGATGAACACGTGCTGCCCGGCCCGTTCGCCCACGGTGTCCACGAGG
>NZ_FNDT01000056.1 GCF_900099735.1 Arthrobacter subterraneus | reverse complement strand
GCTGGACTCTTCCTGGGTCGGGGGCGGATCGCGTTTTGCGTGGTTGGTTTCCTGGTGTGGGTGGGGTGTGGTTGTTGGGGTTTCTGGTTTTCCTGGGCATGCCTGCCTGTGCTCCCGTGTGGGGTGTGGGTGGGGTGTTGACTGGGGTTGTTGTTTGAGAACTGCATAGTGGACGCGAGCATCTTAAATTTTGTGTATCGCGCATGACCGTTGGCCGGCCTTCTTTTGGGGGTTGGTTGCTGGTCCCTGTCACGTGTTGTGCCCTTTGGGGTGTGGTGTGTGTGGGGGTTGGTGTTGGTTGTGTGTGTGATCGTCAAGTTTTTAAGGGCACACGGTGGATGCCTTGGCATCAGGAGCCGAAGAAGGACGTGGGAATCTGCGATAAGCCTGGGGGAGTTGATAACCGAACTTTGATCCCAGGATGTCCGAATGGGGAAACCCCGCCCAGCGCGCGAGTGACTGGGTGACCCGTATCTGAACACATAGGGTGCGTGGGGGGAACGTGGGGAAGTGAAACATCTCAGTACCCACAGGAAGAGAAAACAATAGTGATTCCGTTAGTAGTGGCGAGCGAACGCGGATGAGGCTAAACCAGTGGTGTGTGATAGCCGGCGGGCGTTGCATCACTGGGGTTGCGGGACTTTCCGTATCAGCTCTGCCGGGCTGGTGAAGTGAGTGCAGGCGTATAGGTGAACGGGTTTGAAGGCCCGACCGGAGTGGGTGAGAGTCCCGTAGCTGTAATGCGTGCTGCCGCTTGGAGAGTATCCCAAGTAGTACGGGGCCCGAGAAATCCCGTGCGAATCTGCCAGGACCACCTGGTAAGCCTAAATACTCCCTGATGACCGATAGCGGACAAGTACCGTGAGGGAAAGGTGAAAAGTACCCCGGGAGGGGAGTGAAATAGTACCTGAAACCGTGTGCCTACAATCCGTCAGAGCAGGTGGGCTGGTTTTCCAGTTCCACTGGTGATGGCGTGCCTTTTGAAGAATGAGCCTGCGAGTTAGTGTTACGTCGCGAGGTTAACCCGTGTGGGGAAGCCGTAGCGAAAGCGAGTCTGAATAGGGCGAGTGAGTGGCGTGATCTAGACCCGAAGCGAAGTGATCTACCCATGGCCAGGTTGAAGCGACGGTAAGACGTCGTGGAGGACCGAACCCACTTCAGTTGAAAATGGAGGGGATGAGCTGTGGGTAGGGGTGAAAGGCCAATCAAACTTCGTGATAGCTGGTTCTCCCCGAAATGCATTTAGGTGCAGCGTTGCGTGTTTCTTGCCGGAGGTAGAGCTACTGGATGGCCGATGGGCCCTACAAGGTTACTGACGTCAGCCAAACTCCGAATGCCGGTAAGTGAGAGCGCAGCAGTGAGACTGTGGGGGATAAGCTTCATAGTCGAGAGGGAAACAGCCCAGACCACCAACTAAGGCCCCTAAGCGTGTGCTAAGTGGGAAAGGATGTGGAGTTGCTCAGACAACCAGGAGGTTGGCTTAGAAGCAGCCATCCTTGAAAGAGTGCGTAATAGCTCACTGGTCAAGTGATTCCGCGCCGACAATGTAGCGGGGCTCAAGTACACCGCCGAAGTTGTGGATTTCAAATGTTAGCCAAGCCGCCCCTT